>NZ_JBQOUU010000001.1:0-2080000 GCF_052216825.1 Bacillus sp. FH | reverse complement strand
AGAAGCGTGCGATTGGTTGTGCACGTCCAAGCAGTTAGGCTGATAAGTAGGCAAATCCGCTTATCGTAAAGGCTGAGCTGTGATGGGGAAGCTCCTTATGGAGCGAAGTCTTTGATTCCCCGCTGCCAAGAAAAGCTTCTAGCGAGATAAAAGGTGCCTGTACCGCAAACCGACACAGGTAGGCGAGGAGAGAATCCTAAGGTGTGCGAGAGAACTCTGGTTAAGGAACTCGGCAAAATGACCCCGTAACTTCGGGAGAAGGGGTGCTTTCTTAACGGAAAGCCGCAGTGAATAGGCCCAAGCGACTGTTTAGCAAAAACACAGCTCTCTGCGAAGCCGTAAGGCGAAGTATAGGGGGTGACACCTGCCCGGTGCTGGAAGGTTAAGGAGAGGGGTTAGCGTAAGCGAAGCTCTGAACTGAAGCCCCAGTAAACGGCGGCCGTAACTATAACGGTCCTAAGGTAGCGAAATTCCTTGTCGGGTAAGTTCCGACCCGCACGAAAGGTGTAACGATTTGGGCACTGTCTCAACCAGAGACTCGGTGAAATTATAGTACCTGTGAAGATGCAGGTTACCCGCGACAGGACGGAAAGACCCCGTGGAGCTTTACTGTAGCCTGATATTGAATTTTGGTACAGTTTGTACAGGATAGGCGGGAGCCTTTGAAACCGGAGCGCTAGCTTCGGTGGAGGCGCTGGTGGGATACCGCCCTGACTGTATTGAAATTCTAACCTACGGGTCTTATCGACCCGGGAGACAGTGTCAGGTGGGCAGTTTGACTGGGGCGGTCGCCTCCTAAAGTGTAACGGAGGCGCCCAAAGGTTCCCTCAGAATGGTTGGAAATCATTCGTAGAGTGCAAAGGCATAAGGGAGCTTGACTGCGAGACCTACAAGTCGAGCAGGGACGAAAGTCGGGCTTAGTGATCCGGTGGTTCCGCATGGAAGGGCCATCGCTCAACGGATAAAAGCTACCCCGGGGATAACAGGCTTATCTCCCCCAAGAGTCCACATCGACGGGGAGGTTTGGCACCTCGATGTCGGCTCATCGCATCCTGGGGCTGTAGTCGGTCCCAAGGGTTGGGCTGTTCGCCCATTAAAGCGGTACGCGAGCTGGGTTCAGAACGTCGTGAGACAGTTCGGTCCCTATCCGTCGTGGGCGTAGGAAATTTGAGAGGAGCTGTCCTTAGTACGAGAGGACCGGGATGGACGCACCGCTGGTGTACCAGTTGTTCTGCCAAGGGCATAGCTGGGTAGCTATGTGCGGAAGGGATAAGTGCTGAAAGCATCTAAGCATGAAGCCCCCCTCAAGATGAGATTTCCCATAGCGTAAGCTAGTAAGATCCCTGAAAGATGATCAGGTTGATAGGTTCGAGGTGGAAGCATGGTGACATGTGGAGCTGACGAATACTAATAGATCGAGGACTTAACCATATAATATGAAGCAATGTTATCTAGTTTTGAAAGAATATAAAAAAACTTGTTGACTTTCAAAGTTAAATGAGTTACAATAATTCTTGTCTTAAATAAATACAGTCTGGTAATGATGGCAGAGAGGTCACACCCGTTCCCATACCGAACACGGAAGTTAAGCTCTCTAGCGCCGATGGTAGTTGGGACCTTGTCCCTGTGAGAGTAGGACGTTGCCAGGCAAATGGAGGATTAGCTCAGCTGGGAGAGCACCTGCCTTACAAGCAGGGGGTCGGCGGTTCGATCCCGTCATCCTCCACCATTTAGCCGACTTAGCTCAATTGGTAGAGCAACTGACTTGTAATCAGTAGGTTGGGGGTTCAAGTCCTCTAGTCGGCACCAGAAATCATGGCGGTTGTGGCGAAGTGGTTAACGCACCGGATTGTGGCTCCGGCATTCGTGGGTTCGATTCCCATCAGTCGCCCCATTTTTCTTAAATAAATTAATATGCGGGTGTGGCGGAATTGGCAGACGCACCAGACTTAGGATCTGGCGCCTTTGGCGTGGGGGTTCGACTCCCTTCACCCGCACTTTTAATTAAATAACTCATACATGTCTTGCGGAAGTAGTTCAGTGGTAGAATACAACCTTGCCAAGGTTGGGGTCGCGGGTTCGAATCCCGTCTTCCGCTCCAATTTTCAATATGACATGCCGGGGTGGCGGAACAGGCAGACGCACAGGACTTAAAATCCTGCGGTGGGTGACCACCGTGCGGGTTCGACCCCCGCCCTCGGCACCATATGCGCCCGTAGCTCAATTGGATAGAGCGTTTGACTACGGATCAAGAGGTTAGGGGTTCGACTCCTCTCGGGCGCGCTTTTATTAACGGGAAGTGGCTCAGCTTGGTAGAGCACCTGGTTTGGGACCAGGGGGTCGCAGGTTCAAATCCTGTCTTCCCGATATTCCCAAAAAACATGGGGCCTTAGCTCAGCTGGGAGAGCGCCTGCCTTGCACGCAGGAGGTCAGCGGTTCGATCCCGCTAGGCTCCACTTATTTTAATATCATTTATGGCGGTGTAGCTCAGCTGGCTAGAGCGTACGGTTCATACCCGTGAGGTCGGGGGTTCGATCCCCTCCGCCGCTACCATAAAGGACCTTTAGCTCAGCTGGTTAGAGCAGACGGCTCATAACCGTCCGGTCGTAGGTTCGAGTCCTACAAGGTCCACCATTAGAAGTTTATATCTCGGAGGTATACCCAAGTTTGGCTGAAGGGATCGGTCTTGAAAACCGACAGGCGGCGAGAGTCGCGCGGGGGTTCGAATCCCTCTACCTCCTCCATTTTTTCTTAATTAAATATTTTATCGTCGCGGGGTGGAGCAGTCTGGTAGCTCGTCGGGCTCATAACCCGAAGGTCGCAGGTTCAAATCCTGTCCCCGCAACCAAGGTCCCGTGGTGTAGTGGTTAACATGCCTGCCTGTCACGCAGGAGATCGCCGGTTCGACCCCGGTCGGGACCGCCATTTTTACATAAAGGCTCGGTAGCTCAGTCGGTAGAGCAGAGGACTGAAAATCCTCGTGTCGGCGGTTCGATTCCGTCCCGAGCCACCATTTTGAAGTCGCAAGCCGGCTTAGCTCAATTGGTAGAGCAACTGACTTGTAATCAGTAGGTTGGGGGTTCAAGTCCTCTAGCCGGCACCACTTTCAAAATGAGCCATTAGCTCAGTTGGTAGAGCATCTGACTTTTAATCAGAGGGTCGAAGGTTCGAATCCTTCATGGCTCACCATTTACAATTTAATGCGGGTGTAGTTTAGTGGTAAAACAAGAGCCTTCCAAGCTCTGGTCGAGAGTTCGATTCTCTTCACCCGCTTTTCAATTATGGGCCTATAGCTCAGCTGGTTAGAGCGCACGCCTGATAAGCGTGAGGTCGATGGTTCGAGTCCATTTAGGCCCACCATAATTGTTCCGCAGTAGCTCAGTGGTAGAGCTATCGGCTGTTAACCGATCGGTCGTAGGTTCGAGTCCTACCTGCGGAGCCATATTTATAGAGAAGTACCCAAGTGGCTCAAGGGGCTCCCCTGCTAAGGGAGTAGATCGCGAACGCGGTGCGAGGGTTCGAATCCCTTCTTCTCTGCCAGTAATTGGCCCGTTGGTCAAGTGGTTAAGACACCGCCCTTTCACGGCGGTAACACGGGTTCGAATCCCGTACGGGTCATATTAAAAGAGATAGCATAATCTGCTATCTCTTTTTTGTTGTGTAAAAGTGGACTTTGGATAGAAAAAGGGATACTCAAGGTCATTAACGAAATGGCACTTAGAAATATATCATAGCTGGGAAGATCCTAAGGAATTAGTTGTAGAGTTATTAGATACAGTTGAATAATAAAAATTGAAATATGGGTCGCTCAACTAAAGGATACTTTAATTGAGCTTTTTAATATTGAAATTTCTGTATTAGGCGCTACCACAGAAAACAAATAGTATAAATAGAAGAAGCTGTCTTTCAATAGGTGATCTACTGGAGACAGCTTTTTTATGATGCTAACGTTGTCGAGTTTTGTCGGTAAGTCGATATATTGCAAAAATCGCCGATATAATTTGAGTTACGGTCGATAAATTTCAATAATCGCTGATATATTTGGAGTTACAGTCGATATATTCTAAAAATCGCCGATATAATTTCACTTACCGACAAAAACATAAGAAAATCCCTTTCACAATCTAAAGAAAACGCCTCCATTGAAATGGATTCCACACCTATTCCAATAACTTTACACTCTATGTGAAAAAGTTCACAAATAGGTCATAATTTGTGAAGTAATTCACAATAATACGTGCTACAATATGAGTGTAAAGAAGTTAAACAACATTAAATTAGTATTTTAATTAATTACTTAAACAATCATAAAAAATATATGTGAACAATAGAGAGGGGAAATTACCATGAAAAAAGGTATCAATCGTGTAGTATTAGTAGGAACAGGAGCTGTAGGTTGTAGTTACGCTTACTCAATGATCAACCAAGGTGTAGCTGAAGAATTCGTATTAGTAGATGTTAATGAAGCAAAAGCAGAAGGGGAAGCAATGGACTTAAGCCATGCGGTACCATTCTCTCCATCACCAACAAAAGTTTGGAGCGGTAGCTATGCAGATTGTAAAGATGCAGATTTAGTAGTTATCACTGCTGGATTACCACAAAAGCCAGGTGAAACTCGTTTAGACTTAGTTGAGAAAAATACAAAGATCTTTAAACAAATCGTTCGCGGTATTATGGATAGCGGATTCGATGGAATCTTCTTAATCGCAACTAACCCAGTTGATATTTTAACTTACGTAACTTGGAAAGAATCTGGTCTACCAAAAGAGCGTGTAATTGGTTCTGGTACTACTTTAGACTCTGCTCGTTTCCGTTACATGTTAGGTGACTACTTAGATGTAGATCCACGTAACGTTCATGCTTACATCGTTGGTGAACACGGTGACACTGAACTTCCAGTATGGAGTCACGCTACTATCGGTGTACAAAAACTAGAAACAATCTTAGCTAACAACGAACAGTACAAACAAGAAGACTTAGACAAAATCTTTGAAAACGTACGTGATGCAGCTTACCATATCATCGAGCGTAAAGGTGCAACTTATTACGGAATCGGTATGTCACTACTTCGTGTAACTAAAGCAATCTTAAACAACGAGAACAGCGTATTAACTGTATCTGCATACCTTGAAGGTCAATACGGTGAGAAAGATGCTTACGTAGGTGTTCCAGCTGTAATTAACCGTGAAGGTGTACGTGAAATCGTAGAGCTTGAGTTAAATGAGGATGAAAAAGCGAAATTTGCTCATTCTGTAAAAGTATTAAAAGAAACAATGGCACCAGTACTATAATAATAATTGCTAAATAATCCAGAAGTGGGGAACTACTTCTTACTTCTGGATTTATATATAATTTAATATAAATTCCTTTTCCGGTTTCCCTTGTATATCCCCAATATACCCCTTTTGCTGGATCAGGGTCGTTTATAGAAAAGAGCACTCTACTTTGCGTAGAGTGCTCTTTATTATTATCATTTTTTAGGCGTTAATCCCAATTTCTTTAAAATATCTGCCAGTGTACCGCTTTTTGATTTTTCAACAGGTGTTTGTGATTTAGATGCATCGGGACCTTTTTTCAAGAAGTTCTTTTCAACGAAGCGAATATCTTTTTCGTCAACAATACCATCTTTATTTAGGTCACCGTCTTTCACAGATACTCCTTTTTTACCATAGTTGCTAGCGATAATTTCAGCATCTTTTATATCAATTACTTTATCGCCATTTACATCACCTGCAAGGTTTTCATCAAGGCGTGCATAATAATATTGGCCAATTAGCTTACCGTCTTTTTCAGTACCAAGTTTCGTTGTTAGTCGGCTTGTTAAATGCCCTGGTACTTCTACATATAAGTTATAGTCGCGTTTATTAACAGGAAGTCCATTTAGTTTGAAGTATCCGTATTTATCTAGTGAGCCTTCAAACTTATGACGGTAAGAATCTGTTGCATATACTTTTACGCCAAGCTTTGTATAATCGAATTTCTCATCTAAATAGCCACGTTCATTTAAGAATGCACCAGGTTTAATATTTCCTTCTACTAGTGAGTTTAAAGACATAACTGAGAATGTTTGATCTTGAAGGACACGCATTCTATTTGGCTCTGATTCACCTTGTTTCCAGTAAGCGAACACTGATAAATCTAATTGAGCATTTGCTTCATAAAATTCATCATTTTCTACCTTAAAAGTTATATCAATGAACGGGAAGTCACCATCTAATCCAGCTGAAGTTGTTATCATCAATAGCCCCGCCTACTGTAACAGAACCTTCTTCTAGTTTTGATTCATTTATTTTTGCGGTTACCCCTTTTTCAGAAAGGAGTTTTTCAAAAGCAGGATTCAATTTCACATTTGCAAATTTGAAGTTCTTCTCTAGGAATTTTACGTTAAATGCCCCAGCAACGAATTGTTTTACGTGTTTCGCGTTTAGGGTTACTGTGAACTCGTCCCCTTTATATACTTCTTTTTTATCATAACTAGCCTTTGCATATTGAGCTCCTTGCGGGATAAACCAATAATTATTTACACCGCTTGGATAGTCAGGACCTGCAGTTGCATAATCGAAAATATATACACCTGTGTTCATTGGACCTTCCACTTTAAAGGATTCAGGAGTAATGCCAACTTTAAAGTCACCGTTTGCATTAATAGGTAAAAACTTATGCAAGTATGGAGAATAGTCATAATACATAACTCCATTTGCTTCTTGCGTAATGTTTAATCCTTTTCCTTTTAAGTAGTCAACGTTTGAATCATACACATTTCCTTTAATCCATAACGCTTTTTTACCATCTTCTACTGTGTAATTTTCTTCATTTAATTCATAAATACCAGGTTTTAATCCAGTTAATTTTACTTCTGGCGGTGTATTATCAATTACGACATAATCACCTTTCACACGTGCTTTCCCAGCTTTATCATAGCCAACAAACTCTATTGTATAGTCTCCTTCTGGTAAGTTGATTTTCTCATCACCAATTGGTTTTGCAGGGTCATTTGTGAAAGGATACACTTTTCCGTTAAAGAATGAATCTAAGTAGTAATACACATCCGTTTTTAGTCCAGTCGTGTTTAATGTCCCAATGAAGCCGAGTGCTTTATTTGTTTTCGAATCTTTCACGATAAGGTCTAACGTTTCAAGTTCGCTATTTAATTGGAATGCCCCGTGAACATATGATTCACCATATGGATTAAACTTTGATGTATCAGTTGAAATTGCTTTTCTTGATAATATTGCATTTTCAATACCAGGTTCTGATACACGAATAGAGAACGGAATTTGGTACGTTTCTTCTTTATTTTTCGTATTTGTAATATGAATATATCCTTCATATCGGCCTTGTTTTACACCGGCTGGAACATTAATTTTTGCTTCAATTTCACCTGATTTGCCAGCATCAAGTGTAATTGTTTCTGGAACAGAAACTTTTACACCGTTTGCGGTAGCGTCGTTAATAGAAGAAGATGCTGGTGTATAAGAAATTTCTGTTTTAAATTCTTTTTTCTCTTGTTTATTATGGTTTTCCACTTTTATATTTCGTTTTTGTTCAAGAGCTTCACCGTCTTTTTGATAGAACTTCCCGAATGCAATGGATCCAGTTTCTTCAGGGACTTCAATTACTTCATCATTTACAACTGTTTTTGTTGTATCTAGCACTTTAAAACTAGTTTCCGTATGAACGGCGTTGTACGCATCTACTCGTCCAGCTCCAACTTCATATACGGAATACTTTTCTTTTAAATCATCAGCTGTGTTCATAAGAGACGCCTTTACATCGAATGGAGAGTATTCTGGATGTTCTTGTAAAATAAGAGCAGCAACGCCCGCGATATGAGGAGAAGCCATAGATGTTCCTTGCATACGCTCGTAGGAAACGTCATAGTTTTCGCCCTCTTGTGGGTCGTTAATATATTCAGGTACTGTTGAAAGTACAGCAACACCAGGCGCTGTAATATCTGGTTTAATATCATCATTTGATGTAACAGGGCCGCGTGAGCTAAAGTCTGCAAGATGATCGCCTTCTGTTTGAATATAACTAAGTTCGTCAAAGGTAAAGGATGTATTACCTTGTTCGATTTGAGCTTTTAGTTTTTCACCGTCTTCTTTCGTTAGGCGGAATGCGGGAATGTATTTTGTACTTTCGCCAACGTAGAAAGGAATTTCTCCGTCCACATTGTTATAAATAATAACGGCTTTTGCACCAGCTTGTTTTGCATTCGCAATTTTTTCATCAAATGAGAGTGTACCGCGTGCAACGAGAGCGATTTTTCCTTTTACATCTTTTTTACTAAATTCATCAGGCGTACCGATTCCTACCGATTCGATAGATAACGTTTGTCCCTTGAAATCTTCTATTTTATCAGTGAAGTTTTTGCCAAATAAAATTAAGTTAGGGAATTGCACTTGTCCAGCATGACTTGATAGTTTCGGTAAGGAAATAGAGCTATCACTTGCTCCAACCGTAATTGCAAAGGGAGAAGCACCTGGTGATCCGAGTGTTGCTGGATTTGGACCAGAGTTTCCAGCGGCAACGACTGTAACAACACCGGAAAGCATTGCGTTGTTAACAGCGATAGACGTTGGATCAAGCGGATTGTTGCTCTCATCACCTAACGATAAGTTAATGACGTTCATACCGTCAGAAATTGATTTATCGATTGCAGCAATAATACCTGAACTAGCTCCACTTCCGTATGGACCGAGTACACGATAGTTATACAGTTCAATGTCAGGTGCAACACCTTTTACTGCGGAATCTGATTTGTTTTTCTTTTGCGCAGAAACGATACCTGCTACGTGAGTACCGTGGGCTGTGTAGAAGGAAGAGCCACGATCATCAAATTCAGGAGCGCCAGATTGTTGCCACTCTGTATAAGTTGTTTCCATCGGATCTGCATCGTTATTAATAAAGTCCCAACCTTTTACTGAGTTTGGATCTACCTTGCTAGAGTCTTCGCCAGGTTTTGCGCGATAGCCCTTATACACGTCTTTTAGGTCAGGATGATTGTAATCAATACCTGTATCTAATACACCAACTTTAATTCCTTTTCCGGTAATGCCTTCGCTATGTAACTTATCGACCCCAATTTGCGGAATACTATCTGTTAGTTTTTGAGGTGCTTTCTGCTCTGCTTGTTTTGGTAAATTTAGTTTCACTTCATAATCTTTCCAAATACGCTTTACAACGCCAATTCGTAACAATTCTTCTACTGTATTTGCAGGTAACGTCAGCGCAACCCCATTTATCGCATGTTTATAAGAACGTTTAATTTGTACAGACTGGAAATTCCCTGACTTTACTGATGGGCTAAATTGATAAAGGCGTTTTAGTCCTTTTTGAAATTCCTCATGCTCTTGATCAATACGCGCTTTTATATTTTCAGGAGCAGCTTGTAATCCTTTTTCTTTTTGTTTTAATTCATTAATCTTTACTGGAGCTGTTTGAAATTCTACAATGATATTTACTGGTTCCGAACTACTTGTATTAATATCTGGCGAGATAGTAAAACCAGGGTTGGCATCTAACGTTTGTAATGCCTGGCGCTGTTCTTTAGAAAGTTTTGATAGTAAAGACTGGGCGTTTGAAGAGTCAATTTGGTTAATAGGATTTTCAGCAAGTACATTGAACGGAAGGGCAGTTGAAAGCAGAACACCAGCCGTTACAATTCCGGTAACAAAACGATTTTTCTTTTTCATGTATAAGCCTCCGATAATTTATATTTTAAAATTTATTTCTCCGTGCCTGGTGTTTGCTCTGCATGGAATGCCCAGTTTAGCTGTAAGGAATCACCCTGGAATTTATTTTGATCTTGTTCGTTGTCTTCAAAGGAGAAGAGCACGTGTAAATAATCTGTTTCACCAGATTTAATACCGTCTATTAAGTTATGACGTTCTAGAGAAGTAGCCACATCTTCAGGTTTCATAGTTTTTAATTCTGATAGTTTTGTTTCCCACAAAATTTCATGATCATCGTTTGGATTAGATGGCTTTCCATCATTCACTAAAAATTTAACGATGATGTGATCGCCTAAATCTTCACCATCATTATTTTTCTTTGCATCTGTAACTTCATAGGATGTTTCAAGTGCTACTTTTGCAATATCCAATGATCCTTTATTTTCAAGTGTGAAATTTTTTTCAATAAAGTCACCTGGTTTTAAATCTTTCACATTAACAATTACACTTGGATTAATAGAAAGGTCTAGTGTTCCAGCTTGAAATGAGTTACTAGATGTTTCTGAATCACTGAAGTAGGCGAATACACCGCCGAATGTAAGGGATAAGCCAAGCGTTGCTGTGACAACTCCCATTCCAACCTTTTGTTTTAATGACATAAGAAAGCCCCCTAATTAAATTTTTATAGCGACTGTTCGTAACAAGGATAAATAAGTAAACATAGTAGTCCGCTATGAATTATAGTTACGAAAAGTCGGTGTTCTTTATTGAGAACAAGTATATGCTTATAAATTTTCCATTTCAATACAATTGTGACGAAAAATGTTGAGAAACATTTTTTTATGACAGATTATTTTGTTGCGATTTTAAGTGGAAAATAGGATGAAAAAGAGGATGAAGCTAATAAAATAGAGGTTGAGAAATAAATAGTAAGATGAAAGACTAGTAAAAAATGAAGCGTTTTCAATGAATATTCGTCAAAATTCGATATTTTATATAGAAATGTGAAAAAAATTCAATATTTTTAAGAAAAAAACGTATATTTTTTATAAATTAACAAGGATATTTCAGTTTTTCGCAGAATTGGTAAAGTATAAAAAATTCTGTCATCTTAGTGGGGTGAGCATATTGAGTGTAATAAATTGTGAAGAAGTGAAACGAGATGAGTTTCATACAGAAAAGTACTATGACAGTTATAACATCTTTGGCGCACATATTGTGACGGAAGATGAGATGCGAGGTGTACGATTTACAGTATGGGCTCCTCATGCGAAAGCAATGAGTGTTGTTGGAGATTTTAATGAATGGGATTATGAGCAACATAAGATGCTGCAAGTGACAGAAGAGGGAATTTGGTCCCTATTTATACCGCATATAGAAGAAAGAGAAATATATAAATATGCGATTGAAACGATGGCTGGTGATGTCATTCTTAAGGCAGATCCGTATGCTGTGTATGCAGAAGTAAGACCGAATACGGCATCTGTAGTTTTTGATATAAAGGGATACGAATGGAATGATAAAAACTGGAGTCGTAAGAAAAAGAAAAAATCGGTTTATAAAGAAGCGATGACAGTTTATGAATTACATTTCGGTTCTTGGAAAAAGAAAGAAGATGGAACACTGTACTCTTACAGGGAAATGGCAGAAGAACTCATTCCTTATGTGGTGGAACATCAATTTACACATATTGAAATTATGCCGCTTGTTGAGCATCCATATGATCGTTCTTGGGGATATCAAGGAACGGGATATTATGCAGCAACGAGTAGATTCGGCACACCACATGATTTGATGCATTTTGTCGATGAATGTCATAAATATGGAATCGGTGTCATTTTAGATTGGGTGCCGGGGCATTTTTGTAAAGATGCTCACGGTTTATATTTGTTTGATGGGACACCGACTTATGAATATAAAGATAAAGATGTGCAAGAAAATCTAGTATGGGGAACTGTCAACTTTGATTTAGGAAAGAGGGAAGTACGTAATTTCTTAATTTCAAATGCGTTATTTTGGATGAGATATTTCCATATTGATGGTTTCAGGGTAGATGCAGTTGCGAACATGCTGTACTGGAATAAAGAAGGACAAGAGCAAAGTAATGAGCACGCTGTTTCATTTTTACGAGAGTTAAATGAAGCTGTGTTCGCAGAGGATGAAGATTTTCTTATGACAGCAGAGGATTCAACAGCTTGGCCACTTGTAACAGCTCCAACGTATGAAGGTGGGCTTGGATTCAATTACAAATGGAATATGGGCTGGATGAATGACGTGCTGAAATATATGGAATGTGCGCCAGAGTATAGAAAATATATTCATGATAAAATGACGTTCTCTTTACTATATGCTTACTCTGAAAATTTCATATTACCGCTTTCTCATGATGAAGTCGTTCATGGGAAAAAGTCGTTATTAAATAAAATGCCAGGAGACTACTGGGATAAGTTTGCTCAACTTCGTTTATTATATGGATATTTCTTTACTCACCCAGGAAAGAAATTACTTTTCATGGGAGGAGAATTCGGGCAGTTTGATGAGTGGAAAGACCTTGAAGATTTAGATTGGAATTTACATGATTTTGAAATGCATCGTTATATGCATGATTACTTTAAAGAGCTCATAGCATTGTATAAGCGCTCCAAACCACTTTGGCAGCTTGATCATTCGCCTGAAGGTTTTCAGTGGATTGATGCTAATAATAATGAGCAAAGTATTTTCTCTTTTATCCGCCAAGGGGATAAACAAGAAGATGCGTTAGTTGTCGTATGTAATTTTGCGAAAGCTACATATGAAAACTATAAAGTAGGTGTACCAGATTTTGAGTATTATAACGAGATTTTAAACAGTGATGCTGAGCAATATGGCGGATCAGGGCAAGTAAATAAGAAACGTCTGAAGGCGATTCAAGAACCGTTTCATAATCAAGCAGCACATGTAGAAATTACAATTCCACCATTTGGCGTATCCATATTACGACCAGTGAAGACGAGAAAGGGGAGCAAAAAACAAGATGGCTCAAAAACAAAAGTGCGTAGCAATGTTACTAGCAGGGGGAAAAGGTAGTCGATTAAGTGCATTAACAAAAAATTTAGCCAAGCCAGCTGTTCCATTTGGTGGTAAATATCGCATTATTGATTTTACGCTAAGTAACTGCGCGAATTCTGGTATTGAAACGGTTGGGATTTTAACGCAATATCAACCGCTAGAACTTCATAATTATATCGGAATTGGCAATGCGTGGGATTTAGACCGAGTAAGCGGTGGAGTCACAGTATTACCTCCTTATGCGGAGTCTTCGGGTGTGAAGTGGTACACAGGTACGGCAAGTGCCATTTATCAAAACTTAAACTATTTAAGTCAATATGAACCAGAGTATGTTCTCATTTTATCAGGTGACCATATTTATAAAATGGATTACAGTAAAATGCTAGATTACCATATTGAGAAAGAAGCGGACGTTTCCATTTCTGTTATTGAAGTGCCTTGGGATGAAGCGAGTCGCTTTGGCATTATGAATACGAACGAAGAGATGGAGATTGTTGAATTTGAGGAGAAACCGCAATTTCCAAGAAGTAATCTTGCATCAATGGGAATTTATATTTTTAACTGGGCGATTTTGAAAGAGTATTTAGAAATGGATGCAAGAAACCCTGAATCTAGTAATGATTTCGGAAAAGATGTGCTTCCGCTTTTATTAGATGAAGGGAAGAAGCTAATGGCGTATCCGTTTGAAGGATATTGGAAAGATGTTGGTACAGTGAAGAGCTTATGGGAAGCGAATATGGATTTACTGCGCGATGAAACATCACTGAATTTAAACGACCGTGACTGGCGTATTTATTCTGTTAATCCAAACGAACCGCCTCAATATATTGCTGAAAAGGCAAGAGTAGAAGAATCACTTATTAACGAAGGATGCGTCATCGAAGGGGACGTGAAGCATTCTGTATTATTCCAAGGGGTGACGGTGGAAGAAGGTAGTATGGTTATTGATTCTGTCGTTATGCCAGGAGCGAAGATTGGCAAAAATGTTGTGATTGAAAGGGCAATTGTTGGATCGGAAATGGTTATTGAAGATGGAACAATTATTCGTCCGGAAAAAAATGTTGACGATGTAGTACTCATTGCTGAAGGGAAATAGAAAAGGGGGATGAAATGAATGGGAGAAAAAATGTTAGGAATTATTAATGCAACGGGAAGTTTTCCTTCCTTAAAGAAAGTAACAGGGCATCGTTCACTAGCGGCGTTACCGTTTGGGGGCCGTTATCGACTCATTGATTTCATGCTTTCAAATATGGTGAATTCTAATATTCATAGTGTGGCAGTTTTTACAAGCCATAAAAACCGTTCACTAATGGATCACGTTGGTTCAGGCAAACAGTGGGATTTAGATAGAAAACGAGACGGACTGTTTTTATTCCCGCCAAATTGCCAATGTGATCAAGATGAATTTGGATCTTTTGCACATTTTAGAAGACATATTGATTATTTTCTAAGAAGCAGAGAAGAGTACGTCGTGATTACGAATAGCCATCTCGTAACAGCATTAAATTTTCAAGCAGTGTTAGAGCGACATATACATACGGCAGCTGATATTACGGAAGTTTGCCATGAAGGGGTTTCGCTTCAAACATACGTGTTAAAGAAACAATTATTGTTAGATTTATTTGAGTCATATAAAGATGTGGAGCAATATAGCTTGTTCGATGTAGTGAGAGAAAAGCGCGGAAAATCACTACATATTGCTACATATGAGCATACAGGATATGTAGCTATTATTGATTCGATTGAAAGTTACTATAAACATAGCTTAGAAATTTTGCAACCTGCTATTTGGAAGCAACTATTTAAGAAAGAAGCACCGATCTTTACGAAAGTAAAAGATGAACCACCAACTCGTTATGTAAAGGGTGCAGCTGTGAAAAACACAATGATTGCAAACGGCAGTATTATTGAAGGTGAAGTAGAAAATAGCGTTGTCTCCCGTTCTGTTAAAATTGGAAAAGGTTCAATTGTTCGTAATAGCATTATTATGCAAAAGAGCCAAATTGGAGATAATTGTATAATAGACGGTGTTATTATTGATAAAGATGTGAAAATTGGTGACGGTGTTGTCTTAAAAGGAAACGCCGATGAGCCATACGTTGTAGAAAAAGGAAGCGTTCAAAACAGTACGATTAATAGTTATTCTTAAGAAATCAGTGGGGGTTTTTCCTCCACTGATTCAAGTTTTAATTTAAATGAAAACTCGAAGGGAGGAAGCTGCAAGGGAAGTAGTATAAGCTTTTCGTGCAGTGGGACAACAAGTGAATATTTTATTTGCAGTATCAGAATGTGTACCATTTGTTAAATCGGGAGGATTAGCTGATGTAGCAGGTGCGCTCCCAAAAGAGCTAAAAAAATTAGGTGTGGAAGTTCGCATTATACTCCCGAATTATAGTCTTATTCCGCAAAAATTAAGGGACGGATGTACGCTACATAAAGTAATTAACGTCCCGCTTGGCTGGAGAAATCAATATTGCGGAATTTTAAAAGGTGAGCAAGACGGGATTACGTATTACTTAATAGATAATGAATATTATTTTAAGAGGGATTCTCTGTATGGTCATTATGATGACGGAGAGCGTTTTTCTTATTTTTCGAAAGCAGTTTTAGAGTGTATTCCTCATCTTGATTTTGAAGTGGATGTTCTTCATAGCCACGATTGGCATACAGCTATGGTAAATTTCTTACTACGTGAAAAGTATCAAGATAACCCATTATATGAGCATATTAAAACAGTATATACGATTCATAACTTGCAGTTCCAAGGTGTATTTCCTCCTGAAGTGATGTACGACTTGCTAGAACTTGGTGATGAATATTTTCATAGTGAGCAGTTAGAGTTTTATGGAAATGTGAACTTTATGAAGGGCGGTATTATCGCTTCTGATCAAATTACAGCAGTTAGCCCGACATATAAAGAAGAAATTCAATATGAATTTTTCGGTGAGAAGTTAGATGGATTGTTGCGAAAATATAATGGTAAGCTTAGTGGCATTGTAAATGGAATTGATACGAGCGTGTATAATCCAGAAACGGATTCGTATATTACTGCTCAGTACGATGCAGATTCATTATATGAAAAGAGTAAAAATAAACGTGCGTTGCAGCGTTATTTTGGTTTGCCGGAAAAAGAAGATACGCCGATTATTTCAATGGTAACGAGATTAACGAAGCAAAAAGGTCTTGATTTAGTACGTACTGTATTCCGTGAAATAATGGAAGAAGATGTACAATGTATTATTTTAGGATCAGGTGATTCGGAATATGAACAATTCTTCGAGTGGATGGCATATGAGTATCCTAAGAAGGTAAAAGTGTACATCGGTTTTAATGAAGAATTAGCTCACCAAGTATATGCGGGAAGTGATTTATTCCTAATGCCATCATTGTTTGAACCGTGTGGACTTGGACAACTTATCGCATTAGCGTACGGTACGATTCCAATTGTAAGAGAGACAGGCGGATTAAATGATACGGTACAATCTTATGACGAAGAAACTGGAGAAGGAAATGGTTTCAGTTTCACGAACTTTAATGCACATGACATGTTACACACTGTTCGTCGTGCAATTGAATTTTATCATGATAAACCGGTATGGGAGCAGCTTGTAAAACAAGCAATGACTGAAGATTATAGCTGGGAAAAATCAGCCCTTGCTTATAAAAAATTGTATAAAAGTCTCATGGAATAACATGTAGGTGGTGAAGAGATGTTTACTCATGTTGAAAGTTTCAAATCAACTTTTCTAGAAAAGTTAGAGACGATGTATGGTAAAAGTTTCAAAGAATCTACAACTCGTGATCAATACAATACGCTTGGGTACATGGTACGTGAGTATATGAATAGTCAATGGATTGCAACGAATGAAAGTTATCGGTCTGGAGAGCGAAAGCAAATGTATTACTTATCCATTGAGTTTTTACTTGGGCGTTTGCTTGGAAGTAACATATTAAATTTAGGCATCAAGGATGTATGTGAGCAAGGGCTTTCTGAGCTTGGAATTTCGTTGCAACAATTAGAAGAGGTGGAAGCAGATGCAGGTCTTGGAAATGGTGGACTTGGACGGTTAGCAGCCTGTTTCCTTGATTCACTTGCATCTTTAAACTTACCAGGTCATGGGTGCGGAATTCGTTATAAACACGGCTTATTTGATCAAAAAATTGTTGATGGTTATCAAGTTGAATTTCCAGAACAGTGGCTTCTTCATGAAAATGTATGGGAAGTAAGAAGGCATGATCAAGCTGTAGAAGTAAGTTATTTCGGCAATGTTGAACCGCTCTACATTGATGGGCGTTTAGAATTCAGGCATACAAATGCAGAAGTAATTATGGCCGTACCATATGACGTTCCAGTAGTAGGTTATGAGACGAGTACTGTAAATACACTTAGACTTTGGAATGCGGAACCAGTTCCTTTCCCACAAAATTGCAAAGATATTTTGAAATATAAGCGTGAAACAGAGGCGGTATCGGAGTTTTTATATCCAGATGATACGCATGATGAGGGGAAAATACTTCGTTTGAAACAACAGTATTTCCTCGTATCAGCAAGCTTGCAAAATATCGTTCGTATGCATAGAGAAAGATATGGTGACCTTCGTCAATTACATGAGAAAATTGCGATTCATATTAATGATACCCATCCAGTTTTGGCGATTCCAGAACTGATGCGTATTTTATTAGATGAAGAAAAACTAGCATGGGAAGAAGCTTGGCACATAACGACGCAAACGATTTCTTATACGAATCATACGACGTTATCAGAAGCTCTTGAAAAGTGGCCAATTCACATTTTTAAACCGTTATTACCGAGAATTTATATGATTATTGAAGAGATTAATGAACGTTTCTGTCATGAACTTTGGGAACGTTATCCGTATGAATGGCATCGCATTGAAGAGATGGCAATTATTGCGCATGATCTTGTGAAAATGGCTCATTTAGCAATTGTCGGTAGTCATAGCGTAAACGGCGTAGCAAAAATTCATACGGAGATTTTAAAACAACGTGAAATGCGATTGTTTTATGAGTTTTATCCAGATAAGTTTAATAATAAAACGAATGGAATCGCTCATAGACGCTGGTTAATGAAGGCGAATCCGCAGCTGACAAATCTTATTTCAGAGGCGATTGGAACAGAGTGGAAGAAAGCACCGATTAAGCTTCAAGAGCTACAATTAGTTCAATACGATGCGAGTTTCCAAGAGAAATTTGCAGAGGTAAAACAAGAGCGTAAAGAGATTTTAGCAGCGCGTATTCATAATACAATGGGAATTACAATTGATCCTAATTCTATTTTTGATGTGCAAGTAAAAAGGCTACATGCTTACAAGCGACAATTATTAAATGTTCTTCATATTTTATATTTGTATAACCGTTTGAAAGAGGATGCTAGTTTTACATTTTATCCGCGTACTTTTATTTTTGGAGCGAAAGCATCACCTGGCTATTACTATGCGAAAAAAATTATTAAATTAATAAATGAACTTGCAAGGAAAGTGAATAACGATCCGTACGTAAGCCAATATATGAAAGTTATCTTTCTAGAAAACTATCGAGTGTCTGTAGCGGAAGATATATTCCCAGCGGCCGATGTAAGTGAACAAATTTCAACAGCGAGTAAAGAAGCATCTGGAACAGGCAATATGAAATTTATGATGAATGGTGCGATTACGCTCGGCACGTTAGACGGAGCGAATATTGAAATAAAAGATAGAGTCGGTGATGATAACTGTTTCATTTTCGGCTTAACGGCCGAAGAAGTTCTTCATTACAATCAAAATGGTGGATATCGTGCAAGTGATTATTATCACCACAATGGGCACATTAAGAAGGTAGTAGACCAGTTAACGAATGGTTTCTTTGCACAGTCGGGAGCTGAATTTGAAGCAATTTACGATTCTCTTGTTATTCAAAATGATGAATATTTCGTTCTGCGAGATTTTGGCCCATATGCGGAAAAGCAAGAAGCTGTTGGTAGAGCTTATGAGAACCGAACGAAGTGGCTCGAAATGTCGATTTTAAATATTGCACAATCTGGTCATTTTGCGAGCGATCGAACGATTTTACAGTATAGTAATGAGATTTGGGGTATTGGTAATACAGTTACGCAAATTTAAAGAGATTGCTAGGCCGGAAAAGGCTATATGAAATTTATATCGGCGATTTTTAAGGTATATCAGCGATTTTTAAGATATATCGATTTACCGACAAAAAATGACACTGATAAATAAACCGAGCTTAAACTCATTAAGCTCGGTTTTCTTTTTTGCTTAAGAAAGAAATGGGATCGCAGTATATATGATACCTGTTCCATCATATTCTCCTGTCGCAAAGTATGAAAATGTAAAGAAACCTGTAAACGTAAAAATTACAATGAGAAAAAGTGCAAAGATAAATTTTAGCATGTAAGGTCCCCTCATCCAAAAGTAAATTCATATATTATTATAGTATAAGGATATTTAATTTCCAATTGTTTACTGGTTAAAAATGAGAAGTCAGACATGTTTTGTATGTTGTCATGGCATGATTATTTGTAATAGATTTTGTGTTTTTTGTAAAAGTCATGTTGTGATGAACGTGTGCATATTCCCAGTCTTGTTCATTAAAATGGACGTTGCGGGGAGGAAGAAGAGGAACGACATCAAATAAATTAACAAAGCGAAAGCTACTAGCTACTTGCAGTTTATAATAATTACGAAATGCAATATCTCCCACTTTTGGGGAGGCAAATGTATACAGACCGTACTGTGCGAAGGCGGTATTGATACGCGCATCTAGTATATGTAGTGTAGCGAGCGCGCCGCCTAAGCTATGACCTGTTGCAAGAAGTTTCTTATGGGCTGGTAATGATACGAGCATATCCATAATAGAATCTCGGCAAGACTCATAAATGGAAAGAAATCCGTTATGGACATTTCCGCTATTTAAAGCATATGGATATGGTTTTTGGTTAACGAGTGAATCGATAATCCAGTCTGTATCTGTTTGTGTCCCTCGAAAAGCTACAATAACGGTATCCTCAGATTCTAGTATGAATCCGAACCATTCTGTCGTTTGAATGGTTTTTCCTTGAAAGCCTTGTACATATTGGAAACCATCTGGTATTTCAAAAATCCCATTTTGTTTATATTGTTCATACGTTAACTCACAACAAGAAGCTAACAGTATGGCAGTATCTTTATCAAAGGATAAAGGAGTACGCATTAAGGGAGCCTCCTTAAGAAAAGGTATAGTTCAATATATGCAGTGAGGGACTTGATTCATTCTTTTAGAAAAAAACCTTGAAACTACAGTTACGTGAGGGAGTATGATTTTTGTAAACATACTGTTAGGAGGAGTGTAAGATAAGCAAAAGAGAAGGCTATCCAATTGGTGAGTTTTCAAGGAGAAGAGGCGTGGCTTAACGAAGTGATGGAGTATTATATGATTCGAAGTGGTTTGTATAGTCCACCTAAATAAAAAGAGCCCTATAAGGGCCCTATTTACTCTTTTCCATCTAATAAACGACCAAGTCCACCTAAAACACTACCTTCACCAGTGCTTTGTGCTGCTGGGCTTGTCAGGCGTGCTGCTAAGCGGCTAAGTGTTAAGGACTGGATCCAAACTGTTCCAGGGCCTTCTAACGTTGCGAAGAATAAACCTTCGCCGCCAAATAGAGCTGTTTTTACTTTTCCAACGAACTCGACATCGTAATTAACGTCTTTTGTCATGGCAACGAGACAACCTGTATCAATGCGAAGTTTTTCGCCAGGCTTTAATTCACGTTTGTATACAGTTCCGCCTGCATGCATGAAAGCAAGTCCATCACCTTCAAGTTTTTGCATGATGAAACCTTCACCACCGAAGAAACCAGTTCCTATTTTTTTCGTAAACTCAATGCCGATAGAAACGCCTTTTGCGGCACAAAGAAACGCATCTTTTTGACAAACTACTTTCCCTTGATATTCTGTTAAATCTACAGGAATAATTTTACCCGGATAAGGAGCAGCAAAGGATACGTGACGCTTGCCGTGACCTGTATTTGTAAATACAGTCATAAACATGCTTTCCCCTGTAACGAGACGCTTACCAGCGCCCATTAACTTTCCGAATAAACCTCCAGATGGTCCAGAACCATCACCGAAGATTGTTTCCATTTCGATGTAGTCTTCCATCATCATCATTGCGCCAGCTTCTGCAATAACGCTTTCTTCTGGGTCTAACTCAATTTCAACAAACTGCATATCATCGCCGTATAATTTATACTCGATTTCATGTGCTTGCATTTTTTTCACCTCATAAATATGTAGTAATTATATTGTACAGAAATTATTAGAATTAGAACACTATAGTTTTGTTAATTTTCCAATAAAATATGAATATGGAAGTTCAACATTATATTAAAATTATAAAAAAATAATGGAATGAAAGTGTTCTCATTTGACGTTTTGGATATAGCGTGATATAGTGAAGTCACTATTGAGCTACATAATGTGGTACGGAAATAAAGCACGTTGAATTAAAGGCTGTAAGCTTGTTATACATTCATGTCCTTTATATCCACCTTTTCATGTGGATTCATAGTTTCATTTTTATTTAGGAGGTACATGACATGCAAACAGGTAAAGTTAAATGGTTCAACAGCGAAAAAGGTTTCGGTTTCATCGAAGTTGAAGGTGGAGACGATGTATTCGTTCACTTCTCAGCTATCCAAGGTGACGGATTCAAAACTTTAGAAGAAGGTCAAGAAGTTTCTTTCGAAATCGTTGAAGGTAACCGTGGACCACAAGCTGCTAACGTTACAAAAAACTAATTAGCTAGCGATAAAAAGCATTCCGATTTTCGGAATGCTTTTTTTATTCTTTGGAACTCGACTCATTTGAAGATAATTCGCCCTTAAAGGTACGCTCTTCAAAGTCATCAAGCATTTGCTCATATTCTTCATGTTCTTCCGTAGCGAAAACTTGCGGATTTTTTCCATACATATCTGTACCGATAAAGTTTTCAAAATCCTCTACGTAGCCTACGTTTTCTTCACTATTTACGTACATGCCGTTATAGTTTTTCGAATCTTGTCTTTCTAAATCAGATGGTGTTTCAGATGTTCCGTAATTGGCAACATCTTGCCATGCATCTTCTGCATCATATTCAACAGAACGATCTTCATCATGTTTGTGGAAAGAAGGAGATAACACTTCTTCTTCGACTGGTCGTGTATTCATATTTAACTTACTTGTCGTGTGCTGTATGCATGTTGTAGCAGTCGGCATTGCTTCTAATCTTTCAAATGGAATTTCTTCGCCAGACACTTCGCAAATGCCGTACGTACCCGCTTCTATTTTTTGTAAGGCGTGTTTCGTGTCCTCAAGCTGTTTATGCCAAAGTTCAATAAGCCCGAAGTCTTTTTCACGTTCATATAGCTCTGTTGCCATATCAGCCGGATGGTTATCGTAGCTAGATAATTCTCCAACAGATTCACGTTCAGATGCACGATCTTCATTTTCGTGTGTTTGTATCGTTTGCTCTAGTTCTTGTTTTTGTTTTTCTAAAACGGATTTAAATTGATTTATTTGTTGTGGAGTTAACATAGTCGTCCACCTTCCTACAATTCAGTTTCTTTACATAGTATGAGCGTTGCGAGTAGGAATTATGAGCTGAAATTGGTATATGAAAAAGGAGCCGCATTAGCAGCTCCTTTTAAAGGAAATATCCAAGTAATAATCCGATTCCCATGAGGAGACCGAAGATTGTATTTGTTTTTGCTGTTGCTATCATCGCAGGTACCATTTCCATTGGAATGCTTTTGCCGATAAAGCCTTTCGTCGCTTTAAATGCTTTCGGTGCACTTAAAAATACGATAAGCATCCATGGTGATACAATGCCCACGATAATTAAAGCAATTGTCCAAATGTAGGAAACGATGAACATAGAAGCAAGTACACCGACTGCTCGCTCGCGTCCAACGAGAATGGCTAATGTTTTACGACCGTTTTCTTTATCGCCATCTAAGTCACGGATGTTATTAGCTAGTAAAATGGCACCAATTAAAATGGAGCTTGGAATAGATAGTAAAACGACTTCTGATGTTACAGTTCCAGTTTGAATAAAGAATGAAATCCCGATAATAATGACACCCATAAATAATCCGGCTGTTAACTCTCCAAATGGTGTATAGGCAATTGGAAGTGGACCGCCTGTATAAAGGTAAGCAACGGCCATACAAACAAGACCGATTGCAGCAAGCCACCAGCTAGAATTCATACAAATATAAACACCTAATAGTATTGCGATGCCGAAAAATCCAAATGCTAAGTTAAGCACTGTTTTTGGCTGAATGCCATCGCGAACGATAGCGCCGCCGATACCAACTGAACCTTCGTGATCAAGTCCTCTTTTGTAATCAAAATATTCATTAAACATGTTTGTTGCTGCCTGAATGAGAAGACAAGCAAGAAGCATTATAAGGAAAAGAGGGAGATGTATTTGATTTATACCTCCGACCTGCATTGCATAGGCTGTTCCGATGAAAACAGGAACGAAAGCTGCTGTTAATGTATGGGGACGTAGTAAACTCCACCAAATGCGCCAGCCTGTTTGCTTGCTTGGCTTTGGCGCCGTAGGAGAGGAATTCGTTTCGACGTTCATTTCCATGTTGAATCCTCCTTTGGTCACATATTGTACACAACTAAGTGTAGAAAAAGCATCATTTAGTGTCAACGTTTATTTTCTAGGAAGAGAAGGTGAATTTCTCAGAAATGCTAAACGTTGACAGGCCTTTCGTTTGAGGTGTATCTTAAAATCAAGCGTAATTATGACTATTTTTCGCCCATAGGGGGGAGACAATTGTGATTCAAACGAAACAAAAAGGCTTGCAGGAAGTTCTAAGTGCAGCCATTAAGCATGCAACTGATGAAAAAATATTGGTTAGTTTTGTAAAAAAAATAGACTGGATGGATCCACTTCTGTTTTATGCAGCAGGAAAAAGGATCTCATTCGAAAATAGATGTTATTTTGCAGACCCAGCTCAGCATGTAATATTTGCTGGAATTGGTTCTGTTTTCACTATAGCAACTGCTTCTCACAAACGCTTTCAAACTGCTCGTGACGAGTGGGATAAAGTAAAAGAGAAAGCATTTGTACAAAGAGAAAGATACGAATTTGGAACAGGTCCTCTTTTATTTGGTGGATTTTCATTTGACCAAGAAAAAGAGAAAACAGATTTATGGAAAGAATTTGATGATACGACATTTTCACTACCGGCATTTTTATTAACTGTAAAAAATGAAAGAGCATGGTTAACAATGAATACATTCGTTTCAGCAACAGATTGTGCAGAAACTCTTTATAACGAAATTGTTTCTTTAGAAGAGAAAATTTTTGAGGAGAGTAAATGTGCACTAGAAGGATCGAAATTAACAGTTACTTCTAAAGTAGAAGTGGATCCGAAAGGCTGGATGAAGTCCATTGAGAAAGTGCAAGATGAGATGAAGCAGGGGAACGTGCAGAAGGTTGTATTAGCGAGGGAGCTAAAAGTAGAGATGGATCATCATATTGATTCTGCGCTTGTTTTAGAAGCACTTCGCATTGGGCAACCAGATTGTTACGTATTTTCTTTTGATTATAAAGGAGCATGCTTCTTAGGAGCGACGCCAGAGAGATTAATTCGCAAAGAAGATGAGAAGTTTACTTCAATGTGTCTTGCTGGTTCAACTGGTCATGGTCAATCTATAGAAGAAAGTAAGCGAAATAGTGATGCGCTTCTTCATGATGAAAAGAATTTAGCTGAACACGGTTATGTTGTGAACATGATTCGAGGAGTATTAAATGAGCACTGCGAATCCGTTAATATTCCGGAAAGTCCCGGTCTATTAACAACGAAAAACTTAATTCATTTATATACGCCTGTAGAGGCAAAAGGCGACGCGAGTCTTTTAACGATGGTAGAAGAATTACATCCAACACCAGCTCTTGGCGGGACACCTCGTTTAGAAGCGATGAAACTAATTCGTGATGTTGAATTGTTAGACAGAGGATTATATGGTGCACCGATTGGCTGGATAGATGATGAAGGAAATGGTGAATTTGCGGTTGCACTTCGCTGCGGATTATTAAATGGAGAGAAAGCATCCTTATTTGCCGGTTGCGGGATTGTAATTGATTCAGTACCGCAACTTGAATATGAAGAAACAAGTTTGAAGTTTAGACCGATGCTTGGTGCTTTGGAGGAATTAATGAAATGAACAATCATATAGAAGCATTATCATATTATTTAGGCGCGTTCGTGGATGAACTGACGCGTCTAAATGTATGTGATGTTGTCATTAGTCCAGGCTCACGGTCAACGCCGATTGCTCTACTAATGGAACAACATGAAGGAATGAACACATATTTACATGTAGATGAAAGATCTGCAGGATTTTTTGCGCTCGGTATTGCAAAAGCGAAAAAACGTCCTGTTGCATTATTATGTACGTCAGGAACGGCTGCAGCGAACTACTATCCAGCTGTATGTGAAGCTTTTCATTCGCGAGTGCCGCTTATCGTCTTAACGGCAGATAGACCGCATGAATTAAGAGATGTCGGTGCACCACAAGCGATGAATCAAATTAATTTATACGGCACGTTTGTGAAGCAATTTACAGAGATGGCACTTCCAGAAGCGAATGAGGCGATGTATCATTACGCTCGCATGACAACGCAGCGCACGATAGCAAGCGCGCTTTTAGCACCGCAAGGACCTGTTCATCTTAATTTTCCGGTTCGCGAACCGCTTATCCCGGACTTCTCATTAGAAAGTTTATGGGATAAAGGACGCGGAGAATATACAGGAGTAGTTCAGCGAGGGAACGCGGTGATGCCGAGTGAATATGTAGATTCTCTTGTAGGGCGCCTTTCACATATGGAAAAGGGGCTTATTATTTGTGGAGATGATAGTCATTCAGAAATCGCAACGTTTGCAACGCAACTAGCTGAAAAAACGGGATATCCAATATTAGCGGATCCACTTTCTAACATTCGTAGCGGGCACCACGACAAAACGATGGTAATTGACTGTTACGATACATTTTTACGAAATGAATTGTTAAAAGAAACGTGGAAGCCGGACGTTTTAATTCGCTTCGGTGGTATGCCTGTTTCGAAAGCATTAACGCGATTCATTAAAAAACAGACGAAAGCCGTTCATATCGTTGTTGACGAATCTGGACAATGGAGAGATCCGGCTCTCGTTGCAACAGAAGTTGTCCAAGCGAGTGATATTGCATTTTGCAGTGCACTAATAGAAAAAATGCCAGTTATGAAAAAGAATGATTGGTCCCAAATGTGGCAACATATAAACGAAAAAACGAAGGAAACGCTTCGTGAAATGGAAACATATGATACGGCATTTGAAGGAAGAGTCATTACAGATATTGTCCGCGTATTACCAGAAGGGGCAACGTTATTTGCAAGTAATAGTATGCCAATTCGTGATACAGATTCTTTCTTCTTCACATCGGATAAAGACATTCAAGTAATGGCAAATCGCGGTGTAAATGGGATTGATGGGATCATTTCGACAGCTTTAGGAGCGAGCATGATTTGCGATCCACTTGTATTAGTGATTGGTGATTTATCATTCTATCACGATTTAAATGGACTACTAGCCGCAAAATTACATGAATTAAACATAACGATTGTCGTTGTAAATAATGACGGTGGCGGTATTTTCTCATTCTTACCACAGTATGAGAAAAAGGAACATTTCGAATCGTTATTTGGAACACCGATTGGCCTTGATTATGAGCATGTTGTCAACATGTACGGTGGTTCATTTAGCCGTGTAAATGGCTGGGAGCAATTCCGAGAAGAAGTACAAAAAGGAACAACGACAGAAGGTTTACACGTTGTGGAAATTTGTACGAACCGTGATGAAAACTTAACGTTGCACCGTACGTTATGGGCAAAAACACAGGACGTAATTACTACATCGTTGCAAGGTGAATCAAAATGAACGTAACGCTGCAAGGTGTATCGTATGAATATGAAGTAGTCGGAAGCGGGGAACCACTTCTACTTCTTCATGGTTTTACGGGAAGCATGGAGACGTGGCGTTCCTTCGTTCCTTCTTGGAGTGAGCAATTTCAAGTCATTTTAGTAGATATTGTTGGGCACGGAAAAACGGAAAGTCCTGAAGATGTGACGCATTATGATATTCGAAATGTAGCGTTGCAAATGAAAGAACTACTAGATTACCTTCATATTGAAAAGGCGCACATACTTGGCTATTCAATGGGCGGTAGACTGGCGATTACAATGGCGTGTCTATATCCAGAATATGTACGCTCTCTTTTATTAGAAAATTGTACAGCTGGGCTTGAAAGGGAAGATGAGCGAAAAGAACGCTGTGAAAAAGATGAGCGACTTGCTCAAAAAATTGAGCGAGAAGGCATCGAAAGTTTTGTATCGATGTGGGAAAATATTCCGCTGTTTGAAACGCAAAAACGTTTAGCACAAAACGTACAAGAAGCAGTGCGAAAAGAACGACTTGCTAACAATCCAAAAGGGCTCGCAAATAGCTTGCGCGGCATGGGAACAGGGGCTCAGCCTTCATGGTGGAATGAGCTGCAAAACTTAAAAATTCCTGTTCTTTTAATGAACGGTGAGCATGATGAAAAGTTCTTTCGCATATTAAAAAATATCGAAAAATGCGTCTCTGACGCGAAATTTGTCAAAATTGATGGTGCTGGTCATGCAATTCATGTGGAACAACCGGAAAAGTTTGATACAATAGTAAAGGGATTTCTAAAAACTATGCAGTGATGCTTTTTTCAGTTAAGAATGAAGTTACACTTATAGAGGAGATCAGAAATATACAAGGAGGTAGTTGTAATGGCTATTGAATGGGTAAAAGAAGGCAATTACGAAGATATTATTTATTCAACATACAATGGTATCGCAAAGATTTCGATTAACCGCCCTGAAGTACATAACGCATTCCGTCCTAAAACGGTAATGGAGTTAATCGACGCTTTTGCACATGCTCGTGATGATGCAAATGTTGGCGTTATCATTTTAACAGGTGAAGGTGGACGTGCATTCTGTTCTGGCGGCGACCAAAAAGTTCGCGGTCATGGTGGATATGTAGGTGACGACCAAATCCCACGTCTAAACGTATTAGACTTACAACGTCTAATTCGCGCAATTCCTAAACCAGTTATCGCAATGGTAGCAGGTTATGCAATCGGTGGTGGGCACGTACTTCATATCGTATGTGACTTAACAATCGCTGCAGACAACGCTGTATTCGGACAAACAGGTCCTAAAGTAGGAAGCTTTGACGGTGGATACGGAGCTGGTTACTTAGCTCGTATGGTAGGCCACAAGAAAGCTCGCGAAATTTGGTACCTATGCCGTCAATACAACGCGCAAGAAGCGCTTGATATGGGCTTAGTAAATACAGTAGTACCATTAGAACAACTTGAAGCAGAAACAGTACAATGGGCAGAAGAAATTTTAGCAAACAGCCCAATGGCACTTCGTTTCCTAAAAGCTGCATTCAACGCAGACACAGACGGTCTAGCTGGTATTCAACAACTAGCTGGAGATGCAACGTTATTGTACTACACAACTGACGAAGCAAAAGAAGGTCGCGACGCGTTCAAAGAAAAACGCCGTCCAGACTTCGGTCAATTCCCTCGTTTCCCGTGATCAAACCAAAAGCGGAAGCAGCTCGTTCAGAATGTGAGGGGGATGGAGCTTCTGACGTAGAGGCGCTTTTTGCCTCGTAGGAAGAAGTGAAGCCACCGAACATTCTAGCTGCTGTAGCTGGATGAGATCAAAAGCGAAAGCGGCTCACTTAGAACACGAGGGCGTTGGAACTCCTGACGTAGAGGCGCTTTTTGCCTCGCAGGAAGGCGTGAAACGACCGACTGTTCTAGCCGCTGTAGCTGGATGTTTTAAAAGCGGAGCCGACTGTTTAGCCCCCGTTGGCTAAGGTTCTTTCGCACAGAAAGTGTTTTTTACTTTCTTGTGCGGAAGGTTCTTAGACGGAAGGGGCTAGGAGGCGCAGCTGGATAAGATCAAACCGGAAACAAAACAACTAAGAGACTTGATGTCATATCAAGTCTCTTTCTTTCATGAAAGGAGAATGAATGATGGAGACGATGCCAAATTGGTTAAAGCAACGTGCATTTTTAACACCAGATCGAACTGCAATTGAAATAGAGGAAGAGAAAGTTACTTTTATGCAGCTGCATGAAAAAGTAGTATCTGTTTGTGAGCATCTCACGCATGTTGGAGTGAAGCGTGGGCAAAAGGTGGCTGTTCTGATGAAAAATGGTATGGAGATGATTACAGTTATTCACGCCCTATCGTACGTAGGTGCAGTAGCTGTGCTTTTAAATACGCGTCTTTCAAGAGAAGAGCTACTTTGGCAAATGGATGATGCTGAAGTTATTTGTTTAGTGACGGATCAAGATTTTGAGGCTAAAGATGTTCCTGTGTATTCATTCACCGACATAATGAATGGACCAAAAGAGGAAGCCCCTATACAAGAAGAATTCTCTTTAAAAGAAGCGATGACAATTATTTATACGTCAGGGACGACTGGAAAACCGAAAGGCGTTATTTTAACGTACGGCAATCATTGGGCAAGCGCGGTTGGTTCTTCGCTTAATTTAGGACTTCGTGATGATGATTGCTGGTTAGCTTGTATGCCGATGTTCCACGTTGGCGGGCTATCTCTTTTAATGAAAAATATTATGTACGGCATGCGCATTTTACTCGTTCCGAAATATGATGCTGATTTTATTCATAAAGCACTTCAAACGAGAGGTGTAACGATTATTTCTGTCGTTTCTAAAATGTTAACTGATTTATTAGAGCGACTTGGGGCAGAGACATATCCATCTTCTTTACGATGTATGTTACTTGGCGGAGGACCAGCGCCGAAACCGTTATTAGAAACGTGTGTTGATAAAGGGATTCCTGTATATCAAACGTACGGTATGACAGAAACGTCTTCGCAAATTTGTACGTTATCCGCAGATTATATGTTAACGAAAGTAGGGTCAGCTGGAAAACCACTATTTCAGTGCCAACTGCGTATTGAAAAAGATGGCGTAGTAGTGCCGGCGTTTACAGAAGGCGAAATCGTAGTAAAAGGACCGAACGTAACAGGTGGTTACTTTAACCGTGAAGATGCGACGCGTGAGACAATTCAAAACGGATGGCTTCATACTGGCGACCTCGGTTATTTAGACGAAGAAGGATTTTTATACGTATTAGATCGCCGCAGTGATTTAATTATTTCTGGCGGAGAGAATATATATCCAGCTCAAATTGAAGAAGTGTTACTTTCTCATCCGGCGGTAGCGGAAGCTGGTGTTGTCGGTATGACTGATGATAAATGGGGACAAGTACCCGCTGCTTTTGTTGTAAAAAGTGGAGAGGTAACAGAAGAAGAAATTCTTCACTTTTGCGAGGAGAAATTAGCGAAATATAAAGTGCCGAAAAAAGCGTGGTTCTTAGAGGAATTACCACGAAATGCTTCGAAAAAATTGTTAAGACGAGAGTTAAGACAATTAGTGGAGGAGATGTAAGTGGAGATAAAAAAAGCGACACTTCATATAACGGAAATGCCACTCGTCATCCCGTTTGCTGCAAGCTACGGAACGTATGAAAAGCGTGAGAGTATCGTCATTGAATTAGAAGATACGGACGGGTACATTGGATTTGGGGAAGTCGTTGCTTTTTCTGAACCGTGGTATACGGAAGAAACAGTGAAGACGGCGCTGCATGTACTGCAAGACTTTTTATTACCGGATTTATTAAAGGCTGAAATTTCTCATCCGAATGAAGTGCCAAGTTTGTTCCAGCATATAAAAAGAAACCGAATGGCAAAGGCCGGAATTGAAGGGGCTGTTTGGGATTTATATGCGAAGCGTCAAAAGAAATCATTAGCGACATTGCTTGGCGGAACGAAAGCTGAAATTGAAGTTGGTGTTGTAATTGGGCTTAATACGATTCCGGTTATGTTAAAACAAATCGAGAAGTACGCGGAAGAAGGATACGAGCGTTTTAAAGTGAAAATAAAGCCAGAGCATGATTATGAGTTATTGAAAGAAATTCGTAAAGAGTTTCCACATATCCCGTTAATGGCTGATGCAAATTCAGCGTATACATTAGCGGATACAGAGAGTCTGAAACGACTAGATGAATTCCAATTGATGATGATTGAGCAACCGCTAGCGGATTACGATTTTCTTGATCATGCACAGTTGCAAAAGAAAATAGAAACGCCAATTTGTTTGGACGAAAGTATCCATAGTTTAGAAGATGCGCGTGTTGCGATTACACTTGGCAGTTGTCAAATCGTTAACATTAAACCAGGGCGAGTGGGCGGATTAACAGAATCAATCCAAATCCATAATTATTGTATGGAGCATAACATACCAGTTTGGTGCGGCGGTATGGTAGAGATGGGGATTTCAAGAGCACAAAATGTTGCCCTTGCCTCACTGCCTAACTTTACGATTCCAGGCGATATATCCGCTTCTAGTAGGCATTGGGAGAAGGATATTATTTCACCGCAAGTGATGCTTGAGGGAGGGAAAGTGATGGTGCCGCAAAGCGTTGATACTGAGTATGAAGTAGATCGCGGGAGACTGGCGGAAATCACGAAGCAGCGGATTGTGTTTGAGCGGTAGGTTGAGTCTTTAAAATAGTGGGCGAATTTCGTCGTTAATTGTCGGTAAGTCGATATTCCTTGTCGAAACGTCGATATATTAAAAAAATCGTCGATATAATTCAAGTTGTGTTCGATATATTTGGAAAATCGTCGATATAATTTCATTTACTAAGGTTACTCCCGCGAGTAGCCTTTTCTTATTGTACAAATTGGATAGACTAGTTTACAATCGAGCGTATAAAGGGGGAGTAAAATGAAGCGCATTTCCATTTTAATAGCGGATGATGAGGCAGAAATTGCTGATTTAATTGAGATACATTTAGAAAAAGAAGGGTACCACGTCGTGAAAGCAGCTGATGGAGAAGAGGCAATTCATATTATTGAAACGCAGCCAATCGATTTAGTGGTTTTAGATATTATGATGCCGAAAATGGATGGGTATGAAGTGACGCGTCAAATTCGTGCGAAGCATCATATGCCAATCATTTTCTTGAGTGCGAAAACGTCTGATTTTGATAAGGTGACAGGTCTTGTATTAGGTGCAGATGATTATATGACGAAACCTTTTACACCAATTGAATTAGTTGCACGTGTAAATGCACAATTACGTAGGTTTCTTACGTTAAATCAGCCGAAAGTAGCGGAGAATAAATCTGCTTTAGCGATAGGCGGAGTTGTGATTGATCCTGAGCGAAGAACAGTAAATGTGTACGGAGAACAAGTTGAATTAACACCGAAAGAGTTTGATATTTTATATTTATTAGCGAGTCACCCGAAGAAAGTATACAATGTGGAAAATATTTTTCAGCAAGTATGGGCAGATGATTATTATGAAGGCGGAAATACAGTTATGGTACATATTCGTACGTTGCGGAAAAAACTCGGGGAAGATAAAAGAAAAGATAAGCTAATAAAAACAGTGTGGGGAGTAGGGTATACTTTCAATGGATAACATGATGAAAAGCTTTCGATTTAAAATGATTGCCTTATTTGCGTTAAGTATGGTGCTCGCTGCAACTGTAACTTATATAATTTATAAAGGATTGCAGTTGTATTATAAAACGATGGTTCGCTATGAAGAGCCTTTAGCACAATTTAGGTCAATCGTAAGGGAATTTGGAGACATTAACTTCTTTTTAATTTTCTTTATCCCGTTATCTATTATCTTTTTCTTCTTTTTGACAAAACCGTATTTAAAGTATTTTAGTGAGATTTCTAACGGAATTCATCATCTTGCGAACGGTAACTTTACGAATAGAGTTCAAGTTTCATCAAATGATGAATTTGGAGACATCGCGCGTGAAATAAATGTTGCGAGTGAAAAGTTAAAAGAAGCGGTGGAAAGAGGAGACTTTGCTGAGAGTAGTAAAGATCAGCTCGTTGTAAATTTAGCTCATGATTTAAGAACGCCGTTAACATCTGTTTTAGGTTATTTAGATTTAATTCTTAAAGATGAAAATTTAACAAAAGAACAAATTAAACATTTCTCCACAATTGCATATACGAAATCGCAAAGGCTCGAAAGTTTAATTGATGAGTTATTTGAAATTACACGTATGAATTATGGCATGCTAAAGCTGGATAAAAAGCCGATTGATATAAGTGAGCTGCTTATACAGCTAGATGAGGAATTGTATCCGTTATTAGAAAAACATCATTTAGAAGCTAGATTGAATGTTGATCCTCATTTGCCGATTAACGGTGATGGGAAATTGTTAGCTAGAGTATTTGAAAACTTGTTAACAAATGCTGTTCGTTACGGATATGATGGGCAATTTGTTGATTTGAATGGGTATATCGATAATGAAGAAGTTGTCGTACAAGTTATGAATTACGGAGATAGCATTCCAGAAGAGGACTTACCGTATCTTTTTGATATGTTTTATACAGGTGATAAATCGAGGTCAGAAAACCGTGGCGGGACAGGCCTTGGGCTATTTATTGCGAAAAATATTGTTGAACAGCATAACGGGACGATTTCTGCTGAAAGTAATGTAGTTAGAACAATGTTTGAAGTGCGATTGCCAAAAGACGAGAACGTTACAATTTAATAAAAATTTAAACTTTACCCCACTTTTTATTTTAATAGTTTTTTCTATTCTATACGTAAGTTATGTTAAGGAGGAACTAGAAATGAAAAAGTGGGTATTTATTTCTCTTTTTATCGCATGCACAATCTGTGTAGGCTTATATATATCACCGTTATTTCAAAAAGAAATTGATGTGAAAATCGGCGAGGAAAATAGCGCAATAAAGAATGCAAATATGGAAAAGGTCGAGATTACAAAAGAAGAAATTTATAAAGGGAATCTATTATTAGTTAACAAAGATTATCCACTAAAAAAAGATAGCATTAGGTCTGATATTACAAATGTAAATCATAATAGTGAGTTAGTGAGAGGCTACGTAATATTTGATAGAAATCTTCGTTTATCAAAGGATGTTGTAAAAAAGTTTTTGAACGTTGTCGATGCGGCTGGAAAAGATGGCGTACAACATTTCTTAATGAATAGCGGCTATCGAGATTTCCAAGAGCAAAGACAGCTATATGAAAAAATGGGATCTGATTATGCACTCCCAGCAGGATATAGTGAACATAATTTAGGGTTATCACTGGACGTTGGTTCAACGCAAAAGAAAATGGAAAAAGCGCCTGAAGGAAAATGGATTGAAGAGAACGTATGGAAGCACGGATTTGTTTTACGCTATCCGAAAAATAAAAGTAACATTACAGGCATTCAATATGAGCCATGGCACATCCGTTATGTCGGCCTACCTCATAGTGCAATTATGCAAAAAAAGAAAATTACATTAGAGGAATACTTAGACTTCTTAAAAGAGCAAAAAGAAATCACAACCGATGTGGAAGGTAAGCAATATACGGTTTCTTATTATAAAGTTTCCGGAAACATGAAAGTGAATGTTCCGGTGAATAAGCAGTATGAAATTTCGGGAAACAATATGGACGGGGTTATTGTGACGGTTCAGGAATAGAAAAAGAGGTTGTTCCGTTTTGGAGCAGCATCTTTTTATTTAAATTTAAACATTATAACGTTATATTTACTTCTCCCTTTTTTTGTGTTACGCTAAACGTGTGAAAGATATATAAAATGAAATTTTAATGTAAGCGTATTCTTATGGCTTCTTATAGAAAAGGGTGGAAGTACAATGACAGAACGATTCGTACTACGTAATGTGAAACGTGTGAACGGGGAAGAGATTGACATTGTAATTGAAAATAATAAAATCGCACAGGTGACGAAAGCAGGTGCTGGAGAGGGTGGAAAGGTTCTTGATTACTCAGGTACTTACGTATCGAGTGGTTGGATTGATTTGCACGTTCATGCTTTTCCAGAGTTTGATCCGTATGGCGATGAGGTGGATGAAATTGGCGTTAAACAAGGGGTAACGACAATTGTTGATGCGGGTAGCTGCGGAGCTGATCGCATTGCAGATTTAGTAAAAAATAGAGAGCAGGCAAAAACGAATTTATTTGCCTTTTTAAATATTTCTCGCATCGGTTTGAAACGAATTGATGAATTATCCAATATGGAATGGATCGATAAGGAGAAAGTAATAGAAGCAGTAGAAAAGTATAAAGATGTAATCGTTGGTTTAAAGGCGAGAATGAGTAAAAGCGTCGTTTGTGATAGTGGAATTGAACCGCTGCATGTAGCGCGCTCTTTATCCCGTGAAACATCATTACCGATTATGGTACATATCGGTTCAGCGCCTCCTCGCATTGAGGAAGTTGTACCTCTTTTAGAAAAAGATGATGTTATTACACATTACTTAAACGGGAAAGAAAATAATTTATTTGATGAAGAAGGCAAACCGCTACCTGTGTTACTAGATGCAGTGAATCGCGGCGTACGTTTAGATGTTGGTCACGGGAATGCTAGTTTTTCTTTTAAAGTAGCAGAGGCGGCGAAGCGTCACGGTATTGCCTTTAATACAATTAGTACAGATATTTACCGGAAGAATCGCGTGCACGGTCCCGTGTATAGTATGGCTCACGTTCTTTCGAAATTCCTTTACTTAGGTTATTCGCTAGAAGAAGTGATTGATGCGGTGACGAAACATGCGGCAGAATGGCTTAAGAAACCTGAGCTTGGCCGTATTCAAGAAGGCGATATTGCAAATTTAACTTTATTTACGGTGAAAGATGAGAAGATTACGTTAATTGATTCAGAAGGGGATCAGCGCATTGCTGAAAGAAGGATTGATACGAAAGGGGTTGTAATCAATGGGTCATTCATTGAATGCTAAGTATGGATTAAAAAGAGTGATTAATGCGAGCGGTAGAATGAGTATTTTAGGTGTATCCGCTCCGACAGATACAGTTATGGATGCAATGAAACATGGGGGACAAAATTATGTGGAAATTGCTGATTTAGTAGATAAAGCAGGAGACCATATTGCGAGAATTCTAGATGCAGAGGCAGCGGTTGTTGTAAATTCAGCATCGAGCGGAATTGCGCTTTCTATCGCAGCAATTGTGACAGAAGGAAATCGCCGTAAAAGTGAAAGACTTCATCAAGAGGTCATCGCGAAAAACGAAGTGATTATGTTAAAAGGTCATAACGTTCAGTATGGTGCTCCTGTTGAAACGATGATTTACTTAGGCGGAGGAAAACTTGTAGAAGTTGGCTACGCAAATGAAGGGAAAGCAGAACATATTGAAGATGCAATTGGTGAAAATACAGCAGCAATTCTTTATGTAAAATCACATCATGCCGTGCAAAAAAATATGATTTCTGTTGAAGAAGCATGGGAAGTTGCGCAGCGAAATAATGTACCACTTATCGTCGATGCGGCAGCTGAAGAAGATATTCAAAAATATGTGAAGTATGCAGACCTTGCCATTTATAGCGGTTCAAAAGCAATTGAAGGGCCTACTTCTGGTATTGTTGGCGGGAAACGAAAATATATTGAGTGGCTGAAAGTGCAATTACATTGCATCGGAAGAAGTATGAAAGTTGGGAAAGAAACAACATTTGGCTTACTTCAAGCGCTTGATGAGTACGGAGTAAAAGAAGATAAGAGTGAGCAAGAAAAAGAGTTGTTACAAGTACTTATGCCGCTAAAAGAATTAAACGGTGTAAATGTAACGATTGTTCAAGATGAAGCGGGAAGAGCAATCTTTAGAGCCCGTATTCATATTAACGAAAAAGAGTTAAATAAATCGGCAAAAGACGTTGTGACAGCATTACGCGAAGGGGAAATCGCGATTTATACACGTGATTATGGAGTAAGACAAGGATTCTTTGATATTGATCCACGTCCACTTCAAGGTGATGACATACATGTGATTGAAGAAAAATTGAGAGAAATTGTAGGGGGAAACTAAAATGACAAACATTCAAAAACGTTTTTATAAAGGCCGCGTAGCATTAAATGTATTAGCGAACAATATCGAAAATGCGAAAGATATTTTTGAAGCAGCAGAAGGTTATGTAGTAGTGGGAGTGTTATCAAAAGACTATCCAACAGTAGAAGAAGCAGTTACAGCGATGAAAGCATACGGAAAAGAAATTGATGACGCTGTATCGATCGGGCTAGGAGCAGGAGATAATCGCCAAGCAGCAGTTGTAGCTGAAATTGCGAAACATTATCCAGGTAGCCATATTAACCAAGTATTCCCTTCAGTTGGAGCGACACGCGCAAATCTTGGTGGAAAAGATAGCTGGATTAATAGTTTAGTATCGCCAACAGGAAAAGTAGGGTACGTAAATATTTCTACTGGTCCAATTAGTGCAGCTGGAGAAGAAAAAGCAATCGTTCCAATTAAAACAGCGATCGCACTTGTACGTGATATGGGCGGAAATTCATTGAAATACTTCCCGATGAAAGGGCTAGCTCATGAAGAAGAATATCGCGCAGTTGCGAAAGCTTGTGCGGAAGAAGGATTCGCATTAGAGCCAACGGGCGGAATCGATAAAGAAAACTTTGAAACAATTGTACGTATTGCGCTTGAAGCAAACGTAGAGCAAGTGATCCCGCATGTGTACTCTTCTATTATTGATAAAGAAACTGGCAATACGAAAGTAGAAGATGTTCGTGAATTATTAGCAGTCGTGAAGAAGTTAGTTGATCAATATGCGTAAGAAAATTGCAGCATTCGGTGAAGTAATGATGCGCCTGCAAGTACCAGGATATGAATTGTTATCGCAAGCTAATACATTAAAATACTCATTTTCTGGTACAGGTGTGAACGTTGCTGCAGCACTTTCTCATCTCGGGCATGAAGGGCTTCTTATTTCTACTTTACCGGAAAACTCGGTTGGAGATGCTGCATTATCTTACATTCAAAAATTAGGCGTGCAAACCTCGCTTGTTTCAAGAGGCGGTAAATATGTCGGCATGTACTTTTTAGAAAATGGATTTGGCGCACGTGCAAGCCGCGTTACATATTCGAATCGATTAGAAAGTAGCTTTAATACGGCATGTGAAGAAATGTATCAATTTGAAGAAATCGCGAAGGAAATTGATATCGTTCATTTTTGCGGGATTACACTTGCGATGAATGATACTGTGCGCCATCATATGAAATCTTTAGCGAAAGCAGTTAAACAAAACGGAGGCACTGTCGTTTTTGATTGCAATTATCGTCCATCACTTTGGGGAGAAGACGGATATGAACAAGCGAAACCGCATTATGAAGAAATGTTAGGGCTAGCTGATATTGTAATGATGAATGAAAAAGATGCAATGTTTGTTTTAGGAATGAAAACAGAAGAAACGGAGCGAGAGGCGCAGCTCATGGATCTTATTCCAAAGGTAGCTGAAATGTATAGTATCGCTACAATCGCTGGTACACATCGCTCTATTAATAGCGATAATACACACTCGCTTCGCGGATTTATATGTAAAGATGGTGCGTTCACTTTTGCAAAAACACTTACGTTTTCTGTATATGATAGAATAGGTGCTGGAGATGCTTATACGAGCGGGATTATTCATGGCGAGATAGAAGAGTTTGCACCAGAGAAAGCTGTTTCATTTGCGTCAGCAGCTGGAATGCTTGCACATACAATCGTCGGTGATACGCCAATGTCATCAGAGAAGGATATACTTCGGGCAATGACGGCATCAGTAGGTGATGTAGAAAGGTAGTGGGTGTAACGGTGAACGTAACGAGGAAAAAAGGACCATTATATTTACAAATAAAAAACATTATTCGTGATCGAATATTGCATGGTGTATATGCAATTCATACAAATATTCCTTCCGAACCGCAGTTAGAAGAAGAGTTCAAAGTGAGTAAAATTACAGTACGAAATGCGATTAAAGAACTCGCTCAAGAAGGGTATTTAGAAAAGAAAAGCGGTAAAGGAACGAAAGTCATCCGTAACACTTCTGCGACAAAACTGTCAAAGGGTAAGAAATTTACTGAAGTGTTAGTGGAAGAAGGATATAAAGTACAGAAAAAATTGCTAAAAGCAGAAATTGTTCAGAATGAAGAAGGAACAGTGCCATTTCGATTATTCGGTAAAGAGAGTTTTCGTATTGAACGTTTATATACGTTAAATGATGCACCGTACATTCATTATACGCACTATTTCTCAGCGAAAATGGCAAGTACAGATTTATCGGACTTTGACTTGCAATCGCTTTATGATTTAGTTGAAGACCGAGGCATTCATTTAGAAAACTTTAGAGATGAATTCGCTGTTGGACTTGCACCTAATTTCGTTGCAGAAGCGTTAGGTGAAAAAGAGGGGACAGCGCTATTAAAACGAATGCGCTATTCTTACGATGAAGTTGGCGAAGTAATTGAATATAGCGAAGGCTACTACAATACAGAAATGCAGCATTATGTAGTGAATTATGACGTATAAAAAGAGGGTATTCGCCCTCTTTTTTTATAAAGTAAGGGGAATGAAAAATGGATATATACTTATTAATCGTCACGTTACTTGCAATTGCGATTGTTATTTTAGGGGTATCATGGTGGAAGTGGCATGCATTTATTAGTTTAACAGTTGCGAGTTTATTTTTAGCTATTATGTCTGGACTGAACTTAACGAAAATAGTGGCTGCCTATGAATCTGGTGTTGGTAGTGTACTAGGGCATTTAGTTGGTATTTTAGCTCTCGGTACAATTTTAGGAAAAATGATGTCCGATTCAGGGGCAGGCATGCAAGTGGCAGATTTCTTTATTCGATTTTTCGGTGTGAAAAAATTACCGTGGGCTATGTTATTTGCAGGGTTTGTTATAGGGATTCCCGTCTTTTTTGAAGTAGGGATTGTCATTTTATTACCACTTGTTATTTCAATTCGAAAAACAACGAAACAAAACATATTATTAATTGCTTTACCTGTTATTGCTGGGTTATCTATTGTTCACGGGCTCGTGCCACCACATCCAGGGGCGATGACAGCAATCGGTATTTATAACGCGAACTTAGGAAAGGTACTTTTATATTCATTACTTATCGCGTTACCAACAGCCATTATCGCAGGACCGATATTTGCAAAGTGGGTACATAAAAGGGTTATACCTGAAAATGAACCAGAGCTTATTCGAGTTACGACTGTCTCAACTGATTTACCGAGTCGTAAAGTTTCATTCTTTATTATTTTATTACCAGTTGTATTGATGATTTTATCGGTCGTTGCACCATATATTTCATTACCGAAAAAGATGACTGAATTTTTTGTGTTTATTGGAAGTCCAGTAATCGCTTTACTTATTTCATGTTTCGCAGCATTTTATTTACTTGGAATAAGACAAGGAATTAATAAAAAGATGATTAAAAAATTAACGGATGAAAGCTTATTACCTGTCGGTTCCATTATTTTAATTATCGGTGCAGGCGGTGGATTTAAACAAATATTAATTGAAAGCGGCGTTGGAACGGCGATCGCGCAAATGGCAGAACATATATCGTTATCACCAATTGTGTTAGCTTTCATGGTAGCTGGATTAATTCGAATCGCAACAGGTTCAGCGACAGTAGCATTAACGACAGCAGCAGGGATTGTTTCACCAGTTATTCAGCACATGTCTGGTGTGAATTTAGAATTGCTCGTTATAGCAACCGGAGCAGGTTCATTAATGTTTTCTCACGTAAATGATGCAGGGTTCTGGCTTGTAAAAGAGTATTTAGGTTTGACGGTGAAGGAAACGTTTAAAACGTGGACGGTACTGGAGACATTGTTATCATTTATTGCATTTGGTTTTGCACTTTTATTGAATATGTTTATTTAGGAGATACCTTAACAGGTATCTTTTTTTGATAAAGCCCATTTCTAAAAACAAGCCCGTTTTTAAGCAAGCCAAGCTTCCTATTCGCCCTGAAAACATAATATAAATGGAATCCCCTCATTTAGAGCAAGGTGAACTTGTTATGAATGATACTAAAGGAGGAATAGAGTAATGAGCGAAAAGTGTGAACACAGACATGATGATTGTAACCGCAGACATGGGTGCGGAGGCGGTTTTGCGCTTCTAATCGTATTGTTTATTTTATTAATTATCATCGGTGCTAGCTGCTTCGGCGGTGGCGGTTGTGGTTATGGCGGTTACGGCGGCTACGGATATGGTGGCTACGGCGGATATTGCTGCTAATTAAAAACTATTGAAAATGGCCTTGTGCAATACGCACAAGGCCATTTTATTCATATTTTTATGTGTTGTGATAATTTATTAATGTACAGAGATCGGATTAAGAAGAAGAAAATAATCTCGATAATCCCAAAGAAAGTGAGTACAATTAATAGCTCTTTTAGTAAAGAAAAAGCGAGCATGCTTTGTAAAAACTTAACCGCAAATAATGTGTGAACACCAGCAACAATGTAAGGGACGAAAAATAAAATTCCTAATTGAATCGTTGCGGAGCGAAACATTTCTGACTCAGTTAATCCAAGCTTTGTAATCGTAATATATTTTTGTTTTTCATTCGTTAAGTCGTTATACATACGGAAGTATAAAACACTAGCTGCACCGATAAAGAAAATAAAGCCGAGAAATGCCCAAATAAAGAATTGAGCAACTGCATTTCCTTTACTATGAACCAGTTCATCCGTAGCTGTATAAATATGAAATGGTTTAATGAAATCTTCTTCACCCTTATGTGCTTCATACAAAGTTTCTTCATCATGATTTAAGCTTTTTAATATATTTTTTGTTGGGACAATTGCATTTTCCCAATTCTCCACGAAGTAGTTATAAACTGTAATTGTTTCAATATGAGGAACCATATTTTCAATTACTTCATCTCGCATCACTATTAAGTGAGGTAATGCAAAGGGAGGCTCAATTCCTCTATTAATAAAACCTTTAATTTGAAATTCCTTTTTATTAGAGCCAAGTGTAATCGTGCCCTGCTTCGCAAATGGGTTAGACACGAGATTTAATAACGCTGGTGAATAGCGAGAAATATTATAAACTTGTGAAGATTCGAGAGTGATTTCTGGCCTGTTTAATTGCTTTGCTATTGCGTTATAATCACTCATTTTCATAATGGCAATTGATTCTTTTGAAGCTGTATCTTTTAAAACGGTAAATTTATATTTTTTATATTGAAAATTAGCATTTGTAAGTTCAGTTTCAATCGTAGTAATATGCTTTTGTTCAAATACATTAATACCTTCTGATGTATAGGTGAATGGTATAGGATATCGTTCTAGTATGGGTGCTTTCGTATGATTGTTTGCAGCAAATAACCCGATAATAATCGTAAATGCAAGTGCAGATAGCATAGAAACGATAAAGAGTACATTAATATTACTGCGGGTACGAGAAACTAAATCTGAAATCCATAACATATTTATTTGTTTCAAATAAAACTTTCTTCGTTTCTTTAAAATATAGATAAAGAGAAGAAATGTTTGTGAAAAAAATAAATACGTCCCAATTACTACAAGCGGTAAAATAGATAACATAATTAAGAATACAGATCCATTTTGGGCATTTTTTTCTGTTATGTAGCCTTGCGGATAACCGGCAATATAATAACATAGTCCTAGACAAGTTAAAGCAAATAGTGAAATGATTATAGATGGTCTTTTTTCGCTCTTCTCTTTGTTAACTCCCTTAATAAGCTGCGTTGTTTTTCGAGTACGAATAAACATTGGTGTAAACGTAGATACGATGAAAAATAAAATAATAAAAGTTACGGTTGTAACGATAATAGCTTCTGTTGGCCAATATAAATAGAGGCCTTTTGCACTTGTTAATTTAGAAGTAACGAGTAAGAAAAAGTTAGAGAAAACAAGACCGCCTTGAATACCTGCAAAGATAGCAAGCATTCCAATGATCATATTTTCAGTAAACAAAAGACGTTTTAATTGTTTTTGAGATATACCGAGAACAGTTAAAACGCCAAATTGCTGCTTCCGTACATTTAAAAATGTTCCAATTGAATATAAGAGAAAGAAGAACGAGAACATAACGATAACCAACTGCGCTGTACTAGCTAAGTTCATTAGAGGATCACGTTCTTGGAAACTTTGTACACTTTGTAACCGCGGATGATATGCATATACAGTAAATGAAAAGAAAACCATGATAGAAAACGCACTACTTACAAAGTAGGCGAAATATGCTTTTGAATTACGGGAGACATTTTTAAATGCGAATTGCCAAAATGTCATCCACGTCTTCCTCCTAGTAATGCTAAAACATCTAATATTTCTTGATAAAATTTCTCACGGTACAATCCGCGGTGTAGTTCATTGTAAAGTTCGCCATCTTTAATGAAAATGACGCGGTTACAATAACTTGCTGCGAATGGATCGTGCGTAACCATTAAAATTGTTGCATCTTCTTCTTTGTTCAATTTCGTAAATAGTTCCATCACGTCAATTGCCGCTTTTGAATCTAAATTTCCTGTCGGTTCATCGGCAAGTAAAAGTGAAGGATGATGAATAACAGCACGTGCTACTGCGGTACGCTGTGCTTGTCCTCCTGACACTTCAAAGATACGCTTGTCTAAAATATGATCAATTCCAAGTTTCTTTGAAATGTTATCAAGCTTTTCATCCATTTCTTTTAAAGGAACATTATCTAATGTTAAAGGTAGTACGATATTTTCACCGATTGTTAGTGTATCTAGTAGGTTAAAATTTTGGAAAACAAATCCTAGCTCTTGGCGGCGGAAAATAGCTAACTTCTCTCTACGAAATGTGTGCGGTTTTTTTCCATTAATCACGACATCACCAGCAGTCGGAGAATCAATGGTAGAAATAACGTTTAAAAATGTAGATTTACCGCTACCAGATGGTCCCATAATCGCAACGAATTCACCTTTATCTACATGTAAATTTATATTTTTTAAAGCAGTATGAGGGACCTTTCCTTCATACACTTTTGAGACATTTTTAATGTGTAACACTTCTTCCATAATAATCACCTTTCTATCCTTTAAAACTTAATATGGTGTGATAATTTTTGCATATAGAAGGAACGAATTAAAAGGAAAAATAAAATTTCAACTGTTCCAAAAATCATCAGTACGACTGTAATCTCAGCGAAGAACGAGAGATGTAAAACTTCTTGCAGCATCTTTGTCGCAAACATCGTATGAATTGATGCCATAATGTACGGGACAAAGAATAGAATCGCAAGTTGAATTGTAGCAGATCGTTTCATTTCGGCTTCTGTTAAACCAATTTTTGTAATCGTTACATACTTTTCTTGTTCATTTGTTAAATCTGTATGCATCCTGAAGTAAAGAACACTGCCAGCACCAATAAAGAAAATAACACCTAAGAAAGTACCAATTAAGAAGAACGAAGCGACATTTTGTTTTGTTGTGTATAGAGAATCGCTCGCTTCACTTGCATGGAAAGGCGGGTGTTCTGCTTGAATGTTGTTCCCGTCGGTATTAATTTTGTCTATGAATACCGCGCCGATGTTATTAGCTTTTTCCCAGTCCTTAACTTTAAAGCTATATACACTCATCTGTTTTGAAACAGTGGATAATGCTTCTACATTTTCATCAGATAGTATGAGCAATTGGTATATTAAGCGATTTGGGAATGGATTATAACTTTTATATTCTTTCACTTGTAGTTGTAAATTGTTTTGCGTAAGTGTAAGAGTATTTTTCTTGTCTTTATTGTGAAGCGTTCCAATAACTTGATCATCTAAGTCTTTCATAAGAATATAAGATTCATTCTTATTTACCGTGAGTGTCTCCCAATTTAAAGCTTTAGCAAGTACATTATAGTCACTTTGCTTAATGGCATAATAGAGCTGCGTGTTATTTTCAGCTGAAGATACTTCATATATATCCGTTTTAAATTTTGTATAAGTAAAGTGCTCTTCATTAAATTTTTGTTCTAACCAGTTTAAATGTTCATCCGCCAACGTATTTTCAGTATGTGATAAATATGTAAAAGGAAAAGGGTTTTCTCTTACTGTATCGAACTTCATAAATTTACCAAATCCATATAAGAATGTAATCATAGTAAAAGCAAGTGTTGATAGCATCGCTACAATAAAGAGCATGTTAATGTTTGTCCGAATGCGCGCTGCCAAATCAGAAATCCAAAGCATATTAATTCGCTTCATATAAAATGTTCTTCGCGTTTTTAATATACGAATGAGTAAAAAACTAATTTGTGAAAAGAAAAAGTATGTTCCAGCTGTAACAAGTGACGGAATGAGAAATATACTGGTGGCGGCGTACAAAAGCCCAACTACGTCGCCGAGCGACATGAAATATAGCGGATTGGCTGCTAGCACGTATCCAGATATTAAACATATCGCACCAAATAGAGAGATGAGCACAGATGCTTTTCTTTCTTTTTGTTTTGTTCCTTCTTTTAAAAGACGTACAGCCTTTCTCGTCCGAATTAGCATCGGCGTAAACGATGAGACGAGAATGAAGAGTCCTAGAAAAATGATCATAGTTAAAATAATGGCAGCTGTTGGCCAATATAAATATAAACCAGGAACATGTGTAATCTTGGCGGTAACTAATAAAAAGAACTGCGAGAAAACAAGTCCAAGTTGAATGCCGAAAAAGATGGAAAGAACACCAATTAGCATGTTTTCTAGAAATACGAGTCTCTTTAATTGTTTTTGGGATATGCCAAGTACTGTTAAAATCCCAAATTGCTTTTTTCGCACTTTTAAGAAAGTACCGATTGAATATAGTAAAAAGAAAAATGAAAAGAATACGATGACAATTTCTGAAATTGTCATTAATATGTTCAGAGCAGCATTCACGCCTGTCATATGCAATTTAGGATGAAATAAATAAACTGCAAACGAGAAAAAAATTGCAATGGAAAATGCACTGCTTACAAAATAGGCGAAATAAGCTCTGGCGTTCCTTGTGACGTTTTTAAATGCAAACTGCCAAAATGTCATTCACCTAAACCTCCTAATATAATGGGCATGAAAAAGGAGGGAAGAGATCCCACCTTTTTCATGTAATAACCTTTTTAATGTGTATCAGTATATTGTGATAACTTCTGCATATAAAGTGAGCGAATGAATAAGAAAAATACAATTTCAACGAATCCAAAAATAATAAGAACGGCTGAAACTTCTTTGAACAAAGATAAGCCAATTACATCTTGTAGCATTTTCGTTGCGAACATTGTATGAATGGATGCCATAATGTACGGAACGAAAAATAAAATACTAAGTTGTATGGTTGCAGATCGTTTCATCTCTGCACCTGTTACACCGATTTTAGAAATCGTTATATATTTCTCTTGTTCGTTCGTCAAATCTGTATACATTCTAAAGTAAAGAACGCTACCGGCTCCAATGAAGAAAATAACTCCTAAAAATGTTCCAATTAGGAAGTATGCAGCACTACCAGATGTTATTCTGTATAACGATCCTGCTGATTCAAATAGTCGAATAAGAGTCCCTTCATATTGGGAGTTGTTGCGATCTTTTTGCACTTTTTCTATAAAAGTATCAGCAATTTCATATGTCTGTTCCCAATTTTGAATTTTATAATTATATGCCGATATATGCTTTACCGAGTTAGGTAAGTTGTTCACAACAATATCAGGCAAAACGATCGTTTGATATGAAAAGTCAGATGGAATTGCATGGATCTGTTCATAGCCTTTTACTTTTAATTTCGTATTTGTACTAGAGAGTGTAATGTAATCTCTTTTATAGCTTTGCTCAAATTCATTGAATATAGTGATATAAGACGTCCCCGTTAAAACATATGCCTCGTTATCATTTATAAATAGTTGTTTCATTCGTAAAGAATTCGCAAGTTTGTTATAGTCACTTTGCTTAATTGCGTATACGTCATTATAAATAGCTATACCTTTATCTTCTTCTAGCGGTGTTTCATACATATCAGCTGTTATTTTCTCATAAGGAAAATGCTCTTTTTTTAATTGTTGCTCAAGCCAATTTAAATGCTCTGTAACAAAAGGATTCGCATCATAAGAAAAATAAGAAATTGGGAAAGGCGAAGTTCGATTAACGTCTAGCTTAATAAATTTTCCGAACCCATATAGGAACGTAATCATTGTGAAAGCGATAGTAGATAGCATTGCTACAATAAAAAGCATATTAATATTCGTTCGAATACGGTTTGCTAAATCAGAAATCCAAAGCATATTAATCTGTTTCATATAAAACTTTCTTCTTTTCTTTAAAATATGAATAAGTAAGAAACTAATTTGTGAAAAGAAGAAATATGTACCGATTGTAACGAGCGTTGGAATGACGAAAATACTTGAAACCATATATATAACACCTATTTGTGGGCTTACTGATACGAAATATTTAGGATTTCCAGCTAACGCATAGCCACCAAATAAACAAATCGCACCAAATAAAGAAACGAGTATGGATGGTTTTTTTTCTTTTTGTTTTCCGCTCTTTGTTTTTAACAGGTGTACCGCTTTTTTTGTACGAATGAGCATCGGTGTCAATGTAGATACAACGATAAAAAGACTAAGGAAGACGATTGTCGTTAAAATAAACGCGTTAATAGGCAAGTATAAATATATGCCCGGTACATGCGTAATTTTTGCTGTCACTAATAAGAAAAATTGCGAGAAGACAAGTCCAAACTGCATGCCGAAAAAGATAGATAAAATACCGATTAACATATTTTCCATGAAGACGAGACGGTGTAATTGTTTTCTCGATATTCCTAAAACGGTCAAAACGCCGAATTGTTTTTTTCTAACTTTTAAAAAAGTGCCAATGGAATATAGTAAAAAGAAGAAAGAAAAAAATACAATTACTACTTCTGAAAATATCATTAATCCTGAAATTTCAGAGACCGTGCCAAAGTTTTGTAATTTCGGATGGAATAAGTAAACAGCAAATGAAAAGAAAACGGCAATCGAAAAAGAACTACTTACAAAGTAAGCAAAATAAGCTCTCGAGTTGCGCGTGACGTTTTTAAATGCAAATTGCCAAAATGTCATAAATTATACCTCCGATTAGAAGATATAGAAGTAGTTTTATTGCAAAAAATGTATGAGAGTGAGTTCTCATACATTTTGCTTGCATATGTCACGATCATGCTTCGGTCACCTTCTCCGTATGTTCTGATTGATTATTTGCAGCGTTGTGGAAGATGATTTTAATCGTCGTTCCTTTCCCAACTTCAGAATCTAGTTTGACAGAGTGACCTAAATAATCACAAATTTTACTTACGATATAAAGTCCCATACCAGTAGATTCTCCGAATGTACGACCATTTTTCCCAGTGTAAAACGGTTCGAATACTCGTCGAATATCTTCTTGCGGAATACCAACACCTTCATCACGAACTTCTAAAATAATATCTTTTCCGTTTCGATAAGCGGATAAGAATACTTTCTTTCCGCGCTCACCAGAGTAACGAACGGCATTTGTCATTAACTGATAGATGATAAATTTTAGCCATTTCGCATCAGAAGCAACCTGTAAATCAGAATGAACTTCTAAAACAGGGAAGACTCCGTTTCGGATAAATAGTTCTTTTAATCCATTAATATTTTTCGTTACCGTATCTTTTAATGAAATCGTCTCAACATGGAAGTCTTCATGGAAGTTATTTAACCTTGCCATGTATAAAGCCATATCAAGCCCTTGGTTTAGACGTTCTAATTCTTTTTTGAATTTCGGAATTAAATGTTCATCTTCCATTTCGAGTACCATAAGTTGCATAACAGAAACGGGCGTTTTCATTTGATGCACCCAGTGGTTAATGAATAATTGATGTTCTTGTTGTTTTACTTCGTACGATTGTAGTTCTTTTTGGAATAGACGATACTGCGTGCGCACGAGTTCATTTACACCGTGAGGCATCGGAGCAGTTGCTCTTTCAATAAATGCATCTTCCATTTTTTCTGGTTGTTCACTTAATCTATGGTACATTCTACGATTACGAACGTAACGGTAAGCGAGGAAACAAATAAATAAGTATAAGCTTAAAACGACGAAGTAAAATTTATTATTTTGAAATCCATCTACTGCATCATACAGAACGAAAATGATACCGAAGTTTAATACGTACAGTAGAAAAAATGCAAAATGATCACGTAAAAATAGCTTCATGCTTATTCACTCCAAGTTGCGTTAAAACGATACCCAAGTCCGCGCACTGTTTCAATAGCATTTTCAATACCAAGCTCATTGAACTTTTTACGAAGACGCGTAATGTTTACGTTTAATGTGTTTTCTTCAACGAAGCTCTCGTCATCCCAAAGAGCGGCTAGTAAATCTTCACGGCTCGCTGTACGAGGGAATTTAGATAATAACATTTCTGCTAAAATAGCTTCTTTCTTCGTTAAAAGAACTTGTTCAGATCCGAAGTGAATTTCAGGACGTTCTGGGAATAGTTTTAAGCCTTCTACTTCAACGATACGTTCAGAAATATTTGGCGCATAATCACCGTAAATACGGCGTAATTGACCTTTAATTTTTGCCATTACAACGTCATAGTGGAACGGTTTTGTAATATAATCATCCGCACCGCTTTCAATCGCCATAATTTGTTCCATCTCACCAGCACGAGCTGAAATGAAAATAATAGGACAAGTAGATTCATGACGAATTTGGCGGCACCAGTAAAATCCATCGAATTTTGGTAAGTTTACATCAAGTAAAACAAGATGTGGCTTTACAGCGTTAAAAGACTCCATAATATCATCGAAGTTCTCTGCAACAACAGCTTCATAGCCATATTTTTGAATGTGAGATTGTAGTAATGATGAAATATTTGGATCGTCTTCAACGATTAAAATTTTATACATATGTATATTCCTCCTAAAAAACAATTGTAGATATAGTGTATCATGTGTTTCAAGTCTTTTCATTATGTTGAAAGATAAGCTAATAAACAGTATAGGTCAAAAGCGGAGAAAGTAAAAAGGGCCTCGTATATAATTGACAATTAACTGAAAACATTTTAACATTTAGATAAATATCTAAATGTCTAATTAGTGAAAGGAAGAAAGACATTGAATCAAGCGTTCAAAGCATTAGCAGATCCAACAAGGCGAAAAATTTTAGACTTATTAAAAGAAGGTGATCTAACCGCTGGTGAGATTGCTGAACATTTCAATATGACAAAACCAAGTATTTCACACCACTTAAACGCACTTAAAAATGCTGAACTTATTCAAGATGAGAAGAAAGGTCAATTCGTTATGTACTCTTTAAACACAACGGTCTTTCAAGATTTATTGACTTGGGTGTTTACATTTACGAATAAGGGGGAAGAGGGGAAATGAGGAAGCATATATTTCCGTTATTGTTAATTGCTTTAACGATTATTGCATGGTGCGTCGCGTGGCCTTATTTACCAGGAGAGGTTCCGAGCCATATAAATGTCTCGGGTGAAGTAGATGGACATATGTCGAAGATGGGCATGATGATTTTGGATGTTGCAGTTATGTTATTTATATATATTTTAGCAATTGTTTTACCTAAATTAGATACGAGATATGCGAATTACGGCAAGTTTTCGAAAGCATATATGATGATGAATGGAGCTATTTTATTATTCTTATTTGCTAATAACATCATGGCACTCGCAAATGCTTTAGGATACAACATTCCTATTGCAATTGTTGTGAACATAATGCTCGGTATACTCTTTATTGTACTCGGCAATTATATGCAGCAATGTAAACCAAATTTCTTCATAGGTATTAAAACGCCGTGGACGTTAAGTAATGAGGAAGTATGGAGAAAAACACATAGGTTAGGGGCAAAGATTATGATGATTGGCGGTATTGTAATTATGATTTCGGCGTTTCTACCGGGAATGTGGAAAGTGATTAGTTTGTTAAGTGTTGTTGCTGTATTGGTTGTTGGTACGATGGTGTATTCCTATGTCGCTTATAAAAAAGAACTAAAAATGTAAAATAAAGCTGCTTTTCCTTTTAGGGAAAAGCAGCTTTATTTTTTATTTCCTCAAAACCGGTATCCAAATTTGACTTTTAAAGTTTGGAGAAGATATATCTTTCTGTTCATTCCATAATATTTCCGGTCCTTCTGCTAGTTCATAGTTTGAGGAAGGAAACCATTCGGAATAAATGCGTCCCCATACATTTTGTAGTGCATCCGGAAATGGACCAACAGCTTCAAATATAGCCCACGTTGAAGCTGCAACTTCAAGTTGCGCAAATTGCTCTGGGCAATCTTTCATTGTGGCTACGCCAATATAGTGATCAAGTTCTCCTTTTTCCTCCATTCTTCCTTCAGAAAAGTTAGTAGAAGCACTAATAATTCCAGTAGGTTCCATATTTGAAAGTGACTTTAAAGTTTGAATGACATCTGGATTTAAACTTTTCCACATAGAAGCAATTTCTTCATTTACACCGTTAAATACAATCGGTACGCGTTTTGTAATACCTATAATTCGAAATGGTTCTTTTTCTTCAATTCGATAATTCATTTCATTTCCTCCTTGGATGGATAATTGGAAGGTCATTGGTGAATAGGCTTTTAGGGAATGACTACTATTTCGGGCCTCTGAAGGTGTTATGCCGTGCAAATTTTGAAAGGCACGCGCAAAAGAATCTGGTGAGTTGTACCCATATTTAATAGCGACATCAATGACTTTTGCATCGCTATTTTTTAGTTCAAAAGCAGCGAGAGTCAGACGTCTACAACGAATATATTCTGATAGTGATATGCCAGCTAGAAAAGAAAACATTCTTTTGAAATGATATTCCGAGCAGTAAGCTAGCTTCGCAACTTCTTTAAAATTAATTTCATTTGTTAGGTTGTTTTCAATATAGTGCATTGCAGCATTCATATTTTTAAGTGAATCCATATGATGACCTCCTCTGTACATAGAATAGCAGGAACGAAATAGCTCCATCCGACATTTCGTGCACAACTTTGTAGGGTACATTTTGTACCTTACAAAATTGTAATGTTCCTGTAAGGAGAATGAATGGATGGCATGATATCCCAATGTTATAGTAACAAAGTACTTTGATTCATTAGGTTAAATTTTGATTTCTTTGCTTACTGGTCTTACATAACTGTCATGTTTGTGTAAGAAACATCGATAGTGGAAAAAGTAGAGAATGTATATAGTGAAAATAGAGAATAGATGAAATGAGGGATGTCGAGATGAAAACAGTGTTAGAAGCAAAAAATATTGAAAAAGTATATGACACGGGTGGTAATAAATTTGCAGCGTTAAAAGGTATTAACTTACAAGTAAAAGAAGGTGAGTTCGTTGGAATTATGGGACCTTCTGGTTCTGGTAAGACGACTTTACTAAACGTTCTTTCTACAATTGATAATGCGACGAACGGTGAAATTTTAATTGATGGAAAAGATATTGTGAAAATGAATGATGATAAGTTAGCGTTATTCCGCCGCGATCATTTAGGTTTCATTTTCCAAGATTATAACTTATTAGATACGTTAACTGTAAAAGAGAACATTGCGTTACCTCTTGCGTTATCAAAGGTGAAAGCGAGTGAGATTGATCGCCGCGTTCTTGAAATCTCAAAGAAATTCGGTATTGATCATATTTTAAGTCAGTTCCCATATCAAGTATCTGGTGGACAGAAGCAAAGATGTGCGGCATCACGTGCAATCGTTACAAATCCAAGTATGATTTTCGGGGACGAGCCAACGGGAGCACTTGATTCGAAATCAGCGACAGATTTACTTGAAAGTATGAAGTCGCTAAATGAATATGATAATTCTACAATTTTAATGGTAACGCACGATGCGTTTGCGGCAAGTTACTGTAAACGAGTTATTTTCATTAAAGATGGTGAGTTATATAAAGAATTGCACCGCGGCGAGTTAACGCGTAAACAGTTCTTCCAACAAGTCGTTGATGTAATGTCTTCTATTTCCGGAGGTATGGCTGATGACCTTATCTAGCATTGCCCTCCGCAACATACAGCGGAACTTTAAAGACTACTTTGTATATTTTGCATCTATGATTTTTAGTATCGTTATTTACTTTACATTTAAAGCACTGCAATATAATTCACAAATGGAAAAAGCAGCGGAAGCTTCTAAAAAAATTAGCGGGGCATTCCAAGTTTCCAGTGTGATGCTTATTATTTTCGTAGCGGTGTTTATTATATATTCGAACGGTTTCTTTACAAGAAAACGTAAAAAAGAAGTTGGACTCTATTCCTTATTAGGTATTCGTAAAAGACAAATTGGTAAAATGCTCTTTTATGAAAATATGTTAATGGGGTTAATGTCTTTAATTATCGGGATTGCGATTGGTAGTGTCCTTTCAAAATTATTCCTTGAGTTATTAGTAAATATGATGGGATTAAATTTAAATGTTCATTTTGAAGTACCGATGGCTGCCATTATTGATACAGCAATTATTTTCTTTGTGATTATTTTATATACATCACTTCAAGGATATCGTTTAATTTATCGATTCAAGCTAATTGAACTTTTCCGTGCAGAACGTGAAGGAGAAGCAATGCCGAAGGGCTCTGTTATTATGGCATTCATTTCAGTTTTCTTAATCGGTTCAGGTTATTTCTTAGCGCTAATGTACATGAAAGCAGTTATGTATGCAGACTTTATGGTCGTTGCATTATACATTTTATTAGCGACAGTAGCAGGAACTTATTTATTGTTCATGTTCTTCACAGTATTTATATTGAAACGTGCGAGAAATAATAAATCAGCGTTTTATAACGGTATGAATATGGTAACGACATCACAGTTACTCTATCGCATTAAAGGAAATGCGAAATCACTGGCGACAATCGCTATTTTAAGTGCAGTAACATTAACGGCGGTTGGTACGTCAGTTACGATGTATTACAACACATTTACGCAATCAAAAGTTGCTGCGCCGTATAGTTATTCCTATGAGAAAAAAGATGCAGCATTAGATAAAAAAGTAAATGAAATACTTGCTGGAGAAAAGAATAATCATCCAGTCACATATGAATCAGAAGTTGAAATGATTCCTGTGAAAGGAACATTTAAAGGTGAAAGAGCGGATCAAGTTCTGAACACACACTATAATGTGACGAAGCAGTACCAGCTTATTTCTCAATCAAAATTTAATACAATCGCGAAACATTTAGATATAGAACCTGTAAATTTAAGTGCGAATGAAGCTTTTGTATATGATAGCTTATATATTGAAACACTTGATTTTGGTCCCCTTTACACAGGAAATACAGCTGTATTCCCTGTTGGAAATGAATTGAAAGAGTTAAAGATTAAAGGTGTAAATAGTAGAAGTGTTACAAACTTAAATGAATTATTTGTAATCGTTCCAGATCAAACATATGAGCAGGCGAAACAAGTAAACGAAACGCGCACTGTAAAAAATATTGATGTAAAAGGTGAGCGAAATAGTAAAGAGTTAACAGCGAAATTAGCAAGCGTTATGCCAGCTGGTGAATCAGAAGTTTTAAAACCATTTAACGATTTCTATACAGGATTCCAAATGGGGCTTGAAACGACAGGCTTAATGATGTTTATTGGGTTATTCTTAGGATTAGTCTTCCTATTAGCGACAGGCTCAATCATTTACTTTAAACAATTAACAGAAGCAAGTGCTGACCGTGATCGTTACATTGTCCTTCATAAAGTTGGTGTAACGAAGCAAGAAATGAAGAAAGCTATCGCAAAACAAGTAAGCTTTATCTTCGCTATTCCGTTAGTAATCGGAATTTTGCACAGCTTGTTTGCACTAAAAGGTTTAGGGAACATATTACCGTATGAAATCATGATCCCACTCCTAATTAGTATTGGAGTATACGGCGCTATTTATATCGGATATTACTTCTTAACAGTTCGTTCTTATTATAAGATTGTGAGTGCGAAATAATAAGTGAAGCTGTGAGGAAGGAAAAAGCCATTTACCTAATTTTTATAGGTGAGTGGCTTTTTTGTATAGAAATAATTAACGTGCATCAATTATGTCGATGAAACTAAAGGTATGTTTACGGCCAAAGGTATCTATACATATTAAAGAACGTTTCAAAGGGTTTAATTCAATTACAGTCATATACATTGTAGGGAAATAATTATCTTTATAATAAGTGACCAATATTTGTTTTTCTGAAATGAATGAGCGTAATAAAGTGTCTTCAATTCTTTCTCTATCATCGTATGGTGATACTTTTCCCGATTCTTTCATGTGAGCAGATTGTTTAGACATACTAGTCAATTGAACCGATTTTGATATATTTGTACTACTCATGCTTTCTATTCTCCTAACAATATATTTTCTATATAGGAAGGTTAATCACTATGGAAGTAACTACTGCTGATCATTCCGAAGTACCTTGTGTTAGTTTTATTATGTCTGATTGGGAACCGAATTTGCTTAGTACTAAAAAATTATCAAATTCATTCACTTATTTATAGTAATTTATTTGTCATTTTTGTACTTTTTTGAAGAGGATTAAAACTTTATTTTGGATGAAGGAGAGGAAATCAAATGGAGGAAGGTGAGCAAGTATGACAACTATCTCACCCTCTATTAAGAAAGCGTTTTTATATAACGGTATGATTTTCACGATATTGTCTAGGAGTCATGTTTGTAATTTTTTTGAAAACCCTTGTGAAATAACTTTGGTCATTAAAGTTAAGCCAGGCACAAATATCTGATAATGGGTAGGTCGTTAATGTTAATAACTTTTTGGCTTCTTCTACTCGTTCCCTCTGGATGTATTCACTTAAAGGAATTCCCACTTCTTTTTTAAATAGCTTTGATAAATAAGTAGGGGAAATATGTAAAAGGTTAGCAAGGTCATTAAGAGTTATTTCATCGTAAATATGTTTGTGAATATGATTTAGGCATGTAGTAATGGCATTAGAATATGCTTGATTATTATATTCTTTTACACGTTCTGCAAAAGTACATAATGCATCTTCAATTAATCTATTTACGGAATACATGTTATCTAGTTTTTCGATGGTTTGGATATATAAAGTACCGAGTGAAAAAGCAATATGTGATGGAAGATTACCATCTATCGCATATCGAATAGCTAGCGTAATGGCGATAATGCCATTATTTTTTTGGTTTCTCAGTTGATCTCCTTTAGATGAAATTGCTGAATCTTCTTGCGGGAAGGAATATGCATATTGTATGACTTTTTCTTTATTGCCTTCTTTAATTGCAGAAAAAAATTTACGTTCCAATGATATGTCATAATGTTGCGGATCATGCCGAAGACGTTTTGAAATGTATAGATCAGGATTTACGATTTTATAAGAAACATCTTCGAGCAATTTATTTTTTTTCCAAACAATATCGCGATCTAATTTTTCATTGAAAATGACGTAATGTAACCAAATACTTATATCAATTAGCGTACTTTTTTTCATCTCGGGTAGAAATTGATAGTAGTCTATTCCTTGCTGCGTTTTATCATTACAGTTGAAATACTTCATAAGTTTAATAGCCATTTCATCTGATACTTTTGGGTAAGTGGTAGGGCCGATTATAATCGTTCCTTTTATATGTTCATGATTTGTTATATGAATGCTAATGAAATTCTCAAGATATTTATTCCCTTTGAAAATTGGAAAATTACAAGGAGCATTTTCTTGATAAAGTTCATTCAGATGTTCTTCTTTAGAAGTATAAAAAGGACTACCAATCGTATGAGAAGTAGATTCATATACAATTTTTTTATTAGTAGCTAAAAATTGAACAGGTACATGAAAAGTGCTATGTACAAGGTCGCATAAGTGCTGTATGTCGATATAATTATTCATAATCTTCTCCTTTTAAATCGTTTTGAAATATATTTGAACCTATATTCGTTTCTACAAAATATAAATTTCTTATTATTTGAATTTCTTTGTTCATACAAAATAATTACATATGTTGGATAATAATGAAAGATAATTGACAGATTTATTTCTACAGATGTTGTATGAAAATAGACGTAGTGATGGTACCTTCCATAAAGTTCATTTTTTATATCCATTATACCGAATTAATAAATATAAGAGAGATGTTTATATATAAGAACAAATGATATATTCTTCATAAAATCTTAAGAAATCTCCTCAATTTTTGTTAAGAAACGATAGTTATACTTAAAAACAAGTTAAAAACTATTGAACAAATGGGGAGAGGTTTACATGCAGCTCATAACATTCTTACATGAATTTATTAAACATCCGAAACATACTGGTGCAGTTGCGCCAAGTTCAAAAATATTAGCAAAGAAAATGGTAGATGTAATTGATTTTAATAAAGCAAAATGCATCGTAGAGTTAGGGCCTGGTACAGGGGTTTTTACGAAGGAGATTATGAAGAGAAAAAAGAAGGGAACAATATTTCTTCTTATTGAAATTAATGAAGTGTTCTGCAATGAGTTAAAGAGAAAATATAAAGATGAGCAGAACGTTATTGTTGTACACGGTTCAGCTGAAAATATAAAGAAGTATATGGAAGAGTTCCATATAGAATGCGTGGATTATGTCTTATCGGGATTACCTTTTACCTCTTTACCAGAAGAAGTTTCAAAACGCATTTTAAATAATGTAATGGAAGCAATACATGAGAATGGGGAATTCATAACATTTCAATATTCACTTGTGAAAAAAGGATTTATACAGCATTTCTTTCCTCAAATTACATTAGAAAAAGTGTGGCTCAATTTCCCGCCAGCGTACGTCTTTAGCTGTAAAAAAGAGCTAAGGAGAGTATATGCATAATGGAATTGCATGAATTATTATCCTATATTGAGCAGTATGGTTATTGGGCGTTATTTTTCTGTTTATGGTTGGGTATTATCGGTATGCCAATTCCAGACGAAATGATTGTAATGAGTGGCGGATTTGTCTCTTCACTAGGGATATTAAGTATCATTCCTGCATTTTTATTAACGTATTTAGGAGTTGTATCCGGACTTTCTTTAGGTTATATACTAGGGAAAATATTTGGTACAAAAGTACTTCATAAACTAATGAAAAAGAAAAAGGCAAAATATCTTTTGAAATCTCAACAAATGGTAGAGAAATATGGTCATTATGCGTTAGTTACAAGTTACTTCATACCAGTTGTAAGACATATTGTACCGTATGTAGTTGGAATGAATAACATGTCATTTCGGGTATATGCTTTGTATTCCTATACGACAGGATTTGTTTGGACGCTCATTTATTTTGTGCTCGGTTCTTTATTCGGACAACATATTGAAAGAATTGTAGCAGTTGCGATAGAGTATGGTGTGTATTTTGGCGTAATTGTCGTTTTAATTGGTAGTTTGTTTTATGTAAAAAGAAGTGCAGTAGTGAGTAAGTAGCGGAGGCTGTTCCAAAATACATTTTGGACAGCCTTTTTTGTTGTTTCTACTATCAGTTTTTGTCGGTAAGTCGATATTCCTTGTCGAAACGTCGATATATTCGAAAAATCGTTGATATATTTTGAGTTGTGTTCGATATATTTGAAAAATCGCCGATATAATTTCATGTACCTAGATGTAACGCCACATTTCTTCTACATTAAGAAAAAGTTAAGAAACAGTACGAGTTTTTATTAAGAAATGCGCACTATACTTAGAAATGTTCTCAAGAAAACTTAATAAAAGGCGGAATATAAATGAAAAGATTTATTTTTGGATCATTACTTGTTATCGTCGCAGGAGCGACATATTTATTAAGTGGAAGTGCTACAGTAGATTCCATGAACCCGTTTCTTAAATTAGAATATCGTTATGCCGTAATTGATAACGATGGAAAAGATTTAGGTGGAAATAAAGGCCGTGCATACACAGTGAACACATATGATAAGGATGGAAACGAAAAAGAGATAACAATTGATGGAGTGGATACATTGCAAAAAGGTTCATACTGGCATGTAATTACGAGAGGAAAGTCTGTGCACGATAAGGTACAAATAGAAGAAGAAATAATTCCTGACGGTGCAAAGGCAAAGTTAGGATTGTAAATATAAACCCGATTCTCGATGAGAGAATCGGTTTTGTTATTTTATGGTAAAATTTAAAGGGGAGGAGTGAGAGGAATGCTACTCATTGTTAGCCTTATTTTAATTGGAATCATGTGTAGTATGAGAATAGTATCATTACATATGATAGAACGAGAAAAGATAGAAGAACGATACGTATATTGTCCAAAATGTGATGCGAAAATTAGAAAAGGGAATTCTGCTCCTTTTTGTTCGAAATGTAATGTAATCTTTTAAAGAAGATAAAAAGGCCAAAACGAACATATTTCAGTTCGTTTTGGCCTTTTTTGAATGAAGAGTAATAACAACTTTCTATGTTCCACTCATAATTTCTACGGTTATCTCCGCAAAAATAGGTTTTTTTTATAAAATCATTTTATTTTGGAGCTACAGACGTTGAAACATAAAATTGTTACTTATTAGTATCTATAACACTTTAAAGTGCGTACTTTTTATTGTGTTGTAGATAAGACATAATTACATACGTGAGAGGGAAATGAGTAGTGTAGAACTAAAAAGCATATACGTTATTTTTCATAACTATCGTGCTTTAATCGGTCAGCCCTTGTCACATTAATTGATATTCATTCATCATTTTTAAATAGATTTTAGGAGGAGATTTTAAATGAAAGATTTATTAAAAGGTACACTTGGTTTTGGTACGGCACCACTAGGTAATATGTACCGTAATATTCCAGAGGAAGAAGCAATCGCAACAGTGGATGCTGCTTGGGATAATGGTGTTCGTTACTTTGATACAGCTCCACTGTATGGATCTGGTTTAGCAGAGATTCGTCTTGGTGAAGCACTATCGAAAAGAAATCGTGATGAGTACTTCTTAAGTACAAAAGTAGGTCGAATTATTTCAGATGAATTGGAAGATCCATCTACACGTGATTTAGGTGAAAAAGGCGGACTTTTCGAATTTGGTCGTAAAAATAAAATCATCAACGACTACAGTGCGGATGCAACTCTTCGTTCTATTGAAGATAGTTTAAAACGTTTAAAAACAGATCGTCTAGATTTTGTTTATATTCATGACGTAGCACAAGATTTTTATGGAGATGAGTGGATTTCACAATTTGAGATTGCTCGAACAGGAGCATTCCGTGCACTTACTCAATTGCGTGATGAAGGTGTAATTAAAGGCTGGGGCCTTGGAGTAAATAAAGTAGAAGCTATTGAACTTATGCTGGACTTAGAAGAAGCAAAACCAAATGTATCTTTATTAGCTGGTCGCTATTCATTATTAGACCACGAGCGTGCGTTAGAACGCGTAATGCCTGCGGCTGTAAAAAACAATATGGACATTGTTGTTGGTGGACCATATAGCTCAGGTGTTCTTGCTGGAGGTACTCACTTTGAATACCAAAAAGCGTCACCAGAAATCATTGAAAAAGTTAATAAAATGAAAAACCTTGCCGATCGTCATGGAATCAGTATTAAAGCTGCTGCTTTACAGTTTTCACTGGCTAACCCAGCGGTTGCTGCTGTTATTCCAGGTGCAAGTAAACCGGAACGAATTGCAGAAGACCAAGCTGCATTGAAAACAGTGATTCCAGCAGCGTTCTGGGAAGAAATGCGTGAACAAAAATTAGTTGCAGTTAATGCACCACTACCAATTAACGTTAAATAAAAAGGAGAGTAATGAAAATGGCAAATACTATTACATCTATTGAAATTCCAGCTTCACCTGCCCAAGTATGGCAATTAATCGGAGGTTTTGATGCACTTCCAGATTGGTTACCATATATCCCTAGCAGTAAAGTAACGGAAGGTGGACGTGTACGTCATTTAGCTAATCCTGATGGCGATGCAATCGTAGAGCGCTTAGAAGCATTTAATGAGAAAGAACGTTACTACACATATTCAATTATGCAAGCACCATTCCCTGTGACGAATTATTTATCTACAATCCGTGTTAAAGAAGGTAAAGATGCTAACACATCATTAGTTGAATGGTCTGGTAGCTTCACTCCTGTAGCGGTTACTGATGAAGAGGCAATTAATCTATTCCATGGCATTTATAAAGATGGTTTAGAGGCGTTACAACAAACATATTTAGCTTAATCAATTTATTAAACATTTGAAAGTCTGCAGTGTAACAACTGCAGACTTTTTTGATTATGGAATTTCTTTTTAAGAAAATATTAAGAAACCCTAGCACTATTTGTTAAGAAAATGTATCTATACTGAATTCTGTTGCTTAAAGAGAACATCACGAATTATAACAGGAGGTACAAATAGATGAAAACGATGTTAGAAGCGAAAGGGATTTCGAAAATATATAATACAGGCGGGAATACGTTTGAAGCGTTGAAAGATATTCATCTGCAGGTGAAAGAAGGAGAGTTTGTCGGTATTATGGGACCATCTGGTTCTGGTAAGACGACACTTTTGAATGTTCTTTCTACTATTGATACGGCTTCAAAGGGTGAGATTTTAATTGATGGAAAAGATATTGTGAAGATGAATGATGATGAATTGGCACTCTTTCGCCGTAATCATTTAGGGTTCATTTTTCAAGACTATAACTTATTAGATACGTTAACGGTACGAGAAAATATTGCATTGCCACTTGCTTTGTCAAAAGTGAAGGCGAAAGAAGTAGAATCTCGCGTTGAGAAGATTGCGAAGAAGTTTGGAATAGATCATATTTTAAATCAGTATCCGTATGAAGTATCCGGTGGACAAAAACAACGCTGCGCAGCATCAAGGGCAATTGTAACAAGTCCAAGTATGATTTTTGGAGATGAGCCAACTGGTGCGCTTGATTCAAAGTCAGCGACGGATTTATTAGAAAGTATGAAGACATTAAATGAAAAAGATCTTGTAACGATTTTAATGGTAACGCATGATGCGTTTGCGGCAAGTTATTGTAAACGTGTTGTATTTATTAAAGATGGAAAGTTATATAAAGAATTACATCGTAAAGGGATGACACGAAAACAGTTCTTCCAGCAAATTATTGATATGATGTCTTCCATATCTGGAGGTGCGACAAATGAGCTTATCTAGCATTGCACTTCGTAATATAAAACGAAATTTTAAAGATTATTTTATATACTTTGCCTCTATGATTTTTAGCATCGTCATTTATTTTACGTTTAAGGCGTTGCAATACAATTCACAAATAAGTGAAGCTGGAGATAACATCGGACGAGGATTCCAGCTCGCGAGTGTTATGCTCATTATTTTCGTTGCGGTATTTATTATATATTCGAATGGTTTCTTTACACGAAAGCGTAAGAAGGAAATAGGTCTTTATTCTTTACTCGGTATTCGAAAGAAAGAAATAGGTAAAATGCTTTTTTATGAAAATATGTTAATGGGTTTATTATCGTTAGTAATCGGAATTGTAATTGGTAGCTTACTTTCAAAAGGATTCCTAAAGCTACTTGTAAATATGTTAGAGCTACATGTAAATGTTCATTTTGAAGTACCAATTGGAGCTATTATAGATACAGCAGTTATTTTTTGTTTCATTATTTTATATACGTCATTTAAAGGATACCGCGTTATTTATCAATTTAAGTTAATCGAGCTATTTCGTGCAGATAACGAAGGCGAAGTTATGCCAAAAGATTCTAAAATAATGGCTATCATTTCTTTATTATTAATTGGATCAGGTTATTTCTTTTCAGTAACGGCTATTAAAAATGCAAGCAGCGATAACTTTATGCCACTTGCGCTTTATATTGTATTAGCAACAGTACTTGGAACGTATTTATTATTTAGGTTCTTTACTGTTTTTGCATTAAAAAGAGCGCGAGATATAAAATCTTCATTTTATAATGGAATGAAAATGGTGACGACATCTCAATTACTATACCGCATTAAAGGAAATGCAAAATCGTTAGCGACAATTGCTGTATTAAGCGCAGTAACGTTAACAGCGGTTGGAATGTCTGTTACGATGTATTACAACACATATATGCAGGCGAAGAAATATCACCCAGTTAGTTATTCATATGAAAAGAAAGATATAGAATTGGATCGTAAAGTGAGTGGGATTTTAAAAGAAGGAAAGAATGAAGTCATTCATCAATATGAATTAGAGACAGTAAAAGTAGTAGGAGAATACGATGATGGAACTTCATTACAATCAAGAACAACAGAACTTATCGCACAATCATCATTTAATAAAATTGCAAAATATTTAAATGAAGAAACTTTAGATTTAAAGAAGAACGAATTGTATGCATTTGATGGTATGTACAGTGAAGGTAAGAGAGATAGTGGGGTATATAAAAATCGAAAGGCTACATTCCAAATTGAAGAAGTAGCACCAGTACAAGTGAAAGATGTACAAGCAAAAAACATTACAAACTTATATGAACTTCTAGTTGTTGTTCCAGACGAAGTATATGAGCAAGCAAAGAAGACAATTGGCTCTCATACTGTAAAAAATATTGATGTGAAAGATGAAAGAAATAGTAAAGTATTAACGGAGAATTTAAAGAAAGTAATACCGGAAGAAGATGCAGAAGGTAAAGAACAATTCAGTGATTTCTATACTATTTTCCGTGATGGTATTGAGGTATCAGGTTTAATGATGTTTAGTGGTATGTTCTTAGGACTTGTATTTTTACTCGCAACAGGGTCTATCATTTACTTCAAGCAATTAACAGAAGCACATGCAGATCGTGAGCGTTACATCGTTCTTCGAAAACTAGGTGTCACGAAAAAAGAAATGAAAAGGGCAATCGCAAAACAAATGAGATTTATTTTCTTCATTCCTTTAGTAGTTGGCATATTACACACTTTATTTGCATTAACAGGATTAGCGACAGTACTTCCGTATGAAATTGCAGTTCCGTTGTTAATTAGCATCGGCGTGTATAGTGTTATTTATATTGGTTATTATTTGTTGACGGTTCGTGCTTATTTTGGGATCGTTAGTAAATAGAAAAGAGAGAAAGAGAGCATAGTGAAAATTATGTTCTCTTTCGCTTTTTATCATTATTTATTTTCTAAAATTCGTTCAACATCATGTACACTTAATTTACTTGCCTTAGCAATCGTCTCAAGTGGTATACCAAGATCATACATACTTTTAATCATTTGGATTTTTCCCTGTTGAACTCCTTCTTTTCGACCTTTTTCTATACCTTGTTCTAAGCCTTTTTCCATACCTTTTTCCATACCCTTTTCCATGCCTCTTTTCATACCTTCTGTCTCTGCGTGGGCGAATTTTGCTGCTTCATCCATTAAAACTTTCTCCCTTGCGTCATAGGCTTGTCGGAAAGAGGAATCTTGACTCATACGTTCCCACTTGTTTATTGCTTTTTGTAAAATAGGGTCTTGGTTCATAGCAATATCCTCCAATAGTTTAGTTAAGTGCTCATCCTCATTTGCTGAAAGCAATAAAAGCCAACGAGCAAATGGGTCTTTCCACGGATTTACTTTTTCTTCATGCCACTGTTCTGTTAACTTTGGAATTTCTACAATGTGAATTTCTATGTCATCACTCAAGAGTTTCTGTTGTTGTGTATTCCACAATGTGCCCTTTGTATGAAATTCTTTGTGATCTAAAAACATTATGAAGTTCAATAAATTAATGGTGATGGTTTTACGAAGTGCACTGTAGGGCATACCTTTTTGTAACTGGGATGTGTATAATTTTCCCCAATAATATAAACTGCGTTTCATCATATCGTGATTATTATTAAGCTGTATTTCTACATTTACTTTTGTCCCTGTGTCTAATGTTACTGAAATATCTAGAATTGATAATTTATCATTTGCGTGTTCTCGGTGTAAATGTGGATCTTCTAATTGTAGAGAAGCAATAGGTGACTCTAAAGACTCTTGTAACATCGCGTTTAAAAAGGCAATGAGAATATCTTCACTACCATTCGTACCAAACAATTGTTTAAATGCAAAATCAATGCGTAAATTCACTAATTGTTGGTTGAACAAAGGTTGTCCTCTCCCTTATATGAAGGTGCTTCTTTTCTTAATTGTATCTAAAAATAACTAGAGGATGCAAATAGACCATTCTGCTATTTTTAAGTAGGATTATTATAATGTCAGAGGTAAGTATGGTTATGTTATACTCTAGTGAAATTGGGAAGTAGCGTATGAAACGGAAGAATGGAAACATGTTGAAGATGAAAAAGTAAGTGAAAATGAATTCTTCCAATCAGTAGCCGCTGCAATAGAGAAGAAAGATCCAAGTATTATTGTGAAGAAGGATGCTAATACGCACTGGAAAAATTGGGTGGAGTTTGATTACGAAAATTCATATTGAAATATCTTTGTAATAAAAAAGACGCGCTAAAATGTTAAAACTTTAGCTCGTCTTTTTGTATTACACAACCGCAGGGTTATAAATCATCGTAAAGTGCCCTTGTAACAATTCAATATGACAAGGTGTATGAAGCGAACTTTCTCCATCTGTATCTACTTCTTTTTCTTCTTCTGTTTCGATATGAATGGATTTCGCTTTTACGTGGAAGATGTCATTTTCGTTTGAGTCTTCAAATAGTTTCTTTCCGATGTAATCTTTAAATGCTTGAATACCTGTTGATTTGACTACGAAAATATCAAGTGTTCCGTCGTCACATTTTACGTTCGGAATAAAGGATGGGATACCGCCAAGATATTCACCGTTGCCAACCATAACAAGAACAGCTTCGTCTTCATATACTTGTCCGTCGTACGTAATTTTTACCGGGAATGTTTCAGCATTTTTTACAGTTCGGATTGTGCTTAAATAGTAACCGATTTTACCAAGCTTTGCTTTCTCTTCTGCATCGATATTGTTTGATACTTCAGATACGAGACCAATCCCCCAGAAGTTTAAAAAATGTTGTCCGTTTGCTTTTGCAACGTCAACTGATTTTACGTGTTCCTTTGTGATCAGCTTTGCTGCTTCTGCAATGTTTTGCGGAACGCCGAGTGTGCGAGAGAAGTCATTGCAAGTTCCGCCTGGAATGATTGCAAGTGTAGGTCTAGTTTCAAGAGGTGCTAAGCCGTTTGTGCATTCAAATACTGTTCCGTCACCACCAAAGACGATAATTAAATCTACTTTACTAGCAAACTCTTGGCAATATTTCGTTGCATCACCTTGCTTTTTCGTATGAAGGATATGTAAGTCAGGAAAAGCTGCGGCAAGAGGTGGTACGATTTTCGTTAAATTTGTATGTAAGTCGCCTTGTCCAGCTTTTGGATTTACGATGAGGAGTACTTTTTCAAATTTTGTCTTTGTCATTTTTCATCTCTCCCTGTTTTTTTGTAATGGAAAGAAGGAGCTGTTCCGATGTATTTCAGAACAGCTTCTTCCTATTAATAGGGTGCTAAGATTGTCGGTTATTGTCGGTAAGTCGATATATTGAAAAAATCGCCGATATAAATTTCATGTACTATCGTTTTTTTAAGTTATATGATTATTCCGTTACAACCGAAGCAATAAATGGTAAGTTACGATATTTTTCTGCGCAGTCGATGCCGTAGCCAACGATAAATTCGTCTGGAATTTGGAAGCCAACATATTCAGCTTTTAAGTCCACTTTACGACGCTCAGGTTTATCAAGTAGCGTACAGAATTTTAACGCTTTTGGTTTATGCATAAAGAAGTGGTCTTTTAAGAAGTGAAGTGTTAAGCCAGAATCGATAATGTCTTCTACGACAATTACGTTTTTGCCAGTAATGTTTACATCGATATCTTTTAATAGTTTTACTTTGCCAGTTGTTTCTGTTTGATTTCCGTAGCTAGATGCAGAAATAAAGTCGATTGTTACATCGTTTTTAATGTGACGAATTAAATCAGCAGCAAATACGAAAGATCCTTTTAATACAGCGATTACTACAATTTCTTCTCCTTCAAAATCACGTTCGATTTGAAGTGCTAGTTCTTTTACTTTTTCTTGTAATTGTTCTTCAGAAATTAAAGTGTCTTTTATTTCAATATTCATTGGAGTCCTCCTACAGTGTAAAACTTGCGAACATTTCGACTGTAAAGGATAGAAAGGAAAAAGTCAAAGAAGATATAAGTTTTTTACAAAAATACCCACAAAATAGTCAGATGATATGATATACTGATTATATTAAGAAAACGCTTCCATAAAGGGTGATTATGATGAAAAAGAAAGAGTATACAAGTGCAACATTTATAAAAGCATTGCTATTAACAATTGTTCTTGGCCTGTTGGCTTATATAATTGATGTACCAGTGATTCGGATTTCACTAATTGGAATGACTTTAGTATTAGGTGCAATTTCTCATGGTATGATGTCGCAGCTACAAGAAGCTGGACTTGATGATATGAAAGATCATATAGATAAGAAATAAGAGACCTTCACATAGGCATAGTGAAGGTTTTTTTGTTTCTTACAAAAATGTAAGGTAGTTGTAAGACAAATCGATAGTTGCATAGTAGTGTTTTGGATAAACTATGGGTGTAAGGTAAAAGGCAAGCATATTTTAGGTAAATTAAGTTTTAGGCACTCTATATGTGAAAAAGGAGTAGGAGGGCATGGAGAAACGTTGGACGACCTTTTCTTTTTTAGCAACTAGTAACACCGTGATGCTAGCTGGCGAAATGGATTTTTTGCACTTGTTTGATCGAGAAGACGATCATTCTTCTTCTAAGTTTACAATGAAATGGAATAAATGGAGCGAAAGTTGTAGGTTTGAAGAAGAGACCCCTAACGAAGAGCAAAAGATTATTTTGACAAACCCTATTAAAGCGTGGGTTGTTCAACGTCGTAAGTGTAACGTCAAAAATCACTTAAAGAAAACTGAGCCGAGACAATTAGTTATCGCTCCGGCCCGTTCTACTTCTAAATCACGCGAAAGTAACATGTAAATAATTGAGACACACACCCGAAAAAACATCGTATATATTGCGATGTTTTTTTCTTTTTCTACAATGAAATCTTTAAATGAAATATATTTCATCTGCATTTTATATTTATATCTCTTGTTTATTCTAGTGATACATCCGATGCGAAGTGATGTAAAACGTATAAAAGGAGAGAAATGAAATGAAAAAGAAACTATTATCAATCTGTACAATGGCACTTTTAACAGTAGGACATTCTTCAGTAGCAAGCGCGGATACTGGAACAGTAACGAAGGAAGAAGCAACGCAACAGCAGCAAGATAAAGCTAAAAAAGAAGAAGCGATTAAGATACAGCAAAAGAGTGATGCGGAGAAAAAGCAAGCGGCACAAGTACAAGAAAAAAATGATATGGCTAAAAAAGAGGAAGCAATAAAAGCTGAGAAAAAAAGTGAAGAAGAGAAAAAGAGAATAGCGCAAGAACAGTTAAAAAGTGATATGGCAAAAAAAGAAGCCGCAATTAAGGAACAGCAAAAAAAATGATGTAGCAAAAAAAGAAGTAGCAAAGCCAGTTGTACAAGGTGAAAAATTACCAAACACAGCTTCTAATAATGTAGCAATGATGGCACTAAGCGCATGCTTTGTAGGGGTAGGGACATTATTTGGTTTGAATCGTCGCAATAAAGTTAAGGCGTAAATAAAATATTCTCCTATAAAGAATGGGATAATTTCATATATTAAAAATGGTAGGTTATTCCTACCATTTTTGGCATGGAGGGATGAAACATGAAGTTACTCAATTATATCGGTATCATATTGATGGCTATAGGACTATTTATGGGATCATATTACGCTATGGAATGGTATAAAGGAAAAAACTCTGCTCAGCAACTGACAGAAGAAGAAATAAAGAGTCTTAACAATATACAACATAATCAACTTTCACATGAAACCCCCGTAACTTCTCAAGTGCCTTCTTCCCAAACAGAACATAAAGAAGGAGAAAAGGTAGCGATGTTACATATACCGAAATTAAAGAAGAAATTTTCTATATATTGGGGAGCGGATGATACAACTTTGAAAAAAGGAGTTGGAATGTTCGTTAGTGACGTAACGACAACGCCATCTGGAGGGGGACATACTGTACTAAGTGGACATCGAGATACTGTCTTTACAGATTTAGGAGAGTTAAAAGAAAGAGACACTCTTATGTTAGAGTATGATAATAAAACTTACACATATGAAATTCAAAAAATATGGATTACCCATGCGGATGATCGTACTGTTATTATAAAAAAAGAAGAACCGATACTAACACTCACGACTTGCTATCCATTTAATTATATAGGGGATGCGCCAGATAGATATATTATCGAGGCGAAGTTAACTGCTAGTTATTCAAAATGAAATTATAGTTTCTGAAAGCGAGAGGGGGATATAAGTTATGGCAAAAAACATTTTAATTGTAGAAGATGAAGATATTTTGCGTGAAATATTAAAAGATTATTTTTTAAGTGAGCAATATGTAGTGTTTGAAGCAAGGGACGGGAAAGAAGCTTTAGTTGTATTTGAGGAAGAAGAGGTTGATTTAGTTATTTTAGATATTATGTTGCCGGAACTTGATGGATGGTCTGTTTGCCGAAGAATCCGTAAAACATCCGAGGTTCCTATCATTATGCTGACGGCACGTGTTGATGAAGATGATACGTTACTTGGTTTTGAACTTGGGGCAGATGACTATGTGACGAAGCCGTATAGTCCACCAATTTTATTAGCAAGAGCAAAACGGTTGTTAGAAAGTAGAAAAATAACAAAACAACTTTTAGAGAATGAAGATGATATATTATCAATTCATGGTATTCATGTCCATTTTCCATCGCGTACTGTTACGGTAGATAAAACAGACATTAATTTAACTCATACAGAATTTGAAATATTAGCGTACTTGATGAAAAATCAGGGGATTGTTTTAACACGAGAACAACTCATTTCAAAAATTTGGGGATATGAATTTGCTGGTGACGATCGAACGGTTAATAGTCATATTCGTAATTTAAGAAATAAATTAGGAGAGAAAGCAAAGTACATTACAACTGTAGTACGAACGGGTTATAAATTTGAGGGGAATGTATGAGAAAGGGAATTGTACTAAAGTTATTTACTCTCACAACAGCATTATGTATGTTAATTTTAGCGACGATTTTTATTGGACAAACGATATTTTTTAAACAATATTACGCGAATCGAAAAGTAGAAGACATTAAAGTGAATTTAAATTCCTTCGAAAAGAATTATTTGAACTATGCAGGAAGTGCAGAAGGAATTCAGAAGCTAGAGCAAGACTTTTTAAGAGAAAATAATACGTGGATTACGACATTAGATCAAAATGGGAATTTAAAACATGCGGATGATTTTTATTTTGAGGTAACGATAGATCGTAGGCAACAAAAGAGCTTTGGACAACAAATATTCAAAATTCCCTTATACAATCTCGTCAATATAGAAGAGATTGATAATAAATCATCAGATCCATTTTTAGGACAAGAAATTTATTTTTCTAGCGTGAAAAAAGATGATAGTTATATTCCATTCTCTTTCACGTTAGGTAAGCAAAATTTAAGCGGATCTAATAAACCGTTAGAAAAAGCGTTTAAGGAAAAAATGAGTAAATTAGATCAGGAGAAAAAGAAAGTAGCTGAAGAACAAGTTGGTAAGGAAAAGCAGCCGGTCGTTCAGGAGCCAGCTGCCCAAGAATCAGATGTTTACATAAGAGGGCGTGTTACGAAAGTCCAATTTCCCGATGTAAAAGGTCTTGTAAATCAAATTTATAAAAATAGCATCTTTTTAGATAACATAAAAGAATTTCAAACGGATTTATTATTAAAAGAGAGCAAGCCCATACAATCTACTACACAAACAATGGACTATGAAAAAAATGATATTAAATATAAATTATTAGTGAAACCAATAAAAGAAAAAGACGGATCCGTAACATATATATATGCGATGGCTTCTTTACAGCCTGTAGATGAAGCTGTACAAATGGTGCAAGATTACTACATTTACATCATTGCATTTGTAGTCGTTCTCATTTTTCTAGCTTCGTTCTATTACTCTAAACAAATCGCAAAGCCGTTATTAAAAATAAATGATACAACGAAGAAAATAGCGCATTTAGATTTCACAGAACAAATACCGATTACTTCAAAAGATGAAATTGGGGATTTATCGAAAAATATTAATGTATTATCCAATAAGCTCCATTCACATATTGGACAGCTAGAACAAGATATTGAAAAGGAAAGAAAATTAGAAAATACGCGGAAAGAATTCATTTCTGGTGTTTCGCATGAACTAAAAACACCGCTGAGTATTATGAAAAGCTGTATTTCTATTTTAAAAGATGGAGTAGCTGAGCATAAAAAGGAGTATTATTTTCAAGCGATGGAACGAGAAGTAGACAAAATGGATACATTAATTTTGGATATGCTGGAGTTAGCTAAATTTGAGTCAGGCACATATAAAATGAAAATGGATTCATTTTATATCGATACAGTAATGGAAGATATATGTGAACACCTTTCTGTAGAAATAGAGAAAAAAGAGCTTCGTGTTCATAAAAATATAGGTCCATTTGAAGTAGTCGCAAATCAAGGCCGGATTGAACAAGTGATCGTGAATTTCATTACGAATGCCATACGTTATACACCAAATAAAGAAGATATTATTATTTCTACAATAGATGAAAAAAATCGTATAAAAGTATGTATCGAAAATAAAGGTACTCATATTGAAGAAGAACAATTAGATAAAATTTGGGATCGTTTTTATCGCGTGGATGCAGCTCGTCAGCGTTCGCAAAGTGGAACAGGGCTCGGGCTTGCCATTTCAAAAAATATTTTAGAACTGCATGAAGTTGAATATGGAGTAAAGAATACAGAAGATGGTGTATTATTTTATTTCTACTTATTGAAAAAAGCGTAGACAATATGATCTATGCTTTTTTAATTTATTTTCATATTATCTTTATCTAATCTTTATCTTTAATCAGTATAATTTGTTTAGAAAATGAGGTTATGTAAGGAGTAGATGAACCGTGCATAGCAATTGGCTAAGTATAATGGTATTTATTTTCTTTTGTGCATTTATTGTATTTTTAATTGATATTACGATATGAAAAAAGAGCGCTCATTAAGCGCCCTTTTTGTTTGCATTTATTTGATAAGCATTGATGCTCTTGAATAAGCGTGGTGAAGTAAGGAATAAAAATATAAGTAAAACGGTACACAAAATATAAGACCCAATCATTGTACTACCATTTACGATTAATGAATAAAGCACAGCTGATTGACCTTTCGGCGCATATTGTCCCCAGAAAATAATACCGGCAATAAAGTGACAGAAGTAGCGAGCAAAGCTACCGATAAATGTAGCAAGAATAATATAACCAAGAACTTTCTTACCTTCATTTTGTTTTGATGAAGGTTTGTCTTTACGGCTACCTAAATTTGATTGTTCTAAGTTATTTTCATTAGACGTTAAAAGTGCTTTTTGAATTGGACGATAGAATAAGCCAGCAAATCCAATAAAAGCAAAGGCAATGAAGTACTCAATGAATGCTTGAATAGGTGTTAAAATGTAAGCATCTCCCACGACAATTTGTAATAGTCCCCAAACTAAACCACCTAAGAAAGCTGATTTAAAGCCCCAGCGGTATGCGATAATAAAAATAGGAATCATAGCAAATGAAATGGAACCGCCTGTTGGAAGTTTGATTGATAATGGTAAAATGTCGATGACCAGAGCGAAGGCTGCAAGAATAGCAGATTCGATCATCGCTTGTAAATTGGTGTTACGCATGTTGTCTCCCCCTAAATCCAAGTTGTACAAAAAAGAACATTATCATAGGAGGATACGAAATACGTAAATAAAAAAGAGGTATGTATTTCGGACGTTTGCACAATCCCTGCGTTAGCATTAACTAACAGGTTCGAAGGGTCGGAACGAAGTGTTCCCTCTCAGCGGCATGGCTCCCCCTGTGATAACGAGATTCTTTATTTGCTATTGTTTATTGTAAGCGAAATGGATGAGAATGGCAAACGAATACAGTATGACAATAATTGAAATAGAATTGTAGTGAAATGTTAATAAATATGAAGCAAAAGGGTATAGTACAAGAGAAATAGAGTATGCTATAATTTCTTTGAAAATAATTATCATTCTCTTCTGAGGGGGAAGGTTATGAGCTTAGTAGATATTAAAATTGGTGAGAAAGTGTTAGTAAAAAGCGTTCAGTCGTTAGATCAATTATTAAAGAGAAGACTGGCTGCTTTTGGTCTTTCTGAAGGAAGCGAACTTCGTATGAAGCAGAAAGCGATGTTCAAAGGTCCTTGTACATTGGAGTGTCGTGGACAGTTAATTAGCATTCGTCATTGTGACGCGAAAATGATAAAGGTGGAATTAGCGTGAATAAGGTAGCTTTGCTAGGGAATCCGAATACAGGAAAGACATCATTATTTAATGCGCTTACTGGTTCTTATGAATACGTAGGAAACTGGAGCGGTGTAACAGTAGAAAAGAAGGTTGGTAAATTAAAAGATAAGCAAGGAACATTAATTGATTTACCAGGTGTGTATGATTTAAATCCAGTTTCGCGTGATGAAGGTGTTGTAACAAACTTTCTATTAACAGAAGAATTTCAGCATATGTTAAATATTGTAGATTCTTCGCAGTTCGAACGAAATATGCATTTAACGTTGCAATTACTTGAATTTGGTAAGCCGGTCTCAATTGGTTTAAATATGATTGATGTGGCGAAGCAAAGAGGAATTGTCATTGATGTAAAACGATTATCAGAACTATTAGGTGTAACAGTCGTTCCTGTCGTTGCAAGAAGTGGAAAAGGCTGTGAAGAATTACTTGCGACTCTTAAAGAAAATGACAAAAACGAGAAAAAGCCATTCATTATTTCATATGGTGTACGAATGGATGAAGGAATTGGAGAAGTAATTTCTCTTTTAGAGAAAGCGAATTATGAGCATCCGAGATGGTTAGCTCTTCAATTTTTAAGTAATAACGAAGTAGTAGAAAAAGAAATGAAAGCATTACCAATCTATAAGGAACTCATAGCCATTCGATCTCGCTTAGAAGAAAAACTTGATTGTACGTTGGAAGAGCACATTTACAAAACTCGTGAAGCGTATATTGAAAAGTTAAAAACAAATGTTATGAAGCATGAGAAAGAAGGAAAAATTCCTTTTTCAGAAAAAATTGATAGATTAATTACACATAAAATTTTAGGACTTCCAATCTTTTTAGCAGTTATGTTTTTTATTTTTCAGGTTACGTTTACGTGGATTGGGACACCTTTATCGGATATGTTAGATGAGTTTTTTGCTGGACAGCTTACGGATTGGGTGACAGCTGGGCTTACAAGTGTTGGAGCTTCTGATTTTATTCAAGCACTCGTTACGGAAGGTATTATTGCTGGTGTTGGTGCCGTATTAGTATTCGTTCCACAAATCTTTGCACTATTCTTTTTCATTTCATTATTAGAAGACTCAGGATATATGGCGCGAATTGCAGTTGTTATGGATAGAATTATGGAGTTCTTCGGTTTAAACGGAAAAGCGTTTATTCCGATGATTATCGGTTTTGGATGTAATGTTCCAGGTATTATGGCAGCGAGAACGATTGAACAAGAAAAAGAACGTTTACTTACAGTTCTTGTAACACCATTTATGTCTTGTTCGGCACGTTTACCTGTATATGCGTTATTTGCGGGAGTATTCTTCCCTCATAGTCAGGCAACTGTTGTGTTCTCCCTATATGTTGCAGGGATTGTCCTTGCGTTATTAGTTACAAAAATTATGTCTCTTACCATTTTAAAAGCGGAAAAATCTATTTTCGTTATTGAACTACCGCCTTACCGCGTGCCGCAAGCGAAAACGTTATGGCTAAGTACGTGGGAGAAAGGGAAAGGATTTGTTCGTAAAGCAGGTACATTTATCTTTGGTGGTTCTGTTGTCATTTGGCTATTAAATTATGCAGGGCCATCAGGATTTGGTGTTGATATGGGAGACAGTTTCTTAGCAATGATTGGTGGATTTATCGCACCACTATTTGCACCGCTTGGTTTTGGAACGTGGCAAGCTGCAGCTTCCCTTTTAACAGGATTTTTAGCGAAGGAAGTTGTCGTTTCTACAATGGCCATTATTTATGCGGTGAAAGAAGATGTGCTTGGAAATGTAATGGGAGCACATTATACAGCATTATCAGCTTATGCATTTATGTTCTTTATTTTATTATATGTTCCGTGTTTAGCGACGGTAGCTGTTATTAAACGTGAAACAGGATCAGCGAAATGGACGATTTTCTCAGTCGTGTATCCACTCGTAGTTGCTTATGTATTAACGCTCATTATATACCAAGTTGGATCCCTACTCGGATTCTAGAAGGAGATGTATTGTGATGATGGTCAATATTATAATTGGAGCTATCATTTTTGGTTATGCAGCATACACGTTAGTTAATTTTGTAAAGAGAAGTAAAAAAGGAAAATGCGCGGCATGTTCTTTAAATAAGTCATGTCAGTCGAATACTTGTAGTCCGGATATGGAGCAAATTGCTCATAAATAGAAAAAAGCTTTGCGAATGTCGCAAAGCTTTTTTTACTTTTTAATTTTTACAAGTTGTGATGATTCTACACCATTCTTTCCAGGGAATTCTTTACTTGGATCTTTATCAAATTTTAATACACCTACAGATTTTTCTTCACCTTTTACATTTCCGTAAGTTGCATCATCAACAATTGCGAACATGTCGGCATATGCACGGCCACTTCCGATAATTGTGTTGCCTTCATATTTTAATTTTGCTCCATCAAGTGTAGCATTTTCTACTTTTTCTTTAGCAAATAATACACCTTGTTCTGCTGTTACAGCTGGTAATTTATCAAGTGGCTTCGTGTTGTCTTTTGCATCCACTTTGTTAAGTAATTCTTTCTTCACCAGTTCTTCACCAGTTTTCTTATCCATGACAAGAACTTTTTTACCTTCTAATGTTGTCATTTTCATTTTATAGAAGTCTTTTTCTTTCACTTCTTTTTTGTTTTTATCTGTAATTTGCTGAACTTGTTCTTCTGATCCATAAAGTACAAAACCGTTCGCTTTCTCTCCTAATAAAGAACAACCTGATAATGCTCCAAGTGAAATTGCTGCTGCTAAACCGATTCCTACTAATTTTTTCATGATGATTTCTCCTTTTATATGTTTTATAGTAAATACAATTTTTGTATTAGTTTTGAAATGATGAGAAGCTTGTTTGTTGCTTCTGGTATTAGTATATAAGAAATAGGGAGACGCAACTATCGAGTTAGCTTACAGTAACATTACACTTATGTAATTTAGTGAAATCGCACAAAAGTAAGTTAATTTCAAAGAGGGATAATGAGAATATATTAGAAATACAATGTTATATATAGAATGTCATATTATAATGGATGTATTTTGGAAATAACATGTAAGGACATATTAGTTTTGTTATAATAAACACATAGGCTTTAAAAATGAATATTCTTTACTGTAAAGGGAGATTTTTCAGTTTTCCAAGTAGTGAATTTGAAATATGAGGTATATCATAGGAGGAATTTAGATGTCTGTATTTAAACGATTAAGAGATTTAACAATGTCGAATGTATATTCATTAATTGAAAAAGCGGAAGATCCAGTTAAGATGACGGATCAATATTTACGCGATATGCAAGCGGATGTACAAGAAGCTGAGAAAAGTGTAGCAGCTCAAATCGCACTTGAGAAGAAATTCAAAATATTATTTGAAGAGCAAGAAGCACTTGTGAAAAAACGTGAAGAGCAAGCTCATATGGCTGTTCAAGCTAACAACTTAGATCTTGCGCGCCGTGCTCTTGAAGAAAAACAAAGCGCAGAGCAAAAGATGAATGAATATAAAGCAAGCTATGAGCAAAATAAAGTTGCTGCTGATAATCTTCGCCTGAAGCTAGAAGAAATGCGCAAGCAATTAACTGAGCTGAAAAATAAACGTGAGACACTTGTAGCACGTGTAAATGCGGCGAAAGCACAAAAGAATATTAATCAGGCGATGTCTGGATTTGATTCAAACTCAGCGAAAGCTGGTTTAAGCCGTATGGAAGAGAAAGCTCTTCAATTAGAGGCTGAAGCAGAAGCAAGCGGTGAAGTGTACAAAAAAGAAAAATCATTAGATGATGAATTCGCAAGCTTAAACAAAAACTCTGCTGTTGACGATGAATTAGCTCGTATTATGAAGCAGTATGAGAAATAATATAGAATAGAGACAAATGAACCGACATGTCTAAACAAATTCATGTCGGTTTTCTATTACTTTTTAGAGGAGGTTTTGCAATGACATGGACAAATGTATTAGCCATGCTTGTATGGACTGGAGCGAGTGCAGTACTTTTATTTGCAATTATGTGGGTTGATTCGATTTTTACAAAATACAATGATTTAAAAGAAATAAAAAATGGGAATACAGCTGTAACAACTCGTTTCGTTATGAAATTATTCGCACAAGGGTACATTTTATCTCAATCGATAACGAAAGCAAATGACTTATGGCAAGCACTACTTGCATCAGCAGTTTCTTTCGTTATTTTATTAGTGGTAGAAATGTTTATCGAATTTGTGTTAAAGAAAATGGCTGGTTTAGATTTAGAAGAAGGTACGAAAGAAGGCAGTGTTGCGCACGCGATGTTGGCCGGATCATTACATATTGTGGGTGCACTTATTTTAGGTGCTTGTTTATAAAGAGAGAAGGAGGGGTAGCTCATGAGTTTATTTAAACGAATTAAAAATATAATGAAAAGCCCAGAACCGCCGAAACCAGAGAAAAGTTTGTTAACGTTAGCTCCTGGCGATATGGTTGAAGTTTCATTAGTCATGTATGAATTAATTGGGAAAACGAGTATGCATTCTCGTAAAGAAATTGTTTTAACACTGCAAGACGGGAAAGATATTTGTTATTTAAAAATTGAAGATCGTGAAAATACGTATTACAAATTATATAAACCAATTGATGGTCGTTTAGATTCGATTGATGAAATTCCGACGACAATTGAGATGGATGATACAGAGTACCATATGGAAGAGCAATATAACGGACGTGTTGTTGTGATGGGGAAAACACCATTCTCAGCTTCAGAAGAACAGTATGTATGGGAGTTCCAATCGGATAATCGAAAATTATTACGTATTGAATGGCAAAATGGTCGCACAATGATGTATGAGGGAGAAGCAATTATTCCTGCTGATGTACAAATTATAAGAGCAACGTAAGGGGGCGTAATCATGTCAAACCGATTGTTTACCATGATTAAATCGTTCGTGATCCCTATACTTGCTATCGTTACATTACTTGTTGTTGCTGGATATGCCTTATCAGGTTGCCAAGGCGGACAGACAAAGTCGATTCAAGACCGCTATCCACTTGAATCTGTCGCAAAAGAAGGTAAACAAGAATCTTACGTGTATAGGGCCGCCAATCGGTCAGTTCCTGAAGTCGCGAAGGAACTCATGAATGAAAGAGAACCGAAGCAAGCATCTAAAGAAGACGAAAATCAAATGTTCCTCGTTTATTCTGATAAGATTTATAATCTGCAAAAGGATAAAGAGAAGCCATCTGATACGTTAATTGAAATAAGTAATAAAGAGTTTGTCCGTCAAAATTACCAACCGTCCTTCCTGCAAGGATATATTATGGGTAGTATATTAAATGATATATTCGGTTCACGAAAATCATCGTACGGTGATTATCGCGGATATAATGACAGACAAAATCATAAACCAGTTATTCCAGAGAGACCGCCTACGAAAGAAGAAAAGAAAACCTCGCCTCCAATTACGAAGGAAGGGAAAGGGTCTATCATTAAGCGTGGCGATAATGTAGATTCGAAATCTTCTGTAGGAGATACAGGAAGTATTACGAAAAAAGGAAGCAGCACGCCTCCGCCTTCTACTGGAAGCAAAGGGAAAATAACGAAAACACCAGGTGGTTCGAGCGGATCAGATGTGAAGCCGAAATCATCTATTAAAACGCCACCAAGGAATACATCTCCTCCGAAAACGAGGGTCGGTGGTTCAGGAAAGATTACGAAGAGAAGATAGTGTAGAGACCGAAAAGTGGAAGTGGCTTTTCGGTCTTTTTTTATTCTGGAAATTAATTCCTTGTAACTGGTACAATTAAGTTATAAGGAGGGGATAGTATGACTATGTATAAAAGATTTAGTGTAATGATGTTCCTCGTATTATTCTTAAGTTTGTTTATTAGCACAACGATGAAATTTCACTTTGTAGTAGGTATTCTATGGATACTATGTACGTGTACTCTTTTTCTATATGTTCCGCTTCGTTTCCAACAAGAAGTGCCAGCCTTTCAAAAATACGTGGCATGGATTAAGAGCGGGGGAAGATGGGGGGAGTAAAAATATATCGACCACAACTCCAAATATATCAGCGATTATTGGAATATATCGCCCGCAACTCCAAATATATCAGCGATTATTAGAATATATCGACTTACCGACAAAAATTGACAACAATAACAGAAGAGGGTGTGCCAACATATTGGCACACCCTCTTCTTTCATAATGATTAATGAATATCACGTTTCTTAAAGTTACCGCCTTTTACTTCTGCTACGTCATAAACTGTAATAAAGGCGTGTGGATCGATTTCATTAATAAGTTCTTTCATTTTACTTTCTTCTAAACGGTTAATTACACAAGAAATTTCTTTGAATTTCTCTCTAGAATAACCGCCGTATACTTCGTTATATGTTGCACTTCGGCCTAAACGATCACGAATTGTTTCTACCATCAATTCAGGCTCTTTTGTAATAATTTTAAATGCTTTCGAACCACTTAAACCAACTTCAACGATATGAATCACTTTCGAAGCAATAAAGTAAGCAATTGCCGAAAGGATAGCTCCTTGAAGACCGAATACTGTTGATACGAAAATAAATACGAACATGTTTAAGAATAAAATAAGGTCACTCGTTCCAAATGGTAACTTACGAGAAAGCAATACAGCTAGCATATCGATTCCATCTAATGCCCCGCCATTACGCAATGCTAGTCCCATACCAAAACCGATGATAATACCACCAACAACTGTAACTAATAATGTATCGCCTTCAATAATAGCTGGTATTCCGTGCATGACAACGGTACCTATTGCTAATGAAGCAATCCCGATAATAGAATAAATCGCAAAGCTTTTACCGATTTGCTTATATCCTAACCAAACGAAAGGAATGTTAATAACTGCGATTAGAGCTCCTAATGGTAATCCAAACAATCTTGAGCTAACGATACTTAAACCAGTTACACCACCGTCTGATACGTTATTTGGAATTAATACTGCCTCTAATCCGTACGCTGTAATAAATGCCCCAATAATAATCATCAAAGCTTTTGAAGCGATTTTAAGCTTATTGGGCTTGTTTTTGATAATTTTCTCCATATGATTTCCTCGTTTCAAACTAGTTTCTTATTTGTTACGTCATTCACACTTAAATTTTATTTTAACATTTTATTTGAAAAAATTCTCCTTTAATGGATGTATGCAGGGAATATTATGACCATATTATCTTTAAAATATTTTTGAAATGAGTATAAGAAATCCCATCCTTTCAAAGGATGGGATGCTATTAAGAAATGATAAAACTAAGCACGGATAGGAATAAAGCGAAGCCTAAAATAGTTCCACATATTTTCATATGGCGCTTACGTCCCATCACAACGATTGCAACATACTCACGAATCATTGCATTAGGCCAATAATAAAAGGCTGTCTTTGATCCAATTCCTTGGCTATTAAGACCAGCTTGTCTTGCATATATACCAGCGCGGAAAAGGTGGAAATTATTCGTTGTAAAAATACTTTTATACTTACCGTCTGGTTTTAAAGAATCCATAATTTCTTTAGAGAACAACATATTTTGATATGTGTTTACAGAGCGATTTTCTTGCACTGTATGTTCAAGCGGAATTCCTTTTTCAACAGCGTACTTTTGCATCGCTTCTGCTTCAGGAAGGCCTTCATCTGGACCTTGTCCACCAGAGAAAATAATTGTTGGTGGCGTATTCACAGCGGCTTGTTTCCAGTAAAAGTCGATTGCTTTATGAATACGACTTGCAAGTAAAGGTGGTACTTTATCATTAATTAAGCCGCTACCGAGAACGATAATGAAATCTTGATTACGCCTTGGTCTGTTGAATTGATATAAAAAATAAGCGCTTAAGAAGTTAGATAAGTGTATAAAGAAATATACGGTTATAAGAGAAATACCAGCGAAAATAGGCTGGAAATGTGATGAGAAGAAACTTGCTGGACTTATGAAAAGGAATAATATACAGAATAAAATACCTAAAGCAGCAATAAGTGTTAAACAGTTAGTAAAACGTCGGCCTTCTCGTTTCATTAAAATTCTCGCATTCAGAAATAGTCCAAACATTAAAGCAACAATACCAAAAGGAATCATAACGATAAGTGCTAAAATAGGTAAGACTATTATGTAGCCTAGGATAGTATTACTTGAGTTCCAAGAGACAAGTATACAAAACAGAAGGAAAAAACAGATAAAAGTATTAAATAAAAACCCATTTATTATTTTTCGTGGATCTTTTAAATAGGAGATAAGAAAAATAATAAACAATATAAGAGGAATAATTCCGAAAGACATAAATATAGTACACCTCAACTTGTATAAGAATTTGACATACCTTTTATATTACATGATTTTATAATTGAAAATGAAAAAAAAAGGATTTTGAATTTTCTCAATAAAATATATGGATACATATGTTACAATGTATGTAAAGCGATATATTAAAAGTAAAATGGTTGAAGAGGCACTCTATGGAGTGTCTTTTCTTTTTCGTATGTAATTATGCATATTATATTTATTTTCAAGTGAAGAGGATTAAAATATAAGTGGTAGACATACTTTATAAAACAGAATGTAATACAAACATTTCCCTCTACTTTTTGTATCTAACAATCGTATAACAATAAATAATTCTGTTTTATAGTGTCTGTTTATGAAAGGCATCTTCTTTGAAGGCGCCTTTTTTGTTGTTTCATGTAGATGCTTTTCACTGTTGATATAGTGGAAAGTATCTATACTAAACATTAGCAATCTTCCGTATAAATATTATCAATTTACTATATATTCCAGTAGTGTTAACCTACATATGAAAGGCTTTCTTTTTCAAAATATTACCCCTAATAAATTTTTGAAGAAGTCAACTGTCTCCAAAATTGCCATTCATGCTTAGCAAAAAAGAATCCTGCAGGATTCTTTTTTGTGTTCGACAGAATATGATAAAGTACATTTGAATAATTTGTTATATTGTTAAATGGTTATTATGGAAAGAGAAGGAGACTTAAGTATGAGATTTAAAAAATTAATTTTAACAGGTGCACTTGTTGCAACTACAGCATTTACTTCAATTGGAACAGCGGAGGCAAGCGCAGGTTTTAAAGATGTTCCAAACGATCATTGGTCTTATAAAGCAATTATGGATTTAGCAAATAAAAACGTTGTTGCTGGATACGGAAATGGGGTTTTTGGATTTGGTGATGATGTAACGCGTGAGCAAGTTGCAGCTCTTATGTTCCGCCATTTAAAACCGACAGTAAAAGAACAGTATAACAATCCATATAAAGATATTACGGATCGTTCAACTATGTTTAAAAAAGAGATTCTTGCTTTAACAGAGATGGGTATATTTGTTGGAGATAACACAGGAAAATTTAGACCGAAAGATTCGTTAACTCGTGAAGAAATGGCACAAATTTTGACAAGAGGATTCCAATTGCAAATTAGAGGGGATCATAATTTCCCGGATGTAGATAGAAATGGATGGGCGAATCCTGCGATTACTGCAATTAAATCAAATTATATTACGGCTGGAACTGGTGATGGTACATTCGCACCTAAAATGCATGTAAGTCGTGAGCAATACGTTCAGTTCTTATATAATGCAACGTTACCATTTGAAGAAAGACCAGGAGCAAAACAACCACAGCCGAAACCAGAACCGAAACCAGAAGTAAAGCCAGATCCGAAACGTTTTGCGAACTGTAAAGAAGCAAACGATGCGGGATATTATGACATTACAAGAGATAGCCCGTATTATGGTAAGCATTTAGACCGTGATGGCGATGGAATTGCTTGTGAGAAAAAGAAAAAAGGTAAATAAGAAAAAAGCACTCAGTCTGAGTGCTTTTTTCTTATGGAAACATGCTATTTTTTTAGGCGCTTTTCATAAAATGAAAGTAAGGAAATGAAAGTAGGTGACAAAATGCCGTCAGTTGTGGAAGGCGTTATTATTGAAAACTGCAATGGAACGATTAATTTAGGAGATAAATATAACGTGCAGCCGATTGAAAAAACGAAAGCTTATAATGGATCGGGATCATCGAATACGGGGATTAAAGTACAAACATTTAGCGGGATTAGTACATCAGATGTAGGGGATAGCGATGTGAATGATCAAGGAATACAGTTTACTTTATAGAGAAATATGTAAAATTGCATAAAATGATGAACTTGTCCTGTGCTACAATCTAGCTGTGAGCTGTTAATGATTCTTCTGTATTATAGTTGTTAGATTAGAAATATAACATCTTATCGAAAATCATACGTATAAAAAAGACACTTCAAACGAAGTGTCTTTTTTCATTTTAGTGATACCCTTTAGCAGAGTCTTTATGAATTTTATTTTTAAAGATACTGTAACTCCAAAGTTGATATCCAATAACAATTGGTACCATAACCATTGCAACGAAGAACATAATTTTTAAGTTTAATTGACTACCAGCTGCGTTGTATAACGTTGTACTATAAGCATCATTAATACGAGATGGTAACATTCTTGGGAACATACCCGCAAAGCCAGTTGTCATAAACATTGCGATTGTTAAGCAAACGAATGTGAATGCAAGACCGATTTTATGTTTGTACACCATAATAAGTGCGAGTACACTCATTAACATTGCAAGTACTGGAAGAATGAATAGTACCGGGTACTCTGTGAAGTTTTGGAATAAATTTGTACGATTTGCAGTTGCTACATAGAAAATAGCTAAAATGATAGCAGCTGCCATTGAAAATGGTCTTGCGATTTTATAAGCACGGTCAGATACTTCACCAGTCGTTTTAATCATAACCCAAAGGGCACCAGATACGACGAATATAGTAGTGAAGAACAGCCCTCCTAAAATACCGTAATGATTTAGTAAGCTAAGTAAATTTCCTTCATAGCCATTTTTCCCAATTTGTAGTCCGTAATAAAGATTAGCAAATGTAACACCGAATAGGAAAGCAATTAAGAAACTACCAATTGCAAATGCCCATTTACAAGTTTTTTGCCAAATTGGTGAATCATCTTTATGCATGAACTCAAGTCCAGCAGCACGAGCAAATAGTGCAAGTAATACTAAGAATAACGGTGTATATAAATAACTAAACATATTTGCATATGTGACTGGGAAGGCAGCAAATGTTGCGCCACCAGCTGTAATTAACCACACTTCATTACCGCCCCAGAACGGGCCAATTGCTTCTTGTAATTGATTTCGTTCTTGTCGGTCTTTCGTAACGAAAGGAAAAATCATTCCGTTACCAAGTGCGTATCCATCAAGAATAAAGTAAACTGTCCAAATCACGCCCCATAAACCAAACCAGATAATCGCAAGCATATCATGAGACATGAGCCACGCCTCCCTCAGTAGCAGGTTCCTCTAATGCTGCTGGTCCTTTTTTGGCGAACTTCAGCATTAAGTATACGTCTGCGATTAAAAGTAAAGTGTAGAACAAGATTAAACTAATTAATGAGAACCAAATTTGCGGGACAGATATAGGTGATACAGATTCTGCGGTACGCATGAGTTTATATACTGTCCATGGTTGACGACCTACTTCGGCAACAATCCAACCAGCATTAATTGCGATATATGGTAGTAAAACAGACCATATTGTAATTTTTAAGTAACGTTTTGAGTTTTCCAGTTTTCCTTTTCGGTTTAAGTAGAAACCGTACCAAGTTAATGCCATAAAGAACATACCAAGTGCAACCATTAAGCGGAAGCTATAGTACACAAGGTTAACGTTTGGACGATCTTCTTTCGGAATATCTTTTAAACCAACAATTTCGCCATCAAATGAATTTGTATAGAAGAAACTTCCTAACTTTGGAATCGTAAGGAATTCAAAGTTCTTTTCATTTTCCACATCAGGAATTTGAACAATCGAGAAGCCTTGTCCTTTCCCAGTTTCCCAAACAGCTTCCATTGCAGCACCTTTAGCAGGTTGATATTTAGCCGCGGATACACCAGATTGATGTCCCATAAACGGTGTAATTGTTGCGGCAAATAAGCCTAACATTAAGCCAAACTTAAATGATTTTTTGAAGAATTCAACTTCATTTTTACGTAATAAGTGATAGGCACTAATTGCCATAACGAAGAAAGCACCAACAATATAACAACTAACTACAGTATGGAAGAACATATTCCAAGCGTATGGATTCGTAACGAGTGCCCAGAAATCATTTAATTCAGCGCGGCCGTTACGTACGACGTAGCCAACAGGGTTTTGCATAAAGCCGTTTGCTGTAATAATCCAAAGGGCGGAAATATTTGTTCCAAGTGCAACCATCCACATACAGAAGGCACGGAACTTTGGTGAAATTTTGTCTTTACCGAATAACCATATTCCCATGAAAGTAGATTCTAAGAAGAAGGCAACGAGTGCTTCGATTGCGAGAGGTGATCCGAAAATATCTCCCATATATTTGGAGTACTCAGACCAGTTTGTTCCAAATTGGAATTCCATCGTAATCCCGGTTATAATCCCCATTACGAAGTTAATTGTAAATAATTTACCCCAGAAATTTGCCATTTTGCGGTATGTTGGATTCAATGTGCGGGCGTATTGAGTCTCCATACACGCTACTAAAATAACAAGTCCGATTGTCAAAGGTACAAATAAAAAATGATAAAAAACAGTAATTGCAAATTGAAAACGACTCAGTAACAGAACGTCGGACATAATAAATATTCACTCCTTTTTTACATTATCTACAATCAGTTTATAGTGAAAATGCGTTTAAAGTATGTGAGACTTGTTACAAAGCTGTGTGTATATTTTGAAAGAATTATGTCGATTATCTGAAAACATCTTATTTTTACTATAAAGCGATATCCTTTTTGAGTTTTTCATATTTTGGTACACTAATTATGTAGTGTAAACGAGAGAAAAGAGGGCCTTTTACTATGAAGTCATTAGAAGAGATTTTGCAATACAATGAGAAATTTGTGGAAGAGAAAAAGTATGAAGAGTTTGTAGCGGGGAAATTTCCAAACAAAAAGATGGTAATTATTTCTTGTATGGATACAAGACTTGTTGAACTATTGCCGAAAGCGATGAATATGCGTAACGGCGATGTGAAAATTATTAAAGTAGCAGGCGCTGTTATTTCACATCCATTTGGAAGTATTATGCGTAGTATTTTAGTCGCTGTATACGAACTTGGCGCTGATGAAGTATGTGTAGTTGGTCACCATGATTGTGGTATGGCAAAAATTCAAGCAAGTAGTACGATTGAGAAAATGAAAGAGCGCGGTATAACAGAAGAGAAATTAGATATGCTTCGTTATTCTGGAATTGATTTAGAACAATTCTTGCGCGGTTTCTCTAGTGTAGAAGAAAGTGTAGAACATAGCGTATCAGTACTTCGCAACCACCCATTACTTCCGGAAGAAGTACCTGTTCACGGTCTTGTTATCGATCCTGATACAGGAAAATTAGATTTAGTTGTGAATGGTTACGATAATTAAGAATGTACTTTGTCATCCTTTTTATCTGGGACAGGATCAAATCCTCCTGGGTGGAAAGGGTGACATTTTAATATACGCTTACAAGTAAGCCAAAAGCCTTTGAGTGCACCATGCTTTTGAAACGCCTCTAATCCGTAATGAGAACAAGTCGGATAAAAGCGGCAAGTGGGTGGTGTCATCGGAGAAATGAACTTTTGATAAAAGCGTATAATCCCAATAAAAATCTGTTTCATAACGATCTCCTTTTCAGCATATTCTTAAAGTATTATAGCACGACTGTACATAATACTTTACTAATGTGCATTTCCGTTATATCATATTGGATATAACGGAATTAAATTAAAAGCGGGAGAGATGTTGTATGCCATCAGTAGAAAGCTTTGAATTAGATCATACGATTGTAAAGGCACCTTATGTAAGACATTGCGGAGTTCACAATGTAGGTAGTGACGGTATTGTAAATAAATTTGATATTCGTTTTTGCCAACCGAATAAACAAGCGATGAAACCAGATGTTATTCATACGTTAGAACATTTATTAGCATTTAATTTACGTAAATATATTGATCGTTATCCGCATTTCGATATTATCGATATTTCACCAATGGGCTGCCAAACAGGATATTACCTTGTAGTAAGCGGAACACCGACAGTTCGAGAAATCATTGATTTATTAGAACTAACATTAAAAGATGCGGTTCAAATTACAGAAATTCCAGCTGCAAATGAAACGCAATGTGGTCAAGCGAAGCTTCACGATTTAGAAGGAGCAAAACGCTTAATGAACTTCTGGTTAAGCCAAGATAAAGATGAACTTGAGAAAGTATTTGGATAGAAAGAAAACTGCCTGTAAAAGGGCAGTTTTTTTTGTCATGATAATAAATAAAATTATATCGACGATTTTTCGAATATATCGACCGTAACTTGAAATATATCAACGATTTTTTTAATATATCGACGTTTCGACACTGGATATCGACTTACCGACAAAAACTGACAAAAAAATCATCCCTATTTTATTACGTGCTTGTAAATGCGAAATTGCTCAAGATTTCATTCTATACGTAGCGAAGGTAGTTTGATATGAGAACGAAGAGTGTAAGAATAGAAACGAAAAAAAACGGAATGCTCATTGATTTTCGTCCGGATATAAATTTGTTAATTCCGACAAGAATAAAGAAACAACTGAGAATAAATTGTACGTATGGGAGAAGTGAGAAATGATCGGTAATCTGGATATATGTGCAAAGAAAGAGTATGAGAAGCGTGAAAAGTCCTAAAACAATCCGTAATCCAGTTAGCATGTAAATAGATTATTTACCGGAATAGTTCTGAGAAGCTAAGAAATAAAGCACCAGCTCCAGCTATGAAAGCAAATATACCAATAGATTTTCTGTCTTGTTTTATTTCTCCTAGTCCTATAGTGAAAGCCATTAATCCTAAGAAAATGAACATATAAGGCATCATTTCTCTATTACCAGTAAAATATCCGTAAATTACTATACATAATGCAATGAGTGCAAAAATAACCTGTAATCCCTTTAGCATATATATCCCCCTTGTTATTTTATATAGCTAATGATGAGGAAAATCCAAATAGATCCGGTTCCTAAATCTTTTTCTTTATTTGTTTAAGGGTAGTAAAGCTCCTAATAGAAATTGTGAAAGTGGTAGAAAGTTATTTTGAACTGCTAGTAAACGAATACTGGATATGATGTGGCCTAAAATAAGTAGTGGTATACGAAGCGTATTATGAATTCTTCTTGCTGTTTTTTGTATACGGGTTATCTTCTGGTTTATCGACGGAATGTTTATAAGCGTAGCCTTTATTAATCGTCATGACGGAGAGTACTAATATGACTAGGACGATTATAATACCGATAATTAATATTTTAAACATGGAACCCCTCCTTTTCTTTATTTTACATAATTTTGTAATTGATGAAAACAATAGAAATAAAAAGGATGAAAGAAGGGTGTTACATGGAGCAGAAAAAAACATATTATATATCAATAGCAAACGGTCAAATTTCACAAGTGAAGACAGCGGATACGTATAATTTTGAGATTTCCGCAAATGATGAGGAAATTACGGAGTTAAGAGAGTACTTTGATCAAGCGTATGTAGAGGATTTAGGTTCATTTGTACGCTCCCACGTTCCATTTGTTGAGTATCATCATGATTCAAATAATGACCGATATGATGAACAACTACAAAAAGCATATAAAATGATTTACGATTTAGGAAATCATGAGACGAAAGAATTAGTCGCGCAAATGGGAATAATCAATGGATTATAATTGGATAATATTATGCAGAAAAGCGAGAATATGCTACAATTTGTGGTAGGAAAAACTTGTAACCATCAATAGGGGAGTAATGGCATGTACAAATTTAAAGATTATTACCACAACACTGTACAATTATCGTTTGAACGTTATCCATTTTCTCCTGAGCCAAAGCATGTTTGGGTTGTATGCCGGTACGGGGATCAATGGTTATTAACGCATCATTTACGTCGCGGTCTTGAATTTCCAGGTGGAAAAGTAGAACTAGGGGAAACACCGGAAGAAGCGGCAGTTCGAGAGGTTCATGAAGAAACCGGCGGCATAGTTTCTGATTTAACTTACTTAGGACAATATAAAGTATCTGGAAAAGACAAAATAATCATTAAAAACATTTATTTTGCAACAATTAGTGCGGTAGAACAACATACGCATTACGAAGAAACGAAAGGGTCTGTTTTATTAAAAAACATTCCTGACAACATTAAAACGGATAGAAAATTTAGCTTTATAATGCGCGACGATGTATTGGCGCGTACGATGAAACATATAGAAGAAATCGGCTGTTTTACGAAGTAAAGTGGCCGATTTCTTTTTTTATAAGATCAAATGTAAATATATCTTTACATCATTTTGGGTATATTATACAATTTTGTAAAGATATATTTACATTTTAGGAGGAGGAAGATGGATAACAGAAAAGAAACGACTGTTACTGTTTCGATGGTTAAGTTAAATATCTATTCATTACTTATAATATTTGCGTTGGCGTTTGGAATTGGTTATTTGCATATATTTCTTTCAGGCGGGGTTCAATTTGAATTTACATTGCCCGTTATGTTTCTTTTGATTATTGGAATGATTGTTTTCGTTTGTATTCATGAGGCAATACATTTAATTGGATTTCGTTATATCGGAGGTGTTCCGTGGAGTGAACTAACATGGGGCGTCAATTGGAAATTAGGTGCTGCATACGCTCATTCTAAAAAAGAAATTACAGTAAAGCAAATGAAGAAAGTGTTAATGCTGCCGTTTTTACCGACTGGAATTTTGCCAATTGTATTGGGGTTAGCTATGAATCTGGAGCCACTCTCATTTTTAGGAATTCTACTAACAGCAGGTTGCATGGGTGACATTGCCTTATATCAAAAAGTTTCAAAGTTTCCAGATGATGCGCTAGTTAAAGATCATCCGAGTAAACCGCAGTTTACAGTATATGAGTAATAAAGGAAGAGGAGGCGTTTTTAAACGACGGCTTCTTTTTTATTTGTCAGTTTTTGTCGGTAAGTCGATATATTGTGAAAATCGCCGATATAATTTGAGTTACAGTCGATATATTTCAAAAATCGCTGATATAATTTTTTAGAATAAGACTGCCCGAATCATAGGAAACCTCCTTACATTTTTTATAATTCATTATCGCATATTCGTTAAAAAATGATTATGATATTTTGTAGAATGGAATAATGGAGGATTGTATGAAGAGACTGTATGGCAAGTTAGTAGGGGTTATCGTTGTAATCGGCTTACTAGCAGGGTGCGAAAGTTCTATGAAGAGTGTGAAAGAAAAAGAAGTGTGTAAAACAGACGAAGAATGCGTGGAAATAGGAGATAAGAAACTTCAAAAAGTATATGAAAAAATAGATGGATTATCTGAGCTTGAAGCAGTAGAAGATTATGAAATAGAAGAGCATGAAAGTGCAGATATGAAAGAGGCAGAGCAGAAAAAAGAAGATGATGATGAAAATTATTTCTTTTTAGCTTCTTATTATATTGATGGCGATGAAATTGTAGATCCTTATTTTGAAAAAATAGAACGGAAACGTTTAAATAAAGTATTTGCTGAAGATAAAGAAGCGAAAGAAGAAGTACTGCAACAACGTCAAGATAGAGGGTATCATGAAGACTTGTGGGATATGTATCGCACGCTCATTCCAGCTAAATATCGCGGGAATATAACAGAATTTGATTTAATAACGGATGGTTATGACGGTGTTGTTGCTCACGTTATGCCTAGTATAGAGAATCCGAAAGATTGGACTCTTAGCTTAGATACGCTTGATTCTGCGGTAAATATTGATGAAGTGATGAAAACATTAATTCATGAGACGGCTCATGTATTGACGCTCGGGCATAAGCAAATACCAGTAGATGAAAACTATGTAAAGGATTTTGAAGAGGATAAAGATATTTCGACGTACCGAAATAAATGCGGCAATCTTTTCTTACAAGAGGGATGTGCGAAGGAAAACTCTTATATTAATCAATTTTATAATTCTTTCTGGAAGCCTATTGAGCAGGAGTGGACAGAAAAGAAAGTAGAAGAAAGTGAAGAAACGCAAATTGAATTTTTTAAAGAAAAACATGATGAGTTTGTCTCACAGTATGGAACGACAAATGTAGCAGAAGATATTGCAGATACATTTACAGCATTTATTTTGCAAGATTCAAAAAAGGTGAAAGAAGGATCGGAGTTAAAGTATAAAAAAATTGCCTTTTTCTATCAATTCCCTGAGCTTGTAAAAATGAGGGCGGAAGTGTTGGCAGGATTATATGATGTTTCGAAAACGATAGAACAACGAAGTGGAAACTAATGCGGGTTATATATGTTAGCTAAGAAAACGTAAAGAATTGTAGTTCTTTACGTTTTTTATGTTGATAAAATTGAAAATTATGTATTTTCATTAAAAAGAAGAAGGAACTACCATTATAAAATAGAATTAGTATAAAAATGTCACAATTTAGACACAATTATAATGCGCGTGTTATAGGGACTATAAGTTTACTCTCGAGGAGGTAATGAAACGTATGAAAACGATTCTTGCTGTCGCTGGTCTCATTTGGGTAATGTCTCACGGTTTTCCGATTTTTGAAGGGGAGCAAATTCGTAGTGCATTGGATAAAAAGTTTAATGATTATCATGTGATAGATCGAAAAGATAATGTCGTTACAGTACGTGTGAAAGATTGTTTCCATACAGTTACGGTTGCGGATGGAAATGTTAAAAATGAAACAAAGATGTGTGATAAAAAGTAAAAGAAAGAAGCTGACTATAGTCTATCGCTCTAAGTCAGCTTCTTTTTCGTTTCCCAATTAGAAGTTTTTCAAATGCCTCAACAAACACATACATAAGTGTTGCGAGGACGCATGTGAGTAGTACGCTTAGTAAGACAAGTGTGAAATTAAATACTTGGAATCCGTAGCTAATTAAGTAGCCAAGACCTTGTTTAGAGACGAGAAGTTCGCCGAATATAACACCGACCCACGATAATCCAACGTTCACTTTTAACGTTGAAATAATGGCTGGGAAAGATGCAGGGAGAACGACTTGTTTATAACATTGCCATTTATTTGCGCCAAATGTGTCCATCACTTTTATATAGTTAGAATCGACTTCTTGAAATGCGCTGTAAATAACGAGAATGGTAATGATGATAGAAATGATTACTCCCATTGCAATTGACGAAGAAATATTTGGGCCGAAGATTACAATGATAATCGGACCAAGTGCTACTTTTGGCATGGCGTTTAGGACGACGAGATATGGATCAAGTACGCGGGCGAGAAGTGGTAGCCACCAAAGGAAAGTAGCGATAATGGCTCCGAGCACTGTTCCAAGAATGAAACCTACTCCCGTTTCAAGTAATGTCGTCCATATGTGGACCCAAAGCGAACCGTCCATCCATTTATTAAGGAAGAGATCCCAAATGCTTGAAGGAGAGCTAAAGAGTAAAGGGTCAATCCATTCTTTTTTGCTAGCTATCTCCCATAGTGCAAAGAGAAGAATGAGCAGTAAAAGTTGCAAAGAGCGTGCTAACCATGCGCGCCTGCGTTCTTTTTTCCGAAACTGTTCATGTAGTTGCTTTATATTATCCAAGACGCTCCAGCTCCTTCCATATATTTTGGAAGAGGGATGGGAAGTCATGGTGATGGCGTGATTCTAACGGTGATAAGGAACGGATACTTTCTGGGACGATAAATGTTTTTGCAATTTTTCCAGGATTCGCTTGTAGTAAATAAATACGATCACTCATCGCAATTGCTTCTTCAATATCATGCGTCACGAGTAGTGAAGTTTTCTTATATTTGTGTAGTAAGCTGAAAACGAGATTTTCTAGTTTCAATTTCGTTTGATAATCGAGCGCCGAAAAAGGTTCATCTAGCAATAAAATTTTTGGATCGGTCGCTAACGTTCGAACGAGGGCGGCACGTTGACGCATACCACCGGATAGTTCACGAGGGTATTGCTGCTCTACATCATGTAGACCGACTTGCTTTAAAAGCTGTAAAGTATGTTCTTTCGTCTGTTCATCGTAAATGTTTCGGATATGAAGTCCAAGCATAATATTTTCTTCAATTGTCTTCCAAGGGAACAAGTAGTCTTGCTGCAACATATATCCCATAGATGAAGTTTTCGTTGTAATGGGCTCACCATCTAAAAAGACGATACCTTCAATTGGATCAAGCAGCCCGGCAATAATGGAGAGGAGTGTCGTTTTGCCACAACCACTTGGACCGAGTATCGAAATGAATTCGCCTTCTTCCACTTGTAAACTCATATCTTCAAGAATCAATTTGGCATTCTCTTTTGCGAAAAAGCAGTGAGAAACGTTACGTATTTGTAAAAAACTCATACACTTCGCCTCTATTTCTTAATAACGCTTTCGGCAATTTTCGTATTGACGAGCGCTTCATATGGAACTTCTTTTTGTAATTCGCCAGCGTCTTTCATAATCGTTTGGAGCTGTTTCCATTCTTCAGCATCTAATAGCGGATTTGTCGCATAAGAATGTTGCTTTTTATACCGTTCAATTACTTTTACTGTAATGTCTTTTGAAGTGTCTTTAAATAACGGAGAAACGGCATCAGCAATTTCTTCTGGGCTATGAGTATCAACCCATTGTTGTGCTTTATAGAGCGCCCGTGTGAATTTTTCAGCAGCAGCTTTATCTTTCTTTAAGAAACTTTCCTTTGCCATGAACGATGTATACGGAACAGTACCAGATTCATTTCCGAACGAAGCGACGATATAACCTTTACCTTCTTTTTCAAATATACTTGCAGTCGGTTCAAAGAGCTGGACAAATTCTCCCGTACCAGATGCGTAGGCATTTGCAATATTAGCAAATTCGATGTTTTGGATTAAATTTGTATCTTTGTGAGGATCAATGCCATTTTTCTTTAAAACGTATTCTCCAACCATTTGCGGCATACCGCCTTTACGCTGTCCTAAAAACGTAACACCTTTTACGTCATTCCAATTAAAAGAGTCTAATTTTTTACGCGAAACTAAAAATGTTCCATCTGTTTGTGTAAGTTGTGCGAAGTTAATGACGGGGTCTTTTGCGCCTTGTTGATGAACGTAAATGGACGTTTCAGAACCGACGAGAGCAATATCAATCCCGCCAGATAATAAGGCAGTCATCGTTTTATCTCCTCCAGCTGTTGTTTGGAGGTCAACATGTAATCCCTCATCTTTAAAAAATCCTTTTTCAATCCCGACATATAACGGGGCATAGAAGAGAGAGTGGGTAACTTCGCCGACTCGAACATTTTGAGTTTGTTCTTTCGTATCTTCTTTTTTACTACTGCAAGCAACAAGTGTGAAGACAGCTAGTAACATGATACAAAAAACAGCTATTAATTTTTTCACTATATAACACCTCCTAGAAGTCACTCTACAAGCATGATATGTAGGTAAGTGCCCACATGTGAGTGTAGATAGCAGGAATTTTTTGGGGGATAAAGAAGTACAAATATAAGGGGTGATAAAATGGAGTACGAATATGATGATAGCGTACATTTACATCTTGACTATTTTGGAACAGAATGTGATATGGAATCGATTGCTTATAAACGGAAGAATGAAGACGTGTGGGATGTATATTTTAATTTTGGAGCATATGGTCTTCAGAAAGATGGGATCGAGACGGGTAAATTTATGGACGAATATGCTGGCTATTACGTTTTTTCTGTACATGCTCGTGATCTTAGTTGGGAATTTGGAAGTGCTCAATTTGAAGAGTGGGTTTTGAAAAATCATATAGTAGAAAAATCGCTGCAAAAATAAGGAGGAATTTTGTGGTCGATTTTCTCATTTTCTTATTCATTTTTGTAGTGGGATTTTTTATTATGCAAGTGCTCATTTACCGATTTGCAAAGAAAAACATCCAAAAATATACAAAAACAAAATGGATTCATATGTGGCTAGAGATGAATATGAAAAAGGGTCCGAGATTAGATTTTTTTGATTTTGTAGTTATTGTACTCGTATGTATCGTATGGAAAATATGGCTGTTTCCTTTTATATAATACACATGCTAATGATTTTTTCTTTTATCATAAAATAACGAAAAGAACCTGTCTTGTGGCGGGTTCTTTTCGTTATAGTAATAGTTGTAAAAAACTTGCATTTATAAGTGAAATAGTGAGTAGTATTGTGAAAGATATTTTGACAAATACAGAAACATATACATACGGAATTAAAGTGTGATTACAGAATGGACAAATTGGCTGTGTGCAAAGTGTGGGGTAATAAGAAAGAGGTCGTCCACCGTTGGACGACCTCTTTCTTATTATGCTTGGTTCGTGCGGAAGAATGGAAGCTTCTGCACAATGTGAATTAATCCGTATGCAAGAATTAAGCACATAAGAGGATTAATGAAAAATCCATAGCGATTAATTGCTAAGAATAAGTTTGAGAAGATAATGTAAATAATAGAACTTGCTACTAGCATCATAACGCGTTTATGTTTAAATGAATTTAGCATGAAGCAGAAGCTGCTCAAGAATGTACCGATGATAAACACTCTATGACATAGTTGCATAAAGTTGTGAATACGGTATTGGTCTACAGCAGGAGCTGTTTTGAATAATTCAATTGTTTTACCGACAGTGAACCAAGAGAACCAATAAGTGAAGTCCGTCTTAAAGCCGTTCTTGATTAATTCTTTTGCGTATGCCCCTTTGTCATCTAAGCCTTTGGCTCTCATTTCATTTACTATATTTTCATATCCAATTTTATTAAATGGATCAGCACCCGCAATTAGTGGATCAGCACCTTGGGTTGAGAATAAAATAAATTGGTTGAGTGCTAAATAGTTACGAACAACCCATGCACCAATAATAAAGAAAGGTCCGATAAACCATAACAATCCGATTCGAATGGAGTCTTTAAATCCATATGTAAATAACACAACAAGAACAGGAATGAGCATCATTGGAGCTGGATTTGGACGGAACATAAGTAAAATTGAAACGACAATTCCAAACCATATATGGAATTTCACTTTATTGTATTTCCATGCGAGAACAAATACATATACACATAACGCTAATAAGAATATGGATGGAACTTCTGTTAGCAATGTACGGAAGTATGTATAGTTACTTGGATAAATAGCATATAAAATACTTGCAACAATTCCATAAATGTTTTTTTCGAACAATTCTTTTCCTATTAAGAATACTAATAGCACTGTGCATAGGTTCATAATCATGTTAATAACAGTTGCTACGTAATAGTAAGGAATTGATGTAATATCAGAAATAATCATAGCGCCAGCTAATAGTAATGGCTGACCTGGTGTGATATATGCATTTTTCCCTGGAACTTCACTAGGTTCTAAATACACATAACCAAATACACCATGTTTTAATAGTTGTTCAGCTGTTAACGAATAGTTAAAGGCATCATTTGCACCATATGTTACTTTGACTAACTCTCCATCTAATCCTGGCTGTTTTACTAAACAAAAAACGTGCAACAGGAAAGAAAGCGCCAAAATTGCATATACCGCTTTAGGCAAACTCTTAAACTTAGTAAGCAAAAATGAGCAACTCCTTTTTTATTAATTCTTTCGTATTTTCATGTGAAATCTTTAATAGTATTAAGGATTTCCAAAACATAGTTATTATATCATAAAGTGGAATGCTGAAATTAAGTTTTTCAAGAATGAGTAATTTGTATGCCATAATTTAACTGTTTACTAAGGGAATATTAAGACAATACATTTATGATAGAATCAACTATGCAGACGAAATATGTCATATATGTTATTTTAATAGAAATAGTTCTTTCGATGCGGGGGAAATTAAGACATAGAAACGAGGGAATGAATTGAAGTATGGTTCTACACTTTTTGATCTTCCAAAAAGAAATATATTAATTTCTAGCATTATAAGTAGTATGGTGACTTTATTAGTAATAACTATGCTGTTTATGCTTTTAAAGGTTTTTAATTTAGACATAATGAAAGCTCATTTAAATCAAAATCTTGTTTTAATTGTTATGATGATTTTCATATGGGGCATAACATTTTATATTTCACATTTTAATAAAAAAGAGATGTCTACACTTAGGGCATCCCTACGAGTGCATTTTGTATTATTTTTACTAGCTCATACAGTAGCGTTATTTTATATTGTCATGCAAGTTAATATGAGTTTCATAGAGGCAATGAATTGGATTTACTTGTATAACATGCAGTTTATATTAAGTTTTGTAGTAATTTATGCAATATACATTCTTGTTTATAATTTAATAGGCAAGGTTTTTCTAAGTATGATTTTAACGAGCTGTACGTTAGTCATTTTAGGTATTGTGAATTATTTAAAGCTTATTTTTAGAGGTGATCCGCTGTATCCTTCTGATTTCACACAAATTATGCATATGCAATCTGTTATACCGATGGTGATGGACTATTTTAGCTGGAGTTATATTTTTGTCATTATCTTAAGTATTGTGGCTTGTATTGTAGCAGGGATATATATGAGAAGGTATATTCAAAATGTAAAGACTCATCTAGGAATAAGAGCCTTATTAGTAGTAGGATCTATTTTTGTTCTATATGCGTACGGTAATTTTGCGAACACATTTATGAATAAAGTATTTCAAAAATCAGGTGTAGATTTTGTTTTGTGGGATCAAAATGAGAACTATGCTTCAAATGGTTTTGTACTTGGGTTTATTAGCAATTTAGATACAACAGTTATGGAAAAACCAAAAAATTATTCTAAAGAAAATATGCTTCAAATAGCAAACGATATAAAAAAACAATATAGTGGAAATATAGGGAGCCAAAAGAAAAAAGAGAAACCGAATATTATTTTTGTAATGAGTGAATCGTTTTGGGATCCGACGAAAGCAACTAACCTTTCTTTTAGTGAAGATCCTGTACCAAATTTACATCATTATATAGAAAACTTTCCTGGTGGACAAACTATTTCTCCTACATTTGGGGGAAATACGGCGAACGTTGAATTTGAGGCATTAACGAGTTATTCAATGAGTTTGTTAAAGCCAGGTTCTATACCATATCAGCAGGTTATTACAAATAAGAAAGAAATTCCATCAATCCCTACGGCGTTGAAAAAAGAAGGGTATTACACAAGTGCAATTCATTCATTTGGTCGCACATTCTTTAAACGTGATGATGTATATAAGGTGTTAGGATTTGATAAATTTAATGCAGCGGATACGATGGAAAATGTAGATGTTGATGGAGATTATATTAGTGATTTAGCGATGAGTAAAGAGATAATTGCTGAGTTAGAGAAACAAAAACAACCTACATTTATTCATGCAGTTACGATGCAAAATCATTTTCCATTTACAGAGGGCCGATTTGGTGAAAACCTAATAGAAATTAGCGGGCTAGAAAATGAAGAATCAAAGGGAGAATTAGAAACGTATACAGAAGGGTTAAGACGTTCAGATGAGGCCCTTCAATATTTAATAGAGCAACTAGATAATTTAGATAGACCTACATTATTAGTATTCTTTGGAGATCATCTTCCATCATTAGGAACAAATAAATCTTTTTATAAAGAGAATGGGTATATAACGAATGAAAAAACACCGAGCGAACGTTTAGCGATGGCCCAAACGCCGCTATTAATGTACGCAAACTTTGATATGCCAAATGATAATTTAGGTGTAGTAAGTCCAATTTATTTTTCTAATCTTATTTTTGATTATGCAGGATTAAATAAATCTTTATTTTATCAATTTTTATCGGGATTTTACAAGGAAATACCGGTGCTTAGAGATGAATTAAAAGTTGATAAAAATGGAGAAGTAATCAATGATTTAACAAAGAAACAAAAAGAAATGTTAGAGCAATATAAAATGCTTCAGTATGATTTACTTGTTGGAAATCAATATAGTAAAGATATCCTCTTTAAATAAAGTGAAACTTTAATCAGTGGGGGTTTTCTTCATCCCCCACTGATTATTAGCCTTCACCAATCGGACTTTTATGGGTAGCCCGACCCCCACCTAACTTCTTTGCTTTGCTGAATTTTGAGGTGGGGGTCTTACTGCCCGTTAAAGCGGGATAAAAGAAACAAAAAGAACTTGTATAACGATACAAGTTCTTTTTTATAGTATTTAACGGGGTAACCAGACAAGCTGGGTTTAGGGAGTATTACCTGTACATTTAGTATAAATGAAAATGTAACCGTTTTATCGAATGATTTGTGAGAAATGTGTGAATTTTAACCTTTTTAAAAACTACGTTCCTATCGATACATTTGGCATAGTTTTTTATGAATGCAAAAACTTTATAAGTTCTTCGTTTAATTCATCCGCTTGATCAATTGGAGAGCCGTGACCACTATTTGTGAGAGGATGTAACTGAGAATTTTTAATACGCTTTTGCGTAAGTTCAGCGCTTTTGTATGGGATAAGTTGATCATGAATACCGTGGAATATTTTTGTTGGCACGTTAATTTTACTTAAGTCTTTCGTTACATCTTCATTTGCGGCTGCTTGCAATATTTTGATGAGAGCATAAGAAGCAGACTGCATACCGAGATAAGAAAACCATTCTAGCGTAGCAGATCCTAAGTTTCTATTAAAAAATGATAAAGATACATCATTTAAAAATTTAGGCATATTGGCATACATTTGATTAATGAGAGTGTCTGCTTGTTCTTTTGGGACACCATAGGGAGATTCTTGATTTTTAACGAAAGAGGGGGAAACGGCATCGACTAATACAAGTTTAGAAATACGATGACCATTATAGCGAGACATGTACCGAATAGAAAGAGCACCACCTACTGAGAAACCAATTAATGTAGCATTTTCGACTTGAAGTGCTTCTAAAACGATGGCGATATCGTCTGCTAAACGATTGTATGTGTAACCAGTCCATGGTTTATCAGATTGTCCATTTCCGCGTATATCCATAGCGATGCAGCGGAAACCGTGTTGTGGTAACACGTTGAGCTGATATTGGTACATTTGATGATTTAAAGGCCAGCCATGGACGAAGAACACGGTTTTACTACCGGGACCGGGATTAACGTCTTGCACAAAAATATGCACATCTTTTTCAACGGTAACAAACATGAATGAGCCTCCTATTCATACGCGAGGAGCGTATGATTTTGTTCTATTAAGACACTAAGCTTTCCTTCATTTTTTGCCGCTTATATAAAATCTCTCCCACATAATATACGTATTATTGTTTATAATTTTTATGATTGCATATCGTCTGAAAATATCACGATTTTGGGATGATTTTCCTCAAATGTTCGATTTATCTTTGTTTGTATAAGGAAATCATTTATTATAATAAATGGTATTCTTAGAGATATTATGTTGAAGGGGTGTTGAAGTGAAGGAAAGTTTTCTATCATATAAAGAAGAAGAAAGGAATGCCAAAATCTTTTTGTGGGTGCTATACGTCATTGTTGTTTCATACCAAATTTTCTATGCAATCGTATTAGAAAATAAATCACTAACGGATAAGGGACATAGCATACTATGGCAAGTTATTTGCGGAACTGCAATACTCGGTGTAAATGTATATTTAATAAAAAAAGAGAAAGTGAATTTTGTGAAATATGCATGTGTATTTGCATACATAGGAATAGAAATTGCTAACATATTTTCGTATATGCTTTATAATGAGGCGGCATTTGATGGGGGAAATATAGTAGAAATTATTCTTATCTTCTTTGTACCTATATTTTTAAATAAAAAATATTTTGTGTTTGTACTTTCAACTATTGTAGGGAAATATGTAATTTACTTATTTGTATTAAAAGAAGTAAAAGGATTTATGTTCCTCATTATGTATACACTTGTATTAATAGCAGCATACATCATTTTAAATCGATTTATACAATACCTTTCAGCGGTAAAGGAAAGTATTAAGATTGCTAGTGAATCACAAAAATTAGCAGTAATCGGAAAGATGGCAGCGACAGTGGGACATGAAATTAAAAATCCACTTGCTTCATTGAAAGGGTTTACGCAATTACAACGAGAGAAGCATGAAGAGGACCCTATTTATAAACAGATGATTTTTGAAATAGAAAATATGAATAATATGATAAGTGAATTGATGGAAGTTGCTACATGTAAACCTTCTATTTATAAGAAACATAATATAGGTGAAATTGTATTACAAGCAGTAGCAATTCTTCGAGAAAAAATGAATGAATCTAGTATCCAGCTTATTTCTAATATCGAAGAAAAGATGATAGAAATTGAATGTGATGAGCGGAAAATGCGAGGAGTTTTTCTATATGTCATAAAAAATGCTCTGGAGGCGATGGAGCAAGGTGGCACATTAGAGTTACGGTTAGAAAATAAAGGACAAGATTATGTAATGCTAAGTGTAATCGATAATGGTTACGGTATTAAGAAAGAGAATGTGGCTCGTGTTACAGAAGCTTTTTATACAACAAAACAAGATAAAATTGGTTTGGGACTTACGGTAGCAGATCGAATTGTCAACGAACACCTTGGTACGTTACATATTTCAAGTGAAAGAGATAAGGGAACGAGAATAGATATTATTCTTCCAAAAAAGTGTGGAAATAATGAAATCCAATTGAGAGAAAAGCTAGGAGTTACCATATGAATAAAGACGGTATATTTAAAAATGAAGAAATGAAGGCGCTGAAAATATATTTAAGTTTATTTTTCATTATATTTTTTGTATACGATCTTGCCTACGAATTTATTGTACCTTTAATAGGAGGAGAGCAAGAAGGAGTAGGACAATTTGAAGATGGTTTAGGTTTATGGCTTTATTTTCTGATGGTGGTTTTATTTTGCATTGGAATATACTTTATGAAATGGAAAAATCCATTTGCAGTAAAGTATATTATTCTAATTGGGTATAATATATTAGATTTTATCCATAATATTATGATTTACTACGGTAGTGATACTGAGTTTGATGGTGGGAATATAGTAGAAGGGTTTTTTATTTTATTTGCCCCACTTTTTGTGAATAAAAGATATTTTTGGTTAGTTCCGAGCATACTTGTTGGAAAATATGCTCTTATAGGAATCATGATTCACTCATCACTCGTTTTAATCCCGATGGCATTATATAGCGTATTTACTATCATATGTTGGATTATGTTTGTAAGGTTCCAATCTTACGTTCGTACGCTTGAGATGATGAATAAAGAAATACAACAAACAGAAAAGTTAGCAACTGTTGGGAAAATGGCTACAGTTATTGGTTCCAAAATTAAAAGACCTTTAGCCAATTTAGATAAATTTGTGAATAAGCAAGCGATTAAATATCCAGAGGATAAAATATATAGTGATATTATGAAACAAGAAGTAGAACGAATTCATACAATCGCTACAGAACTTAGTGGATTTGAGAAATCTAAATCAATAGAATCAGAAGTTCATAATATAGAAGAAATTATCGCTTATGTTATTCGAGTTATGGGGAAGCCTGCTTTAAATCAAGGTGTGCACATACAAGGTATTTATAGTAAAGACATACCATCGATTACATGCGATGAAAAACGATTAAAACAAGTATTTTTTAATTTAATTAAAAATGCGATTGAAGCAATGTCAGTTGGCGGAACGATTACGATTAAAGTGACTGTAGAAGATGCAATCATTGTTCAAGTTAAGGATGAAGGTTGCGGCATTCCAAAAGACAAAATCCCGAAGCTAAATGAAGCCTTTTACACAACGAAAGAAACGGGAACAGGTTTAGGCTTAGTAGTTACAGAAAAAATTATTAAAGACCACAACGGTAAAATGAGTTTTGAAAGTGAAGTTGGGGTTGGAACGACGGTGAAGGTTATGTTGCCGATACAATAAAAAATATATTTTAAAAAGGGAAATCATTTATTTGAGAGTGATTTCCCTTTTTTGTGAATAAAAATCCGGAAGTGTTTACACTATTGGTGCATTATGTATAATTACGAATCTAAGATATGGGTATTTTTATGGTGGTAATATAGAGTGAGTTTGTTAGTTGTTGACCTAAATTATTGAGGCTTTTTCTGTTGAATAAATTATTTTTAAGAGAGAACTAAATATTTGTGATTAGAAAAACAGAATATACAGCACTGGTAGTAATTCCAGGATTAATATAAAGGGATATAGCATCTCCTCTCGAAACGAGGTTTCCGGTTGTAATGCTACTCCAAGTTACAGTAGCTGGACCTACAGCTGAAGTAGGATTAAATACTTGAAGTTACCCCGATCCAGTAATTTTGTCAGTAGTAGACTACTTATTTTGAAAATGTAGTATTTAATGAGATGAGAAAATCATCTGTTTTCTTAATAAAATAATCTGGTTGTACAGTAAATGTAGCAGATTGATAGTTTGGTAACCATTGTACGCCAATCGTTCGTACATCTGCCTGTTTTCCAGCAAGTATGTCAGCATCACTATCCCCAATAAAAATTGCTTCGTTTGCATTTACATGTAATGTATTTAATACAAGAAGAATACCTTCAGGATCAGGTTTTGGCTTCATTACATCATCTCCAGCTACTATACAGTCGAAGAAAGAAACTAATCCTAATGCTTTTAGAGAAATGTCCAGGCTTCTTCTTGCTTTTCCAGTTACGATAGCTAACTGAAACCCTTGTTTTTTTAAATGTATTAAAAGGTCTACTATTTCATGATTTCGCTCTACGTAATCATGATGCTTTTCTTCATAACATTCATAGTATCTTTCAACTGCTACTTCTTTTTCTTCAGAGAGTAAGTTCTCATGAATAATACCAATTTCACTTGGGCCAAACATAGAAAGAATCTCTGCTTCAGTAATTTCTTTATTATCAAATTGCCAAAAAACGTTTTGAAACGAGTAATAACATAAAGGTAAAGTATCAGCTAGTGTGCCATCAAAATCAAAAATAATTGTACGTAGCATTTTCTCACTCCTGTTTTAAGTTATTTTAAGGTTTATTTAAGGATTTATGTTGTGATATACTTAAAATAACTTAAAAGTACTTAAAAGTAAATAAAAATGGGTGAGAGTATGAATCAAGAGGAACGTTTAATAAAAATAATGGAGTATTTGAATGAACATAGGACGATGAGTTTGAAGATAATGTGTGAGCTATTTCAAGTCTCCAGAGATACAGCAAGAAGAGATATTGTAAAGTTAACAAATGAAACAACAATAGTGCGAACCCATGGTGGTGTAGCTTTATCATCTTTCCACCATAAAATATCGGATTATGTAAATCGTGAGGAAAAAGAAATTGAATATAAGATATCTATTGGAAAGCGAGCTGCTTCTTTTGTAGAAGATAATGAAGTGATTTATCTTGATGTTTCAACAACTGTTAACTGTATGGCTTCATTTTTGACAGCAAGTAACATAACGGTTGTTACAAATTCAATTGATACAGTAAATCATTTAATGGATATGGAGAATGTAAATATTCATATTTTAGGTGGAGAATTAAATAAACACTCACGTTATATGACGGGTTTTTCTGCAATGGAGAAACTAAAAGATTATCATTTTGATAAGGTTTTTATTGGATCACCCGGTCTTACAGAAGATGGTGTCTATTATGCGTATGAGGAAGATATTCATTTTAAGCGTCAAATTGTTAAACAAACAAATGAAGTGTTTTTACTTGCTGATGAGACAAAAATGAATCAACGTCAAAACTTTAAGGCGCTGTCATTAGAATCGATAGATACAATTATTACGAATGATGCTATACCTGGCGATTTAGAAAGAGTAGTGAAAGAATATGGAATTGAGCTAATCGTTGGAGTGAAGTAAAGGGGGACGTAAAAATGAAGGGGATTATATTTGATATTGACGGAACGATGTTAGATACGGAAAAAGCAGTTTTATATTCATTACAGAGAACGTTGCGAGATGAAGGGATGAATTATTCATTAGAAAAGCTACATTTTGCATTAGGTATTCCTGGTATGGCTACGTTACAAGAAATTGGTGTGGAAAATATGAAAGCAGTTCATGAGAAATGGATACGTAATATGGCAGATTTTAAGAATGAAATTACAGTATTTAAAGGAATTGCGGAAGTGATTGAAATAGTATCTTCATATAAGATTCGAACTGGTATTGTGACTTCAAAAACACGTCAAGAGTTTATCGATGATTTCCAGCCATTTGGATTACATTCATATTTTGAACACTCTATTTGTGTGGAAGATACAATGAAACATAAACCACATCCAGAGCCACTTGTGACATGTCTAAAAAGATTGAATATAGAGGCACAAGAAGCGATATACATAGGTGACTCAGTATATGACTTACAATGCGCAAAACAAGCGGGAGCAAAATTTGGTTTAGCCTTGTGGGGAGCAAAGACAAGGAAAGGATTCGAAGAGGCTGATTATATTTTTCAAACGCCTCATGAAATTTTAAGTTTAGTAAAAAGAGATAGCTAATTTAGCTATCTCTTTAAAAATTTATAACCACCATTTTTCCTGTGGAATCAAAGTAACATCCACTTCAAAATTTTCTTTAAACCAATTATATATCAATGTTTCTTTCACTAAATATTCAGAGGCAGAGTGTGATACACCGATGAGTGACATATTCGTTTCTTTTACGTAATCCATAATGAGCGAGTATTTCTGTTTACCGTAATCATTGTCGATATGGCAATGGATTTCCCCAGTAATATATGCTTCCGCACCTTTTGCTTCTGCTTCTTTCATGAGAGACACGACATCACCACATCCTGCAATAATTGCAATTTTTTTGATAGAATCATGTTGTTTACCTTCGAAGTCTGTATAAGGAATATGGAAGAGATTTTTTAGACGTTTTTGGAGTGCTTCTGTGGATGTTTCATCCATTTCACAAATAAGGCCAACTGGCTCTTGTTCGGGGCCTTCATATGCAAAGCCGTCAACTACGTGAGCATCTAAGACTTTTGCAATTGAAATGCTCGTTCCATGCGTTTGATGAATATCCATTGGTCCGTGACATGTATATATAGAAAGTTGTTTTTCTTTTATTGCTTGCAAATATTTTTCAGGTATTGGAATAAAACCACGACCTGATTTTCCAAGCGGATCACCGCATTCCATTACAAGTGGGTGGTGCATAAAAAGTAAATCACCAGATGTGGACTGTGAAATGAATGTTTCAAGAACATCATTTGTAGGAAAAACAGCTAAAAATACGTTATTTACAGTTTCAGCTCCTCGTATCATAAGACCGTTAAATAGCTCTACAAAATTGGTTTCGAAAAATTGTTGCCACGGAAAGTGGATAGGATCATATACGGATGGGATAAATCGACTAAAGGCACTATCTTTTCCATATTTTTTGATTTGGAACAAATGATTGAGTGATTGTTCTATTTCTTTTAAAGCTGGCATGTTATGTTATCCTCCTTGAACTAATTAGATGTTTTTGTTCTTCACAGCGAAATAAGAAGCGGTTAGGAAACAAATAAAACCTAAAATCCAACCAATAGAAGGAGAATAAGGAAGTATATGTTGTAATATCATACCGCTAGAAATAAAAAAGCTACCGAGTAGACCTAGGAAGATGGGGTATCGCAGTAATTTGAGCATGAGTGATACAACCTCCTTTACTACATACATTGTATATTGTTCGTAATTTTCTGTATATATTTTTAAAGAAAAATGGTGGTACAATATATGAAGGATACGAGAAGAGAGGATGAAGATTAGAGTATGTACGTTACTGTAACAGAAGCAGCATATAAAAAGATTGTGGATACGATTCCAAATGAAGCGAAATATATAAAGTTATTTTACGATAATGAAGGTTGCGGTTGTGTAATGAGCGGAATTATCGATTTAGTAGCTGTAGCAGAAAAAGATGAGCGCGATGTGGATATCGAATCTAGCACAATGAATTTTATCGCAGATCGCACAAAGCTTGTATTTATGGATGATAAATTAACAGTTGATTGGCATGAAGGTGGAGGGACGTTTCAGCTGAAGAGCCCGAGCCAATTTTATAATCCAAATATGAAGTTACACGTTCGAGTGTAGTAAAGAAAAGGTGGTTCCAAAACGTATTTTGGAACCACCTTTTTTATTGTATAAGTCGCTATTCTTGTCGTTTTTTGTTGATAAGTCGATATATTTAAAAAATCGCTGATATAATTCGAGTTGCGCCGATATATTTTGAAAATCGCCGATATAATCAGAGTTGCGCTGATATATTCAGAAAATCGCTGATATAATTTCATGCCCCCAAACGTTTCATACAATAAAAAGATTTTTTTCACATAATGAAATGTACATATGATTGAATTTTCTGTATAATTTTATTTGCGGAGGGGATACGCATGAGAAGATGGGGAATTGAGTTATTAATTTTAGCAGTCGTTATTATTTGGGGGATTAATTTTACGATTGCGAAATATGGACTTTTAGAATTTACAGCAATTGAGTTTACTGCACTTCGGATGATATCGGCGGCACCGCTTATGTTACTCCTTACATTTTTTATTGAAAAGTCGGTTTATATGGAGAGAAAAGATATACCTAGATTAATCATCGTTAGCGTTGTAGGTATTGTACTGTATCAAACGTTATTTATGGAAACTGTTAAATATACATCCGCTACAAATGCCTCTTTACTCATTTCTATTTCACCTATTTTTACAACTGTATTTGCGATTATCTTAAAACAAGAAAAGTTTTCTTCTCGAAAGCTTATCGGTTCGATTATTGCCTTTTGTGGTGCAGCCTTAGTTTTAGTAGCAGGGCATTCACTGGCTAGTTCTTTTTACGGGAATGGGATTGGACTCATTACATCAATATGTTGGGGGCTTTATCCTGTTTTAGCTGGTCCATTAATTAAAAAATATTCAGCGCTACGTGTTACCGCATGGTCAGCACTAGTTGGCGCGATTCCACTCTTGCTTTTAAGTGGACCATACGTATTTATAATGCCATTTCATATTACACATGGAATAACACTATTCGCTTTACTATATTCTATTTTCTTTGTAACAGTATTTGGTTTAGTAATGTGGTATGTAGGCGTTCAAAAAATTGGAGCATCACATACGATGGTATATATGTATATAACGCCACTTGTAGCTGTTTTATTTGCAGCTGTATGGGCAAATGAATACGTATCGTTTCAACAAATAATCGGTGGAATTATTATTTTCTTCGGTTTATGGTTTGTGAAATCGGAGAAAGTAAAAGTGCATTCTACTGCGGGGGAACCTATATCAAAATAGGAAAACAGATCACCTATGATCTGCTTTCCTATTTTTTTATTTTTGGTAAGAAGATGAGAAATAAGATCGCAGTAATAAGTGGAATTAAGTTTAAAAATGGAATACGGAAGAGTGTAATAAGAATAATACCCGGAAGAAGGACACCGAGGACAGCGTAGAAAATACTATGGTTTTTCGTGTACCAATATAATGAAAGTCCAATAAGTGCAGGGATAATGAGGTGAATGAGAGCCATTAAAAAATAAATCATTAGACGCCCCCTTTATTTGTGTACTTATTACATCATATCCGTATGTTCATAGATTGATATCAATTTTTTCATAAATGGACGAAAAATGTTTGAAAAAACGTCACAAATTATGGGGGGATGATCTTTGAAATCTTGTATAATATTATTTTCTAAAAATATTTAAACAACATAAACATACCGTTTATGTTGTTTTTAATTTGAGTGAAATGAATGTAAGTAGTATAGACTTGAAAAAATTTATTGTTGGATAGATAAAAATTACGGAAGAGGAGAACATCATGATTAGTATGTCATTAAGGTCGTTTAAAATTCAATCGTATTATATACTAGGTATTCTTTTACTAGGCTGGATGGTAACGCCGTTTTCAGCACATTTTTTAGGTGCAGGAATTGGACTTATCGTAAGTATGTATTGCGTTTGGCTTTTAGGGAGACGAATTGAGAAGCTTGGAGATAGTATCGTAAAGAAAACGAAAGCGCCGACGCTCGGTATGTTTAATCGTTTTGCGGCTGCTATTTTAGGCGCTATTATTATGTACGAAATTGAGCACCATATGGTAATGTGGGCATTTGCAGTAGGGATTATGGGCGGTTATTTTTTAATCGTTGTGAACTTAGGTTATTATAGTATGAAAGATGAAAAGGAACTAACAAAAAGATAAAAAGCCTCTTTTTAGATGGAATAGAGGATCTAGCGAGGGATAGAAGCGTTTAAATCCTTTTTTAGCTCCATACGTTGTGAAACTAGAGGGATGTAATTTATATGTTCGAATCCGTAAGTTGTATGTGTAAAAATGAATTTACCCTAGAATAAGGAATCCAGCGATGAATAGTACAACAGGAAGCGAAACATTGCATAAAATACAGGTTTTTGCTTCCGATAAGTTAACATGAAATTACGTATTAGTATGACTTTTATGTTCTTTAAAAAAGTTGGATATAATACAAAAAACTATTCCGGTAATTAGAATAATATATTTTATCGTTTCACTTGTATGCTCAAATAAATTAACGTTAAGCATTACAAGTCCCCAAAACATTTGAATCGCTCCATAACTGAATAAAATTTTTCCTGTACGAGAAAAATTTTTCATAGGTTTCACCCCTTCCTATATATGTAAATTATATCATGAAAAACTAAAAATAAGTAAATATAAAGTGAAAATTCTGTAAATTAACAAACGAAGTCACAGATGAAGAGAGTAACGTTTTACTTTATATAAGATATAGAAAGAAGCTTACGTAAAAAACGTAAGCTTCTTTTTTATGTAAGTGTGTGTAACCGTTAAGCCGCATTGGGTTTTGTCGGTGAGTACGCGAAACTTTACGGTTACACGACACTTATTCATATGAGTAAAGGGTTATTCCAACAGAAAGTTTGCGCTTAAGCGATTGGGCCGCCTAAGTTAATAATGTCTTCAGATACGCTGTCGAACTTTTTGAAGTTAGCTTTGAATTCATTTGCAAGTTCGATTGCTTTTGCTTTATAAGCAGCTTTATCAGCCCAAGTTTGTTCAGGCATTAACACTTCGTCAGGTACACCTGGTACGTGAAGTGGAACTTCAAGACCGAAGATGTCATGTTTAGCTGTTTCAGTTTTCGCAAGTTCACCGCTTAATGCTGCTTGAATCATTGCACGAGTGTAACCTAAGTTCATACGTTTACCAACGCCGTATTCGCCACCAGTCCAGCCAGTGTTTACTAAGAATACTTTCGCATCGTGTTTCTCAATTTTTTCACCAAGCATTTCAGCATAGCGAGATGCATCAAGTGGTAAGAATGGTGAACCGAAGCAAGTTGAGAATGTTGCTTGCGGAGATGTAACACCGCGCTCTGTTCCTGCTAGTTTACTAGTGTAACCACTTAAGAAGTGATACATAGCTTGTTCTTTTGATAACTTACTGATTGGAGGCAATACGCCAGATGCATCAGCAGTTAAGAAGATAATTGTATTTGGGTGTCCTGCAACACTTGGCAGTACGATATTGTCAATCGCATGCATAGGGTATGCAGCACGAGTATTTTCTGTTAAAGTAGTATCGTTATAGTCTGCGATACGCGTTTGGTCATTAATGATAACGTTTTCTAAAACAGATCCAAATGTGATTGCATCGAAAATTTGTGGTTCTTTCTCGTGAGAAAGGTTTACACATTTCGCGTAGCAACCGCCTTCAATATTGAATACACCGTTATCAGACCAACCGTGCTCATCATCACCGATTAATTTACGGTTTGGATCAGCAGATAATGTTGTTTTACCTGTTCCAGATAAACCGAAGAATAATGCTACATCGCCTTCTTCACCTACGTTTGCAGAGCAATGCATAGAAAGGATATCTTGTTCAGGTAATAAGAAGTTCATAATAGAGAAGATTGATTTTTTCATTTCTCCAGCGTATTCTGTACCACCAATTAGTACGATACGTTTTTCGAATGAAACCATAATGAATGCTTCAGAGTTTGTACCGTCAACAGCTGGATCAGCTTTGAAATTCGGTGCAGAAACAATTGTGAACTCTGATTCATGAGTTGTTAATTCTTCTTCAGTTGGACGAATGAATAGTTGATGTACAAATAAATTGTGCCATGCATATTCATTAATAACTTGAATTGGTAGGCGGTAATTGCGGTCAGCGCCTGCAAATCCTTTGAAGACGAATAACTCTTCTTTCTCTTTTAAGTATTCTAAAACTTTCGTATATAATTTATTAAAATGTTCTTCAGAAATCGGTTGGTTCACTGCTCCCCAAGCAATTTTGTCAGCAACCGATGCTTCTTTCACAATAAATTTATCTTTAGGAGAACGTCCTGTATATTTTCCAGTTGAAGCAGAAACGGCACCAGTCGAAGTTAATTTCCCTTCATTTCGCATTAATACTTTTTCCACTAATTGCGGAACACTTAGTTGAATCTGTGCATTGCTTCCGTTCAATAATTCGTGTAAACCAATTTGGACATTCACAGTACTCATATTTATATACCATCCTTTTCATTTAATGAAATATTTCTCGTAATCCCCAACAAGAGTATAACACAATTATATAAATAATGTATACTATTTATTTCTTTTTGTTTGTGTGAATACATTATTTCCTTATTAATATTTCATTTTAGGCGCATTGAGAAAAACTTTCACGAAAATGTGAATATTAATTGACAAATGAATATCATTTCTTTAGTATAGGTTGGGACGGATACTCTCTTATCCCGAGCTGGCGGAGGGACAGGCCCGATGAAGCCCAGCAACCTCACTTGTATTGGTAAACACAAGTGAATAGGTGCTAAAACCTGTGCGAGGCTACAGGTCTCGAACGATAAGAGCGAAGGGCAAAAAGCAGTATGCAAGTAGCAAATTAAACCTTTCCTCTCTATTATGTAGGAAAGGTTTTTCTGTATGCTTGTGTGGGAGAATAAATGTATGTCGCAATCTGTGGCAAATTAAGGATGAGTTCCGTACAATATATACAATTACTGTAGGGAGGTTTACCACATGACAAAAAAACGTCATCTGTTCACATCTGAGTCTGTAACTGAAGGACATCCAGATAAAATTTGTGACCAAATTTCTGATTCAATTTTAGATGCGATCTTATCAAAAGACGCAAATGCACGTGTAGCTTGTGAAACAACTGTAACAACTGGTTTAGTATTGGTAGCGGGGGAAATTACGACTTCTACTTACGTAGATATTCCAAAAATCGTTCGTGAAACAATTCAAGGCATTGGTTACACACGCGCAAAATATGGATTCGATGCAGAAACTTGTGCAGTTTTAACATCTATCGATGAGCAATCTGCTGACATCGCTATGGGTGTTGACCAAGCGCTAGAAGCACGCGAAGGTCAAATGACTGACGCTGAGATTGAGGCAATTGGTGCAGGAGACCAAGGTTTAATGTTTGGTTTCGCATGTAATGAAACACAAGAGTTAATGCCACTTCCAATCTCGCTTGCTCACAAATTAGCTCGCCGTTTAACTGAAGTACGTAAAAATGATACATTATCATACCTACGTCCGGATGGAAAAACGCAAGTTACAGTTGAGTATGATGAAAATGGTAAACCAGTACGTGTTGATACTATCGTAATTTCTACACAACATCACCCAGATGTTACATGGGAAGAAATCGATCGCGATTTAAAAGAGCACGTAATTAAAGCTGTAGTACCAGCAGAATTAATCGATGGAGAAACAAAATTCTTCATTAACCCAACTGGCCGCTTCGTAATTGGTGGACCACAAGGTGATGCTGGTTTAACAGGACGTAAAATCATCGTTGATACTTACGGTGGATACGCTCGCCACGGTGGCGGTGCATTCTCTGGTAAAGATGCAACGAAAGTTGACCGTTCTGCAGCATATGCAGCTCGTTATGTTGCGAAAAACATCGTAGCAGCTGGTCTTGCTGAGAAAGCAGAAGTACAACTTGCATACGCAATCGGTGTAGCACAACCAGTATCAATTTCAGTTGATACATTCGGCACTGGTAAAGTATCTGAAGACGTATTAGTAGAACTAGTTCGTAACAACTTCGATCTTCGCCCAGCTGGTATTATTAAAATGCTAGACTTACGTCGCCCAATTTACAAACAAACAGCAGCTTACGGCCACTTCGGACGTACTGATGTAGATCTATCATGGGAACGTACAGACAAAGCTGCAGCTTTAAAAGAGCAAGCTGGTCTATAATATATGAAAAAAAGCTTTGCGCGGTGAGCGCAAAGCTTTTTTTATTTCGTTTTATTTACAATTTGAATGCATGATTTGCAATATACTTCTCCATCTAGCTCAATATACTTTTTCATATTCGTCATGCCATTTGCCGGAAGCGGCATATGAATCCATGCTTTTTCATATGTTTGCATTTCTTTTTGGCATGATTTACAAACAGTTGGCTTTTTTTGAAACATGTGAAATCAACCTTTCATTTGACGTGCTTTGCCCGCGCAAAATGCACTGCTTAGTAAAAATAGCGTGGCGCATATAATACTTACTAATGTAGCGTATGGAATTGCGCCTTTTAGAGAAAAGCCGACAGTGATGGAAGCGATAAATAAGAGGATGAATGTTGTTGTTAATTTTTTGTATAGTTCCATAATAGGTAGACCTCCAATTTATTTTTTAGTACAAGTTTTAAAATTGAATTCTATGTATGTAGAAAATATAAAGAGTAGCTAAAGGTATGTAGTCTAAGGAGTATAAGAAAGTGCAGTTTCCTTTTTGTGGGTTAGTATATTTATATTGTATCATGGTGTATTGTTGGCTTCATACATAATTGTGTAAACATATGTATGATAAAATGAAGAAAAGTCTTTAAGGAAGGAAAGATGAAAAAATGAGCGTAACCGAACATAAAAAACAAGCGCCAAAAGAAGTGCGCTGCAAGATTGTAACGATTTCCGATACACGTACAGAAGAGACAGATAAGAGCGGGCAACTATTACATACATTGTTAAAAGAAGCAGGCCATACAGTGACTTCTTATGAAATTGTGAAAGATGATAAAGAAAGTATTCAGCAAGCAGTGTTAGCTGGTTATCATAGGGAAGATGTTGATGTCGTGTTAACAAATGGCGGTACTGGTATCACGAAGCGTGATGTAACGATTGAAGCAGTATCAGCGTTATTACATAAAGAAATTGTCGGATTTGGTGAGTTGTTCCGCATGATTAGTTATTTAGAAGATATCGGAAGCAGCGCAATGTTAAGTAGAGCGATCGGCGGCACAATTGGGCGCAAAGTAGTCTTCTCGATGCCAGGATCTAGCGGAGCAGTTCGCCTTGCGATGAATAAATTAATTTTACCAGAATTAGGTCATATTACATTTGAGTTGCATCGCCAATGAGTAAGTATGCTGGAATTGTATTGGCAGGAGGTATGTCGAGTCGATTCGGTGAACCAAAAGCGTTAGCGAGCTGGCAAGATAGTACTTTTATTGAGCATATTTTGAAAGTGATGACAAGTACGCTCCAAGAAGTTGTAGTCATTAGTCATTCTGATATAAAAGAGCGAGTAGAGAAACTCGTACAAGTTCCTGTTATAGAAGATATTCCGCACTATAAAGGGAACGGGCCACTTGCTGGAATTGTATCAGGTATGGAATATATAGAAGCAGATTGGTATGCTATTATGCCATGTGATGCGCCAAATGTTTCGCATGAGTGGTTTACCATTTTACTGGAGCAAACAAGCAATGAGTATGATGCAGTTGTACCTATTATTAATGGAAGGAAACAACCGCTACTTGCAGCGTACCATAACCGCGTGAAAGAAAAGATTTATACTTTGCTTCAAGAAGAAAAAAGAAGTATGGGTCAGCTTTTATCACAATGTAATGTGAAATATATTGCTGGTGAAGATATACAAGCAAATGCGGATTGGTTTATAAATGTGAATACGAAAGAAGAATATGTGCAGGCTCAAAAAGACCTTTCAAATGAATGAAAGGTTTTTTTGTATACAGAAATTGGGGAACAATTACTGTATAAAGGTATGTGAGTAAGTTGATTTTAAGGGGAATTCTTAAAATCACTATACAGTTAAAATACTGTATAACCATATATTAATTTTTATGGGTTTTTATTACAAGTCTATTTGTTTATGTTTGTTTTTGTTATAATGAATATAGAAATAATATAATATTTCACCTTGTGTATCATTTATCCGACTTTAATGGGCAGTAAGATCCCCACCTCAACATTCAGGAAAAGCAAAGAAGTTAGGTGGGGGATCAACTGCCCATAAAAGTCCGATTGGTGAGGGCTGATAATCAGTGGGGGATGAAGAAAACCCCCACTGATTAAAGTTTCACTTTATTTAAGTAAATTTTACAATTGTATAATAAACTCCCTTCGTTTTTTGAAGGGAGTTTTTCTGTTTAAGCAAGTAACTCTGATGCGTTATGCTGAAGTACTTCCTCATATTCGTTAAGCAAGCCACGAAAGATCTCATCCCAGCTTTTTGATTTCGCATAAGATAAAGCTGCTACTCCCATCTGCTCCAATTTTTCTTCATTTTGCAATAAAAAATAAATGGATGATAGAAATGCGTCCTCATTTTTGGGCGGGCAAAGAACTCCCGTTTTTCCATCTGTAATAATATTTTTAACCCCGCCACTATTTGCACCGATGACAGGTGTGCCGCATGCAAGCGATTCAAGTACAACATTTCCGAATGTTTCAGTGGCTGATGGAAATACCATCATGTTAGAACAAGCATATGCTTCAGCTAAATCCCCGCCTTGTAAATAGCCAGTAAACGTGACATTTGTTTTCGGAACAGCTTCACGAAGACTTGTTGCTAGAGGACCGTCTCCTGCTATAAGCCAATGAATATCGTTTCGAGTATGCGCTGATTTAACGATAAGATTTTGCAACGTATCAATATCTTTCTCAGGAGCAATCCGTCCAACATAGGAAAGGACATACTTCGCTGTAATATTATATTTTTTCCGGAATACTTCTGTATTGTAAGCTGGATGAAAGAGTGTGCAATCTACACCCCGCCCCCAAATAGAGAGGGCCTGAAAGCCTTTATGTTTTAATTGATGTAATGTTTCAGGAGAAGGGACAAAATTTTTTTGCATATGACTATGAAACCATTTTAAATAGTTCCAAAGCATATTGGAGAGAAATTCGATTTTGTAATAGCGCAAATAAGCATCGAAATCAGTATGATAAGAACCGACAACTGGGATGTTTAACTTTTTCGCATAATACAATCCACAAAGTCCCATGTTGAAAGGTGTAGCAATGTGAATTATGTCAGGTTTAAAGGAAAGAAGTTCTCGCTTAATGCGCGGAGTAGGAAAAGAAAAGCGACATTCTGGATATAATATTGTTAACGGGATACTTCTCATCTTGTTCACATTCGCTACGAAATTATCTTCAGCTGTATGCTGAGGGGCGAAAACAGAATAGGCGATTTTTTCTTTCTGAAAATATCGTGTTAACCGCTCTAACGTTTTCGCAACCCCGTTCACTTGTGGCGTAAAAGTATCGGTAAAAATGGCGACTCTCATCATATCACTCCTTTATGTGAAAAGTGGGATGAATTGATAAAAAGAGATGATGCCAGAGCAAGTGCCGAGACACATACCGACGAATACATCAGATGGATAGTGAAGCCCTAAATAAATGCGAGAAATACCGACGCATAATGCTAACGGTAATAGGAAAATAAGTAAGCTTGGATTATAGCAAATAAATGGAATAAAGACAGAGAAAACGGCTGTTGTATGACCAGACGGGAAAGAGTGGTCTTGTAATGGATGGACTGGATATTTTGCATCCTGAATTGTTAAATAAGGACGTTTTCGTGGATACCATCTTTTTAATATTTGCACAGGAATATGGCTAATTGCTAGCGAAATAGCAGTTGCAATTGCAGCTTGATGCAAAGTTCCACTTGCGAAAATTAAAAAGAACAGTGTGAGTGCGATAGAGAAAGTCGCGCCACCGATATGAGTAATATTGCTGAAAAAGAGATTTAACGTTTTTTGATCAAAGTAGCGGTTAATTCCTCTGAAAATGTAACATTCTATTTTATATAATCCACTGACCTTCATGAAAATTCTCCTCCCTCATCTACATATATATGGAGATATTAGCTTTTATTTTAATAAGATTTTGTTGAGGGAGTAATAATGTTTTGTAAAGAAAAAGTTAGATTTTATATAAAAAAACTGCCAGTATTATGGCAGCTGTAAAATCATTTTTGTAGTGATTTATAATATTGGCCTTTTTCAACGTATTGCGTGCGAATTCGCTCCATGTCTTTACGGTCTTCTTCTGTTAACTCACGAACGACTTTCGCTGGACGACCGAAAGCTAATGTATTCGGCGGGATTTTCTTTCCTTGTGAAACGAGGCTTCCAGCACCGATAAAGGCTCCTTCGCCAATTTCAGCACCATCTAATATAATAGATCCCATTCCAATTAAAGCATCTTTCTTAATATGGCAGCTATGTAAAATCACTTGATGCCCAATTGTTACGTCATCTTCTAAAATAAGAGGATATTGCGGGCTTTGGTGGAGTGTACATTGGTCTTGTACATTTACTCGGTCTCCAATAATTGTCGGTGACACATCACCACGTATGACTGTATTAAACCAAATACTTGATTCCTCGCCAATTGTCACATCACCAGTAATGGTTACGTAGTCAGCGATAAAAGCACTACTCGCAATTTTCGGATTTTTTTCTTTGTAAGGATATATCATGTAAAGCCTTCCTTTCCTAGAGACTAGTTTCAGTGTATCAAATTATGAGAAAGAGTGAAATGGAGGAGAGCCGTATGTGGAATTATGAAGCTGAGCAAGCAAAGGCTGTCATCGTTATTGTGCACGGCGCAATGGAATATCACGGACGTTATGAAGCTGTTGCGGAAATGTGGAATCATATCGGCTATCACGTCGTGATGGGGGACCTTCCGTCACATGGAACGACTTCAAGAAATAGAGGACATATTGATTCGTTTGATGAATACATAGAGGAAGTTAAATTATGGGTGAAAGAGGCAAGAAAGTATCGATTACCTATTTTTCTATTTGGTCATAGTATGGGTGGTCTTATCGTCATTCGTATGATGCAAGAGACGAAGAGAGAAGATGTAGACGGCATTATTTTAAGTTCGCCATGTTTAGGTGTATTAGCTGGACCTTCTGCACCGCTTCAAGCTGCCTCAAAAATATTAAATATTATCGCTCCGAAGTTACAATTTGCAACGAATCTTACAGTGGAAATGTCAACGCGTAATCATGAGGTGAGAGATGCGATGGAGAACGATTCATTGTTCTTGCGCAAAGTATCAGTACGTTGGTATAGTGAATTGATTAAGTCTATTGAAATCGCTCATAAAAAAATAGATGATTTTCCAGATGTTCCGCTCTTGCTAATGCAAGCATGTGAGGATAAACTTGTAGATAAAATACGTGTCCGCACTTGGTTTAATAATGTTAAAATAAGTGATAAGGCTTTTAAAGAATGGCCGAATTGTTATCATGAGTTATTAAATGAGTATGAGCGTGATGAAATTTTGAATTATATTCAGTCATTTACTGAAATACGCATCAATAACATAATAGAAACAAATAAGTAAATTATTTGTACATTGAATAGAGGAGATGAAGGAAGAAGTGAACGTACCGAGTAATCCCATAACGCTCATGGCGAAAGTATACCGTGATGTGTTTCCGGTTGTACACCATGAGCTAGCGATGTGGAAAGAGCGTGCCTACCATATTCCGAATGATGAGCTTCATAGTCAGGCAATCGCAAGTATTGAGCATAAAACGTTTCATTGCGAAGGCGGTGGCATTTTAGCACTATTAGCAAATGAACACCGTGAGGAATGTATTCGTTTTATCGTCGCATATCAAACGATTAGTGACTACTTAGATAATTTATGTGATCGCAGTACATCACTTGATCCGAATGATTTTGCCGCACTGCATGAATCTATGTTAATGGCATTATCACCTGAAGTAGAAGGTGGCGGTAATTATTATCGCTATCGTGATGATCAAGATGATGGTGGTTATTTAGATGAACTTGTTGAAACATGCCAAGATGTTTTAAAGAAAACGAAGCACTATGACAAAATTGCTCCTATTCTTCATGAACTTGCTTGTTATTATTGTGATCTGCAAATTCATAAACATGTGAAATTAGAAGAAAGAGAACCAAGATTACAAACATGGTTTGAAGCACATAAAGAAAACTTACCGGAGATGAGTTGGTTTGAATTTTCAGCATGTGCCGGTTCTACGCTTGGAATCTTCTGTCTTGTCGCATATGCCTTTCATGATGAATTACATGATGAAGATATTGCGAAAATTAGACAAGGATATTTTCCTTACGTACAAGGACTTCATATCTTACTTGATTATTTCATTGATCAAGAAGAAGACCGCATCGGCGGGGATTTGAATTTCTGTAGTTATTATGAAAACGAGCAAGTGATATTAGATCGTATGAAACATTTTGTAGAAGAAGCAGAGAAGAGCATTGGTGATTTGCCTCATGCGAAGTTTCATCGTCTCATAAGCCGAGGATTACTTGGTATTTATTTATCAGACCAAAAAGTATCAGCACAAAAGAATATGCACAAAATGGCAAGGCGCATTGTAAAATACGGTGGTCTCACTTCACGATTCTTCTATTGGAACGGGAAGATGTACCGAAAGAAAACGGCGCAGTGATAAAGAAAACCACTCATGTAGAGTGGTTTTTTTGTTATAATATGGTAAAGGTGGTGACAGAAATGAAGCAATTGTTTCAAAAGCTGTATAACCATATTGAAATAACATTACTCGTGCTACTCTCCATTTCATTTGTAACTGGAATGTATATGATGATGAATAAAGCCGGTGGTCCTACAACGATGGATTATGTAGCTCAAGTTATTATTGTATTGATTATTATAGTAGATATTGTCTTTTTAATAAGTGATAGAAAAAAAGAAAATAGTAAATAAAAAGCATTTGTACAAGGGAGTACAAATGCTTTTTTACTATGAGCGTATTTTTGAAAATACATATATAAGAAGTTCAATCACAAAAATAGCTAAAACAGATAGTCCGAATAAAGGCATGACAGCGCCTAGTATAACCATCATGATAAAGAAAACGATTATGCTTTTCTTATCTCTTTGCTTTGGCGGTGCTGCTAATTTTCCTTTCGGCTTTCTTGCTAACCACATTTTTATTCCGTAATAAATAAGAAGTAATAAAGATAATGTCGTTAGTAAGCATAATATTTTATTTGGCCATCCGAATAAATGACCTTCGTGAAGCGGGATACCGTAAGTGAACCATTGCGCAAGTAATCCATAATCACGATAGTCCGTTTTGGAAATGAGCTCTCCGCTATATTGATCAAAATAAGCTGTTATTTCTTCATTTGGTGCAACATGCATACCTGTAATACCAGAACCGCTCGATTTCGAAACAGTGAACACACCTTTTGGATCAGCTGGTAGTGAAATAACATATGGTTTCTTTATTTTAATTCCGTTTCGCAATTCATCGACAGAAATTGCTTTTGGCTCATTCGAATTCGATTCAGGAGGTGCTTCTTTTCTAGTTGCCCACGGCAATTCTTTTACCTTCGATTCAGGAGGTGCCATATACAATTTTGGATATCCGAGTGATTCATTTGACGATGCAATTTTATAAATTTGGTTACCCATAAATCCTGACCATGGCAACCCAGATGCAACTAACAAAACGAGAGGAATTGTAAATATAATACCGATAATAGAATGACGTCGTTTTGCTTTTTCTCGCTTATTGGATGCCGGTGTATTTTTGAATCGGCGTATACTCATGTACAATCCAGTCACAATTAAGAAGATTGTCCAACATGCCGCAAGTTCTACAATGTAGTTAACGACAGTGCCACCAACTAAAAGAGAACTATGTAATTCCCTCATAATATTGGCAAACGTTTCACTTGCGTTTTGATCCCCAACAATTTGATTATTGCTATCTAAATACACATATTTTTGTTGCCCAGTATACTCATTTGCAATCGTAAGTCTCGTATTATAATCCCCATTAAACTCACTAATTTTCGCCACACTATAATGTGGATATTTTTTCTCTGTTAAGGAAATAGAATCAGCCATCGAAATAAATTCTGTTTGAGCACTCTTCCCAAAATATAAATCTTTATAGATGAAATCCTCAACCTCTTCCCGAAATAAATACCCAATTCCGCTCAGTGACAACGTAATAAGAAGCGGCGTAATAAAAAGCCCAGCATAAAAATGCCAACGCCAAAAAATGTAATGAAGCGAACGATTTACTTTCATGCTCTTAGTTCCCCTAACCTTCCCTATATGAATAGATTCCTCATTTTAATATAGCGAGATTAAGTGTGGATACTTTGAAAGAATTGTGAAGAAAGTTAAAAGTTTTGGGGATTTTTATCAAACAAAAAACACATTTCAAAAGTGATGTTTTCTATGTTTATGAAGATCTCTTTGTATTTGATAGATACATCCTAACAACCGCTTTCGCAAGACATTGAGAGGAATCAACAAAATCCTCAATCGCCACCACATTCAAATCGGTACATGCGATAATGGCGGTATCGACTTCCTCTCTCAATTGTAAAACGAGCGCATTCCACAATTCGTGAGCTTTTTCAATCTCTCCAGATTTAATACAAGTAATAATTTGATTAATCATTTCCTGCCATGTTTCATGATGAATGTATTCTATATTCCGCTTTGCAATCCCATCTTGGTAAATACCAGCTTGAACAGTTGCTTCTGTTGCGAGAAGAGCGACTCTTTTTGCAGTTTCAGGAATCGCTTGTAACGTTTCATCAACTATATTCAAAATAGGAATAGAAAGAGATTGCTGTAATTCTTCAAAATAAAGATGCGCTGTATTGCACGGCATAGCGATAAAGCTTGCGCCAGTACTCTCGAGTTTTTGTGCTCCTTCAATAATCGCTTTTTTCATCGCTTCATGATCAATAGGGCGATCCATGTAAAACGGTGTTGGGCACGAGTAAATCATCATATGAGGAAAGTCCATGTCATGCTTTGCTCCGTATATTGTTTGGCACTTTGCTACAACTGTATCGACGAATGGTCCAGTTGATTTTGGCCCCATTCCTGCTAGTATTCCGATCATTGTTTCGTCTCCTTCAATATGTAATTAAAAACGTTTTTTGCGAACGATAAAAAGAAATAAGGTAAATAATAAAAATGAATATACGATAGCCCAAGCTGTGAGCCATAGCGTGTGAGTCAGTATATTATATTTGTATTGTCCAAGCATTAGAAAGCTTTCGACAGGTGGTAAAAACCATAGTAACTCTTTTTTAAACCGGATAGATGCAATCGTTATAAGCAATATAAATGTAAGACTAAGCCAAGCGGTGCTTGCTTTTGGAATCATATTTCTAGTAAATAAAGATGCGATTGAAATTCCAAGTATAGAGAAAGACATATGAGCGAGAAATCCGACTAAAAATAAAGAAACTGTCATTTTTTCATTAAACATTTGCAAAATAATTGGGTAGATTACGGATATAAAAGATAAAACAGTACAAATGAGAAAAGCTGTAATATATTTCCCTACATATAGTGCGGAAATATTATTTGTGTGAGAAATCGTAATTTGTTCTTGTACAGGATCTTCCGTATGAAAAATTGTGACCGTAATCCAGGCAGATAATAAATAAAGCGCGAGAGCTGTTTCTAAATATGTCGGTACAATAGGAGTCGGTTTATATGCATATACAAAAAGTAAGCTCATGAAGTACATCGCAATAGGAGGGACGTACTTATACGATTTTGTATAGTCGAGAAAATGGTAACGAATAAGAGCAAACATAATAAACCTTCTTTCGATTTAAAAGTTAGGTTGTAGCAGTGTGATAGATGCTTTTTTATGCAATAAAAACTGAAGCATTTCGTTTGTATATTCTTTTTCAATTTGTAATTGAATAAGGTTTTGATTTGAATTGTGTGCAACGTGTATAAAACCGGATTGTTTTTGTAGTTCTATCGCTGAAAATGTTTCGTGAACAATTGCTTCAATATAGACTTGTTCTGCTCCTTTTTGTGCAGAGATATTTTCTGTGATTGTATGATTTGCTAACGTCACAATTCTGTCGGCGAAGTTTTCTAGTAGCTGTTTTTCGTGACATGTGAAGAGTATAGATATACCTTGTTGTTTTAATGAGAGTAAAATATGTTCTAATTCTTGCTGAGAGTTAGGATCGAGCCCAGAAAGCGGTTCGTCTAAAATTAATAAATGTACGTCCGTAAGTAACGCTTGCATAATACCGGTTTTTTGTTTCATACCTTTTGAAAAGTTTCGTATAACGGAATGCCTTGCATGAAGTAAATGAAACCTTTCAAGAAGCAGCGGAATTTTATCTTTTACATATTTTGTTGATAAACCGTGAATGCGGCCGAGATGAAATAGATAATCCTCTAATGTAAAACGAATCCCTTCAGGAAAATGTTCAGGTACATAGCCGATTTGTATATGTTCTTTCCTTTGAATTGTCCCTGCCGTATGTGAAATAAAGCCTGCAATTATTTTGAGTAGAGTACTTTTTCCAGTCCCGTTCCCGCCAATAATGGCGAGTGCTTCTCCTTCTGGAATGGATAAATCAATGTTGTCTAGTATAAGTGATTTGCCATACTTCTTTTGAATTCCCTTTAGTTCTACTAGCAAAGTTCTATCCTCCTATACAGTGTATATATCCATTATATAGGAGAATAACAAAAAGACGTGCAGTGAGTGCACGTCTTTTTTTGTTATGTTTTGTCGATAAGTCGATATAGTGTGTCGAATCGTCGATATATCGAAAAAATCGTTGATATATTCGAAGTTACGATAGATATAATTGAAAAATCGTCGATATATTTATCGCTTCTCAATCGCTACAATAAATGGCGGGTTATTTTGTTGGTTAATGAAGCCGTAGCGCAGTACGTGTGCTTGTTTTTGGTCTAATTCTTCGGCAAATTTGAGAACAGCGTCCCGTTCTACTTGTCCTTCTGGATGTCCGTGGTAAATAACAAGGACGATGATTCCTTCAGGTGCCATTACTTCTAGTAATTGTTCGATCGCTGAAATTGTTGAGTTCGGTTTTGTAACGATATGTTTGTCTCCGCCTGGAAGGTAACCTAAGTTGAAAATTGCGCCTGTTACTTTTCCTTTTGCATCTTCTGGTAATACGGATAGAAGTGTATCGTGACTATCGTGAACTAAAACAGTACGTTCGAAAAGTTCTTTTTCTTTTAAACGAGTTGTTGAGCTTTCAATTGCCTCTTTTTGAATATCAAATCCAAATACTTTTCCGTTATCGCCAACGATTTCAGCTAGGAAGCATGTGTCATGCCCGTTTCCTAAAGTTGCATCTACAGCGTAATCGCCTTCTTTTACTGCCGTTTGCAAGAGAGTGCGAGCAAACGGTAATACACGTTCTAATTTCATTTTTGTTTCTCCTCATTTGCATATTTTCCTTGCCAGCTTCCGCGGCGTACAAATTCTGCATCGATGGAATTTAATACTTCCCATTTATTTAAGCTCCACATTGGACCAATCATTAAATCAGGTGGACCGTCACCTGTGATGCGGTGCACAATTACGTCCTCTGGAATGATTTCAAGTTGATCAACAACGAGACTTACGTAATCCTCAAGAGAAAGGAACTCGAGTTGTCCTTTTTCATATTGCTTCACCATTGGCGTTCCTTTTAGTAAGTGAAGTAAGTGGATTTTAATTCCTTGTACGTCAAGCTTTGCTACTTCACGAGCTGTTTCCATCATCATGTCGTAATCTTCAAGTGGAAGGCCGTTAATAATATGAGAGCAAACTCGAATACCATGCTTACGTAATTTATTTACGCCTTCCACATAAGACGGATAATCGTGAGCGCGGTTAATAAGGTTTGCAGTTCGTTCATGAACAGTTTGTAGTCCGAGTTCAACCCAAAGATATGTGCGTTTATTTAAGTCCGCTAAATATGCAACGACATCGTCTGGTAAACAATCTGGACGAGTTGCGATAGAAAGACCGACAACGTCTTTTTCAGCTAGAAGCGGTTCGAATTTTTCTTTTAATACTTCAAGTGGTGCATGTGTATTTGTGTAAGCCTGAAAATAAGCGATACATTTTCCATCTTTCCACTTTGAGTGCATTTTTTCTTTCATTTCATGATATTGCGTTATAACATCATCGCGGCGATCGCCAGCGAAGTCACCAGATCCAGCAGCACTGCAAAATGTACAACCGCCATAAGCAACTGTACCGTCACGGTTCGGACAATCGAAGCCAGCATCTAATGAAACTTTAAAGATTTTTTCACCAAATTCATTTCGTAAATGGTAATTCCATGTATGATAACGTTTATTGTCGTTCGTATATGGAAAAGGGTTTTGAACCTTCATTACTTTCCCTCCTAAGCCGAGTCAAAATGAAACAAAATCCATTATAACATACTCATAAGGTTCATATGGAAGGGACACACTAAAGGGGAATTGAAGCAAGGAGGGACAATTATGGCAGAGCGTCAATCACTTGAATCGTATATTACACAAGCGGAACAAGCGGTGGAATATGCGAAAGAACAATTAGACCAAGGCATGAGACAAGAGCATTACAATACGATGGAGTATTCGGATGCGCAGTTACAATTAGAGCAAGCGTATAACGATTTACAAACGATGCAACAACATGCGAATGATGAGCAACGTGAGCAATTAAATAGAGCACGTATGGCAATTCGCCAATTGCAACATCAAATGATTATTACACCGCACTAATAAGGAGTGAATGTAATGGCGAAACGATCAGATCAAAATAACCCAGAGCAAAAAACGCAAAATGGACATAACGCTGAGTTTTCGAATGAGCTTGATCCAGTTGTTCAAGTGAAACAGCGTAACAGTAAAAAAGGACAACCTCAAAGATCGAAACAATCAGAGTAGACCAGGTCGCAATATGACCTGGTTTTATTTTGTTATATGACAATAATGTAAGATTTCTGTAAGGTTTGTCGATAGTTGCGAGCCGTTTTCTCCAGTAGAGTAAGGAAGGGTTAAATTTTATACAAGGAGTTGCTTTATGGGGAACAATATGACAAACAAACGAATTGATGAGTTAGATTACATTCGTGGCTTCGCATTACTGGGGATTATTTTAGTAAATATTCTTGCACTACTTAACATTAAAATTCCAGATCCTAATACAGTGGATGCTAGTTATCAAAGGTTTTTATACTTATTTGTAGAAGGTCGTTTCTTCTCAATCTTCTCATTCTTATTTGGAGTGGGATTCTATATCTTTATCTCTAGAGCAATTGCAAAGGGGAAAAATGGATATGTTTTATTTTTAAGCCGCTTAGTTGCACTATTTATTTTCGGTTTGATTCATCAAATGTTTCAGCCTGGAGAAGCATTAACGTTATATGCAATTTGCGGGTTGATCGCTTTACCATTTTATAAAGTGAAAAAACAAGTGAACTTAGTTATTGGTCTTATTTTAACAATTGCCTTTAGCGTAATGGGTGCTAAGGAACTATTGCCACTTGGCTTAATTTTATTAGGGCTTGCTGCAGGACAATATCGTGCATTTGAAAATCTTGCGCAAAATATAAAGAAAGTCGCTATTTTTACAGGTGTTATGTTTGTTTTAAGTGTCGTAGCTGTATGGTATCAATACGGGCACGTGCCTGCTGATCCATTTGTAAATATGATACTAATGAATGAGGACGGAACAATGGATGCTGCAAGCCAATTTTTAAAAATTGGCTTGCAGTTGGACCAATCATTTCAGCTTTCTATGTTGGAGCATTAATTTTACTACTTCAATTAAAACTAGTTCAAACATTGTTAGCGCCACTGAAATATTATGGTCGTATGGCTTTAACGAATTATATTGGACAAACTGCAATGATTTTAATCGCAGGAAGTGTATGTAACTTTGCAGGTAACTTAACTTACATGCAGACGTTATATGTGTGTATTGCAATTTATGCAATTCAAATTGTGTTTAGTGTGATTTGGATGAAAATCTTTAAAATGGGTCCATTAGAATGGATTTGGCGTGTTATTACGTATTGGACGGTAACGCCTTTAAAGAAATAAAGTGAAACTTTAATTAGTGGGGGTTTTACTGCCCATTAAAGTGGGATAAAGAGAGAAGTGGGCTGTTCCTTTTGTGGAACAGCTTATTTTTATTGTCAGCTTTTGTCGATAAGTCGATATATTTTGAAAATCGCCGATATAATTTCAGTTACCGATTCACTATTTCACTAGTATTAATAGCCAAGCTTACAAACACACCTTTTTTATCTTACAAAAGTGTAAGGTAATTGTAATGTTAACAAATAGCAGTTCATCTCCAAAAGGCGCAAAATAGGTAATGGAAAAACAAGCGTAGGAGGATATATATGACGAAACCAGTTGTAGACGTGAAAAACGTTCAAAAAGTGTACGGTAAAAAAGGTGAGAACCAATCACATGCATTAAAAGGTGTATCATTCTCAATTCAAGAGGGTGAGTTTGTTGGCATTATGGGACCATCTGGTTCTGGTAAAACGACATTATTAAATGTAATTTCAACGCTAGATAAAGCAACGGGCGGTGTTGTTGAAATTGCGGGAACGGATATTACAAAAATGAAGCAAGGTGAGCTTTCAGATTTCCGTTCACAAAAGTTAGGATTCATCTTCCAAGACTTTAACTTATTAGAGAATTTATCTATTTACGAAAACATTGCACTTCCACTTTCTCTTCAAGGTGTCTCGTCGCGAAATATTGGGCCAAAAGTAGAAAAAGTAGCAGATATGTTAGGCATTTCAGCTATTCTTCAAAAGTATCCATCTGAAGTATCTGGTGGACAAAAGCAACGTTCAGCAGCGGCACGTGCGTTAGTGCATGAGCCAGCAATTATTTTAGGGGACGAGCCAACAGGAGCGCTTGATTCTAAAAATGCAGCGAGTTTACTTGATGCGATGACAAACTTAAATAAAGAGCAAGGCGTATCTATTATGATGGTTACACATGATCCGTATAGTGCAAGTTACTGTCAGCGTATTTTATTCATTCAAGATGGTGAGCTATATAAAGAAATTCATCGAGGCGGTACACGTGAAGAGTTTTATAAAGAGATTTTAGATGTGCTAGCAGACTTAGGCACACAAAAAGCGTAAGAAAGGAGGTTCTAAGGCATGTTATTCAAACTTTCCATGTCAGGACTAAAAAGTAAGCTGAAAGATTATATCGTCTTACTTGTTGGTCTTGTCATGTCGATTTCAATTTTTTATATGTTCCAAACGTTAGCACTAAATAAAGCGTTTATTGAATCCAACTCAGTTATTCGATCAATTGGATTTGTATTCCAAGCAGGTTCATTTTTACTTGCTATTATAACGTTCTTCTATATTTTATATGCGAACTCTTTCTTATTATCTCTTCGTCAAAAAGAGTTTGGTATGTATATGATGTTAGGAGCAAAAAAGCATAAAGTTACATTACTTATGTTTATCGAAACAATCGTATTAGGCGCTGCGTCTCTTGCGATCGGTATTACAGTTGGTGTAGGACTTGCAGAAGGTATCGGACAGTTATTAATGAAACAATTAGAGTTTGTTGGTGAAGGCTATAAAGCATTTTACCTTCCATCAATGACCGTTACTTGCATTTTCTTCTTAGCACTATTTGTATTATCAGCAATTATGAATAGTATTAAGTTATCACGTATTTCTGTACTGCAACTTGTACATGCAGATGCACAAACAGAACGTGTTGCGGTAAAAGGAAAAATGACAGGTGTAGTTGCATTCCTAGCGGTTATTTTATTAGGCATTGGCTATGCATCGATGATTTACATGGAAAAACTAAGAGAAATGGGAATCCTTATTGCATTAGTGACAACAACAGCTGGTACTTACATGTTATTTGGATCACTTCTTCCTGTTATTATTAAAAAGTTAAAAAGTAATAAAAAGCGTAGTGAAAAAGGGCTTAACGCTTTTACATTTGCACAATTAAACTTCCGTATTAATAGCTTAACAAAGGTACTTGCAACAGTAGCGATGTTAGTTGCGCTTGGAGCCGGTGCCATTTCAGGTGGTATGGCGTTTAAAAATAACGTTATAAAAATGGTTGATGGTTTCGTAATATATGATTCAGTAGTTCATAATCCAACTGCTGAAGAAAAGAAAATTTTAGACGATATTACATTTAAAGAGAAAAGCGAATATCGTTACAAAGTAGATGATAAATACGTTTATTATGTAAAAGAAGATTTAGAGAAAAATCGTCCTTTAGTAAAAGATATGTCAAATATCAAATCAATGAAGGATATAGTGAACACGAAAAAAGTTTCAGAGGAACTACCAGTGGGTGCAGTTTCTAGAGAAATGAATGAAAAAGGTGCGAGTGCTAAAGAACTTCCACAAGAATGGGACGAGGCTTTCAGAACAATCGAGCCATTCTACGTACATGAAGATCATGCAATTAAAATTGTAGATCAAAAAATGTACGATACTGTAAATGGTAAAGAAGGAATTGTATTTACTGGAAAAACAGATGATTTTGAAGCGCATAAAAAAGAATGGAAAAAACTTGACGAGTTGCAGCTAGATAAATATAAAAATGTAAAAGCTGAAAGATTAGATAGTAAATATCAAGCTTACGACATGTTCTATGGCGTTGCGAGCGGAACAGTGTTTATGGGATTCTTCCTTGGAATTGCTTTCTTAGCAATGATGGCAAGTTGTTTAATGTTCAAAATTCTTTCTGGTGCATCAAAAGATATTACACGTTATCAAATGCTTCGTAAAATCGGGGTGCGCCGTGAATTATTAACGAAATCCATTTATAAAGAGTTATTCTTAGTCTTCTTATTCCCAGCAATTGTAGGTATTGCTCACGTATTAGTTGGTATGAATATTTTCGGATTTATTTTAATCGATCCGTACTTCCGTATTTGGGTACCAATCATAATTTTCGTAGTTATTTACACGATTTATTACTTCATTACAGTTCAATTGTATAAAGGAATTGTTCTTCCGAAAGAAGATTAATAAAAACCGAGCGAAATTGCTCGGTTTTTATTATTTTCAGAAAAAATACTTTAATGTTACTGAAATATATAATATAATGTAAATAAGTAACATAATATAAAAGTAGAAGCAACTGGATAAGGAAAGGAGGAATCCGATCTGTAGAAAGAGGCTGAACTTGTATCCCACTATTATTCCTACCCCCTATTGTATTTGCACAATTATAAATTTCCGAACCTAAAAGTATATTGTAAAAATAATGGATAATACATGGAAATCTCATAGCGTGATAAGGTAAAATGGACAACATGATGAGAAAATTACCGTTCATAAGATGAGGAGAATACATGTATGGAAGTTGTAGAGGCATTAAAAGATATAAGCCAAATTGAGGCGATGAAAAAGTATTTAAAAGAGCACTCACAGCGAGATTATCTTTTATTTGTTATTGGAATTAACACAGGATTAAAGATTACTGAGCTACTTAGTATGAAATTTGAAGAGGTATTAAATGAAGATGGAACTGTTAAAGAGTTTTATTCTCTTCCTGTGAAAGATGAAAAGTTTAAACAAGATATTTATTTAAATACAAAAGTAAAAGAAGCACTTTTAGAGTACGTACAATCTATTGATGTGAAAAGAGAAAACTACGTATTTCAATCTAATAAAACGAAAAATTCAATTACACGTCAACAAGCGTATCGTGTCATTCATAATGCTGCTGAAGCGGTTGGGATTGTTGGTAAAATCGGAACAAACTCAATGAGAAAAACGTTTGGATTTCATGCATACAAAAGAGGGATAGCGATTGCACTATTGCAAAAGCATTTTCATCACGCGACACCTTCAGAGACATTAAAGTATTTAGGAATCTCAAAAGATGAAGAATTTAAAACCGAGATTGATGTTGATTTGTAAAAGCCGTAACTAAAAACTTTAGGAGGCGGGAATATGAATATTCGAGAGAGTGAATTACCGGGCATTGGATGTAAGTTTGAAGTAATTACAAAAGGTAATGAAAAGCTGGTTATTGTTATTCACGATGATGGCCGAAGAGAAATGTATCATTTTGATGCAGATCATGATGAAAGTATTTCAAGTATTTCTCTTCGTGATTCTGAAGCGAGACAAATTGCGGCTATATTAGGCGGAATGGTATATAGACCGCAAGCTTTAGACACAATTGAGATGGCTTTTGAAGGACTATCAATTGAATGGTTTAAGGTGGAAAATAACGCACCAGTCGTACAAAAAACAATTGGTAGCTTACATGTCAGAAAAACATATAACGTAACGATTATTGCTATTTTAAAAAAGAATATGAAGAAATTCTTTAATCCAGGACCAGACTCTATTATTGAAGCTGGCGATATGCTCGTGTTATCGGGCGCGAGACATGAAGTGAAAAGAATTATTAATGAATTGCTTTCAGCAGGAGGTGATTCATAATCGATGGATACTTTAATCTTTGAAGTTGGAACTGCGTTAGTATTAGTAGCTTTTGCAGCCATCCTCGCTGCGAAGTTAAAGTTCTCGATTATTCCGTTTCTCATTATACTCGGTATGTTAGTGGGGCCTCATGCCCCCGATTTAGGACTTATCGATTTAAGGTTTATTGAAAGCGGAGAAGTTATTTCATTCCTCGGCCGTGTTGGCGTCATATTCCTCCTATTCTACTTAGGCTTAGAATTCTCAATTAAAAAATTAATTAAATCAGGAAAGTCGATTGCTTTTGGGGGGACTGTTCACATATCACTTAATTTCTTATTAGGTTTGCTTTATGGATATGTGGTGGGATTTCCCTTATTAGAGACGTTAATTATTGCTGGAATCATTACAATTTCATCAAGTGCAATTGTTGCAAAAGTCATTGTTGATTTAAGAAGATCTGGTAATAAAGAGACTGAATTAATATTAGGAATCATCATGTTTGATGATATTTTTTTAGCTGTATATTTATCGGTCGTTTCAGGGTTAGTACTCGGTGGTGCCACATCATTTGTAGGTGCTCTTACATCGGTGTTAATCGCAGTAGGGTATATGCTACTATTCTTTGTAATCGCTAGAAAAGCTACGCCGTTTTTAAATAAAATATTAGATATTTCCTCAAATGAAATTTTTATTATCGTAATATTCGCTATTTTATTCTTCGTAGCAGGATTTTCAGAAACGATTCATGTCGCTGAGGCAATTGGAGCGTTATTGTTAGGACTCGTCTTTTCTGAAACAGAGCATAGTGATCGAATTGAGAAACTCGTTGTCCCATTCCGTGATTTCTTTGGAGCCATATTCTTTTTCAGCTTCGGTTTAAGCATAGATCCGTTTTCCCTTGGAGGAGCAGTGTGGTTGGCATTAGGAGCAGTGCTCATTACACTCATCGGTAATTTTACAGCTGGAATGATGGCGGGACGTAAAGCCGGGTTATCGCATAAGGCTTCTACGAATATCGGTTTAACACTTGTATCGCGTGGAGAGTTCTCCATTATTGTTGCTAATATCGGCATTGCGGGTGGCTTAATGGCAGCGATTAAACCGTTCTCTGCTTTATATGTTTTAATATTGGCATCGTTAGGACCGTTATTAACGAAAGAGTCTGGGAGAATATACTCTCTACTAGATAAGGTATTTAAATGGAGTGCGAAAGAACGTGCAAAGCGAGAAAAGGAAGTCGGATAGTATAAAGAGGCTGCATGAACTTCATGCAGCCTCTTTATATAGTGTTGCTGTTGTCGTTTTTTGTCGGTAAGTCGATATATTTTAATAATCGCTGATATATTTCGAGAATCGTCGATATATTTCCAAAATCGCCGATATATTTTCAAACAGCAATCAATATAATTTCATTTACCGACAAACCATTATCTGAATTTCATCAACTATTAATCAGTTGCCTTCCTATTTAAAAACGACTACAATTTTACTGTTATAGATGAACGAAAAAATAGAATAGGAGGGGAGACTATGCCAAGGAAAGTATGGCTATTAGTAGCTGGGATGATTATTAATGTCACGGGTGCTTCTTTTTTATGGCCTTTTAATACAATTTATTTGCATGATCACCTAGGAAAATCTTTATCTGTGGCCGGAATGGTATTAATGATCAATTCGCTTACTGGTGTAATCGGAAACTTGCTCGGCGGTGTTTTATTTGATAAATGGGGCGGTTATAAATCAACTTTAGTAGGGATTGTCATTACACTCGTATCGATTTTAGGTCTTGTGTTCTTCCACGGTTGGCCATTATATGTTGTATGGCTAGCGTTAATCGGTTTTGGTTCTGGAATGGTCTTCCCATCGATGTATGCGATGGTTGGTACGGTTTGGCCAGAGGGCGGAAGACGAGCATTTAATGCGATGTATGTTGGACAAAACGTTGGTATTGCGATCGGAACAGCGTGTGGTGGATTAGTTGCATCGTATCGTTTTGATTATATTTTCTTAGCAAACTTTATTTTATACTTTGTTTTCTTCTTAATTGCTTTTATTGGATTCCGTGGTATGGAAGACAAAAAAGAGCCAGGAGTACAAAAAGAAGTGGAAACGAAAAAAGGTTGGTCGCTTACACCTGGATTCAAAGCACTTCTTATCGTATGTGTAGCATATGCTTTATGCTGGGTTACATACGTACAATGGCAAGGAGCAATTGCAACACATATGCAAGAGTTAAATATTAGTCTTCGTCACTATAGTTTATTATGGACGATAAACGGAGCGATGATCGTTTGTGCACAGCCACTAGTTAGTATGTTAATTCGCTGGATGAAGCGTTCGTTAAAACAACAAATTATGATTGGGATTCTTATTTTTGCAGTGTCATTCATTGTATTAAGTCAAGCGCAGCAATTTACGATGTTCCTCGTTGCGATGGTAACATTAACAATTGGTGAGTTATTCGTATGGCCAGCAGTTCCAACGATTGCAAATATACTTGCGCCAAAAGATAAGTTAGGGTTTTATCAAGGTGTTGTAAATAGTGCGGCGACTGTAGGGAAAATGTTCGGGCCGGTCGTTGGCGGAGCAATTGTGGATTTATACAATATGGAAGTATTGTTTATAGCAATCATGGTAATGCTTGTAGTAGCGCTTATCGCAACGAGTATTTATGATAAACGAGTAAAAGTAGAAGAAACAGTTGAAGAAAAAATTGCAGTTTAGTTTGACGGAACATGTTCACATGTTTTAGAATATATTTAAATAAAACAACCTTTAGAACAAGGGAGATAGCTCGGCTGTCTTAAGACGAATTCGTTAGTTAGTAAAAGTAACGATTAACCGAGAAGCCCCGCTTTAAGTAAGCTCTTTAGAGATACGAAGTGGAGGGTAGTTCAAATTAACTCATATGTGTAATAACAGTGAGAAGGAGTAGTAGTAATAGAAGCTGGTTTAGAGAGTTGACGGTCGGTGCAAGTCAATCCACGTTTCGTTATGAACTCGCCTTTGAGTTGCAGTTGTGAAACTAATAGTAGCAATTGCCGTTAATCCACGTTACGGATCTAAGCGAATGTATATTTGTACATTAATTTAGGGTGGTACCGCGGGAATCTATAACCTCTCGTCCCTTTCTAGGGATGAGAGGTTTTTTGTATTTTGGGCGGTGAAAATAAATAGAATTTCAAGGAGGGTATCTCATGAGCTTTAATCATCAAGAAATTGAGAAGAAGTGGCAAGGGTACTGGGAAGAGAATAAAACATTCCGTACGCCAGATGAGACAGAAAAACCAAAATTTTATGCACTAGATATGTTCCCATATCCATCAGGTGCAGGCTTACACGTAGGACATCCAGAAGGTTATACAGCAACAGATATTTTATCTCGTATGAAGCGTATGCAAGGATATAACGTTCTTCATCCAATGGGATGGGATGCATTCGGTCTTCCAGCAGAGCAATATGCACTTGATACTGGAAACAGCCCAGCTGAATTTACAGAGCATAATATTAATACATTCCGTAACCAAATTAAATCATTAGGTTTCTCTTACGATTGGGACCGTGAAGTAAATACAACAGATCCAAACTACTACAAGTGGACACAATGGATCTTCCTAAAACTATTTGAAAAAGGCTTAGCTTACGTTGATGAAGTACCTGTAAACTGGTGCCCAGCACTTGGTACAGTACTTGCAAACGAAGAAATCATTGACGGTAAGAGTGAGCGCGGTGGACATCCAGTTGAGCGTCGTCCGATGAGACAGTGGATGTTAAAAATTACAGCTTACGGAGATCGTCTATTAGAAGATCTAGATGAGCTTGATTGGCCAGAAAGCTTAAAAGATATGCAACGTAACTGGATCGGTCGTTCTGAAGGTGCCGAAGTACATTTCAACATCGATGGTACAGACGAGAAGTTCACAGTTTTCACAACGCGTCCTGATACATTATTTGGTGCAAGCTACTGTGTACTTGCTCCAGAACATGCACTTGTTGCTGACATTACAACTGCTGAACAAAAAGAAGCTGTAGAAGCTTACATTAATTCTGTAAAAATGAAGAGTGATTTAGAGCGTACAGAACTTGCGAAAGAGAAAACTGGTGTATTCACTGGTGCTTACGCAGTTAACCCAGTAAATGGTGAGAAATTACCAATCTGGATCGCTGATTACGTTCTTGCAACTTACGGAACAGGTGCTGTAATGGCAGTTCCAGCTCATGATGAGCGTGACTATGAATTTGCATCAACGTTCAATCTTCCAATGAAGGAAGTTGTAAAAGGCGGAGACATTACGAAAGAAGCATACACAGGTGATGGTGAACACGTAAACTCAGCATTCCTTGATGGTTTAAATAAAGAAGAAGCAATCGCAAAAATGATTGAATGGCTTGAAGTAACGAGCGCAGGAAATCAAAAAGTAACATACCGTCTACGTGACTGGTTATTCAGCCGTCAACGTTACTGGGGTGAGCCAATTCCAGTTATTCACTGGGAAGATGGCACAATGACAGCTGTAAAAGAAGAAGAATTACCATTAGTTCTTCCGAAAACAGACAACATCCGTCCTTCAGGTACAGGTGAATCACCACTTGCTAACATTGACGAGTGGGTAAATGTTGTTGATCCTGAGACTGGTAAAAAAGGTCGTCGTGAAACGAACACAATGCCACAATGGGCTGGTAGCTGCTGGTATTACTTACGTTACATCGATCCAAACAATAGCGAAGCACTTGTAGATCCTGAAAAAGTAAAACAATGGCTTCCAGTTGATATTTATATCGGCGGAGCAGAGCACGCTGTACTTCACTTACTATATGCTCGTTTCTGGCATAAAGTATTATACGATATCGGTGTAGTTCCAACGAAAGAGCCGTTCCAACAATTATTCAACCAAGGTATGATTCTAGGTGAAAACAACGAGAAAATGAGTAAATCAAAAGGTAACGTTGTAAACCCTGATGATATCGTAGCAAGCCACGGTGCAGATACACTTCGTCTATACGAAATGTTCATGGGACCATTAGATGCTTCAATCGCTTGGTCTGAAAATGGTCTTGACGGAGCTCGTCGTTTCCTAGACCGCGTATGGCGCCTATTCGTTCAAGATAACGGTGAATTAAGTGAGAAAATTACTGATGCACCAAATAAAGAGCTTGAAAAAGCTTACCACCAAACAGTGAAGAAAGTAACAGAAGACTATGCAGAGCTTCGCTTCAACACAGCGATTTCTCAAATGATGGTATTCATCAACGATGCATACAAAGCTGAAACGCTTCCGAAAGAATATGTAGAAGGTTTCGTAAAAATGATTGCACCAGTTGCACCTCACATCGGGGAAGAGCTATGGAGCAAACTTGGATACAATGAAACAATCACATATGCAAGCTGGCCAACATTTGATGAGTCTAAACTTGTAGAAGATGAAGTTGAAATCGTTGTTCAAGTTATGGGTAAAGTTCGCGCAAAACTAACAATGAGTAAAGACGCATCAAAAGAAGAAATGGAACAACTTGCACTTGAAGCAATTAAGGACCAAATTGAAGGGAAAACAGTTCGTAAAGTAATTGTAGTTCCTGGAAAACTTGTTAACGTTGTTGCAAACTAATGTATTCTAAATAAAAGCTCAGAGTATTTATGCTCTGAGCTTTTTTGTGTAGAAAATAATTTCTGGATCACCTTAGTCTAAGCTTTCAATTATTCCACTACGTACAAATAAAAGAGCGGAATTCCAATACAGACAAACACCTATTTTTCTATAGGAAATATGATAAAAAAGGTAGGCTAAATTGAGTAGAAGAGGTGAAAGGAATGAAAGGGATGGACAATAATGCACCACATGGCTTTTTCGGAGGTGGATCGGATAGTTATGAACAAATGATGTTAATGGGAGGCGGACAACAAGGGTATGGCGGAATTCCGAGCTGGATGGGTGGAACACCTGGAGGATTTTCCACATCAGTAGCTGGAGCACAAACTGGAATGCCTACAGTAACAGGAGGCTTTCCATCATCAGTAGCCGGAGTGCAAACAGGAATCCCAACATTTGTAGGCGGAGCAGCGGGAGGAGTACCAGTAGGCGTACCAACTACATTCCCATCTTTCGTTGGAGGAGTACAAACAGGATTTCCGGTACCGGGAGTAGGTGTTGTGGCAGGCGGAGTAGGTGGTTATCCACAAGGTTTTTACGGTCACCATGGCCACCACGACGGTCATCATGGACACCATCATCAAGGTCACCATGGCCATCATGGACATCACCACCACCAAGGTCACCATGGCCATCATGGACACCATCACCACCAAGGTCACCACGGTCATCATGGACATCATCAACAACAAGTACATCACCACGGACACCATCATATACATCCGCAGGCTGTTCTTTATCAAATTCATCAAGATCACCATGGCCACCATGGTCACCATGGCCACCACGGCCACCAAGGTCAACATGGCCATCAAGGTCACCACGGCCACCAAGGTCAACATAGCCATCAAGGTCACCACGGCCACCAAGGTCAACATGGCCATCAAGGCCATCACGGCCACCAAGGTCAACATGGTCATCAAGGTTACCAAGGCCAACAACATCAACAACATCAACAATACCAACAGTATCAACAACAATCTTCTCCTTGGACAGGTGGAATTGGAGCAGGAGGAGCGGGGGCAGCGGCAGGAGCGGCTAGTATTAGTGGAGCAGCAGGGCACGCTGGACACGTGGGACATTAATGATTGCCAGAAAAAAAGACATAATAAAAAACTGCTAGGAAATCCTAGCAGTTTTTTTCAGCTTCTTGGCGTTGACGTTCGATTTCAGCACGAAGTTGTGGTTCTGGTGCTTGCCAGCCCTCTGGTTTTAGAATTTTGCCGTCACCTTCGCGGAATCGAGGTTTCCCGTCAGGGAATAGTTTTGCCATGTTTGCGTTATTTACAATTTCGAATCCTTTATCAGGACGTACGCCCATTTCGGCAAACGTGCCGAATGCAAAGTAAATAAGGTCAATTAGTGCATCGTATTGATCTTCAACAGTCGTTGCCTCTAGAAATTCTTCTAGCTCTTCTTGCATAAAACTCGCACGGATTTTTGCACGTTCTTCTGTTAATTTTGTTGGAGTATTTGTTACGGGATGTCCGAATACTTCATGCATTTTTGCAACAAGTTCGTACCCTTTATCTAAACCTTTTTCGTTTGTCATGTTGTTTCATCCTTTCTCGCTTAGTGCCGAATCTCATTGTAACATAAGGTGATTATGAAATGAAAAGAACATCTTATAGAAAATAAGATGCTCGCCTGTTATTCTTCTTTCTTAATTAAAATGGATAAAATAAGATCGATGCCAAACATACCAACGAGCAACATTGGTATAACGACAAGTAAATAACGTGTGAAGGAAACATTTTTTAAGTATGTATGAGCAAATAAAAAGACGCCGAGAAATAAAATACCATTTAAAATAGGCTTTACTAATTTTTTAGACATAAGCTCCCCCATAAATATCTTCTCTCTCTATCTAAAATAAAAACTCCTCTTTCCGTTGTATCATGCCGGGAAGAGGAGTTCAATCATTTCTCATTCAATTACACCAGAATTTGTAATATTTACAGTGTATTTTATATGAATTGGAACATCTTTGTACATTTTTCTCCACTCTTCTAATTTGAAGGGACGGTAATGGTGTTTATATTTTGCTCCTAGCCCGAGGGGATCGACATTTAAAGATTTAAACTGCTTAATTAACTTAGCAGCTTGTTTATCTAATTGCTTTTGAACATCTTTTTCAATGTTTTTTGTGTTTTTATTATTTTCTAAGTTAATTTGTTTTGATAGTTCTTGAATACGTGCATCAAGATGAACGTGAATGAAAAAAGAAGGCTTCCCGTTTTTAATCTTTATATCGTAATATGGAATGGAACGAATGTTGTTAACCACTACGTATGCAGAATCCGTTTTAAATTCATGTGAATCTAATTTATGTTTCTCTAATAGTTCTTTAAAGATGAACATATCTTTTTCCGCAATTTTACCGATATATTTATCCTTTTTAAAAAGACCAATTCCGGTAATTTTTATTTTATCACCATGCTTCTTTAAAATGGGAATATAGTAGTCTTGTCCTTCTTGATAATAACGGAATGCTCCTACATGTAGGTTATCCGTTGGTAAAGGACCGGTCTCCATATTATGTTCTAGCAATTTTTTTATATAAATTGCAACGTTGTATGAAGTCGAATATTTGCCTTTTAAAAGTTCAGTACCATTCCCCTCTAATAAAGCAGCATATAAAGCGTTCCCTATATTCACATCTCGAAGTAATGTATCGAATGAAGTAGCCATTCCTGTTTTAGCAAGTCTTATCGTATATAGAGCGACACGCATTTGTCCGCTAGCAAAAGGTTGAGAAGATTCTAACGATGTATCTGCTTTTACTTGTTTTACCGCATTTGCAGTTCCTTCAAAAACTTGAACTTTATTTCCCTTTTTCTGAATGGGGCAAACGAATGTCACTTTTACTTTATTATCTTTTGCAACGTCAAATACGGTTCCTTGAATAAGTTGTACATCATCGATAATGTTTTTTTGTAAACATCCCGTTAGACTGAAGAATGTTATACAAGAAATAAGTATTAATTTGCTTGTGCTTTTGATTTTTTCCATTTTCTTTTCACCCACACAATGATAAATAGGATTGGGATGTATACATAAATGAGCCAAAAACTAACTTTTGCTGCATTACTAATAAAATTGTTAATATCGTGCCTGTTTGTTAAAAGTTGTGAAACAATAAGCGTGATAAAGAAAAAAGCAATTAAAATACCTCGTTGTTTTACACGAAATATTTCGTGAGTTGCTCTCATTGACGCCCATAAAGGGAGGATAAAACTTGAAATAATAACAAGTGCATAGCCTGAAATTGCAATATATTCGAGTCTTTCTATAAATGGTAATTGAATGACTTGGGTCATAGAAAGTTGGGCCCATATCGTTTTTAACAATTGTTTTTCACTAAAAAAAGAAAAGGCTAAAAGGGTGCTAAATAGATATAGAAGATTTGAAAATAGTGCTCCGAGCTGAGCGTATTTATGAGATTGCATAGGCTTTTTCACAAATGGATACACCATGAGGTAAATCTCAAAACCGGTCATACTGTAGATTGACAGTTGAGCGGATTTTAAAATGTCTGAAAAAGAATGTGTAAATATAGGTAGTAAATTATCCCAATGTGAGTATTTCAAAACGAATAAACTTAGAAATAAATATCCTAATGTACCACCAATAGAGATGACGCAAATACCGGTAATTACACGAAATCCAGAAGAGATAATGTAATAGCTAACTAAGCACAAAAAGAGTGTTAACATAAAGGTGGAAGCGGTAGGAAACATCCATACTTGAATAATTTCAACATACGTTCGAATAACCGAAATACTGACGATTAAAAAATAAGCTGCAAAGATGATATTAAAGACATTTCCTATCCACTTTCCAAACGTTTGCCTTTGTAAATCAATTAAATTTCCATTTGTTTCTTTTAATAAAAAATACATCATCCATATAAGGAGATGGATACAGAGTCCTGTGATTACAACGCCCATCCATCCGTCATATCCAGCGGCCTTTGCGATGATTCGAGCGAAGCCGAGAACGCCAGCACCGAACTGTGCACCGTGAATTAAGAAGAAAACGAAGATAGGAGATATTTGATATTTTTCTTGAACTTTACTCATCGAATGCACCTCATTTCTTAATCATCAAAGTCTGATCTATGTTTTGTTGAAATTCCTTTCGCTGCTTTTTTTACATGTTGTGGCCTTGCTTGTACATCCCGTGTATCAATCATTGTTAAAGGGAAACGGATCCAAGAATCTTTAACAGATTGTTGTCTTGTTGGGTAGAACAAAGCGTACGGCTTGCGTAAAGAAGTAAGTCTAAATAGGTGCGTAAATAAGAAGATAAATCCAAGTGAAATCCCGAAAAGTCCTCCTATTTCTGCAAATATGAGAAACGGGAAACGTAGTAATCGAACCGCATTACCCATTTTATAAATAGGTGTAATAAAGGAAGCGAGTGCTGATAAGGCAACGATAATTAATAAAATATTACTCGTTAAACCAGCTTGTACAGATGCTTGTCCGATTACGATACCGCCTACAATACCGAGCGTTTGACCAACTTTCATCGGTAACCTTGCCCCAGCTTCTCTCAGTAAATCGATTGCGAGTTCTAAAAAGAGTGCTTCGATTAAAGGCGGGAATGGTACTTGCGCCCTTGATAAAATTAAAGTTTCAAGTAAATCACTCGGAATGAGTTCATAATGATAATTTAAAACTGCAACGTATAACGGTGTAGCACATATAGAGAATAAAACGGAAATAAGACGTAAAACCCTTGAGAATGTAGCGTATAGCCAAGAGACGTTGTAGTCTTCTGGTGAAATGAAAAAATCGAAATAGGATACAGGTGTTAGTAAAACACTTGGAGAACCGTCCACAAAAATAGCGATTTTCCCATCGATTAGTGCTTTTGTAACTCTATCAGTGCGTTCTGTATTGATATAGAGAGGGAAAATCGACTTTTCTCCCATCAATTCTTGTAAATAAGCACTATCATTAATTTGATCATATTCAAGAGCACGTAAAGACTCCTCTAGAAAATCAACATTATCTTTTTCAGCAAGGTTGTCTAAATACATCATGACAACTTTTGTTTTGGAAAACTCACCGATAATCATCTCTTTTGTTTGTAAATCTAAAACAGGAAGACGTTTTCGTACTAAATTTATGTTTGTATCAATATCTTCTACAAAACCTTCTTGCGGACCAATAACAGTCGATTCATTTAAAGGAGGAGTTGGTGCACGATAATTATCAATTGCAATATTTGCGAGCATACATTTTTGATCTTGTTGATTTACTTGAACAATCGCATGCCCCTTTAAAACCATGTCCTCAATTTTTTGTAAATCGTTCGTAATTGTAATGCCGCTCATCGGAATATGTTCCTTCAGCTCTTCTAGTGATGCGTTAGGTCGTTCTAAAAGAGTGGGCATTAAATATTTTTGTAATTTCTCTCCATCAAGCGAAGGACGATAGTAAGAAATCCAATAAGGCATCGTTTCGTCGTCGGATGTATGATAATTCACAAAATCACTAGACTTTTTCAGCTTCTCTATTAAATCTTGTAAAGAATGAATACGATCTTTTTCTGGTTTCGAAAAATCATAAATACTATTCCCTTTAGAATTTTGTTGCTTATCCTGATTTGAGTTGTCTTGTTTAGAGTGTTGCTGTTGACCCTGATCGGAGTCGTTCTGCTTAGAATGCTTCTGTTGCCCTTGATTCGAGCCGTCTTGCTTAGAGTGTTGCTGTTGATCCTGATCGGAGTTGTTCTGCTTAGAATGCTTCTGTTGCTCTTGATTCGAGTCGTCTTGCTTAGAGTGTTGCTGTTGACCCTGATCGGAGTCGTTCTGCTTAGAATGCTTCTGTTGCTCTTGATTGGAGTCGTCTTGCTTAGAGTGTTGCTGTTGACCCTGATCGGAGTCGTTCTGCTTAGAATGCTTCTGTTGCCCTTGATTGGAGTCGTTTTGCTTAGAGTGTTGCTGTTGATCCTGATCGGAGTTGTTCTGCTTAGAATGCTTCTGTTGCTCTTGAGAAGATTCATCTTGTTTAGCACTTTGTTGCTGATTTTGATTCGATTGATTTTGCTGCTTATCTTGAGAAGATTCCTTGTGTTCCTCTTTTTTTGCTCGCTATTGTTACCTTTATTATGTTTCGTACTTCTAGTCTGTTCTTTGTTGTCGTCCTCTTGATTGTTAGGTTTTTGCTCCGAATTATCTGTTTCGTTTTTCTCTGTTGTATTTGATTTTTTTTTCTTACGTAGCCAATTCCAAATCATATGTATGCCCTCTTTAATTGTGTAATATAGTGCTATTTTGTGGCTAATTTTGTATATTATTCATTTATTTATGAAAAGAAGGAGGAGATGGGTTTGCATAGAAAAAATCTTTTAGTAAGCAGTTCATACTATGACGAGAAGAGGGCGAGTCTGTGAAAATTGTAAAAAAGGAGAAGTTTATTTTAAAGGAGTTTACATTTGAAAATGGTAGGACAATTCCTGTTCAAATGGGGTATGAGACGTATGGTACTTTAAATAGAGAGAGATCCAATGTGATTTTGATTTGTCATTATTTTAGTGCAACTAGTCACGCGGCAGGAAAATATACAGCGCATGATGAGGAGTCTGGTTGGTGGGATGGTTTAATTGGACCGGGAAAAGCAATTGATACAAATAAATACTTTGTTATATGCACTGATAATCTTTGTAATGTGCAGGTGAAGAACCCTTATGTAATTACAACGGGACCGAAATCGATTAATCCGAAAACTGGAGATGAATATGCGATGGACTTTCCGGTTTTTACATTTCTTGATGTAGCTCGTATGCAATATGAGTTAATAAAAGATATGGGAATCGCAAGGCTACATGCTGTAATGGGACCGTCAGCTGGCGGGATGATTGCGCAGCAATGGGCTGTTCATTATCCTCATATGGTAGAGCGGATGATTGGTGTTATTACGAACCCGCAAAATCCAATTATTACGTCGGTAAATGTAGCGCAAAATGCAATTGAGGCTATCAAGCTGGATCCAAGTTGGAAGGGCGGGAAATATGGAGAAGAGCAGCCAATGAAGGGGCTTCAGTTAGCAAATAGAATGATGTTTATGAACGCGTTTGATGAGCATTTTTATGAAACAACCTTCCCTCGTAATAGTATAGAAGTAGAACCGTATGAAAAGGTTTCTTCATTAACATCATTTGAGAAAGAGATAAATAAATTGACATATAGAAGTATAGAGTTAGTAGATGCAAATTCGTGGATGTACACTGCGAAAGCAGTTTTATTACATGACATTGCGCATGGATTTTCGTCTTTAGAAGAGGCGCTGTCTAATGTAGAAGCAAATGTACTTATGATTCCGTGTAAACAAGATTTGCTTCAGCCGTCACGTTATAATTATAAAATGGTAGACCTATTGCAAAAACAAGGGAAGTATGCAGAAGTATATGAGATAGAAAGTATAAATGGGCATATGGCGGGAGTATTTGATATTCATTTATTTGAAAAGAAAGTGTATGAGTTTTTAAATCGGAAAGTATCTAGTTTTGTGTAGAAAATAAATGATGTGAAAAAGGTGCAATGTATGTAGTAGGCACCTTTTTTTACATGATTTGTAGGCGGAAAATATATGTGGCAATTGCTATACCGAAGAATGCAATACTAAGTAATAGAAATAAGAATGACATTTCTTGTGGTGATTTTATCTTTTTATTATTTTTCATACTAAGTGCAATAATTGCAGCGAGTAAGAACACAATGCTCATAATGAAAAGAAAAAGTGTTATTTTAATCGACTCCCTTCATAAAACAAGTATATTGAGGATACAATGCACGAGTTATGTTTGTAAAGGATAAGTTTTACGAGAAAATTGAGAAATAAATTCTCCGTTCTTTGCGTTCTTTCTTTCGCGTGCTAAAATTGATGAGAAATGATTGTTTAAAGAAGAGATTAAAGGTTTTATTGTATATAAGGAGGAACGAAATATGACAGAAGTGAAAACAATTACTACAGAAGAAGTACAAGAGCGTTTAGAAAACGGAGAAACGTTATTTTTAGTAGACGTAAGAGAAGATGAAGAAGTAGCAACAGGGAAAATTCCAGAAGCTGTACATATTAAAATGGGGGATATCCCAAATAAAGTAGATTTCTTTGATAAAGAGAATGAATATATCTTTATTTGTCGCTCGGGAATGCGCAGTGAAAATGTATGCCATTATTTAAATGAGCAAGGCTTTAAAACAGTGAACATGGTTGGCGGTATGCTTCAATATGAAGGCGAAATCAAATAAGTAGTTTAAAAAACTTGAAACGAGTCTGTTTCAAGTTTTTTTCTTTTGCATACAGTGTACAAAAGGGGGATAGGTAAATGGGGATTAACTTACGGAAAGTAAAAATTATAAATAATACAGGGGCTGTTAATGTCGGCGATTGTTATGATATCTCACCTTTAGCTGTAGCGAAAGTGTATGCAGGTGCTGGAGGATCGAGTGCGGCTATTTTTTTAAATGGGAAAAGACAGCCAGAAGCGGTAATTCGAACATCGGTGTTTCTTCCGCCATTAGCAACGAGTACACGTACATTAGGCTCATAGAAGAAAGGTAGAGTGTAATTATGCCTGCTCATATAAAAGAGTTCGTTATTGTGAATAACACTGGGAATATATTTACTGGTGATAATCTGAGTGATACGTCATTTACTGCTTCGAAATCGTATAGTGGTTCGATGGGGTGTACTTGGATTGATGTTGTTACAGTAATAGGGACGGAGACGAAGCTTTGTTTACAGCCAGGAGATTCTGTCACAACAACGTATACGAGAGGTACTCCTGCTGGTACTGTAACAGGAACAAATATGGGGCAAAGTGTAAATGCATCGGGTATAGCACAAGCTGTCCCTAATACAGATAATATGGATTCAGTTGCTGGACTCCCCTAAAATCATAGGGGAGTTTATTATTTGTAAGAAGAGCTTATGTAGCGTGAAAAGCGGAGTAATTGTTTGAAAAATAGTATTGGAAACCTCTTTGGAAAATACAATTCAAATAGAAGGTGATTTTTTATCCCACTTTAATGGGCAGTAAGATTCCCCCTCAAAATTTAGCGAAAGCAAAGAAGGTAGGTGGGGGGCGGCCTGCCTATAAAAGTCCGATTGGCGAGGGCTGATTAAAGTTTCACTTTATGTGAAGCATATTTTGTAATTGTATTTTGCTGTTGAAGGTGGTGGGAGTAGTGGAAGGAAATGATGAAAATTTAAAAATAAAAAGGTCGATACATTCTAATTTTAAGTTATCACCAGATCTTGTTGGTCCTACTTTTCCTCCAGTGCCAACTGGAATGACAGGGACGACAGGGCCGACGGGGAGTACCGGAGCAACCGGAAGCACGGGATCAACAGGAGTAACAGGTCCAACCGGAAGTACGGGAGCGACGGGAAGCACGGGATCAACGGGAGTAACAGGCCCAACCGGAAGTACGGGAGCAACGGGAAGCACGGGATCAACGGGAGTAACAGGTCCAACCGGAAGTACGGGAGCGACGGGAAGCACGGGATCAACGGGAGTAACAGGCCCAACCGGAAGTACGGGAGCAACGGGAAGCACAGGTTCAACGGGAGTAACAGGCCCAACCGGAAGTACAGGAGTAACGGGAAGTACGGGAGCGACGGGAAGTACGGGAGCGACGGGAAGTACGGGAGCGACAGGAAATACCGGGGCAACGGGAGATACGGGTCCGACCGGAAGTACGGGATCAGCCGGAAGCACGGGATCAACGGGAGTAACAGGTCCAACCGGAAGTACGGGAGCGACGGGAAGCACGGGATCAACGGGAGTAACAGGCCCAACCGGAAATACGGGAGCAACGGGAAGTACAGGAGCAACAGGAAGTACAGGAGCAACGGGAAGTACAGGAGCAACGGGAAGTACAGGAGCAACAGGAAGTACAGGAGCAACGGGAAGTACGGGAGCGACGGGAAGTACGGGAGCCACGGGAAGTACGGGATCAACGGGAAGTACGGGATCAACAGGAAGCACCGGCCCAACAGGAAGCACGGGTTCAACGGGAGATACGGGTCCAACGGGAAGTACCGGATCAACTGGAAATACCGGAGCGACGGGGAACACTGGTCCAACGGGAAGCACCGGCCCAACAGGAAGCATGGGTTCAACGGGAGTAACAGGCCCAACCGGAAATACGGGAGCAACGGGAAGTACGGGAGCGACGGGAAATACAGGGGCAACGGGAAGTACGGGATCAACAGGAAGCACCGGCCCAACAGGAAGCACGGGTTCAACGGGAGTAACCGGCCCAACCGGAAATACGGGAGTAACGGGAGTAACCGGCCCAACCGGAAATACGGGAGTAACGGGAGTAACAGGCCCGACCGGAAGTACGGGAGCCACGGGAGATACGGGTCCAACGGGAAGTACCGGATCAACCGGAAATACGGGATCAACGGGAAGTACGGGATCAACAGGAAGCACGGGATCAACAGGAAGCACCGGCCCGACCGGAAGTACGGGAGCAACGGGAGTAACAGGCCCAACCGGAAATACGGGAGCAACGGGATCAACAGGAAGCACCGGCCCAACCGGAAGTACGGGATCAACGGGAGTAACAGGCCCAACCGGAAATACAGGAGTAACGGGAAGTACGGGCCCAACCGGAAATACGGGAGTAACTGGAGCAACGGGAAGTACAGGAGCAACAGGAGATACAGGAGCAACGGGAAGCACAGGTCCAACAGGAAGCACAGGTCCAACAGGAAGCACGGGAGTAACGGGAGTAACCGGCCCAACCGGAAATACGGGAGTAACCGGAGCAACGGGAGAAACGGGTCCAACCGGAAGCACCGGAGCAACAGGAAGCACCGGAGCAACAGGAGAAACGGGCCCAACCGGAAGTACCGGAGTAACAGGAAACATAGGTCCAACGGGGAGTACCGGCCCAACAGGAGAAACGGGTCCAACCGGAAGTACCGGAGTAACAGGAAACACCGGTCCAACGGGGAGTACCGGCCCAACAGGAGAAACGGGTCCAACAGGAAGCACCGGAGCGACAGGAAACACGGGTCCAACCGGAAGCACGGGATCAACGGGAAGTACTGGCCCGACCGGAAATACCGGAGTAACAGGAAACACCGGATCAACGGGAAGTACTGGCCCGACCGGAAATACCGGAGTAACAGGAAACATCGGTCCAACGGGGAGTACCGGCCCAACAGGAGAAACGGGCCCAACCGGAAGTACCGGAGTAACAGGAAACATAGGTCCAACCGGAAGCACCGGAGTAACAGGAAACACCGGTCCAACGGGGAGTACCGGCCCAACAGGAGAAACGGGTCCAACAGGAAGCACCGGAGCGACAGGAAACACGGGTCCAACAGGAAGCACCGGAGCAACGGGAAGTACTGGCCCGACCGGAAATACCGGAGTAACAGGAAACACCGGTCCAACGGGGAGTACCGGCCCAACAGGAGAAACGGGCCCAACCGGAAGTACCGGAGTAACAGGAAACATAGGTCCAACCGGAAGCACCGGAGCAACAGGAGAAACGGGTCCAACCGGAAGTACGGGAGCGACAGGAAACACCGGTCTAACGGGAAGTACCGGTCCAACAGGAGAAACGGGAGCGACCGGGGCGACTGGAGTTAGTACAACTGCAACGTACGCATTTGCAAATAATACATCAGGAAGTGTTATTTCTGTTTTGTTAGGTGGCACGAATATTCCGTTACCAAACAATCAAAATATTGGACCGGGAATAACTGTTAGTGGTGGGAATACTGTATTTACAGTTGCGAATGCAGGGAATTATTATATAGCCTATACAATTAATTTAACAGCAGGTTTACTTGTGAGTTCCCGTATAACTGTAAATAGTAGCCCACTTGCGGGAACGATAAATGCTCCGACAGTGGCTACTGGTTCATTTAGTGCAACAATCATTGCTAACTTGCCTGCTGGAGCTGCCGTTAGCTTACAATTATTTGGAGTAGTTGCGTTGGCTACATTATCTACGGCAACGCCAGGAGCTACTCTAACGATTATTAGATTGAGTTAATAAGAAGAAAACCTTGAGGCTTCTATGCTTCAAGGTTTTTTATCTCCTTATTTGTATGTAGTCTCATTGATTAGGAAAGTTTTACTTTATTCACATGAGCAAAAACATCGCAGTTCGAAAATATATTATAATAGAATGAAAAGAAAGAAATTTGGCAGAAAGGGAGGGTGGCGATGCAGGAGATGGTTACAGATTTTTTTGGACGCCCACTTCAAGATTTGCGTATATCTGTCATTGATCGTTGCAATTTTAGATGTACATATTGTATGCCAGCGGAAGTGTTTGGGCCAGATTATGCTTTTTTGAAAGATGAGTTTTTACTGACGTTTGATGAAATTGAGCGTTTGGCAAAACTATTTGTTAGCATTGGTGTACGAAAAATTAGACTTACTGGTGGCGAGCCACTACTTCGTAAAGATTTAACAAAACTTATTGCACGTCTCGTGAAAATTGACGGGCTGTTAGATATAGGGTTAACGACCAATGCAATTCATTTAACAAAGCAAGCAAAAGTATTAAAAGAAGCTGGATTACATAGAGTAAATGTTAGTTTGGATGCAATAGATGATGATATATTTAAGGCTATTAATGGCCGGAATATTAATACGAAACCTGTTATAAAGGGAATTATAGCTGCAAAAGAGGCCGGGCTTGATGTAAAGGTAAATATGGTTGTGAAAAAAGGGATGAATGATCATCAAGTACTTCCGATGGCTGCGTATTTTAAAGAGCAAGGAATCTCGCTTAGGTTTATTGAGTTTATGGATGTTGGTAGTACAAATGGATGGAACTTTGATCAAGTCGTTACGAAGCGAGAGTTAATTGAGATGATTCATCGCGTGTATCCGCTTGAGCAAGCTGAAGCGCATTATTTTGGTGAAGTTGCGAAGAGATATCGTTACGTCGGAACAAATATTGAAGTCGGTTTTATTACTTCTGTTTCTGAGTCCTTTTGTTCCTCTTGTACGAGAGCGAGAATTTCAGCAGATGGAAAGTTTTATACTTGCTTATTTGCGACAGAAGGACTCGATCTAAGGGAGCTTCTTAGAGGGAATCTTTCAGATGAGGAGTTATTACGTGTTATACAAGATGTATGGATGAATAGAAAAGATAGGTATTCGGATGAACGGACAGAAGAAAGTGCAAAAAATCGTCCGAAAATTGAAATGTCTTATATAGGAGGATAAGAAAGGGGGCTATCGTATGCAGGAGCGATATTCAAGGCAAATATTATTTTCTGGTGTTGGAGAAGAAGGACAGAGAAAAATTAGAGAGAAGCATGTGCTTATTATTGGTGCGGGAGCTCTTGGTGCAGCAAATGCAGAAGCGATTGTTAGAGCAGGTGTTGGAAAAGTAACAATTGCGGATCGTGATTATGTAGAGTGGAGTAATTTACAAAGGCAACAATTATATACAGAAGAAGATGCAAAGCAGTATAAACCGAAGGCGGTAGCAGCGGCAGAGCATTTAAAAGCGATTAATTCTGAGGTGGAAATAAATCCGGTTGTGACTGATGTAACAGTGCAGGAAATGGAAGAGTTAGTGAAGGGTGTAGATTTAATATTAGATGCGACAGATAATTTTGAAACGCGTCTTCTTATTAATGATATTTCACAAAAGTATAATATTCCATGGATATATGGTGGTTGTGTCGGAAGCTACGGAGTAACGTATACAATTGTACCAGGAAAAACACCGTGTTTCCGCTGTTTAATGGAGCATCCAGCAAGCGGAGCAACATGTGATACGGCTGGTATTATACAGCCGGCGGTGCAATTAGTAGTTGCGCATCAAATAACAGAAGCGTTGAAAATATTAGTAGAAGACTATGGGGCGCTTCGCGAAACGATGTTATCGTTTGATCTTTGGAATAATCAACAGATGGCATTTAAAGTGAATAGACAGAAAAAAGAAACGTGTTTATCTTGCGGAAGATTACGTACATATCCGAGTTTAACATTTGAAGCACAAACGAAAACAGAAGTGTTATGTGGACGAAATACAGTACAAATCCGTCCAGGTGTGCGGAATGAATTTAATTTAGAAGAAATTAAAAAGCGCTTACAAAGAAGTGTGGATGTAAAGGCTACTCCGTATTTAGTATCGTTTCTGGTAGAGGAATTTCGTTTTGTTTTATTTACAGATGGCAGAGCTTTTATTCATGGGACGAATGATATAAATGTAGCAAAACGTTTATATACAAGATACATAGGTTGAACCTAAAGAGAAACCCTTTAGGTTCAACAGAGAGAAAATCAAGACTTTCTCGTATAATCTCCACTTTTTCCACCTGTTTTTTCAAGTAAGTACGTTTCGCCAATAATCATACCTTTATCAACAGCTTTACACATATCATACACAGTAAGGGCAGTAGCGGAAGCAGCTGTTAAAGCTTCCATTTCAACACCGGTGCTACCTTCTGTTTTAACTTTTACTTCAATCAGTAATCGATATTGTTCATCAGATTGTTTCCAATCGAAAGAAACGTCAACACCTTTTAATAATAAAGGATGACACATTGGGATAATATCAGAAGTGCGTTTCGCAGCCATAATACCAGCGATTTGTGCAACTGCTAATACGTCACCTTTCCCGATTTCATTATGAGAGATTTTATCGTAAATTTCTTTTGTAACGACAATGCTAGAGCACGCAATTGCTGTTCGAACGGTTGCTTTTTTATCGCTTATATCAACCATTTTCGCGCGTCCTTGGTCATTAAAGTGTGTGAATGAAGACATGGAATTCCTCCTTGAAGTAATTTCTATTTAATATATAAAGTTTAATCGAGATAAAAAAAATTGCAAATATGGGGTGAGAAACGATGGTAGAAAAACGAATTCCGATTCAAGTTGCTGAGGCAGTAGAGAGAGTAATGGAATATGCGAAAATTGGTGAAGTAGAAGAAGTTTCTATTACGGAAAGTTACGGGAGAATTCTTGGGGAGGATGTTGTCTCTGATCATGACGTTCCTCATTTTGATCGTTCTCCTTATGATGGTTTCGCAATTCGAGCGGAAGATACGAAAGAAGCAAATCAAGAGAATGCAATTGAGTTTGAAGTAATAGGAGAAATCGGAGCGGGGTCTGTTTTTCTAGATACAGTAGGATCTTTTCAGGCGGTTCGTATTATGACAGGAGCAGCTATTCCAGCAGATTGTAATGCAGTCGTAATGCTAGAACTGACGGAAGGTTTTGAGAAGGACGGAAAAACATATATGAAGTTAAAGCGTCCTTTTCATAGTGGCGACAATGTGTCATTTAAAGGGGAAGATATAAAACAAAATCAAGTTCTCGTTCAGAAAGGTGTTGCAATTAATCCAGGTGTTGCGGCCTTATTAGCGACGTTTGGATATAGTACTGTGAAAGTTGTAAAACAGCCTGTTGTTGGTATTGTGACGACAGGAAGTGAATTGTTAGAAGTACATGAGTCGTTACAACCGGGGAAAATTAGAAATAGTAACTCTTATATGATTGCTGCTCAAATTATGAAAGCTGGAGGTAAAGTCCGATATTATGGCCAACTTGCCGACGAGTTAGGTGCATGTTTTACAGCTGTTCAATCAGCGATGGATGAAGTTGATATTTTAATTACGACAGGCGGTGTGTCGGTAGGAGATTATGACTACTTGCCAGCTATTTATGAAAGATTACAAGCGAATGTACTCTTCAATAAAATAGCGATGAGACCAGGAAGTGTAACGACCGTAGCTGAAGTTGATGGAAAGTTACTTTTCGGTTTATCAGGGAATCCGTCAGCTTGTTACGTAGGATTTGAGCTATTTGTGCATCCAGTTATAAAAACATATTTGAATGCGAAAGAACCTCACGTATATAGAGCAGATGCTATTTTACAAAAAGATTTTCCAAAGCCGAATCCGTTTACTCGTTTTGTAAGAGCAAAGGTGACAATTGTGGACGGGGCATTACAAGCGATGCCGGTCGGTTTAGATAAATCGAGTGCGGTATCTTCACTTGCAGATGCGAATGCTTTTATTGTGTTGCCTGGAGGAACGAGAGGCTTTGAGGCAGGGATGAAAGTGTCTGTATTATTGTTAGAGCACGCTGAGGGATGTGATTGGCCATGGGCAAAGCCCCTTCAATCTTACAAATAGTAGGGTATCAAAATAGCGGGAAAACAACACTTGTTGAGAAAATTGTACATGTATTAACTGAAAGCGAAATGAAAGTTGCTACGATTAAACATCACGGGCATGGAGGGTTTCCAGAAGTAGCGCAAAAAGATAGTGAAAGGCATAGAAAGGCCGGTGCTGTCGTAAGTAGTGTAGAAGGTGCTGGGTTACTTTCATTGTCATCATTAAGAGAGGAATGGTCCTTGCAAGAAATTATCCGTTTATACGAGTTTTTTGAAGTGGATACAATTTTAATTGAGGGCTATAAAAAAGAGAGCTATCCAAAAGTGGTGTTACTTCGTTCTGCGGAAGACGTTGAACTTTTACATAAAGTAGAAAATATAGTAGCAGTTATTACGTGGTATGATGCTCCTGCAAACTTACGAGAAGAATATAAAGTATTTCATATAACAGAAGAAAAATTGTACATAGACTGGTTTTTACAAACGGTAAGGAGTGCGAAATGAAAAATACGTATTATGAAGTAATTGATACAGAAATTTCAATTGAAGAAGTAGCGAATAAGGTTATTCGCCGCGAATGTGGTGCTGTTACAACATTTATTGGAACGGTTAGAGAGTTTACGAAAGGGCGTCGTACATTATACTTAGAATATGTCGCTTATAAAACGATGGCAGAAAAGATGCTAGAGAAAATCGGATCAGAAGTGAAAGAGAAGTGGCCAGGTACACACGTTGCGATTACACATCGCATCGGTACACTGCAAATTTCTGATATTGCGGTTGTTGTGGCTGTTTCAACGCCGCATCGTAAAGCGGCTTATGAAGCAAATGAATACATTATGGAACGCATAAAACAAATTGTTCCAATTTGGAAAAAGGAGTTTTGGGAAGATGGAGACTCTTGGATTGGCGATCAATTAGAAAAAACGCCATATCCGGCGGGAGAGCCTGGGAAGGAGCTATAAGTATGATTCGAGTATTGTTATTTGCGAACTTGCAGGAAGAAGCAGGAAGAAGTGAATTACAAATAGAGAAAGAAAGTATTACGGTTGCAGAGTTAAAAGATGTTATTGCAAAAGAATATAATGTACCAGTCACAGAACCAATTATGGTTGCGATTAATGAAGAATATGCAAATGAAGATGATACAATTCAATCTGGTGATGTTGTTGCACTAATCCCACCAGTGAGCGGTGGTTAATATTGGATTCATTAAAACGACTTTCCTATATAGGGAAAGTCGTTTTTTTATGGCGTTTTTGAGAACACTAACGTATAGAACAAGGAGGGCGTTATGAAAAAATTATGTGTAATGCTAACAATGATATGTTCTATCTTTTCCTTTTTGCCAAGTTATTCTTTGGCAAAAGAATCGAATGAACAACTTTTAGAAAGTGCATTATTAAATCGATATTATTCTGTGATAAGACAAGTGACAGAAGACCAATATGAATGTGCTTCAGTTATCAATATAAAGCGTCTCGGCAAGAATGGTGAGTTCGTTCCTAGATATGAAGTGACGCTACAATTTCTTACATTTCAAGGAGCACATAATCCGCCAAATGATAAAGTTACGCTTACTTTGGAAGATTATTTAGATCACGTAAGGATAAAGAAAGTGGAGCGAGAAAAGAATGTTTCTGGTGCTATTGCAGAAAAGATTTGTGAAAGGGAAAAAGAAAAAATAAAAGCTCACTCTACTGATTCAGAGTGATAACCTATGACATTTAGTAAAGAAAGGTAATGAGCGATGGATATATTTTTAGCGATTTTACCAGCTATATTTTGGGGAAGTATTGTGCTATTTAACGTAAAACTGGGCGGGGGACCGTATAGTCAAACGCTCGGAACAACGCTTGGCGCGCTTATTTTCTCGATTGTTGTTTATATTTTTATGAAACCAGTATTGACTCCTACTGTTATCGGAGTTGGTATTGTGTCAGGTTTATTTTGGGCGCTTGGTCAGGCGAATCAATTAAAAAGTATTGATTTAATGGGCGTTTCAAGGACGATGCCCATTTCAACAGGACTTCAATTAGTTGCGACGACTTTATTTGGAGTCATTGTATTTCATGAGTGGTCCACGACAATATCAGTTGTCCTTGGTGTTTTGGCCCTCGTTTGTATTATTATCGGTGTTATTTTAACATCGCTTCAAAGTGAAGAAGAAAAGAGTGCAGAGCAAGCGGGGAATTTTAAAAAAGGCATTATCATTTTATTGATTTCAACAGTCGGCTATTTAGTTTATGTAGTAGTGATTAGACTATTTAAAGTAGATGGTTGGTCAGCTTTGTTGCCACAAGCAGTTGGTATGGTGTTAGGGGGGATTTTGCTTACTTTTAAACATCATCCATTTAATAAATATGCAATACGAAATATTATTCCAGGATTAATTTGGGCAGCTGGAAATATGTTTTTATTCATTTCACAGCCGCGTGTTGGAGTGGCAACAAGTTTCTCGCTATCGCAAATGGGAATTATTATTTCGACGCTTGGCGGGATTCTTATATTAGGTGAAAGAAAAACGAAACGCCAATTAACGGGTATTGTTGTCGGTATCGTTTTTATTATCGCAGCCGGAATTATGCTAGGTATAGCAAAAAGTTAAAGGAGGTATGGAAATGTATAGTGATTTAGAAGGAAAGGTTGTCGTTATTACAGGATCAGCAAGTGGTCTTGGAAGGGCGATGGGAGTAAGGTTTGCTGCGGAGAAAGCAAAAGTAGTGATTAACTATCGCTCACGAGAATCAGAAGCGAATGATGTGTTAGAAGAAATTAAACAAGTAGGCGGAGAAGCGATTGCTGTAAAAGGTGATGTGACGGTCGAATCAGATGTGGCGAATCTCATTCAATCTGCTGTGAAAGAGTTTGGTACACTTGACGTTATGATTAACAATGCAGGGATAGAAAATGCGGTACCATCGCATGAAATGCCGCTTGAAGATTGGAATAGGGTAATTAACACAAATTTAACAGGTGCTTTTTTAGGAAGCCGTGAAGCGATTAAATATTTTGTAGAACATGATATTAAAGGATCTGTCATTAATATGTCGAGTGTTCATGAGAAAATTCCGTGGCCATTATTTGTGCACTATGCAGCAAGTAAGGGTGGTATTAAACTGATGACAGAAACGTTAGCGTTAGAATATGCACCAAAAGGTATTCGAGTAAATAATATAGGGCCAGGTGCAATTAATACGCCGATCAATGCAGAGAAGTTTGCTGATCCTAAAAAACGTGCTGACGTAGAAAGTATGATACCGATGGGCTACATCGGAAAACCAGAAGAAATTGCAGCAGTAGCAACTTGGCTCGCTTCTTCAGAGGCGAGTTATGTAACGGGCATTACGCTATTTGCAGATGGTGGAATGACGTTATATCCATCGTTTCAAGCTGGGCGTGGGTAATAGAAAAGGACGAAGAGATAAAACTCTTCGTCCTTTTTTTACAAAAAAAAATAGCGGCCAGCTATTTTAAATTTAGTGATTAATTGTATCTTGAAGATATTCTGTTGCTTGATGTTCAGAAACATTTTGCACGAGTGCAACTTCACTAATCATCATTTTTCGGGCGTTATCTAGCATTTGTTTTTCGCTCGCATTTAAAGCTCTCTCTTTATTGCGGCGAAGTAAATCCCGAACAACTTCTGCACTATCTTGCAGATTGCCGTTTTTCATTTTTTCCATATTCATTGTATATCTTTGTTTCCAGGAAAGTGATGTATCTGATTCCCCGTTTTGAAATTCAAGAAGTATATCATCTAACGTACCTTTATCTACGATATAACGAATACCTGATTTTTGTAATTGATCCATCGGAAGCATTACTTGCATATCCTTACTAATGATACGTATTACACAATATTGACGTATTGTTCCTAATATTTCTTTCTCTTCAATGGCTTCGATGACTCCTGCGCCGTTCATTGGATAAACGATTTTATCACCAATTTGAAACAAATCATCCACCTCCATATGTGGTAACCATCTTTAATGATAGCATAAGTGAATGTAAATGTAAAATTTTATATAATACCATAATAATTATATTTGAGTCAATAAGTAAAAGCTCTTTTTATATATATTTTTTTTGCTTTTATTTATGGATGATTTTTTTAGAAAAATAGTACAGGTGGAGAAAGGAGGCATATCCACTTATTTTTAAGCATAAAATGTAAAATCGCTAATACAATATACCTAAATCCGTTCTTTGCAAAGGAGGGAGAGAAGGTGGGGCGCACAATAAAAATTGATATTACAAATAAAGTGGTAGCTAAATTTAGACCAGATTATTTGGAATTGTATACGAGTAAATTTATGATAGGTAAGTTTTATGTCTATACTGAAGGTAAACAATATGTGTTAGAAGACGGATATATATATGAAGACGGAAAGTTTTATCGCATCATAGATACGCACCGTGGCAATAATCAAGCGGCGGAGGGCTGCGATCTAGGATGGTGTTAACATGATTCGTGTAAAAGTGTTTGATGAAAGTCACGAAAAAGACTTAGAAGACGCTGTAAATGTTTTTTTGAAAAAGATTGATGATAGTAACTTTGTAGACATTAAGTACCAAGTCGGTGTTTCTATTAACGATGACGAAAACCAAATTTATTGTTTTTCAGCAATGATCGTTTATAAAGCATAAAAAGAGCTGGATGAGCCAGCTCTTTTTTATGCTTTATGTTGGGACAACATGTGTCGGTAATACGTTCATAATAGATTGGGTTGCGCCTAATTTCTTTGTCGTTAAAAGAGGCTCCCCTGTCTCATGATTTTGGGCATCTTTACACATACCAAGGTGATAACGATCACCTAAAAATGGATCAATATAAAAACCGTTTTTGAATACTTTATCATTCGGATGTTTTTCATGGTGAATATCAGAGCAGTTAATGCAATAGAACATAGCGTTCAACCCCTTTTTATTTTTGTTTGAAAAAAGTGAGTAGGTAGTCATTTCGCTCCTAAGGAAATGTTGAGGAGAAGAGAAATAACTACCTACTCAAATGGTGGGCATATTCCTTCTGATTTTTCATATCTCGCGTAGTGTCCCTGAGGGAAGGAGGAGAGACGAAATACGCATGATATACGTAAGGCGCTTCTTCCAAGATGAATGATGGAGTTTCATGTTGAGAGAAGTTTTTATTTTTTGTTGCCTTTGTGAGTATATTATGAGGAAATGTTCGGAGGGTGTTTGTCCTGTTGAAAAAATGTTGAGAATTTCTCAACAGTAAAAAAGAGTTAGCGTTGACATGAAACTAAAAGGTGTTATATTATCGAAGTGTAACCAAAAGGTGTTATATTTGAATGCCGAATAAAGGAGAATGGAAATGGAACAACAACATACATTAACTGACATTAAACAAACGATCGTTTTTAACGCGTCTATTCAAAAGGTGTGGAATGTAGTATCAACTGCAGAAGGGATTGCCTCATGGTTTATGCCAAATGATTTCGTATTAGAGGTAGGACATGAATTTCATGTACAATCACCATTTGGACCATCACCATGTAAAGTATTAGAAATCGATGAGCCAAATCATCTATCTTTTTCATGGGATACAGATGGCTGGGTTGTTTCATTTCATCTGAAAGACCTAGGAGATAATAAAACAGAATTTACGTTAATTCACGGCGGCTGGAAACACCCTGATGAAATTCTTCCGAAAGCGAATGCGAAGAGCTCTATTATTCGCGACAGAATGAGCGGAGGCTGGGTAGCGATTGTAAATGAAAAACTGAAAAAGGTTGTCGAAGACTAAGTGTCCTCATCAGCAGCGAAATATGATGTGTTTCAAGCAATTGCTGATCCAACCCGCCGAGAAGTAATACGGTTATTAAGTGATAAAGAGTTACCGATTTCCAAAATAACGGATCATTTTCCGATGAGTCGTACTGCGGTTGTAAAGCACCTTCATATTCTTTCAGAAGCGAATTTAGTAAGTGGAAGAAAAAGCGGAAGAGAGAAAATATATCGCTTGCATCCAGAACCATTAGAGGAATTACAACAGTGGCTCTCGTATTATGAACGTTTTTGGGATAATAAATTGTCCATGCTGAAACATATTGTGGAGAATGAAGAGTAAAAGAGGATGACCATTTTGGTCATCCTCTTTCTTATTGCTCACTCGTTTGTGTAGCGGGCTTTAATAAAAGCCAAGCGATAATTAATGTACATACTGCCAATACAAAAGTACTCATATAAATGACGTGTACACTTGATGCTAATGCGGATTGCGATTCGGTTACTACGTTTGTTGTAGTACCTCCATGTCCGCCAGATACAAGATCAAGGTTTTTAATACCACGTGCGTGAATCATCGTATTGAAGATTGTACCGAATATTGCCGCACCTAACGTTTGGCTAAATGTATTAATAAATGTGTTTAAACCAACGGCTGTTCCACGTGTATGAGCTGGTACGGCTGCTTGAATTGTTACCATGTAAATCGGTGTCACAAGCCCCATTCCTAAGCCGAATAATCCGACTGCCACATAAATAAGGAACGATGGTGAATGTGTTGATAATGTAAATAATAAGAACGTAGCGACTGATAAAATGCTAGCCCCAAGTAAAATGATTTGTTTCGTTTTTAATTTTCCTACTAAGTTACCAGAGAAAATAGCTCCAAATGTCCACATAACAGGGATTGGCATTAAAATAAGTCCGGCTTCTGTTGCATTTTTTCCTAATACACCTTGGCTCCAAATTGGAAGGTACATTGTAATACTAATAATCATTGCGCCAGCGATAAGCGTTAATATATTAATCGTAGATAATGTACGGTTAGAGAAAAGTGCTAGCGGAATTAATGGTTCCGGAGATTTTTTCTCGATGAATAAGAAAATAATGAATGAAACGACGGCGAAGATTAATAGGCCGATAATTGTTATATCTCCCCAGTTTTGCTTACTGCTACCTGTTAATAATGCGTATAGTAGAGCAATCGTACTTAGTGAGAATACTGTTGCACCAAGATAGTCGATATGGTGCTTAGCAGGCTTAATAGATTCTTTGTAGTAAATGGCAATCATTAAGCAAGCGATAATTCCAAATGGAACGTTTAAGAAGAAGATGTAGCGCCAAGATAGAGAATCAACTAAAAATCCACCTACTAATGGCCCGATAACACCTGAGACGCCCCAAACAGCACTTATCCATCCTTGTGCTTTTGCGCGGTCTTTCGCTTCGTCATATAAGTCACCAATGATTGTCATAGTAATTGGCATGACAGCACCAGCACCTAAACCTTGAAGGGCACGAAAGACGATAAGTTGTTCCATCGATGTAACGACACCGCAAAGTGCAGAACCGACTAAAAAGATTGTAGCTCCAATAAGTAAAACTTTTTTACGGCCAAATAAATCAGCTAGCTTTCCGTATATTGGAGTTGAAACCGCTGTGGCAAGCATGTAAATTGCGTAAACCCAGCTAACAAGTTCAACGCCGGATAAATCACTCGTTATACGAGGGATCGCTGTACTAACAATCGTTCCTTCTACAGCAGAAAGAAACGTCATTAGCATTAAAGACATCATGACTTTTTTTCTCATATGTTTTCCCCTTACCCTTTTTCAAATATTCAACAATATAAAATATAAAGGTACTAAGGTAAATAAAGCAACAAAAAAGCAATGGAAAGTTAAGGGGAGGGGATATTTGTCGTTTTTTGTCGGTAAGTCGATATATTTGAAAAATCGCCGATATAAGTAGCAGAATCGCTGATATATTTGGAAAATCGCCGATATAAGTAGCAGAATCGCTGATATATTTACAGAATCGCCGATATAATTTCATGTACCTATAAAAAAAGAAACAGGAATCCCTGTTTCTCAGTTTAATATTGCATTTTTGCATTTTCTCCAGCTGTTGTTCCGGCAATTCTACCAGTAACGAGAGCAGATGTAATGTTATAGCCACCAGTATAACCGTGAATATCAAGAACTTCCCCGCAGAAATATAAGCCGTTCGTGAATTTAGACGACATTTCTTTCGGGTTAATTTCTTTAACGGATACACCGCCGCCAGTAACGAATGCTTTTTCAATTGACTGCGTACCATTTACATTTACAGTAAATTCTTTAAAGTCTTTCACAAGTGCACGAATCTTCTCGTGAGAAACTTGTCCAGCTTGCTCGCTGCCATCAATTTCATTTTTTTCTAATAAGAATAGGAAGTAACGTTCAGGAACATAACCTTTTAACACGTTTTTAATTCCTTTTTTCGGATCTTCCTTCATTTGTTTCAGCATGCGCTGGAATAGTTGTTCACTATTTTCTTCTGGCAATGCATCGATGCTCATTTGCACTGTATTCGTTTTGAACTTTTTCAGTGCTTTTACAACGAATTGACTACAGCGAAGGGCAGCAGGACCAGATAGGCCGAAATGGGTGAAGAGCATGTCCATTTTGTGAGAAATGATAGCCTTTCCTTTCGGGTTTAATACGCTTAAGTTTACATCTCGTAAAGCGAGGCCTTGTAGTGAACGGTCTCGAATAAATGGTTCGTTTGACAGGATTGGTACTTCTGTTGGGAATAATTCTGTAATTGTATGACCAGCTTTTTCTGCCCAAGCATATCCGTCTCCAGTAGAACCAGTTTGAGGAACAGATTTTCCGCCAACAGCGATAACGACGTGATTTGTTTCTAGCACTTCGCCAGTCTTTAGTACGACTGCTTTCGTTTGACCATTTTCATATTCAATCGTTTCAACAGGTGTATTCGTGCGGATCTTTACACCTAAATCTTTTAATCGTGTTAAAAGTGCGTCTACTACCGATTGGGCTTTATTTGAAACAGGGAACATGCGGCCATGATCCTCTTCTTTCAGTTTTACACCGAGATTTTCGAAGAATGTAATAATATCTTCATTATTAAAAATAGAAAAAGCGCTGTATAAGAAGCGGCCATTTCCTGGTATATGTTTAACGATCTCATCAAGTGGTAGACGGTTCGTTACGTTACAGCGGCCGCCACCAGAAATCGCAAGTTTACGCCCTAGTTTATTTCCTTTATCAAGAAGTAAGACGCTTGCGCCTTCTTCTGCAGCACCGATTGCAGCCATTAGCCCAGAAGGCCCACCGCCGATGACAATAACATCATAATGCATAATATATCGACCTCATTTTCTACATTTCCTGCCTAAAAGAATAGCATGTTTTCCCTTAAAAGAAAAATAGAGTGAAGTACTGCTTAAGGAGAGAATTGTGGTACAATACAAAAGTTAGAGTTCAGCACTATCCTGCTATTTGTGGGCCATAGGACTAAAACCTTAAGAGTTAGGGGAAGTCTAATAGTTCTCGAATGCTCGAATAGTTCAATTTATTATAGTTTCACTTTATGTAGATGTAGGAGGATTTTTGTATGTCCGATTCGAAATTTCTGCGCGGAACGCTTATCGTTACGTTAGGGACATTTTTAGTGAAGTTCTTAGGCATGATTTACGTCTTTCCGTTTCATGCATTAGTAGGGACAGAAGGCGGAACGCTCTATACATATGGATACATTCCATATACGATCTTTTTAAGTATTGCAACGGCAGGGGTGCCGCTTGCTGTTTCAAAATTCGTTTCCAAATATAATGCGCTTGGCGATTATAAAACGAGCCGGAGAATGTTCCGCTCGGGAATGGTTATGATGATAGTAACAGGAGTTCTTTCATTCCTAGTACTGTACATGACGGCGCCGTTGTTTGCAGAAGCAATGCTTGGTAAACAAAGTGTACACAGTAATATAGGAGAAGTTACGACGATTATTCGTCTTGTAAGTTTTGCGCTTATTGTTGTGCCGGCAGCGAGTTTAATTCGTGGTTATTTCCAAGGTCACCAATCGATGGGACCAACTACTGTTTCGCAAATTATTGAACAAATTATTCGTATCGTCTTTTTATTAGCGGGTAGTTTTATCGTTATTAAAGTACTTGGTGGTACAGTTGCAACAGCAGTTGGGGTAGCGACATTTGCTGCATTCGTTTCAGCAGTTGGAGCGCTCGGTGTACTCATTTGGTACTGGCTAAAACGTAAAAAACATTTGGATCAATATTTAATTGAACAAACTGTACCAGAATCGACAGTGAGTACTGTTCAATTATTTAAAGAATTATTTGCATATGCGATTCCTTACGTTGTAATTGGGTTAACAATTCCTTTATATCAACAAATTGATACATTGACATTTAACTCAATTATGCAAGCGATTGGCCAAGGTGATATTGCAGAGCGAGCGCTCGGTATTTTCACAATGTGGACGCATAAATTAATTATGATTCCTGTATCACTTGCGACAGCGTTTAGTTTAACGCTCGTACCAGCGATTACAAAATCATTTACTGAAAAGCAATACCGTTATTTAAAGTTACAAATTACACAAACATTCCAGGCAAATATGTTCTTAACATTGCCAGCAGTTGTCGGTATTTCATCACTTGCCTATCCGATTTATACTGCATTTTACGATTCAGATCCATTAGGTGGACAAGTATTAATGTGGTATGCACCGGTTGCGTTGTTATTTGCTTTATTTACAGTAACAGCGGCAATTCTGCAAGGTATTAACCAACAAAAGCATGCGATTATCGCACTTATAATGGGTGTTATTTTGAAATTTGTATGTAACGTAATCTTTATTCGTTATTTCGGTACAGTAGGGGCGATTCTAGCAACAGCTGTTGGTTTCTTAGCTTCTGTTTGGTACACAAATCAACAAATTAAAAAATACGCACACTATTCATTCGGTGTTGTATATAAGAGAACGTTCCAAATTGCAGTATTAACATTTGTAATGGTTGTGGTCGTAAAACTATCACAATGGGTTCTATCCTTCATGATTTCGCCGGATGGCCGAGTTGGCGCTCTTATTACAGTTGCGATTTGTGCAGGTCTTGGCGGTCTCGTTTACGGATTGTTAGCAATTCGCACAGGAGTACTTGAAAGAGTATTCGGCGGAGAAGCGTTAGAGAAAATCCAGCGTAAACTTGGCAATAGATTTAAAATAAAGTTGAAATCAAAAGGGGCGTAATTACGTCCCCTTTTCTATGATAAATAAAGAAGGTGAAAAACGTGAGATTAGATAAATTATTAGCAAATATGGGATATGGAAGTAGAAAAGAAGTAAAGAAATTATTGAAAGACGGCGTTGTGAAAATTGATGGAATACCGGTGAAAGATGCAAAGGTTCATGTAAATGTAGAAGAACAAGAAGTTATGATTCACGGTGAAGTCGTGGAATATAAAGAGTTTGTCTACTTAATGATGCATAAACCACAAGGCGTTATTTCAGCTACAGAAGATGATAATCATGAAACAGTAATAGATTTATTAGAGTTAGAAGATGCGATTTTTAATCCGTTCCCAGTGGGAAGACTTGATATTGATACAGAAGGTTTCTTATTAATAACAAATGACGGGAAGTTATCACATCAATTGTTATCTCCGAAAAAGCATGTGCCGAAAAAATATTATGCACACGTTGCAGGAGTAGTAACGGAAGAGGATGTAAAAGAGTTTGCTAAAGGTGTTATTTTAGATGATGGCTATGAAACAAAGCCAGGTGCACTTACAATATTAAAAAGCGATGATATTTCTGAAATCGAGCTTGTCATTACAGAAGGAAAGTTCCATCAAGTGAAGCGTATGTTTGAAGCGGTAGGGAAAAAAGTAGTCTACTTAAAGAGAACAGAGATGGGGCCGTTAGTGTTAGATGAAGAGCTAGAACTTGGACAATACCGAGAGCTAACAGATGAAGAAGTAGAGATGTTAAAAACATATCAAGTAGATACTGAGAAATAGTGCTATTTTTAGGCGCAGAAAAGACCCCTTTCTAATGAGTTAGAAAGGGGTATGTATTTATTTACATACAATTATTTTTCGTTATGAGGTCATTCTCACTTTCTTTCCTGTTGTTGTCCACTTACCGCGGCAAGGGCTATACACGAGTTCATTAAACTGCAACACATTTAGATCACGTTGTATCGTTCGCGGTGTGATCCCGAACTCATCTACAAGGTCTTTCGTCGTTACCGTTCCGTTTTCATTGATGTACATATAAATTGATTTAATGCGTGTTAGCATACGAGTAGTTGTAGGTTTCAAGAGAAAACCACTCCTCTACTAGTTTTTTTGACCCCATTCAGGAAAGAAGGTCGTTACTACCATTGTACTCTACATGATAAAATTCATGCTTTAATCTACTTAAATTTTACAGAAATTTAACAAATATTCATATAGAAAAATATTGGTAGTTGACATTGTATATATGGTCAGTCAACTAACACATAAAATTCTACGTAAAACGCCAAATTCCTGCAAATTTTTTTGAAAAAATAAAAGAAAAACTAATAAGAAATATCTGAAATATTACAATTGTTCGGTATTTGGTTTTCGTATATGGCATAAGAGATTTCGGTTTGTTATGATGAAAGAAACAATATAGTGAAGGATGGATGCGTGATGTCAGCAATTAATTGGAAAGAAGAAGTTGCAAAACGAAAAGATGATTTAATTCGTGATACACAACAATTTTTACAAATTAAAAGTGTATGGGAAGAAGAGTCGGCGAAAGAGGGCGCACCATTCGGTGAAGGTGTAGAAAAAGCTTTATCTTTCATGTTACATAAAGGAGAAACGGAAGGCTTTACTTCTAAAAATTTAGAAGGGTATGCAGGTCATCTTGAAATGGGACAAGGAGAAGAATTAGTAGGTATTCTTTGTCACGTTGACGTTGTACCAGAAGGCGATGGCTGGACGACTCCTGCATATAGTGCAGATATTCGTGATGGAAAGATTTTTGCACGTGGTGCAATTGACGATAAAGGCCCAACGATGGCAGCTTATTATGCGATGAAAATTGTGAAAGAATTAGGTTTACCTCTTTCAAAACGTGTTCGTATGATTTTAGGAACAGATGAGGAAAGCAATTGGAAATGTGTAGATCACTACTTTAAAAACGAAGAAATGCCAACAATCGGTTTTGCGCCAGACGCGGACTTTCCAATTATTAATGCAGAAAAAGGAATTTCTGATATACAAGTTGTGCAAAATGGTAGTGAAGAGAAGAAAGGTACATATGAACTTGTTTCATTTGAGTCAGGTCGCCGTTTAAATATGGTTCCTGATTTTGCAGAAGCGGTTGTTACAGGAGAGGATGTAAGTGCACTTACAGTAGCATATGAAGAGTATTTACAAACTGCTAAAAAAATAGGTGAAGCAATTGTAGAAGGTAATACAGTAACGTTGCAAATTAAAGGGGTTTCAGCTCACGGATCTACTCCTGAAAAAGGAGAAAATGCAGGTTTATTACTGGCAAACTTCTTAACGAAAGTTGCTCTTGATGGAAAAGGGGAATCGTTTGCGACATTTGTAGCAGCAACATTTATTGGTGATATTTATGGTGAAAAGGCTACTATCGCTTATAAAGATGAGGTTAGTGGTCCGTTAACAGTGAATGTTGGTCGCCTTTCTTATACGAAAGAAAATGGTGGCAATTTAGGATTAAACGTACGTTACCCAGTTACGACTAACTTTGAAGAAATGATTGCAAAGTTAAAAGAATATGTGGGTACTCATGGATTTGAAGTAGCTGATTATTCAAACTCTCGTCCGCATCACGTTGATAAAGACCACGTATTAATTCGTACGTTGCAGCGCGTATATGAAGAACAAACAGGTGAAAAAGCAGAACTATTAGCAATTGGCGGTGGTACTTACGCTCGTTCGTTAAAAGCTGGTGTTGCATTTGGCCCATTGTTCCCTGGAAAAGAAGAACTTGCGCATCAAAAAGATGAGTATATTGAAATTGAAGACTTATTAAAAGCAACAGCAATTTACGCGCAAGCAATTTATGAATTAGCGAAGTAATGGATATATAAATAATAAAAGACCGTCCCGATACATTCTTTGGGACGGTTTTCTATTACGTGTCGTTTGTTGGTAAGCAGATGTTCCTTGTCGAAATGTCGATATCATTTCATCTATTAACGCGACCTGAACTTGGTTAGACTTGTAGGGAAGTTGGATTCTTTTTAATGGAATGAGATAAGAAAGAAAAGCAACAATAGAAAGAAGGAGAAGATGTACATGGAACTGCATTATTTTGTCGCGATTACGTTACCAAATCATATAAAAGAAATGCTGTCTAACTATAAAGAGGAAATGCAAGAGGAATTACCATTTCGTTCATGGGTACATAAAGAAGACTATCATGTTACCCTTTCGTTTTTAGGTAGTGCGACAGAGGAACAATTAGAAGGAATAAAGAATGGATTACAAACACTTATACAAATGAAAGAACTATCGTTCACATTACAAGGATTTTCAACGTTTGGTATGGAAGACAGGCCGCGTATTTTTTGGGCAAAGGTAAGAGGAAATCAAGATTTGTTTCAATTGCAAAAGCGAGTACATGTTATGTGTGAAGAGAATGGATTTTCTTTAGAAACACGCCCATATCATCCGCATATTACTGTTGCACGTAAATGGGTAGGAGAAGAAAAGTTTAATTTAGAACATATAAAGGAAGTGCCTGAAATATCATTTCAAGCGGATACGATTACTTTATACGAATCTCACGTAAAGGAGACACCGAAATATAAAGCAATTGCTGAAATAAAATTACAAAAATAGAATGTATGAAAACGTTTTTTATACAGGTGAATATACTATAAAGAACAATGTGTTACTGTATAGGGCTTCGCTGATAAGAAAAGCCTTATCATTTGCAGCTCGTTTCATTTTAACTTTAAGAATGATGGTGATTTTTTTATGTTGAAAGTAAAACGTCCATTTGATGCCTATTTAGATGAAATGAACAAAATTACAATTTTGCTCCCACATGCGTATGGAACAAGTCGGACATTTCGTTTGCAAGAAGGAAGTAACGTGAAAGATTTACCGATTGCTCATACAATTGCGCTTCCGGATGCAACGAAGTATGAGTGCTTTATAGAAGAGCCGCTAGATGTGGGGAAGTATTATACAGTACGAGATGAACGGAATGAAGAAACAGATTTACAAATAGGTGCTGTCATAAGAACAGCGATTTTCGATGAAAAGTATTATTACGAAGGTACAGATTTAGGGGCAGTACACCAAAAGGAAGCAACTACATTTAAAGTATGGGCTCCAACTGCGAGGCTTGCGAAAGTAAGAATTTATAAAAGTGATAAAGAATATACCGATCACGAAATGCACAGAGAAGAAAATGGGGTATGGGCTCATACATTACAAGGCGATTTAGCCGGAGAAAAGTATACATTTCTTGTTTGTATAAATTTAATATGGAACGAAGCTGTGGATCCTTATGCAAAATCAGTGACTGTAAATGGGAAGTACGGCGTTGTTATTGATTTGGAAAAGACGAATGTAACAAAGCGAGGGCAATTACCACCTTTACAAGCAATGACAGACGCCATATTGTATGAACTGCATATTCGTGATGCTACTATTCATCCGAATAGTGGAGTGAGTAAAAAAGGAACATATAAAGGGCTAATGGAAGAAGGAACAACAGGACAAAATGGGACGTTAACAGGTTTGTCTCATATAAAAGATTTAGGTGTTACACATGTTGAACTATTACCTTTATATTGTTTCGGTGGTGTAGATGAGGCAAACCCTTCCTCTGCGTATAATTGGGGTTACAATCCATTATATTACAACGCACCAACGGGATTTTATGCTACAAATCCTTCTGACCCGTATAACAGGATCGTAGAGTGTAAACAGCTGATTGAAACATTTCATGAGCACGGTATTAGAGTGATTATAGATGTAGTATATAATCATGTGTATGAAAGAGAGCTATCGTCATTTGAAAAGCTTGTTCCAGGATATTATTTTCGTCATGGTGAAAATGGTATGCCCTCTAATGGGACGGGAGTCGGAAATGATATAGCATCTGAACGGAAAATGATGAGGAAATTCATTGTAGAGTCTATTTTATATTGGCTTACAGAGTACAATGTTGATGGATTTCGGTTCGACTTAATGGGAATTTTAGATGTTGATACAATCAATATAATAGAAAAAGAAGTGCGAAACATAAAGCGAGATGCACTGCTATTAGGAGAAGGATGGGATCTACAAACACCACTTCCTCTAGAGGAAAAAGCAACGTTAAATAACGCAAAGAAAATGCCGCATATTGCGCAATTTAATGATCAATTTCGTGATGGGATAAAAGGGAGTACCTTTCATATAAATAAACGTGGTTTTGCATTTGGTGGGTATGTAGACTGTAATCATTTGCAGTATATTGCATCAGGAAGCCTTTTGAGTATGAAAGAAACAGGTTTGTTTCTAGAGCCTGTGCAAAGCATTAACTATGTAGAATGTCATGACAATATGACGATGTGGGATAAACTAATGCGCAGTAATGAAGAGTCGGAAGAGATTTTGAAAAAACGTCACGTGCTAGCAACTGCAATGGTGATTCTGTCGCAAGGCATCCCTTTCTTACATGCTGGGCAAGAGTTTTATCGTACGAAGCAAGGAAATGAAAATAGTTATAATGCAAATGATGAAATTAATCAATTAGATTGGGATCGAAAAGAGAAAGAAATAGAGACCGTTAACTATATAAAAGGTTTAATTGCGATTCGTAAAGAGCACGGAGCATTCCGGTTACAAAATGCAGACCTAATAAAAAAGTATATGACTTTTTTGCAAACATCTCCAGAAGTACTTGCATATCATTTAGAAAATGTAGAGTCATTTGGACCGTGGAAAGAAATTGTCGTTTTATTTAATAGCAGTTTAGAAGCGAAAACGGTGCAACTGCCGAAAGAAGAAACGTGGCATGTGTTAGTAAACGAAAAGCAAGCGAAAATAGAGCCAATTTCTTCATTTAGAGGAAAGGAACTTAGGCTCGCTCCAATTAGCACGTATATATTGACGATAATGTGACAAATCGCTACTTGACGATGAGAATGTAATAAATGTAGAATTGACAAAGGTGACGATTTTGATAAGTTGTCATTCTATGGCTGGTTTTGTAAAATAAAATAGAGAATTTTTGGCTTATGCCAAGTTTTCTTTTCATTTACAGTAAAATATATATGAATCCACAACATGTGTAGAAATGTTGCGGTTTTTCTTTTCATAACTATAAAAGATAAGGATTTGTTAACGGGTAATGAATATGGAATGGTTGGAACAATTATTAGGAAAAGAGTGGAGTCTTGTACCGGCTGGTGGAGTAACGGGCGATGCATATATTGCGCAAAACGGACAACAGAAGTTATTTTTAAAGCGGAATACATCGCCCTTTTTAGCGGTATTGTCAGCAGAAGGAATTGTTCCAAAATTACTTTGGACAAGAAGGGTAACGAACGGTGATGTAATTTCTGCTCAAAAATGGCTTCCGGGACAGAAGTTAGAGCCAGAGGATATGAAACTAGAACGTGTTGCGAAACTTTTGAAGAAAATACACTCCTCTAAAGCACTTGTGCAGATGATTCAGAGACTTGGGAAGCAGCCGCTTCACGCACAAGAGTTATTACAACAACTGCAACTTGTTTTAAGAGGAGATATAAGGGATGAGGAAACAATTCAGCAAGGTCTTCAATATTTAATGGATTCATTAAAAGATATTGAATACAATGAATTCGTTGTATGCCATTGTGATGTAAACCATAACAATTGGCTATTGTCGGATGAAGATGAGTTGTTTTTAATTGATTGGGATGGAGCTGTAATTGCTGACCCAGCTCTAGACCTCGGTATGTTATTATATTGGTACATTCCGCGCCAAGAATGGAGTGAGTGGCTCGGTTACTATGATATTGAAATGGATGAATCGCTGCTTAAACGTATGAGATGGTATGTGATAGCACAAACGATTTTGTCTATTCAATGGCATACAACAAAAAAACAGCAAGCAGAAGCTGAATATTGGCATCAATATTTACAGCAACTACTTGCTTCAGAGTAATACTTAAGAAAAATTGTCCATTCCAGCAATCCACTGAGTAAGTTGTTCTTGATTATTGGAAATGTGGTTGTCCAAATTAGAGGAAGATTTACCCGATTGACTATAAGAATATACATCGTTTAGCATTGCTTTAGCGTCACTACTTATATTATCGTTTGCGAGTAACGATTGAATGAGACGCTCTAATTGCTCGCATTCAGAAACTGTCCCGCAACAATCACTTTGGTGATTGACTAAAATATCTTTCAGCACTTCTAATTGATGTTGTTGATTAATTGGCATGAACGGATCATCCTTTCGATTGTTTTTCTCTTCTTAGAAAAGTAAGAGAAAAAGCTGTTTCGTCATGGAATGTTTAATGCTGTATGTAGTTTTTATCAAAATGGTACATCTTATACTTGAAAGAAACGGACCGAGTGCTCGTACGTACTTGGTTTTTTGTTTGGTAGATTGATTAAAAACAGAAAGAAGGAATTATTCCTTTAAAATAGCTATGTAAAGAGAGGGAAACATCTATGCGTTTAAGACATAAACCATATGCAATGGATCGAATTAATGAGTATTCACATATCGTAATTGGAAACCCAGAGGAGCGCGCTGGTAACTGGAAAGAAGTATTTGGAAATGAGCAACCCATTCACATCGAAGTAGGTACAGGTCGTGGCCGCTTTATGTATGATATGGCAAAAGCCAATCCACATATTAATTATATTGGAATTGAAAAATTCACAAGTGTTGTTGTAGACGCACTTGATAAATTAATTGAAGAAGAATTACCGAACTTAAAGTTAATTAATAAAGATGCTGAAGATTTAACAGTTTTCTTTGCAAAAGGTGAGATCGATCGCGTGTATTTAAACTTCTCAGATCCATGGCCAAAGAAACGTCATACGAAGCGTCGTTTAACGTACAAAACGTTTTTACGCAATTATGAAGAAGTGTTAGTAGAAGGCGGAGAAATTCATTTCAAAACAGATAACCAAGGTTTATTTGAATATTCTCTAATGAGTATGGCGGAGTATGGTATGTTACTAACTTACTTAAGCTTAGATCTTCATAACAGCGACTTTGAAGGTAACATTATGACTGAGTACGAAGAGAAATTCTCTAGTAAAGGTCATCGCATTTACCGAGTAGAAGCAAAATATCGTACAGAGCCTATGCAGTAATGCATAGGTTTTTTTGTGTCTAAAATAATCAGAATTTTATGTTAGTATTGTAAGAAAAGGGGGATGAAAAATGGAACAGTTACAAATTGGAGATATAAAAGTGACGTGGCTAAAAGGTGGGAACACACATTTAGATGGAGGAGCAATGTTTGGCGTTGTGCCGAAAGTACTTTGGTCACGTAAATATAAACATAATGATACAAATCATATTTATTTACGAACAGATCCGTTACTTTTACAAACGAAAGATGGCAACATGCTCATTGATTCTGGTATAGGAAATGGTAAATTGAATGAAAAGATGAAGCGGAATCAAGGTGTAACGGAAGAGTCGTCAGTTGAGAATTCTTTAGAAAAGATGGGACTAAAGCCTGAAGATATTCATTACGTTTTAATGACGCACCTTCACTTTGATCATGCATCTGGTTTAACGAAATGGGAAGGTGATCAACTTGTACCAACTTTTCCAAATGCAAAAGTTTACGTAAGTGAAACAGAGTGGAATGAAATGAGAAATCCAAATATTAGATCCCGTAATACATATTGGAAGGAAAATTGGGAGCCAATTGTAGACCAAGTTGTTACGTTTCAGCAAGAAATAGAAATTACGGATGAAATAAAAATGGCGCATACGGGCGGCCATAGTGACGGACACGCAGTGATCGCTTTAGAAAGCAAAGGGGAAACGATGCTGCATTTAGCAGACCTATTGCCGACGCACGCCCATCAAAATGTATTATGGGTCATGGCTTATGATGATTATCCGATGACATCGATTGAAAATAAGCAAAAGTGGATGAAGTATGGTGCTGAAAACGATGCTTGGTTCACTTTTTATCATGACGCGTATTATCGCGCAGTAAAGTGGAATGAGGAAGGTCATATCGTAGAAAAAATAGAACGGAAAACGGGTATAGAAGCATAAAAATGGGAGGGTGTTCCAGCAGTCTGTTGGAGCAGTCTCCTTTTTGTTGTCGTTTTTTGTCGGTAAGTCGATATATTTCAAAAATCGCCGATATAATTTGAGTTACGGTCGATATATTTCAAAAAACGCTGATATATTTGGAGTTGCAGCCGATATATTCGAAAAAACGCCGATATAATTTCAAGCACTATCTGCAATTAAAAAATAAGAGGTTCACCTAATGGGAACCCTCCTGTTTATGCTGCTATAACCTCTAAAACAGTACCTGTTTTAGCATCAACTAAAAATTCAAATCGTTCTTGTATATCATTTAACATCGTTGTAAGACCGCCGCGATACACTTCGTATGCGACATCATATTTTTCAAATGTCTCTGGAACCATATGTACCCAAGAGCCAGTAATTTCACCTTTATGACTTAATGCTTGTTTTACCATTTTCAATGCTTTTTCTGAAGAAATATGGGATTGTTCTTGTACTTTGTTTGCAACGAAATAACCAGCTGCGAACCCAACGCCAAGACCTGCTACTAAACCTTTCCAGCTCATATATTCACCTCAATTCTATAAAATAAAAATAGTGTACCGATAATAATTATAAAGCAAATACAGCTAAAAAAGAAGAAACTAGAAACATTTCGAAAATTTCGTTACAATAAAAGAGGTATTCTACTAAGGTTTGAAAGAAGGGGACTTCGTGAATAAAGAGACATTACAATTATTTCGTACGTTAACAGAATTACAAGGTGCATCAGGTTTCGAACATGATGTACGCCGTTTTATGAAGCAAGAATTAAGCAAATATGCAGATGAAATTGTACAAGACGGTTTAGGTAGCGTATTTGGTCTGAAAAAAGGGGACGAAACTGGCCCGCGTGTTCTTGTAGCAGGTCATATGGATGAAGTAGGTTTCATGATTACGCAAATTACGAAAAACGGAATGCTTCGTTTTCAACCGTTAGGCGGCTGGTGGAGCCAAGTACTATTAGCTCAGCGCGTTCAAGTTATGACGAAGAATGGCCCTGTTATTGGGGTTGTTGGTTCTATTCCTCCTCATTTATTAAGTGACGCGCAACGTGCAAAACCGATGGATATAAAAAATATGTTAATTGATATAGGCGCAGATAGCTATGAAGATGCGATTGAGATTGGTGTAAAACCAGGACAACAAATCGTGCCAATCTGCCCGTTTACGCCGATGGCAAACGAAAAGAAAATTATGGCGAAAGCTTGGGACAACCGTTATGGATGTGGCCTTGCAATCGAATTACTAAAAGAATTAAAAGACGAAACATTACCAAACACATTGTACTCTGGTGCGACTGTACAAGAAGAAGTTGGTCTTCGCGGTGCTCAAACTGCTGCAAATATGATTCAACCAGATATTTTCTATGCGCTTGATGCAAGTCCAGCTAACGATGCATCTGGTGACAAAACACAGTTCGGTCAATTAGGAAAAGGTGCTCTTCTTCGTATTTATGACCGTACGATGGTAACGCATAGAGGAATGCGCGAATTCATTTTAGATACAGCAGAAACACACAACATTCCGTACCAATACTTTATTTCACAAGGTGGTACAGATGCGGGCCGTGTACATACAAGTAACTCAGGTATCCCATCAGCAGTAATTGGTGTTTGCGCACGCTACATTCATACACATGCTTCTATTTTACATGTTGATGACTATGCAGCAGCGAAAGAACTAATTACGAAGCTTGTAAGAGCAACAGATAAAACGACGTTAGAGACAATTAAAAATAACGCGTAGAGAAGAAGGGCTGAAGAGCCTTTCTTTTTTTGGATTGAATAGATGACCCATCCATGTGTGGGAGCGGTCAGTGCCTAATTGGTGTTCGAATGGTGTATTAAGACCCTGAGTAGGAAAAGAGAGGAAGGCTGTTTTTGTGTTCGAAGACGGTAATGGTGAGGAAATCCACCTTCTTTTTTTAGGTTGAATAGATGGCCCGGTGATGTATGGTAGTGATTGATGTTTAATTTAAGTAGAACAAAATGATAAATTTTTATAGAGGTGAATGAAATGAAAGTAGTAGTTGGATCGAAGAATAAAACGAAGGTTGGAGCTGTGGAGAAGGTTTGGAAAGATGCCGAAATTACATCTCTTTCTGTTCCTTCAGGAGTAGCAGCACAACCGTTTTCAGATGAAGAGACGATGCAAGGAGCGATCAATAGAGCGAAGCGAGCGCTAGAGGAAGGGGAAGCTCAAATTGGCATTGGACTAGAAGGCGGCGTAATGAAAACGGAGTACGGTTTATTTATGTGTAATTGGGGCGCACTAGCAACAAGTGATGGTAAAACATTCGTTGCCGGCGGGGCGCGTATTACGTTACCGGATGATTTTTTAGCACCTCTTGAACAGGGCAAGGAGTTAAGTGAAGTGATGGAAGAGTTTGTACAGAGAAAAGATATTCGTAGTCATGAAGGTGCTATCGGTATTTTTACGGATGATTATGTGGACCGTACGGAATTATTTGTACACGTTGTTAAGTTACTTGTTGGGCAATATAAGTATGATGAAAAGCAAGCATAAACCTTGCACCGTGCGCGATGTATGGTAGTATAAAGGAAAGATTATAACATGAAAAAATGCACTCGTTAGAGGAGGAAATATAGATGAAATCATTAGAAAGCATGGAGCAATTCCAAGAGTTAAAAAATGAAGAGAATGTAATCTTTATGTTCTCAGCAGAATGGTGTCCAGACTGCCGCTTCGTAGATCCATTTATGCCAGAAGTAGAAGAGAAATATAGTGATTTCTCATTTTACTACGTAGATCGTGATGAGTTTATTGATCTATGCGTAAAATTAGACGTATTTGGCATTCCGAGCTTTGTAGCGTACAATAAAGGTGAAGAAACAGGTCGCTATGTAAACAAAGATCGTAAAACACAAGAACAAATCGAAGAGTTCATTGAAGGTTTAAAATAAGGCAATTTGCCAATTGAATTGTAAAACAACCTCTACCTTCGCGGGGGAGGTTATTTTTTTGGAAGGGAGGAAAAAGAGATGAAGATGACAAGTAAAAAGATGAAAGACGAGTTAATGAAGAGATTATCTCGCCCGGAATGGGACTTTCAGTATGATAGTGAGAAAGAAGTTCTACGTATAGAACAGAAAGACTCAAAAAAAGGTATTAACGTATCGCTTCCAGGAGTTGTAGCAAAATGGGAAGTGAATAAAGAAAAGGCGATTGAAGAGGTTGCCTACTACGTACAAGAAGCGTTAATTGCGATGCATAAGGAAGAAAATAGCGCGGCGAAAATTTTACCTGTTATTCGCTCTACTTCTTTCCCGAAACAAGCAGAAGAAGGAAATCCGTTTATTATGACGGATCATACGGCGGAAACACGTATTTACTATGCGCTAGATTCGAATAAAACATATCGTCTTATTGATGAGCGTTTATTACAAAAATTAGGGCTTACAGAGCAACAAGTGCGTGAAATGGCATTATTCAACGCTCGCTCATTAGGTTATGAATTTAAACAAGACACAGTGGCAGGTAATACATTCTACTTTTTAAACACAAATGATGGGTATGATGCCACTCGTATTTTAAACGAATCATTACTACAATCGATGCGTGAAAAGATTTCTGGTGACATGGTTGTTGCTGTTCCTCACCAAGATGTATTAATTATTGCTGATATCGTCAACGAAATCGGTTATGATATTATTGCACAAATGACAATGAAATTTTTTGCCGAAGGGCATGTTCCGATTACATCACTTTCATTCGTATATGAAGATGGGGACTTTGAACCAATCTTTATTTTAGCGAAGAATCGGAAGAAGACAGATGGAAAAGAGAAAGGATGAACGAAGTGAACGTTTTTTACAACCTTGAAGGAATTGGTGACACTCTAATTGTTGCCTTACAAGATATTACTTTAGAGAACCGTACTTTTGATCGCAAAGGAGATGTTGCACGCGTATATGACCGTGAAAGCAACGAAACAGCAGGATTCAACATCTTTAATGCATCTTCTTACTTAGAAGTAAAAGAAACAGGTAACCTTACATTAACGAAAGAACTTGTAGAAAAAATTAACGAAATTTTAGCGAAGAACGGCTTTGAAGAAACAGTAGAAGCAGATCTTTCTCCGAAATTTGTTGTAGGCTATGTAGCTGAAAAAGAGAAACACCCAAATGCCGATAAGCTAAACATCTGTAAAGTAGAAATCGGTACAGAAACATTACAAATCGTATGTGGCGCACCAAACGTTGATGCAGGACAAAAAGTTGTCGTTGCAAAAATCGGCGCTGTAATGCCAAGCGGTATGTTAATCAAGCCAGCTGAGCTTCGCGGAGTTCCTTCTGCTGGAATGATTTGTTCAGCACGTGAATTAGAGCTTCCAGATGCTCCACAAGAAAAAGGTATTCTTGTATTAGAAGATAGCTTTGAAGTTGGACAAGAGTTTAAATTTTAATTGATATAAGAAAAGAGAGGTTGTCCTTTTGGGCAGCCTCTCTTTTCTTTATTTTCATTTTGCGCCGGGTAATCTATGTTTTCTATTGAATCGTTGATATATTGCGAGTTGTGACAGATATATTCAAAAAATCGTTCATATTATAAGGATGTCACCTTTTTTCTTTGAATCTATATTGTATTTTATAAACAAACTAGTTAAAATTTAGAAAAAAGAAGGGGATAGACGTATGAAACAACAACCAAAAATCGCAGAACTTCTGAAACGAATTGAAACTTCAAAACAGCAAGATATCGAGTTAGGTACTTATGAGATATATTTGTTTAGTGAAAATGAATTAGAAAAAGGACAAATTGGTTATCGATATGATAAACATAAAAATTCATTACTAAGTAAAGAACACGGAAAATGGAAAGATGAATGGATTGTTATTGGATATGAAACAGATATGGGAGACCCAGTTTTCGTGAATATCGATGATGATGCGTATCCAGTGTATACGGCAGAGCGTGGTACAGAATTGTGGCAACCCGTTCATATTGGAAATATAGATGAGATTATAAAACAATTATAAAAAACTTTGAGACCGGTGCAAAGTGTAACGGATAGTGTAGATGAGTATCGGAAGAGTAAAGCTTGAACGCATTCTTACATGTAAGAATGCGTTTTTCTATATGAAAACACTCGTAAATTAGAATATTATGGATAAATATGACATGCTTAATTTTACCTGCACTTTTTGCCGAATGCTGATACAATAAAGGATGTTACTATTTAGTAGAAAGAGTGGTAAGCATGTTAGATTGGATGAAAAAGCTGTTTAACAAAGAGGAAGAACAAACAGCGATGAATAAAGAAGTACAAAAGCAAGTTGAAAGTCAGCCGAAAATTCCTCGTGTAAACCACTACACTGAAGCAAGAGAAGCACAAATGGCAAGTAGGAATGCAGGTAAATGCCGTTTTCCATTAGTACCGGATAATGGGTTCGATGAAGAGGATGTTATAGAAACAGGGCGTTTTGAAGAACAACCTGTTCAAGCTGTAACATATGAGAATCAGCCTATTCAAAGAGGAATCAAAGTGGAAAGAAGCAGACGACAGTATGTGGAGAAGGTAGTTTCTACATATGAAGAGCCGGAAATACAATATGAACCGGAGCGAGAGCCTGTCGTAAAGAAAGCATCTACACCAGCGCAAGAAAGTAACCGTAGACCATTTCGTCCAACAGAAATGATTTCGCCAATTTACGGATATAACCGTCCTTCAGTAGAGAAAAAGGAAGAAAAGCAGGAGGAAGTAAAGGAAAGAGAAGACCTTGAAATATCTGTAGAGGGCAAATCAGTCGTTGATGCATGGTTAGAGAAAAAAGGATATACATTATCTGATTTCTCAGAAGGACAAGCACCGACTTCTTCTAGTCATAGAGCTGCTAACGAGCAAGGAGAGCAACAATATGAAGAGAGTAAAAAGGAAGAAAAGTCAGTTGTTGATCAATGGCTAGAGAAAAACGGTTATGAAATCGAACGCCAAGAGCCTATAGTGGAAGAAAAAGAAGTGGTTCAAGAAATGAGTGCACCGCAGGAAGTTCCAGCGGCTGAATTACTTCATGAAACAATTGCTGAGCGCATGGAAGATGCGAAGCAAGAAAGTGATGTAGTGGACAAAAACATTCTACAAGAGGAATTAGTAGATTCTAAAGTAGAGCACGAGGATACAATATTATCAGAAGAAATTAAACGTAGTACAGAAATAGAACAACCTACTATTGAAGTAGAAAAACAAGCACCAGAAGAATCAGTGATTGTCAAAGCAGAAGAAAAACTTGAAGAAACAATTGTTGTAGAAATACCAGAAGAAGTGGAAGTAATTGCGGAAACAGAAGAGTCAGAAGAAGTAGAAGTAATTGCAGAAACAAAAGAGTCAGAAGAAGTGGAAGTAATTGCAGAAACAGAAGAGTCAGAAGAAGTAGAAGTAATTGCAGAAACAGAAGAGTCAGAAAAAGTAGAAGTAATTGCGGAAGCAGAAGAGTCAGAAGAAGTGGAAGTAATTGCAGAAGCAGAAGAGTCAGAAGAAGTGGAAGTAATTGCAGAAGCAGAAGAGTCAGAAGAAGTGGAAGTAATTGCAGAAGCAGAAGAGTCAGAAGAAGTGGAAGTAATTGCAGAAGCAGAAGAGTCAGAAGAAGTGGAAGTAATTGCAGAAGCAGAAGAGTCAGAAGAAGTGGAAGTAATTGCGGAAACAGAAGAGCAAAAAGAAGTGGAAGTAATTGCGGAAGCGGAAGCACCAGAAGAAGTGGAAGTAATTGCGGAAACAGAAGAGCAAGAAGAAGTAGAAGCAATTGCGGAAGCGGAAGAGCGAAAAGAAGTAGAAGTAATTGCAGAAACAGAAGCACCAGAAGAAGTAGAACCTGTAGCACTTGAAGAAATGCAACAAGAAATGGTGTTAAATGAAGCAATTGAACAAAAGAATGAATTCATACATGTTGCTGAGGCTGATGAACAAACGAAAAAAGATGTTCAAAGCTTTGCGGATGTTTTAATTACAGAAGAACAACCAGTTGCAGAAGAAACACCGGTCGTAGAAGAACAACCAGCTGCAGAGGAAGCACCGATTGCAGAAGAACAACCAGCTGCAGAAGAAACATCGGTCGTAGAAGAACAATCGGTTGTAGAAGAAGCACCGATTGCAGAAGAACAATCAGTTGCAGAAGAACAACCAGTTGTACAAAAAGAAGAACCAAAACGTGAGAAAAAGCGTCACGTACCATTTAATGTTGTTATGTTGAAACAAGATAGAGCGCGATTAATGGAAAGACATACGTCTAGAACAAATGCAATGCAACCTTCTATGAGTGAACGAGTAGAGAATAAGCCTGTACATCAAGTAGAAGAACAGCCACAAGTGGAAGAAAAACCAATGCAACAAGTAGTAGTGGAACTACAAGTGGAAGAAAAACCAATGCAACAAGTAGTAGTGGAACCACAAGTGGAAGAAAAACCAATGCAGCAAGTAGTGGTAGAACCACAAGTGGAAGAAAAACCAATGCAACAAGTAGTAGTGGAACCACAAGTGGAAGAAAAGCCAATGCAGCAAGTAGTGGTAGAACCACAAGTGGAAGAAAGACCAATGCAACAAGTAGTAGTGGAACCACAAGTGGAAGAAAAACCAATGCAACAAGTAGTAGTGGAACCACAAGTGGAAGAAAAACCAATGCAGCAAGTGGTAGTAGAACCACAAGTGGAAGAAAAACCAATGCAACAAGTAGTAGTGGAACCACAAGTGGAAGAAAAGCCAATGCAGCAAGTAGTGGTAGAACCACAAGTGGAAGAAAGACCAATGCAACAAGTAGTAGTGGAACCACAAGTGGAAGAAAAGCCAATGCAGCAAGTAGTGGAGCCACAAGTGCAGCCAGTACAACAAGTAGTGGCAGAGCAAGTACAAAAGCCAATTTCAAGTACGGAAGTAGAAGAGAAAGCATATGTTGTAAATCAAAGAGAGAATGATGTGCGCAATGTATTGCAAACGCCACCGACGTATACGATTCCATCATTAACATTACTATCGATTCCGCAGCAAGCAGCGTTAGATAATACGGAATGGTTGGAAGAACAGAAAGAATTATTAGATACAACGTTTAATAATTTCCACGTTGGCGCACATGTTATTAATGTATCGCAAGGTCCAGCAGTAACTCGTTTTGAAGTACAGCCAGACCCAGGTGTAAAAGTAAATAAAATTACAAACTTAAGTGATGATATTAAGCTAAGTTTAGCTGCGAAAGATATTCGTATTGAAGCGCCGATTCCAGGGAAGAGTGCGATTGGAATCGAAGTTCCCAATAAAGAAAGTAAGCCAGTATTTCTTCGTGAAATTTTAAGAAGTCCTGTGTTTACAAAGAGTGAATCACCGCTTACGGTTGCGCTTGGACTTGATATTTCAGGTGATCCAATTGTAACGGATATTCGAAAAATGCCACACGGACTTATTGCAGGTGCAACAGGTTCAGGTAAAAGTGTGTGTATTAACGCCATTTTAACGAGCATTTTATATAAAGCGAAACCACATGAAGTGAAGTTAATGTTAATCGATCCGAAGATGGTTGAGCTTGCACCATACAATTCTGTTCCACATCTTGTAGCACCTGTTATTACGGATGTAAAAGCAGCGACAGCTGCATTAAAATGGGCAGTTGAAGAAATGGAGCGCCGTTATGAATTATTTGCGCACGCAGGAGCTCGTGATTTAACTCGTTACAATACGATTGTAAGTGAGCGAGAAATTCCGGGAGAGACATTACCTTATATCGTTATTGTCATTGACGAGCTAGCCGATTTAATGATGGTAGCACCTGGTGATGTTGAGGAAGCGATTTGTCGTATTGCGCAAAAAGCACGTGCTTGTGGTATTCATTTATTAGTAGCGACGCAGCGTCCATCTGTAGATGTTATTACAGGTTTAATTAAGTCGAACATTCCAACGCGTATTGCGTTTACTGTATCATCTCAAGTTGATTCGCGTACGATTATTGATATTGGGGGCGCGGAGAAATTACTTGGCCGTGGTGATATGTTATTCTTAGGGAACGGTACGTCTAAGCCAGTTCGTGTACAAGGTGTATATGTATCGGATGATGAGATTGAAAAGACAGTTGATCATGTGAAAAAGCAAATGAAGCCGAATTACTTATTTAAGCAAGAGGATTTATTAGCGAAAACAGAACAAGCTGAGTCGGAAGACGAATTGTTCCTTGATGCATGTCAATTTGTTGTAGAACAAGGGGGAGCGTCCACATCTTCTGTACAGCGAAAATTCCGCATCGGTTATAATCGCGCGGCACGTCTCATTGAAGAGATGGAATCGCAAGGAATTATTTCTGAAGCAAGAGGAACGAAGCCAAGAGATGTCCTTATTTCTGAGGATGAATTTGCCGCTATGCAGGAAACAAATGTATAGTAAACGGTTTTGCTGTATACTAAGAGAAAATGTTGGATAGTAAAGTAGGGAGTAAAGCGACATGAAAGAAATTGAATTAAAATTAAAAGGTGAAATAAATAGACTAACAAATAAAACATTTAAATTTGACGAACGCGTTGGAGAAGGTTGGTTCTCTGCCGTTTACTTTTTAAAGACTAGAGAAATCATCGAAGAATTTCGCCCGAAAAGTGTTGTAACGATGCAATTTTTCCAAAAGGAAAATGCAGTTCTTTGCGGAACAGATGAAGTTATTGCATTGCTACAAACATTCGCTAAAAATCCTGAGGAACTTGAGATTAACTCTTTAAAAGATGGCGATAAAATTAGTCCATTTGAAACAGTGTTAACAATTCATGGTCCTTATGAAAATTTCGGATTTTTAGAAGGTGTTATTGATGGGATTTTAGCTCGTCGTACATCGGTTGCGACAAACGTATATAACGTTGTCCAAGCTGCACGTAGCGTAGATAAAGAAAAACCAGTTATTTTCATGGGAGACCGTGATGATCATTATACACAACAAGCTGGTGACGGTTATGCAGCATACATCGGTGGTATGAGCGCACAAGCGACGCATGCGATGAATGAATGGTGGGGCAAAAGTGGTATGGGGACAATGCCTCACGCATTAATTCAAATGTTTAATGGTGATGTTGTGGAAGCGGCAAAAGCATATCATAAAAAATTCCCAGAAGATGAATTAGTTGTATTAATTGATTACAACAATGATGTCATTACAGATGCACTTCGCGTAGCACGTGAATTTGGATCAACATTAAAAGGTGTACGTGTAGATACGTCTCGCACGATGATTGATCAATACTTCATTCGCCACCCAGAAGTACTTGGAACATTCGATCCACGTGGTGTAAACCCATCGCTTGTATTCGCACTTCGTAAAGCACTTGATGAAGAAGGATTCCAGCATGTAGACATCGTTGTAACTGGTGGATTTGATGAGAAACGTATTCGTGAATTTGAAGCTCAAAACGTACCTGTTGATATATACGGAGTAGGAAGTAGCTTATTAAAAATGAATATTGGCTTTACTGGTGATAACGTAGAATTAAATGGAAAACCAGAGGCGAAAGCTGGTCGTAAATATCGTCCAAACCCACGTCTAGAACGTGTTCAATTAGAAAAAAGAGAAGATATGTAAGAGAGAGAAAAACTGATAGGTGATTGACCCTATCAGTTTTTCTGTTATCATAGTATAGCGGCTTCTTTTTTGCTATAATGGATTTGTTATGGACATAAAAAAGAAGTACGTACGAGTTTATCCTGATAAGTGAAGGGAAGAATAACTTCACTACATCAAAAATGTATGATGATTACCAAAATAAGAAAAGATTCATATACTGTCTTATAGATAGGCCGTTGTATTAGTTCGAAATGTTGGAGGTTCTTTAAGATGACAGTTTACCATTTTGTAGGAATTAAAGGAACAGGAATGAGTTCATTAGCGCAAATTCTTCATGACATGAAGCATACTGTTCAAGGGTCTGATTATGAAAAGCGTTTCTTTACACAAACAGCGTTGGAAAAGCGTAGTATCTCGATTCTTCCTTTTGATAAAAGTAATGTAAAAGAAGGACAAGTGATTATTGCAGGAAATGCATTTCCTGATACGCATGAAGAAATCGTAGCAGCAAAAGAATTAAACATCCCAGTACATCGTTACCATCACTTCTTAGGTGACCTTATGAACCAATACACAAGTGTTGCTGTAACTGGTGCACATGGAAAAACATCAACAACTGGTTTGTTAGCCCATGTAATGCAAGGTGCACACCCTACATCTTACCTTATTGGAGATGGAACAGGGCATGGGGTAGAAAATAGTAAGTATTTTGTATTTGAAGCTTGTGAGTATCGTCGTCATTTCTTGTCTTACAATCCAGACTATGCGATTATGACAAACATTGATTTTGATCATCCAGATTATTTCACAGATATCAATGATGTATTCAGTGCATTCCAAGAGATGGCATTGCAAGTGAAAAAAGGCATTATTGCATGTGGAGATGATGAAGAACTTCAAAAAATTCAAGCGAAAGTACCTGTTATTTTCTATGGATTTGGAGAAGATAATGATTTCCAAGCACGTAACATTCAAAAGAGAACAGATGGTACTATTTTCGATGTATTCGTTCGTAATACGTACTATGACACGTTCAAAATTACAGGATATGGCAATCACAGCGTATTAAATGCATTAGCAGTAATCGCGCTTTGCCATTATGAAAATGTTGATGTAGAAGCAGTTAAGCATCAGTTAACAACTTTTGAAGGCGTAAAACGTCGCTTTAATGAGAAGCCGATGGGAGAGCAAGTTATTATTGATGACTACGCACACCATCCGACAGAAATTAATGCAACGATTGAAGCCGCTCGTCAAAAACATCCAGAGCGTGAAATTGTCGCTGTATTCCAGCCACACACATTCTCACGTACAGAAAAGTTCTTAGATGAGTTCGCTGAAAGCCTAAGCAAAGCGGATCAAGTATACTTATGTGATATTTTCGGATCAGCGCGCGAAAACAAAGGTGAATTAACAATCGAAGATCTGCAAAAGCGTATTGACGGTGCAGAATTAATTACAGATACAACAACGGATGTATTAAAGAAACATAAAAACGGCGTTCTCATTTTCATGGGCGCAGGAGACATCCAAAAATTCGAAGCAGCTTACGTAAAAGAAGTTCAAGTTGCAGAGAAGTAATAGAAAAGACGCATAGCTTAGCTGTGCGTCTTTTTTGTTGTGTTCGATTTTTATTTCTGTATTGACCTAGAGCTAACTCTAGGTTGTAAGATGAATATGTAAAAACAAGGGGGAGAGAACATGTATAAAATCGGTGAAGTAGCAGAATTAACAGGGATGGGTATTCATACTTTGCGTTACTATGAGAAATTAGGATTATTACCACCACCAACGCGAAATAGCGGGATTCGTCAATATACAGAAGGTGATGTGCGCCTATTAAAATTTTTATGTTCATTAAAACAAACTGGAATGTCATTAGAAGAGATGGCTGAGTTTGCAAGTGATGGATGCATTATAGAGGAAATTAGGCAGAGGAAAGAGGAAGTGCCAGCGAAAGTAAAAAAGAGAATTTCAATTTTAACAACTCATTTAGAAAGATTAAAAGAACAGCAAGAACAATTGCGAAAAGTTGTCCAGCTAACAGAAGAGAAGTTAGAAATCTATTACGGTTTTCTAGAAGGAAAAGACTTGGAGGCCGACAATGAAAAATAAAGTATATGCGCAGTTATTAGGATTTGCGATATTTACTGGTGGAACATTTAATGCTTCGAAATATGCGGTGCAGTATTTCGAAGCGATTCATATAGCAGCATGGCGTTTTGGGATTGCTGCATTTGTGATGTTATGTCTGTTAAAAATACGAAAAGATTTTGAGGTGGAGGTATGGAGGCAAAACAGGATCTATTACCTTTTGTTAGGCATTGTTGGTGTATTCGGTTTTAACTTCTTTTTCTTTTTAGGAATGAAACATACAGAAGCTATGAATGGTGCACTTATTATGGCGACAAACCCGCTTGTTACGACGCTGTTAGCAAGTGTCATTTTACGGGAGAAAATAGTAAAGCGTCAAGGTATTGGAATGTTACTTGCACTAATTGGTGTTGTTTTTGTGCTTACGCAAGGTTCGTTTATCGCAATACAAAATTTATCATTTTCAAAAGGGGATTTTTATATTTTATTAGGAAATATTTGCTGGGCGTTATACGGTGTACTAGGCAGAAAGTTTATTAAAACTGGGAGCCCAATACAGACTACAACCTATACAATGACTATTGGTGCTCTTGCCTTTACCATCATGTCTTTTACGCAAAAAAGTACAGTGCCACTTTTTGAAATCACCCTATTAGCTTGGGGAGCAATTCTCTTTATGGCAATCGGAATGAGTGTGCTAGGTTACTTATGGTGGAATAATGGAATTGCTCAAATTGGTGCAGCGAGAACATCTTTATTTTTTAATCTAGTGCCTGTAGTTACAATGATTATTTCTTTTTTAGAGGGAGTAAATATAGCACCCGCACAATGTATAGGGATGATATTAGTTATTACGGGAGTAATGTGTTCATCAGGTTTTATACAAATAAAATCAAAAGAAAGTGTGAATATTTAACATTTTTCGTTTAGAAATGTTAGAATAATAAGAAAAATAAAAAGGGGAGCTAAAAAACATGTTCACACTCCGAGTAGACGACGAAATCGAACTACAATTACTAGAAAAACATCATAAAGAGGAACTATATCAATTAATAAATCAAAACCGTAATCATTTAAGAAGATGGCTTCCTTGGGTAGATGGGACGAAATCTGCTGATGCTTATAATGAGATTTGTCCGATGTGGTTAAAGAAGTTTGCAGAGGGAGACGGTTTTGAAAGTGGTATACGTTATAAAGGAAAGCTCGTTGGGATGGTAGGTATTCATCCAGTGAGCTGGGGAAGAAAGCGGCAAGTCTCGGATATTATCTTGCAGAAGATGCTGGTGGGAAAGGTATTATGACGCGTAGCGTGAAGGCTGTACTTCACTATGCATTTGAGAATTTAAAATTAAATAAAATGGAAATTAGATGCGGTGTTGAAAATGTGAAAAGCCGCGCTATTCCAGAACGTTTAGGGTTTAAGTTAGATGGTATTTTAAGAGATGATGAATGGCTATACGATCATTTTCACGATATCGCGGTATATAGTTTACTAGCTTCAGAATGGAAGGAGATCCGATGAACGAGAAGATTCATATTGTTCCGTATGAAAGTACATTTCAAGAGGAAGTAGTAAATCTTATCGTTCATATTCAGCAGAAAGAGTACAATGTCCCCATTACGAAAGAAGAGCAGCCGGACCTGCTTGAAATAGAAACATTTTATCAAAGGAATCATGGCAACTTTTGGGTAGCAATTTATGATGGTAAAGTAGTTGGAACAGTAGCTTTATTAGATATTGGGAATCATCAAGTAGCGTTAAGAAAAATGTTCGTAAAAAAAGAATTTCGGGGAAAAGAGTGGGGTGCATCACATAAGTTGCTCCAAACAGCAATTTCGTGGGCTGAGAATAAAAAGCTGAAGGATATTTACTTAGGAACGACAGTGAAATTTTTAGCGGCGCATCGCTTTTATGAAAAGAATGGTTTTGAAAGTGTGAGTATAGATGAGTTGCCAAAAAGTTTTCCAGTGTTGCAGGTGGATAAGAAATTTTATAGATATATTGTTTAAGAAGGTCATATAGAAATGGCCTTTTTTTATGAACTAAAATGGAAAAAGTGGTATAATTTAGGTTAGGGGGTGCGTGTATGAACTTTCCGATTCAAAGAAGTAAGTCAGTAGTCATTTTCGTTTGTCTCACGTTAGCTTTTATGTTTGTGTATCCACTCGTCATGATTGTCGCAAATAAAGAGCAGTGGATGACAGCGTTAATTGGGATGAGTTTATGCTTCCTTGTTAATGTACCACTCGTTTGGGAAGTATTTATTAAAAAGCATAAAGTAGAAGATGGTGTATTAAAGTACGGTATTTTAAATGATGATGTTGTATTAAAAGATATAAGAGTTGTTCGTCAAGTTGGAAACTACCTTGAAATTACGACGAATGCATATAAAGTACATATGGTTGCGATGCCGCAACATATGACTGAATTTTTGGCACTTATTGAGAAAGAGAATCCACATGTGAAAATAGAAATGGTAGGGAAGAAATGAAATATGTAAAACCTTTGTTTTGCTTGGAAATATTATTTGTACTTGTTGGTTGCACTAGAGTATATATGAAATGGGATCTGCCTTTATATGTTCCTATATTGATTGGTACTATTGCAGTGGCGCTTTTGTATTATTTTCACTTCCAGCAAACAAAAAGTGAGAAAAGTAGCTCAATATAGAGTGAAGATAAAAAAACGCTCGGAAAAAATCCCGAGCGTTTTTCATTATTTTAAGTTCTCTGGGTTTAAAGCTTCTAATTCAGGTACAACGAAGCGTCCGTCTTTACGGATTAGTACGTCGTCGAAGTAAATTTCGCCGCCGCCGTATTCAGGGCGTTGGATGCATACTAAGTCCCAGTGAATGTTCGAGTTGTTACCGTTCCATGCATCGTCGTAAGCTTGTCCAGGAGTGAAGTGGAAGCTGCCATCGATTTTTTCATCGAATAGGATGTCTCCCATTGGATGTAAGATGTATGGGTTTACGCCAATTGCGAACTCACCAACGTAGCGTGCGCCTTCGTCTGTATCGAAGATTTTGTTAATGCGTTCTGAATCGTTTGCAGTTGCTTCAACGATTTGGCCGTTCTCGAACTTAAGTTGTACATTTTCAAATGTATAACCGTTGTAAGGAGATGGCGTGTTGTAAGAAACTGTACCGTTAACAGAATTACGAACTGGTGCAGAGTATACTTCACCGTCTGGAATGTTTAAATGACCTGAGCATTTAATTGCTGGAATGTCTTTAATAGAGAATGTTAAGTCAGTTCCAGGTCCAGTTAGGCGCACTTTATCTGTTTTATTCATTAATGTAACAAGGCTATCCATCGCCTTATCCATTTTACCGTAGTCTAAGTTACATACTTCGAAGTAGAAGTCTTCGAAAGCTTCTGTGCTCATTTTCGCAAGCTGTGCCATAGAAGCATTTGGGTAGCGAAGAACAACCCAGCGTGTTTTTGGAACGCGAATGTCTCTATGAACTTTCTTACCAACTGTTTGACCGTGAATTTGCATTCTTTCACTTGGCACGTCAGCTTGTTCGTTAATGTTATCGCCAGAGCGAAGACCGATATAAGCGTCCATATCTTTCATTACGTTTGCTTCATAGGCTGCGATTTGTTCAAAATGTTCTTCAGTAGCACCCATTAATAAAGAGCGATCTACTTGATGATCTTTTAAAGAAACGAATGGGAAACCACCAGCTGCATATGCTTCTTTAACAAGTGCAGTTACAAGTTCTTTTTGTAAGCCAAAGTTTTCAATTAATACTTTTTCGCCTTTTTGTAAGCGAATAGAGTAGTTAATTAAATTGTATGCTAACTTTTCAATGCGTGGATCTTTCATATGTAAAGCCTCCCTACTAATTATGTATCCTCTCCTATTGTAACCTACTTAGTGGAATTTGTTGAATCATTTATGTTAAAGTTAACGAATAAGTATGAAAATTCTAATGGAAAGATAGGGATTAGAACGAAACGGAAAATGATTGTATAATAGGGGAAAGTATGAAAAAGATAAAGGAAGTGATGAAATGCAAGTTCTTTTATATGTAAGTGCAGCTATTATCGCGGTTGCTTTCGCTGTATTAGTAGTGTATGTATGCAGAACGTTGTTATCGGTTCAGAAGACGTTAGAAAACGTTGCAAGCACGTTAGAAGGTTTAGAAAAGCAAATGCAAGGGATTAGCGTAGAGACGGAGCAATTATTACATAAAACAAATGCGTTAGCTGATGACATTCAACAGAAGTCACAATCATTAAATAAAGTAGTATCGGGTGTAGATGGAATTGGAACGACAATCCATTCTTTAAATACGAAACTTCGTAATGTATCAGAGTCTGTTACGGATGAAATTGAAAATAATGCAGATAAAGTAGCGCAAGTTGTACAGTGGAGTAGCGCAGCAATTGAAGTATACAATCATTATCGTGCGACAAGACAAGAGAAAAAGGTTGAAAAAGAAGAACGTAAATTAGAAAGACTCGAGAAAAAAGCTGAAAAGAAAGAAAAGCGCTCTAGACTTCGTATGAGAGGTGAATCGTAATGAATATGACAAAACTTGAAACAATTGAAGAGCTTGAAGTACTAGTAGAAAAAAACGAGCCTTATGTTCTTTTTAAACATAGTACGACATGCCCGATTAGTCATGGTGCCTATACAGAATTTCAAGCTTATTGTAGTGAAGAAAGAGCGGTACCAGCGTATTACTTATACGTACAAGATGCGAGAGATGTTTCGAATCGTGTTGCAGAACAGTACAGCATTAAACATGAATCTCCGCAAGTGTTATACATAAAAGATGGGATGGTAGTATGGAATACGTCTCATTGGAACATAAAAAAAGATGCTTTAGAAGAGAATATTAAGTAAAAAGAAGCAAGCAAAAGGTGCTTGCTTCTTTTTTTTGTTTTTGTTGAAATATATTTAATGGTAAACTGTTAATAGTTCAAACTAAATAACTAGATTGTTGAAAGTAGGTTTTAAGTAATGAAGAAAATGGCATTATCCTTCGCAGTCGTAAGTTTATTACTAGGAGCTTGTAGTAATGATACGATTAGTAAGAAGGATGAAGTTATACAGAAAGATACGAAAGAAAAAAGCATGATTCCGAGAACTGCTGTTTCTAAAGATTATTATAGAACTGTAATTCCTTTAAAAGAACAAAAGGTTATAAATACAGCTAATGTAAAAACAAATTCTAAATTAGATTTAGCAGAGTATGAAAATGGTTTAATGAATATTGCAAAAGAGCAATTTGATACAGAAAACCATGTGCTTCAATTAAATCAGTATATTCCTGAGAAGTTAGTTGATGAACTAGTCGCAAAAGTAGAAGCACCCGTTTTGACAAATATTATAGAACAAGACTATTTCGGGAAACAGAATTCAAATGAATTAAGTTTATCTGGCGTTGTAATTGGGTTAGCTATGTCTTCAAGTGTATCCAATGAAGAGGCAATGTCTAAGGGGACTGAAGTTGCTAAGCAACTTATTGAAGCTATTCATAAAAATGACAAGTATAATAAATCCCCAATTACGTTTGCTATCTTTAAGCAAGAAAGTACAAGTTCTTTAAAAAATGGCACGTATATTGCTAGTGCTACCGTTCAAAAGAATGATACGAACCTTGGAAATTGGAATGCAATTGAAGAAAAAGCGTATTCATATCCTTCCGATGAATTTACACAAGCACATGGAGAAGATAATGAAAAAATAAATAAATTTGCTGAGGCAATGAAAGGTTTTTCTCCTGGAGACTTTATCCCAGTAAATGCTAAAGTTTCTTATAAGAAAAATCAAATGGATACATTAAATATGGATATTGTTATTAAATATAACGGTAAAACAGAATTAATGGCTCTTACTCAACTCGCCGCTCAAAGTATGTTAGACCAATTACCGAAAGATGCAAAAGTACAATTGCAGATAAAGTCCGAGAATAAAATTGAGGCAATTGTTATAAAAGAGAAAAACAGCGATAAACCGTTTGTTTCCTTCTTATAAAAAAAGACAGTGTTTAAACTGTCTTTTTTTACTGTAAATGAAAGGGGACGATGGGACAGGGCGTCACGTAATACGCTCCATATTTCCGCTGTACTAATCTCAATTTCCCCCTTGCATTGTCGATGTAACGCATTCTACAGGGGGATGGGATCTTCTATTGCCAATTGTAGAGTACTTCCAGATCCAGCGCATCAAATGCCTATCATTGTCGATTTTTGTTGGTAAGTCGATATATTCAAAAAATCGCTGATATAAATTTCAATTACTAGTTAGTGTACTGCTTAAAATAAGATTTCTACTTATGAAACATCTATATTTTTACAAAAAATACCCTTTTTTTCATGAAAAATACGAAAATACGAGAAAAGAAGCGAATTTTTTCGAAACTTTTGCGGGAAAATATTGTATGACCCTGCGTTTTTATCGTATCATTAGTAAAAGGAAGAACTCGGGACGATTGGTGGCATCTGCAAATAGAGTTGATGTCTTTTTTTCATTCAAGTAACCGATACATAAAAATAGATAGCAAAAATAGAAGGAGTGTGCGATGAGATGAACGTAACAATATATGATGTAGCGCGCGAAGCGAACGTTTCAATGGCTACCGTGTCACGCGTTGTGAACGGTAACCCAAATGTAAAGCCTACAACAAGAAAGAAAGTATTAGAAGCAATTGATCGTTTAGGATACCGCCCAAATGCGGTAGCACGTGGATTAGCAAGTAAGAAGACAACTACAGTAGGTGTTATTATTCCTGATATCTCAAATACGTTTTATGCAGAACTTGCTCGTGGAATTGAAGATATCGCAACAATGTACAAATATAACATCATTTTAAGTAACTCTGACCAAAACAAAGAGAAAGAGTTCCATTTATTAAATACGATGCTTGGAAAACAAGTGGACGGAATTGTTTTCATGGGTGAAGATATTACAGACATTCACATTGAAGAATTTAAAAAGTCTCCAGTACCAATCGTATTAGCAGCGTCATTTGATGAGCAAAATGAAACGCCATCAGTAAACATTGATTATACACAAGCAGCTTACGACGCAATGAAGCACTTTATTGAACAAGGACATAAGCGTATCGGTTTCGTCTCTGGTCCTTTCATTGATAAAGCGGGAAGCGCGAAGAAATTACAAGGTTATAAAAAAGCTCTAGAAGAAGCAGGTATTTCATATGATGAAAATCTTGTAATCGATGGAGATTACACATATGACTCAGGTATCGAAGCATTCGAAAAGCTTTGGAGCCTTGATGAAAAGCCAACAGCGATCTTCGTATCTTCTGACGAAATGGCACTAGGTGTAATCCACGCAGCACAAGACACTGGATTAAATGTACCAACTGATGTAGAAGTACTTGGTTTCGATAATACACGCCTTGCATTAATGGTTCGTCCACAACTTTCAACAGTTGTACAACCGATGTATGATATCGGTGCAGTAGCAATGCGTCTATTAACAAAGTATATGAACAAAGAAAAAGTGGAAGATCACACTGTTATCTTACCTCACCGTATCCAATTTAGAGATTCAACGAAGTAAGTATAAAAAAAGCTCACAGCGATTGCTGTGAGCTTTTATTTATATTCAGGATAGTATGTTTGAACTATAGTATCCACCGTTTCATTTTTCTTAACGTGTAAAAATCTTGCGTATAATTCTTTTCCAGTTTCAAATGGTGTATCGTCTAATTCAAACACATGCAACAGTGTTCGAAACGTCCATGTTATTTGCTCACCGTACATATTATCGTACGTATGCTCAGACTGTATAGCGATTTGTTCACCTAGTGCATGGGCCTCTTCAAAACTGTGTGCCTTAACAAGAATAATACTTTCTTCAAAAAGTGTATCGTGATTTTCTTCGTAATGCTCATCCATTTTCGTAGGATCAGGCTCACCAGAATGAACAGATTCAAACAATAATTTTACAGCGTACATATTATGCTGCATGTTTCACTCTATAAATAATACTTGCCACAAGTGAAGCAGGTATTGTAAATACGTTACTTTGGTAATGGTAATGTATTTGGGATTCTTCATAAGACATGTTGTCATATAGTTCGTTTTGTGACATATTCATTTTCTTCTGTTTTTCTTTGAGTATTTTAATGTAGTTATACTGTATTGGGACGAGAATGATGAAATAGGCTAATACGATTAGTGAAATCCAAATCATTATGAACACTCCCTTATAAAGAATATTTATATATGGTAATTATATCAAATTATACGAATAATATCCATTTGTTTCTAGTGGTCAATTTCCTTTCCAAAATGCAAAAAGTTCTTCAGGACTTCGTAAATTATGTGCAAGACATGTTTGTGCAGTGTGTTTAAAGCTTTGTATGAATTGTTCTAACCTAGAAGGATCATATTGTTTCACATTGCCAGCAATAATAGTTTCATCTTTATCTAAGTTAAGTGATATTTTTAGCGAAGTTATATTTGTTTCTATTTGTACAATTTCCATATAAAAAAACTTTTTGTCTAAGTCAATTGTAATATAATGGAATCGCTCTACTTGTTTAAAATATCCTACAATATCATCTTCCAATTGAAATCCTCCCGAGTATATGGCTTATTGGTGACTTCGCTACAAAATAGTATTGTTCCTTGTTATATGTCACATAAGTGTAAAAATAACTATTATAGGGCAATGTCATGTATAATAGAAAGAAAAGGCTTGTGAGGGGGGAGAAGAGATGATCGTTCTTTGGATAATTACGCTTTGTATGACTGCTATTTTTGCATATATGACGTTAAAACAAAATGGTTTAAAGCGATTTGTTCCAGGAAGTATTCTTGCAGGAATTGCCCTTATCACGTATGTAATTTCTATTTTTATTGAAAGTGTATCGGTGGATATGAGCACAAGTTTAATGTTTATGGGGATTACACTATTTGCAAGTAGTATTATGGTACTTATGGTTGCTGGTATTATTTTATTTATTCATATGAATTCGGAAACGTTATAGCATATAGAAAAGGCATGTCCCTCTCGGGACATGCCTTTTTATCCGTTCAATTATGCTCTATCTTTAGAAGAGTTTTGCTGTTTTAGCAAGTCGCGAATTTCGCCAAGAAGAACTTCTTCTTTTGTTGGTTCTGGAATTTCTTCCTCTTTTTCTTCTTCTTCTTTTCTAGATGTTAGTTTGTTGAACACTTTAACGAACATAAAGATAGCCGCTGCAATAATTAAGAAATCAAAAATTGTTTGGATGAAGTTACCGTACATAATAGATGACTTACCGAATGTAAGTTTTAAATCTGTAAAGTCAACGCCACCTAATACCATACCAAGTAATGGTGTAATAACATCTTTTACTAAAGAACTAACGATTTTACCGAATGCAGCACCGATTACAACCCCGACAGCTAAATCAACGACATTCCCTTTGAACGCGAATTTCTTAAACTCGTTCCACATGTGTTAATCCCATCCTTTCCACGATTCATTATGAAATTTATAATTCCTATCAACATATTCTATAGAAATTTTCGAGAGAAATAAAGAGGGAATGGGAATGAAAGTAAATTCTGAAAAATGTATCCGTTTTAATTTTTGTTTACATTATTCAGCAGAGATTGCAAAAGTTGCTGCGTTTTTAATCCTTCTAATCCATCTACAACAGGCTTTGTATCTCCTTGCACACATTCAATGAAATGATGAACAGCATCTTCAAAACCACGTTGTTTTAACGTCGTATCCCATGATGGGGAACCAATTTGAGAAACTGCATTTTCTTGCTCAACTTCAAATGTGTTCATGTTTTTTACGCGAATGATTTTTCCCGCCGTTACAAGTTCAATTTGTTCTAAATTTGTACCGGCATTGCGGTGCATTGCGGTAGAAAGTAACATTCCATTTGCAGTTGTATATGTATGATGTCCGTAAAGAAGTTCATTCTTTTCATTGATTTGCATCATATTATGAACGACGTTAAGCTCATCGTTAGCTAACCAGCGAGCAGTATCTACAATATGTAAGTAATCATCTAACATCGTAAAGTCGTACGTATAGGGCCCGACTTTATTTGTACGATGCTTTTCAATTCGAATCCATGAAATATGATGAGCTTGCTCTTTTGCCGCAACATACATAGGAACGAAGCGGCGATTAAATCCGACCATTAACTTTCGGTTATATTTTTCGCTTAACTCGACTAGTTTTTCAGCCTGTTCCACTGTAGCAGCTAGCGGCTTATCTACGTAAACATCGATTCCTTTTTTCAGAAGTTCAGAAACGATTTCATAATGAGTAGCAGTTGAACTATGAACGAAGATTGCATCACATTCTGAAGCTAACGTTTCAATAGAATGGAAGTCTTGAATGCGGTATTGCTGACAAATTTGTTTCCTTTTCTCTGCGTTAGGTGTAAACGCCCCTACAAAATTCCAATCTGTTTCTTTTGTAAGTGTTGGAAGATAAGCTTTTTGTGCAATACTTCCAAGTCCAATCATTCCAATTTTAGGTTTGTTCATTTGTATTCCCACCCTATTCATATTGATATAACGGGTTAAATGTAGCATAGGGTGAGGGAGGAAGGCAAAAATTAGCGTTTTACTTATGTTCTTCTAACAAAATCTTCTCTATCTCTTCAAAGTGATGAGCACGAGCATGCTCTAGCGGAGTAACACCATCATTATCTGGAATGTTTACATCTGCACCGTGCTCAATAAGAAGGCGGATAACTTGTTGTTGTGTTTCATTTCCGTTGCTTAGTACGATGGCTTCCATTAAAGCTGTCCACCCGAGATTATTGACATGGTTTACATCGATATTTGTTCGCGTGAGGAGTTCTTTTATAACATCAATATAACCATGTTCTGAGGCAGGGATAAGGGCTGTTCCGCCGTAACGATTCGTAAGTGTTGGATCTGCGCCGGCATCAATCGTTAGTTTTAAAATATCCAAGTAACCTTCTGCCCCGGCGTATAGAAAGGGATTGTTTTTCATATCATCTTGGATATTTACGTCAGCACCAGCGTCGATAAGCGCTTTTGCGGTTTTTACATCATTTTTGTATGTAGCAATCATAAGAGGGGTGCGTCCTTTATTGTCTGTTATATTTATGTCAGCCCCTTTTTTGAGTAACGATATAACAGTATTCGTTTCTTGTTTCTCAGTAGCTGTTAGTAGCGCTGTCTCCATGTTTATCATCTCCTTTTTAACTTCTTGTTCTTGCGAGCAACCTTGCAAAAAAATTACGCAACATATCATGCTTACTGTTTTTTTGAACATGGAATTTCAACCTCCTCATTTCAACTGTAAAAGAAGAACATTAAATTTTTATAAACTGACGCTAAAATTACTATAAAATCGCTTGAGTATTTGAACATATATTTTTATGCTTATGAGTAATAAGGTTTGATAAAGTGAGGATGTAACATATGTCTATTAAAACAAGGTTTTTATTTTCTTATATCGCTGTCATTCTCGTTTCCATTACGCTTATATTAATCGCGGGATTTTTAATCGTTTTTTCGATAACAGGTGATTTGGAAGCAGTGAAAAATTTCTATAAAAGCTCCTATATTCAAAAGCCGCTTACGTCAGAAGAAGAGAATGTGTATATTGAGTTAAAGACGGCAGCAAAGAAACATCAATCGCAACTATTAGATGAATCATTCGTTTCATCACTTGAAAAAGAAGGGGTGAAAATTGTTGTAAGAAAGGGAGAAACCATTTCTTATGCTACAAAAGTACTTGAAAGTGGGGCTTTAAAGGAAGCTCTTCCGAAATTTGAATCAGCAAATATTAATAGTCGTGGTACAACGGAACTCGGCGATACATTTTATCGATATGTAAAGTTTGATTTTTATTTTCCTCAGGAAGAAGAGGGGAGTATATTTGTATTAAAGAAGCAAAGTTCATTTGTAGATCTTACACAAAAGTTATTTCCGATTTTGTTCGTATCACTTTTACTGTTAGCTATTTTACTTATTGGATTATTAAGTTACCTCGTCTCAAGAAGTGTTATAAAACCAATCTTTGTATTGAAAGATGCGACTGAAAAAATTAAAGAAGGAAATTTAGATTTTCAAATACCAGTTACATCGCACGATGAAATTGGGCAATTGAATCAAGGATTTGAGGAAATGAGGAAGAAATTAAAAGAATCGATAGAGATGCAAACGCAGTATGAAGAAAATCGAAAAGAGCTCATTTCAAACATCTCTCACGATTTAAAAACACCGATTACATCTATTATTGGATATGTAGAAGGAATAAAAGACGGAGTAGCAAATACGCCAGAAAAAATGGATAAGTATTTGACAACTATCCATACGAAAGCAAGACATATGGATACACTCATTGATGAATTATTTTTATTCTCAAAGCTCGATTTGAATCGAGTTCCCTTTCAGTTTGAAACGGTTGAATTAAATATGTTTATGCAAGAATTAATAGAAGAGATGCAGATGGATTTAAGTAAAGAAGGTATAGAAGTTAACTTACAATTACATGCATCACCACTTTATGTAAAGGCTGATTGCGAAAAGATAAATAGAGTGATATCAAATTTAATTCATAATAGTGTGAAATACATGGATAAAGAAGAAAAGAAAATTACTGTAACAGTATCGAGTGATAACAATAAAGTGATTGTGAAAGTAATGGACAACGGATCAGGTATAGAATCTGATACACTTCCTTATATTTTTGAACGTTTCTATCGTGCAGAGCAATCGAGAAATTCTAGTACAGGTGGAAGTGGACTTGGCTTAGCGATAGCGAAGCAAATTATTGAAGAACATGGCGGGGAAATTTGGGCGGAAAGCGAGCTTGGGGAAGGCACAAGCATTTTCTTCTCATTGGAAAAAGTAGAGAAATGTGGTGAGTAAATTGAAAAGAATTTTACTAATAGAAGATGAAGTAAGCATTGCAGAATTACAGCGAGATTATTTAGAAATTAATGATTTTCAAGTTGATGTCGAACATTCAGGAGAAACAGGTTTACAAATGGCCCTGCAAGAAGACTACGATTTAATTATTTTAGATATTATGCTTCCGAAAATGAATGGATTTGAAATTTGTAAGCAAATTCGAGCTATAAAAGATATTCCGATTTTACTTGTTTCAGCAAAAAAAGAAGATATAGATAAAATTCGCGGGCTCGGTTTAGGAGCGGATGATTATATAACGAAACCGTTTAGCCCGAGTGAATTAGTCGCAAGGGTAAAAGCACATATTTCTCGTTATGAAAGATTATTAGGAAATGTAAGTAAGCAACGCGATACGCTATATATTCACGGAATCTCTATTGATCAAAGGGCGAGGAAAGTTTTTATAAACAATGAAGAAGTTGCGTTTACAACGAAGGAATTTGATTTATTAACATTCTTTGTCACAAACCCAAATCAAGTATTAAATAAAGAACAGCTATTTGAACGTATTTGGGGATTAGACTCCGCTGGTGACTTAGCAACTGTTGTCGTTCATATTAGAAAGCTACGTGAAAAAATTGAAAGAGATCCAGCTCACCCGCAATATATTGAAACGGTATGGGGAGCTGGTTATCGTTTTAACGTGTAGGGAACCTGTCAAAGCTTTGGCAGGTTTTTTTATGTGATCAAAAGGGAAGAATAGGTAATTTATGTTAAAATATAAAAAGAGATAAAACATAGGAGAGTGTGAGAGGGCGTGCTACATTTTGGGGGATATATTAAAAGATAATAAATCAAACAAGATTTTAAAGATTGGAACTAATATCATACTTGTTTTATTACTAATAGGCGCAATACAAATGTTTTATGAGGAAGATTCTACGAATGATCATTTCGGTGGGTTGTTTATGATGGTCTTTTTTGCAATTAAAATAGTTTCTAGTTTTCTAATAAGTTTAAAAGAAGGAGATAAAAAGGCAGTATTTATTGATTTAGGTTTAGTGGTTTTGTGTGTTCTTCTTTTAATTGTTACTAGTTGAAATATTTCTTTTGAAAAAAGCTCATAGTCTTATAGAGGCTGTGAGCTTTCTTTAATAATAACGGTACTAGTGTAATGATTTATAAAATTCTTGAGTAGTAGAAATAAATTGAGCAGCTTCTTCTAAAAAAGGATAATGATTACTCTCTTCAAATGTCACAAAAATAGAATTACGTATGCCCTCATGCATCTCAATAGAATACTGAATCGGGCACTGTACATCGTGTCTTCCGCACATAATTATTGTTTTTGTTTTTATAGAAGGTAAATGCTCTCGTAAATCAAATGATGGATATTCATGAGCAAAAGCGTTCATCCGGCTAGCGGACATTGTTGTTTTGATTGGTTTATCAAAACAAGAGTTGTAGTTTTCTCGTTTATACAATGATAATTTTGTTCTCTCAGTAGATAGTTCTTTCCGTTCCTCATTTGTAAGGTGAGGGCTTTTTAAATTTTCGATGAGCTGTTGCATATAATGAAACTGAGGATGTTCCGGATGATAAATACAAAATGGTGTTTCAGTATAGTTACTTGCTGCGGCTCCAACGACGACTAGTGATTGTAAGGATTTTGGATATGTGATTGCGTATAGAAGTCCAAGCATACCACCTGTTGAGTGGCCAGCGAAATGCCATATTGGAAGTTGTAAAGCTTCTCGTATCGCTTCTAAATCGTGAATGGTTTCAATCATACTTAATTCTTTTTCTGAATTGGCTTTTGCGGAGTTACCAGCATCTCGTAAATTAATGAGCAATACACGATGCGTAGAAGTGAAAACATCCGCAAAGTAATCACCAGTCTCATTAAATTGGGAATAGTGATGTGTAATGCAAAGTGGTTCGCCACTGCCTTTAGTAAAAAGCTCGAATGTGCCGCGTTTCGTGTTGACCATTTGTTGTTTCCACATAATATCACGACCTTTTCCCATAAAGTCCGTTAGTACATAAAAATATATCAGCGCAACTCGAAATATATCAGCGATTATCAAAATATATCGGCGCAACTAGGAATATATCAGCGATTATTAAAATATATCGACTTACCGATAGAAATCGACAATAAATAAAAGGAGGCTATTCAAAAACGAGCCTCCTTTTCGTTTAGTACAAAGATTTTTTCATATTATTCCGAATAATTTCAAGGGATTTCGCTACAGTTAATGCGTTCTTTTCTTCAATTTCTGGTTTTCGGGGGATAGGTTTATACATGTTGTCTGGATCTTCCCACGTGAGAGGAAGTTCTGTTTCTGCTTGTCCTTTCCAAGCTTCAATCCATTCTGGAGGGAGATAACCTGAGATGTTTTGGATGTTGTTCATTTCGAGCCAAATGAGTGCCCAAGCCCTTGGGACGACGCGCCAGTGGTCATAGCCACCGCCGCCGACAGCAATCCAGCGACCTTCGCAATATTCGTTAGCGATTTCGCGAGCGAGCTTCGGTATCTCGCGGTAAATATTCATCGTTGCGCAAAGGTGTGTAAGTGGGTCGTAATAATGTGCGTCAGCACCATTTTGCGTTAAAATAATATCCGGTTTAAAGTATGCGGCCACTTCTCTTACGACAGTTCGATAGGAATCTAAAAACGATTCGTCTTCTGTAAAAGCATCGAGTGGAACGTTAAAAGAATAACTATAGCCATTACCTTGTCCTCGTTCGTTTACAGCGCCAGTTCCAGGGAATAAATATCGACCAGTTTCATGTAGTGAAATGGTGCATACGTTAGGATCGTCATAAAAGGACCACTGTACACCATCACCGTGATGAGCATCTGTATCAATATATAAAACGCGTAAACCGTATTTCTTCTGAATATATTTCATTGCGATGGAACTGTCGTTATAAATACAAAAGCCAGATGCCTTGCCGCGGAAGCCGTGATGTAAGCCGCCACCTAAATTAAGCGCGTGCTTTACTTTTCCAGAAAGAACAGCGTCAACAGCTGTTAATGTACCGCCAACGAGTAATGCGCTTGCTTCGTGCATATTTGGAAACATCGGTGTATCTTCTGTTCCGAGTCCATATGTCATTGCAATTGATTTTTCTAACTTTCCTTCTCCAGCACGTTTTACCGCATTTATGTACTCCTCTGTATGAATGTAGGCAATCTCTTCATCTGTAGCCATCCGTGGTGAGATGATTTGAGAAGGAGAGATGAAACCACCCTTTTGTAATAAATCGTACGTAAGTGTGACGCGCAGTTGGTTAAAAGGATGATCAGGGCTAAATGAATAGCCCCGAAAGTCCTCCGAATAAATAAACGCGCTACTCATGCTTGCATCCCCATGATGTTTGGCCATAATACGCGGTAGCCTTCTGCTTCAAGTGCATCAATCACTTTTAGCGGATTCATCGTTTGAATGCGGAAAACGAGTACTTTATCATTCTCATCTTTTGCTGGATAGACGAGAACGCTCACGATATTTATTTGTAACTCACTAAAAATAGCAACGACTTTTCCGAGAATGCCAGGTTCATTTTTTACTTGAATTTCAATTTGTGAACTCGGTTGATGTGCTCCTGTTAATTTCACTAACGTGTGCAGTACAGTAGATTCAGAAATAATTCCAACTAACTTTCCTGCCTTTGTAACAGGAAGACAGCCAATTTTATTTTCAAAAAATAAAGTAGCAATTTCCTCAACAAAGTCGAGAGGATGGCAAGTCATAACAGGATGTTTCATAATCAGTTCGAGCGGTTGCTTCAGCATATCGAGTGAAACTTGTTCATCTAAAATAGACGGACTTGCATCTCTTACATCCCGATCAGAAATAATGCCTACGACATGATTATTTTGATCGACAATTGGAATGTGCCGAATGCCTTTCGTGCGTATCGTTCGGATTGCTGTTTCGATTGTATCGTTTGGATGTAGTGTCACCACATCTTGATTCATAATTTCTTCTACAATCATTCCAGTTGCCCCCTTTATTAATACATAAAACGATTGTGAAAACGTAGACGATCAAATGCTTGAATAGAATCCGTATCAACGCGTTTACCGATGCGGACCATTAAACAGTTAGCAGGATGTGAACAAATTTCAGGATCATCTGTAGCCATCCATTGTAACCCGCCAGCATTCATCATCTTTTCCATTACTTTTCGGTACTCCCAAACATTTAAGCCTGTTTGTTTCAAATCCCAGTGCCAATAATATTCAGTCGTCAATATAATGTAATCTTCCATATAATCGTCCATCATAGAAACCTCTAGTAAGTTCTTTCCGACAGAACTCCCGCGGAAGGCTGGGACCACTTCAATTGCCCCAAGCTCAATTAAGTTTTCCATTTTTCCTTCTGACCATCGTTCAAGTGGATCAGGATACAAGTATGTAACATATCCAACAATCGTTTGGTCATGTCTAGCAATAATGAGACGAGCTTCTGGCAATTTAGAAATTTCGACAATTGCTTTATATTGCTGCTCGGCAGGACGAAACGCAACTAAATCTGGATGAAATTCATACATTTCTAAGTTATGTGTAGAGACAGGCCCTTCAATAATTAAAGTGCCTTTCGCTGTTTTTAAGTTTCTAGCATTATATATTTTTTTATGGATCAATGTATTGCTCACCACCTTGAGGGTTTGTGAATCTATTCATATCGTACTTTATAATATATGCGATGTGAATCGAAATTTGTCATTAAAAATTTGTCTAAAAATCAACAAATATACTGAAAATTTTAAAAAATGTTATTATAATAGATAATAGAATACATAGGAGGGGGATGTAAAGTATGAAAGTAGAAACGCTTCCTGTCATTAAAGGAGAAAATAATTTGCCGAATTATGATGAGGCATACGCGAATTTTAACTGGGAAGAGGTTAATAAAAACTTTACTTGGAATGAAACAGGCCGAGTGAATATGGCGTATGAGGCAATTGATAAGCATGCGAAATCCGATCGGAAGAATAAAGTAGCCCTTTATTATCAAGATGGATCTCGAAAAGAGAAGTATACATTTAAGGAAATGAAGGATTTTTCTAATAAAGCAGGAAATGTCCTAAAAAATTATGGCGATGTAGAAAAAGGCGATCGCGTTTTTATTTTTATGCCGCGTTCCCCAGAGTTATATTTCGCACTTCTTGGTGCAGTGAAGTTGGGAGCAATTGTTGGTCCGCTATTTGAAGCATTTATGGAAGGCGCAGTTCGCGATCGTTTAGAAGATAGCGAAGCAAAAGTGTTAATTACAACACCTGAATTGTTAGAGCGTGTACCATTAAATGATTTACCTGCTTTAAAAACAGTCTTTCTTGTTGGAGATAATGTAGAAGAAGGCGGTAAAACGGTAGCATTCAATCCTTTATTCGAACAAGCTTCAAAAGAATTACATATTGAATGGTTAGGCCGTGAAGACGGTTTGATTCTACATTACACGTCTGGTTCTACTGGTAAGCCAAAAGGTGTGCTTCATGCGCAAAACGCAATGGTTCAGCACTATCAAACGGCGAAGTGGGTATTAGATTTAAAAGAAGACGATGTATATTGGTGCACAGCTGACCCAGGCTGGGTAACGGGAACTGCTTACGGTATTTTCGCGCCGTGGTTAGTCGGAGCATCAAATGTTATTTTAGGCGGACGCTTTAGTCCAGAAGCGTGGTATGAAGCGCTGCAAGATTACGGTGTAACAGTTTGGTATAGCGCACCAACAGCATTTCGCATGTTAATGGGTGCTGGACAAGATGCAATTAAAAAATACGATTTATCACAAGTGCGCCACGTATTAAGCGTTGGTGAACCGTTAAATCCAGAAGTAATTCGCTGGGGTATGAACGCATTTGGACTTCGTATTCATGATACGTGGTGGATGACAGAAACAGGTGGACAAGTTATTTGTAATTACCCTTGCATGGAAATCCGTCCAGGTTCAATGGGTAAACCAATTCCAGGTGTGAAAGCAGCGATTGTTGATAATGAAGGAAATGAAGTGCCTCCATACACAATGGGTAACTTAGCAATTGGTAAAGGTTGGCCAGCTATGATGCGTGGAATTTGGAATAACAAGCAAAAATATGAGTCTTATTTTATGCCGGGCGATTGGTACGTATCAGGTGATTCTGCCTATATGGACGAGGATGGATACTTCTGGTTCCAAGGACGTATTGACGATGTAATTATGACGTCAGGTGAGCGCGTTGGTCCGTTTGAAGTAGAAAGCAAATTAATCGAGCATGCTGCTGTTGCAGAAGCTGGTGTAATTGGTATTCCTGATCCGGTGCGCGGCGAAATTATTAAAGCATTTATCGCGCTTCGTGCAGGGTACGAACCATCTGAAGAATTAAAAGAAGAAATTCGTCAATTTGTAAAGAAAGGTCTAGCAGCTCATGCAGCGCCAAGACAAATTGAATTTAGAGATAAATTACCGAAAACGAGAAGCGGTAAAATTATGCGCCGCGTATTAAAAGCGTGGGAGTTAAACTTACCAACAGGTGACTTATCAACGATGGAAGATTAAGAGAGAAAGGTCTGAACGAAATAATGTTCAGGCCTTTCTTTTTCTTCTCTCTTTAACCTACATATAAAGAGGGAAGAAAATGAAAACAGAAAAAGAAAAAATGATACTAGGAGAAATATATATACCGACTGATCCAGTTGTATGAAAAGATGTGCCAGATCATGTAGTAGTTGACGGGAATCCTGCAAAGATTATAAAAAAATAAAATAATATTTGAACGAAGTGCCTTCCTCGTCTGTATACATTTATGAAAGAATAGATGAGGGAGGCTTTTCTATGTCTAATAAATTACTTCTTACTTTTGCTTTAATTGGAGTTATAGTCGTATTTTCTTGTGGTTTGCTATTACCGATGCCAATCGGATTTAAAGTATCAATGATTACAGCTGGCGTTATGATGATTGTTATGTTTTCAATTATTATTCCATTTGATAGAAAACATATAGTAAGAAAAAATGGATATAAAATTGATTTTATGAAAACAAAAGTATATTTTCGCTGGAATGTATTTGATACGATTTCGGCTTGTCTTGCAGTGTATGCATGCATATGTGTGCAAGCATTAAATATTTTAGTTTCAACTGGCCATACAATTCAAAACCCGTACGTTCAATTTTTTACGAATCAATCACAAGTATGGATTATTGTCGCAAGCTGCTATTTAATTTCCCGTATTTCATTAACGTTAAAAGGAATAAAGGAGATCAAAAACCATGGCGCAGATTGGGATTGAGGAAGAGCTCATGCTTGCGTATCAAAGTGGAGATAAGCAGGCTGGGGAAAAACTATACGTTTTAATCAAACCAGCGCTATACACATTTTTATATCGATTTAACCGAGATGAACAATTAAGTATCGATCTCGTGCAAGATACGTTTTTGACGTTAGAACGAAAGAAACATATGTATGAACTTGAAAAAGGAAAAATAAAAACGTATTTATTTCAAATCGGTTATCGTCTTATGATTAATAAATTAAATAGGAGAAAAAAGTGGCGTACGCTTTTGCCGTTTTTAGCGCCGATTCCGGAAAAAGAATTCTCTCACGAAGATCGGCTCACAGTAAGAGAAGCAATTTTGAAAGTTCCAGAAGAGCAAAGAGCGGTCCTAATCCTTTCTTATTATCATGATATGCAGCAAAAAGAAATTGCAGAGGTATTAGATATTCCAGTCGGAACGGTGAAGTCGAGACTTCATAACGGGATAAAGAAATTGAAACAATTGCTGGAGGTGGACGAAATTGAGCGAAAATCCCTTTAAGAGTGAATATAAATTAAAACAGCATTTAGATAGTGACCATGTAGAAGTACCGGACTTTCCAAAAACGGTAAGTCGATTCGATCGATTAATCGGGTTTCTTGGTTCCCCGGCGAAAGATCCTGTGGAAGCGACAATTGGGAATGATTTATCAGTTGTGTTTCACGTATCGTTATTAGTTGGGGTTCCAATTCTTTCTCTTATTACGATACTCTTTATGACGTTGTAAAGGATTGGCAAGAAGAGAAACCCGACCTTATTTGACACGCCTATATAAATGATGGTATAAAGAAAAGTATATGAATAATTGAGCGTGGAAAGGGAGAAGTAGTGATCATTTCCCTGTTTTAGAGAGCTGATGGCCGGTGAAAATCAGCACATAGATGATCGCGAATTACGCCCCTAGAGCATCTTTTTTCGATTGAATTGTATTCAAAAGGGAAGAGACGGTGCTAAGCCGTTATGTAAATAAGGTGGTAGGCTTTTTTTGGTCTGCAACTAGGGTGGTAACGCGATAATCAAAATCGTCCCTTATTTGAAGGGGCGATTTTTTTATGTTTTTAACCTTCACGCCAGTAATGAACTTAAAGGAGAGTATGTAGGATATGGGTATTTTACAAGATCTTGAATTTCGCGGTCTAATTAATCAGCAAACAGACGCTGAGGGCCTTGAGCAATTATTAGAAAAAGAAAGCGTTAAATTATACTGTGGTTTCGACCCGACAGCGGATAGCTTACACATCGGTCATATGTTACCAGTATTAATGTTACGTCGTTTCCAATTAGCTGGTCACCAACCAATCGCACTTGTTGGCGGTGGTACTGGTATGATCGGTGATCCAAGTGGTAAAAAAGCAGAGCGTACATTAAATACGAAAGATACAGTTGCTTACTACACAGAAAGCATTAAAAACCAACTTTCAAACTTCTTAGAGTTCGAAAACGTGGAAAACCCAGCAACAATGGCTAACAACTATGATTGGCTTGGTAACTTAGATGTCATTTCATTCTTACGCGATATCGGTAAAAACTTCGGTTTAAACTATATGCTAGCAAAAGATACAGTAGCATCTCGTTTAGAGACTGGTATTTCATTTACTGAGTTTAGTTACATGATTTTACAATCATACGACTTCTTAAACTTATACCAACACCATAATTGCCGCCTACAAATCGGTGGTAGTGACCAATGGGGTAACATTACAGCTGGTCTTGAATTAATCCGTAAATCAGAAGAAGATGCGAAAGCATTCGGTTTAACAATTCCACTTGTTACTAAGTCTGATGGTACGAAGTTTGGTAAAACAGAAGGCGGCGCAATTTGGTTAGACCCAGAGAAAACAACTCCTTACGAGTTCTACCAATTCTGGATTAACACAGATGACCGAGACGTTGTTAAATACTTAAAATACTTTACATTCTTATCTCATGAAGAAATTCTTGAGCTTGAAAAGCAAGTAGCTGAAGCACCAGAAAAACGTGCAGCACAAAAAGCATTAGGTGCAGAAATGACAAAACTTGTTCACGGCGAAGAAGCATTAGAGCAAGCGATTAAAATTTCAGCTGCATTATTCAGCGGTTCTGTAGCAGAATTGACTGCAAGCGAAATCGAGCAAGGATTCAAAGACGTACCATCTGTAGAACGCACTGCAGAAGATACAGTATTAATCGACTTACTTGTAGAAAGCAAAATCTCTCCATCAAAACGTCAAGCACGTGAAGATGTAACGAACGGTGCAATCTACGTAAACGGTGAGCGTACACAAGCATTAGACTACGTTGTAACAGAAAAAGACCGCATCGAAGGTAAATTCACAATCATTCGCCGCGGTAAAAAGAAATATTTCTTAATTCGTTACTAATCCGAAACGAATATAAACAAATAGTACCCCGAATTGTAGGCTGAAAAGTTTATGATTCGGGGTTTTTATGTATGGATTTAAAACGCCGCATCTTTTCTTTTGAATAGAATATAAAGAATTAATATGAGCATATAAAGTAAACTCACTAGCATAACGATAAATGCTGTTGGATAAAATTTTGCTGCGTATATAAAAAAATCGATTTGATAAATATCTTCGTAATTTGAAACGGTGCCTTTGAAGTAATTCGTAAACTTAGCGCTATATTTCCATTCATCAGGATCATCTATTAAATTACTTCCCTGATACCAATTAATAAGCGCGGAAGTAATAAACAACATACATGCACTGCCTAACTGAACCATTTGGTTTATTGTCAAAATGAATCAACCTCCTATTTTATGGTTATTATAGCGTGCATTCATATACTTGTAACCATTTTGTTGTAATCTCCTTTTCGAGTTCATACGGAAATCACATGTAAGCGGTATGATAAATGTATAACAACTAGAAAGGAGTGGTAAAACAAAATGTCACTAGAAGCGCTCATTATTTTTTCTTTGCTAAATGCGGGTCAGCTTGCAGAGAATTCAAAGGTGGATGTACATAAAGAGCAGAAAGATGCTTATGTATATGTTCAGAAAGAGGAAAATAAATAACTTTATTTTATATATAAACGAAAAAAGCCAATCCACAGGATTGGCTTTTTGTCATTAACGAGAGTAGAACTCTACGATTAATGCTTCGTTGATTTCAGCTGGTAACTCAGCACGCTCAGCGTGACGAGTGTAAGTAGCTTCTAATTTGTCAGCATCGAAAGTTAAGTATTCTGGTACGAAGTTGTTAACTTCGATCGCTTCTTTAACAACAACAAGGTTGCTAGATTTTTCGCGAACGCTGATAGTTTGACCAGGTTTTACACGGTAAGATGGGATATCTACGCGAGCGCCATCAACCATGATGTGACCGTGGTTTACTAATTGGCGAGCTGCACGACGAGTGCGAGCTAAGCCCATACGGTAAACTAAGTTGTCAAGACGAGCTTCAAGAAGGATCATGAAGTTTTCGCCGTGCTTACCAGGCATTTTACCTGCTTGGTCAAATGTGCGACGGAATTGACGCTCAGTCATGCCGTACATGTGACGAAGTTTTTGTTTCTCTTGTAATTGTAAACCGTATTCTGAAAGTTTCTTACGTTGGTTAGGACCGTGAGGACCTGGTGCGTAAGGGCGTTTTTCTAATTCTTTTCCTGTGCCGCTTAGAGAGATTCCAAGACGACGAGACAGTTTCCAAGCTGGACCTGTATAACGAGCCATAGTTGACTCCTCCTTTAAAATGTTTTTATTTACGTAAAATAAAAACAGACGTAATCGATATTTACGGGCATTTTGTTTTCATGTACCTTCGCTCCAGCAGCAGGGAGTTACGAGATACACCTCCGTAGAGGAACAAAATACAAACGATAAACTCACATTACAAGGCTGCCTTTTTATTTTACACAAACGCTATTATATCTTTTACCCAGAGTTTCGTCAAGCGAGTACGTTTTTGTTTTATGCATATAAATTTTGGAAATGAACAAGAAGGAATTTAAAACGATATAAAAGAAGAGATAGAAACACAAATAAAACGCTTACATAAAATGAAGTAAAACGTTCATCAAAGTTTTAATGATGAATATGCGGCAATAAAAACATAAAAGGGGATGTTTTTATGAAAAAGAAGCATATGGAGACAGCGTTAATTCATCACGGTTATACATCAGAGGAACATAAAGGAAGTTTAACACCGCCTTTATTTCAAACGTCTACATTTACATTTGAGACTGCGCAGCAAGGAGAGGCAAGTTTTGCGGGAGTGGATCCATCTTATATTTACTCAAGACTTGGAAATCCGACTGTGAAATTATTCGAAGAACGTATGGCGGTGTTAGAAGGAGGAGAAGAAGCGCTTGCTTTCGGATCCGGTATGGCAGCTATTTCCGCAACGTTAATTGGTTTTCTAAAAGCTGGAGATCATATTATTTGTTCAAATGGATTATACGGCTGCACATACGGTTTTTTAGAAGTGTTAGAAGAAAAATTTATGATTACGCATTCGTTTTGTGATATGGAGACAGAGGCTGATATGGAAAATAAAATTCGCCCGAATACAAAGCTTATTTTCGTTGAAACACCGATTAATCCGACAATGAAATTAATTGATTTAAAACAAGTGATTCGGGTTGCGAAGCGAAATGGGTTACTTGTTATTGTTGATAATACGTTTTGTTCACCTTATTTACAAAGACCGCTTGAACTTGGCTGTGACGCGGTTGTTCATAGTGCGACAAAATATATTGGTGGTCACGGTGATGTTGTGGCGGGTGTAACAATTTGTAAAACGAAAGCGTTAGCTGAAAAAATCCGCCCGATGCGAAAAGATATCGGCGGTATTATGGCACCGTTTGACGCATGGTTATTGTTACGCGGATTAAAGACACTAGCAGTAAGAATGGATCGTCATTGTGATAATGCAGAAAAAATTGTATCGTTCCTAAAAAATCATGATGCGGTAGAAGGTGTTTGGTATCCAGAAGGAGAGTTAGCATCTCGCCAAATGAAACGTGGGGGCGGTGTTATATCTTTTTCAATTAAAGGCGGGAAAGAAGAGACGCAGGCGTTTATTAATGACCTTCACTTTATTACAATTGCGGTAAGTTTAGGAGATACAGAAACGTTAATTCAGCACCCAGCAACGATGACGCACGCCGCGATTCCAGCTGCGTTAAGACAAGAAATGGGCATTTATGATAATTTAATACGTTTATCTGTCGGTTTAGAATCGTGGGAGGATATTGTTTCTGATTTAGAGCAAGCGTTAAAGAAAATATCTACTGTTAGTAATCAATAAAAAAAGAGCTAGCTATCGGTTTTGTACGTCATGTACTTAATCGATAACTAGCTCTTTTTTGTTACATATGTTTTAGGAGTGTTTCCACAAACTTTTCTAAATAGCGCTGATCTACTTCGTCGAAACGGTTTTTTTCAGGGCTATCAATATCAAGTACACCAATGACATTCCCATCCTTAATAATCGGTACGACGATTTCTGAATTTGAAGCACTGTCGCAAGCGATGTGTCCTGGGAATTGATGAACGTCTGCTACAAGCTGTGTTGTTTTCGTTTCAGCTGCAACGCCGCAAACGCCTCGTCCAAATGGAATGCGCACGCAAGCAGGCATTCCTTGGAATGGTCCAAGAACAAGCTGATTTCCTTCTGTTACGTAAAAGCCAACCCAATTAACACGATCCAAAAATTGGTTTAATAATGCGGACGCATTTGATAAGTTTGCGACTACGTTTGATTCGCCAGTTAATAATGCATCCAGTTGTTTTATTACTGTCTCATATTGCTGCACGCGAGATCCTGTATAACTTTCTTTAGTAAACATGGAAACAGCTCCTTTTTTATCGAGATGTGTAAAATATTAGCAAAATACGATGTGTTTCACATGACTTTGTCGATAGAAAATTAAAGGAATTTGTCTTAAAAGTCAAGAAATTTACACTATAGCTGTTCAGTGAGAGGAAGTGAGCGCATGAAACAGACGAAACAAAAAGTAATTGATGCGGCAATATCGTTGTTTAACACGAAAGGTTATGATGGAACGTCGGTGCGAGACATTGCAAAGCGAGCGGATGTGAATGTAGCGAATATTTCATATTATTTTGCTGGAAAGCAAGGCCTATTAGAGCAGCTTATTACTAATTTTTTAGAAGGGTATATTCATGTGATTGAAACGTCCTTTGAACAGAGAGAATATTTGTCGGCTAAAGATGTGATGGTGCAAATGGTGCGCGGGATTTTACGATATCAATTTGATAATAGGGAGCTGACACGTTTCTTTTACCGAGAGCTGTCGCTTGATACGACATTAATTCGCGAAGTGATGACCGTTTATTTTTCTAAAGAAAGATATTATATAGAGCAAATGATTAGACAAGGACAAATGAAACAAGAATTTAAAAAGGTATCTTTTACAATGTTTATGACGCAATTAAAAGGCATGATGAATATGCCGTTTTTATATCCGCAATATATATCAGAAGTGCTACATTCTTTTCCATCTGAGACCTTTTTCTTAGAAATGTACACGAAAGAAATTGAACAATGGATAGAACAAACATTATGTATAACGAATATGTATTATGAATGGCCAAGAGCTGTTCATATGTGAAAAATCCCCACCTAACGAACTGAGGTGGGGATTTTTGTGCTTTCTTTTCTTTGCCATAAATTGTTGCATAATAGCGCGATAATTGTTAATGAGGCGCCCACAATTTCAATTTTGTCGACTGTATAACCTCGAAAGATGGAACCGATAAGTGCAAGTATAGGAACTAAATTCATAAATAATATGCCATTAATAGATGAAATATAGCGATTTCCTGCGTTCCAGCAAAATACTGCGATAACGCCTGCAATAATAGACATATATAAGAGTTCAAAACGAACGTTCATAATTGTCGATAGTGAAGGTACAGTAACGACGTTTGTATAAGTTAAAAAAGTGACGATAGTGATGAGTGAAATTGAGCCAAATAAACAAGTTAACGTCGTATACCTAAGTGGCGACCAAGATTGAAAACTAGCACCACCGTTTGTATAAATGACCCAGCAAGTAACGCCGCACAGCATAAGTATATTTGTTGAGAGATGGCTGGCAGCTCCAAATAATAAGTGAATATTTCCTTTTGAAATGACAAGCATAACACCGAATAATGCAACAAACATACAAAGGAATGTATAGTTTTGTGGGCGTTTATTTTTTGTTATCCACTGCAATAATAAAGCGATGAGTGGCATAAGAGACTGAATCATCGCGGCATGGATGGCTCCAGACGGTCCGGCAAGTTGTTGTCCATAGAAAACGAGAAAACCATATCCTGCGAAACCGACTGTTCCGTAAAAGAGTAACGAAAGTGTTTTCTTTTCTAAGCGGAGTGACTTTGTCCCTTCGGTAAGTAATAGCAGAATAAGAAAAATAATAGCTGCTGATCCATAGCGAATCGTTGTGAAGAAGAACGGATCGATAAACTGTAAGGCGTTTGCCATGACAGGAAACATAAATCCCCAAGCCGTTACGGCAAGTAAGCATAGGAGGGACCCGAGTAGCATTTGTTTTTTGTTCAAGAGTATCTTTCCCCTTTACATTTCGTTATAGTAAGTTGATGAAATAAGTATAAAGAGTAATTGTTTATAGAAGGAAATATCGATTTTTTATGACAGTTATAACTTTTTGTTAGAGGTGTGTACGATGGATCTAGAGGCAGTACGATCGTTTATTGAAGTGAAGAATACGCGAAGTTTATCAAAGGCGAGTAAGATTTTACATATTTCTCAGCCGGCGCTTAGTAAACAAATTCAAAGGTTAGAAGCGGATTTAGAGGTTACTTTATTAAAACGTTCCGCGCAAGGAGTCGAATTAACAAGTGCTGGAGAGTTATTCATAACAAGAATGTTACCGATTTTGGGACACATACATGAAGTGAAAGCCGAAATGAAGAAATTTCAAGAGAAGCGGAACATTTCTATAGGCATATTGCCAAGTTTAGCAGCACATTACATAGCGAAATGTAAAGATATATTAGGTGACGGGTTCGAAATAGAATGGAAAATTGAGCATACGAAAGTACTGATAGGACTTTTTAAAGAACGGAAGATTGAAGCGATGTTCATCGATTCAGTAGTAGAAGGTGCTACGTGTATAAAAGAAATACGAGAAGAAAAAATTGTGTGTGTCGTTTCAAATGATCATCTTTATAAAGAGAAAACAGTAATTCGAATGGAAGATTTGCAAAATGAAAAGTTAATCGTATACCCAGAAATCTGCGATGTAAGGAAAATGATTACGAATCTGTTTCAAGGGATAGGTGCGAAACCGATTATTGCATTTGAAACTTCTTATGCAGAACCGATGCTTGCGATGGTCAGTGCTGGACTTGGCATCACGTTACTTCCAGAAATAGCAGTAGAGCAAGCGGTAAGACAAGGAAATGTGCATGCGATTTCTATTGAACCGACAATTGTACGTAAAATATATTTCGCATCTCATATGGAAGAAGGCCCTTTGCTGCATTCATTTGATGATGAGAGGTAATCCAAACGGAATATTGAGAAAGATTACAATTGCATTGAAAGAAACATGAAATTTTAAAAAAAACTAGGTCAAAAACAAACCATTACATGGTATGATTAGTACATTGTTAGTTGTTAAATATAGGGGAATTCCCTTTTTATACATAATGCCTTCCATTTCATAAACGGAACGGACAAAAAAAGAGATATAACTAGGAGGCTTTTTTGCATGGATTCTATCCTGACGATCGTTATCATTGTAGTAAGCTCTATTCTAGTGCTGCTCATGATAGAGCTTGTGATAAGAAATCGTTCATATAAAGATATTGAAGCACTTGAGCAGTGGAAACAAGAGATAAAAGATAAACCTGTGGCAGATGAGCTAAAACGGGTGAAAGATTTAAATATGACGGGTCAAACAGAAGAACTGTTTGGTAAATGGCGTGAAGAATGGGATGAAATTGTATCAACAACCATTCCGAAAGCTGAAAAAGATTTAGCGCAAGCGCGAAAATTCGCCTCGCAATTCTCCTTCCGAAAAGCAAAGCATGCGATGAATGAATCCATAAGTGGTTTAGATGACGCTGATAATCGTATTACAGACATTTTAAATGAATTACAGCAATTGTTAGAAAGCCATGAAAAAAATAGCTCGGAAATCGAAGGGTTACGTGATACATATCGTAGTATGAAGAAGAGTGTTCTTGCTCATAGACATATGTATGGAGCAGCAGAGCAGAAAATCGAAGAGATGCTAGACGCTGAATCTGAGAAATTTAAAACCTTTGAAGAAGCAACAAACAATGGCGACTATTTAAAAGCGAGAGAAATTGTTATTAGTTTGGAAGAAGGTTTAGCAGATTTAGAAATCATTATTCACCAAATTCCAGATTTATTGGTAGAGTGTCAAGCGACGTTACCGGTTCAGTTGGAAGATTTATTACACGGACATAATGATATGGTAAGACAAGGTTATGTATTAGAGTATTTGGAAATTCCTAAAGAAGTTCGCGATATGAAGAAACAACTACAAATATGTTTAATGGATATACAGGAGCTTCACATAACAGAAGCGGCTGAAAAAGTAGAAAACTTAAAAACAAGTTTAGATAGCTTCTATGATCAACTAGAACAAGAAGTACATGCGAGACATTATGTGGAGCAAAAAACACTTTCTGTTTATGAAGACTTAGAAGAAATTCGCATTGAAACGATTGAAACAAAAGCAGAAACACAGCTCGTGAAACAAAGCTATCAGTTACAAGATAAGGACATTGAGTATCAAAAAGTAATTGAAAAGCAAATGCACATTTTAATGAAACGTTTTGAAATGTTGCAATTACGGGTTGCGGAACAAGATATTGCCTTCTCTATTATTCGTGAGGAACTAGAAGAGATTTATGAGCAATGTGAAACATTAAAAGTACTTCATGCAGAATATAAAGAAATGCTGCAAACGATGCGCAAAGAAGAATTTGAAGCGCGTGAGAAGTTACAAGAAATGCGAAATACTATTTTCGAAACGAAACGCTTTATGCAAAAGTCGAATTTGCCAGGTCTTCCAGAGAGCATTATGGAAGATTTAAAAAGAGGACAAATGGCAATGCAAGCTGTATATGAGCAATTAGAAGTGAAGCCGTTAAATATGAATGCTGTAAATAGCAGTTTAGAAGAAGCTTACACAACTGTTAATGGTGTTGCTGAAATGACAGAAGAGTTAATTGGACAAGCGTATTTAGTTGAAAAATTAATTCAATACGGTAATCGTTACCGCAGTCATGATGAAAACCTTGCAGAGAGCTTAAATTATGCGGAGAAATTATTCCGTGAATATCAATACGATGCAGCTTTAGAACAAGCGGCTTCTGTACTAGAGCAACTTGAGCCTGGCGTTGTTCAAAAAATAGCTGAATATGTAGACAATGAACAAACCCTTTCATAAGGGTTTGTTTTTTTGTGTAATTTTGCAGGCGATGTTGCTATAATGAATAGCGGAATACAGTAAGGTTATTCGTTTTAAAATATAACGGAACCTTTGAGTAGTCTTAGCGTAATGACACGTATTTGTGATATGATTATATGATGTGACAGCGCTGAAAGGGGAAGAACGATGATCTATTTTGATAATAGTGCGACGACAAAGCCATATCCAGAAGCTCTTCAATCGTACGTAACGGTTGCGGGGAAATATTTTGGGAATCCTTCTTCTATTCATTCGCTTGGAGGAGAGGCAGAGCGTCTATTAACACAATCAAGAACAATTGCAGCGCAGCTTCTTCACGTTAAGCCTTCTGAAATTATTTTCACATCAGGTGGAACGGAAGGGAATAACCTTGCGATTAAAGGAATAGCGATGAGGAATCGTTCGCGCGGTAAACATATCATTACAACAAATATTGAACACGCGTCTGTGTTTGAAGCATATAAACAATTAGAAGATCTCGGTTTTGATGTAACATATTTACCGGTTAATGAGCATGGTGTTGTATCGGTAGAGGATGTAAAACGAGCGCTTCGTGAAGATACGATTCTTGTGTCAATTATTCACGTGAACAACGAGACTGGAGCAATTCAGCCTGTTGCTGAAATTGGAACGTTATTATCGAATTATCCGAAAATAAGATTCCATGTGGACCATGTACAAGGGATAGGAAAAGTACCGCTTAATTTATACGCTTCTCATATTGATCTTTGCTCAATATCTGGACATAAATTCCATAGTGTAAAAGGAACGGGTCTTCTTTATGTACGTGATGGCGTAAGGTTAGATCCAATTTTATCAGGTGGTCAACAAGAGCTGAAGTATCGCTCTGGTACAGAGAACTTACCTGGCATTGTAGCGATGGTGAAAGCACTTCGCATGACAATGGAGCAAGTGAAAGAAAAGGTAGCTCATTTGCAAAGTTTACAAGCAGAGCTTGTTCGTTTCTTTAAAGAGATGGAAGATGTAACGATTAATACGTCGCTTGCATATGCAGCACCGCACATTTTAAATGTATCATTTGTAGGTTTAAAACCAGAAGTGGTCGTTCATGCTTTAGAAGAGCACGGTGTATATGTATCAACGAAATCTGCTTGTTCTTCAAAAGCAAATGAAGTGAGCAGAGTGTTAGTGTCAATGGGAGTACAACATGCCGCTGCTGCAAGTGCTATTCGCATTAGTTTAGCACCAGAAAACACGATGGAAGAAGTAAAGCAATTTGAAGGTATTGTGAAAGAGACGATGCCAAAATTATATGAAGTGATGAGGTAAAGGAATATGATGACATATGAATATATTTTAGTTCGTTATGGAGAGATGACGACTAAAGGTAAGAACCGTTCTAAATTTGTAAGCACATTAAAAGATAACGTAAAGTTCAAACTGAAAAAATTCCCAAATATTAAAATCGATGCAACACATGATCGTATGTATATCCAATTAAATGGCGAAGATCATGAAGCGGTATCTGAAAGATTAAAAGATGTGTTTGGTATTCATAAGTTTAACTTAGCGATGAAAGTACCATCAGAATTAGAAGACATTAAAAAAGGTGCATTAGCAGCTTTCTTACAAGTAAAAGGCGATGTGAAAACATTTAAAATTACTGTACACCGTTCTTATAAGCATTTCCCAATGAGAACGATGGAATTATTACCTGAGATTGGTGGACACATTCTAGAAAATACAGAAGATATTACTGTAGATGTTCATAATCCAGATGTAAATGTACGTGTAGAAATTCGCAGTGGCTATAGCTACATTATGTGCGATGAGCGTATGGGAGCTGGCGGTTTACCAGTTGGCGTTGGCGGAAAAGTAATGGTACTTCTTTCTGGCGGTATTGATAGCCCAGTAGCAGCGTACTTAACGATGAAACGCGGCGTATCTGTGGAAGCAGTTCACTTCCATAGCCCACCTTTCACAAGTGAGCGCGCAAAACAAAAAGTAATCGATTTAGCACAAGAGTTAACGAAATACTGTAAACGTGTAACACTTCACCTTGTTCCATTTACAGAAGTGCAAAAAACGATTAATAAAGAAATCCCATCTAGTTACTCAATGACAGTTATGCGCCGTATGATGATGCGTATTACAGAGCGTATCGCAGAGGAGCGTAACGCTCTAGCAATCACGACTGGTGAAAGTCTTGGACAAGTAGCAAGTCAAACGTTAGATAGTATGCATACGATTAACGAAGTAACAAACTATCCAATTATTCGTCCGCTTATTACGATGGATAAATTAGAGATTATTAAAATCGCTGAAGAAATCGGCACATATGATATTTCAATTCGTCCGTACGAAGATTGCTGTACAGTATTCACACCAGCAAGCCCAGCGACGAAGCCGAAGCGTGAAAAAGCGAATCGTTTTGAAGCGAAATACGATTTCACACCATTAATCGATGAAGCTGTAGCGAACAAAGAAACTATGGTATTACAAACGGTAGAAGTAGTGGCGGAAGAAGAAAAATTCGAAGAACTTTTCTAAAACCATAAATTACCATATGTAAACCGTGTATGAAGTCATGTTATTTATCACACTCTATACTCACAAGGAGGTGATATAACATGGCACGTAGCACAAATAAATTAGCGGTTCCTGGTGCTGAATCAGCATTAGACCAAATGAAATACGAAATCGCTCAAGAGTTTGGTGTTCAACTTGGAGCTGATGCAACAGCTCGCGCTAACGGTTCTGTTGGTGGTGAAATCACTAAACGTCTAGTTTCACTAGCTGAGCAACAATTAGGCGGTTACCAAAAATAATCCCATATGATGGCTTAGAAAGAGCGGGTTCTCCCGCTCTTTCTTTTTTATGTTGTGGCGCCATTTGTCGGTAAATTGATATATTTAATTTTTTGTTAATATATTCTAAGTTGTGTTCGATATATTCGACAGAACTAAAAAATTTGTCAAAAGATGAGGGTTCAAAATTGACAGAAAATTCTTTATTATATAAGGGAGGCATAAAGAAAAAGGAGGATGTTTATGAAGAGAGAGGAATTGTTGGCACCACCGTCTTATAATTTAGTTTCTGAAATAGAGAAATATACAGGTGATAAAGAGAAGCTTGCTTTAATTTGGCAAGATGATAAAGGGAATCGCCGAGAAGTTACATACGCGGAGTTAATGAAAGGTGCAAATAAAATTGGAAACGCTTTTATAAAGAGTGGTCTGCAAAAAGGGGACAAGCTCCTCATTATGATGCCGCGTTTAATTGAAGCATACATGACGTATATCGCTGCCATTAAAGCAGGATTTGTCGTAATTCCGAGTTCGGAAATGTTACGCAAAAAGGATATCGAGTACCGCATTGGACATGGGGAAGTAAAAGCAATCGTAAGTTATGAGCCGTACATTGGACAGTTTGATGATATAGAAGCGATGGAATCCCTTCAAAAATTCGTTCTGAGCGAGCAGCCAGTAGATGGATGGATCAATTTAAAAACAGCGTTAGAAACAGAAAGTGACATGTTAGAAATGGCGAAGACAGATAAAGAAGATATGGTCTTTTTATCTTACACGTCAGGAACGACGGGAAATCCAAAAGGTGTTGTTCATACACATGCGTGGGCATACGCTCATTTACGTACGAGCGCTCCAAATTGGCTCGGAATTGAAGAGAATGATGTTGTGTGGGCAACAGCTAGTCCAGGCTGGCAGAAGTGGATTTGGAGCCCGTTTTTAGCAACTCTAGGCTCGGGGGCAACAGGATTTGTATACCACGGTAAGTTTGAACCAAAAACGTATTTAAATTTATTAGACGATAATAAGGTGAATGTGCTTTGTTGTACGCCGACTGAGTATAGATTAATGGCAAAAGTAGAAAATTTAAGTGAATACAATTTAGAAGCGTTACATAGCGCTGTATCCGCAGGTGAGCCGTTAAATAGAGAAGTCATTGAAACGTTCCAAAAGCACTTTCATATTACAGTAAGAGACGGCTATGGGCAAACGGAAAACACATTGCTTGTTGGTGTAATGAAAGGAATGGATAATAGACCAGGATCAATGGGGAAACCGACGCCGGGTAACCACGTTGATATTGTAAATGAGGAAGGTATTCCAGTGAAAGTAGGCGAAGTTGGTGATATTGCAGTTCACATTGAAACGCCGGCCCTCTTTAAACAATATTACAAAGACGATGAGCGTACAGCGATGCAATTCCGCGGTGATTATTATATTACAGGTGATAAAGCGAAAAAAGATGAAGACGGCTATTTCTGGTTTGAAGGGCGCGGTGATGATATTATTATTAGCTCTGGTTATACAATCGGGCCGTTTGAAGTAGAAGATGCGCTCGTAAAGCACCCTTACGTGAGAGAATGTGCGGTTGTCGCAAGTCCTGATGAAATTCGCGGAAGTGTCGTGAAGGCATTTATCGTATTAAGAGAGAATATAGAAAAGAACGAAGAAACATTAATTCCAATACTCCAACAACACGTCAAAGAACTTACTGCACCATATAAATACCCTCGCAAAATTGAATTTGTAGATGAACTACCAAAAACGATTTCTGGAAAAATCCGCCGTATTGAGCTTAGAAAACAAGAGATGGAGATTCCGTCAAAATAAATTTGAAAACAGTGAAGGAAATAGTTGAATGAAATGGCAAACAATGATAATATAAAAACGAACACAAGTTCGATTTTATAAATTGAAAAAGAGGTGTCCGTATGATTTTAGGTATTAATCCGTACTTAGTTTTAGATGGTAGTGGGCAAGAAGCTGTACAGTTTTATAAAGAGGCGTTAGATGCAAAAGTGGAAGTCATGCAAACTTTTGGTGATATGCCTGAAAATCCAGAATACCCGGTTCCAGCTGAAGCGAAAGAACGCGTTTTACACGCTACTTTAAAAGTTGGTAATACGGATTTTATGATTTCTGATACATTCCCAGGTCAAGGGCATGCAATTGGATCTCAAGTAACAATCGCAATTCAAATTAGTAACGCAGAAAAAGCGAAAGAAGTATTCGATAAGTTACAAGAAGGTGGCGAAGTTATTATGCCCCTTCAAGAAACGTTCTGGAGCCCAGCATACGGACAAGTAAAAGATAAATTTAATATTGAATGGCAAGTTACAACGTCTACTACTGAACAAAAGTAATGTTTAGAAAAGCACCATGTTTTGAAATGGTGCTTTTTTTTATACAATAAAAAATAAAGGAGATGAAATATATGGGGGAAATTTGGTATGGTGGCAACATTTACACAATGAGAGAAGAAAATGAAAAAGTGGACGCTATTTACGTTGAAAACGGTATGATTGTTGATGTTGGAAGTAAAAAAGAGTTAGAAAACCGATATGCTGTGGCTAAATTGCGCGATTTAAAAGGCAAAACGATGATTCCAGGTCTCGTTGATAGCCATATGCATCTTATTGGTCACGGGGAGAGGTTACTTCGTTTAGATTTATCAAACTGCACATCTTATAGAGAAGTGCTGACTCTCGTTCGGAAGCGAGTAGAAGAAGCGCCGAAAGGTTCTTGGATTATCGGAGAGGGCTGGAACGAAAATAATTTTAAGGATACGAAAGATGTTCACGTGCGTGATTTAGATGAAATTTCGAAAGAACATCCCATTTTATTAAAGAGAGTTTGTCGCCATGTTACATGGGTGAACTCATACATACTGCAAGAAGCGAACATAACAGAAAAGGCAGAAGATCCAAAAGGCGGGAAAGTTGGACGGGACTCATTCAATAAATTAACAGGACTTTTATATGAACAAGGCCAAGAGTTAATCAAACATGTCCAGCCTGAAATTGATGAAGCCTACTTACAAAGTGCTTTGCAAACAGCAATTAAAGACTGCTGGCAATATGGACTCGTTGGCGGGCATACGGAAGATTTAAATTATTACGGTGGATTTAGAAAAACGCATAATGCGTTTTCTCATGTTATAAAAGAAATGCCATTTAAAGCACATTTACTCGTTCACCATGAAGTAGCACATGAACGAAAAGAATATGAAAATGAGCATTATATTGAGTTTGGGGCAATGAAAATTTTTTCTGACGGTTCTTTTGGCGGAAGAACAGCTTTATTAAGTGAACCGTATGAAGATGCGAGAGAAACAAATGGAGTTGCCATTTTCTCACGTGAAGAACTTGCGGAATTAGTGAAGAAAGCACGAGACTTACATATGCCAGTTGCGATTCATACTATCGGTGACTTATCGCTTGAATATGTCATTGATGCGCTTGAATTGTATCCGCCAGCAAAAGGATTACGCGACCGTATTATTCATTGTCAGCTAGCTCGTGAAGAGTTGATTGAAAGAATGAAAAACTTGCAAGCCATTATTGATATACAACCAGTCTTTGTTTCATCAGATTTTCCATCAGTCATTGAAAAACTAGGCGAGCACCGTCTTCGTTATGCGTATGCTTGGAAGACGTTACTGGAAGCGGGATTACACTGTAACGGGGGATCTGATGCTCCGATCGAGCAAGTAAATCCGTTTCTAGGCATATATAGCGCTGTTACACGTAGAAGTTTTATTGACGGTTTATGTTATATGCCAGAAGAAAGATTAACGGTATATGAGGCTGTTTCTTTATTTACAACAGGAAGTGCCTATGCAATCGGAAAAGAAGCGAAGCGAGGGCAAATTACAAAAGGATATGAGGCAGACTTTACAATATTAGACCGCGATATTTTTGAAATAGAGGCAGAGGAAATAAAAGAAGTACAAGCAGAGATGACCGTAATAGATGGCAAAGTCGTCTATAGAAAAGGTGCGTAAAAATATATGAGCAATTATCGGAATATATCGACCGTAACCTGAATTATATCAGCGATTATTGAAATATATCGACCGTAACTCCAAATATATGAGCGATTATTAGAATATATCGACTTACCGACAAAAACTGACAAGAATATCGGCCGGATAGCGAGAGGTTGTTGCTCGCACCAATCGGGGTAAATAAATAACCGTAGAATTATGGGCCACCATAATTCTACGGTTATTTTAATACTATAAAAACGTTCTCTGTACTTTTTCCCAGAAAGAGTTGTTTTTTAATTTAACTGTTTTAATTTGTTTATCGCTTAAGCGTACAACAGCTTTTTCCACTTGTTTAATGCTAAGCGCTTCGTTATCCATGCCGATAACAGGATAATCGTTACCGTCTGGTCTTAGTTTTAAAGTTAATGTACGTTCGTGATTTAAAATGAACGGTGAACCAAGTGTACGATATGTGTTGTTATTTAAAGATGCTAATTCACTTACTTGGAAGCAAGGGATAAGCGGATCAACAACTGCACCACGTAACGATTTATTGTAAGCTGTACTTCCTGTTGGGGTAGAAACAACTAAACCGTCACCTCTAAAAGTTTCGAAATATAAATCATCAACGTGAACATCTACAACGAACGTTTTAATAATGCTAGAACGTAATGAGAACTCATTTAAACAATGGAAAGATGTGCTACCATCTACATCTACCTCAATTGTTGGATATTTTCGCACTTCAATTTCATTTTTTGTAATTTCTTGAAGGGCTGTATCAACGTGATCAATATGGAAATCGCAGTAGAATGAAATTTCATCTTTCGTAGAAATCCCTGCGTATAAACAATCTTCCCTAAAACCAGTTTTACGAACGGCTTGTAAGAAAGTTGCATCATCTCCAACACTGACGATAGCGTTTGCATTTTTTGGATGATCTAATATGGTGAATCCATTCTCTTCTAAAATACGATAGATTGGTTTCATTTTTTCAACGAGCTTTGCTTTGTCATCACCATAAAAGAAAAATAAATTGCGACGATCTGCCATTATGTATCCCTCCACTGCAGTTAAATTTTCTATGCTTCGTGCTACATATCATTAGAGTCCGTTCCCTGACGATATGTTCAAATAATATATTTCGATATAAATTGTCAAAATACCTTTTTATTTTTAGAAAAATTTTTATATTCAATCTTATGAAACGCTGTTTAATGATGAATAAAGTTGTCGATAATGGGTACGGAGTGAAAGGATGATACGTATGAAGTGGCTCGTAATTGGAATAATAATTCTTCTCCTTTTTATTTTGTTTATACTATTGTCGAAAATAAAGCTTAAAGTGACATTTTTATATTCAGAAATGGAAAAGCAATGTTTGCTTCAAGTGAAAATATGGATGATTCGATATACATTTGATGTGTTGGAAAGAATTGAGAAACAGCAGAAGAAAACAGGACAAAAAATCGAAAAAGCTGAAGAGGACGGCGGACTAGACAATAAAATTATGGCACAACTTGATAGTATGGGGGAACTGATAAAAAAGCTTCAAGAAGTTCATACTATTGTTAAAGATTTTCTCAAACGAGTGAAAATCAATGGTTGGAAATGGCATACACAAATTGGAGCAGGCGACGCAGCTAGTACTGGAATTGTCACAGGATATGCATGGGGGACAAAAGGAATGGCTGCTGGAGTTGTAGGACAATATATGCATATTGTCGACGTACCAGAATTTGAAATTACTCCTGTTTTTCAAGGGAAAGGATTTGCATCAAGATGTGAGTTAACAGCATCTTTTCGTATATTCCGTACTATAAAAACAGCGGTGAAATTACTCGTGTTTATGAGAAGACAAAGATCTGGTACGACAGAAAAATCTGTTCAAGCATAGGGGGGATATAGAATGGACCATCCAATTCAAGGTTTAATGACAACTGCAATGCAGCATTTAAAACAAATGACTGATGTAAATACAATTGTCGGCGATCCAATTAAAGCTGCTGATGGAAGTGTAATTCTTACCGTTTCAAAAGTTAGCTTCGGATTTGCGGCTGGTGGAAGTGAATTTGGTAAAATAGAACATTCAGGCCGCCATCCATTTGGCGGGGGAAGCGGTGGAGGAGTTTCTATTAATCCTGTTGCTTTTCTTGTTATAAATGGAGAAGGCGTAAAAGTGTTGCACTTAGATAAGCAAACACACGTCATCGATAAAATAATTGAATTAGCGCCACAAGCTGTTGATAAAGTGAAAGAAATGATGGATAAACGAAAAGAAGACGATCCTGAATTTCAAATTTAACGAATAAAGAAGCTGATCAATAGATTAGCTTCTTTAATTTTTTTGTAAATAAAGCGATTTTATTTGCATTATCGATAGGGACAAACTATCATTTACATTGTACATATTTTGTTTAAATAAGGGAGGATTTTCAAGTGGCAAACGTAACTTTTAAAGGTAACCCAATGACTTTAGTTGGAACAGAAGTTAAAGTTGGCGATCAAGCGCCAAACTTCCAAGTGTTAGCAAATGACTTATCTCCAGTAAGTTTAGAAACATACAAAGGTGAAGTGAAATTAATTAGTGTTGTACCTTCTATCGACACAGGTGTATGTGATGCACAAACACGTCGTTTTAACCAAGATGCAGCAGGTATTGAAAACGCGAAAGTATTAACGATTAGCGCTGACTTACCATTCGCTCAAAAACGTTGGTGTGCAGCAAACGGTTTAGAAAATGTTGTTACACTTTCTGACCACCGTGACCTTTCATTCGGTGAAGCTTACGGCTTAGTAATGAAAGAGCTTCGTTTACTTGCTCGTGCAGTATTCGTAGTAGATAGCAATGACAAAGTAGTTTACGTAGAATACGTAAGCGAAGGTACAAGCCATCCAAACTATGAAGCAGCATTAGAAGCAGCAAAAGCTGCAAAATAATGTGAACGAAGATGACCTCTTTGTAAGAGGTCGTCTTCTCTCATATATTGCTATATGGAATCGATATACGAGAGAAGACGTTACATCATACATCACTAAAAAGGGAGCTCTTAAAAAGAGGTCGCTTTTTCTTTTGGGAAAAAATCAGATTATGGTATGATATAAGTTATGTGTAAAAGAGAGAAGGAGGAATGTACGTGAGTCAGACAGTAGAAACTTTATTTTCTATTTTTGATTCTTCTGCGGTAGTTTTACGTAAAGAATTAGATGTAACATATTTAGAGGCGCTTGTAGAAACAGGGGATAACTTGTTTGAAGGAGCGATTTTACAAGAGGAATTATCAGAATCAGCAATTGAAAGGCTGAATCGTGAATATAGTACGTTTAATGAAGAAACATATAAAGGTGAAGAAATTCGTAAAGCATTTCAGTTAGCCATCTTAAAAGGAATGAAGGAAGGCGTACAAGCGAATCACGAAATGACGCCTGATGCAGTTGGTATGTTCATGAGTTACTTATTCCATAAATTTATGAAGGGTCAAAATGAAATTACTGTGTTAGACCCTGCAATTGGAACAGGTAACTTGATGACGACAGTTTTCAATAGTGCTCAAGAAAACGTTACGATGAGTGGATTTGGTGTAGAAGTGGACGAAGTGCTAATTAAACTTGCTTTAGTAAATGCGAATTTACAAAAGCATGCAATCGAATTCTTCCATCAAGATGGACTAGCACCGCTTTATATCGATCCAGTTGATGCAGTCGTTTCAGACTTACCGGTTGGTTACTATCCAAATGAAATCGGTGCAAGTGAATATAAGTTAAAAGCAGATGAAGGAATGTCATATGCCCACCACCTATTTATTGAACAAAGTGTGAAGCATACGAAAGAAGGCGGATACTTATTCTTCCTAGTACCGAACTTCATTTTTGAAAGTGATCAAGCACCGAAATTACATGCATTTATTAAAGAAACATGCTTTATTCAGGGGTTATTACAGCTACCTGTTTCCATGTTTAAAAACGAGAAAAATGCAAAAAGTATATTTGTTCTCCAAAAGAAAGGTCCTAGTGTAACGATGCCAAAACAGGCGTTATTAGTGGAGTTACCTAAATTCTCCAACATGAAGGCGATGGAGGACATTATGGACCAATTAAATACTTGGTTTGCAACGCATAAATAAGGCTAGGTATATGTAACAGGGTTAGTAATTCATGTAGTACAGTTTTATATGATATGTCATATTTTTAAATATATACAAGATTTAACTGAATTTTTTTGAAATCTGTAATATATTTTTTTTCTTGGTGTTACAATTTTTTCACTTGAAATATATGTCGTACGATGTTTAAATTAAAATCGTGAGTATAAAATTTACTAATGATGAAACGTTTTCATATTTAGTAAATTTGATCAGATAAAATCGAGCGGTTTGTGGAAACATCCACACAACTACCAAGAGAAAAAGGGGCGAAAGACTAGATGTCAAAAATCATCGCGATTAACGCAGGAAGCTCTTCCTTAAAATTCCAATTATTTGAAATGCCAAGTGAAACAGTATTAACAAAAGGTTTAGTAGAACGTATCGGTTTAGAAGATAGTATCTTCACTATTACTGTAGATGGCGAAAAACAAAAAGAAATTACAAACATTCCAGATCACGCAGTAGCAGTTAATATGCTTCTTAAAAAATTAACTGAAAACGGAATCGTTAAATCTCTAGATGAGATTGGCGGTATCGGTCACCGTGTTGTTCACGGCGGCGAAAAATTTGCTGACTCTGTTCTAATTACTGATGAAGTATTAGCTGATATCGAAGAATTAAGCGATTTAGCACCACTTCACAACCCAGCAAACGTTGTTGGTATTAAAGCATTCCAAGAAGTATTACCAAACGTACCAGCAGTAGCAGTATTCGATACAGCATTCCACCAAACAATGCCGGAATCTGCATTCCTATACAGCTTACCATATGAGTACTATGAAAAATTCGGTATCCGTAAATACGGTTTCCACGGAACTTCTCATAAATATGTAACTGAACGTGCGGCTGAACTATTAGGTCGTCCACTTGAAAGCTTAAGCTTACTTTCTTGTCACTTAGGTAACGGTGCAAGTATCGCAGCAGTAGAAGGCGGTAAATCTATCGATACTTCTATGGGCTTCACTCCACTTGCTGGTGTAACAATGGGTACACGTTCTGGTAACATTGACCCTGCGTTAATTCCATACATCATGGAAAAAACAGGCCAAACAGTAGAAGAAGTAGTTAACGTATTAAACAAGAAGAGTGGTATGTTAGGTCTTACTGGTTACTCTAGTGACCTACGTGACATCATTGCGAAAGAAGAAGAAGGCGATCACCGTGCGAAAGTAGCACTTGATGTATTCGTAAGCCGTATCCACAAATACATCGGTTCTTACACTGCTCGTATGAAAGGTGTAGATGCAATCATCTTCACAGCTGGTGTAGGTGAAAACAGTGCGATTATTCGTGAACGCGTATTAGAAGGCCTTGAATACATGGGCGTATACTTCGATGCAAAACGCAATAACGTATTCGGTGAGGAAGCATTCATCAACTTCCCGCATTCTCCAGTAAAAATTATTGTAATTCCAACTGACGAAGAAGTTATGATCGCTCGTGACGTACTACGTCTTGGAAACATCGGTTAATATATGAAAAGAAAGACGAAGTCCTATAGGATTTCGTCTTTTTTCTTTTGGATATAGTTTAAAATTCCATCTGGATATAGTGCTTTTTTCTCCTGAATGAATGCTGTAATGGGAATCCACTTCGCATACGATACTGTTTGTTCATCTTGTATATTCAGTACTTCCATTCCATATAGTGACGTGTCTAATAAGCGTAAAGAATATAACTGAATGATTTCATGAGCAATTTCTCCATCAAGATGAAAGATGTTTTCTAAGCAACCTAAATAAGCAGTGATCTCCACTTCTGTATGAAGCTCTTCTTGAAATTCACGAATAACGGTATGTGCTGATTTTTCACCAAGTTCAATTGAACCGCCAAGAGGCCGGTAATATGTTTCATCGCTTGTATGATATTCTTGTACGAGAAGCCGCTCGTGATGTAAAGCAAGACCGAAAGCTTTTGCACGTGGATACATATACAATCACTCCTTATTTATCCCGCTTTAACGGGCAGTAAGACCCCCACCTCAAAATTCAGCGGAAGCAAAGAAGTTAGGTGGGGGTCGGGCTGTCCGTTAAAGTCCGATTGGTGAGGGCTGATTAAAGTTTCACTTTATTTTGTATAAGGATGATTATAATGTATTGCGTAATAAAAGTGTCGTGTATTTAAGAATGTGGTCGAATTACGATGCCATTAAATAAGTCATTCCAAAATGTTTCATTGTACTGAAATACATCCATAATAGGACATTTTATAACGCAAATATTTTGCAATCCCCAATCTTCTTCCGTAACAGTTGGTACATCTTCAGGAATGAGTAATAGGACAGAGAATGTATGTGTAACGATTTGAGATAAAATGTGTTCTAAGGAACGTGCTTCTTCGTATGTTCCTCCAGTTCGAATAAATAATATGGATTGTGCTGTGTCAATTGTTGTTAGAAAACGATTAATTCGGTGCTCATAATTTAACTTAATTTCTGTATAAGAAGGCCAAGAAGTTGGTGTGTTTACATCTGTTTTAAAGTCGTGGCAGGAGTCGATTTCATATAGATTATCCCGTAGTCTTAATTTCGCATCATCATCCCAAAATGAGATGAAGGATAAGTTTTCTAACTGTAAAAAACGGTCAAATCGATTTTGTAATAATATATTCACCTTTTCTAATGATGGGCTTAGCATAAAATCAATAACGCCAAAAAATGGTGATAATTTGAATTGATATAACGCCCAAGCAGGCCAGCAGTTTTGTCCTAAACTGAATACTGCATGATATTCTTTTTTTATATCGGATAGATTCATGTGATTTATCTCATCCTTTTTGTTAATATTTTATGTCACTAAAAGTGGTATGTGAATAAAGATAGACAAGCATATTTGCAAAGAATAAGCAGAAATATGTTACAATAGAAAAAAATCGAACGAGGTGGTTGTTACGATGCGATCGAAGCGAGAACAAGCCATTTTAGACAATATAAAAGAATGGGAATCGCAATTAGTTGAGCAAGAAGCGACTGATTTTCAAAAACTGTTTGATAAATGGGTACATAATACAATTGCGAAACTACCTGAGAAAAAACGAAAAGATTTCTTTACGAAAGCAGATGGATGGCTCTTTCATTTGCATGCATTGATTCAAAGTTCACAATCACAGTTAGAGGCGCGTAATCGTATTTTAGGAACATCGAGATTATTTGATGAATCGATTGAGCAACTAGAGGATTTAAAAGCATTATCTATCGATCAATTAACATACATAGCAGAGCAGCAAACAGCACGCCATCGCCTATATTCATTCGTACAAGGCGGAGCAACGGGTGCTGGAGGTTTATTATTATTAACAGCTGATTTTCCGGTTATGATTGCGTTAAATGTGAAGGCTGTCCAACTTATTGCAACGTCATTTGGGCATGATGTGAACAAGCCTTATGAAATGATGCTTGCGTTAAAGGTATTTCATGCGTCATTACTACCAGGAAGACTTCAGCAATACGCATGGTACAATTTACTGCAAGAGCTAGAACAAGAAGATTCCTTCTTCTACGAAGGAGATGAAGCGGTGTTACAACCAGCTTCGACTGAAATTATTTTAAAACAAATTTTGAAAACATTTTCGATTTATGCTCTTCGTCGTAAATTATTCCAAGGTATTCCGGTAATTGGAATGGCAATCGGGTCTACAGTGAATTATCGTTTAACAAGAAACGTTACTGAATTTGCAAATAGATTTTATCAAGTGCGCCACATAGTCGAGAAGGAAAAAAGAGCATAAAAAAAGCGAGAGGCCGAAGCCTTTCGCTTTTTTAATTTGTTGCATGCTTTTTGGACATTGGAATAGATACTGGCTGCTTTTCTTCTGCTTTTTCTGTTTTTGGATAATAAATTAAATCCAATGTTTTTGCCTGTACGGCAATCGAAAGAATAGTAAAAGCAATTTCTGTCCAATTTAAATAATATAATGAAAGCGCAAGAACAATCGCGTCAAAGACGAAGAAAATTTGCCCAATTGTAAAACGTGTTTTTTTACTTAATACAATTGTTAAAATATCGTCTCCACCGGTTGCACCGCCAAATCGCAATATAAAACCGAGTCCAATACCAGCTAACGCACCGCCAACTACTGCAGCTATAAATAAATTGTTTGATAAATCGACCGTAAATGGAGAATAATTTTCCATAAGAGAATAAAATACTCCGAATGAAATTGAACCTAAGAATGAATAGCCAACCATTTTTCTACCTAACAATGAAGCGCATAGTAGAATAATTGGGATATCCATCATTACAGTTGAAATAGATGGTGAAATATCATAAAAATTTTGGATGAATAGTGCGATACCTACAAAGCCACCTTCTGTTAAGTGGTTTTGGAAGTGAATGTGATATAGCGCTGCTGCTAAAATAAATGAACCGATTAAAACCATAAAAACTTCTTTAATAATTTGTCGACTTTGGATGTTCCTCATCGTTATTCCTTCTTTCCGTAGTTAGTAGTCCTTTTTTGTGTTGTAAACTAACTACGAGCTCACATGTAGCTTCAGTTAGTTTACGAAAAAACTAACTACGCTATATGTCGCTGAAGAAATAACGAATAATCCTCTCGTCCATCAATTCTCCCTACTTTCGTTTTAGTTTAAGTCTTAAAACGACTAAACAAAACGTGGAGTAGGATTCTTCATTTAGCAATCCTGCTCTTCTTTGTTTTGTTTAGCTAGTAACAATTAAGCCCTAAACAAAACGCTATGTGTAAGAAGAGTCTTTTTTTTGCCAAATTATCCTTCGGGCAATCATAATTTCCCCACTCTCGTATTTTTTTCGCTAGACTAAAGTATCTGAGCTGGAAAATACGCTACGTGTATGATTCGTCAATACGATGCCACATGCTCCTTCGAGCGATCATGATATCAAAATCCCTTCCTTCAAGATTTATATTATTATATCATACTTTCAAAAAATGTATGCGGATGGAAACCGACAATAAACGGAGGAAATCTACAAAAATTGTTATGTTTAAATATTTTTGTAGAAAAGCCTAAGTTATTTCGCAGAATTGGACAGTTTTTAACGGGTTGTCCAATAAGTAAGAAAAATGGGTGTTATTCAGTTGTATCCTTTTTATCTTTAAAAAACGCATCCCAGCTAATCACACTTAAAAAAGTTAAAGCGATAATAACGAAAGCGCGCATAAGTGTAAGGCCTCCTTTTGTACATAGTATATGAATCATTTACTTTATAATGTGTCATTTTTTTACAAGTTTTAACTATTATGAGAGTATATTAATATAGATAGATGAAGAGGAGAGTGAGAATATGCTAAAAGACATGTTTAAAAGAAAAGAGTTAATATGCGTTTCATGTCAGAAAAAGATTCAATATGAAGAAGAGCTTGTTGCTTTTGGAAAGTTGCCGAAAGAAAGAAGTATATTAGTTGGTCCATTTGATGTGTGTTTGGCAAAAACAGCACAAGAAATATATTGTAAATCGTGTTACGACAAAAAAGCATGACCCAAAGTAATTGAGGGGCATGCTTTTTTTATTGGTGTGCTTTCCCCTCAGATACATTTTGAGTGAGTCGATACCAAAGCCAAAGGTCATTAATGATGGAAGCGAGATCGGCAATTTCTGAATTCAGTTTGCAAGAAATTTCGAAGTCTTCTTCGTTATTTAAATGATGCTGTTTTGCATTAATATAATGTTCGAGTTCTTTTATACGATCAGGAATCTTTCCGCGAACTTGTTCCCATTTTAATAAAATCGCATGTTGCATTTTTTCGGGGATATCTTCCCAGTCTTCTTGTAAATGCGGAATTTCAATTCCGAGATGTTCATCGTATAAGAAATACTTTTCCATAAGTTCACCCCCGTTTTCCTGCTTATATTGTACAAAAAAACAGAAAGAAGTTCGACGAAATTGTTTGAAAAAATTTGAAAATGACTCTTGATACATTTTGTAAAAGGTGTTAAAGTGTGAATTATTATAAAAGAAAATGAATATTTATTCTTTAGGGGGATGCAAAATGGAGAAGAAAAAAGTTGTATTAGCATATTCTGGAGGCCTTGATACTTCCGTTGCAATTAAATGGTTACAAGAGAAGAATTATGATATTATCGCGCTTTGTTTAGACTTAGGGGAAGGTAAAGACTTAGCATTTGTAAAAGAAAAGGCACTTTCAGTAGGTGCAATTAAATCATATATGATTGATGTTCAAGAAGAATTTGCAAACGAATATGCATTGATGGCGATGCAAGCACACACGTTATATGAAGGGAAATATCCTCTCGTTTCGGCGTTATCTCGTCCACTTATCGCAAAGAAATTAGTAGAGATTGCAGAACAAGAAGGAGCGACTGCAGTGGCACACGGATGTACAGGGAAAGGGAATGATCAAGTTCGTTTTGAAGTTTCTATTCAAGCGTTAAATCCTTACTTAGAAGTGATTGCGCCTGTACGTGAATGGAAATGGTCACGTGAAGAAGAAATTGCCTATGCAAAAGAAAACGATGTACCAATTCCGATTAATTTAGACAGCCCATTTTCAATCGATCAAAACTTATGGGGACGCAGTAATGAATGTGGCGTTTTAGAAGATCCATGGGCAGCACCGCCAGAAGATGCATATGAGATGACATTAGCATTAGAAGATACACCGAATAAACCAGAGTTTGTAGAAATCGGCTTTGAAGCAGGCGTACCGACGACTTTAAATGGTACTGCATACCCACTTTCAGAACTTATTAAAACGTTAAATGCACTTGCTGGAAAACATGGCGTTGGACGTATCGATCACGTAGAAAATCGTCTTGTCGGTATTAAATCGCGTGAAGTATACGAATGCCCAGCAGCAATGACATTAATTACGGCGCATAAAGAACTTGAAGATTTAACACTCGTAAAAGAAGTAGCACATTTTAAACCGATGATTGAGCAAAAAATAACAGAGCTTATTTATAACGGTTTATGGTTCTCGCCTTTAAAACAAGCGCTTCATGCTTTCTTACAAGAAACGCAAAAGAATGTAACAGGCATGGTGCGTGTGAAATTATTTAAAGGTCATGCAATTGTAGAAGGACGTAAATCTGAGTACTCTTTATACGATGAAAAATTAGCAACGTATACTGCTCAGGATGAATTTAATCATGATGCAGCAGTTGGATTCATTTCATTATTCGGTTTACCGACGAAAGTATACAGCCAAGTGAATCAAAAGAAGGTGGAAGCGTGAGCAAACTTTGGGGCGGACGTTTTACAGAAGAAGCGGAAGCGTGGGTTGAAGAGTTCGGGGCATCCATCTCCTTCGATCAACAATTAGTAAATCAAGATATAAACGGGAGTATTGCGCACGTAACGATGCTAGCAAAGCAAGGCATCGTTACGAAAGAAGAAGCAGAGAAAATAAAGATAGGTCTTCAATATTTATTAGAAGAAGCGAAACAAAATAAATTGCATTTTTCCGTTGAAGCGGAAGACATTCATTTAAATATCGAAAAGATGTTAATTGAAAAAATCGGTGAAGTAGGCGGGAAACTTCATACTGGCCGAAGTCGTAACGATCAAGTAGCGACAGATATGCACTTATATTTAAATGAAAAAGTAGAGCATATTATAAAAGCTACAAAACAATTGCAGACGGTTCTTGTTCATCAAGCAGAAAATAATATTGAGACGATTATGCCTGGTTATACGCACTTGCAGCGTGCCCAGCCAATTTCATTTGCGCATCATATTCTCGCTTATTTTTGGATGTTAGAGCGTGATGTGAATCGTTATGAAGATTCATTAAAGCGTATTAACATTTCACCATTAGGAGCAGGAGCGTTAGCTGGGACAACATTCCCGATTGACCGAGAATATAGTGCGGGGCTTCTTGGATTTAATGGAATCTATGAAAATAGTTTAGATGCAGTAAGCGATCGCGATTTCATATTGGAGTTCCTCAGTAACTCATCTATGCTTATGATGCACTTATCACGCTTTTGCGAAGAACTTATTTTATGGAGTAGCCAAGAGTTTCAATTTATTGAAATGAGCGATCAATACGCAACGGGAAGCAGCATTATGCCGCAAAAGAAAAATCCAGATATGGCGGAACTTATTCGTGGTAAAACAGGCAGAGTGTACGGTAATTTATTTAGCTTACTTACAGTAATGAAAGGATTGCCGCTCGCTTACAATAAAGACTTGCAAGAAGATAAAGAAGGAATGTTTGATACAGTAAAAACAGTAGAAGGATGCCTTCATATTATGGCAGGCATGTTAGAGACAATGACTGTAAACAAAGAAAAAATGGGGCAAGCTGTAACGCAAGATTTCTCTAACGCAACAGAAATTGCTGACTACTTAGCAAACAAAGGACTACCATTCCGTCAAGCTCATGAAATTGTTGGAAAGCTAGTGCTGCACTGTACACAAAAAGGAATTTATTTAGTAGATGTACCACTTGAAACGTATAAAGAAATGAGCTCGTTATTTGAAGAAGATTTGTATGAAGTGCTGTCACCATATGCAGCTGTAAAGCGTCGAAACAGTGCTGGTGGAACAGGATTTGAACAGATTGAAAAGGCTTTGGAGAAGGCGAAGGGGTTAGTTGGAGAGTTTGTGGGAAGTTGATTGATAAGAAAGAAGGTACGCTAACCTTAGTAGAGGGAAGTGTACCTTTTTTATAATTTTTACAACCTAACATTAATCATACTTATGTCGATCTTCCGTAATTCGAATATACTCAATATCCATCAAATCTCTAAGCAATGCACCGTTACTTAGTTCAACTCCATGTTTCTCTTTAAAATGAGTACGAATCGTATCTAACATTTCGATTTCTTTCCCATTCACATCTAAAATAATACGTTCAGAATCATCCATGTAGCACCCTCCTTTTCTAAACATATATATTTTGTCCGTTTATTTCTAAAAAATGTATGTTAATGTAATGTTAGGAAATAAGAAAGGGATGGAAAATGAGACGTATTTATTTTATAGGGTTAATTTTGTATACGCTAATTGTATTGCACGTTGCATTCCCAAATATCTTTTCATTTGAGGATGTAGAAACAGTACATATCGGGATATTTATCTTTATTCTATTTGTAGTAGACTGCTGTATTTCGATATGGCTTTCGAAAAGAAAACATGTACAAGATAAAAAAGAAATGGAACGAAAAAGAGAAAACGTTCATTTTGGATAACGACGTATTGTTTTTCTTTAGTGATTGCCGCTGCTTGTTTTAGTGAACATATTCCATTAGAAAGAGTAAATATTGGATTTGGAGCGTTCGTATTTGCATACTATTTTTTCATGCATTTTCTTCCTTATATGAAAGAAAAGCGAGGAGAAGAGGAAGATCCGCTTGTAGAAGAAGCGAGAGAACAAGAGCATAAGAGAATAGAAGAAGATATACAGAAACTTGGGGAACAAAAATGGTATTTGAAATCTAAAATTATATATGTTCTTTGCTTTATTACGCCGCCAATCGGTTATTTGTATGTATTCTGCCTTCGTAAAAAAATGACAGAAGATGCAAGGCAATCTTATTTAACAGTAGCTACGATTATGATGGCATTATGGTCTTTAAAGTTTCTACCTCCTTATATATTGGCAATTACCGTTGTTGTTATAGCTTGTCTTGTATTTCTAGTAAAATATGTGAAATGAAAAACACCAAGCCCGTGTGGACTTGGTGTTTTATTTATAAATTAAAGCTCACCTTGCTCCTCATCACCACGAACAACAAGGACATCGCATTTCGCATAGCGAATAATATGTTCAGAGACGCTACCAATTAGGAAACGCTCAACAGCATTTAAACCAGTTGCACCACACATAATTAAATCTACTTTATGATTTGGAGCGATTTCTTTTGAAATTTTTGATTTAGGATTACCAAATTCTAATACAGTTTCAATTTTTTCAAGGCCAGCTTCAAGCGCAGTTTTTTTGTAGTCTTCTAATAAGTCTTCTGCAAATAGATTTGCACGTTCAGCAATTGCACGGCTATAAGCTTCTACTGCTGAGTATGCTTTTACATCAACGATATGAGCAATAGTTAATGTTGCATTGTTGCGTTTTGCGACTTGAATTGCTTTTTTAAAGGCTTTTTCTGCTTCTTTAGAACCATCCACCGCGATTAAAATATTTGTATATGTATTATTCATAGTAAATTCCTCCCAATCATTTTTATTACCGTTTACAACTTTATTATAAAACAAATTTTGGTAATGTGCTTGTCGGAAACGTTACAGAATTTCGAAAACTCTGTTTTGATTCATTTTAGTTGTAATTGGTGCGAGAACTTGTTACATATGAACTATAGCAATTTAAAAGGGGGCCGTTTTGTGAGACACGCGCTCATTACAGCCGGTACGAAAGGTTTAGGAAAGCAAGTAACAGAAAAATTATTGGCTAAAGGCTATTCAGTAACAGTAACATATCATAGCGATATCACGGCTATGGAAAAGATGAAAGAAACATATAAAAATATGGAAGAGCGTCTACAATTCGTGCAAGCGGATGTCACGAAAAAGGAAGATTTACATAAAATAGTAGAAGAAGCGATAAGCCGTTTTGGCAAAATCGATTTCTTAATTAATAATGCTGGTCCATATGTATTTGAACGAAAAAAGTTAGTCGATTATGAAGAAGATGAATGGAATGAAATGATTCAGGGTAATTTAACAGCGGTGTTTCATTTGTTGAAACTTGTCGTTCCGATTATGAGAAAACAGAACTTTGGCCGTATTATTAATTACGGATTTCAAGGGGCGGATAGCGCACCGGGATGGATTTATCGTTCAGCTTTTGCCGCAGCGAAAGTAGGACTTGTTTCATTAACGAAAACAGTGGCTTACGAAGAAGCTGAATATGGTATTACTGCAAACATGGTATGTCCTGGTGATATTATTGGTGAAATGAAAGAAGCGACGATTCAAGAAGCACGTCAGTTGAAAGAACGTAACACACCAGTTGGTAGATCTGGAACAGGTGAAGATATTGCAAGAACGATTTCGTTTTTATGTGAGGACGATTCCGATATGATTACCGGTACAATTATTGAAGTGACTGGTGCAGTTGATGTTATTCATAGACATCGATAGAGAAAAATAAAGAGAAGTTTCGAATAATTGGACAGTTTATCCTTTATGCAAAGAGGTGCGGATAATACTGTCCTTTAATATAAAATTAAATCTATCGGAAAACTTGTATTATTTTTTGTCAAATATTGAGATATTATGTTAAAATATAAGAGCGTAGAAAGCGCTTTAAAAAATGATTCAGGGGTCATTTCATAACTCAAGGGGGAACTAATAATGCGTATCGGTATTCCAACAGAAATTAAAAACAATGAAAACCGCGTGGCAATGACGCCAGCGGGAGCAGTACATTTAGTACAAAATGGTCATGAAGTTTTTGTTCAAAAAGGAGCAGGTTTAGGATCTGGCTTTACGGATGAAGAATACGTACAAGCTGGTGCGAAACTTGTTGAAACTGCTGAAGAAGCATGGAATCAAGATATGGTTATGAAGGTAAAAGAGCCAGTAGCAAGTGAATACGGTTATTTCCGTGAAGGTTTAATTTTATTCACATACTTACACTTAGCTCCAGAACCAGAATTAACGAAAGCATTAATTGATAACAAAGTTGTATCAATTGCATACGAAACAGTACAATTAGACAATCGTTCATTACCATTACTTGCACCTATGAGTGAAGTAGCAGGTCGTATGTCTGCACAAATCGGTGCACAATTCCTTGAGAAAAACAAGGGTGGTAAAGGTATTTTACTTGCAGGCGTTCCAGGGGTAAAACGCGGCAAAGTAACAATTATCGGCGGTGGTCAAGCTGGTACAAACGCAGCGAAGATTGCAGTAGGTTTAGGTGCAGATGTAACAATCATCGACTTAAGTGCAGAACGTCTTCGTCAACTAGATGACATTTTCGGTAACCAAGTAAAAACGTTAATGTCTAATCCATACAACATCGCAGAAGCTGTAAAAGAATCTGATCTTGTTATTGGTGCAGTATTAATTCCAGGTGCAAAAGCGCCAAAACTTGTAACAGAAGAAATGATTCAATCAATGGAACCAGGTTCTGTCGTTGTAGATATCGCGATTGACCAAGGTGGTATTTTCGAAACAACTGACCGTATTACAACTCATGACAACCCAACTTACGAAAAACATGGCGTTGTTCATTATGCAGTTGCTAATATGCCAGGTGCGGTTCCACGTACATCAACTCTTGCATTAACAAATGTAACAGTACCATATGCAGTACAAATTGCGAACAAAGGCTACAAAGATGCTTGCTTAGGCAACACTGCATTACTAAAAGGTATTAACACATTAGATGGATACGTAACATTCGAAGCAGTTGCAGAAGCTCACGGTTTACAATACGCTGATGCGAAAGAGCTTCTTGAAAAAGCTCCTGCTTTATCATAATTAAAATATATGTAGCCTTCCTTTTTTTAGGAGGGCTTTTATTTAAAATGAAAACATCTTATAATATATATAATAAGAAATTAGGATGAGAATGGGAGGCACAACATAGGGTATATTTATGATATTTTGTCATTTGTTTTGCTTATAGCAGGAATTATTACAATGATTTTAGGTAAAAAGAAGAATAATCCGAAACTAAGAGGTATTGGTATTGGAATTGTAACCGCAGTACTTATTATTGGATTGCCTGATTTTGCAAAAGGTTATATGAAAGGTGTACTTTCTGCTGGAGATAGTACATTTCCGATAAAATAAAAAAAGATCTTTAATTTTTCTTATAGTTAGGAAAGATTAGGGATCTTTTTTGATTTCAGAATATGGGATTTTTTTCTTGTTAGTAAAATACCTCTTATGTTAATTTTAAGATAAGTATATAAAGGGGTGTAAAGGGGAGAGATTCTATGGGAAAAATAAATTTAATAGAGATAACAAAAGACATTCAAGAGCAACATAAAAACTTCGTCGTTTCAAATGTAAATAGTCATTGCTTACGAATCGCTGTGTTTACTGGTGAATATGATTGGCACTATCATTCTAATTCAGATGAATTATTTATTGTGTTAGAGGGAGAATTACTTATTGATTTTGAAGATGGAGAAACAGCGGTATTAAAGCCGAATGATTCTATTTTAATTCCAGCATGTACGATTCATAGAACGAGAGCATTAAAGAGAACGGTAAATCTTTGTTTTGAACATATAGAGGCGGATACGATTAAAGTGGAGCAATTATGAAAAAATTATCTGTAGCTGAGTATAGAAAAATCCTTCCGATTTTAGAAAGCCATACAAAAACGACGACGTTTGCTTATGCGGTATGTGATCAAGTGATAGATGGTGATGTTTTTGTAAACGAGAAGTTAACAGCAGGACTAATTCGTACAGCGAATGGCATTTATTATTTATTTGGTCATACTGATGATCAAAATTACAACGAAGATTTATTTTCTTTTATAAAAAAGGCTATTGAAAAAACAGAGAAGAGATTTACATTGTTCTCTTCGAGTGACGAGTGGGAAATGATGATAGAAGAACGTTTTAGTCATGTACTTCGAAACATCCCGCGAATGAAGTTTCAAAGCGTAATCTTTGAAGAGAGAAAACGAAATTGTAACAAAAATACATATGAAGTGAAGCGTATTGATAGAAGATATATAGAACGAAGCAGTGAATTTACAGAAGAGTACTACAAAGAATATTGGGGATCAAAAGAAACATTTTTAAACGATGGTTTTGGATTTTGTATAGAACTAGAGGGAACGATTGTAGCGGAATGTGTTTCAATATTTAGTGGAAACGGATTTGCTGAAATTGATATTGTGACGCATAAAGCATATCAAGGGAAAGGGTTAGCTCAAGCTGTTGCGACGCGGTTCATTGAGCATTGCATGCAAAATGATATTACACCGTGCTGGGATTGTTATGTAGACAATACTTCTTCGCGAAAATTAGCTAGCAAATTAAGTTTTCATAATCCAATAGAATATAGATTATTTGTACGGAAGAAAACGGGGGAATAAAAATGAATGTGGAATTAACGAGATTTAAAGTGAAGCCTGGTAAAAGTCATCGTGTAGATGAATGGATGCAGCTTCTGAATGACAATATGAAAGAAGTGCTTTTGACATTAAACGACGAAAAGATGTACGTTGAGACAATTTTCCGGGAAATAAGAGATGGAGAAGAGTACTTATATTGGTATTCTGTGCAAGGAGAAGGCGGGGCTCTTGTCGAAAATTCTCATCATGAAATTGATAAAAAGCATTTGGAATTTTGGTATGAATGTATTGATGAGGAAGTCTCCTCTGTTGATATGAAAACAGAAGTCGTTATGATTCAAGATGGTGTGAAGGATGCGATGAAATAATAGATTGGTATTTTATAACCGTAAAATGGTCATCTGAGTGAGAGTTTTTGTTTCAAAAAATGATTTATATGTTACTAAAGTATATGTGAAGGGCGCATCAAAATAGATGTGCTTTTTATTATGATAAAAATGTAGAAAAGCTGTATTTGGATATCTTTAAGTGAAAATAAAAGTGGGATATTAAGAATCTTTTAGGATAAACTATAAAGAAATAAAAAACACAAAACCAAAAGACCTACCAATATACGGTGTAGTCGTAACAGGAAAAACAGAGGATTTACAAAGTTTACAAGGAGCACCATATATTAAGGCTGCTGTTAGAGGTGTAACAGTTGAGAAATATTAATTACAGTCTATTAATGTGAATAATCAGAAAATTTATGTTATAATATGGGGAAAGGAGGTTTTATATGAGGCAAATACATGGAGCGATTTATATTTACATAACAATGTTTTTCGTGGCAATATCTTATGGATTAGGGCACGTGTATTCGCATCCTATACTAACTTTTTTAAGCGGAGCATGTATGGCGTTTGCGCTTCTTGTCCACCTTTTCTCAGTTTGGATCGTGAAATTTCAATTAAATATTAGTGAAATAGAAGAAGGTACTTTTTAAGTGGCCTTCTTTTTTTAATAATATTTTGGAAGTTCTTGTAGCAATTTTTCAATTTTGCATTCGGTTTCTTCACATATAGACAGTGTGCGTAGTCGGAAAAACAAACTACGTAAGAAAGATTTTACATTTCCGTATAAGTACTCGTACGATTCAATATGTAATGTTTGTTTTTTGACGGGTAATTGAGCTACTAAGTCATGAAGGGCTAATAGGAGTACTTCTTCCTTTAGACCATTTTGTAGCATTGCCACAATCGGATAAACGAGACGCTCGTCTTCTTCATATTTGTAGTAAATAGAATGGACACAGACTTTGTTTAATAAAGTTTGTAATATTTCTTCGTAATATAAAGTTTCCAGTTTAGGACTACGAACAAGCGCTTCAAATGTATCGGAAGCATGAGCGATACTATGTGCCCAGCCGTGGTCTTGCACATATCCCCGGAAATCATGTTCGTTGTTCATATATAGAATTAGTTGATCTTTTACATTTGAAATATCAGTCCGTGATAAGAAATTATGATTTGTATCAGCATCAATAATGAGGGCAATTAATAATGTTGTAAATGCTCGCGTAAATACCGCATCTTCATCAGCCGAATGAATCTTATACAATAAATATTTTTCACTGATGCTTTCTAATAGTAGTTTCTGTAATTGCGTGTGTGAAAGGTATTCCTTTTTGATGAGATGATAAAAAGTAGAGTAAATAAGTTTGTCTCTTAAATAGCTATCAGTAACACCGATATGTTCAAGCATATTGGAACTTAAAGAATCAATGTTAACTTTGTTATCCAGCATGTAATTATTATTACGAATTTCTTCTAACTGTTGTTGTAACATATAAACCTCCTATTTTAGAAAATTCTGTATTTTAATAGTATAATAGAAGGAAGAAATAGACAATAAATAAGTGCATTTGAATGGAGGGGCATGATGAAGAGAGCATTATTCTTTTTCATTAGTATTTTCTTTTTAGGAAGCTGCTCGATTTGGTATGTTACTTTTTCTAGCGAGAGCAAAAGTTGGACGGGACAATATAAAGGCCATATTAAGGATGACAGTGAAGATGGAATGTTTACATTTCGGTATAAGGGCGGAGATGGAAATACAGAATTTAAAAATTTAGAGATTGCTATTAATGGAGCCTTTAGCACAATGACACAAACGTCAGAAAATCATAAAGGAGCAAAGATTGAAATGAAGTCTTCTTGTGTAAGTTGTGTGCCTCTATCTAAAGATGAACCGATAGAGATTGTGATTAAATGGGATGATAAGTATGAAGAGAAGATGGTGTTAAAGCAGAAATAGTGTAGGATAAGGGGTTAGGAATGAATAGGCATATGAAAATTTCTATGTATATATTTTTAAGTGCATTTCTACTCGTAATATCAGCGTGTACTACAAAACAAGTAGCGGTAAAAGCAATAACTAAAGAAGGATATATTATATTAAGAAATGACACGGTGTTTTTTGTCGGTGATAAAACGTTTAAGACAAAAATAGAGTTGCAAAATTATATAGAACAAAAAATGAATCAAGATTATCCATCAGATATAGTCCTAATTTTTAAGGATAAAGATGCATATGATCAATTAAAAACAGGGGATAAAATAAAAGTATGGTCTTCTCAAATGCTTGAAAGCTATCCCGCAAAAATGATTGTAGAGAAGTTTGAAATAGTAGAGAAATAAAAAAGGCAGCACTCACGCTGCCTTTTTTATTATTTTACAAATTGTAATTCTTTCGGGAATTTCGTTAAAATTTCTGATCCGTCTTTTGTGATATAAATATCATCTTCAATACGAACGCCACCTACGTTTGGTATGTAAATACCTGGCTCGATTGTGAAGACCATACCTTCTTTTAATGGAGATTCGTTACCAGCTTTTACATCTGGATATTCGTGTACGCTAATTCCTAGTCCGTGACCAAGGCGGTGCGGGAAGAAGTCGCCGTAACCTGCATCTGCGATAACAGAACGAGCAGCGTTGTCGATTGCACCAAGTGTAACACCTGGTTTACATGCTTCAACTGCTTGTAGTTGTCCAGCAAGTACAGTGTTGTAAATACGAGTTTGTTCTTCAGAAATGTCGCCAAATGCCACTGTACGTGTAATGTCAGAGCAATAGCCGTCAATGATTACGCCTAAATCAAATAGTACGAAATCGCCGCGTTTCATTTTGTTTGCACCTGGAATACCGTGTGGAAGAGCAGAGTTTGCACCTGCTAATACCATCGTATCAAATGACATTTTATGTATGCCTTTTGTTTTTAATTCGTGTTCAATAATTGCTAATACTTCTAGTTCGCTACGATCTTCTTTAATTGCATTTACACCAACCTCAACAGCATAGTCTGCCATTTTAGCTGCTTCGCGTAAAATAGAAAGTTCTTTTTCGTCTTTAATTAAACGAAGTTCACGAACTTTTTCCTCAGCTGACGTGAAAGCTGCATTTGGGAATAATTTTGTTAATTCTTCGTAACGCTCTACGTTTAAATGTTCTTTTTCAATTGCAACTGCATTTGCATTGATACCGCGGTCTTTAATTGCTTTTGCAATCATATCCCATGGTCTGTCAGTATCAGTAAATCCGATAATTTCATGTGCCCAGCCAGCGTTACGTGCTTGGCCTTCTTCCATTTTAGGGCAAATTAAAATAGGTTCTTTTTCTTGGAATACAAACATACCAAGAAGTCTTTCGTGTGGTTCACAGTGGAAGTTTGTCATGTAGAAGACGTTCGGTGTAGAAGTTAAGAACGCAGCTTCAACGTTTTTTTCTTTTAGCCATTGCATTAAATTTTCTAATCTAGCATTCATCGATTGGCACCCCCGAGATATTTAATTACAAATATAACTTTAACTCGGAAGAAAGCGTTATGACAAGTAAATCGATGTTAGAAAAGACAGGGAATTGAAAAATCATGTAGAATAAAAAGTGAGAATGTAATAAGGGGAGGAATGTAATAATGAAAGTATCTTATCACGGGCATTCAGTTATAAAGATTGAAACGAATGGAAAAGTAATTTTAATTGATCCGTTTTTAACAGGAAATCCAAAAACAGATTTAAAGGCTGAAGATGTAAAAGTAGATGCGATTCTTTTATCACACGGTCATGGTGATCATGTTGGAGATACAGTAGAACTTGCGAAGAAAAATAATGCAGTTGTAGTGGCACCGTTTGAACTAGCGACATTCTTAAGTTGGCAAGGTGTAAAAACACATCCGATGCATATTGGTGGTTCACATGAATTTGACTTCGGAAAAGTGAAGTTTACACAAGCATTCCACGGTTCTAGTTATATTGATGAAGAAAATAAGACGATTACATATACAGGTATGCCAGCGGGTATTTTATTTACAGCAGAAGAGAAGACTTTGTACCATGCAGGGGATACTGCTCTATTCTCTGATATGAAATTAATTGGGGAATTAAATAACATTGATGTAGCATTTTTACCAATTGGTGATAATTTCACAATGGGACCAGAAGATGCTGTTTTAGCAGCAAAATGGGTTCAGGCGAAAACTGTTGTACCGATGCATTACAATACGTTCCCGGTTATTGAACAAGATCCATATCAATTTGTAGAAAAGCTACAAAATTGTACAGGGAAAGTATTAGAAGCTGGAGAAAGTATTACACTATAGAAAAGAAACCCTTCATTTGAAAAGACAAGTGAAGGGTTTTTTACGTGTGTAGGACAGCTTGTAAAGGTTGTACTTGTTTTGATGATTCTTTTCTTTTTGGAAGTGGCTGTTCAGGTGTTTCATTCAATTCCATTGCAACTTTTTTTCCGTCTACGAAAGCTAACAATACAGCACCTACAACTTCTAATAATTTTTTCATCATATATCCGCTCCTTTGTTTCATTTCTTGTCTTCATTGTATATGGAAGTGGCTGGACAAACTATCGAACGAGATGACAATACCATTACATTGTTGTAATAGAAGAAGTGGTGTAATGTAAGGTGTATTTTGTTATAAAAAAAATAGTACAGATATACAAAGAGAGAGTGTAACAGTTTTGAAAATATAGTATACTGAAAATACAACACATGAAGAATTTAGGGAAAAGAAAGTATGGTGAAACCATTTGGCTACCAAGCATAACCAAATTTTAGAACATATTAATAGCCTGCCAGTAGGGCATAAAATTTCTGTAAGGCAAATTGCAAAAGATTTGAGTGTAAGTGAAGGTACAGCTTATCGTGCAATTAAAGATGCAGAAAATAAAGGGTATGTTAGTACGATTGAACGTGTCGGAACAATTCGAATTGAACAAAAGAAGAAAGAAAATATTGAAAAGCTGACATATGCAGAAGTCGTTAACATTGTCGATGGTCAAGTACTTGGAGGCAGAGAAGGACTACATAAAACGTTAAATAAATTCGTAATCGGAGCAATGAAATTAGAAGCGATGATGCGCTATACAGAAGCTGGAAACTTACTTATTGTCGGTAATCGTACGAACGCACATCAATTAGCGTTAGAAACCGGAGCTGCGGTGTTAATTACGGGCGGATTTGATACGGAAGATCATGTGAAGAAATTAGCAGATGAATTAAAACTGCCGATTATTTCAAGTAGTTACGATACATTTACAGTTGCAACGTTAATTAACCGTGCGATTTACGATCAGCTTATTAAGAAAGAAATTGTACTCGTTGAAGATATTTTAACGCCAATTGAAGAAACGTTATATTTAAAGCCAGATGATACAGTGCAGCAATGGCATGCGTATAACGAAGAGACGATGCACGGAAGATATCCGATTGTTGATGAAAATAAAAAGGTGTTAGGTATTGTAACTTCAAAAGATATGATCGGTGTAGCGAAAGAAACACCAATTGATAAAGTGATGACAAAGCATCCGATTACGGTAAATGGAAAAATGTCTGTCGCAGCTGCGGCGCGTATGATGGTGTGGGAAGGTATTGAGTTACTTCCAGTTGTTGATGAAGGAAATAAGTTGCAAGGTATTATTAGCCGTCAAGATGTACTTCAGGCGTTGCAAATGATTCAGCGTCAACCGCAAGTCGGTGAAACAATCGATGATATTGTAACGAATCAATTTATGACGCCGAAAGAAGCGAAAAATGAGCATCTATATCAATTTTCAGTGACACCGCAAATGACGAATTCAATCGGAACGCTATCTTACGGTGTATTCGCAACGATTGTGACAGAAGCAACGAATCGCGTTATTCGTGCGCAAAAGAAGAGCGATTTAATTGTTGAGAACTTAACAATTTATTTCGTAAAACCAGTTCAAATTGACAATGTTGTATCGGTTCATCCGAAAGTATTAGAAATAGGACGTAAATTTGGTAAGGTTGATGTAGAAGTACATCATGAAGGTAATGTTGTTGGGAAAGCATTACTTATGGTGCAATTGATCGATAAATAAAAAGATGGAGCAAGCCGCTTTGGTTTGTTCCATTTTTTTTAAGAAGGTATAGTAGAGCTTTTTAAAATTTAGTTATCAACTGAATCTATTATGTTTTGAATTGCAAAAGAAAAAGGTAAATTACGTTCTGTTTCATATTTATAAATAGAAGCGTGCAATCATTTGAAGATGCTTGAACAATAATTGTGGAGGTGTCGAATGGGAGTAATAATTCTCTTTTTAGGGGTAGTATTTGCAATAACTTTTCATGTGTTAACACATCGAAGAATGGATATAAAGAAAAAGAAATTGTATGTAGTAAGTTTGATTTTCGCTATTGTTTGTTCCTTTATCTCTACAGCTGGAGAAAATAAGGGCGATTTTCTATACTTTGGTGTACCAGCTGAAACATTTGTTTATTATGGTGGATGGGAAATATCTTTTAATCCATTAGGCTTTTTCTTTAACTTTATTTTGTTTTATTGGATTTTGAAGCTGTTATTTAAGCTGCGTAAGAGTTTGGGTAGTGAAGTGCAAAAATAGCAGTATATGTTGGAGACTTTAGCTAATCTATATCAGGTTAGAGAATTGGTTGTTAGTCGATAGAAAAGCTTACACTACTAATTATTAAAGGGAAACTATGCTGCACTATATGTACTAGGGGGGAGAAGAATGGATTTTCACATTAAAGAGCAGTTATGTAAGCAATATAATTTAAATAGTCTTATGAAAGTTTCATTGTTGCATGGGGGAGAAAATCAAACATATATGTTCGAATCGGACAAAAATAAATTTGTAGTTAGGCAGTATAGAGAAGGACGTTATACAGCCGAGCAAATAGAAGCTGAAATACATTGGTTAATAGCGATACAAAAACAAATGTTAGTACCAGAAGTAGTTGTAAATAAAGATGGTGACTGGATCACACCTGTTATGAAAGATGAGGGAAGTATCCAGTATTTTGTTGTCTTTAGGTTTATAAATGGAAGTGAAATTATAGAACCAAAGGATAAAGATTATGAAAAACTTGGATCACTCATGCGAATGTTTCATGAAAAAGCAAATGGAGTACTTAAAAGTGTGCCGCAAACTTGGAGGGGTTATGAAAGACCTATATATGGCGAGAAAAAGATGATTCATGAGCCTTTACAATGTTTATTACATGCTTCTTTTTTATCTTATGAGGATAAAAATAAATGCTTGAGAATTGCAGAAAGAATACAAGAACTTACAAACTCAATTCAATTGGGAGAAAAACAATTTGTTCACGGAGATATGCATTTTGGAAATATTCTTGTAGACAAAGAGGATTGGTATTTACTCGATTTTGATGAATGTGGATTTGGGTATAAAGAGTTTGATAGTGGTGTTCCTAGATTGCATTTAATTGCTTCTGGACAGTTAGAAGAAGCATGGGGGAACTTCATGATGGGATATGGGGGAAATATTTCGGAAGCAGCCATTCGACTTGGAACTGCTTTAAGAATCTTTTATATGGCAGGGAAAATACCATTAAGACTTGATATTGAACCTATTAAAAAGAATCCTGATTATTTCATTCGCCGATATATTCAGTATGCGGAAGAGGAGTTATACAGTAAGACAATTGTCTGATAAAAAAACAGAATATTAATTCATTTGGATTCTAGACTATGTTATAATTTAATTGTAAGAAAATGGATTTCTGAAAGGTGGTATGCATGATGTCATCGACAGTACTCTTTTTTGGTAGTATCGCACTATTTTACTTCCTTGTGATGATACCGATTCAATATTTATACTTACAAGGTTTACATGAAAAAAGAAAAAAACAGGATTATCTCAGCGAGAGCTATATGAAAAAATGTCTTTTGGGGAAGAACAGTTACATCTCCATGTGCAAGGCAATCCATTCAATATTCCTTCTGCGTTTGTCGCATATATGATTTTGAAAGTTAGAGGACGTAAAAAAGCATCACAATGTTGATGCTTTTTTACGTTGCTTCATAGACTTCGGCTTCTTCAACTGCTAATGGTAAGAAATGTTTGTATTGGCGAAATCCATTAAATACACTTGCACTGCCAAATAGAACGAATAAGATACCAACGATAATACGAGCGGTTGAAAGTTCTAAAAAGAATTGGTTTATCCCGAAGAATAAGACGAATGAACCGAGTGCCATTGCGGATTTTCCTGAGAGCCAACCTTTCTCCATTGGGCGGTTTGTACGAAAGTATTTTGTTTTGTAGAAGAGGTACAACATAAATGAGACGATAATACAGAAGACTAATACTGGCATCATGCACACTCCCATCGCTTTATGAAAAAATAGTAGAGAAAAAAGAAATATCTAAACTTTCTAATTTTTATTATAAAGCAATTGTTCGCATGTATGAAATACTTTCCGTTATAATGGAGGATAAAGTGAGACTTTCATTAGTGTGGGGATGTGTCCGTGCTAATGATTAGCCCACATTCATTGGGCTTTTACTGCACGTTAAAGTGAAGAAGTTGAATAAAAAGGAGATTATACATATGCATGAGCAAATTTTAGGAGCAATTAAAGAGTTTGATACAATTATTATTCATCGTCATGTGCGTCCGGATCCAGATGCGTTAGGTTCACAGGGCGGTCTTAGTACAATTCTACAAGAATCGTTTCCAGAGAAAAATATTTATACGGTTGGGTACAATGAACCGTCATTAGCATATTTACGAGTAATGGATGATATTGAAGATAGTGTATACGAAAATGCGCTCGTTATCGTTTGTGATACAGCAAACCAAGAACGTGTTGACGATCAACGCTATACAAAAGGGAAGATGTTAATCAAAATTGATCATCATCCAAATGAAGATCCATACGGAGACATTACGTGGGTAGATACGACAGCAAGTTCTACAAGTGAAATGATTTATGAGTTTTATAATTATGGAAAAGATAAAGGATTAAAAATAACAAAAGAAGCAGCTCGTCTTATTTTAGCGGGTATTGTTGGGGATACAGGTCGTTTCTTATTCCCGAATACAACAGCAAAAACACTTCGTTACGTAAGTGAGCTTGTTGACATGGGTGTGAAATTCACAGACTTATACAATGAAATGTATAAGACAAAAGAAAAAATCGCTCGTTTAAACGGTTATATTTTACAAAACTTTACGATGGTAGAAGAAGGAGCAGCTTACATTAAATTAACGAAAGAAGTATTAGAAGAATTTGATGTACTTCCTTCTGAGGCATCCGGCGTTGTTGGAGCACTTGGTAATATTGATGGATTAAAGGCATGGGTTCTATTTTTAGAGGAAGACGATGTGATTCGTGTTCGCCTTCGTTCAAAAGGACCAGTTATAAATAAATTAGCAATGCAATATAACGGCGGAGGACATCCGATGGCTTCTGGTGCAAAAGCATCTTCTTGGGAGGAAGCGGATCGTCTATTTGCTGATTTACGTGAGATTTGTAAATAAGAAATTATATGTTAGAACGAAAAGAAGGAGTGGCGCTAAACCCCTCCTTCTTTATTTTTCTTTCTCTATCGTAATGCTAATTTCAAGCACGGTATCAAAAGATATTGTATCGACTTTAAAACGGTATAGCCGATCGTAATGTTTGTACGTCTTGTTTTCGATTACCTTTTTGAGTAGGTCTTTATTTTTTGCGATACTTTGTATGTTTTTCGTTAAAAGATGCTGGAGGTCATTATGGATAGAAGTAGTCATATTTTCAATTGTAAGGTTGTCTAAATCGTATTTTTCTCGATTTATAAGTTTTATTTTAATCTCTTGAATGGTTAAGAGCCGTTTATTTTCAGTATTTAATTTTTCTTGATCTTCGAGAAGGACGTGGAGTTTTGCTTCTTGTTTTTCTATAATTTCTCTTTGTTCTGCTATTTTACTAGCTTGTTCTTCTTGAAAAACACCGTATATGTACAAAAAAATAAACCAGCTCAATACACCCCCAACAGCAGCCCCAGCTAAAACTAAATACCATCTTTTTGCTGTATTGGCACTTGGTACTCTCATACATGCTCCTGCGTTAGCCATTTAATAATAATAAGACCAGTTTGCATACCACCTGTTGCGAAAAAAATAAGGAGAATTTGTTTTACGATATCTTTCATATCCCCGCCAAAGAAACTTCTTTCAAAACTATAAAAAGTATCAAATGTTCCGCCGATCGCTGCAACGAGTGCCCAAATTCTTAAATTTTGAGCGAATTGATTAATGTAAGTGAGGGTTGGTTTTCCGATAAGAAATGCACCAAATCCACCAATTAATGAACCACCAAGTATAACCCCAAAGGCAATAAAATAACTAATAATAAGCAGAGAGAAAAAAGTGTGTTCTCTTACATCCATCGTCATTCCCCTTTCTTCTTCATATATATGGACAAAGTATAAGAAGTATGTTTTGATTTCCTCTTTCCTCTTCACCTATAATAAAAGTAGTCAAATAGGTAAAGAGAGGGTACAACAGTGAAGTTTGTGCATTTACAATGTCAAACCGTTTTTAGTTTATTAAAAAGTGCTTGTAAAATTGATGAACTTGTAGTTAGGGCGAAAGAGCTCGGTTATTCATCACTAGCTATTACGGATGAAAATGTTATGTATGGCGTTATTCCATTTTATAAAGCATGTAAGAAACATGGTATACATCCTATTATCGGCTTAACAGCTTCTATTTTTAGTGAAGAAGAAGAAAAGTCTTATCCGCTTGTCTTACTTGCTGAAAATGAAATAGGTTATCAAAATTTATTAAAGATTTCTAGTAGCATTATGACGAAGTCAAAAGAAGGTATTCCTAAGAAATGGCTTGCACATTATGCGAAAGGATTAATTGCTATTTCACCAGGTAAAGATGGGGAAATCGAACAATTATTATTAGAAGACAAAGAGAGTCAAGCTGAAGAAGTAGCTCGTATGTATCAAAATATGTTCGGCAGTTTTTATATGAGTTTACAGCATCATGCGATTCAAGATGAACTGCTTCTGCAAGAAAAATTACCTGCATTTATGAATAGGATAAATATTCCGGTTGTAGCGACGAACGATGTACGCTACATCAATCAAAGTGACGCACTTGTTCATGAATGTTTATTATCTGTTGAAAGTGGAACGAAAATGACGGATCCTGATAGGCCGAGGCTGAAAACAGATCAATATTATTTAAAATCATCAGATGAAATGGAAGCCCTATTTTCTCACGTAGAAGAAGCGATTTATAACACAGTAGAAATTGCAGAACGTTGTAGAGTAGAAATACCGTTTCATGTAAATCAATTACCGAAATTCCCTGTTCCATCTAACGAGACGAATGATATGTATTTGCGCCGCGTTTGTGAAGAAGGATTACAAAAACGTTATGGTACGCCGAAAGAAGTACATATAAAGCGTTTGAATCATGAATTAAACGTGATTTCTAGCATGGGATTTAGTGATTATTTCCTCATTGTCTGGGATTTTATGAAGTACGCGCATGAAAATCATATTTTAACAGGACCAGGTCGTGGATCAGCGGCTGGCTCACTCGTTTCTTACGTATTAGAAATTACAGATATTGATCCAATTGAATACGATCTATTATTTGAAAGGTTTTTAAACCCAGAGCGTGTGACACTTCCAGATATTGATATTGATTTTCCGGATATAAGACGTGATGAGATGATTCGATATGTGAAGGATAAATATGGTCAGCTTCGTGTTGCGCAAATTGTAACGTTTGGGACGCTGGCAGCGAAAGCGGCAATTAGAGATATTGCGCGTGTAATGGGTCTTCCGCCGCGAGATATCGACATATTCTCAAAACTTATCCCATCAAAGCTTGGTATAACGTTAAAAGATGCATATGAGGAATCGCAATCACTCCGTGAGTTTATACAAGGAAACCTTTTGCATGAACGTGTGTTTGAAATTGCAAAACGTGTAGAAGGCTTACCGCGTCATACGTCTATTCATGCAGCTGGCGTTATTATGAGCCAAGAGCCATTAACCGGAAGTGTTGCAATTCAAGAAGGGCATAACGATGTGTATGTTACGCAATACCCAGCTGATGCATTAGAAGAACTTGGGTTGCTCAAGATGGACTTTTTAGGATTACGTAATTTAACGTTACTTGAAAATATTATAAAGTTTATCGTGCAAAAAACAGGAAAAGAAATCGATATAAGAAATTTACCACTTCAAGATGAAAAGACATTCCAATTGTTAGGTAGAGGGGATACAACAGGTGTATTCCAGCTTGAATCAGGTGGTATGCGAAATGTACTTCGCGGGTTAAAGCCGAATGAATTTGAAGATATTGTTGCTGTTAACTCGTTATATAGACCAGGACCGATGGAACAAATTCCAACCTTTATTGAATCAAAACATGGAAAGAGAAAAATTGAATATTTACATCCGGACTTAAAGCCGATTTTAGAAAGAACATACGGTGTAATTGTATACCAAGAACAAATTATGCAAATCGCGTCGAAGTTGGCGGGCTTCTCGCTCGGAGAAGCCGATTTATTACGCCGTGCAGTGAGTAAAAAAAATCGTGATATTTTAGATCAGGAACGTAAGCATTTTGTGCAAGGGTGTTTACAAAATGGTTATGACAAGACATCTTCAGAGAAAATTTACGATTTAATTGTAAGATTTGCAAATTACGGATTTAACCGAAGTCACGCTGTAGCCTACAGTATGATTGGATATCAGCTTGCTTACTTAAAAGCGAATTATACGCTGGAATTTATGACGGCACTATTATCGAGTGCAATTGGAAATGAAGATAAGATTGTGCAGTATATACGCGAAACGAAGCGAAAAGGTTTTCATGTTTTGCCGCCGTCTCTTCAGAGAAGTGGTTACAATTTCCAAATAGAAGGAAATGCAATACGTTACAGTTTACTTTCCATTCGAAACATCGGAATGGCTACAGTGACAGCATTAATCGAAGAACGAGAGAAAAAAATGTTTGAAGATTTATTTGAATTTTGTCTGCGCATGCCATCAAAGTTTGTAACAGAGCGAAATTTAGAGGCGTTCGTCTGGTCTGGGTGTTTTGACGATTTCGGTGTTTCGAGAACGAATTTATGGAAAAGTCTTAAAGGAGCGTTAGAGTATGCCAATCTTGCACGTGATTTAGGAGATGCTGTTCCGAAATCAAAATACGTACAAGGAGAAGAGCTCTCTTTTATTGAACAGTTAAATAAAGAGAAGGAAGTACTAGGTTTTTATTTATCAAGTTATCCGACAGCGCAGTATGTGAAGTTAGCGAAAGAATTAGAAATTCCAACTCTCGCTCAGGCGATGCGACATAAGAAAAAAGTACAAAGAGCTATCGTTTACATAACAAGCGTGAGAGTGATTCGTACGAAAAAGTTGCAAAAGATGGCATTTATTACATTTTGTGATCAAAATGATGAAATGGAAGCAGTTCTTTTCCCCGAAACGTATATACATTTCTCAGATAAGTTACAAGAAGGAGCAATTGTTTTAGTTGACGGCATGATTGAGCTTAGAAATCATAAGCTACAATGGATTGTAAATGGACTATATCCGTTAGAAGAAATGGATGTGTATGAAGAAAAGAAAGATGCGTCTGTTTACGTGAAATTGCCATCTCAATATGAGAAAAAGCTTTTAAATCAGGTTACTAAAATATTGTTTGACTATTCGGGTTTTGCGAAAGTACTAATTTATTATGAAAAGGAACATAAAATGGTACAATTATCACGAAGTTTATCGATTCATCCAAGTGAAGAATGTTTAGGAGCACTTCGTGAAATTGTCGGGGAAGAAAATGTGGTTGTGAAAATATAATGGACAATTTCCCTACACTTCGATTATTATAGTAGTAGTGTTCGTGGTCAGACCACTTGGAGAAATTGATATCAGCAAGAATAATTTGAGGAGAGTGGATAGTTTGTCAACACTTCGTGAAGAAGCACTTCACATGCATAAAGTGCATCAAGGAAAATTAGAAACTGTATCAAAAGTAAAAGTAGAAAATGCAAAAGATTTAAGTCTTGCATATTCTCCAGGGGTTGCAGAACCTTGTAAAGAAATTTATGACGATAAAAGTAAGGTATATGAATATACAATGAAGGGAAATATGGTAGCAGTTGTGACAGATGGAACGGCTGTACTTGGTCTTGGTAACATCGGACCTGAAGCATCTCTTCCAGTAATGGAAGGTAAAGCTGTATTATTCAAGAGCTTTGCTGGTGTAGATGCATTCCCAATTGCCTTAAATACAAACGATGTAGATAAAATTGTTGAAACTGTAAAATTAATGGAGCCAACTTTTGGCGGCGTTAACTTAGAGGATATCGCAGCACCAAACTGCTTCATTATTGAAGAACGTTTGAAAAAAGAAACAAATATTCCTATCTTCCATGATGATCAACACGGAACAGCTATCGTAACAGTAGCGGGTCTTGTGAACGCGCTAAAACTAGTTGGAAAGAAAATGTCTGACATTAAAGTTGTCGCAAATGGCGCAGGTGCAGCAGGTATTGCAATTATTAAACTTTTATATCGCTATGGCGTACGCGACATTATTATGTGTGACCGTAAAGGGGCAATCTATGATGGTCGTCCTACAGGTATGAATCCGGTGAAGGATGAAGTGGCAAAATATACAAATAAGAATCGTATCGAAGGTTCTTTAGCTGATGTTGTACAAGGTGCGGACGTATTCATTGGTGTATCTGCAGAAGGTGCATTAACAGAAGAGATGGTTCGTACAATGAATGACGATGCAATTATTTTTGCAATGGCGAATCCAGTTCCAGAAATTATGCCAGAATTGGCAAAAGCAGCGGGCGCAGCTGTTGTTGGAACGGGTCGTTCTGACTTCGCAAACCAAGTAAATAATGTACTAGCGTTCCCTGGTATTTTCCGCGGTGCACTTGACGTACATGCGACACAAATTAACGAAGAAATGAAGATGGCAGCTGTACAAGCTATTGCTGAGCTTGTAGCAGAAGATGAGTTAAATGCAGACTATATCATTCCAGCACCGTTTGACGCGCGTGTAGCGCCTCAAGTAGCAGCTTACGTTGCAAAAGCTGCAATGGAGACAGGAGTAGCTCGCCGTCAAGTAGATCCAAATGAAGTTGCTGAGAAAACAAAACAATTAGCGCTGATTGGTAAAGAATAAGCGAGGAATTTCCATTGACATCATCAAATACAAAAGTATATCTCGAAATTGTAAAAAAAATCCGTTCCATTATGGAAGAGGATGGATTGGTAGCAGGGGATCGTTTGCCGTCTGAGCGTGAGTTAAGTTCACGTTTAAACGTAGGACGTTCCTCTGTAAGAGAAGCGTTGCGTGCTTTAGAACTTGTAGGATTAATTGAAACGAGACGTGGTGAAGGGACGTTTATTCGAAACTTTTACGATAATGGTCTTGTACAATTGATTGCTCCGTTCTTGCTGCAAGATGAGAAAACAATTCGTGATTTATTACAAACAAAACGATTGCTTGAGAAAGATATGATTCGAATTGTATGTAATTTACCGAAAGAAATGTTTTCTAAAGTGCTAAGTAAATTACATCAAGTGCTTGAAGGAAATGAAAACTCAGTTCCAATGCTTCACCAAACGTTCTTTAAAACACTTATTGAACAAGTCGATAATTATTTACTATATCGCATTTGGATGATCGTAAATGATTACGTATCAACGCTTTCTTGTAAAGTTTCAGGAGATTCTATCGATATGTATAGAAAGCTTTACGCTATTTTGGAAGAAAAACAAGAAAATGATGCACTAAAAATTTACGATGAATTAGTAGAGAATATACAGTTTCACTCGTAATGTATAAAATTTGTCGAAATGACCATGACACGTTATGACAAACATTCTATCGCGTAGCGGTTAAAGTTAAACGTAAAGAGTGAGGTTATTAGACAGATTGAGAAGATAAGGCTAACATCAAACTTTGGTGTTAGCCCAATTTTCTTCTTACGCTAACCTTAGCTCTCAACGAAGGGGGTCAAATTGTGCTAAGAGATTTATTCGTGAAAAAGAAAAAGTACGCTGCAATACCTTCAGAACAAGTACGAAAAGATGTACCAGACGGCGTTATGACAAAATGTCCGAAATGTAAAAAAATCATGTATACGAAAGAGCTTCTAAAAAATTTAAAAGTATGTGTGAATTGTGGATATCATCATCCTATGAATGCATGGGAACGTCTTGATAGTATATTGGACGAAGGGTCATTCCGTGAGTATGACAAAGAAATGGTTTCATTAAATCCACTCGAGTTTCCAGATTATGAAGAGAAACTAGAGAGCGATCGTAAGAAGACTGACTTGAACGAAGCGGTTGTAACTGGTGAAGGAACAATTGATGACATGCTTGTTGTTGTTGCAGTAATGGATTCTCGTTTTCGAATGGGGAGCATGGGCTCTGTTGTAGGAGAAAAAATTGCCCGTGCGGTTGAAAAGGCATACGACTTACAAGTTCCATTTATTATCTTTACTGCTTCGGGTGGTGCCCGTATGCAAGAAGGGATATTAAGTTTAATGCAAATGGCAAAAACAAGCGTAGCTTTGAAAAAGCATAGTAATGCAGGAGGATTATTTATTTCTGTTATGACTCACCCAACGACGGGCGGGGTTTCAGCGAGTTTCGCTTCACTTGGTGATTATAATCTTGCAGAACCAGGGGCGCTGATCGGATTTGCTGGTAGACGTGTAATTGAACAAACGGTGCGTGAGAAACTACCGGAAGATTTCCAAACGGCAGAATTCTTACTAGAACATGGTCAATTAGATGCGGTGGTACATCGTGATGATATGAGAGAATCGCTTCGTAAGATTTTAGAAGTTCATCAAGGAGGGGAAATGGCTGTATGGCAGAGCTAGAATTTGAGAAACCAGTTGTTGAGCTAAGAAATAAGATTCGTGAACTGAAAGACTATACGAAAAACAGCCAGATGGACTTCAGTGAGGAGATTCGTATTTTGGAAGACAAGCTAGAAAATTTAGAGGAAGATATATACGGCAATATGAAAGTATGGGACCGTGTTCAAATTGCTCGTCATGCAGAACGACCGACAACGCTCGATTATATTGAGCACTTATTTACTGATTTTTTTGAATGTCATGGAGATCGTCTATTTGGCGATGATGCAGCGATTGTCGGCGGCATTGCGAAGTATAAAGGGATGCCTGTAACTGTAATCGGGCATCAACGCGGAAAAGATACGAAAGAAAATATTCGCCGTAATTTTGGGATGCCTCACCCAGAAGGATATCGAAAAGCATTGCGTTTAATGAAGCAGGCGGAAAAGTTCAATCGTCCAATTATTTGTTTTATTGATACGAAAGGAGCTTATCCTGGTAAAGCTGCTGAAGAACGTGGTCAAAGTGAAGCGATCGCCCGCAATTTATTTGAAATGGCAGGCTTAACGGTGCCTGTTATTTGTATCGTTATCGGCGAAGGTGGTAGTGGTGGTGCACTAGGTCTTGGAGTAGGAGATTACATTCATATGCTAGAAAATTCCACTTATTCTGTTATTACGCCAGAGGGTGCAGCGGCAATTCTTTGGAAAGATGCAGGAAAAGCAAAGGAAGCTGCAGAGGCGATGAGAATTACAGCAGCAGATTTGAAAGAATTAGGTGTAATTGACGAAATTATTCCAGAGGCAAAAGGTGGAGCACACCGTAATGTTTTGAAACAGTCAGAAAATATAGATTTAATGCTTAGAAAAACTTTTGAACAATTAAACGGAATTTCGAAAGATGAATTAATCGAAAAACGTTATGAAAAATATATGAAAATTGGGCAAGTTTCGTTTTCAAACGCTTCCATTTGGATAAAATAAGAAAAGCGTGCGTTCCACTTCGCGAATGCACGTTTTTATTATGAAAAGACACATCTTCTCCATTGTATTTTTATATTTTTTCGTGTTATTTTATTATAAGGCAAATAATCTTTATGAGGTGAGTACAAATGAAACGTATTGGTGTATTAACAAGTGGTGGAGATTCACCTGGTATGAATGCTGCCATTCGTGCAGTTGTTCGTAAAGCGATTTTCCATGATATTGAAGTATATGGTATTTACCATGGATACGCTGGATTAATTTCTGGTCACATTGAAAAATTAGAACTAGGTTCTGTTGGCGATATTATCCACCGCGGTGGTACGAAATTATATACAGCAAGATGTCCTGAGTTTAAAGACCCAGAAGTACGACTAAAAGGTATCGAGCAATTAAAGAAACACGGTATCGAAGGACTTGTTGTTATTGGTGGAGATGGTTCTTACCAAGGCGCTAAAAAATTAACTGAACAAGGATTCCCATGTGTTGGTGTACCAGGTACAATCGACAATGATATCCCTGGAACAGACTTTACAATTGGTTTCGATACAGCTTTAAATACTGTTATTGATGCAATTGATAAAATTCGTGACACAGCTACATCTCATGAACGTACATATGTTATCGAAGTAATGGGACGTCACGCTGGTGATATCGCATTATGGGCTGGTTTAGCTGATGGTGCGGAGACAATCTTAATTCCAGAAGAAGAGTATGACATGGATGAGGTTATCGCTCGTCTGAAACGCGGTAGTGAACGTGGTAAAAAACACAGTATTATCGTTGTAGCTGAAGGTGTTGGAAGTGCAATTGACTTCGGTAAGCACATTGAAGAAGCAACAAACTTTGATACTCGTGTAACTGTATTAGGTCACGTACAACGTGGTGGATCACCAAGTGCACAAGACCGTGTATTAGCAAGTCGTCTTGGTGCAAGAGCAGTTGAATTGTTAATTGCTGGTAAAGGTGGACGTTGTGTAGGTATTCAAAATAATAAACTTGTTGATCATGACATTATCGAAGCGTTAGCTCAAAAACATACAATCGATAAAGATATGTGTCAATTATCTAAAGAATTATCCATCTAATCGGCGTAATGTCGGATATTTGGGAACGGTTTCATAATTTTCGGAGGTGCAATATGCGTAAAACTAAAATTGTATGTACTATAGGTCCTGCTAGTGAAAGTATTGAAAAATTAGAGCAATTAATCGAAGCAGGTATGAACGTTGCTCGTTTAAACTTCTCTCATGGTAGCCATGAAGAACACGGCGCTCGTATTAAAAACATTCGTGAAGCTTCAAAGAAAACTGGTAAAACAGTTGGTATCTTACTTGATACAAAAGGTCCAGAAATCCGTACTCACGACTTCGTAGACGGACAAGCTGAGCTTGTGACAGGTGCAGAAGTAGTTATTTCTACTGAGCAAGTATTAGGTACTGCAGAGAAGTTCTCTGTATCTTATGCTGGTCTTTATGACGATGTAAACCCAGGTTCTCGTATTCTAATCGATGACGGTCTTATCGAGCTAGAAGTAATCGAAAAAGCTGACGGAAACATCCGTACAAAAGTTCTTAACAGCGGAACTGTAAAAAATAAAAAAGGTGTTAACGTACCAAACGTAAGCATTAAGCTTCCTGGTATCACTGAAAAAGACGTAAAAGATATCATCTTCGGTATCGAGCAAAAAGTTGATTTCATCGCAGCTTCATTCGTACGTAAAGCAGCTGACGTATTAGAAATCCGTGAATTACTAGAAGAGCATAACGCTCAATACATCCAAATCGTACCAAAAATCGAAAACCAAGAGGGTATCGACAACATCGATTCAATCTTAGAGGTTTCTGACGGTTTAATGGTAGCTCGTGGTGATATGGGTGTAGAAATTCCACCAGAAGAAGTACCATTAGTACAAAAACGTCTAATCAAAAAATGTAACGTGTTAGGTAAACCAGTTATTACTGCAACACAAATGTTAGATTCTATGCAACGTAACCCACGTCCAACTCGTGCGGAAGCAAGTGACGTAGCTAACGCAATCTTCGATGGTACAGACGCAATCATGCTTTCAGGTGAAACAGCTGCTGGACAATACCCAGTAGAAGCAGTAACAATGATGGCTAACATTGCAGTACGTGTTGAAAAATCATTACAATATGAAGATATGTTCAAAAAACGTATTAAAGAGTTCACTCCAACAATTACAGATGCAATTAGCCAATCTGTTGCGCATACAGCACTTGCTCTTGATGTAGCTGCAATCGTAGCTCCAACAGAAAGTGGATATACTGCGAAAATGATCTCTAAATACCGTCCAAAATCTCCAATCGTAGCTGTAACATCTGACGAGCAAGTAGGACGTCGTCTTGCACTTGTTTGGGGTGTACAAGCATTTATGGCTGAGAAGCGTGCAGCTTCTACTGACGAAATGTTAGATACAGCGATTCAAACAGGTATGGATGCAGGTCTAATCGGACTTGGAGACACTGTAGTAATCACTGCTGGTGTTCCAGTTGCTGAAACTGGTACAACAAACTTAATGAAAATCCACGTTGTTGGTGAAGAAGTTGCTAAAGGACAAGGAATCGGTCGTAAAGCTGCAAAAGGTAAAGTAGTTGTAGCGAAAACAGCTGCTGAAGCTGTAGCAAACGTAAACGAAGGTGATATCCTTGTTACAACAAGCACTGATAAAGATATGATTCCTGCAATTGAAAAAGCTGCTGCTCTAGTTGTAGAAGAAGGCGGCCTAACAAGCCATGCGGCTGTTGTAGGTGTATCAATCGGTATTCCTGTTATCGTTGGTGTAAACGGCGTAACAGCAACTTTAAAAAATGGCCAAGAAGTAACAGTTGATGCAGCACGCGGAATTGTTTATAATGGACATGCGGAAGTGCTATAAGTAATACGGAGAGAAGGATCGGAGTCCTTCTCTTTTTTTTACACAAAAATGAGGTGAAACTAGCTTTAAACGTCTGAAATTGCTTTTAAAAGCTGTTTGTTATGAAGTTTGATGTGAAAGTGCGTTTAGCTTTTATATGGTGTATATGGACGTTGTGAGGGTGTTTAAAGTGATAGGATATGAAAGGAGTGTAGAACTATGAAGTGGTTACTATTCTTGTTTATATTAATACCGGCTATTGAGATTACAGTCTTAATTGGATCGAGTCATGTAATAGGTTTGTGGTCTACGTTCGCTATGATCGTATTTACAGGCGTTGTAGGTGTGTATTTGGCGAAAAGACAAGGGTTTAAAGTACTTGGAGAGATTCAATCTAAGTTGAATAGAGGAGAAATGCCAGGAGCAGCGGTTTTAGATAGTATTTTTATCTTTGTAGGGGGTATTCTTTTAGTGCTTCCTGGATATGTAACGGATATAATAGGTTTCATCTTTGTTATCCCTATGACGAGGGCTTTATTGAAGCCGTTTGTTATGAAGTGGATGGAATGGAAGTTTAGAAAAAACTCAACTATTATTGTGCAGAAATAGTGCTTAGATTATAGCAATCTAAGCACTATTTTTTTGTCTGTAAAAGGATGAGAGAGTGGTTAAAGTTCAGTTAATGAAAGATGTGTTTTAATATGCGGCGAATGTGACGGTTAATAATCGATGGGGATAGGATCCTTGTAGATTAAAGTTTTACTTTGTTGTATTTGTTGTGTATTTTTTCGATTTGAGGAGTTATTAGCTCTTAATCAGTGTGTTTAAAGTGGGAATCTGAACTTAAGATTGTTTTTGTATGTAAAAGAATGAATTGGAACGAAAAAAGTTAAATAAGAGCAGGGAAATGGTCAGTTTAAGTCTTATTCTGTGCTTTTTTGTATATTTATTCATTTACATAAAAAGTAATAAATGTAAGTAATAATTATAAAATTAATAGAATAAATATGTAAAAACACCACAAAATATGCGTTTTTTATGCGAAAAAACAAGAGAATTATCTTTTTTGAGTGCAATTCTCTTGTTTTATGTAATGAGTATGAAAAATAAGTACAAGGAATAATCAGTGGGAATTTCCCACTGATTACATGTAAGTTTTTTGTTGTGTATGAATTAGAAACTATTATTTTGAAGGTGAGCCTTTAATATATTTCCACAAATCATGGAATACACGAGCTTTGTGCAATGTATTAAGTAGTACTAAGGTGACTGGACCGATGATTAATCCTAAGAAGCCAAAGAGCTTAAAGCCGACAAATAGAGCAATCAGTGTTGCTAATGGATCAAGGCCGATATTAGATGAAAGTACCTTTGGCTCCATAATTTGTCTTTGGACAATCACGACGATGTATAAAATGAGAAGACCGATGGCAAAAGCAGTGTCGCCAGTGAAAAATACGTATATAACCCAAGGAACGAAGACAGCTCCTGTTCCTAAATACGGGAGTAAATCTACAACCCCTGTAATAATCGCGATAGTAATGGCGTATGGTACGCGTAATATTAAAAGTCCGATTAGTACAATAACAGTTGTCATAGATACGAGTGTAAGTTGCGCTTTAACAAAACCGAATAAAGCTTTTCTTAAATCCACAAAAATAGTTTTTCCATAGCCATGAACACGGTTGGGCAAAAACTTTCTTACTTTCTGAGCAAGGCGATGCCAATCGTAACTAATGAAGAAAGTGGCTAATAAAACGAATACAAGTACAGTTAAAGTAGTTGGTAGTGCACTAATGAAATTTGTTAACCCGCTTATAATAGCGGTTAAAAGTTCTTTCATTTGCGTCGTTGCTTCGGTTCCTAAGTTTTGAATGTTTTGTGTAATCGTATAGCGCTGCGGTTCCCCAAGATGATTAAATTTAGAGATTAAATCATCGTAGAGAGGCATAATATGATTAAGTGCAAACTGCTGAGCGAATGCAACGATATCCGGAAATTTTACTGTAACAAGTTGTAGTAAGTATGTTGTGGCAGATATTGCTTCTGTTACAAGATATGTAACGAGTCCGACGATAGCTCCAAATACGAGAATTAAGCTAACGAGTACTGCGAGTGCGCGAGGAAATTGTAGTTTTTGATTCAGGAAATTGACGACAGGATTAATTAAATAAGCAAATGCGAAAGCGATAATAAAAGGGTAGATAAGCCCTGACATATATAGTAATGCATAGAACCCGGCTACCGTCGCTATAATGACAAATACGAGTCGCAATATCATATATAGTAAGTTTCGATTCAAAGATGTATACCTCCCATTCCAATTTGGATTATCCTATTTCGTTCAACTTGTAACGAGTGTGCCCCACTGATTAAAGTTTCACTTTATGTTATAGTGGAATGATGGATTTTCCTGCTTTTTCAGTACGTGAGTGACTGTGAAAGCTTGGTGTTGATGCTTCTACTATATGGTAAAAACTTCATTTTCTCTTCTTTTTATTTTACCTGTTTCTAATTAGAAAAGAAAGGAGAGACGCCCGTTTTTTAAAATGTATACATGCTTACATTTGGATGGTGAAAGTCTCAGTTTGTCATTTTAAAATGCGTAAAAAAATGAAGTGATTCATGTTGAATAGGCATCGATATAGCATGTATAACGATAGGTTTAAAGGTATTTTTGTTTGGAAATGAGTTCATTATTTTCAGAAAGGAAGTGCAAACATGATTAGTCAGTCAACGTTATTTTTATTCATACTACTTATTATAGGACTTATTGCGAAAAACCAATCGCTTACTGTAGCTATTGGTGTGTTATTTCTATTAAAATTTACATTTCTAGGGGATAAAGTCTTTCCTTATCTACAAACGAAAGGGATTAACCTCGGTGTTACGGTTATTACAATAGCAGTACTCGTACCGATTGCGACGGGGGAAATAGGATTTAAGCAACTTGGAGAAGCAGCGAAATCGTATTATGCATGGATTGCTTTAGCTTCAGGGGTAGCAGTTGCTCTGTTAGCAAAAGGTGGCGTACAATTATTAACGACAGATCCTCATATTACAACTGCGCTCGTTTTCGGGACAATTATAGCAGTTGCTTTATTTAATGGGGTCGCTGTAGGTCCATTAATTGGGGCTGGAATTGCCTATGCAGTAATGAGTATTATACAGATGTTTAAATAAGGAATTTTATAGTAATATAAAATTTTTGAATTCTTTCTGTTCACAAAAGTCAGATAATTGTTTATAATAGGATTAGAAACTTTGAAAAGTTACATAACAGCAGAGACTTTACACCAGATAAAATAAAAACAACATAAAACAATTTTATAATGATATTGTTTTATGTTGTTTTTATCATAAAACTCTTCGGAATTCATTTTCCTCACTAACTTGTTGTTTTGAGCGTGAGGATTCGGGGAGACATTCACGCTCATGCTTTCCATGTAGACAATGGACAATAAGAGGGGGAACATCGCAACAAATTTGCATGATCGTGCATTTTGCTTGCCTAAAGAGTGAACGGGCGTTCATAATTCAAAAGGGGAGCAAATAGATATAAGGAGCAAGGTTGGGAGAATTTTCAGGAAAAGGAGAGAATGTCATGACTGTTATTCGAGGTTTAGAAGGGGTAGTAGCAACAACATCATCTGTGAGCTCTATTATTGATGATACATTAACTTATGTTGGGTATAATATTGATGATTTAGCTGAGAATGCTACATTTGAAGAAGTAGTGTACTTATTATGGCATCGCAAGCTTCCTAACGAGCAAGAACTAGCGAAATTTAATGAGATTGTATCGGAATACTATAAAGTTCCAGGTGAGATTTTAGCATATTTGAAACAAGTAGATTTAAAAATCGCACATCCGATGTCTGTTTTACGAACTGCAATTTCCATGCTATCATTATACGATGAGAGCGCTGAAATTATGGATGAAAAGTCCAATTATTTGAAAGCGGTTAAATTACAGGCTCAAGTGGGTACTTTAGTTGCTGCTTACGCAAGAATCCGTAAAGGTTTAGATGTTGTTGAGCCTAGAAATGATTTATCATTAGCTGCAAACTTCTTGTACATGTTAAATGATCGCGAGCCAAATGAAGTTGAAATTGAAGCTTTTGATAAGGCGCTTGTACTTCACGCAGATCATGAGTTAAACGCTTCTACATTTACTGCACGCGTTTGTGTAGCTACACTTTCAGATGTATATTCTGGCATTACAGCAGCAATCGGTGCGTTAAAAGGTCCTCTTCACGGTGGGGCAAATGAAAATGTAATGAAGATGTTAACTGAAATTGGCGAAGAAGAAAATGTAGAATCATATATTCATAATGCTCTTCAAAATAAAGTGAAAATCATGGGCTTTGGCCACCGTGTATATGAGCAGGGTGATCCGCGTGCAAAACATTTACGCGAAATGTCTAAGAGATTATGCGTGCTTTTAGGAGAAGAGAAATGGTATAATATGTCTATCAAAATTGAAGACATTGTAACAAAAGAAAAAGGTCTTCCACCAAATGTTGATTTCTATTCAGCTTCTGTATACCATTGTTTAGGAATTGACCATGACTTATTTACACCTATTTTTGCAATTAGCCGTATGTCAGGCTGGTTAGCTCATATTCTAGAACAATATGAAAATAACCGTTTAATCCGTCCGCGTGCTGATTATAATGGACCAACACATCAAGTGTATGTTCCAATTGCACAACGATAAGCGAATAACACTATTTTGATAGTGAAAATACGCTTTCAAAAGTCTGATTTTTTCGGAAAGATGTAATGATTAGAATATTTTAATTTGACTAACGGTTTGAACTGAGGGGTTATTCCCTCAGTTTCATACATATGAAATTTCAAACATGGGGGTTATCACATTGACGACAGGTGAAAAAATTACTGTAACTAATGGTGTTATGAATGTACCAAACAATCCGATTATTCCATTTATCGAAGGAGATGGAATTGGTCCTGATATTTGGGCAGCTGCATCTCGTGTACTAGAAGCAGCAGTTGAAAAAGCTTATGATGGTGAGAAGAAAATCGTTTGGAAAGAAGTGCTTGCAGGGGAAAAAGCATTCAACCAAACAGGCGAGTGGTTACCAGAAGAAACTTTAAATTTAATTCGTGAATATTTAATCGCGATTAAAGGTCCACTTACAACTCCAGTTGGCGGTGGTATTCGTTCTCTAAACGTAGCACTTCGTCAAGAATTAGATTTATATGTATGTCTACGTCCAGTTCGTTATTTTGAAGGTGTTCCTTCACCTGTAAAACGTCCGGAAGATACTGATATGGTTATTTTCCGTGAAAATACAGAAGACATTTATGCTGGAATTGAATATGCGCAAGGATCTCCAGAAGCAGAAAAAGTTCTTGCTTTCTTAAAAGAAGCAATGGGTGTTAATAAAATCCGCTTCCCAGAAACATCTGGTATTGGTATTAAACCAATCTCAGAAGAAGGGACAAAGCGTCTTGTTCGTGCTGCAATTCAATATGCAATTAACGAAAAACGCTCTTCTGTTACATTAGTTCATAAAGGAAACATTATGAAATTTACAGAAGGTGCTTTCAAAAACTGGGGTTATGAAGTAGCGGAACAAGAATTCGGCGACAAAGTATTTACTTGGGCTGAATATGATCGTATCGTTGAGAAAGATGGTAAAGATGCAGCGAATAAAGCGATGGCAGACGCTGAAGTGGCTGGAAAAATCATCGTAAAAGATTCTATTGCAGACATCTTCTTACAACAAATTTTAACTCGTCCACGTGAGTTCGATGTTGTTGCAACAATGAACTTAAACGGTGACTACATCTCTGATGCACTTGCTGCACAAGTAGGTGGAATTGGTATTGCACCTGGTGCAAACATTAACTATGTAACTGGACATGCTATCTTTGAAGCTACGCACGGTACAGCTCCAAAATATGCAGGTTTAGATAAAGTAAACCCATCTTCAGTTCTTCTTTCTGGTGTATTATTATTAGAACACTTAGGATGGAACGAAGCTGCGAAATTAGTAACTGCTTCAGTTGAGAAAACAATTGCTTCAAAAGTAGTAACTTATGATTTCGCACGCTTAATGGAAGGTGCAACAGAAGTGAAATGTTCTGAGTTCGCTAATGAACTTATTAAAAACATGGATGTAGCGATAATCAAAAACGCATAATTAAAGTGGGGGGTAAATTATGACAATCAAACGCAAGAAAGTTTCAGTCATCGGTGCAGGATTTACAGGAGCAACAACAGCATTCTTATTAGCACAAAAAGAACTTGCAGATGTTGTATTAGTGGACATTCCACAGCTGGAAAATCCAACAAAAGGGAAAGCGTTAGATATGTTAGAAGCGAGCCCAGTACAAGGTTTTGATGCTAACATTATTGGAACATCTGATTACGCAGATACTGCTGATTCTGACGTTGTTGTGATTACAGCAGGTATTGCGCGTAAGCCTGGTATGAGCCGTGATGATTTAGTAGCAACAAACTCCAAAATTATGAAAAGTATTACGCGCGACATTGCAAAACATTCACCAAATGCAATTATTGTTGTGTTAACAAATCCAGTTGATGCAATGACATATTCTGTATTTAAAGAAGCTGGATTCCCGAAAGAGCGTGTTATCGGTCAATCGGGCGTATTAGATACAGCTCGTTTCCGTACATTCATCGCACAAGAATTAAATCTTTCTGTGAAAGACATTACAGGATTTGTTCTTGGTGGACACGGTGACGATATGGTACCTCTTGTACGTTATTCTTATGCAGGTGGCATTCCGTTAGAAACGTTAATTCCGAAAGAGCGTTTAGAAGCAATCGTAGAACGTACCCGTAAAGGTGGCGGCGAGATTGTAGGCTTATTAGGAAACGGTAGTGCATATTACGCACCAGCTGCTTCTTTAGTTGAAATGACAGAAGCAATCTTAAAAGATCAACGCCGTGTATTACCGGCTATTGCGTACCTTGAAGGTGAATACGGTTATAGTGACCTTTACTTAGGGGTACCAGTAATTCTAGGTGGTAACGGAATTGAAAAAATTATTGAATTAGAACTTCTTGCAGATGAAAAAGAAGCGTTAGATCGCTCTGTAGAATCTGTACGTAATGTTATGAAGGTTCTTGTTTAATCATTAAATATAAGTAGAAAAAGATTCGGGGCCCCGAATCTTTTTCTACTATTTATACAAATGTTTTTTTGAAATAACATGAAAACGCTATCATTTGTAATATCCTATAATGAAACTGTAGATTTATACTATACATTGCCCTCATCATAGTAAATGTCGGATCAAGTATCGCTTTTAGTAGGATAATAAGGTGAAAAAATCGGAGGGGGTTGTAACATGTTAAAGAAAAAAGTTCAAATTGGTCGTAAAATGGATGAAATTACAGTAGGAGAGAAATTATCTATCACTGAAAAAATTGAGGATAAAGATTTGTTATTGTACTTAGGGTTAACGAATGATGCCAATCCATTATATATTCAGCATGATTACGCATCCCAAACTCCGTATGAAAAGCCGATTGTACCAAGCATTATGCTAACTGGAATGATTACAACGGCAGTTACGAAATATTTACCAGGTCCAGGTAGTCATATTACGAGAAAGGACCTTACGTTCGTGAAGCATGTTCACCATTATGAAACGTTACAAATCCACTTTGAAGTTGTGGCTGTTTCTGAGGAGGAACATACAATTGATATGCTTGTATCTGCTCATGATGAAAAAGGGGATACTGTTGTGAAAGGCTCATTAACAGTAACACCACCTTACAAATCAGTCTCTATTATGGAAAAAGCATTAGATAATTTTTAAAACATGAAAATGTGAATAGCGCTAGCATGCCTTTCATAAGGGGGCTAGCGCTATTTTTAGTTGAAGAATCCCTCTTTGAACCCTTCAGCAAAATCTGAACACCCCGTTTTAATCGTATCCCAGCTCGGTACGTTAAAAGTAAGGAAACATGTTACTAATAAAGTTAAAATAGATAGTAATATTCGCATAATAGCTCCTTTATTGCATTTATTAATATATTAAAATTAATAATATATTAATTGGTAATTAAAGTCAATTAAAGGGTTTTTTTAAGATGAAGTGGAAGAGAGAAGACGTTATCTTTGAAACGATAAGAGAAGCTGAAGTATGGGCGGACGGGGTTGCGAATGAAATGTATGGAAGACTATTTGATGGATATGAAACGCTAGATTATAAAATAGCGTATGCTGTATCTTTTTCTTAGCGCAAAGTCGAGAATATCATATCCATACGAGTATTGAATTTAATAAAGATATAGAAGTGTATAAAGTATGGATCACTACAAGTTAATTGCGCAATCCGAATCCATGAATAGACAATTATATTGAGAGGGACCTTGTTTTCTAGTATGATGAGAATAACGGGGAAAATACTAGGATGAAGAAGGTTTCAAGTCTATAACTTGGAGGAAAAGAATGAACAATCGTATTTTAGTAGTTGATGATGAGGAGTTTATCTTAACTTTAATCGAATTTAATTTACAACAAGCTGGTTTTGAAGTGATAACAGCGATGGATGGAGAAATGGCGCTTCAAAAAGCGACAACAGAACGTCCAGATTTAATTATATTAGATTTAATGCTTCCAAAAATGGATGGTATGGAAGTATGTAAAGAATTACGATTGCAGCGCGTTATGACGCCGATTTTAATGTTGACAGCAAAAGATGATGAGTTTGATAAGGTGCTAGGTCTTGAACTTGGGGCGGATGATTATATGACGAAGCCATTTAGTCCAAGGGAAGTTGTCGCGCGTGTGAAGGCAATTTTACGCCGCACGAAATTACAACAAGAAGAGCAAGTTACAGAATCGTCAGATGAAGAGAGCATTACAATTGCTGAACTTAAAATTTTACCGGAGTTTTATGAGGCTTATTTCCAAGGAAGAAAGCTTGAATTAACACCAAAAGAATTTGAACTACTTGTTTATCTTGCGAAAAATAAAAGTCGCGTATTAACGCGTGATCAATTATTAAGTGCTGTATGGAATTATGATTTCGCTGGTGATACACGAATTGTTGACGTTCATATTAGCCATTTGCGCGATAAAATTGAACAAAATACGAAAAAACCGACGTACATTAAAACGATACGTGGTTTAGGATATAAATTAGAGGAGCCAAAAGGGGATGAATAAATTTCGTTCCAGGCTTCTTTTTACATTTGTTTCTCTTATTGTTTTTATTTTAGTCGGACTCGGTTTATTGCTGGAAACCGTGTTTGAAAACTATTATATAGATCATGCGAAAGAGAGAATGGTAAAAGAGACAGAGTATGTTGCGGTATTAGCAGAAGAACAAGGTTTTGATGATGTTTTAAAAAATCCATATATATTTAAAAAGCTAGAAGAAAAAATTCAGGCTTCTATTGCCTTTGTAGATGAGAAAAAGAAAGTTCAATATAGCGGGGGAGAACCGTCTGCTTTTAGCCAAGGGATAATAAAAGAACTTTCCTCTGAAACAACGAAACAAAGAAATAAAGTCATTACGAAAGAAACAGATCAAAATAATGAATTTTACCATGCGGTGTTCGTGCAAGATGTAGCAGGGAAACAAGGATACATTTTTGTGAAGAGCACAATTGAGCCTTTGAAAGACGTTCATCAAAAAACGTGGGGATTATTAATTATCGGATTTGTTATTGCGTGTCTTGTAGTCGTATTTTTAGGTATGAAAATTACAGGGCAATATATTAGGCCGATTGAGTCCGTTACGAAAGTTGCCATCGAATTAGCGAAGGGTAATTATAAAGCACGCGCTTATGAAAGTCATTCGGATGAAACGGGAATGTTAAGTAAAGCGATTAATATTTTAGCTCGTAATTTACAAGAGATGACACTTGAGCAAGAAATGCAACAAGATCGTCTGCATACGTTAATTGAAAATATGGGAAGCGGAATGATTTTAATTGATAGCCGCGGTTATATCAACCTTGTAAACCGTTCGTATAAGGAAACTTTCCACGTCACAGATGAAGAATATTTAGATCGTTTATATTATGAGTCGTTTCATCATCCGGAAATTATAGAGCTTGTGGAAGAAATCTTTATGACAGAAGTGAAAGTGCGCAAACAAATGTTATTGCCACTTGGAATTGAGCGAAAGCATTTCGAGGTATATGGAGCACCGATTATCGGGACGAACCATGAATGGAAAGGGATTGTCCTTGTATTCCATGACATTACTGAGCTGAAAAAGTTAGAACAAATGAGAAAAGACTTTTTAGCGAATGTTTCTCATGAACTAAAAACGCCGATTACTTCTATTAAAGGTTTTTCAGAAACACTTTTAGACGGTGCTATGGATAATAAAAAATTCTGCGAACATTTCTTGCACATTATTTTAAAAGAAAGTGAACGTATGCAAGGATTAATTGAAGATTTATTAGATTTATCAAAGATTGAGCAACAAGGATTTAAATTGAATATGGGTACCGTTGATATGAAGGGACTTCTTGAAGATATTCATATGGTGCTTGATAATAAAGCGGGAGAAAAAGAAATCTCTTTACAAGTAAATGCATTAAAACGTGTCTCTGTCATTGGAGATCCAAGTCGTTTGCAGCAAATCTTTATTAATTTAATGAATAACGCAATCGTATATACACCGGCTGGAGGCGTTGTTTCTGTAGAATTAGCAGAAGATAAATATAATGCTTATATAAAAGTGTCGGATACTGGAATTGGTATTAGTAAAGATGAAATTCCACGTATTTTTGAACGCTTTTACCGAGTGGATAAAGCGAGGAGTAGAAATACTGGTGGTACAGGTCTTGGGTTATCAATCGTAAAGCATTTAGTCGAGGCCCATCACGGTACGATTACAGTGGATAGTGAAGTAGGAGAAGGGACAACCTTTACAGTTGTTTTACCAAAATCAGCAACTGAAAAATAGGATGAAGGATGTTTACAATATATTAACAATGGCTTAATTAAATATTAATAAAGCTCTGTTAATATAATACATGAAAACCCCTTCATCCAAGGAGTAATTTTGGACGAGAATAGTTAAGCTATTCTCGTCACTTCCCTTTATGCCAATATAAGTCTGTTTTATATATGAAAGAAAATAACCGTTATTTTTCTTCTCTCTATTAGTCATGTTAATATAGAGAGAGGAAAGAAACGGTTTTTTTCTGTGAAAAAAATCATTTCAAATTTGTATGGGGAGGTTTCTGATTTGGAAAAAAAGGTCGTATTAGTAGATGGTAATAATATCGCGTATCGTGCTTTCTTTGCACTACCGCTTTTAAATAACGACAAAGGTATACATACGAACGCAATTTACGGTTTTACAATGATGTTAATGAGAATATTAGAGGAAGAAAAACCGACGCATATGTTAGTTGCATTTGATGCGGGTAAAACAACGTTCCGTCACAAAACGTATAGTGAGTATAAAGGAGGACGTCAAAAGACTCCGCCTGAGTTATCAGAGCAATTCCCATTTATTCGTGAGATGCTTGATGCATTCAATGTACCGCGTTATGAATTAGAAAATTATGAAGCGGATGACATTATGGGAACGCTAGCGAAAGAAGCGAGTGAACAAGGAGCTAGTGTAAAAGTTATTTCAGGAGATAAAGATTTACTTCAACTTGTTTCTGATAACACGCTTGTATGTATTCCTCGAAAAGGGATTACGGAAGTAGATGAATATACGAAAGAAGCTTTATTTGAGAAATACAGCTTATCACCGAAGCAAATTATCGATATGAAAGGTTTAATGGGAGACCAATCAGATAATATTCCAGGTGTACCAGGAGTTGGTGAAAAAACTGCGATTAAATTGTTAACACAGTTTGGAACGGTTGAAGAAGTGTATGAAAATATAGATCAAGTAAGCGGGAAGAAATTAAAAGAAAAGCTGGAAGCAAATAAAGACCAAGCTCTTATGAGTAAAGATCTTGCAACGATTATTACAGACGCACCGATTACTGTGCATGTGGATGATATGGAGTATAAAGGATATGAGCCAAGTGATGTCATTCCAATGTTCGAGAATTTAGGATTCACATCTCTTTTAAATAAATTAGGTGTTACTCCAGAAGAAACGGCTCCAGCTGAATTAGATGATATTACATTTGATATTGTGGAAGAAGTTACAGAAGAAATGCTTCAGCAAGATAGTGCGCTTATCGTTGAAGTACAAGAAGATAATTATCATAAAGCAGATATTCAAGGTTTCGGTATTCAAAATGAAAACGGATGTTACTTTATTCAGACAGACATTGCACTTAAGTCAGATGCTTTTAAAGAGTGGCTTGCAGATGGAGAAATGAGAAAGTATACATTTGATGCGAAGCGTGCGATCGTTGCACTGAAATGGAACGGTATAGATATGCAAGGGATTGACTTTGATCTATTAATTGCTGCTTACTTACTTGACCCGGCTGATACAGATAAAGATTTCCGTACTGTAGCGAAAATGAAAGAAACACATGCTGTGAAATCTGATGAAGAAGTTTACGGAAAAGGTGCGAAGCGTGCTGTTCCAGAGTTAGAGATAGTAGCGGAGCATGTAGCTCGTAAAGTGCATGTATTATATGATGTGAAGCAAACATTCGTTGAAGAGTTAGAAAAGAATGAGCAATATGAACTGTTTACAGAGTTAGAATTACCACTTGCACGTGTATTAGCTGATATGGAAGTAAAAGGTGTAAAAGTTGATACAGAACGTCTTCGTAATATGGGAGAAGAACTTGCAGGTAGATTAAAGGAAATGGAACAGGAAATTTATAAGCTGGCGGGAACAGAATTTAATATTAATTCACCGAAGCAGCTTGGTGTTATTCTGTTTGAGAATTTAAACTTACCGGTTATTAAGAAGACGAAAACAGGTTATTCTACGTCAGCTGATGTACTAGACAAGCTGATGGATCACCATGAAATTATTCCAAACATTTTACATTACCGTCAATTAGGGAAACTAAATTCAACTTATATTGAAGGTTTATTAAAAGTTGTACATGAAGATTCATCTAAAATCCATACTCGTTTCAATCAAGTATTAACGCAAACGGGCCGATTAAGTTCAACGGATCCAAACTTACAAAATATCCCGATTCGATTAGAAGAAGGAAGAAAGATTCGTCAGGCATTCGTTCCATCAGAAGAAGGATGGATTATGTACGCAGCGGATTATTCACAAATTGAACTTCGTGTATTAGCTCATATTGCAAATGATAAAGGGCTAGTCGACGCGTTCCAACATGACATGGATATTCATACAAAAACAGCTATGGATGTATTTGGCGTTGAAAAAGATGAAGTAACTTCAAATATGAGACGACAAGCGAAAGCTGTTAACTTCGGAATTGTGTATGGTATTAGTGATTATGGTCTTTCACAAAACTTAGGAATTACAAGAAAAGCAGCAGCGGAATTTATTGAAAAGTATTTAGAAAGTTTCCCTGGTGTACAAGAATACATGGATGACATCGTAAAAGATGCGAAACAAAAAGGATATGTAGCTACATTATTAAATCGCCGCCGTTACATTCCGGAAATTACGAGTCGTAATTTTAACTTGCGTAGCTTTGCTGAGCGTACAGCTATGAATACACCAATTCAAGGTACTGCAGCAGATATTATTAAAAAAGCGATGATTATTATGGCAGATCGTTTAGAAGAAGAAGGATTACAAGCGCGTCTTCTATTGCAAGTACACGATGAATTAATATTTGAAGCACCAAAAGAAGAAATTGAAAAATTAGAGAAGCTTGTACCAGAAGTAATGGAGCATGCAATTGAACTCGCAGTTCCGTTGAAAGTTGATTATTCTTACGGTCCAACTTGGTACGACGCAAAATAAGGAAGTGATGAAATGCCTGAATTACCAGAGGTTGAAAACGTCAGACGGACACTTGAAAATCTTGTAACAGGAAAAACGATTGAAGATGTTATTGTTACTTATCCGAAAATCGTAAAACGACCGGATGATGCAGAAATCTTTAAAGAAATGCTAAAAGGCGAGACGATTGAAAATATAAAGCGAAGAGGAAAGTTTTTGCTTTTATATGTAACAAATTATGTCATTGTTTCACATTTGCGTATGGAAGGTAAGTTTTTACTGCATCAAGAGGATGAGCCAATTGATAAGCATACGCACGTCCGTTTCTTATTTACAGATGGAACTGAATTACATTATAAAGATGTGAGAAAGTTTGGTACGATGCATCTCTTTAAAAAAGGTGAGGAAATGAATCAAATGCCTCTTGCTGACTTAGGTCCGGAGCCATTTGATGCTGAATTGACACCACAGTATTTACAAGAGAGATTGCAAAAGACAAATCGTAAAATAAAAGTTGTATTATTAGACCAGCGCCTTTTGGTAGGACTTGGAAATATATATGTAGATGAAGTTTTATTCCGTTCTCAAATTCATCCAGAACGAGAAGCGTCGTCTTTAACAGTAGAAGAAATTGAGCGAATTTATGAGGCGACTGTTACAACGTTAGGTGAAGCAGTGAAGCGTGGCGGAAGTACAATTCGAACGTATATCAACTCACAAGGGCAAATTGGCTCATTCCAAGAACTGCTAAATGTATATGGAAAAAAAGGAGAACCGTGTGTGACTTGCGGTACGATATTAGAAAAAACAGTTGTTGGTGGAAGAGGAACGCATTACTGCCCAATTTGTCAGCCAAGAATATAGAAAAGAGATAACATCGGATAGGCATTTGTCATATACATACAGCAGAGCTATGTATAAGGGAGGAGCTTACCGATGTACCTTTATTTATCTCTTATTTTATTAGCTTTTACATTAAGCTTAGATAGCTGTAGTGTAGGGCTAACATATGGTTTAAGAAGCGTAAGAATTCCACTAAGATCAATTGTAATTATCGGAATGTGTTCAGCGGCTGTTATGCTTGTTTCAATGGGAATTGGACATATGATCGCGAAAGTATTTTCACCTGTTATCGCAACGCGTATCGGTGGGCTTGTTCTTATTGGAATAGGAATTTGGGTATTATACCAATTTTTTCGAAGTGAGAAAAAAGAAGAACCGAAGCAAGAGGAGAAGGTATGGAAATTAGAGATTGCCTCGCTTGGGTTAGTCATTCAAATTTTACGGAAACCGACTGTAGCAGATTTCGATAAATCAGGCACCATTTCTGCAGGAGAAGCGTTACTTCTTGGTATCGCTCTTTCTGTAGATTCATTTGGTGCTGGAATTGGTGCATCTTTATTAGGGTATGCACCTGCTATGATGGCGATATTAGTTGCAGTGATGAGTTCTTTGTTTTTATTTATTGGAATGAAACTTGGAACGGTTTTATCAAATATGAAATGGTTGCAAAAATTTACATTCCTGCCTGGGGTATTACTCATTATTATTGGAATTTGGAAAATGTAAGTACGGGCGTGGAACATTAGTTTCGCGCCTTTAATTATGAGGAGGATTATATGATGACAGTAGTAATTGGATTAACGGGAGGTATTGCAAGCGGAAAAAGTACAGTATCTCAAATGTTTCGCGAGCTAAATATACCAGTTATTGATGCAGATATTATTGCGCGAGAAGTTGTAGAACGAGGAAAGCCAGCATATAACAAAATTGTAGAAGTGTTTGGAACAGAAGTATTACAAGAAGATGGAGAACTAGATCGTCCAAAACTAGGAAGTGTCGTTTTCTATAATGAAGAGAAACGATTGCAGTTAAACAAAATTGTTCATCCTGCAGTGCGTGAGGAAATGAATAGGCAAAAGGAAATGTACATAAAAGAAGGTATGCAAGCGGTTGTGTTAGATATTCCTCTCTTATTTGAAAGTAAATTAACAAGTCTCGTTGACCGCGTTTTAGTTGTAGCAGTTAAGCCACATACGCAATTAGAACGTTTAATGAAGCGAAATAATTTTTCAGAAGAAGAAGCGACAGCTCGTATTCAATCTCAAATGCCGTTAGAAGAAAAAGTGAAACATGCAGATGAAGTGATAAATAATGATGGCACAATTATGGGAACGAAAACACAATTACAGGGGATTTTAAAGAAATGGAACATTATTGACTAAAAAATTGTGAAATTAATGAAAATGCTTAGTGACATATCCCCTTTTTGTGTTATACTATTATTGGGATTGGAGATAAATAGTATAACGCATTCAAGGGGGATAACATATTATGACTCGTGTGGCAATTAATGGATTTGGACGTATTGGGAGAATGGTATTTCGTCAGGCAATAAAAGAAAGCGCATTCGAAATTGTAGCAATCAATGCAAGCTATCCATCTGAAACGTTAGCACATTTAATTAAATATGATACAGTTCACGGCAAGTTTGACGGAACAGTAGAAGCATTTGAAGATCACTTATTAGTTGATGGGAAAATGATTCGCCTTTTAAACAACCGCGATCCAAAGGAATTGCCTTGGACAGATTTAGGTGTTGAAGTTGTAATTGAAGCAACTGGTAAATTTAATTCAAAAGAAAAAGCAATTCTTCACGTTGAAGCTGGAGCGAAAAAAGTTATTTTAACAGCGCCTGGTAAAAATGAAGATGTAACAATTGTAGTAGGTGTGAACGAAGACCAATTAGATATTACAAAACATACTGTTATTTCAAATGCATCTTGTACAACAAACTGTTTAGCACCTGTTGTGAAGGTGTTAGATGAGCAGTTTGGAATTGAAAACGGTTTAATGACGACAGTTCACGCTTATACAAATGACCAAAAAAATATTGATAACCCACATAAAGATTTAAGAAGAGCACGTGCTTGCGGACAATCAATTATTCCGACAACGACAGGTGCTGCGAAAGCGCTAGCAAAAGTTCTTCCGCATTTAAATGGAAAACTTCACGGTATGGCACTTCGTGTACCAACACCAAACGTGTCTCTTGTTGACTTAGTAGTAGATGTAAAACGTGATGTGACAGTTGAAGCTATTAACGATGCATTCAAAACTGTTGCAAACGGTGCGTTAAAAGGCATTGTAGAATTCAGCGAAGAGCCTTTAGTATCTATTGACTTTAATACAAATACACACTCAGCTATCATTGATGGTTTATCTACAATGGTAATGGGTGATCGTAAAGTGAAAGTGCTGGCTTGGTATGATAACGAGTGGGGCTACTCTCGTCGTGTTGTAGATCTTGTAACGTTAGTTGTTGACGAATTAGCGAAGCAAGAAAATGTGCAACATATTTAAGTGAATAAGGGAGAGGGCAAGTGGAAGATTTGCCCTCTTTTTTATTTTTTTCTGAAAAGGAAAAAAATTATAGGAGTATATTTTTGAAAGTGGACATACCACGAAACGTTGGGGTTACTGTATTTGTGAATCATTTATTTTTTTTAGGGAAAAGTAAAGAGGAAAATATGACAGAAAATCGAAAAAACTGTTGTTGCAAAATGAAAATAAACAAAGTATACTAACACTCGTAAACTTAAGAGCTGAGGTACGTAGTCACTACTTAAAGGGTTAGGACCTCTCTGGACTAACTTTCCCCCGTGGTAGTGGAGCAAGCCAAATTGCAAATTAGTTTTCAATTCGAACAGTTAGAATAAATTTACAAGGGGGAACTGTAGAATGGATACTATGGATACGATGGGTCGTCACGTGATCGCTGAACTTTGGGATTGCGATTTCGACAAGCTTAATGACATGCCGTATATTGAACAATTATTTGTGGATGCAGCACTAAGAGCTGGTGCTGAAGTGCGTGAGGTTGCTTTCCATAAATTTGCACCACAAGGTGTAAGTGGAGTAGTAATTATCTCGGAATCACATTTAACAATTCATAGCTTTCCGGAGCACGGTTACGCAAGTATTGATGTTTATACTTGTGGGGATCGTATTGATCCAAATGTTGCTGCAGAATATATTGCAGAAGGTTTAAACGCGAAAACGCGTGAGAGCATCGAGCTTCCTCGAGGCACTGGTAGCTTCGAAATTAAGCAGAGAGAAACAAAAGCTCTTTAAAAAAGAACATAATTGATTTAAAATGTAAAGAGGTGTATAATGCACCTCTTTTTTAGTTTATAAAAAAGGGAAAATATAATGTACTCGTTAGTTGAATAAATGGAGCTCTTACGAATAAGTTAACAACGCATCTATCATCGTATTTTTTTAAACGAGATAATAATGCGCTTAAACTTAAAGTGGTAAGAGAGTTAAAATGAGTTATATAATAATGTATATATATTGTCAGATGAAGTAAGTAGAGAAAAAATAAAGAGTATAGTGTAAAGGAGTGAATATATTGCGTTGTCCATCCTGTTCTCATAATGGTACAAGAGTGTTAGATTCGCGTCCGGTAGACGAGGGGCGCTCTATTCGAAGAAGGAGAGAGTGTGAAAGCTGTTTAAGCCGCTTTACGACATTTGAAAGAGTGGAAGAGTCACCTCTTATCGTTGTAAAAAAAGAAGGAACACGAGAAGAGTTTAATAAAGAAAAGATTTTACGTGGCTTAATTAAAGCGTGTGAAAAAAGACCAGTATCTTTAAGACAATTAGAAGAAGTGACTCAAAGTGTGGAACGTGAACTTCGTAATTTAGGTATATCAGAAGTGAAAAGTGATATGATTGGTGAAATTGTTATGGAAGAACTACGTGATATCGATGATGTTGCTTACGTGCGTTTTGCTTCTGTATATCGCCAATTTAAAGATTTAAATGTATTTATTGAAGAATTAAAAGATATACTGCAAAAAGAAAGAGAGTAGAATCTGTATCGTATTCTCTTTACATACCGTAAGTAATGAGATAAGAGAGCTAGAAGCGAAAGCTAATAGCTCTTTTTCGCTAATAAATTATATAGTGAAGATTGGATGAGAGAAAGGAAAGCAAGAATGGAAAAACAGTCATGGATGGAGCTATTGCCGATTGATCGTTATAAAGTAAGTGCGAAAGGATTATTGCATAATTACGACCGAAAAGTGTTAACGATGTTATATCAGCCGTTAATAGGTAGTAGAGCTTTTAGCTTGTACATGACGCTATGGGGAGAGTTAGAACAAGATCGTGTATTTGGAAAAGAGAATACGCATCATTCCCTTATGGTGACCATGCAAATGCAGCTTCCTGAAGTATATGAGGAACGAGTAAAGTTAGAGGCAATTGGACTTTTGAAAGTATATATTAAGAAAGAAAAAGATATTCGAATGTTTATATATGAGCTGCAACCACCTTTATCTCCGAAGCAGTTTTTTGATGATATTGTTTTAAGTATCTTTTTATACAATCGATTGAGTCGGACAAAATATAATCAAGTAAAGCATTATTTCTTAGAAGAAGAATTTGATTTTGCATCTTATGAAAATGTTACGCGTTCTTTTAATGATGTGTTTGGTTCGTTTAATCCAGGGCAGCTTGAGCATGCGCAAGAAGACCTTCGTATTCCAAAAACGACAGCTATGCCAAGTAATGAAAAGGGAGACGCTCCAAAAGTTTGGAATGATTTCTTTGATTTCTCCTTATTTGTAGATGGCTTGTCCGCTCTTGTTCCTAAAAAGGCGATTACAGATCAAGTGCGAGAATGTGTCATTACACTTGCTTACGTGTATGATGTAGATGTGTTATCGATGCAAAATATCGTTCTTGGTGCGGTGACAGAGCTGCAGACAATTGATATCGAAAGGCTTAGAAAAGGAGCGCGTGATTGGTATCAGTTCGAAAACGGCCAAGCGTTACCTGTATTAAGTGAAAGAGTACAGCCTCACGCTGCACGTATGATGAAAGAAAAAGAGCCTTCTACGCAAGAAGAGATGTTAATCAAACAGTTAGAGGAAATCTCACCAAAACAACTATTGAAAGAAATCTCTGGCGGTGCAGAGGCAACGAAGGCTGACTTGCAAATCGTTGAAGATGTAATGATGAATCAAAAGTTAACACCAGGTGTTGTGAATGTACTTATTTATTACGTTATGCTACGCTCAGATATGAAACTTGCGAAAACGTATGTGGAGAAGATTGCTGGACATTGGGCACGTAAAAAGGTCGGCACAGTAGCTGAAGCAATGGCGTTAGCGAAAGAAGAAAACCGTCAATATCAAGAATGGGCTGAGACGAAGAAGAAAGGCCGTACGTCGAAGAAAACGGTACGAAAAGAAATGGTACCAGATTGGTTGAAAGAAGAGCCGAAAGAACAAGAGAAAGAAACTGTGAAAAAAGATGTAAGTGCTGAAAAAGGTGCGAGTACGTTAGAGGACGAACGAAAACGATTAGAAGAAGTGTTAAAAAAATATAAGCGTGATTAATAGAAGAGAATGAACGCTCTTTGAGGTGAGAAAATGGAGCATATTCAAAATTCATTTGCAAAGTTAATGGAAAATGAAAATTTTAAAAATAGATATGAAGTATTAAAGGCGGAAGTAATGGCACATCCGCGTGTGAAAGAATTTATAGACGAACATAAAGGGGAAGTAACAACGTCTATGATTGAACGCAGTCTTGTGAAATTATACGAATATATTGGACAAAGTGTAGGTTGCGCGGATTGTCCGGATCTAGGTTCGTGTAAAAACATGCTGCAAGGATATGAGCCAAAGCTCGTTATCCAAGGGAAGATGATTGATATTCAATATGATCGTTGCGTTAGAAAAGTAGCATATGACGAGAGGAAGAAATATGAAAAGCTCGTTCAAAGTGTATATATGCCAACTGATATTTTACAAGCAACGATGGAAAACTTAGACCCTTCAGATTTAGATGCGCGTATTGATGCAATTGGTGCAGCTAATGAATTTTTAAGTACATATGAACCTGGTAAAAAAGTACAAGGTTTATATTTGTACGGTAAATTTGGTGTAGGGAAAACGTATTTATTAGGAGCAATTGCGAATGAGCTGGCTCGAAAGAAAATAAGTTCAATGCTCGTATATTTCCCTGAATTTTTACGTGAAATTAAAAGTTCAATTCAAGATAATTCGATTGGGGAAAAGATTGATGCGGTGAAACGCGTACAAGTTTTAATGTTAGATGATATTGGAGCAGAAGCGATGTCAAGCTTTGTGCGTGATGATGTACTCGGTGCAATTTTGCAATTCCGTATGTTAGAAAACTTACCGACGTTCTTTACGTCTAACTTTGATTTTAAACAACTAGAACATCATTTAACATATACGCAGCGCGGTGAAGCGGAAGAAATGAAAGCAGCTCGTATTATGGAGCGAATTAAATATTTGGCGAAACCAATTCCGATTGGCGGGAAAAACCGTCGTCATAAGTAAAGAGCAAGCTGAGAAGCTTGCTCTTCTTTTGTAGTTAAACGCTTTTTAAAGTAGCCGAATGATAAAATGAAAAGTTCTTATTGAAAATTCCTAGTAGCTTGTATCATTTTTTTCTCCCTCCCTTAATATATATAAAATTAGCAAGCCATATCGAGTGGATTTTCTAACAATAAGAAATGTAATTCTACTAAGAGTGAACTTTCACGCGGGACGGACTCTTATAGGATTTGTAACGTATAGATACAGTCCTTTAGAGCAGGGATAAAAGGGGGGACAAAAGTGATTGAAATTTGCTTCGAAGAAAAAAATGATGCTATGCACGTATATAGACAACTATTGAAAAGAGCGGAACTGTTATATAAGGAAACGAGTGTGTATTTACAGGAACAAAAAGTGGTGATTCACATACCAGTATGTGAATCAAATTATATTGAAAAGATTTTATTGCCAGTAATGGTATATTTCATTGTGAATGTGAAACAAAATGAGTGGATATATACAATCTTAAAAGAGAAGTTTTTTTATGAAGAAGAGGAAGAGTGCCATCAAATATTGCATATGGCACAAGAGATTTTAAAAGGAAGAAGAAAAGGAATTGCTCGTGAATTAACACGTCACACATTTGAATCATATATTAAATCCTCTTTAAATAACTGGCTTTGTGATCCGCTTTCATTCTCGTTTTCATCATATGTTCGTTTTCGTCTTCGTACATATAGGGAAATGGTAGCTAAGCTTGCTGAAGTGGCAATTGATGAGTATAAGTTAGAACAAGAATATCAAATGTTTATTGAGACGCTCCGGCAACAAGTCCGTAGCCGGAAATCACGTTTGTCATGTGTACATCTTATTTTTGATGAAAGTTTTATTTTCTATGATGATAAAGGTAGACGTTTAAAACAAGAGAAATTGGTTCAATATATAGATGAAGACTTATTAAAACAAAAGGATGTATATATTGATACGAAAGTAATTGCACCACTTCTTTCTATTTCGCCGAAAAAAATTTATTTGTATACGAAAGAACAAGACCATAATATGATTATTACTTTGCGAAATGTATTTCAAGAACGGGTACAATTACATGGATTACATGAGTTTGAGCGCAATGTGAAAAATTTAAAAAATAAAGGTAACGCCCTTGATTTTCTAAGTTTTTGAGCATATAATTACCTACATAAATGAAATATATTGAAATGTCATGATGAGGACATGAGTAGTTTTCTACGATTTTCAGAGAGGGAAGCCTTAGGGTGTGAGCTTCCTAGTACGGGATTATTACTTACCACCTCTAAACTTTAGCAGTGAACGGTTTTTCTAGTAATTGCTAACGGACAACACCGTTATGTTGAACTTGAGCAATTAACAATTATGTTAATTGGAACAAGGGTGGAACCACGAATTCAACACTCGTCCCTTTTTACGGGATGAGTGTTTTTTATTTTGAGAAAAAGAGGAGTGACCAGTGATGGCAGATGTAGTTAAAATTACTTTCCCTGATGGAGCTGTGAAGGAGTTTCCAAAAGGCGTAACAACTGAAGAAATCGCAGCTTCTATTAGCCCAGGCTTAAAGAAAAAAGCTGTGGCTGGAAAATTAAATGATGAGATGATTGATCTTGTTACACCAATCGAAGAAGATGGTGCAGTTTCTATCATTACATTAGATTCTGAAGATGGCTTATATATTTTACGCCACTCAACAGCTCACCTTTTAGCGCAAGCGTTAAAACGTTTATATAAAGATGTTAAGGTTGAGCTTGGCATTGGTCCAGTAATTGAAAATGGCTTCTACTACGATATTGATATGGAAGAAGCAATTACAGTTGAAGACTTCAAGAAAATCGAAAAAGAAATGCAAAAAATTGTGAACGAGAACTTAGAAATCGTTCGTCATGAAGTACCACGTGCAGAAGCAATTCGTCGTTTTGAAGAAATCGGCGATGAGTTAAAATTAGATTTAATTAACGATCTTCCAGAAGATGCAGTTATTTCAATCTATGAGCAAGGCGAATTCTTCGACCTTTGCCGTGGTGTCCACCTTCCATCTACAGGGAAAATTAAAGTATTTAAATTATTAAGCGTTGCGGGTGCTTACTGGCGCGGCGATAGCAATAATAAAATGTTACAACGTATTTACGGTACTGCATTCGTTAAGAAAGCAGAATTAGATGAGCATTTACGTATGCTTGAAGAAGCGAAAGAGCGCGATCACCGTAAATTAGGTAAAGAATTAAAACTATTTACTAATAGCCAAAAAGTAGGACAAGGTTTACCACTTTGGTTACCAAAGGGTGCAACAATCCGCCGCATTATCGAGCGTTACATCGTTGATAAAGAAGCAAGCTTAGGCTATGATCACGTATACACTCCAGTACTAGGAAGCAGAGAGCTTTATGAAACTTCGGGTCACTGGAACCACTACCGTGATGGTATGTTCCCATCAATGGAAATGGATAATGAAGAGTTAGTTCTTCGTCCGATGAACTGCCCTCACCACATGATGGTTTATAAAAACGATATTCACAGCTACCGTGAATTACCAATCCGTATTGCGGAACTTGGAACAATGCACCGCTACGAAATGTCAGGTGCGTTATCTGGATTACAACGTGTACGCGGAATGACTTTAAACGATGCTCACATTTTCGTACGCCCAGATCAAATTAAAGAAGAATTAAAACGTGTTGTAAACTTAACTCTAGAAGTGTACAAAGATTTCGGTTTAGAGAACTACTCATTCCGTCTATCTTATCGCGACCCAGCAGATACTAAAAAGTACTATGCTGATGATGAGATGTGGGAAAAAGCACAAGGTATGTTAAAAGAAGCTATGGATGAAATGGGTCTTGATTACTATGAAGCTGAAGGTGAAGCGGCATTCTACGGTCCAAAACTTGACGTTCAAGTTCGTACTGCTCTTGGAAAAGACGAAACACTTTCAACTGTACAATTAGACTTCTTACTTCCAGAACGCTTTGAACTATCTTACGTTGGTGAAGACGGTAAACAACACCGTCCAGTTGTAATTCACCGTGGTGTTGTATCTACTATGGAACGTTTCGTAGCCTTCTTAATTGAAGAATACAAAGGTGCATTCCCAACTTGGCTAGCTCCAGTTCAAGTACAAGTAATTCCAGTTTCTCCGCAAGTACATTTAGACTATGCGAAGAAAGTACAAGACGAATTACGCCGTGCTGGTATCCGTGTTGAATTAGATACTCGTGAAGAGAAAATTGGTTACAAAATCCGTGAAGCACAAATGCAAAAAATTCCGTACATGCTTGTAGTAGGTGACAATGAAGTAACTGAAAACGGCGTAAACGTACGTAAATACGGTGAACAAAAATCAGAAACAATCGCATTAGATGCTTTTGTTGATATGATTAAAGTAGAAGGAAAACGATAAGAAAAAGCCGCGGTATACCGCGGCTTTTCTATGTAATATGAGTAAGGGAAATTAGAAAAAAAAACCATGTAACACTTATCGTAAAAAAGTATTGCAAGTATGTTAGTTGTTTGTTACAATATTTCTTGTTGTTAGTAAAACACATTGCGTCTTCTTGACAGACGTCATGTCCTATGATAAACTCATCAAGGATAATAGAATATTGTTTTGTGGAACAAGTAGAAGCACCCGCTTCTCACCTGATGGACGCATTCGCAGTTTACAGGTAAATGTATTTCTTACTTAAGATTTTACAAGTGTGGGTGTCGTATGCCCGCACTTTTTTTGTCGGGTTCTATGACTACAAACTATGTTCTGAGAAAACCTTGGAGGTGGCTTACTATTAGCAAGGATATGATGATTAACGAGCAAATTCGTGCACGCGAAGTACGTTTAGTTGGTGCAAATGGCGATCAACTTGGAATCAAGTCTCGTAATGACGCTTTAGACTTAGCTGCAAATCTTAATCTTGATTTAGTATTAGTTGCTCCAAATGCGAAACCGCCAGTATGCCGCATTATGGACTACGGTAAATTCCGCTTTGAGCAACAGAAAAAAGAAAAAGAACAGCGCAAAAATCAAAAAGTAATTAGCATGAAAGAAGTTCGTTTAAGTCCAACAATTGATGAACACGACTTTAACACAAAACTTCGTAATGCTATCAAGTTTTTAGAGAAAGGCGACAAGGTTAAAGCGTCAATTCGCTTTAAAGGACGTGCCATTACTCATAAAGAAATCGGTCAACGTGTTTTAGATCGCTTCTCAGAAGCTTGTGCTGAAGTTAGTACAATCGAATCTAAGCCTAAAATGGAAGGACGCAGTATGTTCTTAGTTTTAGCACCGAAAAACGATAAGTAATAGATAGAGGAGGAAATACCTATGCCTAAACAAAAAACTCATCGCGGCGCTGCAAAGCGTTTCAAAAAGACTGGATCAGGTAAACTGAAACGTTCTCACGCTTACACAAGCCATTTATTCGCTAACAAATCTACAAAAGCTAAACGTAAACTACGTAAAGCTGGTGTAGTAAGCGCTGGTGACTTCAAACGCATTCGTCAAATGCTTGACAACTTAAAATAAGTTCGGCTGATATATAGAACAATTAGGAGGTAATATTATGCCAAGAGTAAAAGGTGGTACAGTTACTCGTCAACGTCGTAAAAAAGTAATTAAATTAGCAAAAGGTTACTACGGTTCAAAAAATACATTATTCAAGGTTGCTAACCAACAGGTTATGAAATCTCTAATGTATGCATTCCGTGACCGCCGTCAAAAGAAACGTGACTTCCGTAAATTATGGATTACACGTATCAACGCAGCAGCTCGTATGAATGGTCTTTCTTACAGCCGCTTAATGCACGGTCTTAAAAATGCTGGCATCGAAGTTAACCGCAAGATGCTTGCTGACTTAGCTGTTCATGACGAAAAAGCTTTCGCTGAATTAGCAACAGTTGCAAAAAACAACATTAACTAATTAATTAGTTGAAACCTTAGAAGATTTTTCTTCTAAGGTTTTTTTATTTGTATGCAAAGAGAAGTGTGTCGTTATCGATATGACAAAATCAATATAAAAGTTATAGCAATATAGAAGAATATGCATATGAAGTCAGGAGAATTCTCCTGGCTTCTTTTAATTATCATCCTCTGGAAAGAAGAGTATCTTTCCTACCTGAAACGACACTGCTATAATGGAAAGATGATATGGAACTTTCATCAGATAAAATAATATTTTTAATAGTGGGCAATTCCTGGATAATTATTAACTATCACCAATCGGAGTGAACAATCTAATCGTGATGATTGAAACGTATTTGTAAATTAAGGACAAGCTATTTTGTGTAAAGAGGTAAATGGCTGACTTATTAATAAGAAACGAAAAATAATAATGAACTTTGAGATGAAACAACATTGTTGCGTAAAATGCGATGTTGGAGGAGGACAATAGAGTGGACTTACTACAACTATTTAAATTACAAAAAGAATTAGATGACCGTATTGCGAAAGAACATGACTTACAACCGAAAAAATTGTTAAAAGAGAAAATGTTAGCTCTTCTTGTAGAAATTGGAGAACTTGCAAATGAAACACGTTGTTTTAAATATTGGAGCAACAAACCAGCATCAGAACGTGAAGTCATACTAGAAGAATACGTAGATGGCTTACATTTTATTTTATCAATCGGAATTGATTTAGGTATTGATAAAAACTTCTTATTCTATAAGTGTGCACAGACGAATAAAACACAAGTAGAAATTTTCTTAGACACGTATGCGAAGGTGATTCGTTTTACAGATCAACCATCTATTACGAACTATATTGAATTATTTACAAGCTACCTTCGACTTGGACAAGCACTTGAGTTTGAACAAGAAGAGATTGAAAAGGCATATTTAGATAAAAACGAAGTAAATCATCAGCGTCAAACACAAGGATACTAAGTTAATTTTTGAATATTTCAATTTCCTTTTGTATAATGAAGTGACTGAAGAAAAAGGAGGGTGTTGGCAATGACAAAATTAGACGAGACATTGACAATGCTAAAAGAATTAACAGATGCACGTGGTATTGCGGGTAACGAGCGTGAACCACGCGAAGTAATGAAGAAATATATTGAGCCGTTTGCGGACGAACTTTCTACTGATAATTTAGGAAGTTTAGTTGCGAAAAAAGTAGGGGAAGAAAACGGCCCGAAAATTATGGTTGCAGGTCATTTAGATGAAGTTGGCTTTATGATTACGCAAATTGATGACAAAGGTTTCCTTCGTTTCCAAACAGTTGGTGGCTGGTGGTCACAAGTTATGCTTGCACAGCGCGTAACAATTGTAACGCGTAAAGGAGATGTAACAGGTGTTATCGGTTCAAAACCACCGCATATCTTACCTCCAGAAGCGCGTAAAAAGCCAGTTGAAATTAAAGACATGTTCATCGATATTGGTGCTTCTAGCCAAGAAGAAGCAATGGAGTGGGGCGTACGACCAGGAGATCAAGTTGTACCTTACTTTGAATTCCAAGTGATGAAGAACGAAAAAATGTTACTTGCAAAAGCATGGGATAACCGAATTGGTTGTGCAATTGCAATTGACGTATTAAAACAATTAAAAGATGAAAAGCATCCAAACGTTGTATATGGCGTAGGGACTGTACAAGAAGAAGTCGGTCTTCGTGGTGCAAAAACATCTGCAAACTATATTAAACCAGATATCGCGTTCGCGGTAGATGTTGGTATTGCTGGTGACACACCGGGTGTAACGTCAAAAGAAGCGCAAAGTAAAATGGGTGATGGACCACAGATCATTTTATATGATGCTTCTGTTATTGGCCATACAGGTTTACGTGACTTTGTAGTTGATGTTGCTGATGAATTACAAATTCCATACCAATATGATTCAGTAGCGGGCGGTGGAACGGATGCAGGTGCAATTCATATTGCTGTAAATGGTATTCCGTCTATGGCAATTACGATTGCAACCCGTTACATTCATTCTCATGCGGCAATGTTACACCGTGATGATTATGAAAATGCAGTGAAGTTAATTGTAGAAGTTATTAAACGTCTTGATAAAGAGGCTGTACATAACATTACATTTAATTAATAGAAAAAGCGAAGGAGCCTCTCCTTCGCTTTTTTGTGTTTTAAAAAGGTCGTTCTAATCCTGCGGCAGTATGAGCCCCTAAAATGATTAAACGAGTTAATTGCATGGCCATAAAATGCGGGGTATATATCATCCCTTTTTTTAGCCATGACATAATCATGCCGAGATGGGCACCAGTAACATAACTAAGGAGAATGTCACGTGGAACCATTAGTTTTTCATCGTTAGGCTGTGCAATAGAGAGGCTTAATGTTAAATGTGTTTGAATGGCTTTCATCATTTTATACGTAAAGTTTCCGGCAGCTTTATCACCAAGCATGACGTTATAGAAGTTCGCATTTTCTGCGATATGTTCAAATAAAGACAAGAAATTTGGATGTGGTGAATCAAATGTAAGTTGAAAATCTTCTTTATTTCTATTTTTCGGTTTAATAACTTCTGTTAGCTTCTCTAACATTTCTTCAATGCTTTTGTCTAGTAAGTCATATTTATCGTGGTAATGGCTATAAAACGTAGCGCGATTTACAGGAGCACGTTCTGCAATATGTTGAACAGTTACATTTTCAAACCCTTTTTCGCCTACTAAAGCGACAAAAGCATCCTGTATGAGTTGTCTCGTCCGTTTTACACGTGGATCATTTGTATTTTTAATAGACATTTTTATTTCCCCTCGTTTAATTTTCTGTATTTAAACAACATATTGGTATTATATTGTTGTTTAAGCGACATTTCATACGTAAATTGTCGGTTGTAGATTTGAAATAATTATTTATAATTATAAACGATAGTCCTTCAGAAATCAGCACCGCTTGCAGGTAGATAAATTTCGATTTACACCGCAGATGGTGTGATTTTTTTGTTTAAAAGTTAATATAATTAACAATTAAACAATCTAAACAATAAGGACGTAAATAGTCTAGAAAAAAATTATATGCGATATAAGGAGAGGAATGCAATGAATCAGTTTCGAAGAATGGTGATTATCAACATTATCACATTAATTGTACTAGTTGGTGGCGGTATTGGCGGTTATTACTATTACAATCAAGCGGAAAATTACTTAAAAACAGACAATGCAAAAATTGATGGAAAGGTAATTCCGATTGCATCACCAGTAGCAGGGAAATTAACTGACTGGAAAGCTGAAGTAGGTAAGAACTACAACGAGAATGATAAATTAGGTGCTGTCACTGTAGCGGCAGCGAATGGAGAACAAACAGTAGATGTAACAATTCCACAAAATGCAACAGTTGTACAATCAAACGCAACAACAAATGCTTTCGTTGGAGCAGGTAGCCCAATCGCTTATGCATTTGATATGAACAATTTATGGGTAACAGCAAATATTGAAGAAACAGATGTTGATGATGTTCAAAAAGGTCAAGATGTAGATGTGTATGTAGATGCATACCCAGATACAACGTTAACAGGAAAAGTAGAACAAGTTGGCTTAACAACAGCGAACACATTCTCTATGTTACCATCAAGCAACGCAACAGCGAACTATACGAAAGTAACACAAGTAGTACCAGTTAAAATTTCTTTAGATCATAGCAAATCAGTAAATATTGTTCCTGGCATGAATGTGACAGTTCGTATTCATAAGTAAGGGGGAGATGAGATGTCCTCAATTGTAATTGCAGGATATGCACTATTTTGTATAATCGTCTTCTTCCTTGTAAATCGTCTTTTACGAAAGAAAAAAACGAAAATGGGAGAAGAACAAGTCCCAGCCGTAAGTAAAATAGAAGTAAGTAAAGTTGAAACAGAAGAGAAAGACATTGAACGAAAGCAAGAACCGGAAATTTCTAATGTAGTTGAGTTGGAAACAGGAAAGCAAGAAGAAGTAAAACAAGAAAAAGAAGTGCCGAAAAAACAAATGTCTATGCCTGTAGAGAATGTGAACGTAAAAGCAGTGGTAGCTGTATTAATTCTCGGCATGTTCGTTTCTATTTTAAACCAAACAATCATTAACGTTGCATTGCCTCCGTTAATGAATGAATTTAACGTATCAACTTCAACAGCACAATGGTTAATTACAGGCTTCATGCTTGTAAATGGTATTTTAGTACCGATTAGTGCCTTTTTAGTTTCACGATTTACGTATCGTAAATTATTCGTAGCAGCAATGTTATTCTTTACGGTAGGATCTATCATTTGTGCTACTTCAGGAAACTTTACAATGATGATGACGGGCCGCGTTATTCAAGCGGTTGGTGCGGGTATTTTAATGCCGGTTGGTATGAATATCTTCATGACATTATTCCCGCCTCATAAGCGCGGAGCAGCGATGGGATTACTAGGCGTAGCAATGATTTTAGCACCAGCTATCGGACCAACTGTAACAGGTTGGGTAATTGAAAATTACAGCTGGAACTTAATGTTCTATGCGATGTTTATTATCGGTTTAATTATTACGTTCCTATCTTTAAAATTCTTTACACTAGCTCAGCCAGTGTCTAAAACAAAATTAGATATATTCGGTGTTGTTAGTTCAAGTATTGGACTAGGAAGCTTATTGTACGGATTTAGTGAAGCTGGAAATAATAGTTGGACTAGTGCAGAAGTTGTTATTTCACTTATTATCGGTGTAATTGGTTTAGCGTTATTTATTTGGAGAGAGTTAACAACGGACAATAAAATGCTTGATTTACAAGTATTTAAATATCCAGTATTTACTTTCACTTTAGTAATTAACGCAATTGTTACAATGGCATTATTCGGAGGTATGTTATTACTTCCTGTATATCTGCAAAACATTCGTGGCTTTACGCCAATTGAATCTGGTTTACTACTTCTTCCAGGATCATTAATTATGGGGATCATGGGACCAGTAGCGGGTAAATTATTCGATAAATATGGCATTCGTCCATTAGCGATAATTGGATTGGCAATTACGACGTATGCGACATATGAATTTACAAAATTATCGATGGATACACCGTATAGCGTTATTATGACGGATTATATTATACGCTCAATTGGTATGTCATTCATTATGATGCCAATTATGACAGCTGGTATGAACGCGCTACCGATGAAATTAATTTCTCACGGTACAGCAACGCAAAATACGTCAAGGCAAGTAGCTGGTTCAATTGGAACAGCGATATTAATCACGCTTATGACGCAACAAACGACTGCGCACGTAGCAGATTATGGAAATATGTTAACAACGTCAAACCCAATTTTAGTTGATAAAGTACACGGCATGGGGCAAAGCTTAGCAGCGATTGCTGGATCAGCACAAGCAGGAGATGCGATGAGCACGCAACTATTATTCGGACAAATTTCAAAGTTATCTGCAATTAACGGTATTAACGATGCCTTCTTAATTGCAACGATACTCGCAGGGATTGCTTGGGTGTTATCGTTCTTCTTACCATCAGGCAATAAACCAAATAGAAAAGCAGGGAATTAATTTCCCTGCTTTTTTGTGCTTTTTATGCAGTTACATATAAAAGATGATAACCAGTTACGGAGCAAAGCCCTGCTATAAACAAAATCGTCCCCATAGAACGAATACTCGATATTTGTCTTCCGCTTATAATAGCTAATAGTCCAGCTAAAGAGAAGAAGCACCAATATAAAGTTCCCGAAATTGGAACCATCCCCTCTAAATCTATTCCAGAACCTATACAAATGATAGGAACAACGATAAGGAATATGCTAATGAAACCAGCTATAGTGGTAAGTGATTTCCGATGTTTCATGCCACCAATAATTAAAAAAATACCGACGATGAATTGGCATAACATCAAAGTAAGAGCTAAAATCATCCAAGTTAATATTCCGAACACTTCTGTACTACCTCCGATTTGTGAGTTTCAAAAAATATTATATATAGTATGAATCACCCACAGTCATGAGTAACCAGAAGATAACCCCTAATATACCAGCGATAAAAATAATGAATCCCATATTACGGATACTTTTAATTTTTGCTTGTAATCCACTTACTCCAGCTAATAATCCAGTTAAAGAAAACAGTATCCAATATAAAGTAGTTGAAATAGGAAGGATTGTATTGCCCTCCATTCCCATGCCCCAAAAAACAAAAGGTAGTGTGACAAAGGAAAAGCTAAGTAGCCCCATTAAACCGACAAATAATTTACGGTGTTTCACGCTAGTAACAATTAAAAAAATACCACCAAAAAATCCGCATAAAACAAGAAGTGGCATATAAATAACCCAAAGTAAGCTCAACATATATAATCTCCTTCTGTGTAATCAGTTATATTTTACTACATGAGGTTTATTTTGGATATTATTAATGAATATGTATAATTTGATAGAAATGAGTAGTGGTCATACGAATTAATAAAAGAGGTATCGCGATGATACCTCTTTTTAACTCAAGAACGCCAACATATTATTCATAATATGAAATAACATAGCTGGAATAATGGATTTTGTTTTTTTACATAAAATAGCCATTAATAATCCCATGAAGAAAGTAATTACCATAACCCCAAGTGAGTATGTATGAGCGATACCGAAGAAGAAACTTGTTACGATGGCTGCGATCCAAAATGGAAAGCGTTCTGAGAAGAAGCGAAGTATAAAACCACGGAAAATAAGTTCTTCAAAAATGGGTGTGAGTATGGCGAAGCTGAGAAGCAATAATATTTGATATTGCTTAAAGACGTCTAAGCTTAGTGCGGAAGATTGCTGCTTCGTTGCATTTTGGAACACATAATTTAACAGTATGTAATTGAGTACGATGTTTATAACGAAGAAAAGAAGTAAATATACGTATGTGCGCCATTCTTTCAGTGCTTTAAAGTTAAAAGATTTTAGTAGTAATTTTTTTGCGGGTTCGAATTTAAAAATGAAGAATAACAGTACGGCTAGTTGTAATACGGTACTTGCGGTATTGGCAATAGATTCGTACAGGGCAATTTGTTTTTTATTTGTGAGACCAGCTGTATAAATTGTTAATGGCATTGCGAGGAACACAGTAATAAGTCCGGTTCCGAAAAAAGCGAATAAAACGGAGCTAATAAATTGTAACCATGACATAGAGTATTTCTGTTCATTAGAAAGTTGTGTAGCGGGTTGCATTTGTAAAATCACCTCTTTATATTTGTATATTTAATTATAAAGTATTTGATTTTTGAATGTAACATTTAAATATTACATATAAAGGTGTATTTTCCATAAAATAATAAAAGAGGTATCACCCTATAGTGATGCCTCTTTCTTATTGGTAACTATGTTCTGCTTTGTTGTTGGATTTTGATTGCTCTATTTGTAATTCACGTTCTACCAATCGGTCTAACTGTTGAATTGCTTTTAGTGCTTTTTCATAAGAAATTGTTCGATAATGATGCGCCCCGCCCGGTTCTTCATCTGCTTCGTCTGCCCATTTAATAATGTTTTGCAGAGATGTTCTTTCGATTTCTTGCTGTACTAAGAAAGAATCTGTATGAAGAAGAATGGCGATAGAAATTTCTTTTGCTAGTTTAGGATGCTCTCCTAATCTAATAAGCAATTTATGAGCTCTTTCTGCTCCTTTAATTGCGTGTATATCATTCTTTTTATATAAATCATAGTCCCATTCGCCGCCTGTGTACCACGTATGATGTCCGATATCATGAAGGAAACCAGCTTTTGTCGCAGCATCGACTGAGGCGTGATGCTTTTTAGCTAAGTGAAACGCATGGTAAGCGACAGCGATCGCGTGGACCATCCCAGAACGATTTACGTATTTTTGTGTAATGTGGTGTTTAAAAATTTGTTCAAGCGTAATACGGTGCATAAAACATTCACTCCTTTTATCTAATGGTGTATATGAAGAAAAATCGATCGGTTTAAATGTATTTTGAACATTGTACTCCATCGAGTAGCGTTAGTAAAGTAGAAATGTTTAGGAGAAGAAAAAAATCACCTTGGCTTATGCAAAGGTGATTTTCAAATTGTTTACTTTTTTAATCCTTGCTCTAGTGTTTCTAACATTTCATGCTTTTCATTTTCATCAGCGTTTTTCCAAATGACTTCAAATAAGACACCAAGACCTGGAAGCATTTTCTCTTCACCGCTTTGAATTGCATCGACAATTGTTTCTTGTAATTGATCTTGTGTATTACCAGATACATTTGCTAATACAGCACCGCGTAAATTAAAACTCATTGTTTTCACCTCTTCTTCAGAATTGAAACTGACGTTAGTTTTTGTTCTTTTTTATGTAAATATGTATGAAAAATAGGCTATAATGATAAGACAAGAAGAGAGGGAAATACATATTATGAAAAACATTGATTCAGTACAAAATCCGCGTGTGAAGCAGTGGAAAAAGCTGCAAACGAAGAAAGAGCGCGATAAAAAAGGTTTATTTTTTGTAGAAGGATTCCATTTAGTGGAGGAAGCTTTAAAAGCAGGAGTTGTAACAGAACTTATCGTTTCAGATCAGACAGACCTTCCGAAAGATTGGACAGTTAATGATGTAGAAATGTATATCGTACCGGAAGCAATCGTAAAAGTACTTCGTGAAACAGAAACGACGCAAGGTGTATTTGCTGTTTGTGAAAAGCATGAGAAGGAAGTAGCTCTTGCTGATGGGAAGTTTCTTTTATTAGATGGCCTGCAAGACCCAGGTAACTTAGGGACAATTATTCGTACAGCTGATGCAGCTGGTATTCATGCCGTTGTGCTTGGAGAAGGTTGTGTTGATGTTTATAATAGTAAAGTACTCCGTTCTACACAAGGTTCTATTTTTCACTTACCAATTGTAAAAGGGAACTTAGAAGAATGGGTAGACAAGCTAAAAGAAAATAACGTTCCTGTATATGGAACAGCTCTTGAAAATGGAGTTCCGTACGGGGAAGTAACACCAGCTGGTAGCTTTGCATTAATTGTAGGAAATGAAGGAAACGGCGTACGCCAAGAAATTCTTGCAAAAACGGATCGAAACTTGTATATTCCGATTTACGGCGGGGCAGAATCATTAAATGTTGCAGTTGCAGCAGGGATTTTAACGTATTATTTGCAAAGCCCGGTTGCGAACAAATAAAAAACTTCTTATAATAAGTTGAAGTACATTATATTAAAAGTTAAATAACGAAAAACGTTGATAGAGAAGAGTAGCTTACAAAATCGCCATATAGGGAGAGAATGCCGTAGACTGAAAGCATTCTTATGGTAGACGGAAGTGAATTCACCTCTGGAGTTGACGCCAGGACCATGTATATGTAAAGGCGTTCCGGTCAGAATTGATCGTTATAACTAATGAGTGGGCAGACATGTTCTGTCAATTTAGGGTGGTACCGCGAATTTACCTCGTCCCTTTTTGGGAGCGAGGTTTTTTTATTTTTAAAATTAGGAGGGTTCCAAATGGAAGCACGTTTAAAAGAGCTAAAGCAAAAAGCGTTAGAGCTTATTGAAGAAGCGAAAGAGCTAAAAGGCTTAAACGACGTACGCGTAGCGTATTTAGGAAAAAAAGGTCCAATTACAGAAGTATTACGCGGCATGGGAAAATTATCAGCAGAAGAGCGTCCACGTATGGGAGCATTAGTAAATGAAGTACGTGAAGCGATTCAAACGCGTCTAGACGACAAAATCAGCAACTTAGAAAAAGCAGTAATTGAAGCGAAATTAGCAACTGAAACAATTGATGTTACATTGCCAGGTCGTCCTGTTGAAACAGGTTGTCACCATCCGTTAACAGCTGTTGTTGAACAAATTGAAGATGTATTCATCGGTATGGGTTATGAAGTAGCGGAAGGAACAGAAGTAGAAAAAGACTACTACAACTTCGAAGCATTAAACTTACCGAAAGATCACCCAGCGCGTGATATGCAAGATACATTCTACATTACAGAAGAAACGTTACTACGTACACATACATCTTCTGTGCAAGCACGTACGATGGAAAATAATAAAGAAAAAGGCCCAATTAAAATTATTTGTCCTGGTAAAGTGTATCGCCGTGATGACGATGATGCGACGCATTCACACCAGTTCATGCAAATTGAAGGTCTTGTAATTGATAAAAACATTCGCATGAGTGACTTAAAAGGTACACTGCAAGTATTCGTGAAAAAGATGTTCGGTGAAGATCGTGAAATCCGTCTTCGTCCAAGTTTCTTCCCATTCACAGAGCCATCTGTAGAGATGGACATTTCTTGTATGATGTGTCATGGCAAAGGTTGCGGCACTTGTAAAGGAACTGGTTGGATTGAAATTTTAGGCGCAGGTATGGTTCACCCGAACGTACTTGAAATGGCTGGTTATGATTCGAAAGAATATCAAGGTTTCGCATTCGGTATGGGCGCAGAGCGTATCGCAATGTTGAAATACGGCGTAGATGACATTCGTCATTTCTATACAAATGATGTACGTTTCTTACAACAATTCAAACGAGCGTAAGGGAAGGAGAGGATAAGTATGTTCGTATCATATCGTTGGTTACAAGAGTATGTAGATATTAAAGATGTAACGGCACAAGAACTAGCAGACAAAATCACGAAAAGTGGTATTGAAGTAGAAGGTGTTGAAGTATTAAATAAAGGTGTAAAAGGTGTTGTAGTTGGTCACGTATTAGAATGTGAAAAACACCCAGAAGCTGATAAGTTAAGCAAATGCTTAATCGATATTGGTGAAGAAGAACCAGTTCAAATTATTTGTGGTGCTGCTAACATTGCAAAAGGTTTAAAAGTACCAGTTGCAAAAGTTGGCGCTGTACTTCCTGGTAATTTCAAAATTAAAAAAGCAAAACTACGTGGTGAAGCTTCTCACGGTATGGTTTGTGCTCTTCAAGAGCTTGGCATTGATGGAAAGTTAGTTTCAAAAGAATACGCAGATGGTATCTTCATCTTCCCAAGTGACGCTGAAGTTGGTGCAGATGCACTTGAAATTTTAAACTTACATGATGAAGTACTTGAGCTTGGTTTAACACCAAACCGTGCAGATTGCTTAAACATGTTAGGTGTTGCATATGAAGTAGCTGCTATTTACGGCCGTGAAGTAAAACTTCCAGCTATCGACTTACAAGAAACAGCAGAAAAAACTGCCGATTACATTTCTGTAAGTGTAGAAGCGAAAGAAGAAAATCCATTATACATTGCAAAAATGGTGAAGAACGTAAAAATTGGTCCATCACCAATGTGGATGCAAACTCGCCTTATGGCAGCTGGCATTCGTCCGATTAGCAACGTAGTTGATATTACAAACTACATTCTAATGGAATACGGTCAACCGTTACATGCATTCGATTACGATAAATTAGGTTCAAAAGAAATCGTTGTTCGTCTTGCAAAAGAAGGCGAAAAAATTGAAACGTTAGATGATCAAGAACGTACGTTACAAAGCCACCACCTTGTTATTACAAACGGCACAAAAGCGTTAGCTGTTGCTGGTGTAATGGGCGGAGCGGATTCAGAAGTTACAAATGAGACAGTAAACGTTCTAATTGAGTCTGCATACTTTTCAGGTCAAACAGTACGTCGTACATCAAAAGACTTAGGTCTTCGCAGTGAATCAAGTGCACGTTTCGAAAAAGGAATCGATCCAACACGTACATTTGAAGCAATTCAACACGCAGCCGCTTTAATGGCGAAATATGCTGGCGGAGAAGCGCTTGAAGGTGTCGTAGAAGTTGATAACTTACAAGTACAGGAGCGTACAGTATCTGTTACTGCTGAAAAAGTAAACCGAGTATTAGGCACAAATATTTCTGCGAGTGAAATGGGTACAATATTCACAAACTTGAAATTCCCATTCACAGAAGTAGAAGGAACATTCCACGTGAATGTACCAGCACGTCGTCCTGATATTACAATTTCAGAAGACTTAGTAGAAGAAGTGGGCCGTCTATACGGTTATGACCACATTCCAGTTACATTACCTTCTGGAACAATGACTCGTGGTAAATTAACAGCAGCGCAAACGAAACGTCGTAAAGTACGTCGCTTCTTAGAAGGTGCTGGTTTATATGAAGCAATTACGTATTCATTAACAAGCGCTGACAAAGCGAAACAATATATGGTGGAGCCAAACGAAAAAGCGCCTGTAGCTCTTGCACTTCCAATGAGTGAAGAACGCAGCCAACTTCGTTTAAGCTTAGTGCCACAATTGTTAGAAGCAGTTTCATACAATGTCGCTCGTAAAAACGATAGCGTTGCTTTATACGAAGTAGGTTCTATCTTCTTACCGACAGAAGAAGGAGAACTTCCGAAAGAAGAACAACATCTTGCGGGTGTTATGACAGGTCTTGCTCTTCACCATGCATGGCAAGGTGAGAAAAAAGTAGTAGACTTCTTCGTTGTGAAAGGTGTACTAGAAGGTCTATTTGACGTACTTGGCGTTTCAAACCAAATCACATATGCACCAGCAAAACGTGAAGGTATGCACCCAGGTCGTACAGCTGACATCGTATTAGAAGGCGAAGTAATTGGTTTCATCGGTCAATTGCACCCAGAAGCAGAAAAACAATTAGATGTGAAAAATACATTCGTATTCGAACTATCTCTTGTAAAAGTATTCGGTGCAGACGCTGAAGAAACTTACTACTCAGCAATTCCACGTTTCCCATCTATGACACGTGACATGGCTGTTGTCGTAACGAAAGAAACAAAAGCTGGCGAAATGAAGCAAGTTATTGCTGAAGCTGGTGGAGAACTTCTGAAAGACGTAACACTATTTGACTTATACGAAGGTGAAAAAATGGAAGAAGGCAAGAAATCACTTGCATTCTCTATGAACTACTTCGATGCAGAGCGTACGTTAACAGACGAAGAAGTAACAGAAGCACATAACCGCGTGTTAACAGCGGTAGAAGAGAAATTTGGTGCGGAGTTACGTAAATAATAAGAAATTGCCGGATCTATTCCGGCAATTTTTTTAGTGGATTGGTTGTCGGAAAATGTCGGTAAGTCGATATATTACAAAAATCGCCGATATATTTGGAGTTACGGTCGATATATTACAAAAATCGCCGATATATTTGGAGTTACGATCGATATATTATAAAAATCGCTGATATATTTGGAGTTACGATCGATATATTACAAAAATCGCTAATATATTTTCCGACATCTTGCATCTTTCTCTCGAATGTAGTACATTAATTTTAGTTTAACAAAATGAAAGACGATGATAAGGAAAAGTAGTATATACTATAATCCAAAGCGAGTCAGGGACGGTGAGAGCCTGATGAGGCGGTATATGTGAAGAACACCTTGGAGTTGCTAACCGAAATTGAATCTTGTATTCAAGAGTAGACTTAGACGGGAATCCGGCCTGTTACAAACCGGGAAGTATGTATTACATACGAGTTAAAGTTGGTCTTTATGACAAATTGGGTGGTACCGCGAAGTTTAACCTTTCGTCCCTTTATGGATGAAAGGTTTTTTTGTATTTAAATATATCAGCAAAGGAGAATTTCACTATGGAAAACACATTAGTAAAAAGTCTGTATAGAGATACAGATAAATACGCAGGTCAAACAGTACAAGTATCAGGGTGGATTCGTAACTTACGTGATTCAAAAGCATTTGGCTTCATCGAATTAAACGACGGTAGCTTCTTCAAAAGCGTTCAAATCGTTTTCGATACAGAATTAGATAACTTTAAAGAAATTGCAAAGCTTCCACTTAGCTCTTCAGTTAAAGTAGAAGGTAAAGTAATTGTAACGCCTGGAGCGAAACAACCATTTGAAATTAAAGCAGAAAAAATTGATATTGAGGGCTTATCAGATTCTGATTACCCACTTCAAAAGAAACGTCATACGTTTGAATACTTACGTACAATTGCTCACTTACGTCCAAGAACAAATGCATTCTCTGCAACGTTCCGCGTACGTTCTATCGCAGCATTTGCGATTCACCAATTCTTCCAAGAGCGTGGATTCGTACATGTTCACACACCAATCATTACTGGTAGTGATACAGAAGGTGCGGGCGAAATGTTCCGTGTAACAACGCAAGATTTAAACAACGTACCAAAAGGCGAAGACGGACAAGTTGATGAATCAAAAGACTTCTTCGGCAAAGAAACAAACTTAACAGTAAGTGGACAGCTGAACGCTGAAGCTTATGCATTAGCATTCCGTGATGTATACACATTCGGACCTACATTCCGTGCAGAAAACTCAAACACAACTCGCCACGCTGCTGAGTTCTGGATGGTTGAGCCTGAGATTGCATTCGCTGAACTAGGTGACGTAATGAACCTTACAGAAGATATGCTGAAATATGCAATGAAATACGTATTAGAGCATGCACCAGAAGAAATGGAATTCTTCAACAGCTTCGTTGATAAAACAGTTTTAGAGCGCATGAACAACGTAATTAACTCTGACTTCGGTCGCATCACTTATACAGAAGCAATTAAAGTACTTCAAGAATCAGGTGCTGACTTCAAATACCCAGTAGAATGGGGTATTGACTTACAAACAGAGCATGAAAGATACTTATCAGAAGAAATCTTTAAACGCCCTGTATTCGTAACGGACTATCCGAAAGACATTAAAGCATTCTACATGCGCTTAAATGACGACGGTAAAACAGTAGCTGCTACTGACCTTCTAGTTCCTGGCATCGGTGAATTAATCGGCGGAAGTCAACGTGAAGAAAGAATGGACGTTTTAGTAGACAGAATTAAAGAATTAGGCATGAAAGAAGAGGACTACTGGTGGTACTTAGAACTTAGAAAATACGGCGGTACAAAACACGCTGGATTCGGTCTAGGTTTCGAGCGCTTCCTAATGTACATCACTGGCATGGCTAACATCCGTGACGTAATTCCATTCCCAAGAACTCCAGGTTCTTCTGAATTCTAAAATATGAAAAAAGCGAGAGGATTTCCTCTCGCTTTTTATTTTGTATAGTTTACTGCCTCGTAGCAAAAAGTAACGCGAAGGGGTGAATATAAATGAGTAAAAAAGTGAAAAAAGATCATTCAAGATCGGGCCTCGGTTCTCCAGAAGTAGAAGGACAAGGAACGACGACGCATGAAACAGGTTCTCATAAAGTATCTTCATCTAATAAGAAGCAGAAACAAAGCTAACATAAAAAGGAGAGTCTTGGCGACTCTCCTTTTTATGTGTTACATCTTTTTATCATGAATCTCTTTTGTAATGTTATCCCGCATTAACGGGCAGTAAGACCCCCATCTCAAAATTCAGCGAACACGAAGAAGTTAGGTGGGGGATCAACTGCCCGTAAAAGCCCGATTGGTTCAACTAATAATCAGTGGGAGATGAACAAAACCCCCACTGATTAAAGTTTCACTTTATCTACATCTTTGTCTAATCGATCGAAATAGAAAAACCACAGTAAACTCATGAACACGTAATAGATGGCCATCACGCCAAGATTATCAGATATATTTTCAAATGTAGATTTAGTAGTGAAAAAAGCTCCCCAAATGGTAGAAATAGTGAGGTAAGATAGAGGACCTACGATGTGTACGAAAGCATATAATACCTTTTTAACTTTTACAGCGTTCATATGAAAAACCTCCTTTTTCTAATCATACATTCAAGTTCCTCACAGAAGTGTTGTAGTTTTGCTGGATTATGTATTAACAAGCGGGCATCGTGTTTCCCGATAAATCTTCGAATCCGAAAGTTTAATAAGAAAGATCGACCATAGCGCTCTATTAAATCGTTGAACTCTCGTTGTTCGCTTAGTAGATGAATGTTTTCCCTAATTTCGAACTGTCTTTCGTGTGGATTACCTAGTAAAATATTTAGAATCATTTGTAGAAGTAGCAATAGGGATCCCCTCCTATGTTAGAATAATCTGTATATTATAATTATAACAAAACTATAAGGATAATAGTAGGATGAAACAAAAAACAGGAGTTTGTAGGCTCCTGTTTTTGTCGATACTATTTTAGTAAGCGAAACGCCTTTTCCGTATTAGCAAAATGCAGTTTCACAAACTCAGGTAATCGTTCTTTACCAAGCTTTTGAATTAATTTAGCGGCGGCGATATCAACTTGTTTACCAGCACCTTTTGGAAGGGGCATACCAGCTTTTTTGCTTAGTTCGTTAAATTGTTTTACGAATGAGTAACGAGCTAAAATGGAGGCGGCGGCTACTGCTAAATGGACGCTTTCGCCTTTCGTTGCGAAGTAAACATTTTCACGTTGTACCTGTTTTTGTTTTGCTAAATATTTGTAGTATGTATCAGGCTGTGTGAATTGGTCGATTAAGACGCCTTCAGGTTTTATAGGTGCCATTTTAGCTAATAAGTTTGTAATAGCTTTATTATGTAGCAAAGCTTTTAGTTTACCTTGGTTGTTTCCTTTATCAAATAGCTCGTTATATTTTTCGTTATGAAGAACGAGAGAGCTGTAAGGAACAACGTGTAGAAGTTGTTTTGCAATGGCAGTAATTTGTTCGTCATTTAAGTTTTTAGAGTCTTTTACACCAAGTTCTTTTAGTAGTGGAATTTGCTTCGCATCCACATATACAGCAACGACTGTCATCGGTCCGAAGAAATCACCAGTCCCCACTTCATCTGACCCTACGATCGACATTGTACCGATGGAAGCAGGCGGTGCATAACGGTGTGAATCAACAGATCTTTTTACAGCTGTTTTCGGTGTTTGAGAGACAGTTTGCCAACGAGAAGCTTCTGCTTCAGCACGTCCACCTTGGAACATTACTTTTCCAGATTTATACGCTGTGATTGTGCAAGATGGCACTTTTGCCATGAAGATTCCGCCTTGTGGAGTTTTCGGGCTAAGCGAATGTTTATATTGTTGTTTCATGTCTTCAATTACTGTAGAATTTGTTTGAATTACGATAGAATTTGACATAATGGTCACCCCTTTTTTTATATTGTTATTTTTATCATATCGGATTGTTCTTTCTGTTTCCATATTATGAAGGTTCATGGTATGATAAACTTTAGGATTCTGTACGTGATTGGAGGCCGGTGAGTTGTCACAACAAAAGGGAAAGAAAAGTCGAATTAATGTAGAAATCTATGGTCAGCAATATTCAGTTGTTGGCGATGAAAGTACAAGTCATATCCGCATGGTAGCAGCGATTGTGGATGATAAAATGCGCGAACTCAATGCCAAGAATCCTTCGCTTGACACGAGTAGACTAGCGGTATTGACGGCGGTAAACGTCATACACGATTACATAAAATTAAAAGAAGAACATGAGAAATTGAAAGAAAGTATGACAAAAAAAGGAATGGAATAACATGATTGATATTATTATCATTTTACTGCTTGTTATGGGATTTTTCCTCGGCTTACGCAGAGGGTTTATTCTGCAACTTGTAAAGTTAACAAGCTTTATTATCGCATACCTTGTTGCATACTGGTACTGTAAAGATTTAGCGCCAGCACTTGCGAAATTTATTCCGTATCCATTTGATAAAAATGTATCTGTTCCAGAATGGATTGATGCAAATAATATTGAGACAGTATTTTATCAAGCGCTTGCGTTTATCATATTGTTTATTATCACAAAAATTGCACTTTCATTACTTGGTAATTTGTTAAATATGTTTGCAGAAATACCGGTTTTAAAGCAAGTAAATGCGTTTGCGGGGGCACTCCTCGGATTTTTAGAAGTATATATTATTTTGTTTGTCTTAATTATCATTGGAAACATTCTTCCGATTGAACAATTACAAACACCATTACAACAATCATCAATTAGCAAAATAATTGTAGACGATACACCGATTCTCTCTGAAAAGGTGAAGGAACTATGGCAGACAGGTAGCAGAGTATAACTTCTCTTTTTTCGGAAAGAGAAGTTTTTTTCTATGAAAGAAAGGCGGGACAATGATGAAAGTAAATAAAAAACAAGTTATCAAATTATTAGAGACAATCGGGCTTTTTATGGAACTAAAGGGCGCGAATCCATTTAAAATATCTGCATTTCGTAAAGCGGCAGCAGCATTAGAAAGTGATGATCGTAGTCTTTCTGAGATTGAAGATTTCACGAAGATTCCGGGCATTGGAAAAGGAACAGCAGCAGTTATTCAAGAATATATAGAGTCGGGAACATCTGAAGTATTACAAGAGCTTGAACAAGAAGTGCCAAGTAGCTTATTACCGTTATTAAAATTGCCAGGCCTAGGTGGTAAAAAGGTAGCTAAGTTATATAAAGAACTTGGTGTTGTTGATATGGAATCGCTAAAAGCGGTTTGTGAGGAAAATAAAGTACAAGCTTTAGCTGGTTTCGGCAAAAAAACAGAAGAGAAAATATTAGAAGCAATCGATCAAGTAGGATCTCGTCCAGAGCGTTTACCAATCGCGATGGTATTGCCTATTGCCGGGGAAATAGAGGAGAAATTGTCGAATATTGCTGAGGTAATTCGTTTCTCTCGCGCTGGTAGTTTGCGCCGTGTTCGTGAAACAGTAAAAGATTTAGACTTTATTATTGCAACGACAGAACCAGCTGCAGTACGTGAGCATTTACTACAATTTGATAATATGATTGAAGTAATCGCGAGCGGGGATACGAAAGTTTCTGTTCGTCTTCAATATGAATATGATATTTCAATTGATTTTCGCTTAGTAAAACCAGAAGAGTTTATTACAACTCTTCACCATTTCACAGGATCCAAAGACCATAACGTAAAAATGCGTCAAATCGCAAAAGATAAAGGCGAGAAAATTAGTGAGTACGGTGTAGAGAACTTGGAAACAGGGGAAGTGAAAACATTTGAGACTGAAGAAGAATTCTTTGCTCATTTCGGTCTTCCATTTATCCCGCCAGAAGTTCGTGAAGATGGAAAAGAAATTGAATTAATTAAAGAGTATCCAAACTTAATTCAGTTCTCTGACATACAAGGTGATTTACATATGCATACAACATGGAGTGACGGTGCTTTTTCTATTGAAGAGATGGTACAAGCGTGCCGTGCTCGTGGATATAAGTTTATGGCAATTACTGATCACTCACAATACTTGAAAGTAGCGAACGGTTTAACGAAAGAGCGCCTTCGTGAACAAGCGAAAGAAATTGAACGTATGAACGAAAAGTATCCAGACATTACAATTTTACGCGGAATTGAAATGGACATTTTACCGGATGCCTCGCTTGATTTTGATGATGAAGTATTAGCAGAACTAGATTATGTCATTGGAGCAATTCACTCTAGCTTCTCACAAGACCGTGAAACGATTATGAAACGTCTTCGTGCTGCACTAGAGAATAAGCATGTCACAATGATTGCCCATCCGACAGGACGTCTCCTTGGACGCCGTGAAGGTTATGATGTAGATACAGACTTATTAATCGAACTCGCAAAAGAAACAAATACAGTTTTAGAATTAAATGCGAATCCAAACCGTCTAGATTTAAGCGCGAAATTATTAAAACAAGCACAAGATGCTGGTGTAAAAGTAGCGATTAACACGGATGCTCATACACTTGAAATGTTAGAAGATATGGAAACAGGTGTAGCGGCAGCACGTAAAGGTTGGATTCAAAAAGATAACGTGATTAACACGTGGGATATTGAACGTTTATTAGACTATATTAAACGTAATAAGTAACACAAGGGGGACCTGCAACATGTTAGAAAGAACGTTGCGTGTATTAGAATACAATAAAGTAAAAGAACAATTACTTGAACATACAGCATCTTCACTTGGTCGTGACAAAGTGAAGAACTTAGTGCCGAGCACTGATTTTGAAGAAATTGTAGAGATGCAAGATACAACGGATGAAGCAGCGAAAGTCATTCGTTTAAAAGGTAGTGCGCCATTAGGTGGTATTACGGATATTCGCTCCAATGTGAAGCGTGCAAAGATTGGAAGTATGTTAAGTCCGAATGAACTACTTGATATTGCGAATACGATGTATGGTAGTCGCAATATGAAACGTTTCATTGAAGATATGGTTGATAATGGTGTCGAGCTTCCGATTTTAGAAACTCATGTCGCTCAAATTGTATCTTTATATGATTTAGAAAAGAAAATTACAAATTGCATCGGTGATGGCGGTGAAGTAGTCGATAGCGCAAGTGATAAACTGCGTGGTATTCGTACTCAAATTCGTACTGCGGAAAGCCGTATTCGTGAAAAGTTAGAAAATATGACGCGTTCTTCAAACGCGCAAAAGATGCTGTCTGACTCAATTGTAACGATTCGTAATGAACGTTACGTAATCCCAGTAAAACAAGAATACCGCGGCGTATATGGCGGTATTGTTCATGATCAATCAGCTTCGGGACAAACGTTATTTATTGAACCGCAAGTCATTGTAGAGTTAAATAACGCGCTCCAAGAAGCACGTGTGAAAGAAAAACAAGAAATCGAACGCATCTTATTAATGTTAACAGAAGAAGTGGCAGTAGAAGCCGATATCGTTTTATCAAACGTAGAAGTAGTTGCAAATCTTGACTTCATTTTTGCGAAAGCTTTCTATGCGAAGCGAATTAAAGCAACGAAACCAATCGTAAATAACGAGCGTTACATGGATTTAAAACAAGCACGTCATCCGCTTATCGATCCAGAAGTTATTGTGCCAAATAACATTATGTTAGGTAAAGATTTCACGACAATTGTTATTACAGGACCGAATACAGGTGGTAAAACAGTTACGCTGAAAACAGTTGGTATTTGTGTATTAATGGCGCAATCTGGTCTTCACATTCCAGTAATGGATGAGTCAGAGATTTGTGTATTTAAAAATATATTTGCTGATATCGGTGATGAGCAATCGATTGAACAAAGTTTAAGTACGTTCTCCTCACATATGGTGAACATTGTTGATATTTTAGAAAAAGCTGATTTTGAAAGCTTAGTTTTATTCGATGAATTAGGTGCTGGAACAGACCCGCAAGAAGGGGCTGCACTTGCCATTTCAATTTTAGATGAAGTATGTAATCGCGGTGCTCGCGTTGTTGCTACGACGCATTACCCAGAATTAAAAGCATACGGATATAATCGTGAGCAAGTTATCAATGCGAGCGTTGAGTTTGATGTAAATACATTAAGTCCAACGTATAAATTATTAATCGGTGTACCAGGACGTAGTAATGCCTTTGAAATTTCGAAACGCCTTGGGTTATCTGATCGTGTCATTGAGCAAGCACGCAATCACATTAGTACAGATACAAACAAAATTGAAAATATGATTGCGAAGTTAGAAGAAAGTCAAAAGAATGCAGAGCGTGACTGGAACGAAGCAGAAGCACTTCGTAAGCAATCTGAAAAACTGCATCGTGAATTACAACGTCAAATTATTGAATTTAACGAAGAGCGTGATGAACGATTATTAAAAGCGCAAAAAGAAGGGGAAGAAAAAGTCGAAGCTGCAAAGAAAGAGGCAGAAGGCATTATTCAAGAACTTCGTCAGTTGCGTAAAGCACAGCTTGCAAACGTGAAAGATCACGAGTTAATTGAAGCGAAGAGCCGTCTAGAAGGCGCAGCACCAGAGCTTGTGAAGAAACAAAAAGTAAATGTGAAAAATACTGCGCCGAAACAACAGTTGCGCGCAGGTGATGAAGTAAAAGTATTAACGTTCGGTCAAAAAGGTCAATTGCTTGAAAAAGTAAGCGATACAGAGTGGAGCGTACAAATTGGTATTCTGAAGATGAAAGTAAAAGAATCTAATATGGAATACATTAATACACCGAAACAAACAGAGAAAAAAGCAGTTGCAACAGTAAAAGGTAGAGATTATCATGTTTCATTAGAACTTGACCTTCGTGGTGAACGATTTGAAAATGCAATGGCGCGCGTCGAGAAATATTTAGACGATGCCCAGCTTGCAAGCTATCCTCGTGTATCAATCATTCACGGTAAAGGAACAGGAGCACTTCGCCAAGGTGTTCAAGATTACTTGAAGAAGCATCGTGGTGTGAAAACATTCCGTTACGGTGACATGGGCGAGGGAGGCCTAGGCGTAACAGTTGTCGAATTAAAATAGAAAACAACGAAACAAAGGGGAAACCATTATATGTTTATGGACAAACTTGCAAAAGTATTGTTAGCTTGTTGCGGAATATTTTTGGTGATTGGGGTTATTTATTTAGTTGTTTTTGCGAAGTAAACGAGCGTCAATCGTGGCATAATGATATTGCCATAGATTGACGCTTTTAATATATATGAAAAGGAATAAGCTATGAAAATCAACCAATACATAAGCGAAGCAAAATCATGCTCCAGACGTGAAACAGATCGCCTTATTAAAGCTGGACGCGTGGCTATTAACGGCGAAATATGTACGCACGGTGCACTCGTAGGCGATGGTGATGTAGTAACGATTGATGGACAGGTTCTTGCAAAAGAAGAGAAAGAAAAGGTGTATATCGCCTTTCATAAGCCAGTTGGCATTACTTGTACAGCAGCTGATCATATTGAAGATAATATTATTGATTATATCAATTACCCAGAGCGAATCTTTCCAGTTGGGCGATTAGATAAAGCGTCAGAAGGCCTTATTTTATTAACGAATGACGGTGCGATTGCGAATCAAATTTTACATGGTGATCATGAGCACGAGAAGGAATATGTTGTCACAGTCGATAAACCTTTTACGGACTGGTTTATTGATGAGATGTCCAGCGGTGTAAAGATCAAAGATGGAATGACGAAGCCATGTAAAGTGACGAGAGTGGATCAGTCTACATTTCGCATCGTTTTAACGCAAGGAATGAACAGACAAATTCGTAGAATGAGTCGAGCTTTCGGGTTTACTGTAACAAAGTTAAAGCGAGTACGCATTATGAATATAGAGCTAAATGAGCTTGAAGTTGGAAAGTGGCGGAGCGTTACAGCTGAAGAGTTAGAAATTTTAATAGGGCAGTTATAGGGAGGGGGAATTTTCTCCCTATATTTTTTTGTCAGAAAAAATAAAACTATTGATTTTTTAAAAAATAGCCCATATAATAAAAAACAACAAGTTTCGACAAGATATTTTATAAAAGTAATGATGAGGACATGAGTTGTTTTTTACGATTCTCAGAGAGGGAAGCCTTAGGCTGTGAGCTTCCTAATACGAAAAGACAAGCTTACCACCTCTAAACTTCAAGAGTGAACTGCATACATGATGCATTGTAATTCTTGGCGGATAAAACCGTTATCAATTTACACGAGCTATAAAATGAGCTTATTTCGCTATAAATTCATTTTATTAGAATAAGGGTGGAACCACGATTTCAACACTCGTCCCTTTGTTAGGGACGGGTGTTTTTTGCGTTCTTTTACGGGGAAGTATGCTTGAAAGAGGATATATGACGGATTTTAATTCAGAATATTTTGTTAATTTATAATTATGTAGGAGGTTAGTAGAAATGAAATCATCTTTAAAGTTTTCTGAGATGTTTGCAATAAGTTTAATGTTATTTGCACTATTTTTCGGTGCGGGTAATATGATTTTTCCACCAGCATTAGGACAAGGCGCTGGAACAGATGTATGGATCGCGCTATTTGGTTTTGTCGTAACAGGCGTTGGATTGCCTTTATTAGGAGTTATCGTTATAGCTTTAAAGGGAGATATTAATGAGCTAGCAGGGCGTGTACACCCTATATTCGCACTAGTTTTTATTACTGCAATTTATTTATGTTTAGGCGTATTCGTAAGTGTGCCGCGTACAGGAACGGTTGCTTATGAAATGAGTGTTGCACCATTTTTACCAAGTGAAATAGCTGGTCAATCGTATCCACTTGTTATCTTTACATTTATTTTCTTTGCTCTCACTTTCTATTTAGCTTTAAACCCATCAAAATTAGTGGGCCGCATCGGTAAAGTATTAACTCCGATTTTATTAGCTGTTATTGCAATTATTGTAGGTAAAGCACTTATTACACCAATGGGTGAATTTGGTGCACCGACAGAAGCATATAGTGCTCCGCTATTTAAAGGTTTTATTGACGGATATTTAACTTTAGATGGACTTGCAGCACTTGTATTCGGAAATGTTGTAATTCATGCGTTAAAAGAAAAAGGTATTACAAATAAAAATAGCATTGCAAAAGTAACAATTTTTGCAGGATTTATTGCAGCACTTGGTTTACTACTCGTTTACTTAGCGCTTGCTTATCTCGGAGCTTCTAGTGTCTCTCTTGGAATGGGGGCAAACGGCGGAATTATTTTAACAAACGTTGTAAATCATTTATTCGGTAGTTACGGAACTTTATTATTAGGAATCGCAATTTCAGCAGCATGTTTAACAACTTCAGTAGGGATTGTCGCAGCTTGCGGAGAATATTTCTCTTCTTTATTACCGAAGCTTTCTTATCAAAAAGTTGTTTTCATTTTCTGTGTATTAGCATTTATGGTAGCGAATCTTGGTTTAACTCAGTTAAATGCATTAGCATTACCAATCTTAATCGCAATTTACCCAATTGGTATCGTGCTAATTATATTATCACTGTTTGAAAACTATATTCGTCTTCCTTTAGTCATGTATGTAGGTGGTATTGTAGGAGCATTCATGATTAGCTTCTTTGATGGATTACACAATGCAAATCTTGAGATTGCAGCATTAACACCAATTTTAAATAAAATTCCATTATATAGTGTTGGGATTGGTTGGTTCGTTCCTGCTCTAGTAGGTATTGTAATTGGATATGTCATTTCATTGTTTCAAAAGCAAGAAGTTGCTGTAGAAAAATAGAGAAAAGAGGCTTTTTATGAAAGAAAGCCTCTTTTTTTTGTAGAAAAAGCCACATATAAGGAAATTCAGATATTTAAAGTTTTATACGTAATATAGTTGACAAAAAAATTATGAGTAGGCTAAGATTGACTTAGTTGTGGAAATATTGGAAGGAAAGTGAGGAGTGAAAGGTATAAGGTTTTCTATAACAATATTATTTTTGTAGATAGAGGTGATCAAGTAGGAAGATGGATAGTTTTATTTTTTTTGAGATTCATTGAGAATGATAATCAACAAAATAAATAGAGACTTATGTTAAAATAAGAATCGCTCTTTATAAAGAATAGAGAGGGATATTATTTTTAACATGAATTGAGAATGATAATCAATAATATCTGTATTACATAAACAAATTACAATTAAATAAGGATAGAAGATTATTATTTTTTTCTAATATAATGAGAATAATTATCATTTTCAAAGAGTATGGATGAAAGATAAACAAGGAGGAAGTAAGCCAAATGAGAAAGATTTCTGTATTACCCGCTTTTATTATAACGTTCGTATGTATGCTAGCTTTTCTTATCATGCCATATGGGAAAGTTTCAGCACAACTAGCTGACGGTACGTATGACATTAACTATGTCATTCAAAAAGCAGAAAATGATTCAGCTTCAATGGCAAATGATTATTTTGAAAAACCAGCTAAGCTAATTGTGAAAAATGGTGAGATGAGAGTGCAAATCCCGATGAATCATAGTGCTTGGATTACAGAATTTAAAGCACCTGAAAACGGGAATTTTGTTGATGCAAAAGTAGTTAGCAAGGACGAGGCTGCTGATAAAAGAACGGTTGAATTTAAAATTGATGATTTATCAAAACCATTAGGAGTAAAAATTCATGTTGTCGTACCAAGTGCAAACTATGACCACCACTATACAATTCGTTTTGCTTTTGATGCAAATGTAAAAGCTGTAGGTGGAGATAACGGCGCGGCTGCTACAACAAAAAACAATGATCAAACGAAAACAGGTACACAAGTTAAAGAAGAGAAAGCAAAAGTAGAGAATAAAGAAACAACAAAAGAAGCGAACAAAGAGACAAATAAAGATACAAAAAATGAAAATGGTAAAGCTGAAAAAACAGATAATCCTAAAACAGGCGATGAAGCACGTATCGGATTATTTGCGGTGTTAATTCTTATTTCAGGTGTTTTCTTAATTCGTAACGTGAAGTTTAATAAATAAATAAAAAGGAGCGTTATTTCATTGAACAGGTATCTTAAGATTGTTGTTGCTATGTTTTTAATGATATTTACATTCGTATCAACACTACAACCACTTGCAGTTCAAGCAGCTACTCAATTAGCTGACGGTGAATACTCAATCGGTTTTAAAGTTCTTAAAGACGCATCGGATGAAGTATCCATGATGAATGAATACTCTGTAAGTCCAGGAACTTTAAAAGTGAAGGATGGGAAAAAGAAAGTGTCCTTTACATTAAAAAATAGTTCATGGATTACGAAATTTGAAACAGACAAAGCAGGTCAACTTGTTGAGACAAATGTAATTAGTGAAGATAAAGAAAAAGATACAAGAGTAGTAGAATTCGATGTGGAAGATGTAGAGAAGATATTAAAAGCGAAAGTAAAAGTAGATATTGATTTTCTGAACTATCATCATGAATATGATGTTCGTATTGCATTTGATCAAAATAGCATTACACCAATTCATGTAGAAAAACCAGATGAAAAAGAGGACCCAGCTAATAAGCCAGATCCAAATGAAACTACGGATCCAGGTCAGAAGCCCGACCAAAAGCCTGACCCAGATCAACAACCAAATTCTAACACAATTGAAGATGGTGCGTACAGCATTCCTTTCAAAGTGTTAAAAGATCAAACAGATGAAGAATCTAAAATGAATAGTTACATGGAAAATCCAGGAGTATTGAAAGTAGAAAATGGTAAGAAAAAAGCGGTTGTAACGTTAAAAAGTAGCTCATTAATTAAAAATTTCCAAACGGAAAAAGATGGTGCATTTGTTGATGCAAAAGTAGTGAGTGAAGATAAAGAAAAAGATACAAGAGTAGTAGAGTTTGAAGTAGCTGATTTATCGAAAAAACTTAATACAAAAGTATTTATTGAGATGGCATCAAGAAATTATAAACAAACGCATGACGTACAACTTGTATTTGAACAAGACAAATTGGAAGCTATTAAAAGTGAAGACAAACAACCAGACGGAGACAAACAACCAGACGGAGACAAACAACCAGACGGAGACAAACAACCAGACGGAGACAAACAACCAGACGGAGACAAACAACCAGACGGAGACAAACAACCAGACGGAGACAAACAACCAGACGGAGACAAACAACCAGACGGAGACAAACAACCAGACGGAGACAAACAACCAGACGGAGACAAACAACCAGACGGAGACAAACAACCAGACGGAGGTAAACAACCAGACGGAGACAAACAACCAGACGGAGATAAACAACCAGACGGAGACAAACAACCAGACGGAGACAAACAACCAGACGGAGACAAACAACCAGACGGAGGTAAACAACCAGACGGAGATAAACAATCAGACGGAGATACCATTAAAGATGGTGAATACAATATTGGTTTTAAAGTATTGAAAGATAAAACAGAAGAAATTTCAATGATGAATACGTACACGAAGAGTCCAGGTGTATTAAAAGTGAAAGATGGAAAGAAATATGTATCCTTCACATTAACAAATAGCTCATGGATTACAAAGTTTGAATTTGAAAAGAATAATTCATTTGTTGATGCAAGTGTATTAAGTGAAGATAAGAAAGCTGATACACGTGTAGTAGAAGTGGAAGTAGCTGATTTATCTAAGAAACTAAATGCAAAAGTGAAAGTAGATATTGATTCAATGAATTATCACCATTTCTATGATATTCAATTTGCATTTGATAACGATAGTATTCAACCGTTAGACAACCAAGGTGGAAACAACAATCAAGGCGGAAGTAACGACCAAGATGGAAACGATAACCAAGGCGAAAATGACAACCAAGGTGGAAACAACAACCAAGGCGAAAATGACAACCAAGGTGGAAACAACAATCAAGGCGGAAATAACAACCAAGGTGGAAACAACAACCAAGACGATAACACAGCAATTGATCCAAACGCTCTTAAAGACGGTGAATACAGTATCGGTTTTAAAGTGTTAAAAGATAAAACAGAAGAAATTTCAATGATGAACACATATACGAAGAATCCAGGTGTATTAAAAGTGAAAGATGGAAAGAAATATGTATCCTTCACATTAACAAATAGCTCATGGATTACGAAGTTTGAGTTTGAAAAGAATGGTGCGTTCGTCGATGCGCAAGTATTAGGTACAAATAAAGAGAAAGATACAAGAGTAGTAGAAGTGGAAGTAGATGATTTATCGAAAAAGTTAAATGCAAAAGTGAAGGTAGATATCGATGCAATGAATTATCATCATTTCTATGATATTCAATTTGCATTCGATAAAGGAAGTATTAAAGCTTTAGGTAACCAAGGTGGAGATACTAACCAAGATGGTAATGGTAATCAAATCGGAAGCGACAACCAAGGCGGAAACGACAACCAAGATGGAACGAATAATCTAAATGAAAACCCAACAGTTGATCCGAAAAATTTAAAAGATGGTCAGTACGATATTGCTTTTAAAGTGTTAAAAGATAAGACAGAAGAAATTTCAATGATGAATCAATATGTTGTAAGTCCAGCAAGATTAACAGTGAAAGATGGCAAGAAGTATGTTGCAATGACACTGAAAAATAGTGACTGGATTACGAAATTCCAAACAGAAAATAATGGTGGATTTGCAGATGCAAAAGTAGTAAGTGAAGATAAGGCTGCCAATACAAGAGTCGTAGAATTTGAAGCTAATGATTTATTTGCAAAATTAAATGCAAAAGTAAAAGTAGATATCGATTCAATGAATTACCATCATTTCTACGACGTACAAATTCAATTTGATACGACGAAGATTGGCGCTGTAGGAACGGTAAAAGAAGAGCCAAAGAATGAACCGAAAAACCCAGTAACTACACCAAAAGTAGATAATGTAAAAACAGTAGGAACTCCTGATTTTAACCGAAATGCAGATGGTAAAAAGAAAAACGAAGCTACAAATAATGATTCGAAAAAAGAGAAAAACTCAAAAACTGCAGATACAGCACAACTTGGTTTATACATGATGTTACTGCTAGGTTCACTTGCTTTACTAGTTCGTAAATATAGAGCAGGTAGATTGTAATTTTTGGAGTCTTGATGCATGTTCGCGTGCATCAAGACTTGTTTCATATTGTTTGGAAAGGAGTGGTGATTGAGAGTGAGGAAAATTGCAAGTGTACTAATGGCTATCATTTTATTAGTGAGTATAGCTGGGTGCTCATCACCTAAAAAAGAAACTGCGAAGCAAGTAAAGAGTGAAAGTAAAGAGCGAATTGTTGCAACGACAGTCGCTGTTACTGAAATTATGGATGTGTTAGAAGTAGATTTAGTTGGTGTTCCAACTAGTTCTAAAACCTTACCGAAGCGATATAAAGGTTTACCTGAAGTCGGGAATCCGATGAGTCCTGATATGGAAAAAGTAAAGTCGTTAAAGCCGTCAGAAGTATTATCCGTGACAACACTTGAATATGAATTAAAGCCAGTGTTTGACGGTGTAGGTATGAAAGCAAATTTTGTGGACTTAACTAGTTTAAAAAATATGCAAAATTCCATTAGTAATTTAGGTAAGCAATATGGACGCGAAAAGCAGGCTGAAGCAGTTGTAACGAAGTTAGATAAAAAGGTTGCTAGCATTCAAAAAGAAGTAAAAGGAAAGAAAGAACCGACAGTGCTTATTTTATTAGGTGTACCGGGGAGCTATTTAGTAGCAACTGAGCATTCCTATATTGGTGATTTAGTGAAACAACTAGGTGGTAAAAATATTGTACAAGGTGAACAAGTAGAATATTTAGCTTCTAATACAGAGTATTTAAAGAAAGCTGATCCGGATATTATTTTACGAGCAGCTCATGGTATGCCTGATGAAGTTGTAAAAATGTTTGATAAAGAATTTAAAACAAATGATATTTGGAAACACTTCGCTGCAGTTAAAAATAATCGTGTTTACGATTTAGAAGAGCGTTTATTTGGAACGACAGGAAATTTAGCAGCAATCGAAGCTTTAGATGAATTGAAGAAAATGATGTATCCGTGATGCATTTTCATATAAAGGAAGAGTGAAATGAATAAAAAAACTTGGAGTTTCTTCATTGTTACTGTATTGCTTATTGTTATGACGTCATTGTCAGCGATGAAAGGGAGTTTAGAGGTTGGTATCGTTGACCTTGTACAAGGGATATTTACAGGGGCAAATGAAGATGTTGAGGTCATTAAAGATTTACGTTTCCCGCGCATTATTATTGCACTGTTCACTGGGGCGGCTCTTGCTGTTTCTGGTGTTCTTTTTCAAGCTGTAATGAAAAATCCACTTGCCGATGCTGGGGTAATCGGTATATCTTCAGGAGCAAGTTTTATGACACTTGTTATTATTACGTTATTCCCGCAATTCTTTTTCTGGACACCAGTATTCGCCTTTTTAGGTGGTGCGTTTGCGTGTTATCTCGTTTATGCCTTTTCATGGAAGTCAGGGTTAAGTCCACTTCGTATTATTTTAGTTGGTATAGCTATTAATGCGATGTTTACTGGATTAAATGAATCTTTCATTACGATTTGTGGATATTTCATTAAGAGTATTAAGCAAACGACGACTTCTAATATAACGATGAAGACGTGGGGCGATGTAGAAATAATGGTTACGTATGGAACAATTGGTTTGGTTCTTGCACTGTTTGTAGGAGCTTGGTGTAATTTATTATCGCTACAAGATAAGACTGCGAAAAACTTAGGTTTGCACGTGACGAGAGTTCGTCTTATTATTTCTGCTATTGCAGTACTCTTAGCTGCAGTATCAACAGCGATTGCAGGTGTTATTGCTTTTGTAGGATTACTCGTTCCGCACATTTCAAGGCAATTAGTCGGTTCAGATCATAAAGTATTAATTCCATTTTCTGCTCTTGCAGGAGCGTTATTAATTTTGACGGCGGATACGATTGGAAGGTTAATTGTACCACCTAACGAAATTCCAGCGGCGACGATTATGGCAGTTATTGGTGGACCATTCTTAATATTCTTGCTTAGAAAGAGTGATAAAGTTCATGGAAATTAAAAATGTAACCTTTTCATACGATAATGTAACAAATCGTTTAAAGTCTGTTAGTAGTGAAATAGAGATTGGGAAAATTACAACAATCATTGGTCCGAATGGTTGCGGAAAATCAACATTACTTGGTGTTATGTCTAGAAATCATGCTCCTAATAGTGGGGAAGTAATACTTGATGGAAAAACGATTAGTGAGTATAAACCGAAAGAGTTTGCTAGAAAGTTAGCTGTTGTCCATCAACAAAATGAGGCGCCAGCAGATATTACAGTGGAAAAACTAATAAGCTTTGGGCGTATGCCATATAAAAATGTTTTTTCTTCGCAAACTGATGAAGATAGAGAAGCAATTGAGCGTGCACTAACATGTACAAATTTGCAAAGTAAGCGTGAAAAGCCAATTCATGCTTTATCGGGCGGAGAGAGACAGCGAGTTTGGATCGCGATGACATTAGCTCAAAGTACACCAATGCTTTTCTTAGATGAACCGACAACATATTTAGATATTTATTATCAGCTAGAAATATTAGAGTTAGTGAAAGAGTTAAATGAAGTGTATGGATTAACGATTGTGATGGTACTACATGATATTAATCAAGCCATTCGTTATAGTGATCATATTATCGTTATGAAAGATGGGGAAATTGTTACGAAAGGTAATCCTAATGAGGTAATAACAGAAGAAATGGTTAAAGCAATATATGGTGTAGATGTCGTTGTAAAACAAGACGAAGATACAGGGTTATACATGGTACCAATGGGAATTTAAAGGCTGGGCATAATCCGTTTTGAGGTGATAATTTGAATAGTAAGAAAGAACGGAAAAAGAATTCTTTTTTTCAACGAATACTTACAATTGTATTTTTAGGAATCTTTTTCTATTCAATGTATGAATTGGGTGGGATTTTCATGGATTATTATGAAAATCGTAAAGTAATGGCTGAAGCGCAACATATTTATAAGAGAAGTCCAATGGAAGAAAAATCAGAAGATGGGGAAGTACGTAAACAGTTTCAAGCTCTCCAAAAAATTAATCCAGAAATAGTGGGATGGATTACGATGGATGATACACAAATCAATTATCCAATCGTTCAAGCGAAGGATAATGATTACTATTTATTTCGTAATTATAAAGGCGAGGATATGAGAGCGGGAAGTATTTTTATGGATTATCGTAATGATGTGAAATCTCAAAACCGAAATACTATTTTATATGGTCATCGTATGAAGGACGGTTCTATGTTTGGAAGTTTAAAAAAGATGTTGGATGAAGATTTCTTCATGTCCCATCGTAAATTGTATTACGATACATTATTTGAAGGATACGACGTTGAAGTTTTTTCAGTATATACGACAACGACGGACTTTTATTACATTGAAACGGATTTTGAAAGCGATGCAGCGTATACAGCATTCTTAAAGCAAATTCAAGATAAATCCCTTTACAAAACGGATACGAAATTGACGGCTAATGATGAAATTATAACACTTTCTACATGTGACTATGCACTTGATCCAGAAGCAGGAAGATTAGTCGTACATGCGAAACTAGTAAAAAGACAGTAAATAAAAAAGTATAGAATATGAGAAGTGGTAACACTTCTCATATTCTATACTTTAAAAAAACAGTTTTTACTGTGCTGCAGCCATTGGCATACGTACAACTTTTACATCATAGTAAGAGATTTTATTATCAAGAATATAATCTGGCATTCCGCCTTGATGGGAGTGAGCAGCTTTAAATACTGGGCTCTTTGTCCAACCTTGGAAATCTTCTTTTGCATTCCAGCGCGTGCTAATTGTTACCTCGTCATAATCAACTGTATTTTGCGTTAGAAGAACTTCTAATCCTAAAAATCCTGGCATTGTTTCGACTTGACCTACTTTATTAAAACGATCAATTAATTTATGTCCATTTCCCTTTGTAATTTTAGCTGTATTTGTAACAATAATCATGTTTATTCCTCCTATAAGTTGTAGCCTTTATTTTCGAGAATTCATATACATTAAATGATAATGAAAATCATTATCATTGTCAATGGTAATCTTAAATTATGATAATATTTTTAATCCCGCTATTTGTTGGGCAGTAAGACCCCCACCTCAAAATTTAGCGAAAGCGAAGAAGTTAGGTGGAGGGCGGGCTGATTAAAGTTTCACTTTATGTAGTATAATATCCTCCTGTTGACTATATATTTAACTTAGTTATATATTATGTAAATAGAATCAATCGAAAATATATAGAAGTAAAGTATGGTTTATACTTTGCTGTCGCAATACTATGAACAAGGAGGGCATTATGGTTGAATCACTTTTACTTAGTATCGTTATTATTATTACATTAGGTATTGCTTCACAATGGACTGCATGGCGCTTCCAGCTTCCTGCGATTGTTGTTATGGCAGTTGCTGGATTATTAATTGGTCCGGTTTTCGGTATTATTAATCCAAAAGAGGTGCTTGGGGATGTTTTTAGTCCACTCGTATCACTCTCTGTTGCGATTATATTGTTTGAGGGTAGTTTAAGTTTAGATATACGTGAACTGAGGGGGCTATCAAAACCAGTATTTCGTATCGTTACGTTTGGTGCGTTTATCGCGTGGATTGCTGGCTCACTTGCAGCTCATTACGTCGCTGGATTAGATTGGGCGATTGCATTTATTATTGGAGGACTTTTTATTGTGACAGGTCCAACGGTAATTATTCCGTTGTTACGCCAAGCGCGATTAAAACCAAGAACAGCTGCAATTTTAAAATGGGAAGGGATTATCGTTGATCCATTTGGCGCTTTGCTTGCTGTATTCGCCTTTCAAATTGTAAATTTCTTAACGAAAGAAAATGTACAATTACATACGTTGCTGTACTTCTTTGCAGGTTCATTATTTGCAATGGTACTCGGTTATGTATTTAGTATTTTTATGAGCTATATGATTTTAAAGGGAAAAGTACCAGAATATTTAAAAGCCCCAATTTTGCTAGTTACGGTACTGTTATGTTTTGGCATTGCGGATGAAGTGATGCATGAAACAGGTATGCTAGCTGTGACAGTAATGGGGATTACGCTTGCGCGGATGAAAAAATATATTTCTTCTATCGGTGATATTCGTCATTTTAACGAAAATATTTCTGTGCTACTAACGTCGACTGTTTTTATCATATTAACAGCATCCCTTCCAAGAACAACGATTATGGAGATTTTCAGCTGGCCTATTATAAGCTTCGTACTTATGATGCTATTTGTTGTACGCCCTTTATCGATTTGGATATCGACAATCGGCACAGAGTTAACAAAAGCAGAACGGGCGCTAGTTGGCTGGATTGCGCCGCGAGGTATTGTTGCATTAACGGTTTCAAGTTACTTTGCGACGGAGTTATTACAAGAAGGTTATAAAGATGCTTCTATATTAACGGCACTTACATTTGCACTCGTTATTACGACTGTTTGTGCTCATGGATTTTCAATTGGATTTTTAGCGAAAAGATTGGGATTGGCGAATACGGAGCCACCGGGAATTTTAATTTCAGGTGCGAGTACATTCTCATCTGCTTTTGCATTGCACTGTAAAGAGATGGGTATTCCGAGCTTAATTGTAGATGTATCAGAAGAGCATTTGCAATGTGCAAAGGTGAAAGGGCTTAATACATATAATGGTCAAGTACTCTCTGAACAGTTACAATTTGAAGTTGATATGAATCAGTATGAATACTTAATTGCAGTTACAGATACGGATTCTTATAATGTATTAGTCGCAAATACATACGTACCACAGTTTGGACATCATAATACATTTTTACTTCCAATCCATGATGTAGAAAAGATTGAACAAGAACGCATTTCCCTTTCGAAAAAAGCTCATTTACTGTTTGGTCAAAATGAAATTTATGAAGAATTAAATAGAAAAATTGAAGATGGTTATACGTTTAAAACGATACAAGTTGCAGAAGAACAAAAGATTAATAAAGAAGAAATCGATTCAGAGGATTTAATATTATTTATTCGCCATAGAGATGGTAGTCTTACTTTTTCAACATTGTATAAATATATAGCTGTTATGCCAGGGGATGAGCTAGTTGTACTAGCAAAGCAATAATATGGTATAGTGAAACGAGGCTGTTTTTCAGTCTCGTTTTTTAAGTGCTTCCTATAGAGAAAGCATGCAAATGGAAAGGAAGTTTTTATATGCGATCAGAAGTAACTGTAAAAATAAAACCGAAATTTATAAAAGAAATTAAAAGTGGATATCCGCTTATTTTAAAAGATGCGATTCAAAATTTAAATGATGTTCAGGAAGAAGGAACAATCATTAAAGTGGTAGATGAGAAGAACCATTTTGTCGGAAAAGGTTATTATGGAAAACAAAATAAAGGATACGGCTGGATTTTAACGAGAAAAGAGAGTGAACAAATTAATCAATCTTTCTTTGAAAGTAAAATTAAATCTGCCTTACATAAACGAAAGCAATTTTATAAATCAAGTGATACGACAGCATTCCGCGCTCTAAACGGTGAAGGTGATGGGCTTGGAGGCTTAATCATCGATTATTATGACGGCTATTATGTAGTAAGTTGGTATAGCGAAGGGATTTATACTTTCAGAGATGAGATTATAGCAGCTCTTCAAAAAGTAGCAAACTTTAAAGGCATTTATGAGAAGAAGCGTTTTGATACGAAAGGGAAATACATTGAAGGCGATGATTTCGTAGCAGGAGAGCGCGGTGAGTTCCCGCTTATCGTAAAAGAGAATGGTGTGAATTTCGCTGTTTATTTAAATGACGGAGCGATGGTTGGTGTATTTTTAGATCAGCGTAACGTGCGAAAACAAATTCGTGATAAATATGCGAAGGGAAGAACAGTGTTAAATATGTTCTCTTATACAGGTGCCTTCTCTGTATTTGCAGCGCTTGGCGGAGCAAGCAAAACGACGAGTGTCGACCTTGCAAATCGTAGTTTAAGTAAAACGATTGAGCAGTTTAGTGTAAATGAAGTTGATTATGAAGCGCAAGATATCATTGTAGAAGATGTATTTCTTTACTTCAAATATGCAGCGAAGAAAAAAATGAAATTTGATATGGTCGTACTTGACCCTCCAAGCTTTGCGCGTTCAAAAAAATATACATTTAGTGCAGCGAAAGATTATAAAAACTTATTAAAAGAAACAATTGCCATTACAGAAAATAACGGGATTATCGTTGCTTCAACAAATTGTAGCGCATTCGATATGAAAAAGTTTAAAGGCTTTATCGATACAGCCTTTAAAGAAATGAATGGTAAATATAAAATATTAGAAGAACATTCTTTACCAGAAGATTTCCGTACAATCGATCAATTTAAAGAAGGAGACTATTTAAAAGTAGTTTTCATCGAGAAAATTAAAGGATAATAAAGAAAAAGGAGCTCGAGTTTACTTGAGCTCCTTTTCTTATTGAACGATATTTTGTACTCTACCGACTTGCCCGTCCTGCAATCGCACTTTAATGCCATGCGGATGAGAAGGGGAGTTCGTTAAAATATCTTTTACAATGCCACGTGTTAATTTGCCAGTTCGTTGATCTTGTTTTAATACAATATCAACTTCAAGGCCGGGTGCGATATTAGAACGTTTTTGTCCGTTCATTTATACACCTGTACGTCTACGTTGGTTGTTTGTCTTTTTCGTTTGTTGGTTTTGTAACTTTTTTGTTTCTTGGCTTTGGTTTTTGGCATTTTGACCATTACCGTTACCTTGCTTTTTCTTTGCAAGTTGTTCGCGCATTAAATCAGCTAAGCTTACTTTTTTGTTTTCTGACATGATAAGTCTCCTTTATATAAAGTTAATTATGAACAATCGTAGTGAATTTCATCATATCATTGTTAAGGAAGGAAGGGAAGTTGGTTTGAAAATTCATATATTTGTTTCAAGTCTGTAGTAGTTACGATACAATTGAATTGTTAACGTTTGTAAAAAGGGGATAGACATATGTCACATCATATATTATTAGTTGAAGATGATCTCTCAATTCAAGAGATGGTGGAAAAGTATTTAATAAAAGAGGGCTTTCAAGTTACAATCGCGTCTGATGGAGAAGAGGGCGTGAACACATATTTAAAAGGTTCATTTGATTTGATTATCCTAGACATTATGATGCCAAAGTTAGATGGCTTAGAGGTTGTGCGAATCATTCGAGAAAAAAGTGCTGTTCCGATTTTAATGATGTCGGCAAAAGATACAGATGTTGATAAAGCTGTCGGATTAGGGCTTGGAGCAGATGATTACATTTGTAAGCCATTTTCTATGATTGAATTAGCCGCGCGTGTAAAAGCAGGTATTCGCAGGTCTACGAAATATTCGGCTACAGAAACAACAGAAAAGACGATTCAAATTGGTGATTTAACGATTGATCCAATTAATTTTACTGTGGAAAAAAACAGGAAGCCTCTCAAACTTACTTTAAAAGAATTTGAGATTTTAAAACTGTTTGTAAAGAATCAAAATCGTGTATTTACAAAAGCACAAATATATACGCTAATTTGGAACGAAGAGTATTACGGTGACGATAACGTTATTAATGTTCATATGAGAAGATTGCGTGAGAAAATCGAAAGTGATCCATCTAATCCAGAATACATTAAAACGTTATGGGGCATCGGCTATAAGTTGGAAGTGATGTAATATGGTCAATTTGTTAATAGGTATTATTTTTATATTGTTATGTGTCATTTATATACAATATAAAATGAGGAAAAATAGTAGCAAAAATTTGCGATACACATATGAAAAGTTAGAAAGTATTGTTAATGAAAAAACAGGTGAGAAGTTACTTGTTATGACAGATGATCTAGAATTGCAAAAATTGTTAGTGGCAATTAATCAATTGTTAGATGCAAAACAGAAAACGAATGCAGATCATGCGAAAGTAGAAATTTCGATGAGAAAAATGCTTTCAAATATTTCACATGATTTGAAGACGCCACTAACAGTTATTCTTGGATATACAGAAATGTTAAATAAGGATAAAACGATAAATGAAGAAGAACAACAAATATTACTTGAGAAAGTGCATACGAAAACACTAGAAGTGATGGAACTAATTCATAAGTTTTTTGATTTAGCAAAATTAGAATCTGGTGACAAAGCAATCGAGATGACAAAAGTGAATATGAATGAAGTTTGTCGTGAGAAGATTTTATCTTTTTATGATTTAGTGACGTCGAAAGGTTTTCATGTTCATATTGATATACCAGAAAGAAATATATATGCACTTGGAAATGTAGAAGTATTAGGTAGGGTATTGAACAATTTTATATCAAATGCGATTACATATGGAGACGATGGAAAGACACTTGGTATGACGTTAAGAGATGATGAAACGAATGTGTATATAGACGTATGGGATACAGGAAAAGGAATTGATGAATCGCATATTGATAAAGTGTTTGAGCGTATGTACACACTTGAAGATTCAAGAAATAGATTGTACCAAGGGAGCGGTTTAGGGTTAACGATTACGAAAAGGCTTGTGGAAGCGATGGATGGAAAAATTCATCTTTCTAGTAAGCCGTATGAAAAAACAATTTTTACAGTTGCATTAAAAAAGATGCAGTTTTAGCTTGTAGAGAAGTAGATTCTACAAGCTTTTTTGCAGCGTAAGGAATTTGTAAGAAACGGGTAAGAAAAAAGAGATTTCCGTTGTCTATTATAGAAATATAAAGTAGTGCGAAAGGGGAAAGTGATATGACCTATATATTAAAAACGAATCAGTTAACGAAAGTGTTTAAAGGAAAAGAAGTTATTTCTAGCGTTAACATGCATGTGAAAAAAGGAGAAATATACGGTTTCTTAGGACCGAATGGTGCTGGTAAAACAACGATTATGAAAATGATTACAAATTTAATAAAACCGACAAGTGGTGAGATTGAAATTTTCGGTGAGAAATTAACAGATACATCTTATGAAGTATTAAAAAGAATGGGGACAATTATTGAATACCCAATCTTTTATGATAAATTAACGGCGAAAGAAAACTTAGAATTACATTGTGAATATATGGGCTATTACGATAAAAATGAAATTGACCATGCTTTACATTTAGTGAAGCTGCAAGGTATAGATAATAAAAAAGTAAAAGATTTTTCATTAGGAATGAAACAACGACTCGGTATTGCAAGGGCAATCGTAACAAAGCCAGAATTACTCATTTTAGATGAACCAATTAACGGTTTAGATCCAATTGGTATTAAAGAATTAAGAGACTTATTTAAAATGCTCTGCAAAGAATATGGCATTACATTATTAGTCTCTAGTCATATTTTAGGTGAGATGGAGCTAATGGCGGATACAATTGGTGTAATTCAAAATGGAAAACTAATAAAAGAAGTTTCAATGAAGAGTATTAACGGAAAACAAACAGAGTACATTGAAATCACTGTTCCTGATGTGAAGCGTGCAGCTTATATTTTAGAAGATAAACTTGGCATAAAAAATTATAAAATAATGAGTGGAAATATGATTCGTGTGTATGATACAGAAGTGTCTCAGCAAGCCATTTCAAAAGCGCTTATTATGAACGATGTGGAAATTGAAAGTATGAATAAGAAACATAGTTCCTTAGAGGAATATTTCTTAAATGTAATGGATGGAGAGGGCATTCATGCTTAATGGATTGTTAGTGAATCTAGTAAGTGGATTGGTCGTAATGTTCATAAGCGGGATTTTATATTATAGGAAACCAGAGCGGAAATGGTTGTTAATTCTACTAATGATAGGAATGTTAAGCGTAGTTACTGCTGGAATTAGAATGTTAGCAGCATAAAGACAGTTATATAAAGAATGGAGGAGTGGTTTTGTATGCTTAGATTAATGAAGCTCGAATGGAAGAAACATCAATTATCTAGTTACTTTAAAAGTGTAGCAATTTGTATTATAGCAATTTTCGCTGTAGTAAGCCTTATGGCAGTGGGAATGAAAGCCGAGGAAGACGTGCTCTTCTCTGACTTCACACAGAACATGGCTTTAGTAAATATTTTTATTAGGGTAACATTCATTATTTTTAGTTCGGTCATTTTATCACGTTTAGTAATTGATGAGTATAAGAACAAAACGATACAACTATCATTTATGTATCCACTGCAAAGGAAAATGCTAATGAGTGCGAAACTAACAATTGTTTTCTGTTTTTGTTTTGTGAGCACGATTATCGCGACTTTCATTATTAGCTTGCTCGTATATTTTGTGAGTCCAATGATGGGACTGATTGAAACACCTGCTACGATAGGCGAAATAATAGCTATCGTTCCAGGTACTATTATAAGTGCATTTATGATATCTGGTATAAGTTTAATTCCTTTATTTTTTGGAATGAGAAAGAAATCGACACCGACAACGATTACTTCGGCAGTAATAATTGGTATGCTGATTAGTGGTAACGTTGGTGCTGGAAACGGTCAAGTAAGTATGTTTGATTTTATAGCTATCCCAATCGTGCTCTGTTTATTAGGAATTTTCATTAGTTATCTATCATTTCGTAAAATCGACAAGATCGATGTGGCGTGAAGTAAGCTTAAAACAAAAACGAACTGGGGTATGAATAATGAAAAAAATGATAGTAATTGCAATAGTATTCATTACAATTGCTAGTGTAGTTTTTGGTATTAAGGTATTTCAGGGGAAAGATTTTAAGAAAGAAAAGTCTTTTGAGATAAATAATATAAAAGAAATAGAAGTAGACAATGAAAACTGGGATATTGAATTTAAAAGTACAGATGCTAATAAAATAGTAATTTCCGCTCAAGGTGAACAAGTAGATAAAGAGATAGATCCCGTCAAAATAGAAAATGACGAAAATAAAATTGTGATTAAGCAAAAACAAAAGGCAGCCAAATTTTTTAATGGTTTTACGTTTAGAAAGAAAAATAGTATATGTATAGCTATTCCGAAGAAAGAGATAGGTAAAATTGTAGTAAATAATAAATCGGGTGATGTGAAAATAAACGATATAGTAGTAAAAAGCATCGTGACAAAAGGCAAATCTGGGGATGGAATGATTGTAGGATTATCAGCCGAGAAAGGTGAATTCATATCGCAAAGTGGAGAGTTAGTTGTAAAAGATAGTTCAGTACAAGAATTAAATATAAAGTCTACGACTGGTGATAACTATATAACAAATGTAAGTAACTCAAATATGAACATCACTTCAACATCTGGGGAAGTATTGCTGAAAGATATGATAGAAGGAAAATCATTATTTATAGAAACAAAATCAGGGGATATTGGCGTACGGTATAAAGGTGTCCCGGCATCATTGAAGCTTATGGCTAAAAGTAATTCGGCTGACGTAATAGTAGATTTAAAAGGACTTAAGAAAGATAAAAGTACAGAAAAAATAAAAGTAGGAACAATTGGTGATGCGAAAAATGAAGCGAAGATTTTAAGTGAAACAGGAGTCATTTATATTGATTAAATCTTAGGAGGAAGGAGGACTATCATGCTACATTTAATGAAGCTAGAATTGAAAAAGTTTAAGCTTGGTTGGTACGTGAAGAGGGCAATTATTGCGAATATTGTTATACTGGCAGTAATGATCTTTGTGAGCATCATCGCTCAAGTAGAAGGTGATGCAGAAATAAGGAATCCAGAGACGATATTGTTAATGGCTAGCACAATAGTAAGAGCAACATTTATTATTTTTGGTAGTGTATTAATCGCAAGGTTAATAATTGGCGAATATAAAAATAAAACAATACTACTTATGTTTTCTTATCCTATTAACCGAAAGAAAATGATGGCTAGTAAGTTGGCTATTACAGCGATAGTAACATTTATAACAGTTATTGTATCTAACATTTTAGTAGTAGGAATTTTCTTTGGGATAGATAGCTATTTTTCAATTCTTCCTAATTCATTCACAGTAGATCAATTGGTGCAAGAAGGAATAAAACTGGTTCCTTTAGCCATTGCAACTGCGGGAATGAGTTTAATCCCTCTATATTTCGGAATGCGTAAACGTTCAGTGCCAACTACAATTGTTTCATCTCTTATCGTTGTCTCAATTGCAATGAATAGCAACCCAGAGTTTTCTACAGCAACTTTTCTTCCCCTTCAACTAGCATTGGCAGCAATTGGAGTTGCCATTGCATATTACGGAATTAAAAATATAGAGAAGGAAGATATAACTGTATGATAAGAATACGTAAAATAGTTTCACATGAAACAAGTTACAGAAAAAGACAAGATGTGTAAACACCTTGTCTTTTTCTGCTGTTACATTTTAGGAGCTTCCATTCCAGCGGCAGCCCATTCTTCTTTTGCAGGGCCATATACGCCAGGGACTGTTAAGCCAGCTTGCCTCATTAATACCGTCATTTGTCCGCGGTGGTGATTTTGATGATTAATAAGTGTCATTAAAAATATAGAATTTGGCATAGGACGACCAAAGAAGTCATTAATAGTTGCTAAATCTTTATCAGCCCATTTACTTTGAAGTGCTTCAACAAAAGCTGTATTCACTTTACGATATCCATCTGCAATTGTTTTTGCTGAAGTTGGAACAGGATAATCTTTCGTTTCTCCTTCAAATTTAAGTCCCGTACCAGATAGTATAACTGGTATTGCCGTCACGATATGCCAAGAGACTCTGCCTAACGTCCAGTGCCCAGGTGCAATTTCTTGTGATAAAGACTCATCGGTTAATGCATCGAGCATCTTTTGAGTAGACTCAGCCTCGTATGTCCATGATTGCAAGAAACCTTCAATAGTTTGATACATATTTATCCCCCCTAGTTATGTTCATAGGTTAAATTCGTGAAAAAAAGATAGTTTCCTTTGGGCTTATGAGAATGAATGAAAAAAGAGGCTTCTCACATAAGAAGCCTCTTTTTTTAATTAATCTTCTTTCCACTCTTCCTTATTAACCATAGGAAATAAGTTGATCCAAGTACAGCAACGTTCAAATCTGTGTTAACAATAAAGGGGTGAATAATCGCTGAGCCGGGAGTTGAAATACCGATTCCTATTAAAGTAAGGGGTGTTGAGCTAAACTCTAATTTTCATGAAAAGAAAAGTAAAATTCCAACTGCAAGTAATCCACCAATGAATATACCAATTGGATTGAAATTTATATGTATATGCAGAATGGAGAAAAAGAATTTCGTTTGAGCAAGAAGGCGAAAGTACAAGCAAAAGGAGAGCAAATCGCATGTAATAATTACTAGAATGTATGGAATAAATCTGCGTTTATCCCCACTAGGCAAAGTATGTCTTTGTTATTTAGATAGTTGTTTTCTAACTCGTTGATTGTACTTAAAAGATCGAATGTAAAGGAAGTGATCAACATGTCTTCATGGCTCAATAATACAAATGGATATTGTAGTTGTAATAATCAAAATGGTGTACATGTTGATTCATGCTGTTTTAGTTGCGATGGGACAGTGCCTAAAGTTGGTCCAACGGGTCCGACGGGGGCAACAGGATTAACGGGAGCGACAGGCCCAACAGGATCAACGGGTCCAACGGGAGCGACGGGAGTAACAGGATCAACGGGAGCGACAGGAGTAACAGGATCAACGGGTCCAACGGGAGCGACGGGAATAACAGGATCAACGGGTCCAACGGGAGCGACAGGAGTAACAGGATCAACGGGTCCAACGGGAGCGACAGGAATAACAGGATCAACAGGTCCAACGGGAGCGACGGGAATAACAGGGTCAACGGGTCCGACGGGAGTAACAGGTACAAGTATCACGGCGACGTATGCATTTGCAAATAATACGTCAGGAACAGCGATATCGGTACTTCTAGGTGGAACGAATGTCCCGCTTCCGAATAATCAAAATATCGGTCCTGGTATTACGGTTTCCGGGGGAAATACAGTATTTACGGTTGCAAATGCTGGGAATTATTATATTTCATATACGATTAATATAACGGCTTCATTATTAGTCAGTTCTCGTATTACAATTAATGGAGCACCACTTGCTGGAACGATCAATTCTCCTGCGTTAGCAACTACATCATTTAGCGCAACAATTATTACAACTCTTGCAGCAGGAGATGCTATTAGTTTGCAACTATTTGGTTTGTTAGCTGTTGCAACATTATCAACAACTACACCAGGAGCTGTGTTAACGATAATAAGATTAAGCTAAATAATAACTCTCTTATTTTTTTATAGATTAGGAGAGTTTGTACATATAATAAGAAGTTAATGGAGTGAAGCATAGTTATATAAAAGTCAGAATATTATGATTGTAACGTTATGGTGACTATAATATAATGAAAACAACCTCATGAATGAACATTCATTTATTTTTATGTATTTGAAGGGGGAATGAAGGTGGAAAAACCATGGTTGAAAAATTATCCAGAGGAAATTCCAAGTACAATTTCTTATGATATTCAGCCGCTTCATAAATATGTAGAACAGATGGCTTCTCGCTACCCAGAAAAGAAAGCGCTTCACTTTTTAGGGAAGGATATTACATTTTCAGACTTTCATGATAAGGTGAAGAGATTTGCAAATTATCTTCAAAAGCTCGGTGTGGAAAAGGGTGATCGAGTTGCCATTATGTTGCCGAATTGTCCGCAAGCTGTAATCGGTTATTACGGTACATTACTTGCGGGAGGTATCGTAGTCCAAACAAATCCATTATATACAGAAAGAGAATTAGAATATCAACTTCATGACTCGGGAGCAAAAGTCATTCTTTGCCTCGATTTAGTGTTCCCAAGAGTAACGAATGTTCAATCTGCTACAAAAATTGAGCATATTATCGTAACTCGTATTGCGGACTTTTTGCCCTTCCCTAAAAATCTATTGTATCCATTTGTGCAGAAAAAACAGTCAAATTTAGTTGTGAAAGTATCAGAGAGTGAAACGATTCACCTTTGGAACTCAGTAGAAAAAGAAGTGAATACGGATGTTGAGGTGCCTTGTGATCCTGAAAATGATTTAGCTCTTTTACAGTACACAGGAGGAACAACTGGATTTCCGAAAGGCGTTATGTTAACGCATAAAAACCTCGTTTCTAACACTTTGATGGGAGTTCAATGGTTATATAATTGCAAAGAAGGAGAAGAAGTCGTTCTTGGGGTTCTTCCATTTTTCCACGTGTATGGCATGACGGCTGTCATGAATTTAAGTATTATGCAAGGATACAAAATGGTTCTTATTCCAAAATTTGATATGAAAATGGTTTTTGAAGCGATTAAGAAGCATAAAGTGACATTGTTCCCAGGGGCACCAACTATTTATATCGCTCTTTTAAATAGCCCGCTTTTAAAAGAATACGATATTTCGTCTATTCGTGCTTGTATTAGTGGATCAGCACCACTGCCAGTAGAAGTACAGGAAAAGTTCGAAACAGTTACAGGGGGTAAACTCGTAGAGGGATATGGTTTAACAGAATCATCTCCAGTTACACATAGTAATTTTTTATGGGAAAAGCGAGTGCCAGGTAGCATTGGAGTTCCGTGGCCAGATACAGAAGCAATGATTATGTCGCTTGAAACTGGTGAGGCATTACCACCGGGAGAAATCGGTGAAATTGTAGTAAAAGGCCCTCAAATTATGAAAGGATATTGGAATAAGCCAGAAGAAACAGCAGCTGTACTGCAAGATGGGTGGCTCCATACAGGGGACGTTGGCTACATGGATGAAGATGGCTTTTTCTATGTGAAAGATCGTAAGAAAGATATGATTGTTGCGAGTGGATTTAATGTGTATCCTCGTGAAGTAGAAGAAGTATTATATGAGCATGAAAAAGTGCAAGAAGTAGTGACAATTGGAGTTCCCGATCCGTATAGGGGAGAGACAGTTAAAGCGTTTGTTGTGTTAAAAGAAGGTACAGAGTGTTCTGAGGAAGAATTAAATCAGTTTGCTCGTAAATATTTAGCGGCCTATAAAGTTCCGAAAGTATATGAGTTTAGAGATGAACTGCCGAAAACGACAGTTGGGAAAATTTTGCGCCGTGTCCTAATTGAGGAAGAGAAAAGAAAGAATGAGGATGAGCAAACGGGCTAAGGCCCTTTCTTTTTGAAAAAATGGGATTGACACTTTTCTAAATAGTCAGTATTATAAGAATATGAATGACTATTCATTCAGTCATCTTCTTGAAGGGGACAGTAAAGTGAAGAAAAATAGACCGAAATACAATCAAATTATTGATGCGGCAGTCATTGTGATTGCGGAGAATGGGTACCACCAAGCGCAAGTTTCTAAAATAGCAAAGCAAGCTGGGGTAGCTGATGGCACGATTTATTTATATTTTAAAAATAAAGAAGATATATTAATATCCTTATTCCAAGAGAAGATGGGAGAATTTGTCGAAACAATTCGTCAAAAAACAGCAGGAATTGAAAGCGCTGTATCGAAGTTATTCATGTTGGTAGAAACGCACTTCTTGCTGTTGTCGCAAAATGATCCTCTTGCTATCGTTACGCAATTAGAGCTAAGACAGTCCAATCAAGACTTACGCCTGAAAATAAATGAAGTATTAAAAGGCTACTTACAAGTTATTGATGAGATTTTAGAGACTGGTATAAAGCAAGGTGAATTCCAAGCGGATTTAAATGTTCGCGTGGCAAGACAAATGATCTTTGGAACAGTAGATGAAGTTGTGACCAATTGGGTAATGAGCGATCATAAGTATGATCTGGTCGCACTTTCAAAAACGGTACATGGGCTACTTATTGCAGCTTGTGGTTATCGTCAATAATGGGAGGGATCATGTTGAAATTCCTATCTGTAAGAGTTGAAGATCATATCGCGGTGGCTACGTTAAATCATGCGCCAGCTAACGCGATGTCTTCACAAGTTATGCATGACGTTACTGAATTAATTGATCAAGTGGAGAAGGATGATAACATTCGTGTTGTTGTTATTCACGGTGAAGGGCGCTTCTTCTCGGCGGGAGCAGATATTAAAGAATTTACATCTGTTACTGAAGCGAAGCAAGCGACTGAATTAGCGCAGCTTGGACAAGTTACGTTTGAGCGCGTTGAAAAATGTTCAAAACCAGTTATCGCGGCAATTCATGGAGCGGCACTTGGCGGCGGCCTTGAGTTTGCTATGTCTTGCCACATGCGCTTTGCAACTGAAAGTGCAAAACTTGGTTTACCTGAATTAACACTTGGATTAATTCCTGGATTTGCAGGTACACAGCGATTACCACGTTATGTTGGGAAAGCGAAAGCTTGTGAAATGATGTTAACAAGTACACCGATTACTGGTGCAGAAGCATTAAAATGGGGACTAGTTAACGGAGTTTTTGCTGAAGAAACATTTTTAGATGATACGCTTAAAGTTGCAAAACAGATTGCTGGAAAAAGCCCAGCGACGACTCGTGCTGTACTAGAGTTATTGCAAACGACGAAATCGTCTCATTATTATGAAGGTGTACAACGCGAAGCTCAAATCTTTGGTGAAGTATTTACGAGTGAAGATGGAAGAGAAGGTGTAGCGGCGTTTTTAGAAAAACGTAAGCCTTCATTTAGCGGCAGGTAGTTCAATTATTTTTTTAATATAAATTAACAGAAAATTAAAATTGATAGAATCTTTCTGAAAAACAAGGGGGTAAATGGAATGAACATCTACGTACTCATGAAACGAACATTTGATACAGAAGAAAAAATCGTAATTAAAAACGGTGCAATTTACGATGGCGAAGCGGAATTCATCATCAACCCTTACGATGAATATGCAATTGAAGAAGCAATTCAAGTAAGAGACGCACAAGGTGGAGAAGTTACTGTCGTAACAGTTGGTGGCGAAGATAGTGAGAAAGAACTTCGTACGGCGTTAGCGATGGGCTGCGATAAAGCGGTATTAATTAATATTGAAGATGATGTAGAAAATGGTGACCAGTTCACGACAGCAAAAGTGCTTGCTGAATATTTAAAAGATAAAGATGCAGATTTAATTTTAGGCGGAAACGTTGCAATTGATGGTGCATCTGGACAAGTTGGTCCGCGTGTAGCTGAAGCGTTAAATATTCCGTACGTAACGACAATTACAAAACTTGAAATTGACGGTACAAACGTGAAGATTGAGCGCGATGTTGAAGGTGATACAGAAGTGATTGAAACTTCATTACCAGTTTTAGTAACAGCACAGCAAGGTTTAAATGAACCTCGTTATCCATCGCTTCCAGGTATTATGAAAGCGAAGAAAAAGCCACTAGAAGAATTAGAATTAGATGATTTAGATTTAGAAGAAGATGATGTGGAAGCAAAGACAAAAACAATTGAAATCTATTTGCCTCCTAAGAAAGATGCAGGAAAAGTGTTACAAGGCGAGCTGCAAGATCAAGTAAAAGAACTTGTATCGTTGCTCCATACAGAAGCGAAAGTAATCTAATAAAATACGAAATTATATATGCAGGAGGGAAAATCTATGGCTCGTAAAGTATTAGTAATGGGTGAAGTTCGTGATGGATCGCTACGTAACGTTTCGTTTGAAGCGGTAGCAGCAGCAAAAACAATTGCAGAAGGCGGTGAAGTAGTAGGTCTTCTAGTTGGAGATAGCGTTGCTTCTTTTGCAAATGAATTGATTCATTACGGTGCAGATCGCGTTGTGACAGTTGAAAATGATAAATTAAAATCATATACATCTGATGGCTATGCACAAGCATTTTTAGCTGTATATGCTGAAGAAAATCCAGAAGGAATTGTATTTGGACATACAGCACTTGGGAAAGATTTATCACCAAAATTAGCAGCGAAGCTTGAAGCTGGTCTAGTTTCTGACGTAACTGCTTTAGAAGTTGAAGGTGGAAATGTTATCTTTACTCGTCCAATTTACTCTGGTAAAGCGTTTGAGAAGAAGATTGTAACAGACGGCATCTTATTTGCGACAGTGCGTCCAAATAACATCGCAACGCTTGAAAAAGATGAGTCTCGCAGTGGTGACGTGTCTTCTATTACAGTAGATGTGAAAGACTTACGTACAATCATTCAAGATGTCGTCCGTAAGACGGCAGAAGGCGTTGATCTTTCTGAAGCAAAAGTGATTATCGCTGGCGGACGCGGTGTGAAGAGTGAAGAAGGGTTCAAGCCATTAAAAGAGTTAGCTGATGTATTAGGCGGCGCTGTTGGAGCATCTCGTGGTGCTTGTGACGCTGAGTATTGCGATTACTCATTACAAATTGGTCAAACTGGTAAAGTTGTTACGCCAGACCTATACATTGCATGCGGTATTTCTGGAGCGATTCAGCATTTAGCTGGTATGTCTAACTCAAAAATAATCGTTGCGATTAATAAAGACCCAGAAGCAAGTATCTTCAAAGTAGCTGACTACGGTATTGTTGGCGATCTATTTGAAGTGGTACCTCTTTTAACAGAAGAGTTTAAAAAGTTAAAAGTACATTCATGATTTGAGTACCCTTGAGTTCCAAGTGAAGTACCCCTATATATAGAAAAAGGTGAGAGATCCCCTGTCTCTCATCTTTTTAGTATTTAATCCGTATTTTTATATAGTATAAAGGAACACTTTTTTGTTACAATACATAACGATACATATTATTCGCCACGTATATAAGTTAATGATATACTCTTGGTAGAATATACTTGAAGGAGGAAATAAAATGGCAATTGTAAACGCAAATGACCAAAGCTTCGCAGCAGAAACTAGCGAAGGTGTTGTATTATTAGATTTCTGGGCACCTTGGTGTGGACCTTGTAAAATGATCGCTCCTGTATTAGAGGAAATTGATGCAGAACTAGGCGAAAAAGTAAAAGTAGTAAAAGTAGACGTGGATGAAAATCAAGAAACTGCTCGTCAATTCGAAGTAATGAGCATTCCAGCTCTTTTCGTATTAAAAGACGGTAAAGTAGTTGATCAAGCGTTAGGTTACAAACCGAAAGAAGCGTTAGTAGAATTAGTTTCTAAACACTTCTAAAATAAAAAGGCTACCATTTGGTAGCCTTTTTTATTTTCCTTTTTTACACCTTTCCGTTACAATGAAAGAACGTATGTTGGGTGTTTTGGCATAGTATGTTTTCATGTGAAAATAAAAATGCTAAGCATGTAGAAATGGAGGGTAACGAGTGCACGAACATTTAAAAGAGAAGTTGGCTATTTTACCAGATCAACCTGGTTGTTATTTAATGAAAGATAAGCAAGGAACGGTTATATATGTCGGAAAGGCAAAAGTGCTTAAAAATCGTGTGCGCTCGTACTTTACTGGTTCGCATGATGGAAAAACACTTCGGCTAGTAGGGGAAATTGTAGATTTTGAATATATTGTAACCTCCTCAAATCTAGAGGCGCTCATTTTGGAGTTAAACTTAATAAAAAAACATGACCCAAAATATAATATTCAATTAAAAGATGATAAAACATATCCTTTTATTAAAATTACAGCTGAGAAACAACCGCGATTACTTATTACGCGAAATGTAAAAAAGGATAAGGGAAAGTATTTTGGTCCTTATCCGAATGCACAATCAGCTCATGAAACGAAAAAACTGCTAGATCGTATGTACCCGCTTCGTAAGTGCTCAAATATGCCCGATAAAGTTTGTTTATATTATCATATGGGTCAATGTTTAGCACCTTGTGTGAAAGAAGTTACGGAAGAACAAAATAAAGAAATTGTAGATGAAATTATTAAGTTTTTAAATGGTGGACATAAAGAAGTTCGTTCGGAATTAGAAACAAAAATGTATGAAGCTTCAGAGAAACTAGAGTTTGAACGTGCAAAAGAGTTACGTGATCAAATCGCTCATATCGATGCGATTATGGAAAAACAAAAGATGATTATGAGTGATTTAGTGGACCGTGATGTGTTTGGCTATGCAGTTGATAAAGGGTGGATGTGTGTTCAAGTTTTCTTCGTTCGAAAAGGAAAGCTAATCGAACGTGATGTTTCTATGTTTCCAATCTACGATGAACCAGAAGAGGGGTTCTTAACGTTTATCGGTCAATTTTATGAAAACAGCAGTCATTTTAAGCCGAAGGAAATTGTCGTTCCAGGAAGTATAGACTCAGAGTTAGTAGAACGCTTTTTAGAAGTGGAAGCGACACAGCCGAAACGCGGTAAGAAAAAAGATCTTGTAGAACTGGCAAATAAAAATGCGAAGATTGCCTTGGAAGAGAAATTCTATTTAATTGAACGTGATGAAGAGCGAACGATTAAAGCGGTAGAGAATTTAGGGAAGCAGCTCGGAATTGAAACGCCTTATCGTATTGAAGCGTTTGATAACTCAAATATTCAAGGGACAAATCCTGTTTCGGCAATGATTGCTTTTATTGATGGGAAACCAGCTAAGAAAGAATACAGGAAATATAAAATTAAAACAGTTCAAGGACCAGATGATTATGAGTCTATGAGAGAAGTTGTGAGACGCCGTTATACAAGGGCGCTGAAAGAGGGGTTACCTTTACCAGATTTAATCATTATTGATGGCGGAAAAGGTCATCTGGCGGCTGCAAGTGATGTTTTAGAAAATGAGCTCGGTTTATATATTCCGATGGCAGGTCTTGTAAAAGATGACAAACATAAAACATCTCATTTAATTATTGGAGATCCACCTGAACCTGTGATGCTTGAGAGAAATAGCCAAGAATTTTATTTATTACAGCGCATTCAAGATGAAGTGCATCGATTTGCAATTACATTCCATCGTCAATTACACGGGAAATCTGTCATTCAATCGGCACTCGATGATATTCCTGGAATTGGAGATAAACGAAAAAAGATATTGTTAAAACATTTCGGATCGCTAAAAAAGATGAAAGAGGCTTCTGTAACAGAATTTGTCGAAGCGGGTATGCCGAAAAATGTCGCAGAGACGATTTATAGTTATTTAGCGGATAAGAAGACGTTGTAGTTTACAACGTCTTCTATTTTTTGGTATAATTTCTGAAGATTTAAAATAAATTCAAATGAATGAAAATGCAAAAAGTCAACTAAACTGATATGTCTAGTTGACCGCGGGTAATGCTACACTTCAATGAGATCTTTTATATCCCATTTTACGAGAAATGTAATAGAGTCTGAACGTTTTTTCTTTTCTTCGTAGGACTCTGCAACGACGTTTCGTTGCTTTTGAATTTGTTCAGCGATGAACCCAGCTTCTAATTGATAAGAAGAATGTCTTTTTTGTTTTTGACGTTCAGCGATGAGTGTGCCTTTAAGTTGAAACTGCATTTCACGACGCTTATGTTCAATAATGCTTAAAGTGCCCCAGCCAGCTTTTTCAAAGAACTGAATGACTTCTTCAATTGTGTCTAGTGGATATTTTCTTGCAAGGTTTCTACCGGACCAGTATAAAATACCATCTAGATCGTTACCGATTAAATCAGGTAGTAATTCTTCACGTAGCAATTCGTAAGCGAAGGCGTTCAATGAAACATCTTCTAAAGATGTTGTATCGATTGTATTTTTACTCACAATATTCCCCTCTTTCTATAGGGATTATTATATAACATTTCTCATTTATAAAAACAGATTTTTCTTTGGGAAAATCTGAATATATAAGAAGAAAAAAAGAATTGGCAAATTATATGCAAATTATGTATACGTTTTCTTGACGCTTCGACAAAAATAGGAGTAAAATGAACTTGGTATCAAATTATGCTGAAATATTTCGAATAATTTTTTCAGTTTTTCTTATGCCAATAGTGAAAAAACATTATTGCCATAAACTAATCTGAAAACAGCAGTCAATCATTCAAGGGGGGTAATGGGGACATGAAAGGCCGCGAGTATACGTTTCGTAAGTGGCACTCATTAATGGGGGTCATCCCGGTTGGTGTCTTTTTGACGCAACATTTAATTGTAAACAACTTTGCAACACGAGGAGCAGAGGCTTTTAACAAAGCTGCAGGCTTTATGGAGCTCCTTCCATTCCGGTATGCGCTAGAAATTTTCATTATCTTTTTACCAATACTGTACCATGCTATATATGGCTTATATATTGCATTTACAGCTAAGAACAATGCGGTTTCTTACGGTTATTTCCGTAACTGGATGTTCGTCTTCCAAAGAATTTCAGGTATCGTTACACTGATTTTCATTTCTTGGCACGTCTGGGAAACTCGTATTCAAGCAGCGTTAGGTAAAGAGGTAAACTATGACATGATGGCAGATATTTTAAACAATCCAGCTATGTTTGCATTCTACTTAGTTGGTGTTGTTTCAACAATTTTCCACTTTGCAAATGGACTATGGACATTCTGCATCAGCTGGGGAATTACAGTATCTCCACGTTCACAAAGAATCTCTACTTATGTAACATTAGCTATTTTCTTAGGTCTATCTTATGTAGGTGTGAGTGCATTATTAGCGTTCATCGATCCACAGCTAGCAAACCAGTAAGGAGTGGGAGAGCATGAAAGGGAAACTTATAGTAGTCGGCGGTGGCTTGGCTGGCTTAATGGCAACGATTAAAGCGGCGGAAGCAGGAGTAAATGTTGAACTGTTCTCTTTAGTACCAGTAAAACGTTCGCATTCTGTATGTGCCCAAGGTGGAATTAACGGTGCCGTAAATACGAAAGGTGAAGGGGATTCTCCATGGATCCACTTTGACGATACAATTTATGGTGGGGACTTCTTAGCGAACCAACCACCAGTTAAAGCAATGTGTGAAGCAGCACCTGGTATCATTCATTTAATGGACCGTATGGGTGTTATGTTCAACCGTACGGAAGAAGGACTTCTTGATTTCCGTCGTTTTGGTGGAACGCAACATCACCGTACAGCATTTGCTGGTGCAACAACTGGACAGCAATTACTATACGCATTAGATGAGCAAGTACGTCGTCACGAAGTAGCAGGACTTGTAACGAAATATGAAGGTTGGGATTTCTTACGAGCTGTTATTGATGATGAAGGTGTGTGCCGAGGAATCGTTGCACAAGACTTACAAACTATGGAGATTAGAAGTTTCCGAGCTGATGCCGTGATTATGGCAACAGGGGGCCCTGGTATCATCTTCGGAAAATCAACAAACTCCATTATCAATACAGGTACAGCAGCTTCTGCTGTATATCAACAAGGCGCATATTATGCAAACGGTGAGTTCATTCAAATTCACCCAACGGCAATTCCTGGAGACGATAAATTACGTCTGATGAGTGAATCTGCACGTGGTGAAGGTGGACGTGTTTGGACATATAAAGATGGTAAACCATGGTATTTCTTAGAAGAAAAATATCCGGCTTACGGAAACCTTGTACCTCGTGATATCGCAACGCGTGAAATCTTTGATGTTTGCGTAGAGCAAAAACTAGGTATTAACGGTGAAAACATGGTGTACTTAGATCTTTCTCATAAAGATCCGAAAGAACTAGATATTAAACTTGGTGGAATTATTGAAATCTATGAGAAATTTACAGGTGATGATCCTCGTAAACTACCAATGAAAATCTTCCCAGCTGTTCACTATTCAATGGGCGGGCTATGGGTTGATTATAAGCAGATGACAAGCATTCCAGGTTTATTTGCAGCAGGTGAGTGTGATTATTCTATGCACGGTGGTAACCGTCTTGGAGCGAACTCACTATTATCAGCAATTTACGGTGGTATGGTAGCAGGACCAAATGCAATTGAATATATGAAAGGTCTTTCTAAATCATCAGATGCTGTTCCATCTACTGTGTATGAACAAAATGAATTAATCGAAACAGAGAAATTTAACAATATTTTAACGCTCGATGGTAACGAAAATGCGTATGTTCTTCATAAAGAGCTTGGAGAATGGATGACAGATAACGTTACAGTAGTTCGTGAAAATAAAAAATTATTAGAAACAGATGCAAAAATTGAAGAGTTAATGGCTCGCTACAAACGTATTAACATTAACGATACAGCGAGATGGAGCAACCAAGGTGCTTCATTTACACGCCAACTTGCAAATATGTTTGAATTAGCACGTGTTATTACAATTGGTGCATATAACCGTAATGAGAGCCGTGGGGCGCATTACAAACCTGAATTCCCAAATCGTGATGATGCAAACTTCTTAAAAACTACGATGGCGAAATTTGAAGGAGAAGGAAATGCACCGGCATTCCATTACGAAGACGTGGATATTTCATTAATTAAACCACGTAAACGTGATTATTCTTCAAAACACGATGTAGCTGCTAAGAGTGAAGAGAAGGGGGATAAACAACATGTCTGAGAAAACAATCCGCCTCATCATTACGAGACAAGACGGACCAGATGCGCAAGCGTTTGACCAAGAGTTTGAAATTCCGTATCGTCCGAATATGAATATTATTTCGGCGCTTATGGAAATTCGTCGTAATCCTGTTGATTCAAAAGGAAACAAAACAACTCCGATTGCATGGGATATGAACTGTTTAGAGGAAGTATGTGGTGCATGTTCGATGGTGATTAACGGAAAACCACGTCAATCATGTACAGCGCTTATCGATCAATTAGAACAACCAATTCGCTTAAAACCGATGAAGACATTCCCGGTTGTTCGTGACTTACAAGTTGACCGTAGTCGCATGTTTAATGCTCTAAAACGTGTTAAAGCTTGGATTCCAATTGATGGTACGTATGACTTAGGACCAGGACCAAGGATGCCAGAGAAGAAACGTCAATGGGCTTATGAGCTTTCAAAATGTATGACATGTGGTGTTTGCTTAGAATCATGTCCAAACGTAAATAGTAAATCGGACTTTATTGGACCAGCACCGTTATCACAAGCTCGTTTATTTAACTCACATCCAACGGGTGAAATGCATAAAGCAGATCGCTTACGTGCAATTATGGGTGATGGAGGACTTGCAAACTGTGGTAACTCTCAAAACTGTGTGCAATCATGTCCAAAGGGTATTCCATTAACAACTTCAATTGCGGCGTTAAACCGTGATACAACAATTCAATCGTTCAAAGATTTCTTTGGTAGCGACAATAACTATTAAAAAATATTGCCTCTTCATTTCGAAGGGGCAATATTTATAACTATATTTTTCTGTTTATTCTGTTTATTTTAAAACGAAAAGGAGAGGGAACAATGAAGAGGATTTCTTATATTGAAGACTTTGAGCAATGGGAAAGTGGTTTTTCGTTTTACAATCCTGTAAAGGTTCGTTTTGGTGAAGTAGATATGTTTGGACATGTAAATAATGTCGTTGCCTTCACCTATTTTGAAGAAGCGCGTATCGCATTGTTTAAAGAACTTGGATTTATGCAAGAATGGACGCATGAATCTTCAGAAACGATGATTGTTGTTGCGGATTTACAATGTAATTTTATTAAACAAATATATTTTGATGAACAGTTGAAGGTGTATGTAAAAGCGGGATCAGTTGGAAATTCTTCATTAGATTTGCATTATATGGTGAAGAATGCAGAAGGAGAGGTTTGTTTAGTTGGTCGTGGAATGATGGTCCAAGCGTCGAAAAAAACGGGAAGAGGTGAACCGTGGCCTGAAGAGTGGAAGGAAAAATTAATACAATGATAGAGTGAAAGAAAAATAAGAGAGCAAATTGCTCTCTTATTTTTTGTCTTCCAGCGCCTCTTCTAATGTTAAATGATGTTTATATATGTATGTAGCGTATGGATTTCCAACGTAGCGCAAATGCCACGGTTCATATGAGTATTCTGTTGTTTCTGTTTTATCTTCTAAATAACGAATGACAAAGCCAAATTCATGAGCATGTTTTGCAACCCATTTACCTTCGTTTGTCTCTCCAAAAATAGGCTCTAATTGGAATTTAGCAGATTTTGAACTAATATCCATTGCTAAACCAGTTTGATGTTCACTCGTACCGGGAATGGCACTTACTGAATCCGCCTCAGCTTTTCCTTGGCGTCTAACGTATGTATCATGTAATGATTTTTGGCGTTTGTATGAACGATAACCAGATACAGCTGTAAGTTCAAGTCCTTCTTTCTTTGCCACTTCAAACATACTTTCAAGCGCATTTGCAGCATCTTTGCGCAGCAATGTTTTTTCTTTATCTTTTGGACTAGTAAATGGTACGTTTGGTCTCGTTAAGTCTTCAGGTATGTATCCGTCTGGTAGTTTTCGATGTTTATTAACTAATACAAGATTAGACTCTGGATTTGTTACAACGGAAAAATCATTGTCTAGCTTCTTTGCATTATGATCAGCTTTTGGAAAAGCAGGAATCTCTTCTTTTTGGTGGTTACTATGCTGTTGACTTTCGACAGCTTTCGCATTATTTTGTAATGGTGATTTAGAACTAAAGTAAGCGAAAGAAGTGATACCGATTACAATAGTAGTGGCAGAAATAATAATTATCTTTTTCATGATGCCTTGTAATCACAGTCCTTTCTTAATAAAATGTGTATCGTTTCTTATTATAAGTCTAGTTTAATGAAAAAGAAATATAAGAATCGTAACGTAATAGAAATGCAAAGAAAATGTCAGAAAATGTGTGAAATTGTAGTATTTTTTCATTTAATTCATTTCTTATCTTTCATGAAATGAATTTTTTATGTAATATATATACATAAGAAGATGTAGCGATTATCGAGAATAAAGAACTTCTTGTATAGACTAGGAGTGAATGGGAATGGATTTTGCAACAATTATTGGACTTATTTTAGGATTTGTAGCAGTGGTAGTAGGGATGGTCGTCAAGGGCGCTGACGTAACAGCCTTATTGAATCCTGCCGCAGCATTAATTATTTTTATCGGTACATTTGCTGCAGTATGTATAGCCTTTCCGATGAATCAACTAAAAAGAGTTCCAAAATTATTTAAAGTTCTTTTTGGTTCAAATAAAAAGGATTTAAGTTATGAACAGTTGCTAGAATTATTTGTTCATTGGACATCAGAAAGTAGAAAATACGGTATTTTGTCTTTAGAGCAACAATTAGACAAAATTCAAGATGAATTTCTTTTACGTGGTATGAAATTTGTAATTGATGGCGTATCTGCAGAAGATTTAGAACAGATTTTAGAAGCTGAATTAGAAGCAATTGAGGAAAGGCATGCAAAGGGAGCTGCAATTTTTTCTCAAGCTGGTACATATGCACCAACATTAGGGGTTTTAGGTGCTGTTATCGGTCTTGTAGCTGCACTTGGTAATTTAACTGATATTGAAAAGTTAGGACATGCTATTTCAGGTGCGTTTATTGCGACGATTTTTGGTATTTTTTCAGGTTATGTATTATGGCATCCATTTGCTAATAAGTTAAAACAAAAATCTGCAGCTGAAATCGAAAAAAAGCGTTTAATTATTGATTGTTTATTAATGTTACAAGAAGGTACATATCCGTTTATTATGAAGAACCGCATTTTAGGTTCACTATCTGCGACTGAGCGTAAAAAGCTAGAAAAAGGAGCAGAGAAAAATGCGGAGTAAGAAAAATAGAAGAGGCAAAAAGAAAAAACATGAGGAACATATCGATGAAACGTGGTTAATTCCATATTCTGATATGTTAACGTTGTTATTTGCACTGTTTATCGTTTTATTCGCAATGAGTAGTATAGATGCAGCGAAGTTTAAACAGATGGCAGTAGCGTTTCGAAGCGAACTAGCAGGTGGAACAGGTAACAAAGAATTTTTAAGTGATCAGAAGCCAAATGATGAAAAGGAATTATCAGCAAGTAGCCTTGAGGCAGAACAAGCAAAAAAACAAGAAGAAGCTAGAGAAAAAGAAAAAAAAGAAATGGATGAATTGAAAGCATTACAAAAAAAGATTGATCAATATATTAATGAGAAACAATTATCCTCTTCTTTTCAAACTAAATTAACTGAAAAGGGATTAATGGTGACAATATTAGAGAATGTACTGTTTGATTCCGGAAAAGCAGATGTGAAGTTAGAATCACTAGGGATTGCGAAAGAAATGTCTAGCTTACTTGTTTCAGCGTCACCTCGTGAAATTACAGTATCTGGTCATACAGATAATGTCCCTATTGCAAATTCCCAATTTGCATCAAATTGGGAATTAAGTACGCAGCGGGCAGTTAATTTTATGCAAGTATTGCTCCAAAATAAAGAATTACAACCAGAAAAATTTAGTGCAATTGGTTACGGAGAATACCGTTCAATTGCTCCAAATGATACACAAGAAGGAAAGGCGAAAAATAGGCGTGTAGAAGTGTTTATCTTGCCTTTAACAGAGAAAGTAAAATAAAGAGGATGGCGAATGCCATCCTCTTTATTTTGCATCAAATGATTTTAAGTTGTCACGACGGATTTTATCTTTTTCTGCATCTGATTTTTTGAAATCATAATCATATAAAGCGCCTTCCCAATCACCATACATCGGATTAGGGAAAATAATAAATTTCTCACCAAATTGTGCTTTTGAATCTGCTACTGCTTGGTTTCGGTCCTTTACAGACTTTCCATCAAAACCAGTGAAGTCAGATAAGTTATCACCGAAGAATAAGACGATATCATGTGTTTGAGAAACGAGTTCACGTCGTTTTTCTTTTCCTTTTTCTTTCGGGTCTTGTAGTAATATATGTTCTTTCGTTGCTTGAGGAGCGCCTACACGCTCAAGATTTTTAATTGTTGCATCTAGTTGGTTCGTTTTACGATTTGAGATGTAGTAAATATCTACACCTTTAGACTCTGTATATTTTAAGAAATCAATTGCACCTGGAAGGGCTTCGGCTTCAGCCTTATTAATCCAGTCATCCCATTTATATGGATAGCCTTTTCCTGTTTTTACGCTCATTGCTTGATGAGGACTGTTATCTAAAACAGTTTCATCTAAATCAAGTACGATAGCGGGTTTTTTCTCGGTTCCTTTTGCAAGAGCTGCATCAAGTTTCAATTGACCGATATTGTATCCTTGGTAGTACAGTGCTTTCGTTTCACCGGCTGTTTGATACCATAAATCAGCCATTAATTGCTGGTCTGTTAATTTTACTTTCTCTTCTTTCGCCACTGTTTTCTCTTGTGTTCCTGAACATGCTACAAGTGATGTAGATAGAACCGCTACAGATAATAAAGTGGTAATGCCCCTTTTCATCTTCATATGTACCCTCCTTGATGTTAGAAAACCAGTTAATATTATATATCGAAAAATAATATTTTTTGTATGAACATTTGCATATTGTCTTTTGTATATATAGTAGTATGTCCTATATTAGAAAGATGAGAAAAAATGATGGGAATTATTTTGACAAGTTTAATTGTCGAAATGACAATAATAATTGACAAACTATGTAATTTTATTTACAATTTTAACTAAATGAAACAAATGATGGATTAGAGAGATGCTACATAATAAGAGGATGGAGTGTAGTGCTATATTTTATCCTGAATAAACATAGTCTTTGAAAGAGAGTATGAATGATACTAAAGGGGAGGCTTTATACTTTGAGTTTACAAATTCAAAACTTAACGAAACAATTTGGGGAATCAAAAGCAGTTAACGGCTTGCAAATTTCGTTACCAAAAGGTGAAGTGTTAGGATTACTTGGACGAAATGGTGCAGGAAAAACAACGACAATCAAAATGCTTCTCGGATTATTAACGCCTAATGAAGGCTCTATTACATGGGATGGAAAACCATTTGGGACTAGTGGGGTAACGATAGGATACTTACCAGAAGAAAGAGGTTTATATACTAAAAGTAGAGTAATAGACCAGTTGCGATATTTTGGTAGATTAGAAGGAATGACGAAAAAAGAAGTAGATCTTGCTATTGATCATTGGTTAGATCGATTAGCAATACCAGAATATAAATTTAAAACAGCAGGAGAGCTTTCAAAAGGGAACCAGCAAAAAATTCAATTAATTGCTGCTCTTCTTCATAATCCAGAACTTCTCATTTTAGATGAGCCATTTAGCGGACTGGATCCAGTGAATGCTGGAATGTTAGCTAGCATTATTGAAGAACAAGTACAGAGCGGAAAGACAATTATTTTATCTAGTCATCGTATGGAACAAGTAGAGGCTTTTTGCCAACATGTATGTATTTTGAAAAAAGGCGAAGCAGTCGTAAAAGGCCAGTTAAGTGATATTAAAAAACAATATGGTTTTCGTAATTTAACGATTGAAGATACAGAAGTGAATGAGAAGGGATTAGAATCTATACATGTATCGTATGAAAAACAACAAGGCCTTCTTTATGTGCGAGTACAAGATGATGCAGAAGCTCTAAACATTTTACAACAATTACAAGAACAAGGTGTTACCTTACGACAATTTAAGATGTTAGAGCCGACGTTAAACGAAATCTTTGTAGAGAGGGCGAAATAACGATGCGTAAATTTTCTCACGTATTTTCATTTTATTTTAGAGAAGCATTTTTATCTAAAAAATCATTAATTATGAGCGCAATTTTATTTTTAATTGTTTTTGGAATTTTTGCGTTCAATCATCTTACTTCAAATAATGATAAAAATAAGGATAAAGATAAAATTGCAGTTGTGTCAGAGAGTTCTACATATAAAATCCAAAAAGAAGAGTTAACTAAGTTATTACCATCAGCTAAATTAACAATTGGTTCAAAAGAAGATTTCAATAAACTACATAAACAAGTAGAAGAAGGCGAGTTAGACGGCTTGTTTCGTGTAACTGAAAAGAATGGAGTTCCAGAAATTACGTATATGTTTAATGGGTTCGCTAGTGAAACAACTTCTACAATTATAGGTAGTTATTTAAAGGGGCAATATATGGCGGTAACTGTTGCTAAGCATAATGTTTCACCAGAAATTGCACAACAATTACAAACGGACATTTCCGTGAAACAAGAAGCAATAAAAGATCGTTCTGCCTCTGCCGGAATTGCATATTTCTTCATATTCGCTTTATATATGTTTATTGTTGCGTTCGGAAGCACAATTGCGATGAATATTGCTTCTGAAAAAGCTTCTCGCGTTATGGAAGTTATGATTCCGAAAGTAAAACCTCTTACGATGATGTATGCAAAAATTTTAGCGGTTGTTTCAACGGCGTTATTGCAACTTATCATATTAGCATGTGGTTATTTAGTTCCTTATTTACTAGGGTGGATAGATTTAGAAAATGGTTCATTATTTGGCGTAATTGATGTTACAAAGTTAGATGCAAAAATAATCGGTATGTTCTTAATTTATTTTGTTACAGGATATTTCCTGTATGCGATGATGTATGCAGCTGCTGGTGCGGTTGTTTCTAAGACTGAGGATTTGCAAGGTGTAATGCTACCGATTTCAATTTTAATAATTGCAGCATTCTTTATAAGTCTTAAATCATTAGGTGACCCAAATAGTACTATCGTTGTTATAAGCTCTTATGTTCCATTCTTTACCCCGATGGTTACATTCTCTCGCTTTGTAGCTGGCGAAACTGGTATGTTAGAAATTATGATAACATTGGCGGGGCTTTTAGCGACAATCGGTATATTAAGTGCTGTTACAAGCCGCATTTACGTAAATGGTGTAATGAATTACTCAGACAAAGTGAAATTTAAAGACTTAGCGAAATTTATAAAGCGTCAATAATGAGAGAAAAGCATGATTTCCTAATGAAATCATGCTTTTTCTTTATGTATAAATTAAAAATAGTATATAATAATAAGAGTCGTCTTTTAATAGAATGAATAAAAAGGAGGGTGTGCAGATGGGAATTAGTAGTCGTTTTACAGTAGGTGTTCATATGCTGACATTACTTGCGATAGATCGAAACTCTCGCTGTACCTCTGAATGGATTGCCGGTAGTGTGAATACAAATCCAGTTGTGATTCGTCGCATTACAGGAATGTTGAAGAGAGCAGGACTTGTTGATGTACAAGCTGGTAAAGGTGGTACGACACTTGCTCGTGATTTAGAAGAAATTACATTACTTGATGTATATAAAGCAGTGGAAGTTGTAGAAGAAGGACAGCTATTTTCCTTCCATGAAAATCCCAACATTGAATGTCCAGTAGGAGCTAATATTCAATCAGTATTAGAAATTATTTTAATGCAAGCACAAGAAGCGATGGAAAATGTACTTGCAAATGTAACGGTAGATCAACTAGTTACAAATTTAAAGTCTAAAATGAAAGAGTAAAAAAGCGAGCATCCTCATAATGAGGGCTCGCCTTTTTTTATTCAGAAATATTGAAAATTCTATTTTTCAGTATTTAAAATGAATTTACCTACGATAGCTGCTACGATACCACCAAGAATTGGTGCGATGATGAATACCCATAGTTGAGAAAGGGCTTCTCCGCCAGCGAATAAAGCTGGGGCGATACTACGAGCTGGGTTAACAGAAGTTCCAGTTAACGGAATACCTAATAAGTGAACTAAAACTAATGTGAAACCAATTACTAATCCTGCTAGAGAAGAACTTCCTTTTTTACCTGTTACAGCAACGATCACTAAAATGAATACGAAAGTTAAAATAAATTCAACTAGAAATGCTCCAGATAAACCAAGAGTTCCAAAACCGTTTTGTCCTAAATTATCTAAAGGTGTTTTAGCAGATTTTAAAATTGTTACTAACGTTGCAGTTCCTAATAAACCACCTAAAATTTGAGCTAATACATAATAACAAAGTTCCATAGCGTTCATTCTTTTATTGATGAACATAGCTACTGATACTGCTGGGTTAATGTGACATCCAGAAATTGTTCCGATGCTATATGCCATAGCCACAATAGATAGACCGAAAGCCATAGCGATTCCTAATGTTCCAATTCCTTCAATTCCGCCGCCAATGACAGCTACTCCAGTTCCGAATAATACTAGTACAAACGTACCAATAAATTCAGCGATTGCTTTTTTTAACATAATTTACCTCCTATTGTTGCGCATGAACCGTATTATAACATAGGTTTTAGTATAAACCGTTAATGAAATACTATTCTGATAAGGCGCAATAGGGAGACAATAAAAAAGAGTATAGTTCTTTGTTACAGAACCATACTCTTTTTTTATGCTGTTTTTTTCTGTTTAACGACTGGAACAGAACGGTTTAAAATGCTATTTGCAACCATTCCTAACATAATAATAATCATTCCAAGTAGGGAAAGCCCGCCAGGAAATGAACCATTTAAGAAAACAATTTCGCCAAGCACGGTAAAGACCATCGTTCCAGCTTGCGTTGCTTCAACAGCTCCAAGTAGAGCGAGATTATCTTTGGCTAAGTCAGTAGCAAAGAAAAATGTCATTGTCGCTATAACGCCAGAACATAATGCTAACAAAAATCCTTGTAGCATTTGGCTTGATGTTGGAATACCAGTAGTAGAAAATCCGTATATACCAAGTAAAATTGTTATAGGAAGACTGCCTATTGCCATTCCTAATACACGTTGGAATGTATCAAGACGCCCGCCAACAAGTTCCATCATTTTTCGGTTACCGAACGGATATAAGAAAGCAGCTAACACGACAGGTAAAAACCCTGAAATGAACTGAGTTATTGTAATGTGACCTGCAGCAGTTGTTTGCATACAAATTACACCAAGTAAAATAAATAATGCGACATATAAACTACGAAGTGGAATTTTTCCGCGTACAAGTTTTGTTCCTGATTTCGTTTCTATTTTAACGAAAAATAATGGCGAGAGTAGTAAACCTGCTAATATCGTAACTTGCCAAGTTCCAGCAACGAGCCAAGCTGGAGAAAAGACAGCTGCAAAACTTAATAAAGAATAGAAACCAATCCCAGCAACAGAACCCCACCCGATCCAAGCCAATGGATGTTTCTTTAATTCTTCCCATAACTCCCTTAAGTTTTTGCGAAATAAAACGATAAGGAATAAAATAGGGAGAGCAAATAAAAAACGGAAGGAAGCTGTCCAAGCCCAGCTCGTTCCAGATACATTCATCGCTCGATTTATAATAAAAGTTGCGGAAAAAAAGGCTGATGATAAAAGGCCTAATAAAATTGCGCGCATGAAGTATAGCACTCCTTTCGGAATTTAATGATTATGTATAGTATAATATACTTTATCTAGATAAAAGTAAACTATTTTATATTTTAAGGTGGTTTTATAGATGAAAGAACATGAAGATATGCAAACGAAAGAAGTCATTCAGCAAGTAGGTCAGTTATTAAGGCAAATTCGAAATGAACAAAAATTAAGTTTAGAAGAATTAGCTCAAAAAACAGGGGTTAGTAAATTAACATTAGGAAAGATTGAAAGAGGCGAAACGAATCCGACGTTAGCTGTCATTTGGAAAATAACGAAAGGGTTATCGATTCCTTTATCGAGATTGATGGTTGTTGGAGAACCTGTAGCGGTTGCGCGCTGCGGAGAAGGATTTGCAGTAGACGTAGGACAAGCATGGCATTTAGAAACAATGTTCCGTTATACGAAAGAAACGGGTATGGAAATGCACCGTGCTTGTTTAAGGTCGAATAGTATATATGAACCAGAAGCTCATCATGAAGGTGCTATTGAGCTTGTAACGGTAATGAAAGGGAAAGTATCGATTCAAGTAGAAAGCGATGTTTACGAATTAAATGAGTTTGACTCTATTCAATTTGAAGCGAATAAGAAACATAGTTATAAGAATGAAGAAGATGAAGTAGCGGTATTACATTTAACGATGAAATATTCTTCATGAAAAAATCCCCTATAGAAAAATCTATAGGGGATTTTGTATACACTATGCTCAAATATACGAAAGAATGTTATTAGTAAGAGCGTGGCATAAGTAATAAACAAATAAAATAAACTAAAAACCCCGTCCCAAAACATAAAACTGCAATGACCCAAAGTATGCGAATGAGAGTAGAGCTAATATCAAAATATTCTCCTAAACCACCGCATATACCAAATAGCATTTTATCAGTTTCGGATTTATATAATTTTTTTGACATATTACGATCAACTCCTTTTTATAGCAAACTATATACTTCTATTCTATATGGAAATCTATGAGGAGACTATGAGGTTGTATGACATTTTTTTATAAAGTGAACCGTATTTTACAATTTAGATGTGAGGTCATATAAACAATAAATCTAATTTATAGCGCAGTATAATAGTTTGCGATAAAAATAAAAAGGCCTTAGGTAGCAAAATTTAAGCTACCAAAAAGGCCTCATATTATTGTTTCATTTTATAGTTGAATTGTTGATGTATCCAATGTGAAAACAGAAAACAAATACTTAGTGAAAGAGTAACCGCTATACTAACCCAAATGCTCGTTAAAGGACCGATTAAGAAGTAAACTACATAACCGGTAAGAGCACCAATAATCGAGATGAGCGGTATAATGATGCTGATTTTTTGCTTGCTGAAAATAACGAATAATATTGTGATGATAAGAGATGTATAAAGAATACCAAAGAAAAAAATAATTTCTAAAATCGTATAGTTTGTAGTAATTGTAATGAAAAAAGCTAAAAATCCGATAGTGATAGAAATAAAATGAGTTGTATATAATTTGAAATTTATTTTTGTAGGTATCATCGGTATAAAATCTCGAATGAGTTTAGTAAATCCATGTATCCAAGAAATAAAACTAGAAGTTATTGCGCTTAACGAACCGATAACGAGCAGATAAAATAAAATGGTAAATTCTATTTTTTTTGGAAGCTGGACTAGAAGATCGTATAAATGATCTAAGCTCCCACTAAAGATAACTATCATAATTAGAGAAGCGAATGCCAAAGGGATAGTAATCCATATAAATCCTGATAGTAAAAAAGTTGGAATAATTTTTTTAGGATGAATACGGAAAGCTTTATCCCAAGATGCAGGGCTTATTAATACTCTTCCTGTTTCAATGAGAATACCGGCAGTAAGAAAATATATTCCATTTCTATTTTCATAAAATAGCAAGTACGGGTGATATAAGCGGATTCCATCGTATACATGGGTAATGCCATCTTGCACAAAAAAATAAATTGGAATAATGATCATAGTAGAAAACATTAATACAGTTTGCATAATAGCCATTTTAGTAAATAGCTTAGCGTTACTTAATATTACGAATATTGTACAAAGGGTAATGAAAAGGAAAGAACCCAATGTATATGGAATATGGAAAAAAACATTAAGTAAAATACTAGCAACTTTCGTTTGAATGAACATACTTTCTATACTTAATAGAACAAGGAAAGAGCATACAATTATATATCCTTTGCGAGAAAGTTTATAAGATAAGTAATCGTGAATGGATTCTCCTTCTGGGAATGTAGAACGTATTTTTTTTATTAAAATCCCCAATAAAATAAGAGTAAAAGGGCCAATCATCGCATAAAGAATACCAGCGATTAGCCCATAATTAATAATCGATTCAGGTAAAGCGAGCGTCGATATACTTGCGACCCATTTAGATAATAAAAGAACAGTACCAGTTCCAATGCCTAATTGTAAAGGTGTGAAAGCTGAGTTGTTTTTCTTCACAATTTATCCCTCGCCTCTATATTCTTTCGGAGTCATTCCGGTCATCTTACGAAAAACAGTGCTGAAATAATGCTGACTATTAAAACCAGATCTTTCAGAGATTTGAGAGATACACCAATGTGGGTGTTCCATTAAATATTTCTGTGACATTTCAATCCGATATTGCATGATATATCCGGAAAATGAAACCCCTACTTCTTCATGGAATTTTCGGCTTAAATAAGTCGGATTTGTATGTACTTTAGTTGCGATGTCTGCTAAGTGTAGTTTGTCATGAAAAGTTTCATGGATGATGTCTAATGTATCTTGAATAATACGTGAGTAGGAAGGGGTATTAGCATCTCCTTTGTACTTTTGTAATATATCGATGAGTTCTTTCTCTATAATTGGCTTTGTTATGTAGTCAATAACGCCTAGACGAATAGATTGTTTTGCATAATCGAAATTTTGATATGCGGTTACAATAATGATATCGAGGTTAGAGTTATTATTTTTTAATTTCTCACCTAGTTGTAGGCCGGATATGCCCGGAAGGTGAATATCTAAAAGTGCCAAATGAATTGAGAATTTTTCATTTATACGTAAAGCTTCAGCCGCATCTAAAGCTAGATGTAATGTCCAATTAGGGAACTGACGGTGGATAAGAAATTCTAATTGTTCCAGTTCCAGTGGTTCGTCATCTACTAATAGCACGTTCATTTTTGTATTACCTCCTCTGTGTTTTTTTCTGTGATGAAAGGCCATGTGATTTCTACTTTCGTGCCATTCTCTTTTGTAGAGAGGAAAGAGAATGTAGTTTGTTCTTGAAAGAATAACTGAAATCGTTGTTTTATATTTTCAAGTCCGTATCCGCTTTCTTCCGTATGGGAAGTAAATGGTTCGTTTTGAGTACCGTTGTCGGATACTAGAAGTGTAATTCGGTTATTTGTATTGTGTAGATGAATATTTAAAATAGCTTGACCAGCTTTTTTCAAGACCGTGTTTAAAAGAATTCTCAACTAACGTTTGAATAACGAAAGGTGGAATATAAGCATTCTGTAAATCTTCAGAAGAAGTAATATTTATTGAAAGTCTCGAGCGAAACCGCATTTTTTGAATCTCAATATAATAATTCGTATAAGCCAGTTCTTCAGAGATTGGAATTAACAAATCTGTTGTTTTATATTTTCCTTTCAAAAATAGAGAAAAGATCTCGAGTGATTTGACAACTTCATCTGTTCTCTGTAGACGAGCTAAGCTCAAAATTGTATTTAATGTATTGAATAAAAAATGAGGCTGAATTTGTTGCGTAAGTTGATGATATAAAGACTGTTGCAACTCTCGTTCCAGTGCTATTTTTTTCTTTTCACTTTCTAGTAAATCGATTCGTTTTTCAAAAATAAATAAACATAATAAAATAATAGCTCCAAAAATTGGAGCTAAGACAAGTATAGTTATTAATACAGCAAATGCTTCATAAGTTAACATACATACCTCAATCTTGTTTTTTATTATTATACTAAAGCGTTGTAAATGTTTCTATTATTCAGACTCGGATCAAATGATATGACAGGCTACTTTATGACCTTCGCTTATAGATTGAAAACTTGGTTGCTGCGTAGCGCATTTTTCAATGGCATACGGACAACGAGTATGAAAACGACAGCCTTTTGGCGGGTTTAGAGGAGAGGGGAGGTCTCCTTTAAGTTCAATGCGTTCTTTTTTCGTTCCTGCACTAATGGTAGGAATTGCTGAGAGAAGCGCTTTTGTGTAAGGGTGTTGCGGATTGTTAAAAAGAGAATGTTTGTCGGCAATCTCCACAATGGTACCAAGGTACATTACAATGATGCGATCTGATATGTGACGAACGACAGCTAAGTCGTGAGAGATGAATAAATATGTTAACCCGTATTGTTGTTGCAACTGCTTTAATAAATTTAAAACTTGTGCTTGCACTGAAACATCTAAGGCGGAGACAGCCTCGTCACAAATAATGAGTTTTGGATTAACAGCTAAGGCGCGTGCGATTCCGATTCTTTGCCGTTGACCACCGCTAAATTCATGTGGATAGCGCTTCACTGCATCAGGTGGAAGACCAACTTTCCCGAGCAGCTCAATAACTTTCGCCATTCTTTCACCTTTTGGGCATACGTTTTGAATGGCTATAGCTTCTTCTAAAATGCTCCCTACAGTTTGCCTAGGGTTTAAAGAAGCAAAGGGATCTTGAAAAATAACTTGTAAATCTTTTCGAACCTTTCGCATTGCTGAGCTATTTAATTCTAGTAAATCCTTGTCTTGAAAAATAATTTTTCCACTTGTTGCTTCATCAAGGCGTAATATTGCACGCCCAGTGGTGGATTTTCCGCAACCAGATTCACCAACAATACTAACAGTTTCCTTTTCGTAAATTGTAAAGCTAATATCGTCAACCGCTTTAATATAGTTAATAGAGCGTCCTAGAATTCCTTTTTTTATAGGGAAGTATTGTTTTAAGTTTTGTACTTGTAATAACTCTTTTTTATTTATTTGCGTAGCAGTAGACATATTATAATACCTCCAATTTTTCTGAAGATGATTTATCCCAAAGGTCTGTAAACATCCAGCATCGAACTTTACTTCCATCTTGTGTGAGTTGAAGTTCTGGAAGAGTATTGTGACATAGTTCTTTTGCATGTGTGCATCTATCAGCAAAGCGACATCCGCTCGGCATATGGTATGGACTCGGTACGGATCCAGGAATAGTTTGTAACTCTTTTTGGTCTGTATCGAGTCTTGGAAGAGATTGAAGAAGTCCGATTGTATAAGGATGTTTTGGACTAGTAAATATATGCTCGATATCTGCATATTCGACGATTTTTCCAGCGTACATAACGGCGACTCTATCGCATGTTTCTGACACGACTCCTAAGTCATGTGTAATCATGATAATTCCCATACCGAGTTGTTTTTGAAGTGATTTCATAAGTGATAATATTTGGGCTTGAATTGTTACATCAAGAGCAGTTGTTGGTTCGTCTGCAATGAGTAAATCTGGATTGCAAGCAAGTGCCATTGCAATCATAATGCGTTGTCGCATTCCTCCGCTTAGTTCATGAGGCTCTTGTTTTGCACGCTTTTCAGGAGAAGGAATTCCAACTAGTTTCAACATATCTACGGCTTTATTCCAAGCTTCCTTTTTATTTAATTTTTGATGGATACGAATTGCTTCTGCGATCTGTTCCCCAACAGAATATACTGGATTCAAAGATGTCATTGGTTCTTGGAAAATCATTGAGATTTGATTTCCGCGAATTGCACGCATTTCAGCTTCGTTTTGTTGTAATAAATCTTTTCCTTTAAATAAAATGCTCCCCTCAATTTTACTGCCGCTTTCTCGGTCAATTAATCTCATAATGGATAGAGAAGTGATACTCTTCCCACAACCAGATTCACCTACGATGCCGAGTGTTTCTCCTTTAGAAACAGAGAAATTTAAACCATCAACCGCTTTGCTTACACCTTCGTCTGTAAAGAAATGTGTTTTTAAATCTTTAACTTGTAATACCTCTTCCTTTTTATTCATGTTTGTGCACCCCCTTAATTAAGCTCAATACGTTTATTGAAATGACGGTATAAAATATCAACAATAAGATTGACTAGAACGAAGATGACCGAGGCGATTAATACGCCTCCTTGTAACATTGGTAAGTCTCTCATTCGGATAGCGTCTACGATCAATCTTCCAAGTCCATTTATAGCAAAAACTGATTCTACTAAAACTGTACCGCCTAAAAGGGCACCAAATTGTAATCCAACAACAGTAATAACGGGAATTAATGCGTTTCTCAAAGCATGTTTATATATAACAACTCTTTCTTTTACCCCTTTTGCTCTTGCTGTTCGTATATAATCTTGGCGTATAACATCAAGCATACTTGAGCGAGTCATACGTGCTACAATTGCTGCGCCAGATGCACCAAGTGTAAGTGCTGGTAAAACCATGTGCATCCAAGTTCCCCAACCAGAAACCGGGAATATTTGAATTTGGACAGAGAAGTAGAAAATGAGCATAAGTCCAAACCAAAAGCTTGGTAATGAGACACCTAACAAAGCGATAATCATAATAGAAACATCTGTCCAAGAATATTGCTTTGTAGCAGAGATGATACCAGCAATCATCCCAATTACAACTGTAATGACGATACTACACAGTGCGAGTTCAATAGTGATTGGAAGGCGGATTAATACTTCGTCTAACACTGGGCGGTTAGAACGAATTGAAACCCCGAAATCTCCTTGTAATATATTTCCGATATAAGAGAAATATTGCATGATAAAGGGTTTGTCTAATCCTAATTGATGGCGTATTTGCTCGACAGTTTCTTTTGATGCTCCTTCACCAGCGATAAGGAGAAGCTGGGTCACCGGGTACCATTTGCATAATTAAGAAAACGACGAATACAACGCCGAAAAGAACGGGAATTAATTGTAGTATTCTACGAAAAATAAACATTAGCATGTATAATGCCCCTTTCTATTTTTTAAGTCTCGGATCTAGTGCATCACGTAATCCGTCACCAAACATGTTTAAACCGATTACGAGTGTAGACATTGCGATTCCAGGAAACATTGCAATATGTGGTGCGGTAAATAAAAAGTCGCGCCCATTACTTAACATGGCACCCCATTCAGGTGAAGGTGGTTGCGCTCCAAGTCCTAAAAATGATAATCCAGCTGCAGATAAAATTGCTGTAGCTAAGCGTAAAGTAGCTTGGACGATAATAGGTGATAAGATATTAGGGAATATGTGTTTCATAATAATAGTAAAATCATTTGCCCCTAGTGCTCTTATAGCATCGATATACTCTAATTTTTTTACTGTTAATGTAGAAGCTCTAACGATACGAGCGAACATAGGGATTGAGAAAAAGCCAATAGCGATAATTACGTTCACAAGACTTGGTCCTAGTGCGCCTACAATGGCAAGAGCAAGTAAAATACCAGGGAAAGCTAGCATAATATCAATGATTCGCATAATGATTGTGTCAAACCATCCACCGTAATAACCAGAAATGATACCAAGAATAATGCCGAACAATGCCCCTATAAATACAGAAGAAAATCCAACAAGTAACGAAAGGTGTGTCCCGTGTAAAAGGCGGCTTAAAATATCTCTGCCTTTATCATCTGTTCCCATCCAATGTTCCATAGATGGTGGTTGTAATTTGTTAACTAACTGAATATCAAATGGATTGTAGGGTGCTAACAATGGGGCAAATATAGCTATTAAAATATAGAAAAGAACGATAATACCCCCGATAAATGCCATCTTATTTTTTTTCAGTTTTCGATAGCTAATGATCCATTTCGATGTGTTCTTCGTTTGAATTGTTTGCAAAGAAGTATTTTCTTCTTTAGAAAGACGAACTTCCATTTTTCATACCTCCCTTTCTTTATGATTAAATTATCAGAAAATTAAAACGAGTCAACAGGTTTAAAACAATAAGTAAAGAAAGTGCAAATAGAAGTAAAGATGTTTCAAAATAATTCAGAAAATTCAATAAGTAAAGAAAGTGCAAATAGAAGTAAAGATGTTTAAAAACTTTTTCCGCAAAGTTATTTATAATTACAAATACATAGACGAAATTGAAAAAGAAAGGGTGGTGGAATGATCTGCTATTAGAAAGTAGGGGATAGAAAGCTAGATGTAAGGTTTCACTTTAGGATGTAGAGATAAAAGAAAGTGGAGGGGGAAGGGCGATGAGATTCAAAAGGGGACTTGTGATTTGTTTTATCACAATTTTATGTCTTTCAGTTTTTCTAGCGGGGTGTTCATCTAATACGAAGACAGGAAATGAAGGATCAGGAAGCAATGGAACAAAAGAAGGCGGTGTTTTAACAATTGCTAGACTGTCAGATGCTGATAATTTAGATCCGCATTTTATTACAAACATCCCTTCCGCAAGTGTTGTGTACCATAAAGTATATGAAAATCTTGTACAGCGAGATAAAAACATGGATTTTAAGCCGATGTTAGCAAAGGAATGGAAACAAATTGATGATTTAAATTGGGAATTTAAGTTGCAACAAGGAGTGACATTCCAAGATGGTGCACCATTTAATGCTGAGGCAGTAAAGAAAAACTTTGAACGTGTATTAGACCCGAAAGTAGGTTCAAATCGAGCAACTGTTTATTCCATGATTCAAGAAATAAAAGTAATTGATGAATATACAGTACAGTTCGTATTGAAATACCCATACTCACCTCTTTTATCTATTTTCGCAAGTAATGAAGGAAGTATTTTAAGTCCGAAGGCAATTGATGAAAAAGGGAAAGGCTTAGCGCAGCATCCGGTTGGGACAGGTCCATATACTTTTAAATCATGGAAACCAGGTGAAGAAATTCGCCTTGAAAAGAATAAAAATTATTGGGGTGAAAAATCAAAGATTGATGAAGTGGTATTCAAAGTAGTACCAGAAGATGCAACACGTATTGGAATGATTGAAACTAGTGAAGCTCACATTGCAGAGAATTTACCTGTAACTGAAGTAGAACGTGTGAAAAATTCACCATCTATGGAGTTAATTGAAAATGAAGGTTTAGGTGTAGAATATATTGGATTTAATGTACAGAAAAAGCCATTTGACAACCCGCTCGTTCGTCAAGCGATTGCACATGCAATTGAAACGAAAGGGATTTTAAAAGGGGTATATAACAATGTTGGGACTGAAATAAACTCCGTAATGACTCCTAAAGTGTTCGGTTATACGAAAGACGTAAAAGGATATAAGTATGACATTAATACTGCGAAAAAATTATTAGCAGATGCTGGTTATCCAAATGGATTTAAAACAACAATTTGGACGAATGACAGCAAAGTTAGAATGGCGTTAGTGGAAGTAATTCAATCTCAATTAAAAGGGATTGGCGTTGATGTAGAAATTAAAGTTATGGAATATGGTGCGTTTTTAGCTGCAACGAATAAATCAGAACATGCGATGTTTGTTGGAGGATGGGGAAACGCAACAGGTGATGGTGACTATAATCAATATAATTTATTCCATTCTAGTTCACACGGAGCAACTGGTAACCAATTTTTCTATAGTAATCCGGAAGTAGATAAATTAATAGAAGAAGCTAGAAAAGAAAAAGATGAGACGAAGAGAAAAGAATTGTATAAACAGTTACAAGAGATTGAATTAAAGGATGCTTTACTAGTACCAATTCGAGGGATTAATCATATTGCGGCAACTACGAAAAATATAAAAGGATTTTGGATTGATCCATCTGGGTATTTGCGACTGGAAGGTGTAGAACTACAGTAAAATAGAAAATTCTATCAGTGTAAAAATGATTTTACACTGATAGAAATTTTTATCTGTTTTTGTTTCGTTTGTAAGTAGAAAAATCATATTGCGAAGGGAGATTGACAAAGTGAGTGTGAAATCACAATATTGGTTAACGAATGTAAAACTTGAATGTGGGTACGTATATGAGGAAGCGCGAATTACAAGTACAGAAACAGAAATTTGTAGTTTATTTATTGAAGATGGAAAGATTACGAACATATTACCTGGAATTGTATCAGAGCAAGATGGTGAAGTAGTAAATGCAAATGGTTTACTGGCATTACCAGCATTTGAAGAAATGCATATTCATATTGATAAAACGTATTATGGTGGACCATGGAAAGCATGTACACCAGTAAAAAGTATATTCACTCGTATTCATGAGGAGCAAACTATTCTTCCGAAGCAATTAGAAACTGCAAAGAGTAGAGCGGAGAAAATGTTGCAATTACTTCTTGAAAATGGAGCGACAAATATTCGAACACATTGCAATATTGATCCTGTAATTGGTCTTGGGAATTTAGAAGCAACGATTGCGGCACTGGAAACATATAAAGATAAGTTATCAGCAAAAATTGTAGCATTCCCGCAACATGGTTTGTTAAGAAGTAATTCCGTAGGGCTTGTAAAAGATGCTATGCGTATGGGAGCTCATTTAGTAGGTGGAGTAGACCCAGCCACAGTAGATGGTAATATTGAAAAATCATTGAATACAATTATGGATATTGCAGTAGAGTTTGATTCAGACATTGATATTCATTTACATGATGCGGATCAACTTGGAACATTTACAATGAATAGATTAGCTGCACTAACAGAAGAAGCAGGGTGGCAAGGAAGAGTTACGATTAGTCATGCTCTTGGACTTGGAGATGTATCTGTAGAAGAAGCGGAGGAAATGGCTGAACGACTTGCGGCATTAGGTATTGATATAACGTCAACAGTTCCAATTAGTAGACATGTAATTCCAGTTCCGTTATTAAATCGTAAAGGTGTAAAAGTTTCGCTAGGAAATGATAGTATAACTGATCATTGGTCTCCGTTTGGGACAGGAGATATGTTGCAAAAGGCAAATTGTCTAGCGGAGAGATTTAGATGGATTGATGAGCGCTCTTTAGGGAAAGCACTTCAGTTTATTACGGGTGGGAAATCTATATTAGATGATCAAGGAAATCGTCAATGGCCAAAAATTGGGGATGAAGCAAATATCGTCTTTACAGAAGCATCATGTTCAGCCGAGGTAGTAGCAAGACAAACAGAGCGCTGTGCAGTTTTATATAAAGGGAATGTTGTTGCTGGTAGTTTGGAAAAAACGGCTATAAATAATCTTGTTTGAGAGGATGATTGAAATGCAAAATGTGTATTGGTTAACGAATGTACGATTAGAAACAGGTTACAAGTTTAATAATGAAGTAGTTACAGGTACAGAAACAGCTTTGCATCATTTACTTATACAAGATGGAAAGATTGCAAAGATTGTACTTGCGGATGTACCGCTTCAAACGGAATATGAAACGAAAGATGCGAAAGAATTGCTTGTTCTTCCGTCGTTTGTGGAAAATCATTTTCACCTTGATAAGACAAGACTTGGTGGTCCATGGGAAGCATGTACACCAGTAAAAAATATTATTGAGAGATTAGAGTTAGAACAGCAAGAGTTACCAATTTTAGCTCAAACAACTGGAGAGAGAGCAGAGTTATTACTAAGCAACATTTTAAATGCTGGTTCGACTCATATACGAACGCATGTAAATATTGATCCGTATATCGGTCTTAAAAACTTAGAATCTGTACGTCAAACTTTAGAGAATATGAAAGATGCGTTTACATATGAAATCGTAGCATTCCCGCAGCATGGTTTACTTCGTACAGAAGCGCATTCTCTTATGAGAGAAGCGATGAAAATGGGCGCAACTTTAGTAGGTGGTGTAGATCCAGCTACTGTAGATAATAATATTGAAAAATCACTTTTTGATATGATGGAAATTGCTGTAGAAGCAAATGCCGATGTTGATTTGCATTTACATGATGCAGGGCATTTAGGTATTTATACAATTAAAAAGTTAGCTCAGTATACAGAGGAGGCTAGTTGGGACGGACGTGTTGCGGTCAGTCATGCGTTTAGCCTAGGAGATGTATCTAAAGAAGAAGGAGCAGGTATGGCAGACTTATTAGCTGAAAGAGGAATGTCTATTATTACGACAGTACCAATTAACAGAAATATGCCGCCAGTACCATTACTTACAGAAAAGGGCGTTTCCGTTTCTTTAGGTTGCGATAGTATGTTTGATTCATGGGGACCATTTGGAAATGCTGATATTTTTGAAAGAGTAGGGCGTTTAGCGGAAAAGTATCGCTGGATTGATGAAAAGTCTTTAGCTTCTTCTTTAACTTATATTACAGGTGGAAAAACGCCATTGGATCAAGATGGAAATCAAGTTTGGCCTAAAGTAGGAGATAAAGCTGATTTTGTTTTCTTACAAGCTACTTGTTCAGCAGAAGCGATAGCTAGACGTGCACAGCGACCTGCTGTGATGAAAGGTGGAAAAATAGTAGCAGGTTCCTTGCAACATGTTCAAGGCGTATTGATTTAATTTACGTATCTCCCTAATTTATCCCGCTTTAACGGGCAGTAAGACCCCCACCTCAAAATTCAGCGGAAGCAAAGAAGTTAGGTGGGGGATCAACTGTCCGTAAAAGTCCGATTGGTTCAACTAATAATCAGTGGGGGATGAACAAAACCCCCACTGATTAAAGTTTCACTTTATATATATTTTTTCAAGGGTTCCTAATGAAAGAATAGGAATCCTTCTTTTTTACGAGAAAAGGAGGGGAATAGATGACACGTACATATATATTACTGTTTATATGTGTAGTAGTTTGGGGGAGTAATTTTATATTTGGTGCGATTTTAGTGAATACATTTCATCCGGTGTTGTTAACGACACTTCGCTTACTATTTATTAATTTGTTTTTTCTAGCGTACGCTATTATGTGTAAGAAAGGCTTATATATAGAAAAGAATGAAATGAAAGGTGTATTATTAATTGGAGTCATAGGTGTCGCGATTAATCAATGGTCTTTTTATGAAGGGTTACAAACAGCAGATCCAACAACAGCTGCGCTAATATTAGCACTTACTCCTGTCATGACTTCTATTTTAGCGGTATTTATTTTAAACGAACCGTTAACAGCTAAGTTAGTAATAGGAGGGGGAATTGCTACTTTTGGAGTGTTTTTTGTAATTGGTGTTGGGCAGAGGTTTGTCTTTTCAGAAGGGTTAATATGGATTTTTATAACGATGCTATCTTTTTCTTTATCTATCGTTTTAATTCGGAAATTTGGGAACAGAGATGATATGTTTTTGATTACATTCTTTTCTTCAATTTTTGGTTTTTTAATTATGCTACCGTTTCTTGCTTTTACCTTTTCTCACATAACGTTGAAATACTCTATAGAGAGTTGGTCGCTTCTTATTGTGACAGCAATACTTATGCATGGAATTTGTACATTGGCTTGGAATAATCAATTGAGAAAAGCACAAGCATCAACAGCAGCCATGTTTTTAAATTTAGAACCATTCGTTACGATGGTGGTAGGCTATATTATATTGCAGAAAAGTGTAACAGCTATTCAAATAATCGGAGCTGTTTTTATCGTTTGTGGAGTGTACACTGCGACATTTGGATACGGGAAGAAATCGAAGGGACAAAAAGTTTTGTTTCGAAAAGCTACGTAATAGTATAGTGTGTATTTCTATGTGAAATGTATGGAAGGGATGAAAAATTTGGACAATCAACATAACCAAAATCATATTATGGGAACTTTGCAATGGTTTATATTTTTATTAGCGAATTCAATCGCATTACCAATTGTCGTTGGCGGATTATTTCATCTTACGACGGAGGAAATATTTTATTTAATGCAGCGTACATTTTTTGTAGTTGGTATATCTTCTTTTTTACAAGGGTGGCTTGGACATAGACTTCCAATTGCGGATGGACCAGCTGGATCATGGGTTGGCGTATTTACCGTACTTGCTTACGCAACTGTCGGGCAAGATCAATTACACAGTACATTGCAAATTTTAGAATTAGGAATGATAATCTCAGGTGTTATTTTAATAGGACTAGGAGTAACTGGTTTCATCGGACGTATTTTATTTTTATTTACGCCACTTGTGACAGGGACGTTTTTACTTTTATTATGCTTACAATTAAGCGGTGTATTTTTAAAAGGAATGCTAGGGATTACTGCTACTGTTTCTCAAATTGATGCATTTACAGTGATAATTGCGTTTAGTATATTTCTTTTCGTTATTATACTATCTAATTTTGGGAAAGGTTTTGTCAAAAGTTATGCGGTTTTAATAGGATTAATTAGTGGGTGGATTCTTTTTCTCATTGCAGGAAAAGTGACGATTCCATCTCAAGTAACTCATTTTGTGCAACTTCCGCAAATATTTGCTTGGGGACTTCCAAAATGGAATACAGGTATGGCAGTATCAAGTTTCGTTATGGTATGTATTTTAGTTTCAAATACAGTGGCAGCTATTATAGCGATTAATCAAGCTACCATTCAAAAAGCGACTATTGAACAGAAACAGTTGAAGGATGGAACGTGGGTTGGAGGCATTTCACACATCATTTCTTCCATATTTTCAACTGTAGGTGTCGTGCCGTTACCGGCAACGGCAGGATTTATACGTTTAACGAAACAAAAATATATACGTTCGTTCTTACTAGCATGTATGTTACTAGTCGTAATGTCGCTGTTCCCAAGTATTATTCGTTATTTAGCATCTTTACCATCCGCTGTCGCATCTGCGGTTTTAATGGCTTCTTTCGTACAGTTAATTGGAATTGGGTTAAATAATATAAAACAAGTGGAGCTTAATGAAAGGAATGTAACAATTTTAGGCGTTGCAGTATTATTTGGTAGCGGCGTTATGTTTTTACCGTCTGGAGCGCTCCAGTCCTTGCCGTCTGTCATACAATATATATTTGGAAATGGTTTGTTCGTAGGTACAGTTGTCAGCATATTACTAGAACAAATATGGCGTACCGAAAAGTAAGTGGATACAAAGAGTGAACGCACTGTATAAAAGTCTAAAATAACATGTGAAATAAAGCCCATTTTCATTCACCACCCGCACATTTCGTTCATACAATATCTTGACTAAATAAACACCCAACTTACACATACACAGCTCTGGCTTAAGCAAGGAGGGTTATACCAGTTGAAGGAAAAAGCGTATCAATCTAAACCTTTACTCACAAAGAGAGAGAGAGAAGTATTTGAATTACTGGTTCAAGATAAAACAACGAAGGAAATTGCAGGTGAACTTTTTATCAGTGAAAAGACAGTTCGTAACCACATCTCAAACGCAATGCAAAAGCTAGGGGTTAAAGGACGTTCACAAGCAGTTGTTGAGCTTCTTCGTATGGGAGAGCTCGAGTTATAAAAAGAAAGCCGACTTTTATAAGAGAGTCGGCTATTTTTTTGTTTCATGCGTTATATGAATGATAAGAACACTCCATACATAAATAAGTAGTAAGGAGGGGATATGTTGAAAAGGATATTGTTAGTTTCAACAAGCGCTCATGATATGAATGGACACCCGACTGGTTTGTGGCTGGAAGAGCTCGCAGCTCCTTATAACTTGTTTAAAAAGGCTAAGTTTGATGTTGATATTGTGTCGATACAGGGCGGTAGAGTGCCGATTGATAGAGTTTCTATTCCGAACGGGATACCTCGTGAATTTAAGCATGTCGCTTCTTTATTGCAAAATACGAAACCAATCTCAAATGTTCATTTTTCGGATTATGATGCGGTTTTATTTGGTGGTGGACACGGGGCGATTGTAGATTTTCCAGGTAATCCATATGTTGCAAATTTAATTGTGAATATGTACAACAACAACCGAATTGTAGCGGCTGTTTGTCACGGAGTAAGTTCTTTAGTCGGTGTGAAAAATAAGGACGGCTCGTTTTTTAGTGCGGGTAAGCATATAACAGGTTATACAAATGATGAGGAAAAAGCTGTACATTTAGAAAAGCGAGTGCCGTTTTTGTTAGAAAATAAATTGAAAGAAGAAGGGGCTTTGTTTTATGTTGCTCCAAATTTTACGCCGCACGTCGTAGTAGATGGGCGTTTAATTACAGGGCAAAATCCGCAGTCTAGTATGGAAATAGGGAAAGCTATAAGAAGAGCTGTAAATAAAGTATAGAAAAAGTGCTCGTTACTCATAAAGGTAGCGGGCACTTTTTCTATAGGATAAATGACCCCTTAAACTAAAAAGATGTATTGAGTATAGTGACTTCATTTATAATTAATCGTGAATTTGCTATACTATTTTGTATGGACAAAAGGGGAGGCTCTTTTAATGAGAAAAGTTGCGTGTGCAAATACTTATATTAATAAAATAAAGCCCGTTATTAGAAAAACGAGTTTTAGTCAATTGAAAATAGATGAAATTGCGAAGTATATGGATATTAGTAAAGCTACTTTATATAAACGTTTTTCTTCAAAAGATGAGATTATTGAAGCTGTGGTAGAAGATTTTATGAACTATCTTCTTGAAGGGGATGCGGATAATCAAGATGAAAGTATGTCTTTTGCAGAACGTTTCCAAAAGACGTTTATTCACTCTTTAAAATGCGTGACATACATTTCAGATGTCTTTTTACAAGATTTGAAAGAGGCATATCCGCACTTATCTGATCGGTTAGTCGCTGCACAACAAAATCGTAATCATAATTTGCAAATGTTTTTTGAAGCTGGTATGGAACAAGGTTACTTTAATAAAATGAACGCACAATTATTTATGGTGCAAGATGATGTGATGTTAAGACGTATAATAGATCATTCTTTTTGTATTCAGTACGATATTACGTTAAAGAAAGCGATACTTGATTTTTATCAACTAAAGAAGTATCAACTGTTTAAACCGGAGTATATAGAAGCAATTGATGATTCTGAAATTGAAAAAGAAGTTATGGCTATTTTGCAAATGATTTCGTAAAAAAAGCAGATTTTCCTATAGTAATGGAAAATCTGCTTTTTTATTACATGTTATTTGTTTATGTGTTGTAATACTAATTCAGCTACTAGACCGCCTGAAGCTGGATTTTGACCAGTGATAACACGATTATCTTCTACAGCAAAAGCTTCCCAAGGCTGTGCAGCTTTTTCGTAAAGTCCTCCATTTTTAATGAGTTCATCTTCTGTTAAAAATGGAACGAATTGATCTAATTCAGCTAGTTTTTCCTCTTCATTTGAGAATCCTGTTACTTTTTTACCGCTAATTAAGCGTTCCCCATTACTTAATGTGATATGAAATAAACCGGCAGCTCCGTGACAAACAGAGGAAACAATTCCGCCATTTTCATAAATGCTACGGCTAATCATTTGGAGTTCTTTATTTTCAGGGAAGTCCCAAATTACACCGTGACCGCCTGCGTAATAAATCGCAGCGTAGTCTTCCTGATTTACTTCACTCGGTTTCATTGTAGAACCGAGACGATTCATAAATTCTTTCTTTTGATACCATTCCCAATCGATGCTCTCCGCCATTGCTAAACTATGCGGATCAATCGGTGTATAACCACCTTGTGGGCTAACATAATCTACTTCGTAACCAGCTTCTTCAACTTTTTTAACGAAATGGACAGCTTCACCAAGCCAAAGACCAGTAGCTCGATTTAAATTTGGATATTTTTCAAAGCTCGTTAATACAACTAACATTTTTTTCTTCATCATAATCCTCCTGTAATGTTTCTTCTATATATAAATTCGTTATTTTATTAAGCTAGAAATTGCAAATTTGAATAACCATGCCAGCCCTCCTTATATCGGATTCGAAATTAGTGTATAATAATTTTTGAACAAAGTAAACTAAAAACACTAAATTAGTTTACTTTGTATATTTTTCGTTGACAAACTGGAATACTGAAACTATGATAGTTCCATGAATATCGAACAACGTACATGTTTCGTTTCGAATTCAATTTGTCGCGCGATAAATGTATACATTTGATGAAGTTGTCTAGTGATAATAGAAGAGCTAAACAACTTCATTTTTCGTTTTCAATTACTACAATCAGGAGAGGTGTTACACATGGGGGAAGATATAAACAATCATTCAAAATGGTTTGTTTTCACATTATGTTTTATCGTTTTATTAGGACCGATGAATGCGGTTTTATTTAATGTTGCGTTAGAGGATATTGCTCATGATTTATCTATTAGTCAATCGAAAGTAAGTTGGGTTGTAGTAGGTTATTCTTTAGTTGTCGGTATTGGTTCAATGATATATGGGAAGCTTGCTGATCGTTACAGTGTAAAAAAACTATTAATTATTTCGATTATCATATTTGTAGTGGGTTCTATTATTGGATTTATGAATCAATCTTATGTGATTACCATTCTTGCAAGATTAGTGCAAGCGAGCGGGGGTGCAGCGTTTATTGCGCTTAGTATGATTGCAGTGGCCAAATTAGTTATTCCTCATAAGAAGCCTGGTGCGTTAGCGATGATTAGTTCTTCTATTGCATTAGCAGTAGGTATTGGCCCTTTAGTTGGCGGGGCTATTACAAATACACTAGGGTGGCCATATTTATTTTTATTTATGGTTATTTCAGTAGTGGGGATTTTCTTGCTTATAAAATTTATGCCAGAAGAAATGCAGCATACGGATGAAACGTTTCATTTTGATTATATTGGAGCGGCGTTACTATTTGCATTCATTACGACTGTTTTACTAGGTATCAATATGAATCGTTGGCTATTTGTGTTATCGATAATTTCTTTATTTTTATTCACGGTTCGTATGAAGAAAGCGGAGCATCCATTTATCGATATTGAGTTGTTTTCGAACAAAGCATTTCTTCGTTTAATAACAGTCGGATTTATAATTAATGTGGCGTTATGTGCTAATTTATTATTGTTGCCATTACTGTTAGGAAGAGAGCACGGATTGTCTCCATTTGTTATCGGAATTGTATTATTTGTTGCATCACTCTTTGGTATTGTGTCTAGTTTTATTACTGGAAAGATTGTCCCTTCGTTTGGAAATGTGAATATGATTTATGTAGCGTCTGTCATTATGATTGTTGGCTTTTTAATTTTAGGGTTTATTCCGAATGGAAGTATAGTCGTTATTGTATTGGCGATTATTTTGACATTTATGAGTTATTCTGCCATTCAAGTATCATTGAACACATTTATACCGAAAACATTACATGCAGCTAAAGTTGGAGTCGGTCTTGGCTTATATAATTTAATTAACTTTTTCGGTATGGCATTTGGACCAGCTGTTGCGAGCGAAATTATGGGATCTACAAATAGTTATCGTTTCAATTTTATTTTAATCGTCATGTTAATTTCTGCTCATTTCTTCTTATTAATAGGAATGTCTTCTTTCCAAAAAAAGATGGAGCATTAAAGATGTACTTTATTATAGAAGAAACCGACTTTCATATAGAAGGTCGGTTGTTTTTCTGTCTTGCAAATTATGAAAAAAAGGAGCAAAATAAAAAAGGTCCTAGTCTATACAGGTACAAATGAAAATTTTCATATAGAAGCAGTTTAAGTGAGCGAACTTAAAGTGTGAAAAATATAATGATAAAATAAGATGATGAATGAGAAAACGGGTGATGAAGTTGAATAGAGCAATCGGTGTTATCGATTCAGGAGTTGGCGGTTTAACAGTGGCGAAGGAACTAATTCGTCAGTTGCCGAAAGAGCGCATTATATATTTAGGGGATACAGCACGTTGCCCTTATGGTCCACGTTCTCGAGAAGAAGTGCGTCAATTTACGTGGGAAATGACGGAGCATTTACTAGATTTAAATATCAAAATGTTAGTTATTGCATGTAATACAGCAACTGCAGTTGTATTAGAAGAGATGCAGAAACAATTACCAATTCCAGTGGTAGGAGTTATTCACCCAGGATCACGTACAGCTTTAAAAATGACAAACACGTATCATGTTGGGATTATTGGAACGATTGGAACGGTGAAAAGTGGTGCATACGAAGAAGCGTTAAAGTCTATTAATAATCGTGTTATGGTAGAAAGTTTAGCGTGTCCACCTTTTGTTGAGCTTGTAGAGAGCGGTAATTTCGAAAGTGAAATGGCGTATGAAGTTGTAAGAGAAACGTTGCAACCGCTGAAAAACACTGATATTGATACGCTTATTTTAGGCTGTACACATTATCCAATTTTAGGTCCTGTTATTAAACAAGTAATGGGAGATAAAGTGCAACTCATTAGTTCTGGTGATGAAACGGCACGTGAAGTAAGTACCATTTTATACCATAGTAAAATGTTGAATGAGGGAGAGGAACAAAGTGATCATCTCTTCTTAACAACAGGAAAAATAGGCCTATTTAAAGAAATTGCATCAAAATGGTTCGGTCAACCGATTGAAAATGTAAAACATATTTATTTAGAAAAAGAATAATAATAGAATTCATATAAGTGAACTCCTGAGAAATCAGGAGTTTTTTTGTTTATAGGGAGCACAGCTTGTTCTAAAACATGAAACAGCTCGTATACATAATAGTACAAACTTAGATTTTAGGGGGGAATGGCATGCCTAAATCCACTTTTAAATGGGTTGTTGGTGCTACTGTGAGCGCTGTTTTACTAACAGGGTGTGGCTTTATAAATCAAGAGAAAGCAACGGAGCAAATTGATCCGCCAAAACAAGTTACGTATACAGAGGGTGGAAAGAAAGAAGTATCTAAGAAAGATAAGCAAGGACAAACGGTGAATAGAGAACTATACCTTGTTGATAAAAATGGCTATGTTGTACCGCAAACGTTAGCTATACCTACTCCGAAAGCAAATGAGGTTATTCAGCAAACGTTAGAGTACCTTGTGAAAGATGGACCGGTAACGAATTTGTTACCGAATGGGTTCCGTGCAGTCATTCCGGCGAATACATCGATGACCCTAAACTTGAAAAAAGATGGGACGGCAGTCATTGATTTTTCTAAAGAAATGAAAAACTATGCAAAAGAGGAAGAACGTCAAATCGTTGAATCTATTGCATGGACGTTGACGCAATTTAAAGAAATAAAACAAGTGCAGTTCCAAATAAATGGTGAAAAATTAGCGAAGATGCCTGTTGGTGGTACACCGCTTGGTGAAGGGGTGAGCCGTGCGAACGGTATTAACTTCGATGATGAGCAAGTAGCGGATGTAACAAATACAAAACCAGTAACACTTTATTTTATGGCACAAAATAATAATAAACAGCAATACTACGTACCAGTAACACGCCGAGTTGTAGAAGGAAAAGAAAATGATTATGCAGCAATTGTAGATGAACTTGTAAAAGGGCCGATTCATCAATCTCTTCTGAACGATTTCAATCCAGGAGTTAAGCTCATTACGAATCCGAAATTACAAGATGGAAATCTTACATTAAACTTTAATGAAAATATATTTATAAACCCAGATAAAAATATGATTTCAAATTACGTATTGAAGTCATTAGTTTTATCTTTAACAGAAAAGAAAGGCGTGAAAAGCGTTTCTATTGAAGTAAATGGTAAAGCAAATCTTATAGATGAAAAGGGCGGAAAGTTAATAAAACCTGTAGATCGTCCAGAAAACGTGAATACAGGTAGTTTTTAATCGCCAATAATTTGATATACTTAAGTAAGAAAGGGGAATTGCTTTTTGGGTTCCTCTTCTTTTATTGTATACATATCATACATTTAAATTTGGCTATACTAACAAGTAGTTATGAGGAGGTTATTTTTATGCGAGTAGATGGTAGAGAAAAAACAGAATTACGCCATATACATATTCATACGAATTATTTAAAACATCCAGAAGGATCAGTGTTAATTGAGGTTGGGGATACAAAGGTAATTTGCTCAGCGACAATTGAAGAGCGCGTCCCGCCATTTATGCGTGGAGAAGGAAAGGGCTGGGTAACAGCTGAATATGCGATGATTCCACGTGCGACAGAACAACGTACAATTAGGGAGTCAAGTAAAGGGAAAGTAACAGGACGTACAATGGAAATCCAGCGCTTAATTGGACGAGCATTACGTGCGGTAGTTGACTTAGAAGCGCTTGGTGAGAGAACGGTTTGGATTGATTGTGATGTTATTCAAGCGGATGGTGGAACGCGAACTGCTTCTATTACAGGTGCATACGTAGCGATGGTATTAGCGTTTGAGAAGTTATTACAAGCAGAAAAAGTATCTAAAATTCCAGTAAAAGATTATTTAGCAGCAACGTCAGTAGGGATTGTTGAAGAGCAAGGTGTTGTTTTAGATTTGAACTATGCAGAAGATTCTAAAGCAGACGTTGATATGAACGTAATTATGACTGGAAAAGGTCAGTTCGTTGAAGTGCAAGGAACTGGAGAAGAAGCGACGTTTAGTAGAGCGCAGTTAAATGAATTACTTGATGCTGCAGAACAAGGCATTTTCCAACTGATCGATATGCAAAAAGAAGCGTTAGGTGACATCGTATCTCATATAGAGTAGAGGTGGAAAAAATGAAACAAGTTGTTGTAGCGACAAAAAATATGGGGAAAGTACGTGAATTTGCTGAGTTATTTGAGCGATTTGATTTAGAAGTGAAATCATTACACGATTTTCCTCATATTGAAGAAGTCGAAGAAACTGGTGAAACATTTGAAGAAAATGCAATCTTAAAAGCGGACAGTTTGAGTAGACAATTGAATGCAATTGTAATTGCGGATGATTCAGGTCTTATTGTAGATGCTTTAAACGGGAAACCAGGCGTGTATTCAGCACGTTTTGCTGGAGAGCCGAAAGATGATCAAGCGAATATTGATAAAGTTTTACAAGAATTAAATGACGTAGCGTTTGAAAAGCGTAAAGCTCGTTTCTACTGTGCATTAGCAGTGGCTTTCCCTGAAGGGGATAAAAAGCCTGTCATTGTAAATGGGACGTGCGAAGGTTTTATTTTAGAACAACGCCGCGGGGAAAACGGTTTTGGATATGATCCGATTTTTTATGTGGAAGAATATAAAAAAGCGATGGCGGAACTAAGTTCAGATGAGAAAAATGCTATTAGTCACCGCGGACGTGCTCTACGTAAGCTAGAAGAAAAAATCCCTGAATGGTTTTTAGGAGAATAAGGGAGAGAGATTGATGAAAGCTTTAATCGTAAGCGATAGTCATAGCTCTGTGAAGGAATTACAGCAGTTAAAAGAGAAGTATGAAGGGAAAGTAGATATCATGATTCATTGCGGTGATTCAGAGCTAACGCCTGCTCATGAAGAGTTGCAAGGTTTCCATGTTGTAAAAGGGAATTGTGATTATGCTAACTTTCAAGACGAAATTGTAACTGATGTAGATGGTGTTCGTTTCATAGTTGTGCACGGACATCGTCATAACGTGAAAATGACGTTACAAACATTAGCGTACCATGCTGAAGAGGTAGGGGCGCAAGTTGCATGCTTCGGACACTCTCACGTATTAGGTGCGGAATTAATCGACGGCGTTTTATTTATTAATCCAGGCAGTATTTTATTACCGCGTCAGCGTGTAGAAAAAACATTTGCTTTATTAGAAATGGATGAAAATCAAATGGAAGTTCGTTTTGAAACACTAGACGGACAGCTAGTTGAACAAGCAGTTTTTAAAAGAGGATAAGAAAAATTATCCTCTTTTAAAAAAGGTGTTGACTTTATGTATGGTTATACATATAATAAATATTGTCGATAGGGCAACGGCGCTAACGAAGAAAAATAAAATAACATATGCGGGTGTAGTTTAGTGGTAAAACAAGAGCCTTCCAAGCTCTGGTCGAGAGTTCGATTCTCTTCACCCGCTCCATGTCCCAGTAGCTCAGCAGGATAGAGCAACGGCCTTCAAGAAAAATAGGAGCCTTTATAGGGAAACAAGAACCTATAAAGTGGACGACACTATATCGGTGAAGCCTTAACAGTTCGGCTGATGGTAATACCGAGGAAACTTACGATCTTGAAAAAGATTAAGGAGTTTTGAATGATTAAGTGAAACTTAATGGTAAAGACTCTGAAGTATGATGAAAATCATCGTGAGGTTCCGTAGAGACTACACGTGTCGCACCTGAAATGGTGAAGATATAGTCCAGACTACAAACAGTAATTGCTGGTAGCGAAAGCTATGGTGGTAAGCTAAGCCGTCGGTCGGGAGTTCGAATCTCTCCTGGGACGCTAAAAAAAACCTTGTTATCTTTTGATAACAAGGTTTTTTGTTTGTCTACAAATTGATGTATGTGCAAAAGGTGTAAAAAATATGACGTAATATATGGTAATTATTATGTGTAACGGATTAAAGTGCATGAAGAAAAGAGCGCCATTTATGCGCCCTATTCCTCTTATTTCATTTCAAGAATCAATAGGTTTATGATGGAACTCAAATCCATATCCAGATTCTCCTAACTGTTCACTTACAATATTATAAAACTTTTTACCGCCCTCGTACGATTGAGCAACCGTTATCGAAACTTATCCCCGTTAGTGTGTTACAATGAATAGAAGCGGAAAACGAGAATCTCCAATTGACTAGACCTGTGATTGGTTAGACAGTTTAAGAAGGTTGTATAAAAAAGGGAGATGGCGCAAAGATGGCGAGATCAAATGAGAACGATTTAACGGAGAAATTGGCAGAAGGTCACCGAAAATATGGTGATGGCAACTTTACAGTACAGAACATCGGTGATGAAACCAACCCGGATTGGACTATCGTAAAAAATGTGAGGAAAGGATCGGCAGGTATTCGAGAAGAGGAAGATATATTAAGACTGCGATCAAAATATATAAAATAGTACGGAAATGGGCAGGCCGAGAGTTTGAACATCTTCTAGGACGCTGAAAAACCCTTGTTATCTTTTGATAACAAGGGTTTCTTGTTTAGTTATTAATAAACTTCTCAAATACAAAACCATAATCTTTCACATTATATTGTTTCTTCGTATCAACAAGCCAGTTAAAGGCAATCTCATTCATTTCTTTAAACTGCTCTGCTAAATTTACTTGTGCGTTTGAAATACGGCTAAAAGCGTTAGATGCCATATCTAAACTTTTATGTGCATACTGCAATGTAATGTCGTTGTCGTATGAAATTTCTTCGATTTTAAGTAAAGCTTTATATAAATCTTTTAATTCCTCGATATGTTTTTTATGAACATCAATTGAATAATGTTCATCTCCCATTTGAAATTTAATTTCTACATCTAAATCAATCGTTCCCGCAGTTTCAAGCGCTACGTTTTTAATTTGATATTTACTATAGCTAAAGCGGCGTAGTGTACGTTTTTTGCTTGTCGCACTTGTACCATCTAGGTGAAGTAATCCTTTGTTTGTGAAGCAATATTCATCTGATTTCGATTTAATTAGAAAATAAATTTTCTCTCCATCTTCATGCATTACGTAATCATCAGCATCGACCTTGTCATAATCTTTCGGTGTAATTACAGAACCTACATCACTTAACCCTAAAACATCAGCAGCTACTTTTTTGAACATATATAATCCCCCTTGTAAATTAAATTCTTAATTATACAAAAATATATTAACATGGTTTTAACAAAGAGTTTTCTTTTAATGAGAAAATGTTGGGAGGTAAGTTAAGAAAAGGAACGAATATTATTTTGAAAATATGTAAAAAGGTGCTGAGAAAAAGTGTACCATCATACAAAAACAAAAGGAGATTTAGCTGTTTTAAAGGCACAAGTTGATTTGTATGAAAAAGGATATATGATTTTAATACCACAAACAGAGCATTCGCCCTTTGATCTTGTAGTATATAAGGGCGGGGTATTTAAAAGGGTGCAAGTGAAATATAGAGAGTTGAATGCAAGAGGGATACTGGAAGTAAGATTCCGATCTAGTTATTCTACAGCAAGCGGAGTCGCTACAAAAGAAGTGAATAAAGAAGAAATAGACGTGTATTGTGTATATTGTCCTCAAACGGATTGTTGTTATTATTTCAATCCGAAATTATTTAGTAAATCTATTAGTTTAAGAGTGGATTCTCCGAAAAATAAACAAGAGAAAAAAGTTAATTTTGCAAGTGATTATAGAGAAATTCCGTGAAAGCACCTCAAGCGATATGGGGTGTTTTTCAATCTCTCTTTGAAATCTTACAATTCTGTAAGGTAACTGTAAGGTAGTTCGATGGTAACAAATTGCTAATCCTCTATAATGAAGGTAACAACGATAAAACGAGGAGGAAGAAATAATGAAGGGATTAATCGTAACGGGTTTAACAGTTGCTTTTGGATTTGTAGCGTATGAGAAATTAACGTATGTAGTTGATGTTGTAAAACATTTAATCGCTTAGAGGAAACTACCATGAGAGGGAAAGGGAATGAGTGAATGAATGGAATGGTTATTTGGAATTATAGGTACTTGTAGTGTAGTGTTATTGTTCTTTGTCCCGAGTGGTATACTTAGTTCGACAACGAGTTTGTTCTTCTTAAGTTTGTTTGCTTGTACGATGCTTATCATTATGTTTTTAATGAAGCGAAGTAAACCAATCTTCTACTTTAGCATGATTGTTATGGCAATTATTGTTCTCCAAATTATTACCCTTGTTATATACCCCACTATTATAAAAGCTTTCCATTAATGATGAATCCTCTGCTTGAATTGCTGAGGGTTTTTATTTGCATATTTTTAATTTTGAGTAGGAATTCACTTGTATTGAAATATAAAAATTAAATATTTCTATATTTCAAACAAAGGGTTTCGGGATGTTGTGTTCTCATTACTCATTTGATATATTTACTTTAAAGATAATTAAAATCTAGAAAAAGAGGCGGACGTATGGATAAAAAAGAAAATACGGTCGTATTGTTTCCGCAACTATCAGAGCGCTATATTGATGAAGGTTTTTTAGCGCTGAAAGAGCGAAAATTCGAAGATGCATTGCGCTGCTTTGAAATATTACGTCAGTATAATGCAGAAACGGAACAAACGGAACTAGCTTCGGTTATTTGTTTGTTAGAATTAAAACATATGGAAGAAGCGAAAGAGAAATGTGAACAGTTACTGGAAACAGGAGCGGTCTTATTTGGTGATATTCTTGAAACGTATGTGACAATTTTAGTTCAAACAAATGATTATGAAGGCGTTATTGAAACTGTTGAAAAAGTTTTGCAAACGAAAGATGTAATGCCTGAGCAAAAGGAAAAATTAGCACAGCTCGCTTTATTTGCAGAAGGTATGTTACATGAAGTAGATACATCACGAGTTGATTCGAATTTTGAGTTAGATGAATTTACTAATGAAATATTTGGAGAAAACTTTGGGCAAAAGCTAAGAGCGATTCAGCAACTTTCGTTAAAAGACTTGGATCTTGCATTACCTATTTTAAAGAAATTTTTAATAGACGAAAAACAGCACCCTTATTTGAAAACTTCTATTTTATATAAAATGATAGAAAATCAAATAGAAGAAGAGATAGAGGTAGAAAAGTTTGGGAATACGATCAAGGTAATTCCGGCATTTACAGGTCATAATGAGGAGCAATCCGATAACATTATACATAGATTATCAAGTCGATTAGAGCAAAATTATCCTGATATATTTGATGCGATGGTTACATATTGGAAAGAATTGCAAATTAGCATTTTCCCATTCGCTCTATTAATGGATAAAGTGGAGATTTGGGCTGCTGTTTTAGAGAGAATTGGTAGAAAGCGTTTCGGGTTGACTATTGATGAAGAAGAGCTTATGACAGCGTATAATATTGAATTAGAAGAGTTTCATATTGCCTATCAATGGTTATTACGTGTCGAAAGAGAAGGATATTTGCCCGTATAATTATGAAAAAGAATCGTTCGGTTCTTGAAACGAGCATATTCTATGTTATAATGTAAGGGTTGCAAAAGGCAGAAATCTGCCTGTTTGTAAGAGAAGAGAAGTGTAATTCTCTTACTTAATATGTTTCATATTATTCTCGAACAAAATATACCGTAGTTGTCTTTTAGGCAATTAGTAGATTGGAACATTATATCTGAAAGCTTTTGCTAGAGGATTATTTGTACTTTTGTTATTTCAAAAAAGAGATAATGAAGATCTTAATCTATAGAGGTATGTGCATACATTATTATAGTTGGAGGGAAAGAATAAATGGCTGCAAAATGGGAAAAATTAGAAGGTAACGTAGGCGTTTTAACAATCGAAGTTGATGCTAAAGAAGTAAACAACTCTATCGACGCTGCGTTCAAAAAAGTAGTAAAAACAATCAACGTACCAGGTTTCCGTAAAGGAAAAATGCCTCGTCCGTTATTCGAACAACGCTTTGGTGTTGAATCTTTATACCAAGATGCTTTAGATATCATCTTACCAAAAGCATACGGTGAAGCAATCGATGAAGCTGGTATCTTCCCAGTTGCTCATCCTGAAATCGACATTGAGAAGTTCGAAAAAAATGCTAACCTTATCTTCACTGCAAAAGTTACAGTGAAACCTGAAGTTAAATTAGGTGAGTACAAAGGTTTAGCAGTAGAAAAAGTTGAAACAACTGTAACTGACGAAGATGTAGAGAACGAATTAAAATCTTTACAAGAGCGTCAAGCTGAGCTAGTTGTTAAAGAAGAAGGAACTGTTGAAAACGGTGATACAGCTGTAATCGACTTCGAAGGTTTCGTTGATGGCGAAGCATTTGAAGGCGGAAAAGGCGAAAACTACTCTCTAGCAATCGGTTCTGGTACATTCATCCCAGGTTTCGAAGAGCAATTAATTGGTCTTAAATCTGGTGAGTCTAAAGACGTTGAAGTATCATTCCCAGAAGAGTACCATGCTGCTGAATTAGCTGGCAAACCAGCAACATTCAAAGTAACAGTTCACGAAATCAAAACAAAAGAACTTCCTGAGTTAAACGACGAGTTCGCTAAAGAAGCTGACGAAGCGGTTGCAACTCTTGATGAATTAAAAGCAAAACTTCGCACAAACTTAGAAGAAGGCAAAAAGCACGAAGCTGAGCACAAAGTACGTGACGAAGTAGTAGAATTAGCTGCTGCTAACGCTGAAATCGACATTCCAGAAGCTATGATCGACACTGAGTTAGATCGTATGGTTCGTGAATTCGAGCAACGTTTAAGCCAACAAGGTATGAACCTTGAGCTTTACTACCAATTCACAGGTACTGATGCTGACAAGTTAAAAGAGCAAATGAAAGAAGACGCTCAAAAACGCGTAAGAATCAACCTTGTTCTTGAAGCTATCATTGAAGCTGAAAACATCGAAGTTACTGAAGAAGAAGTAACTGCAGAAGTTGAAAAAATGGCTGAAATGTACGGTATGCCAGTAGACGCTATCAAGCAAGCTCTTGGAAGCGTAGACGCTTTAGCTGAAGATCTTAAAGTTCGTAAAGCTGTAGACTTCTTAGTAGAAAACGCTGCATAATAAAATAACAAGGCGCGATTTTAATCGTGCCTTGTTTTATAAATATAGAAATATATTTATAAAACTTTTCGATGAAGAAGGAAAACTTCCTTAATAAGTCGAATATACATATTTCAAAAGTTTTAAAAACTTTTTATTTGTACATAACTAGTCATATTATTTGTATTTCTCGCCACGTAGTGACATAATATGTATTTACATACGATACATTTATCGTGTACATACGAAGGCAAGAGGTTAGCACTTTGTAAGGGGTGTGAAAATATGTTTAAATTTAATGATGAAAAAGGGCAATTAAAATGTTCTTTCTGTGGTAAAACACAAACGCAAGTCCGAAAGTTAGTTGCAGGTCCAGGTGTTTACATTTGTGACGAGTGTATCGAACTTTGTACTGAAATTGTACAAGAGGAGCTTGCGAAAGACGAAGAAGTAGAATTCAAAGATGTACCGAAACCGGTAGAAATTCGTGAAATTTTAGATGAGTATGTCATCGGACAAGATAACGCGAAAAAAGCACTAGCGGTAGCGGTATATAACCATTACAAACGCATTAATTCTAACAGCAAAATTGATGATGTAGAATTAGCGAAGAGTAATATCGCACTTATCGGGCCAACAGGTAGTGGTAAAACATTACTGGCACAAACGTTAGCGCGTATTTTAAATGTTCCATTTGCAATCGCGGACGCAACATCTTTAACTGAAGCTGGGTACGTTGGGGAAGATGTAGAAAACATCTTACTTAAATTAATCCAAGCAGCTGATTATGATGTAGAGAAAGCGGAAAAAGGAATCATTTATATTGATGAGATTGATAAAGTGGCACGTAAGTCCGAAAATCCATCAATTACACGTGATGTATCTGGTGAAGGTGTGCAGCAGGCACTTCTGAAAATTTTAGAAGGTACTGTAGCAAGCGTTCCACCTCAAGGTGGCCGTAAGCATCCGCATCAAGAGTTTATTCAAATTGATACAACGAATATCTTATTCATCTGTGGTGGAGCGTTTGATGGCATCGAGCCAATTATTAAACGTCGTCTTGGTGAAAAAGTAATTGGATTTGGTTCTGAGAAGAAAAATGCTGATGTAAATGAGAAGCATGTTTTATCTCACGTATTACCAGAGGACCTTTTAAGATTTGGTTTAATTCCAGAGTTTATCGGTCGTCTTCCAGTTATTGCGAACCTAGAGCCGCTTGATGAAGATGCTCTTGTTGATATTTTAACGAAACCGAAAAATGCACTTGTTAAGCAATTCCAAAAACTATTGGAGCTTGACGATGTTGAGTTAGAGTTTGAAGAAGGCGCACTAATTGAGATTGCGAAAAAAGCAATTGAACGTAAAACAGGTGCTCGTGGACTTCGTTCTATTATTGAAGGCTTAATGCTTGAGGTAATGTTCGAGCTACCATCTCGCAAAGATATCGAGAAGTGTATTCTTACAAAAGAAACAGTAGCTGATAATGCAGCACCAAAATTGGTGTTACAAGACGGTACTGTACTTGATACAAAAACATCTGCATAATGCGAAGGAGAAACAGCAATTTTTATAATTGCTGTTTTTCTTTATGTTTAGCTATGTTCCTCCGCGGAAATACTAAGAGATAAAACATTGCGGGAGGAAATAAATGATGAGCTGGACAAATATATTTTTACTTGTTCAACTTGTTTTTGGTGTAATTGTCGGATTGTATTTTTGGCATTTACTTCGAAATCAGAGAACACAAAAAGTTTCAATTGATCGAGAATCGAAAAAAGAATTAGAACAGCTTCGTAAAATGCGCGAGATTTCTTTAACAGAGCCGCTTGCGGAAAAGGTGCGTCCTACATCCTTTTTAGATATTGTAGGGCAAGAGGACGGGATTAAGTCGTTAAAAGCGGCTCTTTGTGGTCCAAACCCGCAACATGTGATTATATATGGTCCGCCAGGTGTCGGAAAGACAGCGGCAGCGCGTCTCGTATTAGAAGAAGCAAAACGAAATCCAAAATCTCCATTTCGCACAAATGCAACATTTATTGAACTGGATGCGACGACAGCTCGGTTTGATGAACGTGGTATTGCAGACCCTTTAATTGGTTCGGTGCATGATCCAATTTATCAAGGTGCTGGTGCGATGGGGCAAGCAGGTATTCCGCAACCGAAAAAAGGTGCGGTAACAGATGCTCACGGTGGTATTTTGTTTATTGATGAGATAGGTGAATTACATCCGATTCAAATGAACAAAATGTTAAAGGTGCTAGAAGATCGGAAAGTGTTTTTGGAAAGTGCATACTACAGTGAAGAGAATACGATGATTCCAACGTATATACATGACATTTTTCAAAAAGGTTTACCAGCCGATTTTCGCTTAGTTGGGGCGACGACACGTTCGCCAGATGAGATACCTCCTGCTATTCGGTCGCGCTGTTTAGAAGTGTTCTTCCGTGAGTTAGATACAGAAGAAATTCAAAAAGTAGCGAAGAATGCGGCTGACAAAGTGGAAATGCAAATCGGTGAAAATGGTATTGAAATGATCGGGATGTATGCAAGAAATGGGCGAGAAGCGATTAATCTTGTACAAATTTCTGCTGGAATGGCAATAAATGAAGAACGTCCTTTCATTAAAGATGAAGATATAGAGTGGGTTGTTCACTCTAGTCAACTTACACCGAAGTATGAAAAACGCATTTACCCTATTCCGAGAATCGGTCTTGTAAATGGACTTGCTGTATACGGACCAAATACAGGTGCGTTATTAGAAATTGAAGTAACAGCAATCAAGGCGAAAGATAAAGGATCGGTAAATGTTACCGGAATTGTTGAAGAGGAAAGTATTGGTAGTCAAACGAAATCCATTCGTCGTAAAAGTATGGCGAAAGGTTCTGTAGATAATGTATTAACAGTGCTTCGATCTCTAGATGTATTGCCAGAAGGGTACGATATACATATTAATTTTCCAGGTGGTATCCCGATTGATGGGCCTTCGGCGGGAATTGCTATGGCAACAGGTGTGTATTCAGCAGTGCATCATACGTATGTGAATAATGAAGTAGCGATGACTGGTGAGATAAGTATACACGGGGAAGTGAAACCTATCGGTGGTGTGTACGCAAAAATAAAAGCTGCGAAAAAGGCAGGAGCTAAGAAAGTTATCATTCCTGCTGAAAACATGCAACCATTTTTGTATACAATAAAAGGAATTGAAATTATTCCTGTTCGGAAGTTGAAGGAAGTATTTGAGCTAACGTTTATACAGGAAAATATACATCGAGAGCTCGATGTACATACTACGATAGACGAAACAGATGCACAATCAATGTGAGAATGAACGATAATAGTATTTGCCAGACTTCGTTTAAGTTTGTATGCTTAAGCGGAGTCTTTTTTCTTTTATAAGGGAGAAAAAACGAGGGATTTACAGTTGCGGAGAATCTCTGCAATTGCATCTAGATGTATTGTAATATAAAATAGTTGAACAGGAGTTTAATTTATTATGGAGGTGCTATGTCTAGTATGAATACGAATGAAAGAATCGTGCCCCTCCTACCATTAAGAGGCGTTCTCGTATATCCAACGATGGTTCTGCATCTTGATGTAGGACGTGATAAATCGATACAAGCACTAGAGCAGGCGGCAATGGATGAAAATATCATCTTTTTAGCAATGCAAAAAGAAATGAATATCGATGATCCGAAAGAAGATGACATATATAGTGTAGGTACAGTGGCGAAAGTGAAGCAAATGTTAAAATTGCCGAACGGTACGCTTCGTGTCCTTGTAGAAGGTTTACATAGAGCAGAAGTAGTAGAGTTTATCGAAGAAGAAAATGTAGTGCAAGTTTCTATTAAAACGATAACGGAAGAAGTGGAAGCTGATTTAGAAGAGAAAGCTCTTATGCGCACATTACTGGAGCATTTCGAACAATATATTAAAGTTTCGAAAAAGGTTTCAAATGAAACATTTGCAACGGTAGCTGATGTAGAAGAGCCAGGAAGATTAGCGGATTTAATTGCTTCTCACTTGCCAATTAAAACGAAGCAGAAACAAGAGATTTTAGAAATCATATCTGTGAAAGAACGATTACATACACTTATTTCAATTATTCAAGATGAACAAGAATTACTTAGTTTAGAAAAGAAAATTGGACAAAAAGTGAAACGTTCAATGGAGCGCACGCAAAAAGAATATTTTTTACGTGAGCAAATGAAGGCGATTCAAACTGAACTTGGCGATAAAGAAGGTAAGGGCGGGGAAGTTGAAGAACTTCGTGAGAAAATTGAACAGTCAGGAATGCCTGAAGAAACAATGAAGGCCGCACTGAAAGAATTAGATCGTTATGAAAAGTTACCAGCAAGTTCTGCGGAGAGCGGTGTTATTCGCAATTATATCGATTGGTTATTAGCACTTCCGTGGACAGAGGCAACAGAAGATATGATTGATCTTGCTCATTCTGAAGAGATTTTAAACAAAGATCATTACGGTCTTGAGAAAGTGAAAGAGCGCGTACTTGAATATTTAGCGGTACAGAAGTTAACGAATTCATTAAAAGGGCCTATCCTTTGTTTAGTAGGACCACCTGGGGTCGGAAAAACTTCGTTAGCGCGTTCTATTGCAACATCATTAAATCGTAATTTTGTCCGTGTATCCCTTGGTGGTGTGCGTGATGAATCTGAAATTCGTGGTCACCGTCGTACGTACGTTGGAGCAATGCCAGGACGTATTATTCAAGGTATGAAAAAGGTGAAATCAGTTAATCCAGTCTTCTTATTAGATGAAATTGATAAAATGTCTAACGATTTCCGTGGAGATCCTTCAGCAGCATTACTTGAAGTGTTAGACCCAGAACAAAACCATAACTTCAGTGATCATTATATTGAAGAACCATATGATCTATCGAAAGTTATGTTTGTAGCAACTGCGAATACACTTTCCAGTATTCCAGGTCCGTTACTTGACCGTATGGAAATTATTTCGATTGCTGGCTATACAGAGCTTGAAAAGGTTCACATTGCTCGTGAACATTTATTGCCGAAACAATTAAAAGAGCATGGCTTACGAAAAGGTAATTTACAAGTACGTGATGAAGCGCTTCTTGAAATTATCCGCTATTATACACGTGAGGCTGGTGTTCGTACATTAGAGCGCCAAATTGCAAAGGTTTGTCGTAAAGCAGCAAAGATTATCGTTACAGCAGAACGTAAGCGTATTGTAGTAACAGAGAAAAACGTTGTTGATTTACTTGGTAAGCACATATTCCGTTATGGGCAAGCTGAAAAAACAGACCAAGTTGGTATGGCGACAGGTTTAGCGTATACGGCAGCAGGTGGCGATACACTGGCGATCGAAGTGTCCGTAGCGCCAGGTAAAGGGAAATTAATTTTAACAGGGAAACTTGGGGATGTTATGAAAGAATCCGCACAAGCAGCGTTTAGCTATATTCGTTCTCGTGCAGAAGAGCTTCAGATTGATCCTGATTTCCATGAGAAAAATGATATTCATATTCATGTTCCAGAAGGAGCAGTTCCAAAGGATGGACCGTCAGCAGGTATTACGATGGCAACGGCACTTATTTCTGCGCTAACAGGTATTCCTGTAAGTAAAGAAGTGGGGATGACAGGTGAAATTACACTTCGTGGTCGTGTATTACCGATTGGTGGTTTAAAAGAAAAAACATTAAGTGCTCACCGCGCAGGTTTAACAAAGATTATTTTACCAGCGGAAAATGAGAAAGATTTAGATGATATTCCAGAGAGCGTAAAAGAAAACCTTACGTTTGTGCTTGCATCTCATTTAGATGAAGTATTGGAGCACGCATTAGTAGGAGTGAAACAATGAAAGTAACAAAAGCAGACATTGTAATTAGTGCTGTTAAACCAGAACAATATCCAGACGGTGACTTACCAGAAATTGCATTAGCAGGTCGTTCAAATGTCGGGAAGTCTTCCTTTATTAATAAAATTTTAAATCGTAAAAAGTTAGTACGTATTTCTTCTAAACCAGGAAAAACACAAACATTAAACTTCTTCTTAATTAATGAGATGATGCACTTTGTGGACGTTCCAGGTTACGGATATGCGAAAGTATCTAAAACAGAGCGCGCGGCTTGGGGTAAAATGATTGAAACGTATTTTACAACACGTGAGCAATTAGATGCAGCTGTATTAGTAGTTGATTTACGCCACAAACCAACAAATGATGATGTAATGATGTATGATTTCTTAAAGCATTATGACATTCCAACCATTATTATTGCAACGAAAGCCGATAAAATTCCGAAAGGGAAATGGCAAAAGCATTTAAAAGTTGTAAAAGAAACGCTTGATATTGAAAGTGGCGATGAAGTCGTTCTATTCTCTTCTGAAACAGGACTTGGGAAAGAAGAAGCGTGGAAAGCAATTCATAAATTTACAAAAACAAAAAACGCGTGACGAATGTCGCGCGTTTTTTTCTTTATACACTTTTAGCGTACGTTTAATGTAACCTCAATATTTCCTCGTGTTGCTTTAGAGTAAGGACATACGCCGTGAGCGGCTTCTACAAGTTCTTGTGCTTCGCTATGTGAAACGCCAGCGACATGTACATCAAGTACAGCAGATAGGCCGAAACCACCATCTGTATCTTTTCCGATAGAAACGTGAGCAGTTACTTCTGTACTTTCTACTTTCACACGTTTCGTACGAATGACAAGTTGTAATGCACTATCAAAACAAGCAGCATAACCAGCAGCAAATAGTTGTTCTGGATTTGTTGCCTCTCCGCCTGCACCACCTAGTGCTTTCGGCATTTTCACATCAAGATTTAATATGCCATCATCTGATACTACTTTTCCATTTCTTCCACCTGTAGCAGTTACTGAAGCAGTATATAATTTATCCATGTTTATTCCCCTTTTCTATCATTAATTGTTTTCATTGTTTCAATTAGTTTATTTAATTGAATTAATAAAGAACGATATTCTTGTTCTGTAATTCCTAAATTTGTTGCCATCGTTGTCGGCAATGAACAAGCCTTATCTTGTAAATCTTTTCCTTGTTCTGTTAATTCAATACACACTTTTCGCTCATCTTCTTTGGAACGAACGCGTTTTACAAGGTTTAATGATTCCATTCGTTTTAACATAGGTGTTAACGTACCGGAATCTAAAAATAGACGTTCTCCAATTTCTTTTACTGTTAATCCATCTTGCTCCCATAGTACGAGTAAAGTAATGTACTGTGGATACGTAATGCCCATTTCTTCTAAATATGGTCGGTAAAAGCGTGTAACCTCTCTAGAACAAGCGTAAATAGAAAAACAAAGTTGATTATCTAGATGCAAAGAATCTTCTGTCATGAATGACTCCTTTCTAATTAAGTTGTGCACAATTTAATTTTGTAAAATCAATATAACGAAAAAGAAATACAATGTCAAATACATTGTATTGAGAAAGTTTGTGCTACAATTTGGAACAATCATACATATTTTCCTTCATGATGAAAGAAGATAGGAAAGATGATGTTATAATTTATATGGAATAGTTTCCATCACTTGATTATGAGGGCTTTTTTTGGTAACGTACAAATAGAGTTATTAATTTATAATCATTATAAAGTAGAAAAATTTTATTCATTTTACTGAATCTCCTTTCTTACATATGGAGAATAAATAAAAAAATAATCGGTTGTTCACACGATTGTCAGATTCATAAGAGGAAAGTTGTATTATGATAGTAGATAAAGTGATAAAACGGGTGAAGGGGGACATGCTGCGTGCATATTCTTGTTGTTAGTGTAAATTATCGAACAGCCCCTGTAGAATTTCGTGAGAAACTCACATTTCAGGCAGCAGAGCTAGAGCAAGCAATGACTACATTACAAAATCAAAAGAGCGTGTTAGAGAATGTCATTGTATCAACTTGTAATCGCACTGAGGTTTATGCTGTTGTCGATCAATTACACACGGGACGGTATTATATTAAGAAGTTTTTAGCTGATTGGTTTCAGCTTGAAATAGAAGAAGTCGCACCATATTTAACTATTTTTGAACAAGATGGTGCAATCGATCATTTATTCCGCGTAACGTGCGGTTTAGATTCTATGGTAGTTGGAGAGACGCAAATTTTAGGTCAAATAAAAGATAGCTTTTTAGAAGCGCAACAAGTAAAAGCAACAGGGACAATTTTTAATGAATTGTTTAAGCAAGTTATTACATTGGCGAAACGTGCTCACTCAGAAACGACAATTGGTGAAAGCGCGATGTCTGTTAGTTATGCTGCTGTTGAGCTTGGGAAGAAAATATTTGGCGAGTTAACAGATTGTCACGTACTTATTCTTGGTGCTGGTAAAATGGGTGAACTTGCACTACAAAACTTATATGGAAGTGGTGCTCGTAAAGTAACAGTCATGAATAGAACGCTTTCAAAAGCAGAAATAATGGCTGAGAAATATATGGGACACGCAAAACCTTTAAGTGAATTACAATGTGCATTATTAGAAGCTGATATTTTAATTAGTTCAACTGGTGCATCGGATTATGTCATTACGAAAGAGATGATGACAAAGGTAGAGAAAATGCGCTCTGGTCGTCCATTATTTATGGTTGATATTGCAGTGCCGCGTGATATTGATCCAGCAATTGATGAGCTAGAAGGTTCTTTCTTGTATGACATTGATGATTTGCAAGGAGTAGTGGAAGCGAACCGTGCTGAGCGTTTGAAAGAAGCAGAGAAAATTCAATTTATGATTGAAGAGGAAATTGTTGTATTTAAAACGTGGTTAAGTACACTTGGTGTCGTTCCGTTAATATCAGCTCTTCGTGATAAGGCACTTGCTATTCAAAGTGAAACGATGGAAAGTCTGGAACGAAAAATACCGAATCTTAGTGATCGTGAGAGAAAAGTAATTAGTAAGCATACGAAAAGTATTATTAATCAATTATTAAAAGACCCAATTTTGGTAGCGAAAGAAATAGCTGCTGAAGAGGGAGCAGACGAAAAATTAGCGTTATTTGCAAAGATTTTCGATTTAGAAATGGAAGACGTAGAGAGTCGTGCGGAAGAAGTAGAACATAAAAGAGCGTGGACACCATCCGTTCCATCTTTATAATTTGGAAGGATGATCGGATGAGTTTTTTAAATAACAGTATTATTTATCATATTGCAATTATTTTATATGCTTGTAGCATTAGTTTATATTTTATAGATTATTTCCAAAGTAACCGAAAGGCGAACCGATTTGCTTTTTGGTTACTTTCGATTGTATGGGTTCTGCATTCTATTTTTATGTTGCTTAGAGCTACAGATTCAGAAACGAACCCCCTTTTAACCTTATTATCAGGTATTTATTTTTATGTTTGGCTATTGATTACGATGTCGTTAGTCATTAATCGATTTATGAGAATCGATTTTTTAGTCTTTTTTACAAATGTTGTTGCATTTGGCGTAAGCGCTTTTTCTATTTTTACGCCGCTTGGAAAGATGTCGCCGATACTTGCAGAGCAATTAGTTTCGGAGCTTGTATATGTACATGTCGGTATGGCTATTATTTCTTATGCAACTTTTACTGTATCGTTCATTTTTTCTATTATGTATTTATTGCAATATCGCCTATTAAAAAAGAAAAAATGGAATGCCAGATTAAGAAGGTTAGGGAATTTACCGAAGCTAGAATCGATGTCTTACGGATTAAATTTATTTTCTGTTCCATTTTTCTTACTAGCTATTTTATTAGGATGCATATGGGGATATACAAAATTGGACAATTTCCATTGGTATGATACGAAAGTAATCGGGTCCTTTGTCGTTCTATTTGTATATTGTGCTGGCCTATATTTACGAGCGGCAGATGTGTTGCAAGGGAAGAAAATCGTGCAGTGGAACATCGGAGCATTTCTCGTAATGCTAATTAATATTTTTCTATTAAGCAGTTTATCCAACTTCCACTTTTGGTATTTATAATGAGGAGAGAAAATTATGCGCAAAATTATTGTAGGGTCACGAAAGAGTAAATTAGCATTAACGCAAACAAATTGGTTTATTGATCAGTTAAAAGCGCTAGGTTTACCATATGAATTTGAAGTGAAAGAAATCGTCACAAAAGGCGATGTAATTTTAGATGTTACTCTTTCAAAAGTAGGTGGCAAAGGCTTGTTTGTGAAGGAGATTGAACATGCGCTACTTACGAAAGAAATTGATATGGCTGTACATAGTATGAAAGATATGCCGGCCGTACTTCCAGAAGGATTAATGATTGGTTGTACACCAAAGCGTGTTGACCCTCGTGATGCTTTTATCTCAAAAAACGGAGCGTCGTTTAAAGAGTTAGCAGAAGGCGCTATTTTAGGTACGAGTAGTTTAAGGCGTAGTGCACAGCTACTCGCTGCGAGACCAGACTTACAAGTGAAGTGGATTCGCGGAAATATCGACACACGTTTACGCAAATTAAAAGAAGAAGATTACGATGCAATTATTTTAGCGACAGCGGGATTACAAAGAATGGGCTGGGATAATGAAGTTATTACAGAACATTTAGATGAGACGTTATGTGTACCTGCTGTAGGACAAGGTGCATTAGCGATTGAGTGTCGTGAGGATGATAAAGATTTACTGCAGTTGTTAGCTCATATGAATGATGGAGTAACAGAAAAAACAGTGGCAGCAGAACGCGTATTTCTTCATAAACTTGAAGGTGGATGCCAAGTTCCAATCGCTGGATATGCAACTCTTACGGAAAACGATGCAATCGAATTAACAGCTCTTGTCGGGTCTATGGACGGTTCGGTTTTATTGAAAGAGACAGTAGTAGGAACTGATCCAGAGAAAGTAGGATTAGAGGCTGCGGACCGTTTAATTAACCAAGGCGCAAAAGAACTCATTCTTGCTGCAAATAAGGGGCAACAATAAATATGAACGCTCTCGCTGGCAAAACGGTATTGATTACACGTGCCCAGCATCAAGCAAAACAAATGAGTGTAGCGGTGAAAAAAAAGAGCGGAATTCCATTGGAAATTCCGCTTTTGCGTATGGAAGGTATGTCTCATAGGCAAATTCAACATATAGCAGGGCAGTTACATTCGTATGACTGGGTTATTTTTACGAGTAAAAATGGGGTAGCTTTTTTTCTAGATCGTTTGAGACAGAAGCTACCTGTAACGACTAAAATTGCTGCAGTAGGTGTGAAAACAAAGTTAGAGTTAGAAAAGCGAGGCTATCGAGTGGATTTTGTTCCAACTTCATTTGTTGCAGAAGTATTTGCAGAAGAGTTTGTAAAAAGATTAAGTGGAAACGAACGTATTTTATTTCCGAAAGGGAATTTAGCAAGAGACGTAATTCCAGTTGCGCTTCGTGAAATGGGTGTTTCTCTAGATGAGCTTATCGTATATGGTACGAAAGAAAATGTAGAGAAAAAGCAAGAGCTTATAGCAGCATTGAAGTTAGGGAAAGTAGATATTATTACATTTACGAGCCCTTCCACTGTTACTAGTTTTGTTCGTTTACTTGAGGATACAAACTGGAGAGAATGGACAAAAAAATGTACAATTGCTTGTATAGGGCCTATTACGGAAAAAGAGGCGAGCCTTTATTTTCCGCATATTATTATGCCGAAAGAGTACACTGTAGAAGCATTACTACAATGTGTTTGTGAATCTATAAAATAAAAGAATGGGGATAGAAATCTATGAACTCTTTACAATTTAATCGTCATCGTCGCTTAAGACAAAGTGGAGGCATGCGTGCGCTTGTGCGTGAAACGTTTTTACATACGGAAGATTTTATTTACCCTATTTTTGTATTAGAAGGAGAGAATGTTCGTAATGAAGTGCCTTCTATGCCAGGCGTATATCAAATATCTTTAGATTTATTGCAAGCTGAAATGCAAGAAGTTGTTGATTTAGGTATTCGTTCTGTTATTGTATTTGGTTTACCTGCTGAAAAAGATGAAGTTGGATCATCAGCATATTGTGATCATGGAATTGTGCAACGTGCGATTCAGCAAATTAAAGGTGAATTCCCTGATCTAGTAGTAGTTGCGGATACATGTTTATGCCAATTCACAAGCCATGGTCATTGCGGTGTAATTGAAGATGGTATTATTTTAAATGACGAGTCTCTTGCAGTTCTTGCAAAAACAGCTGTAAGCCAAGCGAAAGCAGGAGCGGACATTATTGCGCCATCAAACATGATGGACGGATTCGTAACAGCAATTCGCCACGCATTAGATGAAAATGGTTTTGGACATGTACCAGTTATGTCGTACGCTGTTAAATATTCATCAGCATTTTACGGACCATTCCGTGATGCGGCGCATGGTGCACCGCAATTTGGTGATCGTAAAACATATCAAATGGACCCAGCGAACCGCATGGAAGCATTCCGTGAAGCAGAATCAGATGTAATGGAAGGGGCAGATTTCTTAATTGTAAAGCCAGCTCTTTCTTACTTAGATATCGTTCGTGATGTGAAAAATAACTTTAATTTACCAGTCGTTGCTTATAACGTAAGCGGTGAATATTCAATGATTAAAGCGGCAGCGCAAAATGGCTGGATTAATGAAAAAGAAGTTGTACTTGAAAAATTAATTAGTATGAAACGCGCAGGAGCAGATTTAATTATTACGTATCATGCGAAAGATGCAGCAAGATGGTTACAAGAAGGAGGCGCTAAATAATGAAAAAGTTTGATAAGTCGATTGCAGCGTTTGAAGAGGCTCAAGATTTAATGCCTGGTGGCGTAAATAGCCCAGTTCGTGCTTTTAAGTCTGTCGGTATGAATCCGTTGTTTATGGAGCGTGGAAAAGGCTCTAAAGTATATGATATCGATGGAAATGAATACATCGATTACGTATTATCATGGGGTCCGTTAATTCATGGTCATGCAAATGATCGTGTTGTTGAGGCTTTAAAAGCTGTTGCTGAAAAAGGTACGAGCTTCGGTGCTCCAACGGAAATTGAAAATAAATTAGCGAAACTTGTTATTGAGCGTGTTCCATCAATTGAGATTGTGCGTATGGTTAACTCTGGAACAGAAGCGACAATGAGTGCGCTACGTTTAGCTCGTGGTTATACAGGGCGTAACAAAATTTTGAAATTTATCGGTTGTTATCACGGTCATGGTGACTCGTTATTAATTAAAGCGGGTTCTGGTGTAGCAACGCTAGGTTTACCAGATAGCCCTGGTGTACCAGAAGGTGTAGCGAAAAATACGATTACAGTAGCGTATAACGATTTAGAAAGTGTGAAATACGCTTTCGAACAATTCGGTGATGATATTGCTTGTGTCATTGTAGAACCAGTAGCAGGGAATATGGGTGTTGTTCCTCCGCAACCAGGATTTTTAGAAGGTCTTCGTGAAGTAACAGAGCAAAATGGCGCATTGCTTATTTTTGATGAAGTAATGACAGGATTCCGTGTTGCTTATAATTGTGGACAAGGTTATTACGGTGTAACACCTGATTTAACTTGTTTAGGTAAAGTAATCGGTGGTGGATTACCGGTAGGAGCATACGGTGGTAAAGCAGAAATTATGCGCCAAGTTGCACCGAGCGGACCGATTTATCAAGCAGGTACTTTATCAGGTAACCCACTAGCAATGGCAGCAGGTTATGAAACGTTAGTACAGTTAACGCCAGAATCGTATGTAGAATTTGAGCGTAAAGCTGAAATGTTAGAAGCTGGCTTACGTAAAGCGGCTGAAAAACATGGCATTCCACATCATATCAATCGTGCGGGTTCTATGATTGGTATCTTCTTTACAGATGAACCAGTTATTAATTACGATGCAGCAAAATCTTCAAACTTAGAGTTCTTTGCGGCTTACTATCGTGAAATGGTAGAACAAGGGGTATTTTTACCGCCATCTCAATTCGAAGGTTTATTCTTATCGACAGCACATAGTGATGCTGATATTGAAGCGACGATTGCAGCGGCTGAAATTGCAATGTCAAAATTAAAAGCTTAATTGAATAAAGAAAATCGCTCTCCGTAAGGAGAGCGATTTTTTATTCATAAAGTCAGCTTTCCGTACATAAATCTGTAATGACATATAGTTTGGGAGGGGGAAAAGAAGTGGCAACAGATCATTCATTACGTTTTTCATTAAAAGAATCTGTTTGGTTCCAAAAAGGACAGGAAGTCGAAGAACTTTTGTCAATTTCGTTAGATCCAGACGTTGAGATAGAAGAGCTTGATCATGAGGTTATTGTGAGAGGGCAATTAGATTTAACGGGAGAGTATGTTGCAAGGCAAGATGATTCAGCTTATTCATTAAGAGATTTATCGCCAGCGAAGTCAATTGATTATGTAGAAACGAGAGAAGATGGGGTTAATGAACTTGTTCATTCCTTTCCGCTTGAAATATCGATCCCAAGAAACCGTGTGAAAGTAATTGAAGAACTATATGTATCCATCGAGGAATTTGATTATGAATTAAAGGAAAATGGTTGCTTACAATTATTAGCGGATATATCTATTACAGGATTATGTGATGAAGAACGCATCGAGGATGAAGAGGAAGAGAAAGAAACGGCGTATGCTGAGTTGGAAGTTGATTCAGCGCAAGAGGATGAAAATAGACCGACGCCGCAAGTAGAAGAACCAGCTTATAAGGAATCAGATGAGTGGGAAGATTACGCGTTTGAACCGTTCCAACTAGAAGAAAGAAAAGAGCAGGAAGTAGAAGAAGAGGAAATAGAAGAACATGAATTTGTAGAGCGTGAAGAGGAGAAAGAAACAACGCCGCAATTTGAATTGTTCGGACGAAAAGATTTCAAGAAAGAAAAAGCGAAAAAACAAGAAGAGCAAGAAGAAGAAACGTATTCACAGCGAGATGAAAATGCGCTTTATTTAACGAAATTATTTACGAAAGAACCGGAAGAAGAATTTACAAAGTTAAGAATGTATTTCGTGCAAGAAGGAGATACGATCGAATCTGTTGCAGAACGTTATGAAACATCTGTACAAAACTTATACCGTGTCAATCAAACAGAAGATATATATTTAACTACAGGACAAATTATTTATATTCCTGTTTCAAGAGCAAAAGCGAAATAAGTGAGTGTTTTCACTCACTTATTTTTCTAAAGGCTATGTTTTGAATAGAAAGGGTTATTCGTATGGATATGGAATTACGAAATCGTTATGAACCCATTGTAAGGCAATATAGATTGGATACGCAGCATATGGAAGAGCACGGAAGTGTGACGAAAATTTATACGAATCAAGGTCCATATGCGCTCAAGAAAATAGAAGGCAGGAAGTTAGAGCGGAATAACTTTTTGCATCATATTCAATATTTAAAGGAGAAAGGTTTTTCAAATTATGTACCTATATATCATGCGACGGACGGAAATTATATTTTAAGTGACGGTACGTATAATTATTATTTAATGCCTTGGTTAGAGCGTGCGGAAGGGAACGGCGAGGATAATGATCAATACCATAAAATGTTTCAGACTCTCGGAACGTTGCATCAAAAAACGGTAAAAGAAGAAACGTATACAGAAGAGGATTTAGAAAAACATTATACAAATATATCCGATCGCTGGGAAAGTGATGGAGAGATGTTAGAAGAGTTTCTTGTAGAATCGGAAGCGAAGTGGTATATGTCTCCGTTTGAATTGCAATATTGTACGTACTATCATCATGTAATGAGGGCGCGTGAGTTTGCGACGAAGCAATTAAATGAGTGGAACGATGCAATGAAAGAAAAAGAAACAACGCGCATTACTTTTGTACATGGTAACGTATCGCTTAATCATTTTTTATTTGATTATGAACGGAATGGCTATTTTATTAGTTTAGAAAAATCGAAGTTTGCAACACCTGTGCAAGATATTGTAGGGTTTTATTCTCGGTCTTTAAACACATATCCAATTGCGCGAAGTGATCGGTTTGAATGGTATCAAATGTATCAAAAAAATTTCCCTTTTACGAAAGAAGAGCAACTACTCATGTTTGCGTATATGACGTATCCATCGCAATTTATTCGGCAAATCCAGTCTTATAAGAAAAGAAGAGAGCGTCGTAATGAGGAAAATGAACTTCTCGGGGTAAAGAGTTTGCAACAAGCGCATTGGCTCGTTAGTAATATAGAATATTTCCTTTCGCAATTACAAGCTGCCCAGCAAGGGAACGGATAAAGAAGGTAAGTAGAGGATGTTACTTATCTTCTTTTTTTACTCAAAAAGCTGTAGTATTAAATTTATCTTGACGAATAAGGTTTCGTTTTTTACACTATTGTATATAATAATTAACAATCATATAAATGCCTTGAAGGGGAAGAGTATAACAAGAAACGTCTTCAGAGAGGAGAATCATTAGCTGGGAGATTCTCTAGATAGTTATGTTAGAAGGTAGCCCTGGAGCATCTTTTCTGAACGGAATAGTTCTCATTAGGAAAAGACGGATTTGTCCGTTATCAAATTAAGAGTATAAGCAAATTCCTGAATTTGTTTGTAAATAAAGGTGGTACCGCGATGTCCCTCGTCCTTTTTTGGATGAGGGGCATTTTTTATTTTAAGGAGGGAAAATAATGTCAAACACGGAAAAGAATTTACCAACTAAATATGATCATATGTCCGTTGAAGAAGGCCTTTATCAGTGGTGGTTAGAAGGCAAATATTTTGAAGCAACAGGAGACGAGAAGAAACAACCGTATACAATTGTAATTCCACCTCCGAACGTAACTGGTAAGTTACACTTAGGTCATGCTTGGGATACAACTCTTCAAGATATTTTAACTCGTACGAAGCGTATGCAAGGTTACGATGTATTGTGGCTTCCAGGAATGGACCATGCGGGTATCGCAACACAAGCGAAAGTAGAAGGGAAACTTCGTGAAGAAGGTATTTCACGTTACGATCTTGGCCGTGAGAAATTCCTTGAAAAGGCTTGGGAATGGAAAGAAGAATACGCTTCTCACATTCGTCAACAATGGGGGAAAGTTGGTTTAGGACTAGACTATTCTCGCGAACGTTTCACATTAGACGAAGGTTTATCTGATGCGGTTAATAAAGTATTCGTTCAATTATACGAAAAAGGCTTAATTTACCGCGGTGAATATATTATCAACTGGGACCCGGCAACACGCACAGCTCTTTCTGATATTGAAGTAATTCATAAAGAAGTTCAAGGTGCATTCTACCATATGAACTATCCGTTAACAGATGGATCTGGCCACATTCGTCTTGCAACAACTCGTCCAGAAACGATGCTTGGTGATACAGCGGTAGCGGTTCATCCAGAAGACGATCGTTACAAGCATTTAATCGGAAAAACAGTTACACTTCCAATCGTAGGCCGTGAGATTCCGATTATTGCTGATGAGTATGTAGAAAAAGATTTCGGAACAGGTGTTGTAAAAATTACGCCAGCTCATGACCCGAATGACTTTGAAGTAGGTAACCGTCATGACTTACCACGTATCTTAGTAATGAACGAAGATGGAACGATGAACGAAAAAGCTGGTAAGTATAACGGTATGGATCGTTTCGAGTGCCGTAAAGCGTTAGTAAAAGATTTACAAGAAGCGGGCGTATTAGTAGAAATCGAGCCTCATATGCATTCAGTAGGTCATAGTGAGCGTAGTGGTGCAGTTGTTGAGCCTTACTTATCAACACAATGGTTCGTAAAAATGGCTCCACTTGCTGAGAAGGCAGTAGCGCTTCAGCAAAAAGAAGAAGAGAAAGTAACGTTCGTACCAGAGCGTTTCGAAAACACATATTTACGTTGGATGGAAAATATTCACGACTGGTGTATTTCTCGTCAATTATGGTGGGGACACCGCATTCCAGCTTGGTATCATAAAGAAACTGGTGAAGTATACGTAGGTACAGAAGCACCAGCAGATATTGAAAACTGGAATCAAGATAACGACGTACTTGATACATGGTTCAGTTCAGCACTATGGCCATTCTCAACACTTGGTTGGCCAAATGAAGATGCAGCAGACTTCAAGCGTTACTATTCAACAGATGCACTAGTAACTGGTTATGACATCATCTTCTTCTGGGTATCTCGTATGATTTTCCAAGGTTTAGAGTTTACAGGCGAGCGTCCATTTAAAGATGTATTAATTCACGGTTTAGTTCGTGATGAGCAAGGACGTAAAATGAGTAAATCTCTTGGTAACGGTATTGACCCAATGGAAGTTATCGAGAAGTACGGTGCAGATGCAATGCGTTTCTTCTTATCAACGGGAAGTGCACCAGGTCAAGATTTACGCTTCAGCATGGAGAAAGTAGAATCTACTTGGAACTTCATTAATAAAATTTGGAATGCATCACGTTTCGTATTAATGAACATGGATGACATGAAATATGAAGAAATCGATTTAACTGGTGAAAAATCAGTTGCAGATAAGTGGATTTTAACTCGCTTAAATGAAACAATCGAAAGCGTAACACGTAACATGGATAAATATGAGTTCGGTGAAGCTGGTCGCTCATTATACAACTTTATTTGGGATGATTTCTGTGACTGGTACATTGAAATGGCGAAACTTCCTCTATACGGTGAAGATGAAGCAGCTAAGAAAACAACTCGTTCTATTTTAGCTTACGTATTAGACCAAACAATGCGTCTATTACACCCATTCATGCCATTCGTAACAGAGAAGATTTGGCAACATTTACCGCACGAAGGCGAATCTATTACAGTAGCAGCGTGGCCAACAGTACGCGAAGATTTACAAGATGCAGAAGCTGCAGCAGAAATGCACCTTCTAGTTGATATCATTCGTTCTGTTCGTAATATCCGTGCAGAAGTTAATACGCCAATGAGCAAAAAAGTTCAAATGCAAATTAAAGCAAAAGACGAGGCTGTACTTGCTCAACTTACGAAAAACAGCTCTTACATTGAGCGTTTCTGTAACCCAAGCGAATTAACAATTCAAACGGACTTACAAGCGCCAGAAAAAGCAATGACTGCAATCGTAACAGGTGCAGAGTTATTCTTACCGTTAGCTGATCTTATCAATCTTGATGAAGAGAGAGCGCGTCTTGAGAAAGAGCTTGAGAAGTTCGACAAAGAAGTAGAACGTGTACAGAAGAAACTTTCAAACCAAGGTTTCGTAGCGAAAGCTCCTGCAGCAGTTATTGAAGGAGAGCGTGCGAAAGAGCAAGATTACCTAGAAAAACGCGAAGCAGTTCGCCAACGTCTAGCAGATCTTGAGAAATAAAATGCTTTTTAGAGACTCACTATATTGGTGAGTCTCTTTTCTTTGCGTATAATAGGGTTATGAAGGTTGTTTTTTGAAAGGGGAAAGCATACGTGATACATACATACGAAGAAGCGATAGGGTGGATTCATAGCCGATTGAAGTTTGGTATTAAACCGGGATTAGAAAGAATGAGATGGATGCTAGAAGAGCTCGGAAATCCGGAGCGTCACATAAAATGTGTTCACCTTGCTGGTACAAATGGAAAAGGTTCAACGTTAACATATATGCGCTACATGTTAGAAAATGCAAAATATAAGGTAGGAACATTTACCTCCCCTTATATTGAAACATTTAACGAGCGTATTAGTGTGAATGGAACACCAATTGCAGATGAAGAGATTACTGAACTTGTAAAGATGGTAAAGCCAGTCGTTGAAAAACTAGATGAAACGGATTTAGGGGAAGCGACTGAGTTTGAAATTATTACTGTTATGGCAATTTGTTACTTCGGTAAAGTTAATTTCTGTGATGTTGTTTTATTTGAAACAGGGCTTGGAGGGCGCTTTGATTCTACGAATGTGATTCATCCAGTTCTCACGATTATTACGAATATCGGTCACGATCATATGCATATTTTAGGTAATACATTAGGAGAAATTGCATATGAAAAGGCGGGAATTATTAAGTCTGGTGTTCCGGTTATTACTGGTGTGCAAGATGAGGAAGCGTTGCAAGTCATTCAAAAAGTTGCAAAGGAAAATCAGGCAAACTTATACGAGATGGGCAACCATTTTACAGCGTTACATAAACAGTCTAGTGAAGATGGAGAACAGTTCGATTTCACTTGTCCTTTCGCCTCTTTTGAAGATGTGCGAATCACAATGAAAGGCAGCCATCAAGTAGGAAACGCAGCACTTGCACTTATGGCAGTCATGTATGTAAAAACATACTTATCATTTTTAATTGAGGAAGAAGAAATAAGAACGGGATTACAGGAAGCGTATTGGGTGGGGCGCTTTGAAAAACTGCAAAGTAATCCGGATATTATTATAGATGGTGCTCATAACCCGGAAGGTATTGAAAGTCTTGTGAAAACGGTAGAATCACATTACAAAGATAAAAATGTAATAGTTTTATTTACTGCCCTTGGTGATAAACAATTGCACAATATGGTAGGTCAATTAGAAAGCATCGCCGATGAAATTATTTTTACAACATTCGCCTTTGATCGTGCTATTTCAGCAGGCGAGCTTGCATCGTATGCAAAGGAAGAGTCAAAATTAGTTTTTGAAAATTGGAAAGAGGCAATTGATACGAAGGTTGAAATGCTTGGAGAAAATGATGTTTTTATCATAACAGGTTCTCTTTATTTCATTTCGGAAGTTCGAAAATATATTCGCGAAAAAAACTAGATAGTCTGTACTATCTAGTTTTTTTGTTCTACAAATGAAGTCAAATGCATACATATAAGATAAATATATAGGGTTATTTGGCGAATTCCTCTGACAAATATCTCGTTTTTTTGTGAAATGAATATGATATGATGCGGACAACGATAAGAGGTGAGGTGTGAGTGTATGGACAAGCAATCACGAACGATCTCAGTGAAAGTGAATGGAACAGAAGCGAAGTATGAGGAGAAGAAGAAAGATGAATTTGACTGGATGGTAGTAGAAAGTGAAAGGCCAAAAAACGTTGTTCCGTTTCAAAAATCAAAAGTAGCGTCTACGGAAAAAAATCGAAAGAAGTGGAGCAATACGTTAATTGCAATCGTTGCAACTGCAATTATTATTGGTACGGCGTTTGGGATGGGGATGCTACAGTTACTGAAAGGACAAGGTGCGACAGGAGGAAGTGAAGTAACAGCTTCGAAGCAGATGCGAAAGGAAGAATCAAAGGTGGGTGGAGCGGCAGAACAAACACCAGCACCAAAAGAGGGAAAAACAAAAGCACAGACAGGAACGTCATTAGATCCAATGAAATTATTTTTTGTTCAAGGAGGAATCTATTCTTCTGAAGAAAAGGGACAGGCCGCTCTTGAAGAGTGGAAAGGTAATGGAGGTGTAGCAGCCTTAAAACCGAGCGGTGATAAGTATGCATTAGTTGTTGGTATTGCTAGCGATGAACAAGGCATAAACCAATTAATGACGCAGTATAAAAAAGATAATGTCTCCGTATTGAAAAAGGACTGGGATATAACAGATAAAGCGTTACTTAAAGATGATAAAGAAATCGGGGCGTTTTTAACAAAAGTACAGCCATTATATACTCATTTAGCAAAATATGCTTCTAGCGTACAAGCTAGTGAAAAAAGTAATGCAAAAGATATAAGTGCAATCGAAAAAGAGTGGAAAGCGATTGAAAAAGAAGGGAAAAGTATGAAGCAGGAAGAAGCGAAGAAATTGTATATGTATACGTCGGTAGCTGTGCAAACAGTGAAGGATGGAAAAGATGATAAGGAATCATTAGCGAAATTAAATCAAGTTATCATTGATGGTATACTTTCATACGAAAAAATTGTTTCACAAAAGGTGAAATAATAGGATAATGAAATGACGAAGGAAGAAGTGTAGAGGCTTCTTTCTTTTCTTTTGAATTTAGAGTAAAGTGCTTTCTCTATGACAGGAATATAATCGTGTTTTGGTAAGGAAGTATTATTTTGTTTAGAGAAAATAATATTTCTTTTATTTGTGGACAAACTATTCCTTTGATACGATTGATATAAATGATTCTGCTTCATGTGAGAAAGGAAGGAGAAAATATGAAAAAAATTATTTTAGCTTCAGGATCACCTCGCAGGAAGGAATTGCTTGAGTTAGCGGGTGTACCATTTGAAATTGTTGTAAGTGAAGTAGAAGAAACGATTGGTGCGTATTCATCGCCTTCTGATATTGTTATGTCCCTTGCCCTGCAAAAAGCATCTGCGGTAGCAGAAAATAACAGTGATTATATTGTGTTAGGTGCAGACACAATTGTTACATATGAGTCGCGTATTCTTGGAAAGCCATCTAATGGGGCTGAGGCGAAAGAAATGTTGCAATTATTATCAGGGAAAACACATGAGGTGTATACAGGTGTTGCAATTATAGCAAAGGACAAAACAGTCACTTTTTACGAGCGTACAGAAGTTACGTTTTGGGAATTAACAGAAGAGGAAATTGACACATACATTGCATCAAAAGAGCCTTTGGATAAAGCAGGAAGTTATGGGATTCAAGGTAAAGGATCTATTTTTGTTCAACATATTCAAGGGGACTACTATAGTGTAGTTGGGTTACCAATTTCACGTCTTGTTCGGGAATTAAAACAATTTAATATTGATGTAACCCATGCGTAAAACTGCATGGGATTTTCTTTGAGAGAACAAATAAAGGGGTGGAGAAATGAACGGTATTCGTGATGTTGTCAAAGAAGAACAGCCACGGGAGCGTTTATTGTTAGAAGGGGCTGGAAGTTTATCCAATCGGGAGCTTCTTGCAGTGTTACTCAGAACAGGTTCTAAAGAAGAAACAGTTTTAAAGTTATCGGATAAAATTTTGCATCATTTTGATGGTTTACGTATGTTGAAAGACGCAACGCTAGAAGAGTTAGTGAGTATACATGGTGTTGGAGTTGCGAAGGCATCACAGCTCATCGCTGCTTTTGAACTCGGTAGAAGAATGGTGCGTTTAGAATATCAAAATAGATACAGCATTCGAAGCCCGGAAGATTGCGCCAGATATATGATGGAAGAAATGCGCTTCTTGCAACAGGAGCATTTTGTATGTCTCTATTTGAACACAAAGAATCAAGTTATACATAGGCAAACGATTTTTATTGGAAGTTTAAACTCTTCAATTGTACATCCCAGGGAAGTTTTTAAAGAAGCATTTCGCCGTGCAGCAGCCTCTATCATATGTCTTCATAACCATCCCTCAGGAGACCCTGCGCCGAGCCGAGAAGATATTGAAGTAACAAAACGCTTAGTAGAATGCGGTCGGATTATCGGAATTGAAGTGCTCGATCATATTATAATAGGTGACCATAAATTCGTGAGTTTAAAGGAAAAAGGTCATATTTAAGACTATGCTTTTTACTTATTTTGTTTTATAATGTGATTTATGAGTTTTTTGTAGAAAATTATCTACAAAAAGGATAAAGATATAAAAAACGTACTGTTTTTATAATATAAAGTAAGAAAAAATGAGTCCGTGAAAACAAGAAAGGAAGATAAATAATATGTTTGGATTTGGTGGCTTTACTCGCGATCTTGGAATAGACTTAGGAACTGCGAACACGCTTGTATATGTAAAGGGAAAAGGTGTAGTTTTACGTGAACCTTCAGTAGTAGCGTTACAAACTGATACGAAACAAATCGTTGCTGTAGGTAGCGATGCAAAACAAATGATTGGTCGTACACCAGGAAACGTTGTGGCACTTCGCCCGATGAAAGACGGTGTAATTGCTGATTACGAAACGACAGCAACAATGATGAAATATTACATTCAACAAGCTCAAAAATCAAATGGATTCTTCTCACGTAAGCCTTATGTAATGGTATGTGTACCATCTGGTATTACAGCTGTAGAAAGACGTGCAGTAATCGATGCGACTCGTCAAGCTGGTGCTCGTGATGCTTATCCTATCGAAGAACCATTTGCAGCAGCAATTGGTGCAAACTTACCTGTTTGGGAACCAACTGGTAGCATGGTTGTTGATATTGGTGGCGGTACAACAGAAGTTGCAATCATTTCTTTAGGTGGTATTGTAACAAGTCAATCAGTTCGTGTTGCTGGTGATGATATGGATGATTCAATCATTCAGTACATTAAGAAAAGCTACAACTTAATGATCGGTGAAAGAACAGCTGAAGCATTAAAATTAGAAATCGGTTCTGCAGGCGAGCCAGAAGGTATCGAGCCTATGGAAATTCGCGGTCGTGATTTAGTAAGTGGTTTACCAAAAACAGTACTAATTCAGCCAGAAGAAATTGCAGATGCATTAAAAGATACAGTAGATGCCATTGTAGAATCTGTTAAAAATACGTTAGAGAAAACTCCACCTGAATTAGCGGCAGACATTATGGACCGTGGTATCGTATTAACAGGTGGCGGAGCATTACTACGTAACTTAGATAAAGTAATTAGTGAAGAAACAAATATGCCAGTTCTTGTTGCAGAAGACCCATTAGATTGCGTAGCAATTGGAACGGGTAAAGCATTAGACAATATCGATCTTTTCAAAACTGCTGCTCGATAATATTGCAAAATAAAAATCAATGAAATTAAGAGGGTGTGAACGTGCCACAGTTTTTCTTAAACAAAAGATTAATTGTTTTGTTAGTTAGTATTATTCTTCTCGTGGCATTGATTGGAATCTCATTGAAAGAACGGAACAGTTTAACATGGCCAGAGCAGTTTGTTAAAGACACTGTCGGTGTTGTAGAACGTGTATTCCAAAAGCCAGCGAAATACGTAGCTGGATTCTTCGAAAATGTAGAGGATGTAAAGCGCACGTATGAAGAGAATAAAGAATTAAAAGCAAAATTAGACAATTATGCAGGTCTATCAGGGAAAGTAAAACAATTAGAAGATGATAACAAGAAGTTACAAGAGTTAACGGGTAAAGATAAGTTAAATAGCGGTTATACTGAAATTCCAGCGACTGTTGTTTCTCGTAATCCAGATAAATGGTACGATTTAGTTGGACTTGATAAAGGGGCACAGCAAGGAATAAAAAAAGATATGGCTGTATTAACTCCACAAGGTTTAGTGGGACGAGTGAAAAGTGTATCTCAGTTTACATCATCAGTAGAATTGTTAAGTTCTATGAGCCGAACAAATCGTGTTTCTGCTATCGTACAAGGGAATGAGAAAATCTTTGGATTGATTGAAGGTTACGATAAAGAAAAGCACTTACTTCTTTTCACAAAGATTGGTTCTGATGCACCGGTAGATAAGGATCAACTAGTTGTAACATCTGGGCTCGGTGATATTTTCCCGAAAGGTCTTGTAATTGGAAAAATCGTTGAAGTTCAGCAGGATCCATACGGTTTAACAAAAACAGCTTATGTAAAGCCAGCCGCTGATTTAAATGACGTAGAGCATGTTGTAGTTGCGAAACGTGAAACGCCTTCAGCGCCATTAGAATAGGAGGGGGAGAAGAGATGATGAAGATTTTAAAAAGAGCAGCTCTTCCTCTTTTGCTCCTTTTTGCTTTTTTATTTGAAAATATGTTTGCTACTATTGTTCCAACAGAGGTTTTTTGGAAAGACAGTATAGCATCACCTCATTTCTTTATCATTGTGTTATGTTTTATTACTGTGTACTATAGTCCGGTCCAAGGGATTTATTACGGACTATTATTTGGTTTCTTATTTGATACCGTATACACGGAACTTGTTGGTATATATATTTTTGCGTATCCGATTTTAGTTTATTTAGTTTATAGTGTGATGAAGGTACTACAATTGAATTTATTTATTGTTACTTCTATCGTACTAGCTAGCATAGTAGCATTAGAGTATTATGTGTATGGATTTTTAACTTTGTTAGGACGTACTCATATGTCGGCGTATGTCTTTTTCACAGATCGTCTCCTGTCTACTTTATTGCTAAATGCAATTTTCTTATTGATAGTTTGTTTCCCACTGAGACGATATTTAGTGCGTCTTTCAAAAGCGATGGAAGAAAAAGAAAAAAGGATTTTCTAATTTTATGTCGAATTGAATCGGTGGGGTGAACTTTAGTGGAAGAAAAAAAGCAACAAAATGTAACAATAAAAGGGACAAAAGACGGAATAACCCTTCATTTAGATGATTGTTGTTCATTCTCTGAATTATTGAAGGAATTGGATGAAAAGCTTTCTACACATTACTATGATGGTGATGGACGCTCTTTAATTGAAGTGCATGTGAAAGTAGGAAACCGTTATTTAACAGAAGTCCAACAAGAAGAGATTCGTACGTTAATTCGTAATAAAAAGAATCTCGTTGTGGATTCGATTGAAAGTGATGTTATAACGAAAGAGGAAGCAATAGCTTGGAAAGAAGAAACAGAAATCGTCCCTATTTCCAAAATTGTTCGCTCTGGACAAGTTTTACATGTAAAAGGAAATTTATTGTTAATTGGTGATGTTAATCCAGGCGGAACGGTTATCGCTGGGGGGAATATTTTTGTCGTAGGATCATTAAGAGGAATTGCACATGCGGGCTATTATGGGGATTCAGATGCTGTAATCGCTGCATCTGTTATGAACCCGATGCAACTTCGAATTAGTGATGTGGCAATGCGGGCTCCGGAAGAGAAAGAAGACGGAGCGGAGGCGGCAGAATGTGCGTATATTAATGAGAACAATCACATTGTTGTCGATCGACTGCAACTTCTCACTCATCTTAGACCTAATTTAACAAAGTTAGAAAGGGGAATTGTATAGCTGTGGGAGAGGCAATAGTAATTACATCTGGAAAAGGCGGTGTAGGTAAAACTACAACGTCTGCGAACATTGGGACAGCCCTAGCGTTATCTGGAAAGAAAGTGTGCTTAATTGACACAGATATCGGTCTTCGAAACTTAGACGTAGTAATGGGGCTGGAAAATCGTATTGTATTTGATCTTGTTGATGTCGTTGAAGGGCGTTGCCGTTTACCTCAGGCTCTTATTAAAGATAAACGTTTTGATGATCTTTATTTATTACCTGCAGCACAAACGAGTGATAAATCAGCGGTAACACCTGAACAAATGGATGAATTAATACAAGTATTACGTCAAGATTATGATTACATATTAATTGATTGTCCTGCGGGGATTGAGCAGGGATTTAAAAATGCGGTAGCTGGTGCGGATAAAGCAATTGTTGTTACGACGCCAGAAGTATCCTCAATGCGCGATGCGGATCGTATTATCGGGCTTTTAGAAAAAGAGGATATTGAACCACCGAAACTTGTTATTAATCGTGTGCGTAGTCATATGCTTCATGAACAGGATATGTTAGATGTTGATGAAATCGTACGTACATTGTCAATCGAGCTTCTTGGTGTTGTCGAAGATGATGATGAAGTTATTCGTGCTACAAATACAGGTGAGCCTGTAGCGTTGCAACCGAGCGGAAAAGCAGCGTTAGCTTATCGTAATATTGCAAGACGTTTGTTGGGTGAGAATGTCCCATTACAAGCATTTGAACAAGAAAAGGTATCGGTATTTACAAAGGTGAAAAACTTCTTTGGAATCCGTTAAAAGCACTTCGCATATTTGCGGAGTGCTTTCTTTTTCTTCACACGAATATCTTCCATACCTAGCTCATACATATGTACAAACTGTATACAACTGTTTCTATGTACATTAGCTTAACGAAAGAAAGGAGACAGTATGAAGAATAGACGTGTAGAAGAAATTAAAAAACGGATTGCGAAGAGGAAGGCAGAGCAAGAAAGGATGGAGGAAGAGCAGTATTTTGCTGGAGGGAATTTTGATAGTGAAACAGTGTTTATTGAAGATGGAGAAAAGGAAATTCATCCTTTATTTCGAAAAGAAGTGTTTTTCTTCAAAGTATTGTTATCAGCAATATTAGTTCTTTCTGTCGCTATTTTATATAAGAATGCACCAGCTTCTTTCGACGGTGCTAAAGCTGTTACAGAAAAAGTGATGAAAGAAGAATTTCAGTTTGCTACTGTAGCGAAATGGTACGAAAAACAGTTTGGAAAACCGCTCGTGTTCTATTCGCCTAATGAGAAAAAAGAAGAAAAGATTCAGCAAAAAGATTATGCCATTCCTGCTTCCGGAAAGGTGATGCAAGGGTTTCAAAAAAATGGCCAAGGTGTATTTGTACAAACAGCTACAAATGCAACTGTTGAGTCAGTGAATGAAGGGCTAGTAGTTTTTGCGGGCAAGAAAGAGGAACTTGGTAATACAGTTCAAATTCAGCATGCAGATGGTACGGAGTCATGGTATGCAAATTTAAATGATATGTCAGTGAAATTATATGATTACGTTTCAAAGAAACAAAAAATTGGAACAGTGAATAATGATGCGAATAATAAAAATGGTAAGTTTTATTTCGCAATAAAAAAGGATGAAAAATTTATTGATCCGATTCAGGTGATTTCATTTGATTAAATATAGAGATGTTTTAACAAAGATTTCAGTACATCCGTTGTTTTGGGTTATTATTGTCATTGGTATTTTCACGGCACGTTTTAAAGAGTTACTACTGTTATTTTGTATCGTTCTCATCCATGAACTTGGGCATGCTTTTGCAGCGGCACATTATAATTGGCGTATTAAGAAGATTCAACTTTTGCCGTTTGGTGGTGTGGCTGAGCTTGAGGAACATGGGAATAAATCATTGAAAGAGGAACTAGTTGTTGTAATTGCAGGACCTATTCAACATATTTGGATGATGGCGGTAGGCTATATGTTGTTTGAAGCTGGTTGGCTTCATGCGGAATTATATTATTTCTTTATGTGGAATAATATAATTATTTTAGCGTTTAATTTACTACCTATTTGGCCTCTTGATGGTGGAAAAGTATTGTTTAACGTACTATCATATCGTTTTCCTTATTTACAAGCACATGAAAAGATGATGAAATTATCATGTGTTTTTTTTAGTGTCATACTAGGATGGCAGTTACTTTGGAATAGTAACAATATTATGATGTGGGTACTACTCATATTTTTAGCGGTGTCGTTATATCAAGAATGGAAGCAAAGACGGTATGCCTTTATGCGTTTTTTATTAGAACGTTATTATGGGAACAAAAGAGGAATTGAAAAGATTGCACCGATTGAGGTGCAATCAGAAGATCATTTATATAAGATATTCACAAAATTTCGTAGAGGCTATAAGCATTCTATTATCGTCCGCGGAAAATATAAAGAACATTACACATTGGATGAAAATGAATTGCTTTATGCGTATTTTACTGAAAAACGAACAACTTCATCTGTTGAAGAATTAATCGGTTAGTGTTGACGTTAGCACTAACCTTTTATTATTGTAAAAGCAAAGAAGATTATAAAGTGAGGAAAGTATTTTGAAAACGTTATATATAAACTACGCTGGATCGGAAAAACGCGTTGCAATTGAAGAGAAGAAGAAAATTGTTGAGTTTTTATGGAAACGAAATGAAGAACAAGAGATTGTTGGGCATATTTATGTTGGACGTATCGTAAGAACGATTGCTGGAATGAATGCAGCTTTTGTAAATATAGGTTTAGAAAAACATGCTTATCTCTCGTACGATGATGTACCATCTTCTTATCATATACATGAAGGAAAAGCGGTACTCGTACAAGTTGTAAAAGAGGCAATTGATACGAAAGGGCCAAAATTGACAGCAAATATAGAATTTACCGGGAAATATGTCGTTTATATGCCATATGATGAAATGCGTGCGGTTTCTCGGAAAATAAAAAACAATAAAAGAAGGCAACAATTACTCCAAATTGAAGTAGAAGGGAAAGGAGGTTATATTTTCCGCTCAGCTTCTGAAAAAGGAGAAATTGAAGAAATACAAGCTGAAATGCAAAGGTTACAGCAGTTATATGAAGAGTTAAAAAGAAAAGAGGGCCAAGGAAAGGCACCGTTACTAGTCCATCGACCAGCAACCTTTTTAGATCGTGTATTTCAAGAGAATCCAATTGAAACGATTGAAAAAGTAGTTGTAGATACAAGAAGTATAGTAAAAGAATTAGAAGAAAAAGTCGGCAAAGAAAAAATATCTTTTTATAATGAAAAGTCTTCAATATTTAACCATTTTGGCATAGAGCGTGAGATTGAGAAAGCACTTCAAAAAATTGTTTGGCTCCCAAATGGTGCTTATTTAATTGTGGAACAAATGGAGACGATGACTGTAATTGATGTGAATACGGGTAAGTTTACTGGAAAACAGAATTTACAAGATACAGTCCTTCGTACAAATGAAGTAGCAGCTGAAGAGATAGCGCGTCAATTAAGACTCCGTGATATTGGTGGTATGATATTAATTGACTTTATTAATATGAAAAGAAGAGAAGATAAAGAAAAGATAAGAGAATGTCTCATCGCTGCTATGCAAAATGATCGCACATATACAAGAGTGCTCGGGTTCACAGAGTTAGGGATTTTAGAGATGACACGTAAACGTAAAAAACATTCTTTACGTGACGTATTACTTGAAGAGTGTGCACCGTGCAAAGCGACGGGTTATGTCATGTCATATGAAACGATTGCGTATGAGCTAGAGAGAGAGCTAATTACATATGGCAATATAGAAGATGAGGCAGTATTAATCTCTGCACCTAAAGAATTACAAAAACAATTTTTGCAAAAAGAATTACAAAAAAATATTCCATTTGAAATTTATTTCAAAGATGATATGATCGAAAAGTACGCTATTATCCGTTTTGGAAGTAAAAAAGAAATTATAGAACGGAAAAAATAGTTATTAGAACTTTCATTGACAATAGTCTATGATTCATGATAACATCTTTATGTTATAGTTTATAGCACCTAAACGGCTATATGCTACAACCGCACAAGACAGGTTCCTTAAAGGCATTTATGTCTACCTCGTTTTTGGCGAGTCTTAGTAATTAAGAGGAGGTGCAAGTATGTACGCAATTATCGAAACAGGTGGAAAACAAATCAAAGTTGAAGCTGGTCAAGAAATCTACATTGAAAAATTAGATGTTGAAGCTGGTGAAACTGTTACTTTTGACAAAGTTCTTTTCGTTGGTGGCGAAAACGTGAAAGTTGGTAGCCCAGTTGTAGAAGGTGCAACAGTTACTGCGAAAGTTGAAAAACACGGTCGCGCTAAGAAAATCATCGTTTTCAAATACAAAGCGAAAAAGAACAATCGTAAGAAACAAGGTCATCGTCAACCTTACACTAAGCTAGTTGTTGAAGCTATCAACGCTTAATTCTGGTTAACATGATTAAAATTACGATAAGTCGCACGAAATTAGGAAGTATCCAATCATTTAAAATGACTGGACATGCCGATTATGCGCCACATGGACAAGATCTTGTCTGTGCTGGAACTACAGCGGTTGTGTTTGGTTCCATAAATGCTGTGGAAGAACTTTGTAATGTGCAGGCAACTATTGAACTCGGAAGTGATGGTGGATTCTTAACGTATGAATTGCCTAATGATTTAGACGTTCATACAGCAGAAAAAGCACAGATACTTTTAGAAGGATTGGTTGTTTCGCTTAAGACGATCGAACTTGATTACGGAAAGTATATCCGTTTAATAGAAAAAGTGCAGGAGGTGTAACGTATGTTAAGATTAGATCTTCAGTTTTTCGCATCTAAGAAAGGTGTAGGTAGTACAAAGAACGGTCGTGACTCTCAGTCAAAACGTCTTGGTGCTAAACGCGCAGATGGTCAAACGGTTACAGGTGGTTCAATTCTTTACCGTCAACGCGGTACAAAAATTTATCCAGGTGTTAACGTTGGTCGTGGTGGCGATGACACTTTATACGCGAAAGTTGACGGCGTAGTACGCTTCGAGCGTCTTGGCCGTGACCGCAAACAAGTGAGCGTATATCCTGTTGCTCAAGAAGCATAAGAACTCACGGAAAACTCTAACCTGAGTGCAGGTTAGAGTTTTTCTATATTAAGGAGTATCTAAATGAATAAAAAATGGACAATTATAGATGCATTGCGCCATTCAAGACATGATTGGCTCAATCGTATGCAGATGGTGAAAGGAAACCTTTCCCTTGGAAAAGTGGAAGAAATTCATAGTCTCATCGATCGTTTTGTCCAAGAAGCGAGACAAGAATCCAATCTGATGGGGCTATCAATGCCTTTATTTTCAGAGTGGATTTTAACATATAATTGGAAACAGCAGCCGTGCTTATTGGAGTACGAAGTATTAGGGAATTTACATAACTTATCTCACTTAGATGAGACTGTATGTACATGGACGAATCAATTTTTCTCAATGCTTCAGCATAGTTTAGACGTATATGTTGAAAATTATGTTTGTATCACAATTGAATGTGACGCGGAGAATGCTCGTTTCTTTTTTGATTTTCGTGGTAAGCTAACGAGTGTAGAAGAACTACAGAATTGGCTTGCGAACCAAAACAATAAATGGTATTCCATTTCTTATACAGTAAGAGACGAAGAAGTCTCAGTTATATTACAACCAATTGAAAAAAGTGTGGTGAAATAATGTTTGTAGATCAGGTCAAGATATATGTAAAAGGCGGCGACGGTGGTAACGGAATGGTTGCGTATCGTCGTGAGAAGTATGTTCCAAAAGGTGGTCCAGCAGGTGGCGACGGTGGTAAAGGTGCAGATGTTGTTTTCGTTGTTGAAGAAGGCTTACGTACATTAATGGACTTCCGCTACCAACGTCATTTCAAAGCTGATCGTGGTCAGCACGGAATGAGTAAAGGGCAGCACGGTCGTAAAGCTGAAGATTTAATCGTTAAAGTTCCGCCAGGAACGGTAGTAAAAGATGAAAAAACAGGTCAAATTCTTGCGGATTTAGTAACACATGGACAAACAGCTGTAATTGCAAAAGGTGGCCGCGGTGGCCGTGGTAACTCACGTTTCGCAACAGCTACGAACCCAGCGCCAGAAATTGCTGAGAATGGGGAACCAGGTCAAGAACGTGATGTCATTCTAGAACTTAAAGTACTAGCAGACGTTGGACTTGTTGGATTCCCAAGTGTAGGTAAATCTACATTATTATCTGTCGTATCATCAGCACGTCCGAAAATTGCAGAGTATCACTTTACAACAATCGTTCCAAACCTTGGTGTTGTTGAAACAGGTGATAACCGCAGCTTCGTTATGGCTGACCTTCCTGGACTAATTGAAGGCGCACATGCCGGCGTTGGACTTGGTCATCAATTCCTGCGTCATATTGAGCGTACACGTGTAATCGTGCATGTAATTGATATGTCTGGTTTAGAAGGCCGTGATCCATATGAAGATTACGTAACGATTAATAATGAATTAAAAGAATACAATCTTCGCTTAACGGAGCGTCCACAAGTTGTTGTTGCAAACAAAATGGATATGCCAGATGCAGAAGAAAACTTACAAGCATTTAAAGAGAAAGTGGGAGACGAAGTAAAAATCTTCCCAATCTCAGCTGTAACGAAACAAGGTGTTCGTGATTTACTATTTGAAGTAGCGAACTTATTAGAAACAACACCTGAATTCCCAATACATGAAGTTGCGGATGAGTCTGATACAAGTGTAATGTACAAACTTGAGACTGAAGGTGTTAAATTTGACATTACACGTGAAAGTGATGGCACGTTTGTTATCTCTGGTTACGATATCGAGAAAACATTCAAGATGACAGACTTCTCACGTGATGAATCTGTACGTCGTTTCGCTCGCCAAATGCGCGGAATGGGTATTGATGAAGCGCTTCGTGCACGTGGTGCAAAAGACGGAGATATTGTAAAAATTCTTGAATATGAATTTGAATTTATCGACTAAGACTGCCGAAATATGGCAGTCTTTTTTTATATCGTAAAAGTCTGATTTATACAGGAAAAAATCCCCACTAATTAAATTTTCAATTTATAATAGAAAAAGAAGTGGTTTTATAAGAACTTTTTATGGGGAGAAAGTGAACATGTATAAAATATTAATTGTAGAAGACGATGAAAAAATCGCGGGGATATTAGAGGAGCATTTAGAAAGGTATGGCTATCAGTCATTTCGAGCAAGTGATTTACGACATATAAAAGATGAGTTTGTAAAAGTAAATCCACATCTCGTGTTACTTGATATTAATTTACCGTATTTTGATGGTTTCTATTGGTGTCGTCAAATCCGCACTGTATCGAATGCACCAATTATTTTTGTTTCTGCAAGAACGGGGGAAATGGATCAAGTAATGGCAATTGAAAATGGCGGAGATGATTACATTACGAAGCCATTCCATTTAGACATTGTAATGGCTAAGGTAAAAAGTGCACTTCGTCGTGGGTATGGTGAATATGCTTCTGCGGCAGAAAGCGATTGTTTAGGTGTAAATGGACTGTTGTTATTCCCATCTCAGCACGTTGTTGAGTGGCAAGGGCAACAAACAGAACTGACAAAAAATGAATTTTACTTATTAGAGTGTTTAATGAAACAAGCAGATCAATATGTAACGCGCGAAGAATTGTTAGAAGCCCTCTGGGATGAGGTAGCTTTTGTTGATGATAATACATTAACCGTAAATGTAAAACGTGTAAGAAAGAAACTAGAGGAGCTAGGCATTAAAAATGCAATTGTAACGAAACGTGGATACGGTTATGCGCTTCTTACAGAGTGGGGAGAAGGCCATGAAGGTTAAAGATTACCTCATGGACCGCTTTTCTTTAATTCTTTCTTACATTGTTAGCCTCTGTTTATTTGGGCTCGTTTTGCAGTTGCAAAGTCTTTTAGAAAAGCGATCTATTGATTGGAATACGTGGTTATACGGACTTTTATTAGGGACAGTTGTTTTTACTGTATATCTCATTTACGATTACCGAAAACGGAGTGTGTTTTTAAAGAGGATTAAAAAGTATGTTACTGGCGGAAATACATTACATGATTCCTTACTTATTGATACTTCTTATACGGCAGAGCAAGAGATGGTCGTTGAATCGTTTACGCTATTAAGACAGCAATATATGAATGAAGTTCATAAACAACATGCAAAAGAACAACAGCAAATGATATTTATGAACCAATGGATTCATCAAATGAAAACACCGGTATCTGTTATTGAGTTACTATTACAGAAGTTTGGTAAAGAGCATCGTGAAGCAAGGGCAACAGTTGAAAGTATTCGTGAAGAAAATAATCGCATACTAAATGGTTTAGATTTAGCGTTACATATGGCAAGGTTAGAGCAGTTTGCGAAAGATTATAAAGTAGAAGTAGTAAATGTGATAGATATTATTAGAGGTATTATTAATGAAAATAGAAAGTCCTTCATTCAATCGTCTGTATTTCCGAAAGTGATGTTTGAGGAAGATACTTGTATGGTTGCCTCTGATAGAAAATGGCTCAGTATTGCTATAGGACAAATTGTTGTAAATGCAATTAAGTATACAAAAATTTCGGAAGCAGAGAAAAAGGAAATTCAATTTCAAATTGAAGAGAAAGATCAAAAGGTGTTATTACATATTAAGGACAATGGAATCGGTATTCCAGAGCAAGATGTAAAGCGTATATTTGATCCATTCTTTACAGGGGTAAATGGCCGGAAAACGAGAGAAGCGACTGGAATGGGTTTATATATTACGAAGGAAATTTGTGATAATTTACATCACGGTATGTATGTGCAATCGGCTGAAGGGGAAGGGACAACATTCACGTTCCAATTTGCAAAAGATGAAGAATATCATACATTAATGAGAAAAATGACAAAACTGTAAGATAACAAAACGTTTTGTAAGGGAAATCACTCGTTTCTTTTTCTTATTTTTCTTATAGTAAATGTAAGAAGAAAACACATAGGGGGATTAGAAATGAGTGTTCTTGAAGTAAAAGGATTAACGAAGGTGTACCAATCGAAAGGTTCAGTAGCAACGACTGCTTTAAATGATATAAATTTTAAAATAGAAGAAGGCGAATTTGTAGGGATTATGGGTCCTTCAGGGAGCGGAAAAACAACGCTTTTAAATTTATTAGCAACAATTGATAAGCAAACTTCAGGTCATGTGCTTGTAAATGGGGAAGAAATTAATCAAATGCGTGCTGCAAAATTGGCGGAGTTTCGCCGTACACATTTAGGATTCATTTTCCAAGATTTTAACTTACTTGATACGTTATCGATTAAAGAAAATATCATTTTACCACTTGTAATGGCGAAGAAATCTGTAAATGAAATCGATGCAAAAGTGCTTGAGATTGCAAAGTTTTTAAATATCGAGGGCATTTTAAATAAAAAGGTATATGAAGTATCCGGTGGCCAACAACAACGTGCAGCAGCTGCGAGAGCGATTATTCATGAACCGACGCTAATTTTAGCAGATGAGCCAACTGGAAACTTAGATTCTAAGTCGGCAAAATCATTAATGAGCGCGTTGCAAGATTTGCATGAACAAAAGAAAGTAACAATTGCAATGGTAACGCATGATCCAGTAGCGGCGAGTTATTGCGAACGTATTCTTTTCATACGTGATGGAGAGATTTTCTCAGAAATACATAAGGGAAGAACGAAACAAGCCTTTTTCCAAGAAATTCTGGACGTACTTGCGATGCTAGGAGGGGAATATCATGAACTTTCGCCAGCTCGCGCTTAATAATGTAAAAGGAAATTGGCGTAATTATAAAGCGTTTCTTATAAGTAGTTGTTTATCGATAGTCGTATTTTTCATGTATGCTTCCTTCATTTATCATCCAGATGTTGTAGGCGGTAATATTAGTATGAGGGAGATGATTTCAAAAGGGTTAGAATCGATGAATTATATTGTCGTCATCTTCTCGGCACTCTTTATTTTATATGCAAATTCAACGTTTTTACGAGCAAGAAAAAAAGAGTTTGGTCTACTAACATTAATAGGCGGAACGAAATCGCAGCTCGGCCGAATGATTATATTAGAGCAACTGATGTTAGGTAGTATTGCAATTGTAGTTGGTATTGGGGTCGGAATGCTTTGCTCAAAACTATTTTTCCAAGCACTGAGTGTATTACTAAAAATTGATAAAACACTACCGCTCGTATGGAATAGTAAAGCAGTTCTTATTACAGCTGGTGTGTACTTTATTCTCTTTTTAATCCTATCATTGTTTAGTGTTTGGACAGTAGGGCGCTTGCAAATTATTGATTTATTAAGAGAAGCAAGAAAACAAAAAGTAGAGCCTTTTGCATTTACATGGTTATGTATAGTTGGTATAGGATGTATTATTGCTGCATATGTTCTTTGTTTCCAAGTAACCATTATGAATTTTATTATATATTTCTTACCAATTGTAGGATTGACCATTGGCGGAACGTATTTACTATTTACACAAGGAAGTACAGTTGTATTAAAAGCATTGCAAAAACGAAAACAATCTTTTTATACATACCCAAATATGTTCGTACTTAGCAATCTTATTTATAAAATGAAGGATAATGCTCGTTTTTTATTTGTAATTTCTATCATTACGGCGGTAGTATCTTCAGCAGTAGGTACACTGTACGTATATTTTGAAAATATGAGTGCGAAAACGATAGAGCTTACGCCACATGCTATTTCATATGAGGAAAAGGGATTAAATACGCATAGCCTTATTAATGAAGAAAAAGTACAAGAGATTGTAAAAAGAAATGGGTTTGAAGATGCACGAAAAGTAACCTATGTAAAACTACCTGCAACACAGAAAATAATGTTGTTTAACAGTGAACGTGAAGTACCAATGGCGATTATTTCAGAAAAAGAATATAACGCGGAAGTGCGTAAACAAAAGAAAGAGCAAATTACAGAGGTTCATAATGCACCAGGTAGCGCGACGATGGTTATGGTTGATGCAGCAAATGAACTTATGAAAATAGATCGTACGAAACCGTATGAATTTAAGATTAACGGACAAAAGCAGTCTGTTCAATTAAACGAGCCAACGTCATATTCTGTTTTTAACGATAGCGAATATCTTATTGTGAATGATCAAGACTTTGAGAAATATGCAAAGCTTGTACCAGATGAAGAAAAGACGAAATATTATGGTTATTATATTGAAGATTGGAAAAGTACCGAAGATCTTGTGCTAGATTTGAAAAAGGAAATTGCACCAGAAAAGCAAGGGGAATTGAGAAATTCAGTGTTTGCGTATAAGGCTATAAGAGAAGGTGGTGCAATTACAATGTTCATCGGTTTCTTCGTAGCTGTACTATTCTTCTTCTTCGCTTGTAGTATGACATACTTTAAATGGTTTAACGATAAAGAACAAGATCGTATTCAATTTAAATCGTTAAAGAGAATCGGTATGACAGATAAAGAAATTCGTAAAATTGCAATTCGACAAATGGGCGTTATCTTCTTTATCCCAATTGTCATCGGCGCTATTCATAGTGGATTTGCTCTTCATACGTTAGGAAAAATGCTTTATCTCGATTTATGGAAATCAGGTGCGCTTGTAATTGGAGCATACATTTTAGCTTCTGCGATTTACTTTATGATCGCGCAAAGAGGATATTTAAAACACGTAAAAAGCTAGGGGAACCTCTAGCTTTTTGCCTATGTAGTAAGTTACAGGAGGACGATAGATGAACATTCGGCAACTAGCGCTGCAAAATATAAAAGGAAATTGGCGTAATTATAAAGTATTTTTCTTAAGTAGTTGTTTTGCGATATTTGCGTCTTTTGCATACATGTCCGTCATTGTACATCCGTATATGCAAGAGACGATGTGGTATCAAAACGTACGCTGGGGACTGATCATATGTAATGTTATTATCATTTCTTTTTTCGTCATATTTATTTTGTATTCTACTTCTATTTTCATAGAGGCACGTAAGAAAGAATTAGGATTATATATGTTAATGGGAGCAACGAAATCTAACGTAATTGGCGTAATTATGACCGAGCAAATGTTGATCGGGGTATTTGCTAATATTTTTGGTATTGGGCTTGGCATGATTTTTTTAAAGCTCTTCTTTATGGTGTTTAGTATGTTACTGGGGCTTCCGAAAGAACTCCCTGTCATATTTGACTTGAGAGCAATTGGGGGAACATTTATTGCGTATATGGTCGTATTTGTTGTCTTATCATTTATAAGTGCTTTACGTATATGGAATATAAAAATCATTCGGTTATTGAAAGAATTTCGAGCAGATAAAAAAGAGAAGAAAACATCAATGTGGCTTTGTATATTTGGATTTATTTGTTTAGGTATAGGATATACGTTAGCGTTACAAGCGACCATACTAACGATAGCGGTCTATTTTTTCCCTGTGTCTATACTTGTCTCTTTCGGAACGTATTTTTCTTTTACACACGGCACTGCTCAAATATTAGAAATAATAAAACGAAATAAAAAGATTATGTATACATATCCGTATTTATTTATAGTGAATCAATTGTCACATCGAATGAAGGAAAATGGTCGCTTTTTCTTTCTGATGTCTATGGCAACGACGTTTGTAGTTACAGCAACAGGTACGGTGTTTTTATATTTTTCTAGCATGCAAGATATGTGGCGAGATGGGGGCGCACACTCATTTTCATACATAGAAAAAGGTGTTTCTACCCATGAAGTCTTTGAGGAAGGTACGGTTGAACAATTACTGCACCAATATAGATATGATGACTTTCAATCTATGAGTTTTGTTGGAGTGTATGCATCTTTTCAGACCAATAAGGGAGAAACAGAAGTAGCGCCACTCATTAAACAAAGTGAATACAATCAAGAGGCGAGAAAACAAAAACAGAAAACGTATCATCCTAAAAAAGGAACAGTCACACTTGTTTATTATAATAAATACAATCATCCGAATGTATATGATCAAAAAGAGATTCAACTACAAGTAATGAATCAAACTTATTCCTTCGTATTTAACGGTCAAAAGGAAGGGGTCCAATTTAACTATCATCCTTCGCACATTAACGGTCTGTTCTTCGTCATGAATGATAAAGACTTTGACAGTATAGCAAATCAGGTTCCTGATTCTGAAAAAATGATATATAGAGGCTATACATTACCAAGTATCGAAAATACGAAAGAATTAAATGAAGATTTACGGAAACATATGAAACAAGATAAAGATCATGCATTTCGAAGTAATATGGAATTTTATGTAACTATGAAAAAGGGCGGCGATATTACTCTATTTGTAGGCTCATTCATTAGTATATTATTTTTCCTTACATCGTGTAGTATCGTATACTTTAAATGGTTTCATAATATTGCATCGGATCGAAAGCAGTACGGGGCGCTTTCTAAGCTTGGAATGACGAAAGAAGAAGTGTGGAAGATTTCTCGCTGGCAATTGTGTATGCTATTTTTTGCGCCAATTATAGTAGGAAGTATGCATAGTGCGGTTGCGTTATATACATTTCATAATACAATCTTTATGGATGGTTCATTACGAAAAGTAGGCTTGTTTATTCTATTTTATATTGTTGCATGCATCGTTTATTTCTTTTTTGCTCAAAGAGAATATAGGAAACATTTAGACTAGCAAATGCTAGTCTTTTTTTAATATTCGAAATTTATATAGAAGAATATAAAAAAGTATGGTATAACAGTAAGAAAACGAAAAAGAGGGGAAAAGACGATGATTCGAGTAGGATATTTAGGACCAGAAGCAACATTTACAAATATGGCGGTGAGTCGTTTTTTTCCGGAAGCAGAGCATGTACCGTATCGAACGATCCCAGATTGTATGGATGCAGCTGCAAATGGAAATGTAGATTATGCAGTGGTACCACTAGAAAATGCCATAGAAGGTTCAGTGAATATAACGGTTGATTATCTTGTACATGAGCAACCACTTTCTATTGTAGGAGAAATTACAGTGCCCATTCAGCAACATTTACTTGTACATCCGCAGTATGCAGAAGTGTGGGAAGAAGTATATGCAGTACATTCTCATCCACACGCTATTGCCCAATGTCATAAGTTTTTAAATGAAGAATTAAAAGGGGTAACTGCCCGGGATATGACATCAACAAGTGCTGCTGCGCAATATGTGAAAGAACATCCTGAAGAAAAAATCGCTGCCATTGCAAATGAAGCAGCTGCAGAGAAATACGGATTAACGATTGTAAGGCGAAGCATTCATACACATAAAAATAATCATACACGTTTCCTAGTACTCCATAAGAAAAAGAAAGCAATACTCTCAAATAATGGAGAAAACCGCGGAGAGAAAACGACGCTTATGATAACGTTACCTGCTGATTATGCAGGGGCACTATATCAAGTGTTATCAGCTTTCGCATGGAGAAAATTAAACTTATCCAAAATCGAATCGCGCCCGATGAAAACAGGACTTGGAAATTACTTTTTCTTAATCGATGTCGATAAAGCATATGATGATGTATTATTGCCAGGCGTAACGATGGAACTTGAAGCACTAGGTTTTTCTGTTACGGTGCTGGGGAGTTATTCTTCTTATTGGTTATAAGGGGAGTTAGGTTATACCGTGTGATAGATCAATAAAATCCCACCTATAAATGGTGGGATTCTTTATTTTAACTTCGCAAGACGATCTTCTAACTGACCACGCCAAACATCAGCTAGTTCTGGAACAGCAAGAATCTTTTCGATGCCATCTCTATCTTTTCTATTATGAAAATAAATTTCGTTAGAGAACAAGACAGAAACATTGCTCGGTTGACGTTCTAGTAAAGTAATTTTAGAATCTTTACGTACAGTACCTTCTTGAAGAACGCGGCATAGATAGCCAGTAAATCCAGTTGCTACAATGCGCGGCAGTATGCCAGGAATACCGAGGCGTTTTGAAATTGTGCTACAAGGTACTCTTGCTTGTGTCACCTGAATGATTGCTTCACCTAATTTGTATGTATCTCCGATGCAAACATCACGCTCTAACATATTTGTTACGGTAATGTTTTCGCCAAATGCAGAAGCGGGGAGTGTTGTTTGGAATTCTTCTTCCCATAGTGCGTAATGCTCGTGTGGGTACACACAAACTGCACGATCAGGTCCCCCATGGTGTTTTAAATCCGCTACGTCATCACCAAGGAAGCCATCTTTTGAGAGAAAAGCTTCTTCCGTAGAATCTTTACATATACCTGTTATCATTTCTTTATCTTCGCCATATTTCATTTGTTTCGGTTTGCCAATGCTAAAGTGAACGAGTTCAATTCCCATCTTTGATCTCCTTTACAATTGATTACAATATTATATCATTAAAAAAGCACAGAGAATGATAAAAAACTCTGTGCTTTACATTAATAAACGAGAAATCCTGCTTTATCTAAAGCCTCGCAAGCAGCGTCTAATTTTTCTTTAGAATCCGCTTCAATTGTATGTAAGTGAATACCATCTGTTAGTTGCGATAGATAGGAAGCGTTTGTATTTTCGATTTTTTGTAAATATTGCTCTACATCAAAGCGATTACTTACCATGATGGATGCTGTTAAGTCACCGTATACAGGATGCTCAACTTTTACATCTTTAATCGTAACGCCGTGGTCAACAAGCATTGTAAGTTCTTGACGTACTTCTGCTGGTTTATGTTGGCATACAATTACGCGTTCGAAAGCTTGCTGTTTTTCTTGTGGTTTTAAATATAAATAGCCTTGAGCAGTCGCAATGATCGGTTCGTTTCGTGCTTTAAGCAAGGAAATATCTTGCACGATAACTTGTCTACTTACGTTTGTCTTTTTCGATAGCTCATTTCCGGATAACGGTTCATTTGCAGCGAGAAGCCACTGAAGGATAAGTTGTCGTCTTTCTTCACCTAAAATCTTTTTTTGTTCATTTTGTTTCATTATGATTTAACACCTCTATAAAATTGATTTCCAATTGTGTGTAGTGCATGAATAGTAGTATCAATTTGATCTTTCGTTGTTTGTTGTCCGAAAGAGAAGCGGACATATTGTTTTGCCTCTTCATACGTTTTTCCAATTGCAAGCATTGTTTTCGAAGGTTCTTGTTTACCAACTTGGCAAGCACTTCCGGTAGAAATGGCAATACCGCGGCGATTACATTCTAGCATTGTATATTGGCCTTCTATTCCTTTTATTGTAACCCCAATAATATGTGGTAAACAAGAAGTAGAATGACCTTCTACTTCAATTTTTAGTGGAAGTGTTCGTATTTGCTCTAAAAAGTAAGATCGTAACCCTTTAAAACGTAAACTTTCTTCTTGTTGATTTTTTAATATATTCTCAGCAGCTGTTAAAAAAGCTGCGATGCCAGGAACGTTCACTGTACCTGGACGAAATCCTTTTTCGTGAGAAGTCCCCGGAAATATTTGTGTCCAGCGAACTTGCGGATTGATATAGCAAGCGCCAACACCCTTCGGTCCGTATATCTTATGTGCTGAAACAGAAAGACTATCAATCCCCATCTCAAAAACATGGATAGGAAGTTTACCAAAGGTTTGTACACAATCTGAATGAAATAAAACGTTATATTTTTTTAAAAGTGCCCCAATCTCTGCGATATTTTGAACGGTTCCGATTTCAGAGTTTCCGTGCTGTATACTTGCTAGAACAGTATCTTCTGTAATGGCTTCTTCTAAATCTATTAAACGAATGAGTCCATTTTTATCAACAGGAATTTCAGTAATTGTATACCCTTTTGATTGTAAGGATTGAAAATAACTTCGAATGGATGCATGTTCCATAGGTGTCGTAATAATATGCTTCTTATTTTGGGCATTGAGAAGGGACTGAATCGCAAGGTAGTTCGATTCTGACCCACCGCTCGTGAAGAATATCCCTTGTTCCTTTCCACCAATCATTTCGGCAAATGTTTTTCTACAAACTTGTAGTAAAGAAGAGGCCGTTCCTCCAATATCGTGTAAACTTTGTTCATTTCCGAAGTATTGCGATGCTGCTTTCGTATATGTTTGTAATGCTTCCGCGCTCATAGGTGTAGTAGCTGCATAATCAAGATATATCATCATGTAAGTTCCTCTCTCTAGTAAGAGTTACATTTCTTTTATTTTTTTAAATGGTAGTGAAAATAAGAATTATAAAAAAACTCTTGTCATTATTTTAAAACTATGTAAATATAGGTGTCAAGACAGTTGAAAAGTGTAAAGTAGGAGGCAACAATTATGCCAAGTGCAGATGTCTTAATTATTGGAAGTGGCGTTGCGGCACTTCGTGTTGCAAAAGAGATTTGTCACGAAAAGAATGTGATTATTATCACAAAGGAAACAAATCGTAATAATAATACATATTTAGCGCAAGGTGGAATTGCCGCAGCCGTAGCTACATATGACAATCCAAATGATCATTTTGAAGATACGTTAGTAGCAGGATGTCATTATAACAATGAAGATACGGTTCGTTATTTAGTTGAAGAAGGGCCGAAAGAAATGAATCATCTCATTGAAAATGGAATGAAATTTGATGGAGATGAAACGGGCCCTCACCTTGGAAAAGAAGGTGCACATCGGAAGCGGCGTATTTTACATGCAGGTGGCGATGCAACAGGAAAGAATTTATTAGAGCATTTCATTCAAGAAGTAGTTCCGCATGTTACGGTAGTGGAACAGGAAATGGTGCTTGATTTTATTATAGAAAACGAAAAATGTGCTGGAGTTTTAACGCGAGATAGTGAAGGGAAGTTGAAGCGTTATGATGCAGATTATACTGTGTTAGCCTCAGGCGGGATTGGTGGTTTGTATGCTTTTACTTCTAATGACAAAACAATTACGGGTGATGGACTTGCGATGGTGTACCGCGCGGGTGGGGAGCTTGTAGATTTAGAATTTGTACAATTCCATCCAACGATGTTATATGCGGGCGGGCGATGCTGCGGTCTCGTCTCTGAAGCAGTCCGCGGTGAAGGAGCTGTCCTTATAAACGGAAAAGGGCAGCGTTTTATGATGGATATACATCCAGATCATGATCTCGCACCGCGTGATGTAGTGGCAAGAGCGATTCATGAACAGCTTTTGTCGGGTGAAAAAGTGTATTTGAATATCGAGTCTATTCAAAATTTCGAAGAACGTTTTCCAACTGTATCAGCATTGTGTAAAAAGAATGGTGTTGATATTACTAAAAAACGCATTCCAGTCGTACCCGGTGCTCATTTTCATATGGGTGGCGTGAAAACAAACATTGATGGGGAGACGTCTATTCCAAATTTATATGCAGTCGGTGAAGTAGCTTGTAATGGGGTTCATGGAGCAAATAGATTAGCGAGTAATTCATTATTAGAAGGTCTTGTGTTTGGAAAAAGAATAGGACAGCATCTTTTAACGAAAGCGACAAAAGACAGATTGAACAACTTTGCTGAGAAGGAAAAGAAGTTTATCGTTCTGAATCATTTGCCGACGAAAGAAGAAATACAAGAATGCATGATGAAATATGTTGGGATTGTGCGAACAGAGCAAAGTTTATCTTATGCAAAGAGATGGCTTAGTAAGTACGGTGTTCGAAATATGATATTACAACATGATGTTCTTACAAATGAAGAGATAACGCTTATGAATATGTTAACAGTTTGTGAGCTTATCGTCGTATCAGCTTTGCAAAGAGAAGAAAGCATTGGTGGCCATTATCGAAGTGATTACCCACATAGAAATAGCGTAAAAAAAGAAATCGTTCGAGTGAAAAGAAAACTACAACTTGTGTAATGAGGGGAAGAGGGGCTTTATGAATACGATAAAGGTTAAAGAAGCATTAAATCGATTTTTTCTAGAAGATATAGGAGAAAGAGATGTAACATCTCAGCTTATTTTTCCAGATAATTTACTTTCAAAAGGAACGTTTCTTGCAAAGGATACAGGAGTCTTTGCGGGACGTTTAGTCATTGAAGAAGGGTTTAAATTAATTGATGAGAGAATTAAAGTGGAGCTTCATAAAAAAGATGGAGATCTTGTAGAAAAAGGCGAAATAATTGCAACTGTCCAAGGACCAATCGCATCGTTATTAACGGCAGAGCGCGTTATATTAAACGTTATCCAGCGTATGAGTGGGATAGCGACAATGACATACGAGGCTGTTCGTGCCTTAGATAGCAGCCATACACGTATTTGTGATACGCGAAAAACGATGCCAGGGCTACGTATGTTTGATAAGTATGCAGTCGTGTGCGGAGGCGGATTTAATCACCGTTTCGGCCTATATGACGGTGTCATGATCAAAGATAATCATATTGCTTTTGCTGGTTCTATTACGAAAGCTGTTACATCAGTGAAAGAAAAGTTAGGACATATGGTGAAAGTAGAAGTGGAAACAGAAACAGAGGAGCAAGTGAGAGAGGCTGTAGCTGCTGGTGCAGATATTATTATGTTTGATAACCGTACGCCAGATGAGATTCGAGAGTTTTCAAAGATTGTACCAAGTGCCATTGTTACAGAAGCTTCAGGAGGTATTACCATTGAAGATTTATCGAAATACGGAAAAACAGGGGTAGATTATATTTCACTTGGAGCGTTAACACATTCAGTGAAAGCACTTGATATTAGTTTCAATATTGAGGCGTAAGGAAAGTGGTTTAGAGGGGGAGAAAGAAATATGAGTATTTTAGAAAAAGTACAACCGATTGAAACGATGTTACCAGAGCGTTATTACACGATGTCAACAGAAAACATGGAAAAGCGGGTTCGTGAAATTAAAGAAAAAATGGGGGGAAAACTATTTATTCCAGGCCATCATTACCAAAAAGATGAAGTGGTACAATTTTCTGATGCAGCAGGAGATTCACTTCAGCTTGCGCAAGTTGCAGCGAGCAATAAAGAGGCGAAATATATTGTATTTTGCGGTGTACACTTTATGGCAGAAACAGCAGATATGTTAACGACAGATGAACAAGTTGTCATCTTACCAGATATGCGTGCAGGTTGTTCGATGGCAGATATGGCAGATATTGAACAAACAGAAAGAGCATGGAAAGAGCTCATGAAATTATTTGGAGATACGATGATTCCGTTAACGTATGTAAACTCTACGGCTGCAATTAAAGCATTTTGCGGTCGTAATGGCGGAGCAACAGTAACTTCTTCTAATGCAAAACAAATGGTATCTTGGGCGTTTACACAAAAAGAGCGTCTCGTTTTTTTACCGGATCAACATTTAGGAAGAAATACAGCGTACGATTTAGGTATCCCGTTAGATAAAATGGCAGTATGGGATCCACATACTGATTCATTAGAGTACGATGGAGATATAGAAGAAATCCAAGTGATTTTATGGAAAGGACATTGTTCTGTTCATCAAAATTTTACAGTGAAAAACATTGAGAACGTACGGAAAAATCAGCCGGACATGAACATTATTGTACATCCAGAATGTTGCTACGAAGTTGTAGCTGCTTCGGATTATGCAGGTTCAACGAAATACATTATTGATATGATTGAAGCGGCTCCATCCGGAAGTAAATGGGCGATTGGTACAGAAATGAATTTAGTGAACCGAATTATTCAACAACATCCAGATAAAGAAATTGTTTCACTTAACCCCTTTATGTGTCCATGTTTAACGATGAACCGAATTGATTTGCCGCACTTATTATGGGCACTGGAAACGATAGAAAAAGGAGAAGAAATTAACGTCATTAGCGTAGATAAACAAGTGACTGAAGAGGCAGTTCTTGCATTAAATCGTATGTTAGAGCGTGTGTAAAGCAGCGGATTCCCGTTGCTTTTTTTCGTACATATAATCATAACGAGAACAAAATGGGCATACATTGTTTTGAAGAAATCATTGCGATTATCTTATACTTATTCCGCTTCTAATGATATCGAAAATCGAAGAAGTGATACAAGTGAAAAGAGGTTAACGTTATTTAGAAAGGGTTACTTCATGAGATTTGTTACTTATAGATAAGTTATACAGGAGGGGGAAAATTTGAAAATTCATATCGTGCAAAAAGGGGATACCCTTTGGAAAATTGCGAAAAAGTACGGAGTGGATTTTGATACGTTGAAAAAAACAAATACACAACTTAGCAATCCAGATTTAATTATGCCAGGTATGAAAATTAAAGTACCATCAAACAGTGTACACGTAAAACAGCATGCTGGAGCAGGTTCAGCACCTCCAAAACAATATGTAAAAGAAGTGCAACAAAAAGAATTTGCAGCAACGCCAACGCCGCTTGGAATAGAAGACGAGGAAGAAGTTACGTATCAATCAGCACCAATTACACAAGAGCCTGCCATGCAACAAACACAAAAAGAAGTGCAAGTAAAACCACAGAAGGAAATGCAAGTGAAACCACAAAAAGAAGTACAGGTAAAACCACAGAAGGAAATACAAGTGAAGCCACAAAAGGAAGTACAGGTAAAACCACAGAAGGAAATACAAGTGAAGCCACAAAAGGAAGTACAGGTGAAACCGCAAAAAGAGGTGCAAAAAGAACAGCCAATTCAAAAAGAAAAACCAGTTGAAAAACCGTCAGTGATTCAAAAACCACCTGTTATAGAAAAACAAAAACCAGCGGAAAAAGAAAATACGAAGTTTTCGGTAAATGTGTTACCGCAGCCGCCGCAACCACCAATAAAAACGAAAAAAGAATATAAAATTTCAGATGTAATTAAAAAAGGAAGCGAGTTAATTGCTCCTCAAATTACTAAAATGAAACCTAATAACATCATTTCTCCGCAAACGAAAAAAGACAATATAATATCACCGCAAGTAAAGAAAGAAAATGTAGGGAATATCGTATCACCACAAGTGAAGAAAGAAAACGTAGGAAATATAGTATCACCACAAGTGAAGAAAGAAAACGTAGGAAATATAGTATCACCGCAAGTAAAGAAAGAAAACGTAGGAAATATAGTATCACCGCAAGTAAAGAAAGAAAACGTAGGAAATATAGTATCACCGCAAGTAAAAAAAGAAAACGTAGGAAATATAGTATCACCGCAAGTAAAGAAAGAAAATGTAGGAAACATAGTGTCGCCAAATGTATCGAAAGAAAATGTAGTGATTCCGCAAGTAATACCACCAAATATTCAAGTGCCAAATATAATGCCAATTATGGATAACAATCAGCCACCAAACATCATGCCAATTATGGATAACAATCAGCCACCAAACATCATGCCAATTATGGATAACAATCAGCCACCAAACATCATGCCAATTATGGATAACAATCAGCCACCAAACATCATGCCAATCATGGATAATAATCAGCCACCAAACATGATGCCGATCATGGATAACAATCAACCACCAAACATGATGCCGATCATGGATAACAATCAACCACCAAACATCATGCCAATCATGGATAACAATCAACCGCCAAATATCATGCCAATTATGGATAATAATCAAATGCCAAATATGATGCCGATAATGGATAACAACCAAATGCCGAATATGATGCCAATTATGGATAACAATCAAATGCCAAATATGATGCCAATCATGGATAACAATCAACCACCGAATATGATGCCATATCAAATGACGTACCAACAGCCTATGATGCCACCGAATCCGTATTATCAACAACAAAATCCATATCAAATGCCATATCAGCAAGGAGCACCGTTTGGACCGCAATATACGTCTATGCCAAATCCAAATATGATACCGATAGATAATAATATGCCGCCGCTCGTGCAAGGAGAGGAAGATTGTGGATGCGGAGGAGAGAGTAGGCTATATAGTCCGCAACCTGGAGGGCCACAATACGCGAATCCTTTATATTATCAACCAACTCAATCCGCATATGCACCACAGCCAGGAACGATGTATTATCAACCAGATCCACCAAATGTATTTGGGGAGCCAGTTTCAGAAGAAGAGGATGAAGAAGAAGTTTAAAAAAGGTGGGATGATTCCCACCTTTTTTGTATGTAGATTGGTTTTGGAAACGGAAGATTTACACCAAATGTTAGAAAATCCCCAGTGAAATATTAACAGTGTAAAAACCTTCTCTGTTACTCATCATAAGAGGGAGCTTTTCAGAAGAGAAGTTCATTCTAACAGAGGGGGTTTTTGTATTGAATACGAAAGTAAAAGTGATTGCTGCTTCTTTGTTAGTTACTAGTGCATTAGCTGCATGTGGTACACCAAAAAACAATGCAATGGATGGACGTAACTACAATTACGAGCGTACATCTTATAATGATACACACCAGTATCGTGATAATGTGACGCGTAACGATCGTTATACAGACTATGTAACATATAGAAATGGTCGTAACGATACAGGATATAACTATTACCGTGATGTAAATTACAACGGTCAAATTGCTAATCCGCATCCAACACGTAATATTACAATGAACAATTCATACATTAACAATGATGGTAAAACTGCAGAAAGAATTACAAATCGTGTGAAACGTATGAATAACGTAGACCGCGTATCTACAGTTGTATATGGAAACGATGTGGCGATTGCGGTAAAACCACGTAACACAGTGACAAATGAAACGGCAATGGCGAACGAAATTCGTCAAGCGGTTTCAAATGAAGTTGGAAACAGAAACGTATATGTATCTGTAAGAAATGACATGTTTACTCGTGTCGATGCAATGAGTACACGCTTGCGTAACGGTACAGTTACAAACGATTTTAATCGTGACATAGTGAATATGTTCCGAGACATTCGTTACGGTTTAACTGGTACAGTGCGATAGCAAAATAAAAGAGGAAGGGTAACCCTTCCTCTTTATTCATTGTTGTCTTGTAAACGACGCTTTTTTATAAAATAACTAACGGAGTAAGATAATAAAAAGCATATGAAGAGAATGCTGCCTGTTAAAATAGCTTCAAAGAGAGGTCTTTCTGGACTGAAAATAATATAAATAATAGCCATAATAATTCCAACGATAAGGGAGCGAAAGACAAGTTTATAGTAAGGAGTTAATTGGATGTCCTTTTTGCTTTCTTCTACATCAATTGAAACGCTTAACTGTAAATAACTAAGCACAATACTCGTAAGAATAAATAATAGCCATAATGGAGATTTCGTAATTTGATCTAGTCCTTCAGTGAATCCGATATAGCCTAAAATTCCAATTATACCAAGTGATTGAAAAAGAAAGGCAATACGTATATTTTTTAATGTTTGCAGAATGAGACGTTCATCTTTTATTTTTTTCACAATATCCATCTCCTGTTTATGATGATTTCGCTGTTACATTAATTGTAACATATATATTGCATTTATCAATTTATAATTTACATATAATTTGTTTGGATGAAAGAGGAAATAAAATATTTTTATAAACATGTTGCACTTATACTTTATTAATGTTATATTAGCAAAGCGATGAGCTAATTTACGTAAGACGAGAGATATGCTTAAGTGCTAAACACGCGAATGTGGTCGCCTGGTCTCTCGCCGTAAACGCATCAAGACGCCTGCTTTGCAGGCGTCTTTCATTTTGTATGAATGTAAAGGAAAGAATGGAGAAATCCAATCTTCCTTTTTTTATCGACAAATAGTCTGAAAATAAAGTTATTTACAACTGCGAATGAAAGAGTTACTATTTAATGGTAATATATTACATGTTTTTTATATATAAAAGGTTGGGATGAATAGGATATGGAGAATTTTGAATGTAGAAATACAGAAGTTGTATTAGAGAAATTTCAGGTCGTAACACCTATATTTCAGGCGTTGGGGGATGAGAATCGTCAGCAAATTATTATGCTATTGTTAGAAAACAAACAGATGAATGTAACGCAAATAACAGATAAAATGGGGATTTCTAGACCAGCTGTTTCACACCATTTAAAAATTTTAAAACAAGCAGAACTAATTGTAGCGGATCGACATGGAAAAGAAATTTTTTATTCTATAATAGCCGGAGAATTTTTAAAACAGGTGAAGGATTTACTTCAAGCAATAGAATCGAATTATTAATTTTTTTTAACTAATAAGTAAACAAGTTTAAACTTTTGAACTTGTTTACTTGAAAGGGGTAATAAAAATGAAAAAAATAAATCGTATGTATGTCATTATGTTACTTGTTCCTTTATTTTGGGGTGGCTCTTTTGCAACAGCAGAGCATGTTATTACTGAAATTCCACCGATTACAGCGGCAACAATTCGTTTTGGTTTAGCGGGTTGTATTTTAATGGGCATAGTTTTTATGAAATCTGAGTGGAATACAAGTTTGTTATTAAAGAATTGGAAAGGGCTGTTATTTGTATCATTAACAGGTATTTTTGGCTACAATGTTTTTTTCTTTATGGGACTTAACTATACTTCCACTTTGAATGGCTCGCTTATTATTGCTACAATGCCCGTTTTTGTAACCTTAGGAGCAATATTATTTTTTAAAGAGTCTTGGAGTATAAAAGTCGGAATAAGTTTAATGTTGTCTCTTATCGGTGTAATAGTTGTTATTACGAGCGGTTCAATAAATACACTTATGTCTTTGTCATTTAATAAGGGCGATCTTTTATTTATAGCTGCTTTAATCTGTGGGGTGTTATATAGCTTAACAGGAAAAAAGTTATGAGTGGTGTCTCCCCTTTATTAACTACAATGAGTATGACGGTATTGGGTACTGGGTTTTTAGCAGGCCTTTCTCTATATGAAGATGGATGGGGAAAGGTTGGGACGTTTTCTTTACAGGGATGGATAGAAATGTTGTATATGGTCATATGCGGGACGTTAATTGGATATATTGTGTTTAATAAAGGAGTAGAAGAGTTAGGTGCAAGCAAAGCGAGTATGTATTTAAATCTAACTCCTATTGTAGCTACTTGTATATCAGTTGTCCTATATGGAGCAGCTGTTACGTGGCAACAGATAGTTGGAATGGCAATCGTATTAATTGGAGTCTATATAGCGACGGTACAATCCAATAAAGATATAAAAAAGCTTTCAAGTAATCAATATGTTTCGAAATAGGTAGAAATCATTGGACTCTATAAGTCTTAATGAGAGTAATCTATGAATTAGGGATAAAACCCCCATTTCCGGAAAAACTACTAATGAAAGTATGATCTTGCCTAAAAGAGGTGAACGGAAATGAAATGGATACTGATTGCGATGCAAGCTTTCGTTATGATGTTTTGTTTCGTTTATGGAACGAATGCGAAGGCGGAAGGGCCAGTACCAGAAGTAACAGAGAAAGACCCTCAAGTTACAATTTTATTAGAGCGAATGTATGTTGATGGAGAAGTAAGTGAGGAAATCTTTACAGAAAAAGTAGCAGACTTAGAAAAGTTTTTACAGCAATATAAAGAATGGCAGCTCGTTGATCGTGATGATGTACAAATCGTATTACAAAAGAAAGTTGACGATATTTCTCCGTTATTAAAAACGAGCGGTTATTTTGGAGTGTCAGAGGAAGGGATATTACAAATTTTCAAAGGTGTACCGAAAAGCGATAATGCGATTCATTCCTTCTTTCAAATTGATATGAAAAAGCTTGAGAGTTATGAGCGTGCGAAATTGAAACGTGGTATTCGTATTAAATCAAAAGAAGGTTTTGTGAAGACGATTGAAAAAATGAAACAATATGCAGTGCAAAATAAGAAAAAAAGCAGCTCATGGTGAGCTGCTTTTTTTCTTATTTATTTTTATCTAAAATTTGTTTTGCGATTTCATCGATTAGCATATCTTTTCCGATTGGATTGAAAGCTTTCGTATTGAAGATTTCGTTTGATACTTCATATACGTGATTGTTTTTTACAGCTCTATTGTCTTTCCAAACGGCACTGTTTTTGTAGTCTTCGTAAACTTTATCAGCTTCACCGCCAAAGTTTACAATAAACATTTGGTCAGGTTGGAATGCAACAAGACCCTCTAGCGATACTTGCGCCATCGTTTGTTTTAAATCTGTACCTTTTGTTGCTGGAAGTTTTAAGTCGTTAAAGATGATGTCACCGTACCCGAAGCTACCGTATACACGGAAGTTTTGTGGTGTAACTGCGATGAACATAAAGCTCTCATCTTTTGTTTTCTCTTTAATCTTTTTAGATAAAGAGTCGGCTTTTTTATCGTAGTCTGCAATCCATTTGTCGGCTTTCTTTTCTTCGTCAAATAGTTTACCTACTTCTTTAAACTTACCGCGCCAGTCTTCTAAGTTTGTTTCTAGAACAACTGTCGGTGCTACTTTTTCTAGTTGATCATAAATTTTTAATTGACGATTGTTCAAAATAATTAAGTCTGGTTTTAAAGCAGTAACAGCTTCTAAATCAACTTTAGGTGCCCAATACCAACCTACTGCTTTTACTCCGTCTAGCTTTTCTGTCAAATGCTTTTGGATTTTATCTTTATATGTATTTGCTGTACCAACAGGTTTGTGTCCAAGAAGTAATAATTCTTCTGTTGAGCCCGATAAATCAACAATTCTCTTTGGATTTACTGGAATTGTAGCTTCCCCTTTAGCATGTTTTACAACTTTTGTTTTCGGTTGTTCTTTTGCTTTTGATTCTTCTTTTTGAGAAGAACAGCCAACGATAGAAAGAACAACTAGCATAATAGTAAATAAAATAAATAGCTTACGTTTCATCCTGATGTAACCCCTTTAATTAGTATTGATAATCATTATCGACCTCTGTATATTAATGTGCTTTAACCTTTCTGTCAATGAAAATAACAGAAGTTTCAAATAGAGAACATTTGTTGGGGCAGTCTCGCTTTTCTATCATTAAATATGTTAAAATGGAATACATGATTTAAGAGGGAGAGATCGTATTTTGTTTGAATATGTTACAGGTTACGTGGAGTATGTAGGACCGGAATATGTCGTAATTGATCATAATGGAATTGGTTATCAAATTTTCACACCGAATCCGTATGTATTTCAAAGAAGTAAGCAAGAAATCCGTGTCTATACATATCATTATGTGAGAGAAGATATTATGGCGCTTTACGGGTTTAAAACACGTGAAGAGCGTTTATTATTTACAAAGTTGTTAGGTGTGTCTGGTATTGGACCAAAAGGCGCTCTTGCAATATTAGCTTCTGGTCAAACAGGACAGGTCGTTCAAGCAATTGAACATGAGGACGAGAAGTTTTTAGTGAAGTTCCCGGGCGTAGGAAAGAAAACAGCGCGCCAAATGATTTTAGATTTAAAAGGAAAACTAGCAGACGTTGTACCAGATGCATTTGTTGATTTATTCTCAGACGAAGAACGTTTTGATGAGAAGAAAGGTTCGTCAGCTGAGCTTGATGAGGCGCTGGAAGCTCTGCGCGCACTTGGATACGCGGAACGAGAAGTTTCTCGCGTTGTACCAGAGTTATTAAAAGAATCATTAACGACGGATCAGTATATTAAAAAGGCACTTAGTCTTTTACTAAATGGTAAGAGGTGAGTATAATGGACGAACGTCTCCTTTCAGGGGAATCTGCATATGAAGATGCGGATTTAGAATATTCATTACGGCCACAGACGCTCCGTCAGTATATTGGCCAAGATAAAGCGAAACATAATTTAGAGGTGTTTATTGAAGCGGCGAAAATGCGTGAAGAAACGTTAGATCACGTGCTTTTATATGGACCACCAGGTCTTGGTAAAACGACGCTTGCGAATATTATTGCCAATGAAATGGGCGTAAATGTTAGAACAACTTCAGGACCGGCAATTGAAAGGCCAGGTGATTTAGCAGCTGTATTAACATCGCTTCAACCAGGGGATGTATTATTTATTGATGAAATTCATCGTTTGCATAGATCAATTGAAGAAGTACTATATCCTGCGATGGAAGATTTTTGCCTTGATATTGTCATTGGAAAAGGACCGTCAGCAAGGTCTGTACGTTTAGATTTACCGCCATTTACATTAGTTGGATCAACGACGCGTGCGGGAGCATTATCAGCGCCATTACGTGACCGTTTCGGTGTACTTTCAAGATTAGAGTATTACACAGTAGATCAGCTTTCTGCGATTGTGGAACGTACAGCAGAAGTATTTGAAGTTGAAATTGATTCGTTAGCTGCACTAGAAATTGCAAGACGTGCTCGTGGTACACCTCGTATTGCGAATCGTTTATTACGACGTGTACGAGATTTCGCACAAGTTCGGGGTAACGGAACGGTTACGATGGAAATTACACAAATGGCGTTAGAACTACTGCAAGTAGATAAATTAGGTCTAGATCATATTGACCATAAATTATTGCTTGGTATTATTGAGAAGTTCCGTGGTGGTCCAGTTGGATTAGAAACGGTTTCGGCAACGATTGGAGAAGAATCTCATACGATTGAAGATGTGTATGAGCCGTATTTATTACAAATTGGCTTTTTACAACGAACGCCAAGGGGGCGAATTGTAACGCCACTTGCATATGAGCATTTCGGAATGGAGATGCCAAAAGTATGACGGAGATGCCAAAATTGCTTATTACAGCAGGGATCTTACTTATCGTTGTTGGCTTAGCTTGGAAGTTCATTGGAAGACTTCCAGGCGATATTTTTGTGAAAAAAGGAAACGTTACCTTTTATTTTCCTATCATTACATGTATTGTGTTAAGTATTGTATTATCTTTTATTATGTATATAATAAATCGATTCAAATAAGAAATAGGTGGATATAGTTATGGATATTAATCTGTTTGATTTTCATTTACCAGAAGAACTTATTGCACAAGTCCCATTAGAAGAGCGTGAAACATCAAGATTAATGGTGTTAGACCGTGAAACAGGCGATATTGAGCATAAACATTTTACAGACATTCTTTCTTACTTACATGAGGGGGATTGCTTAGTTTTAAATGAAACGAAAGTAATGCCTGCTCGTCTGCATGGTGTGAAAGAAGATACAGGCGCACACATTGAAGTACTTCTTTTAAAACAAGAAGAAGGCGATAAGTGGGAGACGCTTGTTAAGCCAGCGAAACGTGTAAAAGAAGGAACTGTTATCTCTTTTGGCGAAGGGAAATTAAAAGCAACTTGCACAGGAACTGCAGATCAAGGTGGACGTCAGCTTGAATTTTCATATGACGGCATCTTCTATGAAATTTTAGATGAACTTGGAGAAATGCCACTTCCTCCATATATTAAAGAGACGCTAGAAGATCGCGATCGCTATCAAACAGTATATGCGAAAGAAATCGGTTCAGCAGCAGCGCCGACTGCAGGACTTCATTTTACAGAAGAGTTACTGGAAAAGTTAAAACAAAAAGGCGTTGAGTTAGCATTTATTACACTTCACGTAGGGCTTGGAACATTTAGACCAGTTTCTGCTGATACAATTGAAGAACACCATATGCACGCAGAATATTACCATATGTCTGAAGAGACGGCGGCATTATTAAACCGTGTAAGAGAGAATGGTGGACGTATTATTACGGTAGGTACGACTTCAACTCGTACGTTAGAAACAATTGCGACAGATCATGACGGCAAGCTTTGTGCTGCTTCTGGCTGGACAGACATTTTTATGTACCCAGGTTACGAATTTAAAGCAATTGATGGTTTAATTACAAACTTCCATTTACCGAAATCAACATTAATTATGCTTGTAAGTGCATTTGCAAACAGAGATAATGTACTTCATGCTTATAATGAAGCAGTAAAAGAAAAATATCGTTTCTTTAGCTTTGGTGATGCAATGTTCGTTGCCTCTCACGCTAAAATGGGAAACAAATAAAAGGAGTAAATTATGACAGCAATTCGTTATGAATTTATTAAAACTTGTAAACAAACAGGTGCCCGTTTAGGACGTGTACATACGCCACACGGTTCATTTGATACACCAACATTTATGCCAGTTGGTACGCTTGCAACAGTTAAGACAATGTCACCAGAAGAATTAAAAGCAATGGATTCTGGCATTATTTTAAGTAATACGTATCATTTATGGCTACGTCCAGGTCACGAAATCATTCGTGAAGCAGGCGGTTTGCATAAATTTATGAACTGGGATCGTGCAATCTTAACGGACTCTGGTGGTTTCCAAGTATTCAGTTTAAGTGACTTCCGTCGCATTGAAGAGGAAGGCGTTCATTTCCGTAACCACTTAAATGGAGATAAATTATTCTTATCACCAGAAAAAGCGATGGAAATTCAAAATGCATTAGGTTCAGATATTATGATGGCATTTGATGAGTGTCCACCATTCCCAGCTACTTTTGAATATATGAAGAAATCTGTAGAGCGTACAAGCCGCTGGGCAGAGCGTTGCTTAAAAGCACATGAACGTCCACAAGATCAAGGTTTATTCGGTATTGTACAGGGTGGGGAGTTCGAAGAGCTTCGTCGCCAAAGTGCAAAAGACCTTGTTTCAATGGACTTCCCTGGTTATGCGGTAGGTGGTTTATCTGTAGGTGAGCCGAAAGATATTATGAACCGTGTACTTGAGTTTACAACGCCACTTCTTCCAGATAATAAGCCACGTTACTTAATGGGAGTAGGTTCTCCTGACTCGTTAATCGATGGTGCAATTCGTGGTATTGATATGTTTGACTGCGTACTTCCAACTCGTATCGCTCGAAATGGTACATGTATGACAAGTGAAGGCCGCCTTGTTGTCAAAAATGCGAAATTCGCAAGAGATTTCGGTCCGCTTGATCCAAACTGTGATTGCTATACATGTAAAAATTACTCTCGTGCGTACATTCGTCACTTAATGAAATGTGATGAAACGTTCGGAATTCGTTTAACGTCTTATCACAACCTTCATTTTCTGTTAAACTTAATGGAGCAGGTGAGACAAGCTATTCGTGAAGACCGTCTTGGCGATTTCCGCGAAGAATTCTTTGAACAGTATGGCTTTAATAAACCGAATGCTAAAAACTTCTAATACATAATTTAAAAGGAGGAACAAAAGATGAATCCAGGTATGATGAATATCGTTATGATCGTTGCGATGTTTGCGATTTTCTATTTCTTATTAATTCGCCCGCAACAAAAACGTCAAAAAGCAGTTGCTCAAATGCAAAGTGAGTTAAAAAAAGGTGATGCTATCGTAACAATCGGTGGTTTACACGGTACAATTGAATCAGTAGATGAGACGAAAATCGTTATTAAATCTGGCGGTTCACACTTAACTTTCGATCGTAATGCGATTCGTGAAGTTGTGAAAAACTAATGAGGAAGGCCCTGCATGAAATGTGCAGGGCCTTTTTTTAGTTATTTTGTTTGGACATATTTACACCGAAAATGCCACCAAGTGTACTCGCGCCCATTAATGCTAATTGGTAAAGTAACTGCGAGTTCGATAAAGTTTGAGAGAAGCCTAAATAGTTAACTAGAAAAACAAGTATAGTGAATGTAAGTCCTGTTGAGAAGCCTACTAGCCAACCTTTCCCTTGTGCTTTTTTGCCGGCAGTAAACCCAGATATAAGCATAGATAAAAGTGCTAGTATAAAAATAGTAACAGCTAATGTTCCTTCATTCATATCTGTAAATTTTAATAAAAGAGCCATAATCATGCTAGTAACTGTTGCGAGAATTAATAGGATAACGATACCGAAGCCGATTGCAGTTGATAATTTTTTTGTTCCATCCATTTATACATTCCCCCTTTTTAATACAAGCATATTTTCCTTTTGCCTAAGTTAGACTATTTTCTTTTTTATAGGGGAGTCTATACGTAAAAAGGAGATGTAAAAATGGAATGGGTATCAGTAATTGGCCGGACGATGCTGTTGTATATTATCATCTTAATTATTTTTCGTCTTATGGGTAAACGTGAGATAGGAGAATTAAGTGTATTAGATTTAGTCGTATTCATTATGCTTGGTGAAATGGCTGTAGTCGCAATTGAAAATACGGATAAATCACTTTGGCATCAATTAGTTCCGATGGTCTTTCTTATGTGTATACAGATCATTTTGTCTGTCATTTCTTTAAAGTTTCAACGATTTCGGCATTTAATAGAAGGAGAACCAGCAATCATTATTAATGCTGGAAAAATTGATGGGAAAAAGATGAGAAACCAGCGATATAATATAGATGATTTAATGATGCAATTAAGAGAGCAGGGAGTCGGAGATATTAGGGATGTAGAATACGCTATTTTAGAACCATCTGGGAAGTTATCTGTCTTTCAAAAACAAAAAGGCGGGCAGGATGCATTGCAGTTTACTCTTCCCCTTATTATCGATGGAGAAATTCAATCGAATCATTTACAAATGATTGAACATACAGACGAGTGGCTTGTTGAAAAATTAAAAAACTTAGGCTATAACGATGTAACACAAATTTTATACTGTAGTTTTCAAAATGGAAAATTTTTTGTTGATTTGAAAGAAAACTAGAGGCTTACTATATGGAATAGTAAGCCTATTTACTTCAAAAATGAAAGTTTTCGAATGATAGGGAGACGACTTAACTCTTCTTTTCGAATGAGCTTGAAAATGAAGAGGAGCACAATATAAACGAGTGTTGTTAAAGTGATTTCCCATAATGTTTGTACGCCAAGTGAATGAGAGAAAACTATATACTTATGAAGGTAAAAAACGAAGGAGCCTGCGATACCGATGGCAAGTCCGCCAAAAATATAGTCTTTTGCGTAAATGGTAAATGTAATTTTCTTTAAAACAGTAGCATAATGAAGAAATGTTACTGTTACGATATTTGCTGCAATTGCAAGGGCAACCCCCATCATTTGAAACTCTGGCCTTGAAGCTAGTACAAAAATAACGATTAATTTCACGATTGCACCAATAAATGTATTCATCATGGCCGCACGTGCTAAGTTTAAAGCTTGTAAGACAGAGGTAAGTGGACTTTGAAAATAATGAAATAAAAAGCAAGGTGCAAGAAGCTGGATGAACGCTGTTGCACTATCCGACCCATACATAAGAGTTAAAACAGGAGAAGCAAATACGTATAATATAACGACTGACCACCCGCCAGTAATGAGTGAGATTCGAAGAGCTTGTTGTAAGCGGTGTTCTACTAATTTATGTTGTCTTTTTGCCATTGCCTCGCTAATTGATGGAACGAGTGCTGTCGAAAGAGCGTATGTAATAAAGGCTGGTAGTGAAAGAAGCGGGAATGCATACCCGTTTAATATACCGTATTGCTGAGTTGCGACGGAGGCAGCAACTCCGGCAATCGCTAAGCTTTGCATAACGACGATAGGTTCAAAAAAATAGGAAACGGAACCGATTAAACGACTTCCTGTAGTTGGAAGTGCAATATCCATAAGAGAATAAAATGTTCCTTTGCTCTCCTTTACAGTAGTGAAAAATCCAGAGCGTATAGATAAATGTTTTTCGCGCTGGAATAAAGTAAGTAAAAATAATAACGATGCCACTTCACCGAGAACGGCTGATAACATAGCGCCAGCTGCAGCATATTCTACGCCGTAAGGTAAAAATAATTGAATACATATAGCGATAATGGTAATGCGGACAATTTGTTCTATCACTTGGGCGTAAGCGCTAGGTTTCATATTTTGTTTCCCTTGGAAATAGCCACGTAAAACAGAAGAAACAGCAATAACAGGAACGACAGGCAAAATGGCCATTAATGGATAGTACGTTCGTTCATCAGTTAATAATGTTTTTGCTAAAATAGGTGTGAGGAGCATAATTCCAATTGTTAAAATGATACTAATAACAGATGTAACAGCTAATGATACTGTTAATATTTTTTTAACTTTTTGTTTATCATTCACAGCTTCTGCTTCTGCTACAAATTTTGCGATTGCGACAGGAAGACCGATTTGTGTTAATGTAATTGCTAGAATAAATGTAGGGACGGCCATCATATAAAGGCCAACGCCTTCTTCTCCTAAAATACGTGCCATTACAATACGATTAATAAATCCTAGAATTTTGGTAATAAAGCCGGCTATCATTAAAATAAATGCGCCTTTTAAAAAGCTTTGTCTCGTCATGGTCTTCTCCTACCTTCTCAAAATCAGTGGAATGATTTACAATAATTTATATGCACGTACGAGACAAGAATGACAAGCATTTAAGAGAGTACTCTTGAAAGTAGTTATTGCTGTCCATTAGAGCGGGATTAAAAGCGACTTTTCGTGCTGAAATAAGAAGGAGATGTTATATATGTTAGATAGAGAGGCTTTGGTAGAATCATACCGCGGACAGTTACAAGTCGTTTTAGAAAGTAAAGTAGAAGAGTTCCAAATGTTCGGCTACGACCGAGTAACAGATGATGACATTTGGAAGTTTCTTAAAGTGAAAAAGTGGAAGAAGATAGACAGTGACGTTAGATTGTATGAATTAGTTAATGACGTATTAACAGTAACAGCTAATGAATATATGACGTATTTAACTGTTGAAGCATATCAAGCTCCGCTTTGGTCATTTGATGAATATGAAAATAAATAACCGACTGCAATTGGTTTGTTCTTCCTTTTGCAGTATAATGATAGGTATTGATAATGAGGAAATAATTATGTCTAAGATCATATATAAAGGAGGTAGTGAAGAGAGAAAACAAATAATGAAAGTGTAGGTAATGTGAAAAACTTACCGACACAGCTGGTGAGGAACTAGCAAAATTATAGAAAGGAAGTCTACTAACTAGGCGTATGCACACGTGTAAAAGTGAATCGTAAAAGATTTATTTGAAGTGTTAGTAGCGGAAAGAGGGTACATATGGCAAAGCGTGGTACAAGAATTGCCGCCTTTTTCCTCATCGTTTTATTAATCGGTGGAGTAATTGGTGCGGCAGGAAAAGACATAGCAAAAGGAATTAGTCTAGGACTAGACCTTCGCGGTGGTTTTGAAATTCTGTATGAAGTAAAACCAGCCAAAAAAGGTGATAAAATCGATCGAGATGTACTTGTAAGTACAGTAGGTGCTCTTGAAAATCGTGTCAATGTTCTTGGTGTAAGTGAGCCGAACATTCAAATCGAAGGGCAAGATCGAATTCGTGTACAGCTTGCTGGTGTACAAGATCAGCAAAAAGCACGTGAAATGTTATCAACACAAGCGAAATTAACATTCCGTGATGTAGATGACAACCTTCTTATGGATGGAACGGATTTAAAAGGCGGCGGAGCGAAGCAAACATTTGATGAGCAAGGCCGTGCGAGTGTAGGTCTTACACTAAAAAGCGCTGAAAAATTCCGTGAAGTAACTGAGAAAATTTCAAAAATGCCACCACCAACGAATTTAATGGTAATTTGGCTTGATTTTGAAGAAGGAAAAGATTCGTATAAAGCAGAATCTGCAAAACCGAATCCGAAATTCTTATCAGCAGCAACAGTAAGTCAAGTATTTAACCAAGCTGAAGTATCTATCGTAGGTGGAAACTTCACAGTTGAAAGTGCAAAACAACTTTCATCTTTATTAAACGCAGGTGCACTTCCGGTTGATTTAAAAGAAATGTATTCAACATCTGTTGGAGCGAAATTTGGTCAACAAGCGTTAGAGCAAACGATTTTCGCTAGTGCGATTGGTATCGCTCTTATTTTCTTATTTATGCTTGTATTCTACCGTTTACCAGGACTTGTAGCGGTTATTATGTTAGGTCTATACATTTTCGTTACATTACTTGTCTTTAACTGGATGCATGCAGTTCTGACGTTGCCAGGTATTGCGGCGTTAGTGCTCGGGGTAGGTATCGCAGTTGATGCGAATATTATTACGTACGAGAGACTAAAAGAAGAACTGAAAATTGGTAAGTCAATGATGTCAGCATTCCGTGCTGGTAACCATCGTTCATTAGCAACAATTTTAGATGCGAACATTACAACACTTGCAGCAGCTGGTGTATTATTCGTTTACGGTAATAGCTCTGTAAAAGGATTCGCAACAAGTTTAATTGTAAGTATTTTAGTCGGTTTTATTACGAACGTATTCGGTACTCGTTTCTTACTAAGTTTACTTGTAAAGAGCCGTTACTTCGATAAAAAACCAGGATACTTTGGTGTGAAACAAAAGGATATTATTCCGTTAACAAAAGGTGTAGTACATCCACCAACGAAATTTGATCGTATTAACTTTGTAAATGTCGGTCATAAATTCCTTATCTTCTCAATTGTAGTTGTAATTGCAGGTGCAATTATTTTACCAATTTTCAAAATGAATCTTGGTATTGACTTTGCGAGTGGTACACGTATCGACCTGCAATCAAAACAATCAGTTACTGTGTCTGATGTTCATAAAGATTTTAAAGAATTGAACATTGACGTGAAGGAAGAAAACATTGTACCGACTGGAGATGACAATAAGGGATTCGCAGTTCGTACATTAGGTGTTCTATCAAAAGATGAAATTGCGAAAACAAAAACATTCTTCCACGATAAATATGGTACAGATCCAAACGTAAGTACAGTTTCGCCGACAATTGGTAAAGAAATTGCAAGAAATGCATTTATCGCAGTATTAATTGCTTCTGCAGTTATCATTTTATACGTAAGTATTCGATTCCGATTTACGTACGCATTATCTGCAGTGCTTGCATTATTACATGATGCATTCGTTATGATTGTTATATTTAGTATTTTCCAATTGGAGGTAGACTTAACGTTTATCGCTGCCGTGTTAACAATCATCGGTTATTCTATTAATGACTCAATTGTTACGTTTGATAGAAACCGTGAATTATACAAACAGAAAAAACGAGTTCGCGATATAAAAGACTTAGAAGAAATCGTAAATGCAAGTATTCGCCAAACGCTTGGTCGTTCGATTAACACCGTATTAACAGTGTTATTCCCAGTAATTGCACTGCTTATCTTCGGTAGTGAGTCACTACGTAACTTCTCGTTTGCGTTACTTGTTGGACTAGTTGTAGGTACGTATTCTTCTGTTTTCGTTGCTTCTCAAATTTGGTTAATGCTTGAAAACCGTCGTTTGAAAAAGGGCAAAAACAAGAAAAAGGTTGAGAAAGTAGAATCTGAACCGCAAGTATAAAAAAGATGATGTCTCTTTATGAGGCATCTCTTTTTTCGTTTGTGGATACAATAAGATAGTTACTTTGAAATGATGAAATGGAAGAAAGTGGTGATGTTATCGCTGTTTTTGTTACAATAAAGTGAAACTTTAATCAGTGGGGGTTTTCTTCATCCCCCACTGATTATTAGTTGAACCAATCGGACTTTTATGGGCAGTTGATCCCCCCTAAATTTTTTGCTTTCACTGAATTTTGAGGTAGGGGTCTTACTGCCCATTAAAGTGGGATAAAAAGATAGGTTAAGAAAAGAAGGGATTTTAATGATGGAAAAAGATGAACGTTTTAAACAGGCCGAGTTTGGTGCTATTGTCGGGATCGTTGGTAATATTATATTAGCGATTATAAAGGCGGTAATTGGTTATATTGGGAACAGTAAAGCGCTATTAGCAGATGCGGTGCATTCTGCATCAGATGTAATTGGTTCGCTAGCTGTACTGTTTGGGTTACGAGCAGCAAAGCAGCCGCCCGATGAAGATCATCCGTATGGTCATGGTAAAGCGGAATCGATTTCAGCGATTATTGTTGCAGTATTATTATTTATTGTGGGAATCGAGATAGCGATTTCGTCCATAAAAGCTTTTTCACAGGAACTAGAACCGCCGAAAGGGATTACAATTTTTGCTGTCGTTCTTTCAATTATCGTGAAAGAAGGAATGTTTCAATATAAATTCCGATTAGGGAAAAGGGTAAATAGTGATGCAATTATTGCAAATGCATATGAGCACCGTTCAGATGTGTTTTCTTCAATTGCAGCTTTAATCGGTATTTGTGCAGCGATTATTGGTGGTAAGTTCGGGTTAGATTGGCTTGTGTATGCCGATCCAATTGCAGGATTATTTGTTTCACTTCTTGTTGCAAAAATGGCATGGAGTATTGGGGCAGAAGCAATTCATGCAACGCTTGATCATGTTCTTCATGAGGAAGATGTTATTCCGCTTAGAGAAGCCGTACTTCAAATAGATGGTGTGAAAAAAATCGGCTCGTTATACGCAAGGGAACATGGTCATTACGTTATTGTTGATATTAAAGTTTCTGTAGATCCATACATTACTGTAGAAGAAGGACATCGCATTGGAAAGCATGTGAAAGAAACGCTTATGAAACAAGATAACGTACAAAATGTGTTTGTACATATAAATCCGTATTCTCCAAATTAAACATTATTAACATTTTAGTATATAGATATTGCATCGTAGTTTGCATGATATTGTCACCCCTTAATCTGTCTTGTATAATGAACAGGTTAAGGGGTGATTTCGTGTTACAACCGAAGACGCGTTGGAAAGAAAAAGAATATAATGGCGAGCGAGTGAGTGAATTAGCAAGTAAATTACAATTATCACCACTTGTCGTTTCGTTATTCCTCGGTAGAGGACTAGATACAGAAGATAAGATTTTAGATTTTTTAAATACAGAAAATCAAGAATTTCATGATCCATTTTTATTAGAAGGAATGGATAGAACGGTAGAACGTGTAAATAAGGCGATTCAAAATGGAGAGCAAATATTAATATTTGGTGACTACGATGCGGACGGAGTAAGTAGTACGACTGTATTATATCTTGCCTTACAAGAATTAGGTGCAGATGTAGAATTTTATATCCCAAACCGTTTTACAGAAGGTTATGGACCAAACGAAGAAGCATTTCGTTGGGCGCATAGCGCAGGATTCTCATTAATTATTACTGTCGATACTGGTATCGCAGCTGTACATGAAGCGAAAGTGGCGAAGGAACTTGGGATAGATCTAATTATTACAGATCACCATGAGCCACCACCAGAATTGCCAGAAGCACTTGCGATTATTCACCCGAAATTAGATGGCGGTGTGTATCCGTTTCACTATTTAGCGGGCGTTGGTGTTGCGTTTAAAGTTGCACATGCACTACTAGGCCGTGTACCAGAACATTTATTAGAAATTGCAGTGATTGGTACGGTAGCCGATTTAGTATCACTTCACGGTGAGAATAGATTGCTAGTGAAGCGCGGTTTAAAACATATGCGCATGACGAAAAATATTGGACTAAAGGCGCTATTTAAAGTTGCTAACGTTTCGCAAAGTGAAATTACAGAAGAGAGTATTGGCTTCTCAATCGCACCTCGTATTAATGCAGTTGGACGTTTAGAAGATGCTACGCCGGCTGTACATCTTTTATTATCAGAGGATCCGGAAGAAGCGAAAGAGCTGGCTGAAGAAATTGATGAACTGAACAAACTGCGAAAAGATATTGTAAAACAAATTACAGAAGAAGCTATCGCTGAGGTGGAAACGAATTTCCCTCCTGAAGATAATAAAGTATTAGTGCTTGCAAAAGAAGGATGGAATCCAGGTGTAATTGGAATTGTCGCTTCTAAATTAGTTGAACGTTTTTATCGTCCAACGATTGTATTATGCATTGATCCTGTAAAAGAAACTGCAAAAGGTTCAGCGCGTAGTATTGCAGGATTTGATTTGTTTGCAAACTTGTCAGATTGTAGAGAGTTATTGCCACACTTCGGAGGACATCCGATGGCAGCGGGAATGACGCTACATATGAATGATGTAGATGAATTACGCCGCCGTTTAAATGAACAGGCAGATACAATTTTAACGGAAGAAGATTTTATTCCAATTACAGCTGTCGATGCTTTTTGCAAAGTGGAGGACGTAACACTTGCAGCAATTGAAGATATGCAAAAGTTAGCACCATTTGGTGTTGGAAATCCAAAGCCACGTATTGCAGTGAAAGATGCGGAGTTAGAAAGTATTCGTGCAATCGGATCAGACGGTTCTCATTTAAAAATGGCTCTTCGTGATGGACAGGCAACACTGGATACAATCGGGTTTGGATTTGGAGCGTATGCGAAAGAAATTTCTCCAGTTGCAAAAGTATCTGTAATCGGGGAAGCGTCTATTAATGAATGGAATAATTTTAAGAAGCCGCAATTAATGGTGCAAGATATTGCTGTAGAGGCATGGCAATTATTTGATTGGCGTAGTATGCGTAACGTAGAAGCAAATTTAGCAGAACTTCCGAAAGAAAAAATAACGATGGTGTATTTTTCTAAAGAGGTATTGCATAAATTTTCTTTAGAAGACTATAAAGAGCATATGATGCATGCATCAGAAGTAACCGAGTTAGATGAGCAATACATCGTGTTACTTGATTTACCAAAAGGAACAGATGAATTACGAGATCTATTTAAAGTTGGGTTCCCGTCGCGAATTTATACGCTATTTTATCAAGAGAATAATCATTTATTTAGTACTGTTCCAACGAGGGATCACTTTAAATGGTACTATTCATTCTTGAGCCAAAAATCACCATTTTCTTTAAGACAATATGGAGAACAACTATGTCAACATAAAGGTTGGTCAAAAGATACAGTAAATTTCATGACACAGGTGTTTTTTGAGTTAGAATTTGTTACAATAAAAGATGGCGTCATTTTTATGGCAGACAAAAAACAAAAGCGTGATTTAATTGAATCGAACACATATCGTGAGAAAATGAACCACTTACAATTAGAAAAAGAATTGGTTTATAGCACATATCAGCAACTATATACATGGTTTGAAACGATTCGTAATCATAAAGAAGTAGAACAGTTAGGGTAAAGGATTTGTATTTACAAACCTTTTAGATCTGAGGAGGATTCAGAAATATGGATTTCAAGCAACATATCGCAATTGTACCGGACTATCCAAAAGAAGGTATTGTGTTTAAAGACATTACACCGTTAATGAACGACGGTAAAGCATACAAAGCAGCAACAGATGCAATCGTTGAGTATGCAAAAGAGAGAGACATCGACCTTGTAGTAGGTCCAGAAGCTCGTGGCTTTATTATTGGTTGCCCAGTTTCTTACGCATTAGAAGTAGGATTTGCGCCAGTTCGTAAATTAGGAAAATTACCACGTGAAGTAATTACAGTTGACTACGGTAAAGAATATGGTAAAGATGTTTTAACAATCCATAAAGATGCAATTAAGCCAGGCCAACGCGTATTAATTACAGATGATCTATTAGCTACAGGTGGAACAATCGAAGCGACAATTAAGCTAGTTGAAGAGCTAGGCGGAGTTGTAGCAGGAATTGCATTCTTAGTAGAACTTACTTACTTAGATGGTCGTAAAATGTTAGATGGTTACGATGTATTAGTATTAGAAAAATACTAATCGCTATATAGGTAAAACTACGGTGATAAGAAGTACCCGTGAATCTCTTGGAGAGGAGCGGGTACTTTTGTATAATTGAACAAAAAATTATGGTGAAATGTCAGTAAAATCTTTTCCTTTTCACAATTCACAATCATTGGGTTATAATGATAGAATATAATTTATTCTATTTAATAAAGATAAAGTCAATTTTCAATAAAAGGTGATTCGATGGCAAATGAGCAGGTACTAACAGCTGAACAGGTACTCGAGAAAGCAAGTCAATATTTAGTGGATGAAGATATTGAGCTAGTAGCACGTGCCTATGAATATGCACGCGATGCGCATAGCGAACAATACAGAAAATCGGGTGAACCATACATTATTCATCCAATTCAAGTTGCAGGTATTTTAGTTGATTTACACATGGATCCAGCTACAGTATCAGCAGGTTTCTTACATGATGTAGTAGAAGATACAGAGATTACATTAGAAGATATTGAACGGGAATTTAATAAAGAAATTGCTATGCTTGTTGATGGTGTGACAAAGCTTGGAAAGATTAAATATAAATCTCATGAGCAACAACAAGCAGAAAACCATCGCAAAATGTTTATTGCAATGGCTCAAGATATTCGAGTTATTTTAATTAAACTAGCTGATCGTCTTCATAACATGCGTACATTGAAACATTTGCCTCAAGAGAAGCAGCGTCGCATTGCGAATGAAACGTTAGAAATCTTTGCGCCTTTAGCACATAGACTCGGAATTAGTACTATTAAATGGGAGCTAGAGGATACGTCACTTCGCTACTTAAATCCACAGCAATATTATCGTATTGTAAATTTAATGAAGCGTAAACGTGCAGAACGTGAAGAGTATTTAGACGAAGTAATGACTGGTATTCGTGAGAAATTAGACGAAGTTGCAATTCAACCTGAAATTTCTGGAAGACCAAAACATATTTACAGTATTTATCGTAAAATGGCACTGCAAAATAAACAGTTCAATGAAATTTACGATTTATTAGCTGTACGTGTCGTTGTAAATAGTATTAAAGATTGTTATGCAGTACTTGGAATTATTCATACGTGCTGGAAGCCGATGCCAGGTCGTTTTAAAGATTATATTGCAATGCCGAAAGCAAATCTATATCAATCTCTTCATACGACTGTAATTGGACCGAAAGGTGATCCGCTTGAAGTGCAAATTCGTACGAAAGAAATGCATGAGATTGCAGAATTCGGGATCGCGGCACACTGGGCGTATAAAGAAGGAAAAACAGCAGAAACAACAGGTACATTAGAGAAGAAACTTACATGGTTCCGTCAAATATTAGAATGGCAAAATGAAGCTTCTAATGCAGAAGAGTTTATGGAGTCGTTAAAAATTGATTTATTCTCTGACATGGTATTCGTCTTTACACCGAAAGGCGATGTAATGGAATTACCACTTGGATCTGTTCCAATTGACTTTGCATATCGTGTGCATTCAGAGATTGGGAATAAAACAATTGGTGCAAAAGTAAACGGGAAAATGGTGACACTTGACTATAAATTAAAAACAGGTGACATCATTGAGATTTTAACATCGAAACATTCGTATGGACCAAGTCAAGATTGGGTGAAACTTGCTCAAACATCTCATGCAAAAAACAAAATACGTCAGTTCTTTAAGAAACAACGTAGAGATGAAAATATTGAAAAAGGCCGTGAACTTGTTGAGAAAGAAGTGCGTAGCCTAGAGTATGAGATGAAAGAAGTGTTAGCGCCTGACAATTTAAAACGAGTTGCTGAAAAATTCAACTTTGCAAATGAAGAAGATATGTTTGCGGCAGTTGGATATAATGGTATCACTGCATCGCAAATTGTTACGCGACTAACGGACAAGTTCCGTAAGCAACGTGAAGAAGAAGAGATTGTTGAAGTTAAAGAAGTTCGTAAACCGATGAAAATTCGAAAATGGGATTCTGGCGTTAAAGTAAGTGGTGCAGATAATTTATTAATTCGTTTATCAAAATGCTGTAACCCAGTACCTGGTGATGATATCGTTGGGTATATTACGAAAGGCCGAGGCGTATCGATTCACCGCCGTGACTGTGTAAATGTTCATACAGAAGAAGCTATAGAACGTTTATTAGAAGTAGAGTGGGAAGGTAGCCCTGAAAAAGAAATTGAGTATAACGTTGATATTGAAATTTCAGGTTACGATCGCCGTGGTTTATTAAACGAAGTATTACAAGCTGTTACAGAGACGAAAACGTACATTTCAGCAGTTTCTGGTAGAAGTGACCGTAATAAGATGGCAACAATTAATATGTCAATCTCTATTCGTAACTTACAGCACTTGAAAAAAGTAGTAGAACGCATTAAACGTGTTCCAGAAATTTATGCAGTACGACGCATGATGCATTAATAGGGAGTGTAGAAAAGATGAGAGTTGTTTTACAACGATCAAAAGAAGCGTCTGTCACAGTAGACGGTGAGATCGTAGGACAAATTCCGTTCGGTTTAACATTACTAGTTGGCATTACGCATGAAGATACAGAAAAAGATGCAACTTACATTGCAGAAAAAATTGCGAACTTACGTATTTTTGAAGATGAGAGCGGAAAGATGAACCATTCTGTACTTGATGTAGAAGGACAAGTTCTATCCATTTCGCAATTCACATTATACGGAGATTGCCGCAAGGGAAGACGTCCAAACTTTATGGATGCAGCTAAACCTGACTATGCAGAGCGTTTATATGATTTCTTTAATGAAGAAGTACGTAAGCAAGGATTGCATGTAGAAACAGGGAAGTTCGGAGCAATGATGGATGTTTCTTTAATCAATGATGGTCCGGTTACCTTAATTGTGGAAAGTAAATAGTGTTGCAAGAAGAGAGGGGATGAGCCCCTCTCTTCTTTTATGGTTTTTAATGGTATATTTTGTTAATTATTGTTATGATAGTTAAGAAAATAAACGATATAATCGGGGGATTATGGGAGGTAAAACTTATGGAAACATTTGTACTCGTTCATGGAGCATGGGATGGCGGTTATGTTTGGAAAAAACTAGCTGAACTTTTAAGGGAAGAGGGTCATAGTGTATATACTCCTACATTAACTGGACTAGGGGAACGAACACATCTTATGCAACCTAATATAGGGTTGAAGACATTTATTCAAGACATTGTTAATACTATTAAATATCAGGGTCTAAAAGATGTAATTTTGGTAGGACATAGTTATTCTGGTATGGTAATTACAGGGGTGGCAGAAGTAATTCCCGAGTTCATTAAGGAGCTAGTATACGTGGATGCAATGCTTCCGGAAGATGGTGATTCTGTTATGGATATTTCTGGACCGGAAATGGCCGCGCATTTTATAGAAGAAGTAAAAGTATACGGGGAGGGATGGCGTGTTCTTCCTAGAAATACAATAGATGAGAGAAAATCAGCGATGCCATTGTTGGCTTTTACACAATCGGTTGAAATAAAAAACTTTAAAGCACAATGTATACCGCATATATACGTAGAAGTAAAGGATAATCCAGAACATTGGCCAATGACGTCTATCTTTTTAGAATCAGCAAAAAAAGCAAGAGATAGAAAATGGGAGGTTTTTTCTATTGAAGTTGGTGGGCATTGGGTAATGGAAACTAATCCAGAGGCATTGGTCCGTATATTGAATCAGAGTGTAGAAGTAATTTAATGTATGCTTTACTTCCTATAGAAGAAATGGCCGCGCAAGTTGTATTACATGTAATGTTAGAAATTCTCGTAATTGGGGTAGGTATTGTATCGTATCGTTATATTATTTGAAGCATCATATGCTAGCAAGTGGACTAGCTCATTGTTATAAATCCAATACTAATGTTTATTTTGAGTCAATAGCTTTTTCGTTTATGTATAACTCTCTAATCAATATGGAACAATAAAAAGTAAAACATCCATATTGAATGTGAGGGATATACGTATGCGTATGAATGAAAAAGGGCATTCTGTTACAAATGGTGCAAATCAACTGTTTAACGTGAATTTTCATGATTTTATTTCAAAAGAGCAAAACAATACTTCAATGGAGCTTGCTTCTGAGTTTGGCATTTCTCTTCAAGATGTAAAGCGTCTAAAGAAGCAGATTGAACGCTCTTAGAGCACTTGACAATCCTACTGAACAAACGTATAGTAATTTTATATTTACATATGAATATAACCTTTGATAGAGAAGAGTAAATGAGACACACATGGAAAGAGAAGAAATGTCTTAGGCTGAAAACATTTCTACATGATGACTGATTGAATGACACTCTAGAGGTTTCAACTTGAACGGCGTATACGCTTAGTAGGGATGAACGCACATTTAAGCGTTATTAAAAAAGTGGAAGCATACGTGCTTCAATTAGGGTGGCACCACGGGTATAATACTCTCGTCCCTACTGTTCAAACAGTAGAGGCGGGAGTTTTTTTATTTTTATTAAGATTAAAACAATTTGAGGAGGAACTGAATATGTCTATTCAAATCCCACGCGGAACGCAAGATATTCTTCCAGGTACTGTTGAGTTATGGCAGTATATCGAAGGGCAAGCACGCGAAATTTGCCGTCGTTACAATTACAAAGAAATTCGTACACCAATTTTTGAACACACTGAGCTATTTTTACGTGGTGTTGGTGATACGACAGATATCGTACAAAAAGAAATGTACTCATTCCAAGATCGTGGAGAGCGTAGTTTAACATTACGTCCAGAAGGTACTGCACCTGTTGTACGTTCTTACGTTGAAAATAAAATGTTCGGTGACGCAACACAACCGACGAAATTATACTATATCGGCCAAATGTTCCGTTACGAAAGACCACAAGCAGGTCGCTATCGTCAATTCGTACAATTTGGTATTGAAGCAATCGGCAGTAACGATCCTGCAATTGATGCAGAAGTAATTGCACTTGCTGTAGAGTTTTACCGCGGCATGGGCTTAAAAAATATTAAAGTTGTATTAAACAGCTTAGGTGATGCAGCAAGCCGTCAAGCACACCGTGATGCATTAATCGCACACTTTGAGCCACGTATCGGCGAATTCTGTTCTGACTGTCAATCTCGTTTAGAAAAGAACCCTCTTCGTATTTTAGATTGTAAGAAGGACCGTAACCATGAATTAATGGGAACAGCACCATCTATTACAGAATACTTAAACGAAGATTCAGCAGTATACTACGAAAAAGTTCAAGAACTATTAACGATGATGGATGTTCCATTTGAAAAAGATCCGAACTTAGTACGTGGTTTAGACTACTACCAACACACTGTATTTGAAATTATGAGTGAGGCAGAAGGTTTCGGTGCTATTACTACATTAAGCGGTGGTGGACGTTACAACGGACTTGTACAAGAAATCGGTGGACCAGAAATGCCAGGTATCGGTTTTGCGATGAGTATTGAACGTTTAATTATGGCACTAAAAGCTGAAAACATTGAATTGCCAATCGAACATAGCATTGATTGTTACGTTGTAGCGCTTGGTGAAAAAGCAAAAGACCATGCTGCAAAAGTTGCGTTTGATCTTCGTAAAGCTGGATTATCAGTTGAAAAAGATTATTTAGATCGCAAAATGAAGGCACAATTTAAATCAGCAGATCGTCTAAAAGCGAAATTTGTAGCTGTATTAGGGGAAGATGAGTTAGATAAAGGTATCATCAACTTAAAAGATATGGCAACAGGCGAACAAGAAGAAGTAGCATTAGATGTATTTGCTTCATACGTAGCAGAGAAATTAATATAGGGGGAACTTACAGTGGCTGAAAGAACACATGCATGTGGAAAAGTAACAGTAGAAGCAGTTGGACAAACAGTTCAATTAAAAGGTTGGGTACAAAAACGCCGTGATTTAGGTGGATTAATCTTTATCGACTTACGTGACCGTACAGGTATCGTACAAGTTGTATTTAACCCAGAAACATCAAAAGAGGCGCTAGAAGTAGCAGAAACAATTCGTAGCGAATACGTATTACACGTAGAAGGTACAGTTGTTGAGCGTGGTGAAGGCGCAATTAATGACAATATGGCAACTGGTCGTATTGAAGTACAAGCAACGAAAGTAAACGTATTAAATGCAGCGAAAACAACGCCAATCATTATCGCTGATGATACAGATGCATCAGAAGATGTGCGTTTAAAATATCGTTACTTAGACTTACGTCGTCCTGTAATGTTCAATACATTCAAAATGCGTCATGACGTAACAAAAACAATTCGTAACTTCTTAGACACAGAAGAGTTCCTAGAAGTGGAAACACCAATTTTAACGAAGAGCACGCCAGAAGGAGCTCGTGATTATTTAGTACCAAGTCGTGTACATGATGGTGAGTTTTATGCATTACCACAATCTCCACAGCTATTTAAACAGCTTCTTATGGTCGGCGGATTTGAGCGTTACTATCAAGTAGCACGCTGTTTCCGTGATGAAGATTTACGTGCGGACCGTCAGCCAGAATTTACGCAAATCGATATTGAAGCTTCATTCTTAACACAAGAAGAAATTTTAGATATGATGGAGCGCATGATGACGAAAGTTATGAAGGATGCGAAAGGTGTAGAGATTAGTGCACCATTCCCTCGTATGACTTACGCTGATGCAATGGCTCGTTACGGTTCTGATAAGCCAGATACACGCTTTGAAATGGAACTAACAGACTTATCTGAGTTTGCAGCAGGTTGTGGATTTAAAGTATTTACAAGTGCTGTAGAAAGCGGCGGACAAGTAAAAGCAATTAATGCAAAAGGTGCTGCGAGCAAATACTCTCGTAAAGACATCGATGCATTAACTGAATTCGTAAAAGTATACGGTGCAAAAGGTTTAGCTTGGCTTAAAGTGGAAGAAGACGGCTTAAAAGGACCGATCGCGAAATTCTTCGGTGAAGAAGATGCAAACGTGTTAATGAATACATTAGAAGCTACTGCTGGTGACTTATTACTATTCGTAGCAGATAAGAAGAGCGTTGTTGCAGATAGCTTAGGTGCACTTCGTTTACGTCTAGGTAAAGAGCTTGAGTTAATTGACGAAAGTAAATTTAACTTCCTATGGGTAACGGATTGGCCGCTTCTTGAGTACGATGAAGATGCAGATCGTTACTTCGCAGCTCACCACCCATTCACAATGCCATTCCGTGAAGATGTTGAGCTATTAGAAACAGCACCAGAAAAAGCACGTGCGCAAGCATATGACCTTGTATTAAACGGTTATGAGCTTGGTGGTGGATCACTTCGTATTTACGAGCGTGACGTACAAGAAAAAATGTTCAAAGCACTTGGATTCTCACAAGAAGAAGCGCAAGAGCAATTCGGATTCTTATTAGAAGCATTCGAATACGGTACTCCACCACACGGTGGTATTGCATTAGGTTTAGACCGTCTTGTTATGTTACTTGCAGGTCGTACGAACCTTCGTGATACAATTGCATTCCCGAAAACAGCAAGCGCAAGCTGCTTATTAACAGAAGCTCCAAGCCCAGTTGCAGAAGCGCAGCTTGAAGAGTTAAACTTAAAATTAAGCTTAAAAGAAGAGAAGTAAGAATAGGGTCTAGATGGTTATACTAATACCATCTAGGCTTTTTTTGAGAGGTTGTTTAAAAAGTCCGGTTCAGATAACTGTCGCATCTCGTCGTTACGTATGCTAGTCTGGTGCTCGAGTAGTAAAGCTACACTGCGCTCCTCCTAGCATACGTGCCTCGATCTGCTCGGTTATCTGAATCCTCCTTTTTAAACGTGTATTGGAAGGAAGTTTAAAAAGTCCGGTTCAGATAACTGTCGCATCTCGTCGTTACGTATGCTAGTCCGGTGCTCGAGTAGTAAAGCTACACTGCGCTCCTCCTGGCTTCAGCGCCTCGATCTGCTCGGTTATCTAAATCCTCCTTTTTAAACGTGTATTTAGGAAGAAACAAAATCCCGGTTTACACTATGTTTTTATTTTTGAAATATGTATTTTTAGGAATTCTATAACTTTTTCTATACAAATAGTCGGAAAAACGCTAGAATACATGGTAGACCATTTTTGTAATAGGAGTGTAGAGCTGAATGTTACATCAATTTTCACGTAATGAATTAGCCTTCGGTAAAGAAGGACTTGAAATATTAAAAAATAGTACAGTCGGTATTTTAGGAATTGGCGGCGTAGGTTCTTTTGCAGCTGAAGCGTTAGCACGTTCTGGAGTTGGGCGTCTCGTATTAGTAGATAAAGATGTTGTAGATATTACAAACGTAAACCGTCAAATTCACGCTTTAGTATCTACTGTAGGACGTTCAAAAGTAGAATTAATGAAAGAGCGTATTGCAGACATTAACCCAGAGTGTGAAGTAATTGGACTAGAAATGTTTTACACAGATGAAACATATGAAGAGTTCTTTAAGTACGGTTTAGACTTTGTAGTGGATGCATCTGATACGATTACGTTCAAAATTCATTTAATTAAGCAATGTTTACGTCGTAAAATTAAAATTATCTCAAGTATGGGTGCAGCAAATAAAATGGACCCAACTCGTTTCCGTATTGCGGACATCTCTAAAACACATACAGATCCAATTGCGAAAGTCATTCGTACGAAGCTTCGTAAAGAGGGCATTAAAAAAGGTGTAAAAGTTGTCTTCTCTGACGAAAACCCAATCGTAATTCGTGAAGAGGTACGTAAAGAAATTGTACCAGACGAAAATGCAAAAATTCGTAAAGCGAAATTACCACCTTCATCAAATGCATTCGTACCATCTGTGGCAGGCTTAATTATGGCAAGTCACGTTGTACGTGAACGCATTAAAAATGTAGAAGTGAAACGTGTAGGGCAAGAATAAAGTGAAAGCATATATCCATTTCGGATATATGCTTTTCTATTATATTTTAAAGAACTGCTGATATTTGCAATACTAATACTTCAAGTGTAAGTAATCCTAATAAAAAATAATCATATTTGTTCGATTTATAAGCTGACGTCTTTTTTAAACTATGAATGGTAAAAAGACCTAATATTAGGACGAGAATGCCAAGCGTTATTTTGAAGACTATTAATGAAATAGCAATCATCTCCCTTCGATCGTATATATTCATATTAACATTTAAGTAAAATATATCCAATTAATCTTAGGTATTTATTTTTATAACAAATCGACTTTTTTTGTCAGCATTTGTCGGTAAATCGATATTCCTTGTCGAATAGTCGATATAATTAAAAAATCGTTGATATATTGTAAGTTACGATAGATATATTCGAAAAATCGTCGATATAATTTCATTTACCAATATGCTATCCACCGAAGAGACAAAAAAAGGATGTCACTTAGCCGGAAAATTGGGCTAGGTGACATCCTTTTTTAATTCTCTGCAGAATAAATAATATCTAAATTTCCATTTTGATCTGTCTTGAAAATGGGAGCGATTTGTTCTTCTTGTTCTTCAACTGAAACAAGTTTTCGAGCACGGTCCATAATTCTAACGAGCATTGCATAATCTTCTTCGATTGCTTGTTGTTTTTTTGTGAGTGCGGCTAATTTAGTTTCAAGCTCATCATTCGTTTTTTGCAAGGAAGTGAGCTGAGTTTGTAATACTTCATTTTCAGTTTGTAACTTTGCGAGTGAAGGATTATTGTGCTCTAAGTTTTGCAAAAACGAGATGACATTTTGCATTGTAAGTTCTTGTTTACTTGGTACAATATCTTCTGAAAACTCAGCATCGATTACGAGTTGTTTCGTTTTTGTGAACTGATCTTTTTCTATTTTAGCTTCAGAACGCTTTAATTCTTTACGTTGTTTTTTCGCAAGCTGCACCGCATCTTCATAATTCGGTCTTACTTCAGCATTCCATCTAAAACCGCAAGCTGCGGAAGTGCGGTTTAAAGCATCGCCGACTTCATCGAATGCTTTTATTTGTGTACTGCCGCTGCGAATATGTCGTAAAACAGTTTCCGCTAAAAGGAGATCGTCTTCTTTTGTCCATGCATCTTGACGTGTTTTCATAAGCGAAGCCTCCATAATGGTGACGTTTTCGCTTATGTTACCCTTTATTTTTCGTTTTATTCGAACTTTGTAATCTTTCATATACAGTAGAAAGTGCTTGCTCAAATTTCCCTGTCGTTTTCGGTTTATAATATTGTTTGTTTTTTATTTTATCAGGTAAGTATTGTTGCGGTACCCAACCATTTGGATGGTCGTGTGGATATAAGTATCCAATGCCTCTTCCAAGTGCCTCTGCGCCTTTGTAATGACTATCTTTTAAATGACTTGGAATATCGCCTGTTTGACCGTTCCGTAAATCGTGTAAGGCAGCGTCAAGTGCTTTATAAGCTGAGTTTGATTTTGGTGATAGGCAAAGCTCAATAACGGCATTTGCAAGTGGTATGCGTGCTTCTGGGAATCCAACTCGTTCCGCTGATTCTATAGCTGCTAGCGTACGCGGTCCAGCTTGCGGGCTAGCAAGTCCAATATCTTCATATGCCATAATAAGAAGACGTCTACCGATGCTTTGTAGGTCACCAGCTTCAATAAGACGTGCTAAATAGTGAAGTGCTGCATTTACATCACTTCCGCGCACCGATTTTTGAAATGCCGATAATACGTCATAATGAGCATCTCCGCCTTTGTCATGAACGAAGCTCTTTTTTTGTAAGCATTCTTCGGCGATTTCTAGCGTAATTTCCGCAGCTTTGTCATCAGTTGTAAAGCTAGATAAAACAGCTAGTTCCAGTGCATTATAAGCGGAACGCATATCTCCGCCTGATGCATTTGCGAAGTGATGTAATGCTTCAGGCGTAACAGTTACATCATATTCCCCAAGACCTTTTTCTTTATCTTCAAGTGCTCGTTTTAAGCCAATTAAAAGATCATCTTCTGTTAATGCATGTAATTCGAAGATTTGACACCGACTTCGAATAGCAGAATTAATAGCATGGAACGGATTACTCGTCGTCGCACCAATTAAGGTAAGGAGTCCACTTTCTAAATGAGGTAATAGAAAATCCTGTTTTGCTTTATCTAGACGGTGTACTTTTGTATAACTTATTTTATGTGGATGAAATTGTTAAATGTTGTTTTAAAAAGGTTGTATGATTTTTATCCAAATTTCGACGGATAAAATTATGGTCCGATAAAATTAGACTGCGTTTTTTGGTTGTTAAAGTATAATATTGGATATTTGTGATATCTAAATGATTATATTGTCAATATAAAAAGGTATCTCAATAATCGAGAAACCTTTTTATTAGAAGGATTATTTAATTAACCTTGTAGAAATTTTTTTTGTAATTTTAAAGCAACATTAACCAGTGCAATTAATACTGGGACTTCTACTAATGGGCCGATAACTGCTGCGAAGGCTGCACCTGAGTGAATGCCAAATACTCCGACTGCAACAGCGATAGCTAATTCAAAGTTATTACTTGCTGCTGTGAATGATAAGGAAGTTGCAACAGGATAACTTGTTCCCATTTTCTTAGATAAGAAGAACGAAACAAAGAACATTAAGATAAAGTAAATAAGTAATGGGATTGCAATTCGTACAACATCCATTGGTAACTGAACAATCATTTCACCTTTAATAGAGAACATCACAACAATCGTGAATAGTAAGGCGATTAAAGTTAATGGACTAATACGAGGGACGACTGTCGATTCATACCATTCGCGCCCTTTTGTTTTTACAAAAATAAGTCGTGTTAACATACCTGCAATAAATGGAATACCTAAATAAATACCAACACTTTTTGCGATTTCTCCCATTGAGATATCTACAACAAAGCTATCCATACCTAACCATTTCGGTATTACTGTGACGAATACATATGTGTATACAGAGTACAGTAAGATTTGGAAAATGGAATTAAAGGCAACAAGACCAGCAGTGTATTCACGGTCGCCTTGTGCAAGGTCATTCCAAACAATAACCATAGCAATACAACGTGCTAAACCAATCATGATTAAACCAACCATATATTCTGGATAGTCTTGTAGAAAGACGATTGCTAATACAAACATTAAAATCGGTCCAATGACCCAGTTTTGAAATAAAGATAATAATAGCACTTTCCAGTCCTTAAATACGCGCCACATTTCCTCGTAGCGAACTTTTGCTAGTGGTGGATACATCATAATAATGAGTCCGATTGCAATTGGAATAGACGTTGTTCCTACTTGTAAAGAATTTAGGTGATTAACAAAACTTGGTGATACATAGCCAATGAATACACCTAATGCCATAGCTAGGAAAATCCACAACGTTAAATAGCGGTCTAGAAAAGATAAATTCTTACTGACTTTCCCCACTCTATTCTCCTCCTTGATACATATTGTTGTTCACTTATATAAGTATACGCTTATATTAGCGTTTGATTATATGTTTTTCAAGTATTTTGAATGGACAAGAAATTTTTAGTCAGAGAGATGAATATTGTAAAATATGAAACTAATGTTTTTTCGGATTTTTATATTATTAATCGGAGGGAAGAGATATAATTATTTAAAAACGGTAAAGGGAGTTATCCATGAAGGGAAAAGAATTTTTGGATTATATATTAGTGCAGCAATATCAAAATAGTGCTACATATAAAATTGGTAAGACTAATAAACAAAGTCATTTAAAATATAGCCTTAAACATACATCAGTTTTCAATTTAACAGATATGGATAGTGAGGGAAGTAAACCAGGTAATTATAAAACAATCGCACATGAGGTAGGGCATTTGGTTAATAATATTAATAATCCCAGTTGGTTTAAAAAGTTATTATTATTTCAATACTTATTTTTTACTTTTGCAGGTATAAGTATAATTTATGCTCTTTTTTACTTAGGTTATATTTATATACAAGGATTCTCGTATGATGTATTGTATGTTTTTTTGGTAGTCATGAGCTTAGTATCAGTAACATTGGGTGGTTATTTTGCTGCTATAAAAACGAAAGATGAGGAGTTTGCAGATCAAAATGCTGAATTGTTAATTAATAAATATTTAAAGGATGCACTCAAACATTATGGGAATTCTGGAAATGTACTACAAATCTACAACAGTACCTTAAAAGTATTACAGGAAGAAAGCAAGAAGTTTCGAAATAATTATAGAGTCATAACTACTGCTGTCTCACTAGTACCCTTGATAGGGTTAGTTATCGCACATGTTACTAACATGTAATTAATATTTTAGTTTTATATATAATGTTATTAATAAGTGTAAAAATATCAATAAAAAGAAACTAACCAAAAATATTAGATTTTGATAAATGATATAAATATAGAGGATGAAAAAATATGTGGATAACATACTAATGTAATACATTGCTTTGAATAAACTACTGAAATATAAGTTATTAATCCTAATACGACAATAACTGAACAGTAAACAAGCATATAAAGAAAATAAAATGAATAATAAAATATATTTCAAAATCATCCCTCCTTTTTTTGAGAATAATTAATTGGATTGAATTGTCAAGGTAATCCTTATAAAAACGTTCTTATAAATTTATAAGAACGTTTTTTAGTGAATAATGGGTTCTTTTTGGTTGAATATATAAGCAAATGCTTATATACTTATGATGTAGAAAAGGAGGTTGAGATATGCAAAAAACAACATTAGAAATTGAAAAGGTATCAAGTATCCTGAAATTATTAGGAGATAAAACGCGATTAGCAATAATGCGAATGGTATATGAACAAGAATATTGTGTTTGTAACTTTGTAGATATATTTAAAATGAGCCAACCTTCTATTAGTCAGCATGTACGCAAGCTAAAAGATGCGGGGCTTGTAAAAGAAGAAAGACGTGGACAATGGATTTATTACTCCATAAATATAGAAAGTGAATACTATGAATTGGTTCAAGATATGATTCGTCATGTAGACCTACCTCATGGTGCAACTACTTGTGATGATAACTGCTGTAACTAACAGAAATATTAGGAGATGAACAAACATGACAAAGAAAACAATCTATTTCTTATGTACAGGTAACTCTTGCCGTAGCCAAATTGCTGAAGGATTTGGAAAAACATATTTAGGAGATACATGGAATGTATACTCTGCAGGGATTGAAGCACATGGTGTGAATCCAAATGCAATTAAAGCAATGAATGAAGTAAATATTGATATTACAGGTCAAACATCAGATATAATCGACCGTGACATTTTAAATACAGCAGACCTTGTTGTGACATTGTGTGGACATGCGAGAGACGTATGCCCAACAATTCCTCCACATGTAAAACATGAGCATTGGGGATTTGATGATCCAGCAGGGCAAGATTGGTCAGTGTTTCAGCGTGTGCGTGACGAGATTGGTGCACGCATTAAGAAATTTGCAGAAACAGGTGAGTAATCAAAAACATAGCCGAGAATTCGTTCTCGGCTTCTTATATAGGAGGGGAAAGAAACATGAAAAAAATTGAAATTTATGATCCAGCAATGTGTTGTTCAACAGGTGTTTGTGGACCAAGTGTAGACCCTGAATTGATTCGAGTTTCTGTGGCTGTAAACAATTTGAAAAATAAAGGTTTTGATATTACACGTTATAACCTAGCAAGTGAACCAGATGCATTTGCTTCAAATGAAATGATTAGTAAATTGTTAATGGAAAAAGGTCCTGAAGTACTTCCTATTACTCTTGTTGATGGTGAAGTAGTGAAAGAACAAACACACTTATCGAATGATGAGTTTGTTGCATTAACAGGATTAACAGAAGAAGAATTAAGTCAAAAACCTCGTGTACGTTTAGGGCTAAACGTGAAAAAGTAAAGAGAAAGAAGGAATGGGCATGACTCGTTTATATAATCCACAGACGATGGAGTTTACACCATTTTTATTTTTTACTGGAAAAGGTGGTGTGGGGAAAACATCAACTGCATGTGCAACGGCAGTCACATTAGCTGATAAAGGAAAACGCGTGTTACTTGTAAGTACAGACCCAGCTTCAAACTTACAAGACGTGTTTAATATGGAACTAACGAATCATCCAGTAGAAATTCCTAGTGTAAACAATTTATTCGTAGCAAATTTAGACCCTGAAACAGCGGCAAACGAGTATAAAGAGCGTGTGGTGGGTCCGTATCGTGGTAAACTTCCAGAAGCGGTTATTAATCAAATGGAAGAACAATTATCAGGAGCATGTACGATAGAAATTGCTGCATTTGACGAGTTTTCATCGTTATTAACAAATAAAGAACTCACAGAACAGTACGATCATATTATTTTTGATACAGCACCAACAGGTCATACATTACGTCTTCTTCAACTTCCAACGGCATGGAGTGGGTTTTTAGAAGAAAGTACACATGGTGCTTCTTGTCTTGGACCACTTGCTGGATTAGGTGAGAAGAAAAAGCTTTATGAGGCAACAGTTAACGCTCTATCTAACGGGAAACAAACAACGTTGGTGTTAGTAACCCGTCCAGATATATCTCCATTACAAGAAGCGGCAAGGGCTTCAAAAGAACTTGGAGACATTGGTGTACAGAATCAAATGTTACTCATTAATGGTATGATGCAAAATCAAGTGAAAGAGGATGAAGTATCAAAAGCCTTTTATGAGAGACAAACAAAAGCATTAGAACAAACACCAAATAAATTAAAACAAATTCCAACTTATGCTGTTCCTTTAGCGCCATTTAACATCACTGGTATTGAAAATCTTCGCAGGTTATTCATAGATAATGCTATATCTGATGTAGAAACGTTAGAAGTGGAAGATATAAAAACAAAGCCTTTAAAAGACTTGATTGAGAATATACACCAAACAGGTCAACGTGTTATTTTCACGATGGGAAAAGGCGGCGTGGGAAAAACAACGGTCGCATCTACGATTGCGGTTGGTTTAGTAGAAAAGGGACACAAGGTTCATTTAACGACTACTGATCCAGCAGCTCACTTAGATCATGTTATGCACCACGAATCCCTACACGGAAACTTATCCGTAAGTCGTATTGATCCAAAAGTCGAAGTAGAAAATTACCGAGAAGAAATTCTAAATCAATCAAGCGAGTTGTTAGATGAAGAAGGATTAGCATATTTGGAAGAAGATTTACGTTCACCTTGTACGGAAGAAATTGCAATCTTCCGTGCGTTTGCCAATATCGTAGAAAAGGCAAATAACGAAATTGTTGTTATCGACACAGCACCAACAGGACATACATTATTACTTCTAGATGCGGCACATTCCTATCATAAAGAAATTGAACGTTCTACTGGTGAAGTGCCCGTTTCAGTACAACAATTACTACCACGTCTTCGTAATCCGAAAGAAACAGGTGTTGTAATTGTTACGTTAGCAGAAGCTACACCTGTGTTCGAAGCAAGTCGTTTACAAGAAGATTTAAAACGTGCGAGTATTACACCAACTTGGTGGGTGATTAATCAAAGTTTATATGCAACAAACACAAAAGACCCTATTTTACATGGTAGAGCGATATCCGAAATAGAATGGATGCGTGAGGTTGAAGAAAGAGCAAATGGACAATATGTGGTGATTCCTTGGAAAGCACAAGATATTGTTGGCTATGAAAATTTGAAACACTTAACAGTGTAAAAATAAAAAAGAAGAGGAGAGAATACTATGATTATTACAGATGGAGCAAAGGCATATATTGAAGAGGTTATGAAAGAACACGGTGTATCCACATTACGTTTTTCATTTGAAGGTGCAGGATGTTGCGGGCCGAGCTGGGGAATGTCGTTAGCTACAGGACAAGAAGACGATATTGTACAAACAATTAATGGGGTAGAGATTGCAATAGATCAAAAGATTGTAGATACAGTAGATAAACTGACTGTTGATTTCGAAGGAAAAGGTGAAGAGTCAGGATTAGTCTTCCGCGGTGGAGAAAGCTGCTGTTAAATATTAAATAGTTCTTTTGTTATGAAGCAAAAGTAATCATATATAAATAAAGACCAAATCATTATGCGATTTGGTCTTTATTTTTTGCTGATAAATTAATAAAAGTAATTGTCTGTAATCCAGTTCGTATCTTTTTAATAAGGTAATGTTATTAAATCATTATTTAAAACGGTTAAAGGGAAATGTAATTATATTTTAGAATTAAAACAATGAAGGATGCATGTTGGAATATATTATATCAAAAGGTTAAGAGGATGAACCTAAATAATCAGTTTGGAGGAGAAAATGAAAAAATTGTTCTTCGCTGTGATTCTATTTTTGATTGTTATTACTGCCTTCGGGTGTTCAAATAATAAAGGCTATAGTTCCAAGGAAGCGGTAAAAAGAGGTGACATTGTGTATCAACAAAGCAAAGTTGCTCATTTAACAAGATTTGAACAGTTCTTAACAAACCTCTCTAATAAAAAAGAAGATAAGATACGAGTGACAAGCTATACACATGAAGGAGACCCCATATTTCAAGATTTGCAATTTGATGGGAAAGTCTTGAAATATACTCACGACAATTCAAACGATGCATATGCTGGAAACGATAAAGGTATAGAAAAAGATGTTTGCACAGAAATAATTAAGAAAGAAAATGAACAAGGTCAAGTGGATTTCTTTGTAAGTGGTTGTGCAAAACAGCAGGATTCCTTTCTTTTTCGTGTGGAAAAAAGTAAATTAAAACATGATTGAGTAATGATATAAGAAATGATATTACGCAATAGAAAAACATCTGACGCATAGGCAGATGTTTTTCTTACTATATATTTATTATTTTATTTACAGCACTCTGATTTATTATCAGTGTTTTTAGAAGTTGAATCATTCTTTTCTTCTTTTACTTCCTCAATTTTAATACTGCAACAATCTTTTTCTTTGCTCTGAAATAGTTTTTTAAAGATACTCATGGTAATTCCTCCTCTGTTTTATATGAAATAAAATAAAAATCCTGAAAGTGTTGCCATACTCATTACTGAAAGAATAAATGCTACGACTAATTTCTTTTTGAAAATACTGTTTAGCAATGTTATCTCTGGTAAACTTGCACCCGCAGAACTAATCATTAATGCCATAACTGGACCTAATGCCATTCCTTTTGCAATCATGATTTGCGAGATTGGAATCATCGTAGAAAGACGAATATATAATGGGATACCAATAATAGCAGCAATCGGAACAAGCCACCAATTATCACCTCCTAAATAGTTTGTAATCCATTCAGTAGGTACAGCTCCGTGAATAACAGCTCCAATTAGTGCACCAAAGATTAGGTAAGGATATACTGTCTTCATTAATTGAAACACTTCAACAAAAGCATTTTTTAAGCTAAATGATTGTGTTTTTTCTTCATATCCACTCATAATTACCTGTTTGACTTCTGTTTCGAATCCTAATTTTTCAAGTGTGTAGCCAATGATAATGGATAATAGGGATGTAATGACCGTATATGTAAGCGTCACTTTTACACCTAGCGTTGCGGTCATAAGTGTTAATATCGTTGGATCAAGGACTGGTGAAGAAAACAGAAATACCATAACTGTTCCAAATCGAATTTTTTTGTTTAATAAGTTCACAACAATTGGAATCGTTGAACAAGAACAAAATGGTGTAATAAAAGCAAATACGATAGCAATGAAAGAACTGTATAGAAAGTTTGATTTAGAGAGCAATACGTCTAGCTTGTCGTATGGCAAAAAGCTTTGAATGACTTGAATAAAGAATGAAATACCAACAAATAAGAGCGTTAGTTCAAGTGCGATAGAAAAGAAATCGCGAAGAATGGTTTCCCACATGTTAATTCCCCCTTTTAAAATAGTTGCATTTTGCAAGTATTAGTTTAAAATAAAGAGCAAAATACTTTGCTCAAGCAAGTGGCTTACAGCAAACATCAGTATCTTGCATTGCGTTGTTTAACAACTGAATAGAATTTAATATCATATCTTTTTCAAATGGACTCATTTTTGAGAACACTTCATTTAAATATTGATTCATTTGTTCATTGATTGTAGCAACAGCAAATGTACCTTCTGTGGTTAGGGACAAGGTATAAATTCTTCGGTCTTGTGGAGAAGGCGTTTTTGTAACAAATTTTCCTTTCACAAGTGTTTGGATTTGTCTGCTAAATGTTGTAATATCCATGCCTAGAGTTTCTGATACGGTTTGCATAGAGGGTTGATCGCGTTTGCTAATTTCGTATAAAATATGGCTTTGAACAAGTGAAATCTCTACCCCACCAATACTACAACAGTTTTTATTTAAAAAACCAAAACGTCTTGCGAATACTTGAAATAGTTCTCTTGCATCGTTCATTACGAATTCCTCCTTTGCTATATTTATACTATACAATAATATTTGCAAAATGCAACTATTTTCCTTTATAATTTTCTTATAAATTTGAAAAAGGGGTATGAACATGGAGATAAGGAAGTGTCAAAGTGCTGATATTGAAGCAATCACACGCATTTATAACCAAGGAATAAAAGATCGAATTGCTACATTAGAAGAAAATGAAAAGACCATTCATGATATGGAAGAGTGGTTTGTAAATCGTGGAGAACGATATGCGGTATTAGTGGCGGAAATGGAAGGACAAATCGTAGGGTGGGTGTCTTTAAATCCCTATTCTCATCGTTGTGCGTATAACGGTGTTGCTGATTTATCTATTTATATTGACCGAGAGCAACGAGGAAAAGGGATAGGAAAACGGCTATTACAAAAGATTGAAGAGGTTGCTGTACAAAATACATTTTATAAAATTGTTTTGTTTACATTTCCTTTTAATGCATTAGGACAAAGTTTATATCGTTCTATGGGTTATCGTGAAGTAGGTGTTTTTGAAAATCAAGGTAAGTTAGACGGAGAATTTGTTGATGTTATGGCAATGGAAAAAAATATTAATTTATAAAAAGAAAAAATGCCTTCGAATTAAATTATTCGGAGGCATTTTAATATTAGTATCCTAGTTCTTTTTTTAATCTAGCTGTTTTTTCTTTGAGGACTTTTAGTTTGTCTTCAAATACTTGTTGTTCTTGTTTTCGTTGTTCGCGTCGTAGTTTTACATACTCTGCAATTGGGATTGTTTTTAATTCAATTCCTTCATCCTCGTCTTCTTCTAGAAAATTGTCCTCTTCATTAAGAGACATAAAAAGTCCCTCCTAGTCATGCAGGACGACCAACCCAGTAACAGTATATGCGTTACCAGTAAAAAGTGTCCCAGTGTTAATGCAGGACCTCCACAGTACACATTATATGTGTTACCAATAAAGAGTATCCTAACAAAATACAGGATGCCCAGTCCAATAATAGTATATGTGTATTTGTACTTAAAAGTGAGTTAAAAATAGGGGTTTTAGAAGGAGTTAGCGAACCATTTCGACCAATAGGAGTTGGGCGAAATACAAATAACCTACGGGGCACAAGGGGAAATTAAAAGTGACCAATGAAGAGTGTATCTGTAATTTCTAATATACTTCAATAAGAGTTATAAAACGATTAGAAAAAAACTGTTTTGCTGCCATATATTCATTCCAAAAAGCAGAAATAGAATAGTGTTTATTTGTAAATTCCCCTTCAATACTTTCGATTATTTTGCTTAATCCAGTATCAGTAAGCATTAAATTATGACGTTGTATTGCTCCCCCTACAATTTAAAAATGTGATAATAATATTTATGCTAACATATTTACTGATTTTAAGAGCATATAATTCTGAAGATAGTGAAAATTTTGGGAGTGTTAAATGTTTTTTCATAGAAACAAATAAATATTACGTTTAAATACATATAATTAAGAACAAGATGTTAGTATAAAAGTATTAAAAGTATATTTTTATCAAAATTTATGATGATAAAATATGACATTTCGTGACAGGATGTAAAATTTTAGTTAAAATATAAATGAGAGCTGTTTATGGAAGGGGGATGATGAGAATGAAAACTTTCGTTTTATATATGTATCGCTTAATTGATAAGAATAAAGTGATAGAAGATGAGAATATATTTCGTTTATCGCATTCTCCGCTAGTAGCTATCATCGAGAGCGACGATCCATATGCGCTTACAAAAAAACAAAAAGTTGAAAAATATAAATTGAGACCGTTTGAAATTCAACAAAACTTGTATGATTACACAATTCGTTCTTCTGATAAGTTTAACATTCGAATTATTTCTATTGAATTTGATGCATATATAGACGATGAATTAAATGCAGAGTTAAAAGAAGCAATAAAGCAAAGAGATTATAAAGAGGTTTCTAATATTATTGCTGATATACGAGAAGAAGGATCAGATATCAAAGCTTTAATATTTGTATATCAAGGTAGAGAATTTAGGGTGACAAAGTTTGGAGTTGCAGAAATTGATGCTAATTTGAACGAATTGCAGGACCTATTGATAAATTCTCCAATTGCTTTAATTACAGGGCTTAAAAAGACATTGCTGTAAGAGGAGAGCATAAAATACATGAAGAAATTTTTTATCACACAGGTCGTTCAAGCAATTGTGTTAGTCTTTTTTTATTACTTTTTAGGATTCGACCAATGGTTAGGGAATAAATTTCGCGATTTAGTTATTACGGTATCGGTGTATTTATTGGTTGGGCTTATTGGCGGAATTTCTTTTTCTTCCGTCCTCTTTTTATGAAAATTGCTCTTAGTAATAAGAGAACAGAAGATAAAAGTACCGTAATAGACATTGAGGATGAAGAACTCAAGACGCCACAACATCGCAGAACCATTTCGATTTCTGTAAGCATAGAAAGAAGAGGAAGTATTTGGTGGAGATTGATGAAGTGGGTATTAAAACATAATGATGTGTATGTATGTGTACAAGCAGCTCCTTCTGATATATATGTGCAAGCTAATGATGATGTGTTAATAAACGAAATTGAAATGAATGAAGACAAAGGATTTGATTTATTTATAAGAGATATTTTTGTCCAACTTTCAAGAAGAAAAAAAGATTTTTCTATTATGAAAAAATACGAGTTTTTTGTTTTAAACCATTCAGAAATTACACTTCCACCTGCTTCTACTTACACGATAGAACCTATTATTCAGATCAAAAAGAATAGTGGAAGATCTCCACAGTGGTTATACCGTTTTGTATGTAATAGGTTATTAAAATATGAAACTGAAACTCACGAGGTAAAAGTGTTTAGGGGGTAACAGAGTATATGTCGGATAAATTTACACGCATCTCCGTTTGGAAAATGGATAATTTATTAACAAACTTAGAAGCTATTATTCCATTATTGAAGAAAGACTATTCGCAGGAGATTGATTTTTTACAAAAATACAAACATCTTTCAAGAGAAGAGAAAACGTATACACATAAATGGATTCCGAGTAGCGGAACGGATATACAAATAAAATCTAAAAATGTTTTTGGACAGGCTTTTCGCTATATAGAAGTTACCGCAATCTTTGAAACTGGTTACGGTGAAAAACGTTCTATTGTAAATGGTGAAGTATTACCGCGAAACCATCGTATATTCAATCATATAGCAAAAGTAGTATTCTTTGAGATGTTTGGTAGTATATATTGTACACTTGAAGTCGCTGCTTCAAATGAGAGTCGTATTAGATCGGTACTAATGGGGCAAAAGCGAGGTAATAAAATAGAGGCGTGGGGGAAAATAACTTATAAGAAGGTTCTTCCATTTTCTTTTGGTAGTCAATTTTTTTATTGGCTTTTAGGTAAAAAAGAATCTGTTCTTGCTAAATTTACCGACACAAACTCACAAAATGATGTAAACATGCAACTTGTGGATGTTTCTGCACTTTCTTTATTGGGAGATCGAAGTTCTTATGACAGCAGTAACGAGGGGTCAGATTTATTAACGGAGTCTTTGACCGCCTTGTCGGGTTTAGGTTGTAATAATGACGTTTATTTAATGGGTGTAAAATTTAAAATAGGTTCTTTAACATTGATTTTCCGTTTTAATTCAGAAGGTCAGTGTATATTAGATGTTGATCGGTCATTATATACGAATGAAAAGGAAGAAATGATTGGTATAGATGATGATAGACCATTTTTTATAGGAGCTATTTATGGTATAACTTTTCCGAAGTTAATTGATCTTTATGTAGCAGAAAAAGGATTAGCCAAGTGGGCTGAAAGCCAAGAAGAACAAAGGAAAAAATGGGCATTAAAAGTAATTAAAGATTTATGCGTACACAATAAGATAACAAAAGAAGAAGTGGACAAGTTATTAGCATAAAAAATAACTAAAAAGGTCCTCTTCATATGTTTTGAACAAAAGCATATGAAGAGGTCTTTTTCGTTTTTTAACTTTGATTAGCCTTAAATAAGGATTTAATAAATTTTTCACGCATTCTACTTTATGATAAATTTATTAAAGACATAATTTATTTAATAGTGTTCTTTAAACTAAAGGGGAGATATATATAATGTTTTACAATGAACCTTTATCACATAGAATGAGACCAAGAACAATCGATGAAGTAGTTGGACAAGACGATGTAATAGGTCCCAAAACAGCCTTATATCGTATGCTTCAAAATGGACATATTCCATCCCTTCTTTTCTATGGGCCGCCAGGTACAGGGAAAACGTCTCTCGCTTTTGCAATCGCAAATACAGCAAAGAAAGAATTTTATGCACTAAATGCCATTAGTGCTGGAAAAAAAGAAATAGAAGCTGTTATCGAAGAAGCAAGATTAACCCGTAATGCGATTTGTTTTATAGATGAGATTCATTTGTTAAATCGCACACAGCAAGACTCATTACTCAAGGCATTAGAAGAGGGAGTATTTACTCTAATTGGGGCAACAACAGAAAATCCTTACCATAGTGTGAGAGGTGCGATTTTATCAAGAATTGGACAAGTAAAGCAATTAAAAACTTTGTCTCCGTCTTCTATTCTAAAACTATTAAGAAGGGCGTTAGAAGATCAAGGAAACGGTTTAGGGAAAATGAATATTACTATATCCGATGAGCTACTAACGTTAATTGCTCAAACAACAGGAGATGCGCGTTCTGCACTTAATTTGTTAGAAGATATTGTATTCGGTTCTGAAAAAGATGAAAATAACAAAATTATTGTGACAAAAGATACCGTGAAACAATGTATTCAAAATAAAGGATTCTCTCATGATAAAAAAGGGGATATTTTTTATAATCTACTATCCAGCTTTCAAAAAAGCGTCAGAGGTAGTGATGTAAATGCAGCCCTTCACTATTTGGCAAGATTGTTAGAAGGGGGAGATTTGGTTTCTATTTGTAGGAGATTACTTGTTATGGCGTATGAAGATATTGGGTTAGCCAATCCTGAACTTTGTGCAAGGGTTTTACCTGCAATAGAATCAGTAGAGCGAATAGGGTTGCCTGAGGGAAGAATACCTTTATCCGTTGTAACAATTGAATTATGTTTATCTCCTAAATCAAATTCAGCATATAAAGCTTTGGACAAAGCAATTGACGATGTGAAAAAAGGACGTACAGGTGACATACCTGCACATCTAAAAGATTCCCATTATCAAGGTGCAGAAAAACTAGGGCATGGTCAAGGGTACTTATATCCTCACAATTATCCAAATGGATGGGTGAAACAAGAGTATTTGCCGAATGAATTGAAAAATGCGATATATTATGAGCCAAAAGTTGCTGGAGAAGAGAAGAAATTCGGTCATATTTACCAGAGACTGACTGATTTAAAAAAACAAAATTAATAATAAAAATAGTTCTCCCCACCAATTTATGAATAGGTGGGGAGAACTATTTAGAAATCAAAATCATCCAAAATGCTTTCTTCTTTTTGTTTTGGAGGATTTAAAGGTACTACTTCACTTTGCTTTACTTCTCGTAATGAAGTATTTTTCTTGAGTTCGTTCATTTTACTAAAAATCTCAACAGGATTATCTGATAGCATACTTTTTAACAATTCTTCAGCGATTGGTGTTCGTGTTTTACCTACCGTTAATAAATTTGTTAGTGGAATATCTTTGTTCATGCTTAATTCCATCCATTGGAATAAGGTGTCTTGGTAGGATTCTATATTATCTTTAAGGTCTTTATTTTGTTCTTTTGCTTGTACCAAAGCTAATTTTGTTTCAAGTAATTCTTTCTCCAACTTCTTGCACTTTTTAATATATTGTTGGAGCTTTAATTCATTCATTTTTAAAGCTCCAATTATTTTATTTTTATCGGAAGTTTTTCCTGTGAAAAACTTATTTACGATATCGTTTGTGTTAATAATTGACTCATCTTCTTGAACTTCATTAGGAATGTGGTGTTGCATGACTTGATTTGTTTTGTCAATTGTGTCGCGTCCTTCACCTTTGCGCCAAAAAAACTCTCCAATGTTGTATTCAATCTCACCATTTTCAAACAAATCTTTGGAATAGCGATATACATCCATATACGCTATTTTTCCAGTAATCTTTCGTTCTTTAGTGTAACGATAGATAATATCTTGTATGAGTTCTGTAGGAAATGTTTTTTTAGGTCTGCCTCGTCTTTGTTCCATATTTTTATTTCGTCCCTTTCACTGTATTTGCTAACTTTGAAGAAAAGTTCAACATTTTGTGCACACTTGTATCTAACTGATTTTTAGTCATGAGTAAATCTCTATTGAATTCCTGGTTGAATTCTGAAAAATCCTCTTCAAACGACCCACTTATAGCCATTCCATAAAGATTGTTTAATGTTTTTATGAGTGAACTGACTTCACTTTTACAATTGCTTAACTCAAGCTCTATTTTTTGTTTTTTTAATAAAAACTCTTCCTGACTAATTTTCCAGTACTCACAGAAATAGCATTTATCTACTTGGCAAAATACATTAGGGTCTGTACAATACCCTGTGTCAAGTTCCATTTCGAAACCTGTATCATTACTTTTTAATACTTTTTCTCTTACAAAATCATCATCTAAATAGTTATGATGTGAACTGGAGGTAGAAGAATCGTCTTTATTTATTTCTTGCTGGAATTTGAATTTTTGCATCAATTGCAGAATTTCAACGTCTACCCAATATTCCATATGCTGTTGGTAGTGGTATTGTGATTGCACAGAGGTATGCCCACCCAAGCGAGCGATTTCGATGGGGTGGTAGCCCTGTCGCATTAAATTTAAAAAAGCAAAATGACGTGTATCCCCAGGACGAATTCTATGTGTATATGCTACTTCATATATATTTTCTACAATTTCCTCATAGAATTCATTTAAAAGAAGTTGGAGATGGTTATATCTAAATCTTTGTTTAAAGTATTCAGGTCGATCATATTGTCTTTTTAATTCAATTGATGCATCAGAAATTAATGTTATTGATGAACCAAATTTATTTGTCATTGTAATGTAATCTTCTATTTCTCGATACAATTTTTGAGGAATAGATATTTTATCAATGATTTGAATTTTATGATGGTTTTTTTTCTGTTTTAAGCGAGGTAAACGTATATAAAACCGTCCATTTTCTTCGCTAAGTGCATGTCTATCAATATCACAAAATTCTGCAGGACGCATTGGAATCAAATTGCTTAATGTCCACCACAAGTAAATTGGATAGTACTTGAAAAAATGTTTATTGCCTTTCGGAAGTTCTTTAAAAAAGCTTTCAACTACCCATGAAAATGTTAATACATCGTTTGAAGGAGGAAGCTTTCGAACCATTCCACCAACCTTTTGAACATTAATGTCTTTTTTTATGTCTACAAGCATTTTTTTATAAGTTTGTTTAACATCAATTTCTTCATAAAAATCAATGAAATTGAGTGTAGGAATACATAGATTCCACCTTGTTCTATCGTCACACTCGTATAGAAGATGTTCGTTAGTTCGTTCTAATAAATCTTCCTTACACGCATGAGAGAATGTAAGGAAATTCTCTACATATTTATAGTATTTGCTAAGTGATTCTAAGGAACGATAAGGAATTAAAGTGGCGACCCAGCATTTTAAAGCTTGAATGATAAGAGTAGAATCTACATTCCAGAATGTCATTCTTTCTTTCAAAGTTGCAAAATTAAAGTAAACTCTCGAATGACGAGTGTCACATATAAAACGCCACTCATCATCTTCGAAAGTACCTTCGAGCAGTAATCCTTTCGACTTTTGTTCACCTAAAATTTCAATTGCTTGTTGAATCATATTATCTACATCGAAATGAAAATCATTGAATTCTTCAAGTGATTCTTCAATTGCTTTGCTTTCTATAACAGACATGCTTATACACCTACCTCAACGTTGAATAGTTACATACTCTTTAAGATTAGGAATTGAAAGTAACTCTTTTTTAAACCCTTCTAACCCATTTTTAAAGAAAGAAGATACTTCGTCTTTGCCGAATTTTTTCACAGCACTTTCTATTAAATACAGGTAATTATATAAAAGATTAGAAAGACGAATTTTTTCACCTTGTTTAGTTGTTGAATCAAACTTTTCTTTGAATTCATTGAAATTCATTTGAAACTCTTCTTCTAATTGTGATAATGCATAAAAATTTGGAACCGCAAATTGGCATTTTTCACAATCTCGATTCGGAAATTTACAGGTTTGATAAATGCACTGAAAATATTCCTTTTTTGCAGGCTGTTGCCCTAATTTTATAGAATTATAGATTTCTTTTCTTTCTTCAAGTGAAAGTCCTCGAATGACTTTATAAACGATTTGTTGTTCCTCGCTTAATCTATTTAAATAGCGAGCCACTTGTTCAATGTGATATACATTACCAAAAACCTCTTTTAATGCTAGAGAAGTATGGGTTCGTTCTTCTCTATTATCAATTGGTTCTTGCAGTATCAATTCACTTAACGCATCATATGCATAGCCAAAGTGACCCAAGTCAAAGATTTGGTTTGTTATAAAATCCAGTTGCTCTTGGGGAATATCGATATAAATATTCGTTGTTTCTTCGTTGCTATGGCTTCGTATAAATTTGGTGATTTCCAAAGGATTACGATTGGTTGTCTTTTTGATCACACTATAAACGTAACTAATTAATGTGCGATTCATTTGTTTAGATTTGAAAATAAAATTATTATCATATCCTTCAAAAAAAGCTTTTTTTAGTACTTCTTTAAACGTTTTTGTGCGGTTATTAAAATCTATTAATGTATGTGATAATGGCTGACTAATTTGGCAGCGAAGTTCGCATAATACGGCAGCATGTGCGAAGGCCGCCATAAGTTCTTGTGAACAAAAGAAATGACGTTTTTTCTTTGTTTTCGAATGTACAAATGACATTGCTCTTACTTGATTAATGATTGTTATAATATCTTGTTCACTTAAACTATTCTTTTCTATCCATTCCAATGCATCTAATGTCTCCATTTTTCCAATTTGTGTTTGTTGCAAATTAATTCTTGGAAAAGATGCTACATCATAATGTCTCCATGCATTATTTAAATGTAATAGTACATATAGCCAAGAAGAGTCTCGGTGTGAATGCTTCTCCTTCTTTATTTGTAATTGAATATCCTCAATTGCTCGTTTTTTATGTTGGACAATATCTTTTGTATAATCTATTAAACTAATATATTCTTCAATGGAATAAATAGTTTTTTCATTTTGAATACGATTTGGTTTCTTATAAACATTGTTAAGTTTTTTGAAATTATAACTAGTAGATACACCCGCAATTTCCCTTGTTTCAGAAACTTGTCTTAAAAACTTATACATTTCTGTTTGTACAGTTTTGTTTACGTTGGAATTAAATATTGCCAAATTTAATTCTCTTTCTGTATAAGTGAAAATCTCTTTCAAGTTAGTCATTTCAGTTAGTAATGTGGTGGTATTAAAAAGCATGCGTATTTCTTTTTTTGTTGTTGCACGAGAAGCATTACTTTTGGAACTCTTTCTTTTTACATAGGTAAACCAATATTGTTCAGTTTCCTTTCCGTTATCATTGAAATCAATATCAGCTTCTTGTAATGCAGTTAGTAATACATCATAAATGGGTGCTTCTGATTGATGTATGATATTTTCTATATTTTTTTCTCTTTTTCTTTTTTCATTGAAAGATAATACATCTTTTTTTAAATATATTAATGTTCGACCCTGACGAAAATGGAGTCCATCACGAATTATACATAAAAGTGGAGGGACGAATATTGAATGGATGTGCTCTTTAAAACCTTTTTGTCCTAATGTTTTATGAGCGATGCTGAGTATTTTTATTGTTTCTTCTGTGGTAAGGTAATCATTGCGCACTTGTTCCCATAATTCATTTTGTTTATCAATAAGAAATAATACATCTTCTTTTTTAAAATAGGTGTATACAGAACCTGTTTCTTTTATTTTTTCAATGTTGTATTCTTTTGCAACTTTTTCAACATTGTCTGCAGTAATACCCAGTTTTTTTGCAACGTGTTCTTTAACTACATAAGAAGTAGCTTCTAGTTTCATTTTTTCACTTCCCTAAATTAAAAGTATCTATATTCTTTTTATTAATATCTGCATTCTGTGTTTCGGCCGCTAGTCGTATATTATCAATAGCTTCTTTTGTTAGTTGTAGAGCGTTTTTCTCTTCTACATAACTCATTACCGAACTTAAATTTTTATCTCCTCTAGCGATTGCGATTTCTGGAATAGTAGCATTGATTTGAAGAAGAAAGTTGGTGAAAATACCTCTTCCTATATGAGTAGACCATTTTTTGTCGGTAAGAAATAAATAATCATCCACACGTCCTTCGTCACTTAGGCTCTGTAAAAATACCTTTTTGATTTTATTGAATAATTCTGTATAAGTTTTACCCGACATGGCTTCACCTGTTCTTTTGGCGATGAACAATGCATTTTGATTTTTTATGTTTTTCCGATTGTTCAATCTTTCTAAATGTTGTTTATGTTCTTTGTATATTTGGGAAAGTAAGGGGTTTGTTAATAAAGCTTGGTTACGAGGGCGTTTTACCCCTTCGTGCTGTAGGTTTGTTTTGTCTTTGAATAATTCTAGGTGTCTTTCTCTTATTTTTAAAATGAATTTACTTTCGCCTAAGTTTGTATCATCCCAAAAATAAGGTGATTCGATTGCATCTTTAGTTAGATTAACGACTTCTCCTGTCCGTAAACCTCCAAAGAATTGAAAACAAATCCCCAATGCTATATCGGGTGCAACGTCTTGAGCAATCTTAATAAATCTTTGAACTAGTTCATATCTGTTTTCACCAAAATCCACTAGTTTTTCTGATACTCTTTCGTCTCGGCCAGGATAAATTGTCCCTAACTCTAGATTGTTGAAAGGGGAATCTTTTTCTGCATTAATCTTTTCATAAATAATTTGGTTAGTGGATAGCCATTGATAGAATTTAATTAAGTAGCTTTCTATCCTATATATATAATCAGAAGATAATTCTTCATTTCTGGCTTTTAATGATAAATAGGATATAAATTGTGATCCATGAATAAGCCTTAATCCAAATAAGCCTTCCTGTTTTAAATCCACAAATTCTGTTGCTTCATTTTCTATCTGCTTGTTTATATAATTTAAAAACTTTATCAATTCATATGCTGCATTTCTTTGTGAACTTAAAGATTTAGATGTTCCTCTATAGTATGTTCTTATATAGTGAGTTAAAGGAGAAGGGTATACTCTATTTGTTTTTTTGTCCTTTATTCCTATACCAACAACTCTCTCTTTTATTACTCTTCCATTAATATAATGAACGTTGTCATATTCTTTTACTATAAATGTATAGCCATGCTCAAACCTCATTTCACTCTTCCCCCTATATAAACAAAAGAAAATTTTAATAATCTATATTCTGTGTAAAATATTTACTATTTATTTTTATCCATTCTATATATTCGTGGATAAAAAAACAAATCCTTTTTTTGTAAGGATTTGTTTGATATTTTTTATAAAGTTTTTATTTAAAACCAGATAACGTTATACAAGTACTTCATCTAAAATTAAAACGAGGTGTCGATGCATCTTTGCCTCTTGTACGACAACTTCCATATCTTTTTTATTATGAGTAACAGCGTTTAATAGGCGAAAAGGGGTTCCGGTACTTCCTGCAATTGCGCTCGCAATGGATGTTTTTCCGGTGCCTGGAGGGCCATATAAAATCATAGATTGAAAATGATTTGCTTGGACCATTCGCCATAAAATTTTTCCTTCACCAACTAAATGTTGTTGTCCGATAATTTCTTGAATATTTGTAGGGCGCATTCGATGTGCGAGTGGTTGTTTCATTTTTACCGTCTCCCTTAATGTATAATCTCTTTCTATCGTATCATTTTTTTTAGTGGAATTTGAAATAGGATGCTGTTTTGTGGGAAAAATGAATATGAATATTTTCATTTTTCTTTCAATTGTAATAATTTCCGAGTTTTTCAATGTGATTTTATGTTATCATTTTGATACACAAGTTGAAATTTCTTATAATACTATATTATGCTATAATTTCATAGGATTTTAAATTGTGTTCTTTTACAAATAAGATATAACCAATAGAAGTGAAAATTTGAAAAGAGGTGCAAAATAGATGAAGATTTCAACGAAAGGCCGCTACGGCTTAACAATTATGATCGATCTTGCAAAAAAGTTTGGTGAAGGTCCGATTTCATTAAAATCAATTGCGCAGGCACATGACTTATCTGAGCATTACTTAGAGCAATTAATTTCACCACTTCGTAACGCGCGTCTAGTAAAGAGTACACGCGGGGCATATGGCGGATATGTATTATCAGATCAGCCGGCTAATATTACAGCTGGGGATGTAATCCGTGTATTAGAGGGTCCGATTAGTGTTGTAGAAATGATAGAAGAAGAAGAACCAGCACAACGCCAATTATGGATGCGTGTTCGTGATGCGGTGCAAGAAGTGTTAGATAGTACAACATTAGAAGATTTAGTACGTTATGAGGAAGAAAATCACGGGGGCTATATGTTTTACATTTAATTCCTTGTGAAACGATTTGGAAAGAAGGAGATTTAATGGAACGCATTTACTTAGATCATGCTGCGACATCTCCGACTCACCCAGAAGTGGTCGAAAAGATGATTCCATATATGACAGAAACATTCGGAAACCCGTCTAGTATTCACTTTTATGGACGTCAAACGCGCCATGCAGTAGATGAGGCGAGACGCGCATGTGCACGTAGCATTCATGCGAATCCGAATGAAATTATATTTACGAGCGGTGGTACGGAAGCTGATAATTTAGCGCTTATCGGTGTAGCGCGTGCGAACCGTCATAAAGGTAACCATATTATAACGACACAAATTGAACATCATGCAATTTTGCATACGTGTGAATTGTTAGAGCGTGAAGGATTTGAAGTGACATATTTACCTGTTGATGAAACAGGACGCGTTCAAGTTTCTGACATACAAAAGGCATTGACAGAAGAGACAATTCTTGTATCTATTATGTTTGGGAATAATGAAGTTGGGACGATGCAACCAATTGCGGAAATAGGTAAGCTGCTAAAAGAGCATCAAGCTTATTTCCATACAGATGCGGTACAAGCTTACGGTTTAGTAGAAATTGATGTGAAAGAGTTTTGTATTGATTTATTATCAATTTCGGCTCATAAAATTAACGGGCCAAAAGGTGTCGGGTTCTTATACGCTGGTGCAAATGTGAAATTTGAACCGTTATTAATAGGCGGGGAGCAAGAAAGAAAACGCCGTGCTGGTACTGAAAATGTGCCGAGCATCGTTGGGTTGCAACATGCAATTTTGCTAGCTGAAAAAACTCGTGAGCAAAAAAATGCCCAATATGAAGAGTTTAAAGATATAATGGTATCTGTCTTCAAAAATGAAGACATTACTTTCGAGGTAAACGGAAACTTAGAATATCGATTACCACATGTGCTTAATATTAGTTTTACAGGAATGAACATTGAACCGTTTCTTGTGAACTTAGACTTAGCTGGCATTGCAGTGTCAAGTGGTTCGGCTTGTACAGCTGGTTCGATTGATCCATCACATGTATTAGTGGCGATGTTCGGAAAAGACTCCGATCAAATACGTTCATCCGTACGTTTTAGTTTCGGACTTGGAAATACGAAAGAGCAAGTTGAGAAAGCGGCGTACGAAACAGTGAAAATCGTGAAGCGATTAACACAAAATTAGCATGGGAGGTGACATGATGAACAAACTACCTCACGAAACACGCGTTGTCATCGGGATGTCCGGTGGCGTCGATTCATCTGTAGCGGCTCTTTTATTAAAAGAGCAAGGTTATGATGTAATCGGAATTTTTATGAAAAACTGGGATGATACAGATGAGAATGGTGTCTGCACAGCAACAGAAGATTACAATGATGTAATTGAAGTGTGTAACCAAATTGGTATTCCGTATTATGCAGTAAACTTTGAAAAACAATACTGGGATAAAGTATTTACGTACTTCTTAGATGAATACCGAGCTGGTCGTACACCAAACCCAGATGTAATGTGTAATAAAGAAATTAAATTTAAAGCATTTTTAGAGCATGCCATTGCGCTCGGTGCTGATTATGTAGCGACAGGTCATTATGCACGCGTTGCTTATATGGACGGCGAATATAAAATGCTTCGCGGCGTTGATGACAATAAAGACCAAACGTATTTCTTAAATCAATTAAGCCAAGAGCAATTATCAAAAACAATGTTCCCGCTTGGTGAACTGAAGAAACCACAAATTCGTGAAATGGCGAAAGAAGCTGGTTTAGCGACAGCGGCGAAGAAAGATAGTACTGGTATTTGCTTCATTGGTGAGCGTAACTTTAAAGATTTCTTAAGTAACTATTTACCAGCACAACCAGGTGTGATGCAAACGTTATCTGGCGAAGTGAAAGGAAAGCATGACGGTTTAATGTACTACACAATTGGACAACGTCATGGCCTTGGTATTGGTGGTAACGGTGATCCGTGGTTTGCTGTTGGGAAAAACTTGAAAGAAAACATTTTATATGTTGATCAAGGATTCCATAACGAACTTCTATATGGCGACGAAGTTATTGCTACAAATGTTGGCTGGGTAAGTAATAAAGCGAAAGAGAAAGAATTTAAGTGCACAGCGAAATTCCGTTATCGTCAAGAAGACAATAAAGTAACGGTTCAAATCGTTGATGAAAATACAGTTCGTATTCTTTGTGACGAGCCAATTCGTGCAATTACACCAGGACAAGCAGTTGTTTTCTATGATGGAGATGAGTGTTTAGGCGGTGCTACAATTGATGAAGTGTACCGTAGCGGTAAGAAATTGGATTATTTAGGATAAAAGAGAAGCCTCTACCGATTCGCGGTTAGAGGTTTCTTTTACATAAGGCGAATTTTCGTTCGCTTGGAAAATACATTCTTTGTTATAATTTGTTGTAGAGGTGAAGGACATGTCAAACAAACTTGAAACAGGTATTCAATATATGCAAGAAGGAAACTGGGAAGAAGCTGCTAAAAATTTCACAGAAGCAATCGAAGAAAATCCGAAAGATGCGCTTGGATATATTAATTTTGCAAACTTATTAGATGTACTAGGTGACAGTGAGAGAGCAATTTTATTTTATAAACGTGCATTGGAGTTAGATGATAAATCTGCGGCTGCTTATTATGGATTAGGAAACGTATATTACGGTCAAGAGCAATTTGCAGAGGCGAAAGCTGTATTTGAACAAGCGATGCAAGCTGGATTACAATCAGCTGATGTAACGTTTATGTTAGGTATTACACATGTGCAACTTGGAAATGATCGTCTTGCACTGCCGTTTTTACAAAGAGCAACAGAATTAGATGAAAACGATGTAGAAGCTTTGTTCCAGTGCGGACTTTGCTTTGCACGACTAGAACATATTCAAGAGGCGAAACCTTATTTTGAAAAGGTATTAGAAATGGATGAAGAGCATGCAGATGCGTATTATAATTTAGGTGTTGCCTACGTATTTGAGGAAAAAAATGAGAAGGCTCTCGCTTTATTTAAGAAAGCAACTGAAATTCAGCCAGATCACTTTTTAGCGGGTAATGGTGTTCGTTTATTAGAGCAAGAAGCTGAATAAGATGAAAATATAGTTAATGAGTAGTTATCCCTCATCTAAATAGGTGGGGGATGTACTGCTCATTAAAGTGAAACGAAACCGGAAAGGAGAGGAAAGATGGGAAATCAACATGCAATGGATTTGTTTGAGGAAGAGAAAAAGTTTATAAAAGCGCAAGTTCTTCATACCATTTTCCACAACGAAGAAAACCTCTATTCCGTTGTCAGTATGAAAGTCATTGAAACGAATGAAACGTACGACGAAAAGAAAGTAATGATAAACGGTCATTTTCCTCGCATGCATGAAGATGAAGTGTTTACGTTGACAGGTCATTTTAAAGACCATCCGAAGTATGGAAAACAATATATGGTCGAAACGTTTAAGAAAGAATTGCCGCAAACAAAAGCCGGTATGGTGCAATATTTAGCGAGTGATTTATTTAAAGGGATAGGAAAGCGTACAGCTGAAAAAATTGTAGATCATCTCGGAGAACATGCTATTTCTAAAATTATGGATGATCCTGAGGCTTTAAATGGTGTTGTTAATAAACAAAAGGCTCAGGAAATATATGAGACAATTATTGAACATCAAGGATTAGAGAAAGTAATGAGCTTTTTAAATGGTTACGGTTTTGGAACGAAGCTTTCTATTAAGATTTATCAGCAATATAAAGAGATGACATTAGAAGTAATTCGTAATAACCCGTACCAACTTATTGAAGAAGTGGATGGGATTGGATTTGGAAGAGCGGATGATATCGGACGTGCGTTAGGGATATCGGGTAATCATGATGATCGTGTACGTGCGGGATGTTTTTATACGTTAGAGAATGTGTCATTACAACTTGGTCACGTTTATATGAGAAAAGATCAACTTGTAAGAGAAACGATGTCACTTTTAAATAATCAAGAAGGAAGAGTGACAGAGGAAGACATTATAAGCTGTATTGAAATGATGCAAAGTGAAGGGAAAGTCATCATCGAAGAAGAGCGAGTGTATTTGGCATCGTTATTCTACTCTGAAAAAGGTGTTGTAAAGTCCATTCGCAGGCTTATGAATCAAGAAGAAACACCTTCATTTCCAGAGGCAGAAGTGTTAAAAACATTAGGTGAAATTGAAGAACAACTGAACGTACAATATGCGCCGCTTCAGCAAGAAGCAATTCAAACGGCACTTCATAAACCGATGATGTTATTGACAGGTGGACCAGGAACAGGAAAAACAACAGTTATTAAAGGAATTGTTGAAATGTATGCGTCACTTCACGGGCTATCGTTAAATCCGAATGAATATAGTGATGATAATCCATTTCCGATACTATTAACAGCTCCAACAGGAAGAGCAGCGAAGCGAATGAGTGAATCAACAGGGCTTCCAGCTTGCACAATTCACCGTTTACTTGGATGGACGCCAGAAGGGTCTTTCCAGCGTAATGAAACAGATCCGGTACAAGGGAAATTACTCATTATTGATGAATTTTCAATGGTTGATATTTGGCTTGCAAATCAGCTGTTTAAGTCATTGCCGACTAACATTCAAGTTATCGTTGTAGGCGATGAAGATCAATTACCATCTGTAGGACCCGGACAAGTGCTGAAAGATTTATTGAATGCAGGTGCAGTTCCGACAGTAAAGCTTACTGAAATTTATCGTCAAGCGGAAGGTTCATCAGTAATTCAACTTGCTCATGCGATAAAAAATGGAACACTCCCACCAGATTTAGCGCAAAATCAAAAAGATCGTTCATTTATCGGGTGCACAGGAGCTCAAATTGTTGAGGTTGTTAAGAAGGTTTGTGAAAATGCGAAGACAAAAGGTTTTAGCGCAAGAGATGTACAAGTATTGGCCCCGATGTATCGTGGACCGGCCGGTATTAATGTACTAAACGAAGCGTTGCAAGAAGTGTTTAATCCGAAAAGGGAAAAAAGTAAAGAAATTGCTTACGGTGATGTTGTATATCGAAGAGGCGATAAAGTCTTGCAACTCGTTAATCAGCCGGAGAGTCAAGTTTTTAATGGTGATATCGGAGAAATTGTTTCGGTGTTTTATGCGAAAGAAAACGTTGAGCAACAAGATATGATTATCGTTTCATTTGATGGAATTGAGGTAACATATACAAAACCAGATTTAAATCAAATTACACATGCGTATTGTTGTTCCATTCATAAATCGCAAGGTAGTGAGTTTCCGATTGTAATTATGCCGATAGTAAAAAGTTATAATCGTATGTTACGTCGTAATTTAATTTATACTGGTATTACAAGAAGTAAGAAGTTCCTTATTATTTGCGGGGAGGAAGCTGCTTTTCAGTCTGGTGTAAATCGCCTTGATGATGCAATGCGTCAAACGACTTTAGCTAGCCGATTGCAAGAATCACAAGGAGAAGTACAAATGGTAACGGTTAATGGCGAAGAAATGGACGTGGAAAACATTTCACCGTATGATTTCATGTAAAAAGGTAAAATTATATAGTGAAACTTTCAAACGTATAACGTTGAAAGGCTCCAGCAATGTATAAATGAATGCAGTTTGGAAATAATGGCGAATAGAATCCGGGAGACTGTAAGGAGATGAACGCCATATGTTTATTTGTCCAAATTGCAAAGGAAAAGACATTGGGAAAATAGGTGTCAACCAATTTTATTGCTGGAATTGTTATATCGAATTATCGGTTTCAAAGGGGAAAATCCATACGCATCAAGTAGAAGAAGATGGTTCGTTAAGTTCTCTTGATGATTTATTTGATGAGAATGAAAGAACGATCGGATAACGAAAAGGGGGATTTACTTTGAATCTACGCAATTCATTAATCGCATTAGGTGTTGGAGCGGCAGCATATCAATATGCTCGCAAACAAGATGTCTTTTCAAAACGCAATATGAAAAAAGCACGTAAGATGATTAAATCTTATTTATAAGCGTAAAAAACTCCCTTCATCAACAAGGGAGTTTTTTTATGCATTTGTATGCAAATATAAAAGTCCAATTTCAGAGAAGAGATAAGATAGGCCGTAACATCCAACGCCAAGCATGCCGTAATGAAATAATTGCTTCGCCCTTTCTTTTCGTGAGGAACGAACAAAGAAGCCTTTCCAAATACCAAACCCGATACAAATCCATTCAAGAATCATAAAAAGTGCAGATAATATGAGCATAAATAAAACCATTATGAGCCCTCCTGATTATATTGTTTCATGCCGCGTTCTCAGGGGTGGTTGTCCTTGTTATGTATATATATGTGCGTCTTTACAAAACAGTATGGTCTGCACAAAAAGATTTTAAAACTTTTGCACATAACCTACCCTATTTATTTTCACAATAAAGGTGGAGGAGGTTTTTCGTGTGAAGAATCTTAAAATCATTTGGATATACCGTTTAGGATTATTGTTACTTGTCTTTCTTTGTTTGCTCGTCTTTTTAAAAATTAAGCCGCTATGGGCACCGATTATTTTTGTATGTAAAGTGGCCATTACACCGTTTCTTATTGCATGTTTCATTGCGTATTTATTGCATCCTTTAATTGAAAAAATTCATAAGGAAGGGATGCCGCGTACACTCGCTATTTTGCTTATTTACATCCTTTTCTTTGGCGGGATTGGTTATGGAATTTATAAAGGAACGCCGGTTGTGATTAAGCAATTACAAGAAATCAATGAACAATTCCCGCAGTTTACAAAAATGTATGATTCTTGGATGGATGGTGTTACAGAACAAACAGCGAATTTCCCGTCATTTATTCATGAAAAGGTGAAACAAATTTTTGTCGGAGTAGAGACGAAGATACAAGCACTTTTAAATAAAGTGATGAGCACAGCTCGTGGTGTACTAGATTCGTTACTCATTATTTTCTTAATTCCGTTCATTGTATTTTACATATTAAAAGATTACGGCGAGTTTTATCATATCTTTTGGAAACTAGTTCCGAGTAAGTGGCGTAGTACGGGGCAAATGCTGGCGAAAGAAATTGATAAGTCACTTGGAAGTTATATTCGAGGACAGTTATTCGTTTGTTTAGTATTAGGAGGAGTATCGGTTCTTTCTTTTTGGTTTATCGGTATGAAATATCCATTATTACTTGGCATCATCATCGGGATAACAGATATAATCCCATACTTTGGCCCTATTTTAGGAGCGATTCCAGCGTTGATGATTGCAGCAACGGTATCAACAAGTTTACTCATTAAAGCGGGGATTACGATTGCTATTTTGCAATTCGTAGAAAGTAACATTTTATCCCCTTATATCGTTGGTAAGTCGCTTCGCATGCATCCTGTTATTATTATGCTTGCATTATTAGTTGGGGGAGAAGTGGCAGGGATTGTAGGGTTATTAATATCAGTTCCTATTTTAGCGGTCATTCGTACAGTGATCGTTCATGTAAGGCCTCTTTGGAAAAAAGAAGATGTGTAATAGGAAGGCCCTCTACTTATAAAAGTAGAGGGCTATCATTATTTAGAGAGTTGCTCGTTTATTTTTTGAACGAGAGAGCTTACATCATTTGTTTGAATATGTTTTATTTTTTTCCATTCATTATCATACATAAATACAATTTGATTGCTGAAAAGCCGCTTTTGCTCTTTTAAATTTGAAATTTTTGCGAAAGAGTACTCTTCAAATAAAGGGTTCTTACTTACATCTGGTCCATAAAAGAAGAGCCGTTTGTCCGTTAAAATTAGCAATCCTGGCCTTGCGACGGAACGATAAATAAATATTTCTAGTGAACATGCTGTGTAAAATAATATTGTTTCATCAGTCGTTAACATATTTTTAGCTTCGTTCAATAAGGTTGTCATTATAATCGCTCCTTTATTATTGATAATTTAATTATAACAAAAAAACAATGTTCAGAAAAGTTCGTAGAAGTAGTGCAATTTATTAATACATGCATAATATATGAAAAGGCTGTTAAGAATGAATAGTAGAATAGCTATGATTAATAAGCAATTGATATAATATAAATGATTATCTACATTGACAAACTTAAGAGAATTCTATTATATTTAGTCATATAATACATTAAATCAATGACGGAACAAGTACGTTACAGTCCATTTATAGAGAGAAGCTTCCATATGGCTGAAAGAAGCTTTAAATGAAGGGTAACAGAAAGCTAATCCTGAGAGCAGCTAATCACTGCCGTCTTGCCACGTTACGGCACCATGAGGTGATGAATTGATTGTTATAGCAATCAATTCATAATTAGGGTGGTATCGCGAGCTAACTCTCGTCCCTTTTATAGGGGCGGGAGTTTTTTATATTTAAGGAGGAAAATACAATGAAACAACTAACAGGCGCACAAATTCGTCAAATGTTTTTAGACTTTTTCCAAGAAAAAGGACATGCAGTAGAACCTAGTGCATCACTAGTTCCACATGAAGATCCATCTCTTCTATGGATTAACAGTGGTGTAGCAACATTAAAAAAATACTTTGATGGACGTGTAATCCCGCAAAATCCACGTATTACAAATGCTCAAAAATCAATTCGTACAAACGATATTGAAAACGTAGGGAAAACAGCTCGTCACCATACATTCTTTGAAATGTTAGGAAACTTCTCAATCGGTGATTACTTCAAAGAAGAAGCAATTACTTGGGCTTGGGAATTTTTAACGAGCGACAAATGGATTGGATTCGATAAAGAATTACTATCCGTTACAATTCATCCAGAAGATGAAGAAGCATTCACAATTTGGAATGAGAAAATGGGTGTTCCAAAAGAGCGCATCATCCGCTTAGAAGAGAACTTCTGGGATATCGGTGAAGGACCAAGTGGACCGAATACAGAGATTTTCTATGACCGCGGAGAAGCGTACGGTAATGACTTTAGTGACCCGGAATTATATCCAGGCGGAGAAAACGAGCGTTACTTAGAAGTATGGAACCTTGTATTCTCTCAATTTAACCATAATCCAGACGGTTCATATACACCACTTCCTAAGAAAAACATCGATACAGGGATGGGTCTAGAGCGTATGACATCTATCGTTCAAGATGTGCCTACAAACTTTGACACAGACTTATTCATGCCGATGATTGGTGCAACAGAAACAATCTCTGGTGAGAAATATCGTAATGGTGACTTAGAAAAAGATATGGCGTTTAAAGTAATCGCTGACCATATCCGTACAGTAACATTCGCTGTTGGTGACGGTGCTCTTCCATCTAACGAAGGCCGTGGTTATGTATTACGTCGTTTATTACGCCGTGCGGTTCGTTATTCGAAGAAATTAAACATCAACCGTCCATTCATGTTTGAATTAGTACCGGTTGTTGGAGAAGTAATGAAAGACTTCTATCCAGAAGTACTTGAAAAGAAAGATTTCATTGCAAAAGTTGTGAAAAATGAAGAAGAGCGTTTCCACGAAACACTTCATGATGGTGAAGCAATTTTAGCTGAAGTTATCGCAAAAGCGAAAGAAGAAAAAACAACGGTTATTTCTGGAGTAGATGCGTTCCGTCTATATGACACATACGGTTTCCCAATTGAATTAACAGAAGAATATGCAGAAGAAGCTGGTATGACTGTTGATCATGAAGGTTTTGAAAATGAAATGGAAAAACAACGTGAGCGCGCACGTGCTGCTCGTCAAGATGTTGATTCTATGCAAGTTCAAGGCGGTGTCCTTGGAGAAGTGAAAGTAGCGAGCGAGTTCGTTGGTTACGGTACAGTTGCAACAGAAAGTAATGTTGTTGCACTTGTGAAAAACGGTGAATACACAGACAGCTTACAAGTTGGTGAAGAAGGACAATTAATGCTTGATGTAACACCATTCTATGCTGAGAGCGGTGGACAAATTGCAGACCGTGGTTATCTTCTTGCTGATGGCGTGAAAGTTCTTGTAAAAGACGTACAAAAAGCACCAAACGGCCAAAACTTGCACAAAGTTGTAGTTGAAGAAGGTACATTAACGAAAGATGCGGCTGTAAAAGCTATTATCGATACGAAAAACCGTAGTAGCGTTGTGAAGAACCATACAGCAACTCACTTACTACACCAAGCATTAAAAGACGTACTTGGAACACATGTTAACCAAGCGGGTTCTCTTGTAACTTCTGAACGTCTACGCTTTGACTTCTCTCACTTCGGTCAAGTACAAACTGACGAATTAGAAAAAATTGAGCGTATCGTAAACGAGAAAATTTGGGAAAGTATTGATGTTGAGATTTCTCAAAAAGCAATCGAAGAAGCGAAAGAAATGGGCGCAATGGCATTATTCGGTGAAAAATACGGAGATGTTGTACGCGTTGTACAAGTTGGCGATTACAGCTTAGAGCTTTGTGGTGGTTGTCACGTTGATAATACAGCTTCTATCGGTATTTTCAAAATCGTTGCTGAGTCTGGTATCGGTGCAGGAACTCGTCGTATTGAAGCAGTAACTGGTAAGTCTGCTTATGAATTAATGAACGATCAAGTAGGTTTATTAAAAGAAGCAGCTGGAAAAATGAAAACAAATCCAAAAGACATTTTAACAAGAGTTGATGGTCTATTTGCTGAAGTGAAACAATTGCAAAAAGAAAATGAATCTCTTGCTGCGAAATTAAGCAATATCGAAGCTGGAAACTTAACTGATTCTGTAATGACAGTTGATGGCGTGAACGTATTAGCAGCGAAAGTAAATGTTGCAGATATGAATAACTTACGTACGATGATGGATGATCTGAAAAATAAATTAGAATCTGCGGTTGTCGTATTAGCGTCTGTAAATGATGACAAAGTAAACATCTTAGCTGGCGTAACGAAAGATTTAATTAGCCAAGGTTACCATGCTGGTAAACTTGTGAAAGAAGTAGCTTCTCGTTGTGGCGGTGGCGGTGGTGGCCGTCCTGATATGGCACAAGCAGGCGGTAAAAACCCAGCGCAAGTTGAGGAAGCTTTAGCATTTGTACAAGAGTACGTTAAATCTGTTTCAAAATAAAGAGATAGTAGTGTACAATGGTAGGGAGAGGAGAAGTTCTTCTCCCTATACTTACTATATAAGTGAGGTGCTTGAAATGGACGGTTTTGATAAAACAATGAAGTTTAGCATTCAAGATGAAAAACAGAGTGTCCATGTAAATGATGTACTTTTAACTGTGTATGATGCACTTCAAGAAAAAGGCTATAATCCGATTAACCAAATCGTCGGTTATTTATTAAGTGGAGACCCAGCATACATACCTCGCCATAAAGATGCACGTAGCATCATTCGCAAGCTTGAACGTGATGAATTAATTGAAGAGCTTGTGAAGTCTTACTTGAAACATCATCGTGAGGAGTAGTTTATGCGGATATTAGGTTTAGATGTAGGTACAAAAACAGTCGGAGTTGCAATTAGCGACGAAATGGGCTGGACAGCACAAGGGTTAGAAACAATTAAGATTAACGAAGAACGAGGTCACTTTGGTTTTGATCGTATTTCTGAGTTAGTAAAGCAGTATGATGTGGACAAGATAGTAGTAGGTTTACCTAAAAATATGAATGGTACAATTGGCCCGCGTGGTGAAGCGTGCCAACAATTTGCAGAAAACCTACGAGAGCTGTTACAATTAGACGTTGTAATGTGGGACGAGCGTTTGTCAACGATGGCAGCGGAACGTCTACTCATTTCAGCCGATGTAAGCCGTAAGAAGCGAAAGCAAGTAATTGATAAGATGGCTGCAGTCGTAATCTTACAAGGATTTTTAGATAGTAAATAAGAGGTGACCAAAATGGAAGAAAATCAAATTACAATTGTAGACGAAAAAGGTAACGAACATTTATGTGAAATTATTTTCACTTTTGACGCTGAAAAATTTGGCAAAAAATCATACGTAGTCTTCTCTCCAATCGGTGAAGTAGACGAAGATGGAGACCAAATTTACGATGCAATGGCTTATGAGCAAAATGAAGAAGAGGGCGGAACTTTACTTCCAATCGAATCTGAAGAAGAGTGGGAAATGGTACAAGAAATGTTCAACACTCTAGCTGATGAGCAAGAAGCTGAATAATAAGTACTGAAAAGGTGGACGATATATAGTCCACCTTTTTTTATATGTAAAATGAAAGATTTTTTGTCGAAACTGCGTAATCCTTTGTAGTATAATGAGACGGATTGTAGAAAAATAAAGTATCTGTCAAAATGATAGGTAAGTTTATTGTGATTTTTCATCGTTTTGTATAGAAAGATGTACATATGGCCTACAATTGAATAAGGAGGAAGAGTTTTGGTAGAGAATCAAGTGAAAAAGAAGCGTAGACGCATTTTTTTATTCTCGATAATTGCACTGCTTTTAGTTTGTGGTTCAGTCTATGCGTATATTTCATCCGCATTAGGACCGGTTGATAGCGGGAATAAAAAAGAGATTGAAGTAGAAATTCCAAAGGGATCATCTACTAGTAAAATTGGTGAGATTTTAGAAGAAAAAGGTGCTGTGAAAAACGGTACAGTTTTTAGTTTTTATACAAAGGCTAAATCTAAAAATTTACAAGCGGGTACATATTTATTAAATCCTTCAATGAGTGCAAAAGATGTTATTGAGCAAATGTCATCTGGTAATGTACATCGTCCAGCTCTTTATAAAGTGACGGTAAAAGAAGGGGCACAAGTAACTGAAATTGCAGAAACGGTTGCAAACGAATTAAAGTGGAATAAAGATGATGTTGTACGTCAATTAAACGATAAAGCATTTATTCAAAAAATGCAGCAAAAGTATCCCAAGCTGTTAACGGATAAAATCTTTGATAGCAATATTAAATATCCATTAGAAGGTTATTTATATCCTGCGACGTACTCTTTCTATAAAAAAGATACAACTTTAGAAGAAATTGTTATCCAAATGCTTGAGAAAACGAATGCAATCATTGTTCAAAACGAAGCAAAAATGAAAGCGAAAAACTGGGATGTGCATCAGCTTTTAACATTGTCTTCACTTATTGAAGAAGAGGCAACAGGCTTTACAGATCGTCAAAAGATCTCTAGTGTCTTTTATAATCGTTTAGCGAAAGGTATGCCGCTTCAAACGGATCCAACGGTATTATATGCACTTGGAAAGCATAAACAACGTGTATTATACGAAGATTTAAAGATAAACTCACCGTACAATACGTACGTTGTGAAAGGATTGCCGGTGGGCCCGATTGCAAACTCTGGTAAACATTCAGTGGAAGCAGCGCTAGAGCCTGCGCAAACAGATTATTATTATTTCTTAGCTGCACCAACTGGTGAAGTGTACTATGCGAAAACATTGGAAGAGCATAATGCACTAAAGCAAAAATATATTACGAAAAAGCAGTGAAATGGGGAGGGATAGCGAAAAAGGTCGCACATCCCTCTTTTTTGTGGTAAAATATATCGGGTTAAAAACTGGCAGAAGAATCGTTTTTAATATCAAAACGGGACGTACAAGCTAAGGATAAAGCTGGCTTGTATTTTTATTGCATTCTATGTGTGAAAAGACGTCATAGAGGCACTTCTCCATGTAAATAAGGAGGACCATTATGGAGGATGCAGTTAACGAGTACCTATTATCATTTATTGATCCGAAAGATAAATTAATTCTTGAAATGGAAGACTATGCGAAAGAAAATCATGTGCCAATTATGGATCGACTTGGAATGGAATTTATGTTGCAATTTTTACGTTTAATTGGACCGAAGAGCATTTTAGAGCTAGGTACAGCAATTGGCTATTCTAGTATTCGTATGATGCAAGCTATTCCAAATTCTCGCATTGTGACAGTTGAGCGCAATCGCGATCGATATGAAAAAGCACTTGAATATATAGAACGTTCACCAGTTAAAGAACGTATTTCCGTTATTTACGGTGATGCGTTAGAAACAGGCGAGCAAGTAGAAGAACATGGAACATTTGACGTTATTTTTATTGACGCAGCAAAAGGACAATATCGTCGCTTTTTTGACTTATATGAACCGTTATTAAATCCTGGTGGCGTAATTATTTCAGATAATGTTATGTACCATGGCCTTGTAACGACGAAAGAGAAAATTGAAAACAGACGTACACGTGGTTTAATCCGTCGTATTAAGACGTACAATGAATGGCTTATGAACCATGAAGGATATGATACAACGATTTTCCCAATTGGTGATGGAGTAGCTGTTAGTAAAAAGAAAGGGTGACCAAGGTATGAAGAAACCAGAATTGTTAGTAACACCAAAAGCAGTGGCGGATATCGAACCTCTTGCGAAAGCAGGAGCAGATGCGGTAATGATCGGTGAGCAAAAGTTTGGTTTACGTTTAGCAGGGGAATTTTCACGTGAAGATGTGAAACAAGCTGTGAAGATTGCACATGAAAATGGTGTAAAAGTATACGTAGCAATGAACGCTATGTTCCACAACGATAAAGTAGAAGAATTAACAGACTATGTTGCATTTTTAAACGAAGTACATGTAGATGCAATTGTTTTCGGAGATCCAGCAGTATTAATGGCGGTTCGCGAAGTAGCGCCAAATATGCAATTGCACTGGAATACAGAAACAACAGCAACAAACTGGTTTACTTGTAACTACTGGGGACAAAGAGGAGCAAAACGTGCTGTATTAGCTCGCGAGCTTAGCTTAGATGAAATTGTTGAATTAAAAGAAAATGCTGAAGTGGAACTTGAAGTGCAAATTCACGGTATGACTTGTATGTTCCAGTCGAAGCGTTCGCTAGTAGGAAACTACTTTGAGTATCAAGGACGTCATCTTGACATTGAAAAGAAAAAATATGAAGAGAATATGTTCTTATATGACCCAGAGCGTAACAATAAATATCCAATTTATGAAGATGAAAATGGTACTCACATTATGAGTCCAAATGATATTTGTTTCATTGATGAGTTAGAAGAGCTAATTGATGCTGAAATTGATAGCTTAAAAGTTGATGGTGTACTAAAAAGCTCTGCATACATTATTGAGGTAACGAAGAAATATCGTAAAGCAATTGATTTATGTGTAGAAGATCGTGATGCGTATTACGACGTGAAAGACGACTTATATAAAGAGATAGAAGAAATGCAACCGGTGAATCGTCCGTTAGATACAGGATTCTTCTTTAAAGAGACGGTTTACTAAACGAGGAGGGTGTAGGAAATGACTGTACAAGAAATTTCACGAGTGATCGATGGCAAACGCGTTATTGTGAAGAAACCTGAACTGTTAATCCCTGCGGGTAACTTAGAAAAATTAAAAGTAGCTATCCATTACGGGGCAGATGCTGTATATTTAGGTGGACAAGAATTTGGTCTTCGTTCGAATGCAGGTAACTTTACACTGGAAGAAATGGCAGAAGGTGTGGAATTTGCAAAGAAATATGGAGCAAAAATATATGTAACAACAAATATCTTTGCACATAATGAAAATATGGACGGGCTAGAGGAATATTTAAAAGGGATTGAAAAAGCTGGCGTAACGGGAATTATCGTTGCTGATCCGCTTATCATTGAGACTTGTAAACGTGTAGCGCCTTCTGTTGAGGTGCATTTAAGCACACAGCAATCACTATCCAACTGGAAAGCAGCACAGTATTGGAAAGAAGAAGGTTTACATCGTCTTGTATTAGCTCGTGAAGCAAGCTATGAAGAAATGAAAGAGATTAAAGAAAAAGTGGATATTGAAATTGAAGCATTCGTCCATGGTGCAATGTGTATCGCATATTCAGGAAGATGTACGCTAAGTAACCATATGACAGCGCGTGACTCTAACCGTGGTGGTTGTTGTCAATCTTGTCGCTGGGACTATGATTTAGTTCAAACAGTATCACAACATAAAGATGCAAAAGAGCTTCCTCTATTCCAAGAAGAAGATGCTCACTTTGCAATGAGTCCAAAAGACTTAAATTTAATTTTATCAATTCCGAAAATGATTGAAATTGGAATTGATAGCTTAAAAGTTGAAGGACGTATGAAATCAATCCATTACGTAGCTACTGTAGCGACAGTATATCGTAAAGTAATTGATGCATATTGTGCGGATCCTGATAACTTTGAGTTTAAACAAGAATGGTTAGATGAGCTTGATAAATGTGCAAATCGCGATACAGCTCCTGCATTCTTTGAAGGGGTTCCAGGACATCAAGAGCAAATGTTTGGAAATCATAGTAAGAAAACAACGTATGATTTCGCTGGTTTAGTGTTAGATTATAATGAAGAAACGGGCATCGTAACGATTGAGCAACGTAATCATTTCAAACCAGGACATGAAGTGGAGTTCTTTGGACCAGAAATAGAAAACTTTACGCAGACGGTGGAGAAAATTTGGGATGAGGATGGAAACGAATTAGATGCAGCGAGACATCCGTTGCAGATCGTGAAATTCAAAGTGGATCAACCAGTGTATGTGAATAATATGATGCGCAAAAGCATACTTCAATAAGAAAGAGTGATAGTCGAATGGGGACGAATAAGCCTGTTGTAATTGGAATTGCTGGTGGTTCAGGGTCAGGTAAGACAAGTGTAACGAAAGCGATTTTTGACCATTTTAAAGGTCATTCCATTTTAATCTTAGAGCAAGATTATTATTACAAAGATCAAAGCCATTTACCAATGGAAGAACGTTTAAAAACAAATTATGATCATCCATTAGCGTTTGATAATGATTTGTTAATTGAACATTTGCAGCAGTTGCTTGCATATAAACAAGTAGAGAAACCTGTATATGACTATACATTGCATACGCGTTCAGATGAAATTATTCCAGTTGAGCCGAAAGATGTAATCATTTTAGAAGGAATTCTTATTTTAGAAGACCCACGTCTTTGTGAGTTAATGGACATTAAGTTATTCGTTGATACAGATGCTGACCTTCGTATCCTGCGCCGCATGCAACGTGATATTAAAGAACGTGGTCGTACGATGGATTCAGTTATTGATCAATATGTAAATGTTGTACGTCCAATGCACAATCAATTTATTGAGCCTTCTAAGAAATTTGCGGATATTATTATCCCTGAAGGTGGACAAAACCACGTTGCAATTGATATTATGGTTACAAAAATTGCAACAATTCTTGAACAAAAAGTAAATTTGTAATAGCATAGTAAAAGATATACGGTAGGAAGGGATTTTTTCCCTTCCTATCGAATACAATGAAACATGCAACCTCATCTATATATAGGTGAGGGCATATTTATATCAACTTTCCATACATATCTTCTTTATATAAAGAAGAATTGGGAATACGGGGTTGTATGTGACAACTCCGCTAGTACAGGCGTGCTAGAAACCTCCGCTTTACATATAAGCGGGGGAGTTTTCATATGGAACTCCTCTTTTTTTCGGGGGATTGGTATATAAAAGGAGTGGAAAATATGGCAACAGAAAAAACATACCCTATGACGCAAGAGGGTAAGCAAAAGCTAGAGAATGAACTTGAGGATTTAAAAACGGTAAAACGTAAAGAAGTTGTAGAGCGCATTAAGATTGCACGTAGCTTCGGAGATCTTTCTGAGAACTCTGAGTATGATGCAGCGAAAGATGAGCAAGCGTTCGTAGAAGGACGTATTACACAATTAGAAAACATGATTCGTAACGCAGTTATCATCACAGATAACGGTGAAGAATCTACAGTTGTTACATTAGGTAAAACAGTAACATTTAAAGAACTACCAGATGGAGATGAAGAAGCTTACACAATCGTAGGTAGCGCAGAAGCAGATCCATTTGAAGGAAGAATTTCTAACGATTCTCCAATCGCAAAAAGCTTATTAGGTAAGCAAATTGGCGAGAAGGTAGCAATCCAAACTCCAGGTGGAGAAATGCAAGTAGAGATTATCTCTGTAAAATAATTAAAAATCACTCGTGTAAAAGCGAGTGATTTTTTTATTTGTATAAAAGATGAAACACTCCGTCCAAACTATACTAGACGAGGTGTTTTTTTATGGAAATAAAACGGAGAATTACAATTGTTTTAATTTGTTTTATATGTGTCATGTTTATGTTACTTTGTCGTTTAATTCAAATACAAATTATCGATACGGAATCATTTACGGATCGTAAGATTAACTTAATTGAAAAAAGTGTTACACAACGGACGCAATCCATTACGGTAGATGATGGACGCGGCCATTTTATAGATCGTAATGGTAAGGAGATAGGTGAGAAAAAGTATCCTGTTTTAATTGTTTTTCCATTTCTACAATTAAAAAATAACATGTTGGAGAAAATTGCGCATATCATTGGTATGTCGAGACAAGAGATTGAAAGTCAAATGAAACATAAGAAAAGTGCATTTATCCTGCAAAGAGGAAATGAACCACTTCGCTTGGAACGAGAGCAGATGGAGAAGGTGAATCAATTAAATGTATTAGGCATTGTAGCAGCTGAAGTTCGTTTGCGGCAAACTAGCGTGGTGAATCATTTAATTGGTGATGTGGGTGAGAATGAACGAGAATTTCAAAAACGATACGGAGAAGTTAGAAAAATTTCAAAACAAACACCGATTGGCATTTCAGGATTGCAGCAATCATTTGATGAATTTCTTTTGACCGATGGAGAGGCAAAAGTATTGTATCAAGTGGACCGGCAAGGAGAACCGATTTTTGGAAAACAAGCGAAATATACATCGCCTGGAAATCCGTTTTATCCAGTGACGATTCAAACTACTTTACATAACGAGTTACAGAAAAAAGCAGAAGAAGTAGTTGAAGCAAGTGAAATTAAGAAGGGAGGAGTAGTGCTACTTGATGTAAAGAAAAATGAAATTTTAGCAATGGTTAGCAAACCATCTGTACAGGTGAAAGATGAGAGTTTATATAAAACTACACTTGAAAATCAAATGTTAACACCACACTTTCCCGGTTCTGTTTTTAAAACAATAATTGCGGCCGCAGCGATTGATCAAAATGAAAATGTTTTTAATCGCGTATTTAATTGTAATAAAGATTTATATGGTGAAGATCACCCACAAGTTAGGATGGGGACACTTAGTTTTAAAGAGAGCTTTGCTAGAAGCTGTAACAGGACATTTTCAGAGTTAGGAAATGAGCTAATACAAAAGGATAAGATGGTGTTAGAAACTTATGTAGAGGCTTTAGGAGGCGCTGAGAAGGTTGGATGGAGAGGTTCTGTATTTCATACAACTCATTTTGAGCAAATGCCAGAGGAGAAAAGTGTTACGATTTGGGAGAGTGAAGGAAATAAGAATAGTAAAAAAGCGGTAGCGCAAACAGCAATTGGACAGAAAGATGTACGTATGTCACCTCTAGCGATTGCAAATATGATGGCGACGATTGCTAGAGGTGGAGAAAAGATGGAAGTGAAAGCTGTTGAAAAAATAATGTACAAAAATGGAACGGATTTTTATACATTTGAAGACCATACATTAGGGGGGAAACAGCTTTCATATGAAACAGTGAAAACATTACAACAGTTATTAAGGAGCGTTGTAACAACGGAGAAAGGCACAGGAGCAGCATTCAAGTCGTTACCACTAAGTGTCGCTGGAAAATCTGGGACAGCACAAACAGGAAAAGGAACGAAAGAGAATCGTTGGTTTGCAGGTTATTTTCCATATGAAAATCCAAGATATGCTTTAGTTGTCGTGGATATAGAAACGAGTAGCAATGTAAATGCAGTTACACCTATTTTTAAAGCAATCGTAGAATCAATCTATCAATTAGAGAATGAAAAGTAATCTTGCAATTCATAGTAAAATGTTTTCATTTCATGAAAATATTATTGTAAATGTTCAACCTTTCTAGATTTAATGTTACAATAGCAAGTATGAAAAACTGCATGGAGGTTTGAAGAATGGCAGGAGGATCTAGATTCCAACAGAAACAACAAAAACGTCGTCAAAACGGTGTTTTAAATATTGCAATCGCTATTGTACTAGTAGCAGTAGCTATTGTAGCATATCAATTGTTTGTTCCTGACACGAAAGAGCAAGCGTCTTCTAGCGATAAAAAGGTAGCTCAGCAAACAACGAAAGAGAATAAGTCTGAGAAAGCTAAAGGCAAAGAAGAGACGAAGAAGAATGAACAAGAGAAAACAGAGGCTAAGAAGAAAGAAGAAGAAGAGAAGCTAAAGGCTGAAGAAGAACAGAAAAAAGCTGAAGAAGAAGCAAAAGCTAACGAGAAAGTACCAGCTGAAAAAACACAGCCGAAGGCAACTGACGCTTATACGAAACCTTCTTGGAAGCCAGTAGGCACAGAGCAAGGTGCAACACCTGCGATGACGTTTAAAAAAGGTACAGCAGATTGGAATGAGATGAATCAAGCGATTTCAGCTGCAATTGACGTTCCAGTAGAGCAATTAATTATTCATCGAATCGGAAATAACGGTAAGAATAAAGCTTACGGTAACGTACAAGATAAACAAACAGGTAAAAGATATTATGTAAATATTGATTGGGTAGACAATGAAGGCTGGAAACCAGTACTTGTTCAAACTCTAAACTAAAAAAGAGAAGCTCCTTAGGAGCTTCTCTTTTTTAGTTAGCGTAATTTCTTTAATTTAAAATGAACAACCGCGCTATAATATGGTCTTTTACTTTCAGGATCCATAACCATTTGATGCGAGATGTGATGAACTTCAAGCATAAGTGCTTTATTATTATCGATTTGTTCACTGATTTTACGTTCTAAAGAAGCTAAGTCTCCCGCTTCAAAAAATTCTACTTTATCTTCTAACATTTCAAAGGTAAATGACATGAAGACGGCCCCTCTCCTATGTAATCAACTATAGTGTAACAAAGAAAAGAAGGAAATACCATGTACATTTCAATTGACATTTTTAGAAAGAGGGAATATCATACTGATAAAACCGATAAGAAAAAGGGGAATTTTTATGGGTACAGAATTTAATGGTTTATTTGATGAGTGGGCTCATACGTACGACTCATTTGTACAAGGCGAAGATATACAATATAAAGAAGTTTTCGCCCATTATGAGGACATTCTAGAGGATGTAGTTAACAAGTCATTTGGTAACGTATTAGAATTTGGTGTCGGTACAGGTAATTTAACAAATAAATTATTACTTGCTGGCCGCACAGTTTACGGTATAGAACCGTCACGTGAAATGCGCATGATTGCAAAAGAGAAATTGCCAAAAGAGTTTTCCATTACAGAAGGTGATTTTCTTTCGTTTGAAGTCCCGAATTCCATTGATACCATAGTAAGCACCTATGCATTTCATCATTTAACAGATGATGAAAAAAATGTAGCGATTGCGAAGTATAGTCAATTGCTAAACAAAGGTGGTAAAATAGTGTTTGCTGATACGATATTTGCAGATCAAGATGCATATGATAAAACTGTTGAAGCAGCAAAACAAAGAGGTTTTCATCAGTTAGCAAACGATTTGCAAACGGAATACTATACACGTATTCCAGTTATGCAGACTATTTTTGAAAACAATGGCTTCCATGTAACGTTTACGAGATTAAATCATTTCGTGTGGGTAATGGAGGCAACTAAGCAATAGAAAGAGGGATTAGATTGAGAATTGCTGTAATTGGAGCAATGGAAGAAGAAGTACGTATTTTACGTGATAAATTAGAACAAGCAGAAACAGAAACGGTTGCGGGTTGTGAATTTACGAAAGGGCAATTAGCAGGACATGAAGTAATCTTGTTAAAGTCTGGTATTGGTAAAGTAAATGCAGCGATGTCAACGACAATTTTATTAGAAAGATATAAGCCTGAAAAAGTCATTAATACTGGTTCAGCTGGTGGATTCCATCATTCTCTAAATGTTGGGGATGTCGTTATTTCAACAGAAGTTCGTCACCATGACGTAGATGTAACAGCATTTAACTATGAGTATGGTCAAGTACCAGGAATGCCGCCTGGATTTAAAGCTGATGAAGCATTAGTTGCATTAGCTGAAAAATGTATGCAGGCAGAAGAAAATATTCAAGTTGTAAAAGGTATGATTGCAACAGGTGATTCATTTATGAGTGATCCGAACCGAGTTGCAGCCATTCGTGATAAATTTGAAAACCTTTATGCAGTAGAAATGGAAGCAGCAGCTGTTGCACAAGTATGCCACCAATATGAAGTTCCGTTTGTTATCATTCGTGCACTTTCTGATATTGCTGGTAAAGAATCAAATGTTTCATTTGATCAATTTTTAGATCAAGCAGCTCTTCATTCTACAAACTTTATCGTAAAAGTATTAGAAGAGTTAAAGTAATGTAACAAAAAGGCAACTGTCTCATATAAAGAAAATACATACAGTTGCCTTTTCTTTATTGGCAAATAAGGGGGAGAACACGATGAATGTATATCGTGGAGTTCATGAGTTAATTGGTCATACACCAATTGTGGAAATTACTCGTTTTTCACTTCCAGAAGGGGTCCGTTTATTTGCAAAGCTTGAATTTTATAACCCAGGCGGAAGCGTTAAGGACCGATTAGGAAGAGAATTAATCGAAGATGCGCTAGAAAAAGGGCTTGTTACAGAGGGCGGAACAATTATTGAACCGACAGCTGGAAATACTGGTATTGGACTGGCACTCGCAGCGTTACAACATGATTTACACGTTATCGTTTGTGTACCAGAGAAATTTAGCATTGAAAAACAAGAATTAATGAAAGCACTAGGCGCAACGGTCGTGCATACGCCGACTGAGCAAGGAATGACCGGTGCAATTGCAAAAGCAAAAGAGTTAGTAAATGAGATACCGAATTCATACTCTCCAAGTCAGTTCGCAAATGAGGCAAATCCTCGTGCATATTTTAAAACATTAGGACCTGAACTTTGGTCGGCACTTAATGGAGAGATTAACATATTTGTTGCTGGAGCAGGAACTGGCGGTACGTTTATGGGGACTGCATCTTATTTAAAAGAAAAAAATGTAGATATAAAAACGGTTATTGTGGAACCAGAAGGATCTATTTTAAATGGTGGTAAAGCTGGCTCACATGAAACAGAAGGGATTGGCCTTGAATTCATCCCGCCATTTTTGAAAACATCTTATTTTGATGAAATTCATACGATTTCTGATCAAAATGCATTTTTACGAGTGAAAGAATTAGCGCAAAAAGAAGGACTTCTTGTTGGGAGCTCTTCAGGAGCAGCATTTCATGCAAGTTTACTTGAAGCAGAGAAAGCGGCGCCAGGTACAAATATCGTAACGATTTTTCCTGATAGTAGTGAGCGCTATTTAAGTAAAGACATATACAAAGGATGGGAATAAAAAATGAGAGCAAAGACAAAGTTAATTCATGGTATTCGCATAGGAGAACCTTCAACTGGATCTGTAAATGTACCGATTTATCAAACGAGTACGTACAAACAAGAAGCAGTTGGTAAGCATCAAGGATATGAATATTCACGTACAGGAAACCCAACACGTGCAGCTTTAGAAGAAATGATTGCGGTATTAGAAAACGGCCATGCTGGTTTCGCATTTGGTTCAGGAATGGCGGCTATTACAGCTACAATTATGTTGTTTTCAAAAGGTGACCACGTTATTTTAACAGATGATGTGTATGGCGGAACGTACCGCGTGATTACGAAAGTGTTAAACCGCTTCGGTATTGAGCATACATTTGTAGATACAACAAACTTAGAGGAAGTTGAAGAAGCGATTCGTCCAAATACGAAAGCGATTTATGTAGAAACACCAACGAATCCGTTACTAAAAATTACTGATATTAAAAAAATATCTACTCTTGCTAAAGAGAAAGATTTATTAACAATTATTGATAACACATTCATGACGCCATATTGGCAGTCGCCGATTTCTTTAGGAGCAGACATTGTACTTCATAGTGCAACGAAATATTTAGGAGGTCATAGTGACGTAGTTGCAGGTTTAGTAGTTGTAAATAGTCCGCAATTAGCAGAAGACCTTCACTTCGTACAAAACTCAACAGGAGGCATTCTTGGCCCGCAAGATAGTTTCTTACTACTTCGTGGTTTAAAAACATTAGGAATTCGAATGGAAGAGCATGAAACGAATTCACGCGCAATTGCTGAGTTTTTAAATAATCATCCAAAAGTGAATAAAGTATATTATCCAGGCCTTGAGTCACATCAAAACCATAAATTAGCAACAGAACAAGCAAATGGATTTGGTGCGATTATCTCATTTGATGTAGATAGCGAAGAAACATTAAATAAAGTACTTGAGAGATTACAATACTTTACACTGGCTGAAAGTTTAGGAGCAGTAGAAAGTTTAATTTCTATCCCATCTCAAATGACGCATGCATCAATCCCAGCAGATCGTCGCAAAGAATTAGGAATTACAGATACATTAATTCGAATTTCTGTCGGTATTGAAGACGGAGAAGATTTAATTGAAGATTTAGCACAAGCGTTAGCATAGTAAAAATGCACTGCTAGTATAGGCAGTGCATTTTTACTATATTAATTTGTGAAATATTTCACAAATTAGACAAACACAAATAAAATAAATTCATGTATATTAAGTTCATGAAGTGTTACCCACGAACAAACTTGTGAAATGTTTCACAAACAATGAGGTTCATGTAGGAAAGCAATTCTATTTTTTTTGCGCTAATCAGGACTAATTATGACCTGTAGGGTCTTATTTAGTCCAAGATAGCAGAATAGGAGGAATTTACATGGTAGTCAAAGAGAAAGTTGTAAATGAAATGCAGGAAGTAAAAGAGATGATTGATATGTTAGTGAATAACGGTCAGAGAGCTTTACAAGCATTAGAAAGTTTTACACAAGAGCAAATTGACAACATTGTTCATGAAATGGCATTAGCAGGTGTTGATCAACATATGCCGCTTGCGAAGTTGGCTGTTGAAGAAACAGGTCGTGGTGTATACGAAGATAAATGTATTAAAAATATTTTTGCTACTGAATATATTTGGCATAGCATAAAGAAAGATAAAACAGTAGGGATTATTCACGAAGATCCTCATGAAGAAATAATAGAAATTGCGGAGCCCGTCGGTGTAGTAGCTGGGGTAACACCAGTAACGAATCCAACATCGACAACAATGTTTAAAGCATTAATCGCGATAAAAACGAGAAATCCAATTATTTTCGCATTTCATCCTTCAGCACAAAACTGTTCTATTGCAGCCGCAAAAACAGTATATGATGCAGCGGTGAAGGCGGGGGCACCAAAACATTGTATACAGTGGATTGAAAAGCCTTCTGTCGAAGCAACGAAACAATTAATGAACCATGAAGGTGTTGCTCTTGTTTTGGCAACTGGAGGGGCTGGTATGGTGAAATCAGCTTATTCTACTGGAAAACCAGCGCTAGGTGTAGGTCCTGGTAATGTACCATGTTATATAGAGAAATCAGCGCATATAAAACGAGCGGTTAATGATTTGATTTTATCTAAAACATTTGATAATGGTATGATTTGTGCATCAGAACAAGCAATTATTGTAGACAAGGAAATTTATGATGATGTGAAAACAGAAATGATTGCAAATGATTGTTATTTTGTAACCGAGGAAGAGAGAAGTAAATTAGAAAAGCTTGTTATTAATGAAAATACATGTGCAGTAAATAGTGATATTGTAGGGAAATCCGCACAGTATATTGCCGAATTAGTTGGAATTACTGTACCTAAAAATACAAAAATGCTTGTAGCTGAAATACAAGGCATCGGAGCCGCATATCCACTATCTCGTGAGAAGTTAAGTCCAGTATTAGCTTGTGTAAAAGCAAATTCATTAGAAGAAGGGTTTACATATTGTGAAGAAATGTTAAACCTCGGTGGTTTAGGACATTCAGCAGTTATCCATTCTGTAAATAAAGAAGTGCAAAAGCAATTTGGATTACGTATGAAAGCTTGCCGCCTTATTATAAATGCCCCTTCATCACAAGGTGGAATCGGTGACATATATAATGGATTTATTCCATCACTTACGCTTGGCTGCGGTTCCTACGGGAAAAACTCGGTTTCTCAAAACGTAACAGCGACGCACTTATTAAATATAAAAAGGTTGGCAAATAGAAAAAAGAATATGCAGTGGTTCAAATTACCACCAAAAATTTATTTTGAAAAACATGCGACATCATATTTAGCAAATATGCCTAACATTTCACGTGCGTTTATTGTAACGGATCCAGGAATGGTTGAGCACGGATATGTAGATACGGTTACGCATTATTTACGTAAACATGCAAATGATGTGAAAGTTGAAGTTTTCTTTGAGGTCGAGCCAGATCCGTCAGATGAAACTGTGTTTAAAGGTGCGGAAATGATGAGAAGTTTTCAGCCTGATGTCATTATCGCACTTGGTGGTGGTTCAGCGATGGATGCAGCGAAAGGGATGTGGCTTTTCTATGAGCACCCAGAAACAACATTCTATGGAATTAAACAGAAGTTTTTAGATATAAGAAAACGTACATGTAAATATCCGGAATTAGGAAGTAAGGCGCAGTTTGTTGCTATTCCAACAACATCTGGAACAGGATCAGAAGTGACACCATTTGCGGTTATTACAGATAAGAAAAATAATATAAAGTATCCACTTGCCGATTATGAATTAACGCCAGATGTAGCAATTGTTGATCCACAATTTGTAATGACAGTACCACCACATGTAACAGCAGACACTGGGATGGACGTATTAACGCATGCAATCGAGGCGTATGTGTCTGTTTTAGCAAATGACTATACAGATGGATTAGCATTAAAGGCTATTGATCTCGTATTTAAATATTTACCAAGAGCATTTAAAGATGGACATGATGAAGAAGCACGAGAAAAAATGCATAATGCTTCTGCAATTGCAGGGATGGCATTTGCAAATGCTTTCCTAGGTATTAATCACAGTTTAGCACATAAAATTGGACCAGAATTTCATATTCCGCATGGGCGTGCGAATGCAATTCTTATGCCGCACGTAGTTCGCTATAATGCTATTAAGCCAAGAAAACACGCATTGTTCCCAAAATATGAGCATTTTGTAGCTGATGAACGCTATGCACATATTGCGAGAATGCTCGGGTTACCAGCAAGTTCGGTGGCAGAAGGTGTAGAATCACTCGTCAAAGCAATTATTGATCTCGGAAAAAGTTTAAATATAAATATGAGTATTGCGGGACAAGGAGTTGCTAAAGACCAATTTGAAGAGGTTGTTGGATTATTAGCAGAAAGAGCTTTTGAAGATCAATGTACAACAGCTAATCCGAAATTACCTCTCATTTCAGAGCTGAAAGAAATTTATATGAAAGCATATAAAGGTGAGTAATGGTTATGAAAGAGTCGCAATAAAGCGGCTCTTTTTCTTTTGGAAAACATCTCCCAGAATGGCTGTATTTACTTGTCTTTAAGTTTAGTAGAATATGATACAGTGAAATGGAGGAGTGAGAATATAATGAAAGAATTACAAGAGAAAATAGAAGATTATACTCGGTTCGGACAAATTCTTCTCGCTGTAAGTACATTGTTAATGGTTGGCTTATTGATTCCAAATGGAGCAAAAGAAACGATACAATTTTTTGTTATGATGGGGAGCATCGTTATATTTTTAAGTTTATCTTTCTTTTTCTTTCAGCGTGTGAAAGTGATGCGAGACAAGTTAGAGGGAAACGAATGTGAATAATATTGATAAATAGTGCGTTACAAAAAGAAGGAATCTTTTTGTAACGCTTTTTGTTTTTTTCTAGAAAATGTATGTGTTTCATATTGACAATGATAATCCTTATCAATTAAAGTAGAATAGTAGTTAATGATTATCATTATCAATTAGAGGTGGGAGAATGAAAAAATCTATTACGCTATTTACAGCGATTTTATCTATTTTTTTCTTATTAATAGGTTGCAGTGCAAAGGGAGACGAAAAAGCAGCGGCAACAAAAACAGAAAAAGGAAAAGAGAAAATAGAAGTTACCGACCTGTCAGGAAGAAAGGTAATATTCGATAAAGTGCCAGAGAGTTTTGCAACATTAAGTATGGGAGACATGAATATTATTCATGCTTTAGGCGGAAAAATAGTGGGTCGTCCGGATGCAAAAATAACTCTTCCAGAGGATATAAAGAAAGTACAAGTAATCGGAAATGCACATCAGCCGAATTTTGAGCAAATTGCCAGCTTAAAGCCCGATGTACTTATTGCTAATAATGGGTTCCAAAAGAATGTTCCAACGGTTGAAGGGCAAGGAACGAAAGTAATGATTTCTTCTACGAATTCTGTACAAGATATTCTAAAGAATATTGAACTATACGGAACGATAATGAAAAAAGAAGATAAAGCAAAAGAACTTAACCAAAAAATTACGAATCAAATGAAGACATATGAGAAAAAGAGTGATGTGAAAGCATTGCTAGTGTATGGAGCACCTGGTACTTATTTAGCAGCATTACCAACTTCTTTATCAGGTGATATTTTAGAGAAAACAGGTGGGAAAAATATTGCCGCTGATTTTCCAGAAATGAAGGAATATCCGCAATATGCACAGCTAAGTGTAGAACGCATTATTGAGGCGAATCCTGATGTGATTTACTTAATTACACATGGAGATCCAAATAGCGTTAAAAAAGCATTTGAAGGTGAAATGATGAAAAATGAAGCGTGGAAAAATTTAGATGCAGTAAAACAAAATCGCGTAGTTATTTTGCCACCAGGCTTATTTGGATCAAATCCTGGAACAAAAGTTACAGAAGCGATGGACTTTATGTATAAAAGTATACAAGATGTAAGGAAATGATAAGTATGGAAAGTAGTGAAGTAGTAAGGGAAAAGGAACATCCTTTTGCGAAAAAAAGATGGATCATAGCAGTTACCTTAGTTGTATTAACGGTTTTATGTCTTTTTTACGGTCTTTTCGCAGGAAGCCTATCCTTTTCTTTACGAGATATTGTAACAGGGATACAAGATGAAGGTTCGACAGTTCATCGAATTGTATGGGACCTTCGTATACCAAGAGTGCTCGTTGGATTTATAGTAGGAACATGTTTAGCTGCATCTGGCGCAATGCTGCAAGGGGTGATGAGAAATCCTCTTGCAGACCCTGGTATTATCGGGGTGTCATCTGGAGCAGGCCTTGTTGCAATTGTAATTATGATTTTATTCCCTCAGCATATGGCGTTTTTACCACTCGGTGCGTTTTTAGGAGCTTTCATAACGGCGATGATCATTTATGCTTTATCATGGCAAAAAGGGGCGCCACCTTCAAGAATTGTCTTAGTAGGTGTGTCAATTAATGCATTAATAGGTGCAGCGACGTCAGCATTAATGTTATTACATAGTGACAAAGTACAATCCGTGTTACCGTGGTTAGCGGGTGGTATTGGCGGTGTAAGTTGGGCACATTTAAACATGATTATTTATTATGCAATATTCGCTATTATACTGGCCTTCTTCGGTATCAAGCATATTCGAGTATTAATGCTTGGAGATGAAATGGCGAAATTATTAGGTCATAACGTGGAGAGAAGTCGTTTTTATTTAATAGTAGTAAGCACATTATTAGCTGGAATAGCAGTTAGTGTTTCTGGTCTTATTGGATTTGTCGGCCTTGTCGTACCACATATGTTACGTTTATTAGTTGGAAATGACTATAAATATTTACTGCCATTATCATGCCTTGGCGGAGGGATATTACTTGTTTTCGCGGATGCGATAGCTCGAAGTTGGTTTGATCCAATTGAATTGCCTGTCGGTATTTTATTATCCTTCTTAGGCGGTCCGTTCTTCTTATATTTAATTCATAGAGGGGGAAAACAGCGTGATTTCCGTTAATAAAGTGTTTTACGCACATTCTGAAAGATTTCAAATGCAAAATATGAATGTACATATTAAAGCTGGAGAAGTCGTTAGTTTGATTGGACCGAATGGATCTGGGAAATCTACGTTGCTTCGTTTAATAGCAAGACTACTTAAACAAAGCGAAGGGGATATCGTTTTAGATGGAAAAAGTATTCATACGATGAAAAGTGCCGATGTAGCGAAGCAATTAGCGATGTTACCACAAATGCATGATCATCAATTAGATTTAACAGTGAAAGAATTAATCGAATTTGGAAGAGGCCCTCATAAGTTATGGAGAGGTCGCTTAAATAAAGAAGATGAAGAAATTGTTGATTGGGCATTGTCTGTTACAAATCTTGAAGGGTATGAATATCGTCTTTTACAATCTTTATCAGGAGGGGAAAGACAACGCGCTTGGATTGCAATGACGCTAGCACAACGTACGAATGTCTTATTATTGGATGAGCCAACAACTTTTTTAGATATCGTTCATCAGTTGGAAGTAATGGAACTTGTGAAACGACTAAACGAGGAATTTGGCATGACAATTATAATGGTTTTACATGATATTAACCAAGCGGCTCAATATAGTGATCGTTTACTCGTATTAAAGCGAGGGAAGCTTCAGTATGATGGTATACCAGAAGAAGTGTTATGTCATGAAATGTTTCAACATGTATTTGGCATAGAGGTAGATATTTTTCAAGGAAGCGATAAGCCATTTTTTACACCGAAACGAATTTCTAAAAAAGGAGGAGCAAAATGCGAACAGAAGAACGTGTTACCACTGAGTTAGTAAGGGAATTTGTTATGGCAGCTCACGGAGATTTAGAAAAAGTACAAGAACTGTTGGCTGAATCGCCAAGTTTACTTCATGCTTCTTACAATTGGGGTGGATCAGATTGGGAAAGTGCGTTAGGAGCAGCGGCACATGTAGGGCGTAAAGATATTGCTCTTTACTTATTAGAAAAGGGTGCTCGAATGGATATTTTCGCGGCCGCTATGCTGGGGGAATTAGAAGTTGTACAAGCTATTTTAGTAGCACAACCAGAAGCATTACGTGCATCTGGTCCACATGGTATTTCTCTTCTGCAACATGCACGAATGGGTGGAGAAAAAGCACAGCGTGTATTTGACTACTTAACGGTGCTTTCTTACTGACCGCCAAAGTTCTTATGTGCGGTAAACTTTTCACTTTTATATAATTGGAAAGTTTACCGCCCGTTAGAACGGGATAAGTATCTAGTGTATTTGAAAATCCTACACCCCCCTCAATTGTAGTTTTCTTTATGCTAGTTATGATATGGATGCAGTAGACAATATTTGTCTACTGCCTTTTTTAATTCTTTTTAGATTGAATATTCTGTATTTCAATGTTAGTTCATTTATAATAGATAGTAACATTTAGTATGGATACAAGACGTGAGCGTGTAATGAAGTACAAATTCGTGGGAAGGAGTGCAGAAATGTTTCATACAGATCGTTTACAAATTCGCAAATATACAATGGATGATTTACAGTTCTACGCTTCACTATGGGGAAATGAGAAGGTAATGCGCTATATTGGAAATGGGATGTTAAAAACATATATGCAGTGTAAAAAAAGTTTGGAGGAGTGGGTGATTCCTAGCTATAAAAACGGTCTCGGTTTATTTGTATTGATTGAAAAGGAAACGGGAATACGAATTGGTCATGCAGGATTAGTAAAGCAGCAAATAGATGGAAAAGAGGAAATTGAAATTGGTTATTGGTTATTACCTCAGTATTGGGGAAAAGGGTATGCGAAAGAAGCAGCGGCAGCATTTCGAGATTATGGCTTCCAAGCGTTACGAATGAATAAATTAATCTCTCTTATTAATCCGGATCACCCCGCTTCAATCTTTGTTGCTAGAAAAACGGGGCTTAGTTATGAGAAAACAACTTCATTTCATGGGATGGATGTTCTCGTTTATTCCATTAGGCGCATTGGATGAAAAAAGGTGAATTGCATCTTTTGAAGAATGGTATATAAAAATAAAGGGGGGATTACATGTACATTTATCATAATGGACTTATTATTCGTGAGGGAACGAATGGTGTACCTGCATATGCAATTAAAACTTTATTCGAAGATGCCGGTTGGAGCAATGATAATATCCCTTCTTGGCAAATTGAAAAATTCACGATAGCATTTGAAAATTCAACATGGGCATTCACAATTTGGGATGAAGAAGAGATGATTGCGATGGTTAGAGTCATTTCTGATGGAATCATGGTCGCCAACATAGTAAATTTAGTTGTGAAATGTGAATATAGAGGGAAGGGACTAGGTAAGAAACTTGTTGCTCTTTGTTTGCAAAAATTGCCACATGGTGACTGGTTTGCGCATACTTCTGCGAGTAATTTTGATTTTTATAGAAGTTGTGGTTTTGAGGTGAGAGAGTTATCGAGAAATGGAACATGTGCGTACTATGGATATCAAATAGCTAAAAAAGAGGGGCACCGATAAGGAGAAAAAGTAGAACAGAAAAAGGCTTACTATTTTAATAATATAAACTGAACTAAGATTCATTTTATGATAAAATGAAAGAAAATTCTGTTTATTATTAGGGGGATAAAAATGAGTATAAAAGTTGGGGATGTATTTAAATACGAAAGAAGATTTACTGAGGAAGAGGTTTTTGAATTTGCAAATATTACAGGGGATAAAGGTAGGCATCATATGGAATATGATGAAAATGGACGTTTAATGGTTCATGGTTTATTGACTGCTAGTATTGGAACGAAAGTAGGCGAAGAATTACATTACATAGCAAGAGAATTAGTAAGTGAGTTTATTAGACCAGTTTTTACAGGAGATACGATCACTTGTGAATTAACTTTAACGAATGTTGAACAGATGGAAGGATACAAAAAGGTTTCAATCGAGTCAGTTTATCGTAATCAACACGAAAAGACTGTACTAGTTGGGACAAGCTATGGAGTTATAAGAGGATAAAAAGAAGCCTGATTTACAGGCTTCTTTTTTTAATAAACACGTTTTCGATTTTCTGCATGACTAGAGATGAGTAATAATGCAGTTTCTTCTCCTATATTACGAACGATATGAGGAACACATGCATTCCAGGAGAAAGAATCTCCTTCTTCTACAATTGCAACATCTTCTCCATGTTGAACTTCTAGTTTTCCGCGTAATACAAGGTGACATTCTTCTCCTTCATGGGCATTTGGTGTGTTTTCTTTCGGAAACCCAGCAGGAATTTCTACGAGATTGAGGCGAAGGCCACCTTGCTCTGCAACATGTTCAATTCTTTGTTCATCTTTTCCGTATACACTATATTTACGCTCTACCTTTTTGACAACTTTCAATCGATCTTTTTGTTCTAACAATAAATAGGGAAGAGGAACGTTTAAAAAATTGGAGATTGTTTCTAAAGTTGAGATAGATGGTGATGTTTTATTATTTTCAACCTGACTCATAAACCCTTTAGAAAGACCTGTTCCCTCACAAATTTGTGCAATTGTTATGCCTCTACGTTGACGAATTTCACGTATTGCAGAACCAATATTCATAAAATCAAGCTCCTTTTTATAAACAACTATTTGTATCATAGCAAAAAAAATATATATTTTCCCAGTGAAAATGAATTGACGAATAAAAAAAATTAGTGTATGTTTTGTAATGTAAATAAAAGTTTTGTATAAGAAAACTATAAAGGAGAGAAGGAAATGAATCAACATATTGGTAACTTAATTATTCGTATCGTGTTAGGGGTAACGTTCTTTATGCACGGTTTAACAAAATTCCAATCGGGAATTGACAATATTGCAGGGTGGTTCACAAGCATTGGTTTACCAGGAGGACTTGCATACGGTGTAGCAACAGTTGAATTAGTTGGCGGTCTATTATTAATTCTAGGTTTAGGTGTAAGATATATTGGATTATTATTTGCACTAGTTATGGTTGGAGCAATTGTAAAAGTAAAATGGTCAGCTGGTTTATTAGGAGATGGAAAAAATCCTGGTTTCGAATTAGAGCTTGCATTGTTAGCAATGGGTGCGTACTTATTTGTTGCGAAAGCGGATGGTTTTGTAGATAATTTCTTAAAAGAGAAAATGTCAAAGAAGAACTAATTTAAATGGGAGGCTAACAAGATGAGTTTTCAACTTCATCCCGATACAACACTTGATGTTGTTCATTTATATGTATCAAATATAAAGAAATCACTAGAGTTTTATACAGAAGTACTACGTATGAAAGTGCTAAAAGAAGATGAAATGGTCGTTACATTTGGGAATGAAAATAACGAACCACTCCTTATCATTGAAGAAAAGAAAGAAGCCTTACCAAAGCAAAGAGGGAGAACGGGTTTATATCATTACGCAATTTTATTACCGAGCAGACAGGATTTAGCGAATATCCTTCGTCATCTTGTAGAAATGGTATATCCACTGCACGGCGGAGCTGACCATTACTTTAGTGAGGCCCTTTATTTAGCTGATCCAGATGGAAACGGGATTGAAATTTATCATGATCGTCAAAAAGAAGTTTGGCGTGATGAGAATGGAGAGCTACCATTTGTTAGTAACCCGTTAGCTGGTGAAGAATTATTACAGCAAGGAAGTAAATGGAGTGGGTTTCCAGCTGGTACTGTGATGGGACATATTCATTTCCATGTAGCTGATTTGGAAGAAGCGAAACGTTTCTATGTGGATGGTCTTGGCTTTGAAGTAACGATCCCAGCCCGTAATGGGGCGCTCTTTGTATCGGCAGGCGGCTACCATCACCATATCGGTTTAAATACGTGGCAAGGTGAAGGAATACTACCGCAAATGCCAAATTCTGTTGGCTTGAAATATTTCACAATTGTACTAGCAGATGAAAAACAAAAAGAGCAAGTATGTGAAAGCTTAAAAAATATTGGCAAGATTGCTACGTACAAAGATGGAATATTACAAGTAGAGGATCCATTTGGACATTGTATCCATTTCAAAATAAAAGGAGAAGCCTAATAAAGGCTTCTCTTTTTTACTTTCTTATAATGGCTTTTTCATTTTGGACAAATAGTTCATCAAATTGCTTCGCAAGCTCAAAATCGAGTTTCGTTAAACCTTTTGCATTCCAAGATGACAAAGTAATAATGACTGCTTTATACTGGATAAGGATGAATGGGTGGTGATTATGTTCTTCTGATAGTTTGGCGGCTTCAGAGACAAATTCGACTCCTTTTAAGTAGTCGGAAAACATATATTTTCTTTCAATCCATTTTTCATCTTTTACTACCCATTTATCTAACCTCAATAATTCTTCTTGAACTTCCTCTTCAGTTAATCGTAGCATCATTTTTCACATCCTTTACTGGAAGTAGCGTAAGACCATTGTTAATAAGACGTGTTACAGCTTCATCCGTTGTGAAAGTAGAAAGTTGTTGTAATAATGCTGCTGATGTTTCGTGCCCTTTGTTATGCTCTAAAAGCAATTCTAATATTTCAAGGCGAAGTAACCATTCTTTCGGATACAATTTATTTAATACTTCTTGAATTGCTACTAATTGCTCGATATGCGCGTCGTGTAAAATACCTTCATTTCGGATATCGCGAACTGTTTGATACATACGTTCAAGTTCATTCAGTACAAGTGGAGCAGGAATTTCTTGGATTTCTTCATCCATTGGGAAAAATGCTGCAGCATCTGCGGCACCTGGGAATACCGAAGTGATTGTTGAACCAACAGCCATATCAAATGCGCCCCATGAAGCATCAAATAAAACGCGGTCGTTATAAGTAACTGTACAATTGATAAAGGAAATAAGAGCGATTTTATTATTGTTTTTTACAATATCTGTTACTGTTCCTTTTACATGAATACCACTTGCAAAAGTAAACTCAGCAACATTTCCAATTGTAATTCCTAATGATTGTAATTGTTCATCTGTACAATTTTCTAATGCAATATTTTCAGTGAGTAATCCAATTGGTGTTCCAAACCCGTCACTGTGTACAGACGTAGAATGATTCGCTAGCTGTTTATTGTGAATTGCTAATGCTGTTGGCGAGCTCGTTCGCATGTAAATCAATTCACCTGCATCGTTTTCAATTGTCTCGGTAAATGTACCTGTAATTTGTAAGCCGCTATTTAATTCAGCAGTTGCATGATTTTCAGAGCGAATTGCTTTTTCTAATCCTTCTTTACCACCTGTTTTAAAGGCCATCGTTTCAGAGAATTTCTCAAGTGCTTCTGTTAATTCTTCAAATGATTCACAAACAAATAGTTGTGGTTGCATTTTTGTTACGTCATAAGTTGTACTTGTACATGCCTCTATAGAGAATGGAACCTTTTCTACAGCGTCTGTTAAGCAATATTTGCTTTCGCCAACAGAAGAAAGGAGACCAGCACCATATATTTTTGGAGCATCTATATTTCCAATTAATCCATATTCTACTGTCCACCAGAAAAGACGTGAAATTTGTTCCGCTTCTGATAAGCCAGAAACTAACTTTTGTTTTTCAAGTACATTATTCTCAGCAGCTGTAACTTCATCAGGAGTAGAAGTAGGGCTTTCTTTTACAATTGTTAATGTACGAACAGCTTCGAATGCATCATGTTCTTCTTTTGTTGAGAAAGCTTTTGCACCAATTTGTCCAAATCGTTTCACATATTTTGCATATGTAGGATCAAGTAAAATAGGTGCGTGTCCTGCAGCTTCGTGTACAATATCTGGAGCTGGTGTATACTCGATATTCTCTACCTTGCGAATATCTGTTGCGATTGGTAGCAATCCGTGCCCTTGAAAATCGAAAAATGCGACGCCAGGAATAAGTCCGTCAATCGTTACAGCGCCCCAGCCGCTTGGCGCCAAACATTCATTCATTTCTTCTACCTTTGGAATTGCATCTATATTAATACCAGATGATTGTAGTCCGTTCACATAGGCTGGATGAGCAACGTCTTTTAAGAAGCTATGATTTTGTCTCATAATGTAACGCCATACAGCGTGGTTCACCGGTGTGTATTGATCATAATGCTGTGTGGATACGAATGGTTTTAAATGCGATGGAATTTCTGTTTTCTTTGTCATTTAGACATCCTCCTTTTTTAAAATAAAATTAAGTATCGGTTTCGTATAGATTGTATCACCCCCTTTCAAAATTGTAAGCGCTTATAAAATTTTATCATAAGATTCGGAATTATTTAATATTTGTTTCTGTGAGAAATAGAAAAAGCCCCTATCGGAAAATCCGATAGGGGCGAAAGAATCGGGTTACTACCTTATTTCACATCTAAATCAACATTTAAATTAGATGTATTTCCAGCTGCATCTGTTGCTACAATGTGAATTGTATTTTTACCTTCTTGTAATTGAGTACGATCTAAATAAATGCCGTAATTTTTCTCCCAAGGATTTAGGAATGCACTTTCCCATACACCATTTCCGTTGATTTCATACTGTAGTCTCACTGGAATTCCAGGTGCTACCCAACCAGATTCTGTCATCCAATCTAGTAAGATATCATCCACTTTTCCTGTGATTACAAGGTTTTCTTGGTCAATTTCGTATGTTAACTTAGGTGCAGTTCGATCCAGAAATACAGCAGCAGTTTGTTTTGTTTCCCCACCAGAATTAGAGGCAACTGCTTCGATTTGGTATAGACCGTCAGCTAACGGAGTACCATCTGCTTTTGTACCATTCCATTTGAAAGGTTTGTATCCAGCTGTTTCATTTTTAGCTTGATGGATAATCCCTTGGTACGTTACACGTTCTTTTGTAACTAAATTTGCGTGCAATGTTACATCATCCACAGGTGCAACTAAATAGTAGTTGATGAGATTATCGTCTAATATTTGGTCACCATTTGGACTAAATGTAGAATTAATAATTTCGAGTCCATCTATACGTTTGTAATCTTTAGGATCGATACTAAATGTAAATGGAATGCGAGTTTCTTCCTTCTTACCTTGTTCTTTTATATACACATTTCCAGTATAGACACCTTGGGGTAGCGAACTATCGACAGTGATAGTAAATGGTTTTTCGGTACTACTATTCGGCTGTATGCTAATCGATGAAGGTACAGAAGTTTTTACTTTTGTTTTTGTGTTTGTATCTAGCAATTCCACACGAGTTGAAAAACTTTTCTTTTTACTAGATAGATTTTGTAACGTAATATTTTGCGTCAGTTTTACTTTCCCACTGTTTGGCTTAATAAGACCGAAGCTCATATTGTTAGGTTTGACTAATACATCTGTTTGAGCTGCTTTCGGGATGTTAATTAAACCAGACCCTTGTGTCATAATAGGATATGTATTTTCATTCACATCTTTTAAAGTTTTTGCGGTATTGGCAAGGGATGCTTTTAATTGCTCTGTCGTCCAATCAGGATGCATTTGACGCAAGAGGGCAACCGCTCCAGCTACTTGTGGAGCAGCCATACTTGTACCATTATGAGATTCATAGCCGCCTCTCGGTACTGTACTCGTAATTTGTACGCCAGGTGCAATTATATCTGGTTTTATAAGCCAACTTCCTTGTGACGGACCTCTGGAACTGAAGTTAGCAATCAATTCGGTTGGATTTGGTTGACCAATTTTTATATTTTTCTTACGCTTTGTAATTAAGTTTTTCAACTCTTCACCGTTTACATTGGATAGTTGCATAACTGGAAGGGCTAGGTTTTCACGTGTAAAGTATTCAGGCATAATATTGATTTCTTTTTCTATAGAAATGAATAGTACACCAATTGCACCAGCTTGCTTCGCTTGTTCAGCTTTTACTAACGTGCTAGAAGTACCTTGTAAAACAAGTGCAAATTTTCCTTTCACATCTTGTTTTGCATAATCGCTTGGATTACCATAGCCAACATATACAAGTGGAGAATCATTTCCTATTGGGAAATCTGATTTTGATAACGGTAATCCTTGGTATGTTTTGCTGGAACCAGCTACTTGGAATGTTGGAAACGGAATAGAAACTGTAGATGCTCCAACTGATATCACGCTACTTGCATTTCCAGGTGCATCAACAGACCAAGGTTTTGGACCATCATTTCCATTGGAAACGACTGCAGTAACCCCAAGCTTTGCTGCACGTTCTAACGTTAAAGTTACAGGCTGATCAGGTACATTTAAATCTTGTCCAAGGGATAGATTTAACACATCAGCACCATCTTGAATTGCTCGTTCAATACCTTGAATAATATCATCTGTTGTACCAGTACCACCGTCATTCATGACACGATAAGCTAAAATAGAAGCATTCGGAGCAACGCCTTTAATTTTTCCGTTACCAGCAATAATTCCAGCTACATGAGTACCATGTACGTTACCATCCATTGGATCATTATCTTCATCAACTGTGTCGTATCCACCGATATAATTTGCTTTTAAGTCAGGGTGTGTATAGTCTACACCAGAGTCGATAATCGCTACTTTCATACCTTTTCCATCAAGCGGTTTGCCAGATGGGTCTTTTAAATTCCATGCTTCAGTTGCACCAATTGTTGGTCCGCCGATATTTGGTGCTTCTTCATTAGTAGTACTTTTTGATGTTTCATGTAATTTATATGTTAAGTTCGGATAGACTGCTTTTACTTCAGGTAAAGAAGCAAGAGCGGTAATTTGATCTCCAGGAACTGAAATAGAGAATCCAGAAAATAACGTATTATACACTTCTTTAATTTTTGCACCAGGTGCTTTTTCTTTTATTTTCTTAGTTGTATCTTCTTGTGCTTTTTTAAGCTCGGTATGATAAGACTGTGCATGATTATTTTGTAAATCTGGAGCATGCTGAATGTTACTTTGTGAAGCGAGTGGAGCATGTTGCAATTCTACAATGACAGAAATTTCTTTTGATGTTTTTGTTTCAACATTTTGCGCAATTTTGTTTTCTCCCCATTGTTCAATGTTCGTTTTTAACTGTGGACTAAATTGCTTCTCCTTTTGTAGCGATTCAGCATGTGCGCTTAAAGCTCCAAAACTGGAAAAGACGAGCGCCATACTTAATAGTGTAGATGTAGTTTTTTTCATTGAAACTTCCCCTGATAAAAAGTGCTAATATTCCGAAAAAACATCTTACAAATTGATCTCGAATTACATAATCGGATGTTAGCTAAACTATATTTTCGACATAATTCATACCAATCCTCTATGAATTTAAAATTTCTTGGGAAATTTTTTCTGATTATGTCGAATAGGTATTTTTTACATATTGTAGGTGGACATTGAGGAATGCTATGAGGGGAATGGAGGGGTGTTATGAAACGGTTCATAGTAAGCGTTGGTACAATGTTAGTCGTATTTTTATGTTCAACTATTAATAGTAGCGCAGAAAATAATGAATTTAAAATTGCTTTTATTCGTCATCATGACCTCTGGATTAAAGTTGATGGAAAAGAAAAGCAACTTACAAAAGGAGAGTATATAACAGGGCCAAAGTGGTCTCATGATGGAGAGTGGCTGGCATATGTAAAAGGAAAGAAACAAAGTAGTCTTGAGTTATATTGGCTGAAAGATGGAAAGAAAGTTACGCCGTTTCACTCAGAAGCATCGAATTATCAATGGTCACCAAAAGAAAATATAATTGCATTTGTATTTGCGGATACATTAAATACGTTTGATGCCCAAAAAAAGAATACAGATTTTGAAAATGTATCGGCAGGTGTAGGAGATTATGCATGGTACCCTGATGGAAAGAAGTTTTTTGTATCTTCTGAGGCACACTTGCTTCCAACGGGATGGACAGGAGCACAGCTATATGAAGTACAAAAAGATGCCCATATGAACCCTCATAAAATGAAACATTTGTATGCATTGCCAAATGAACATGATGATTTCCTAGCATTAGTTGCAAGTGGCTTTCAGTGGTCGCCAGATCAAAAGTGGATTTCATTTTTAGCAGTACCGACAGCTTCATGGTCAGCTGATAGCAATACGCTTTGCTTAGTTCGTGCAGATGGCAGTCGTTTTGAAAAGGTAGATCAAATGTTATTAAACACACAATGGTTCAAATGGGCGCCAGCCAACAATATATTGGCCTATATTGAAGGGAGCGGAAGAGTTGCGTTAGAGAATAAACATTTAAAAGTAAAAGAATTGCCAGCACTTCAGCAGAACACATTTACGCCGCAAGGATATGTTGATTGGGATTTTGCATGGAAGAACGATAACGTAATTATCGTCTCTCGAGCAAAAGAGGGAGGATTTGAAACATTGCCAGAAAAAAGGCCACTACCATCTTTATATGAGGTTGATAGTACAAGCAATGTACAGCATCGAATCACAAAGCCACCTCATAAGCAGGGTGATTATCATCCAATCTTTATGAAGAAGAGCAATCAATTAATATGGATACGTTCAGACCGTAAGAAAGCGGATGTATGGCTTGCTCATAAAGATGGAAAGCATGAAATGAAGTGGATTGAAAATATAGATGTACCAGAGTGGTATTATGAGAAATGGAATTGGGGAAATGTTATATCGGTGAAATAACAATAAAAAAATCTGCCTAAAAGATAATTTTAAGCAGATTTTTTATTATTATTTATGTGTTTTATTTGGCTTTTTTTTCGCTGGGTTTCCGTTCCCTTGACGTTTTCTATTTTGTTCATCTTTTGCTTGTTTTTCATGCAGTGTATCTAAAAAGTCATTCGAGTTACTCATTTTTCTATCGCTCCTTTCATCTTGTCCTAATTACTATAACCATTTAGGAGGATAATCATGAGATAAAAAGTTAAGCGCTTAGTTTTCTTTGATAGTATACGTAAAATATGCCATACGTAATAAATAATATAAATAAAATTTGTAACTCTACATTTTCTTTTAAAATAGTTGCGACAGAAGTTGGTAAGTATGGTGATGTATTACTCGTTTCTATACCTAACCATTTGTTTAAGAGATTAATGGTACAAAACATAAAAACACCGGACCAGCTTGCAATAATTGCCTTTTGCTTAATTTTTGTTTCGCGTTCATCATCTGTAATCCAAGGGTTAGCAGTTTTATCACTGCTAAAAAATCCGTTTATATATCCCCATATAATCATGCCAATTAAGATAGTTAGCCATTTCATATGCATGTTTCTCCTCTCTCTTGTAAAAAGTATTTTACACATATAATTGTAATGTTTTCCAAATCGTTGTGTCAAATGTTTTTTACATATCGATGTTTCATATAGCAGGAATAAAGGATGGAATAGGGAAGGAATATGTAAGAGGATTTTATAGTGAGAGGAGGATGGGGATGAAACTCATCTTTGTTCGGCACGGTGAAGGAGAACATACAAAAGATTCGCCATCAAGTTTACAAGTGCCTCATCCACCGTTAACGGATGAGGGAAGGAATCAGGCTAAATTACTTCAATGCAATGTACCCTTGCAAGAAACGGATATATTAATTGCTAGTCCTACAATTAGAACTTTACAAACGGCAACAATATGGAGTGCGAAAGTAGCTTGTCAAAAAATTGTCCACCCATATGTATCCCCACGTATTTTTCCTTATCGAGAAGGAGCGACAACATTACCATGTGATCACATAGTAGATCAGGGGGTAATAACAAATTTATTTCCACATTTTTTGATAGAGAAAAGTACAAATAAACAGCTATGGACGGAAGGCATAAATACTATTTCAGAAAATAGCTTTCAGCGAATAGTAGAGGAATTTCTTCTTTGGTGTTATGAACTGGGCGCTGAAAGAATTTGCATTGTATCTCACGACGGGACAATTACTGCGTATCGGCAATATTTACAAAAAGTCGTTTTAACTAGAGCTGATTTTTTGCAAGAAACGGGTATATATGAAATGGATGTATCCCTTAAAATTTTGATTGAGGAGATCTAATTATAGGATGGTGGGTGTATGTGGAATGTTGCACTAGTAGTTGGCTTTAATTCTGATTTAGAGGCACAATCAATCCGAGCATCACTTGAATACTTTGGGGCGAAAGTTATAACGTACTGGATTGGTAGACCGAAAGAATTCATCGACATTCTTTCTGGAAAGGGTTTATATAACGATATTAATTATGTCGTCTTTTGCTTTCATGGTGAGGAAGGAAAGTTTGTCATGGAAGAGTTAGGTGAAGATATATATGAACAAGATGAACCGAGAGGATACTTTGGTGCAGAAGAAATTTATAAATATGCAAAATTGCATAATACAAATATTGTAAATAGCGGGTGTACGTTAGGGGAACAAAAACTAGCAGAATCTTTCTTACGTAGTGGTGCGAAATCGTATATTGGATCGATAGATTATGTAGATGGAAATGCAGCACTTATGTTTACTATACGCTTATTTTATGGGGTTATTAACCATGGGAAAGCGTTAGAAGAAGCGTTTCAAGAAGCGAGTTTAATTGATGAGGAGACACGTACATTTCGATTATATAAGTAGTGTGAAACACGTTTATTCTATATTCGAATAAATGTGTTTCACATTTAACTCACATTTTTTTTACAATTTTTTCAATGAAAATGATTATCACCTGTGGTATGATATGTTCAAGTTTTTACAGGTAATAAAAGTTACTATATAAACGTTAGTTTTTAATGTTTCCTACACATGTCACGGATTATTCATAATTAACGTTTGAAAAATAAGTAACTAATGTTATTATATTACCTGTAACTAACTTAATTACAACTTTAGGAGGAAGATATGGTTATTCAATTTTTAAGAGAAAACAAAGCAGTTTCTTTTGTATTAGCAGTAATTCGAGTATATCTTGGTTACACATGGTTAATGGCTGGAATCGGTAAACTACAAGGAAAAGGATTCGATGCAACGGGTTATTTACAAGGTGCAATTGAAAAATCTAAAGGAGCACAACCGGCTGTTCAATCTTGGTGGGCATCATTTTTACAAGATTTCGCAATTCCAAACGTTGATCTATTTAATACACTTGTAACGTGGGGAGAAATTTTAGTCGGAATTGGTTTAATTGTAGGCTGTTTAACAAAAACAGCGGTCTTTTTCGGTCTTGTAATGAACTTTTCCTATATGTTTAGTGGGCCAATTGGTGTGAATCCTGAAATGGTTATTCTATCAATGTTCGTTCTAGTTTCTGGTATGAATGCTGGTAAATTTGGAATAGATGGTTTCGTTATTCCGAAAGTATTAGGTTCAAAAACTCAAAAACGCCAAAAGCAAGCTGCTTAATATATGAAAGCGGGTATCTCAAAATGAGATACCCGTTTATTTTTCAGTTATTATAGGGTTTTTGCCAAAGAAATCTTTCACATACCCTACAAACTCCTGTGGTTCCTGACGAAATGGTGCGTGATAACCTTTTTCGATAATATGGAAAGTGCTATTTTTTAAGAATTGATGATACGTTTCTCCTTCTTTCCACGAAACGCTACTATCATTTCTTCCCCATATAATTAAGGTCGGTTGTTTTATTTCATTTGCGTTGATTTGAAGACGTCTAGGCCATAATTTCATTTTATTGTAATGTTCTTCATCATTACGTTTAAATTTCACTTTGCTCTCATCATAATCTGCAATGGCAGAAACGGTATTTAAATCAGTCGACAACTGTGGTCTTGGTGATCCTTGTTTATTAACGAGTGTATGAGGACCGCCCGTAGCATCAGTTAAAATAAGGTGGGTAACGGCTTCTGGATATAAATATGTTAAATTAAGAGAAATTTCTCCGCCCATTGAGTGGCCCAATATTGCAAACGAATCGTAACCTAGTTTTTTCATTAATTTATAATACAAATTTGCATGGGTTGGGAAAGAATAATAAAAATCCATCGGCTTAGATGAGCGCCCGAATCCTAAAGCATCTACAGAAATAATTGTATGATCTTTTGCTAAGTCTGAGTAAATCTTTTGAAAACCATCTGACGATCCTCCAAATCCATGGATCATAAGTAAAGGTGGTTTTTCATTGCCAATCTTTTTGAAGTAAATGGTTTGACCATCTATTTCTACCATTTTTTCCTCGGTAGCTAGTTTTGCTGTAAGTGTATTTTTAACTTGTTTTACTTGTTCTACTGGCTTTTCTGCTGCACTACATCCTACTAATAGTGTAAGAGTAAGACAACCTACCATAAAATAGCTAAATCGCTTCAATTAGGTGTCCCCTTTCTAACATAACGCTGTATCTATCATAGCAAATAGCATATTACGATTTCCAGGAAGTTTGCTACCATTTTTTATCATAAGAGGTGAAAGGAGCGTTTCTTGGAAATTTTCTATTTGAAGAAATTTGCGAAATGAAAATTGTGAATGTGGGACATCAATTCTTACTGTGCCATTCCAACATTCACATATGTTTTGTAGTAATTGAATAGCATCTTCTTCTCGTTTGGCGATAAGTGGATTGATACATAATATACTATCTTTTTGTATGCATAAGGAAAAAGCTTCTATACAGTTATGTCTCTCAATTTTAAAAGAGTGGCTCGTTCTTGGTAATAGTAATGAATAAAGTAAAGAACGATCGGCACCAGTTGTAATTTGATCGAAGGAAATAAGCGATATAAGATCTTTTTCTTTTACTTGTTTTGTATGAGTGATATGTGTCTTAGTAGTTTGTTTTTCAAAACGATGAATCGTCGTTACTGTTTGAAATCCGCATGATGTATACAGAGGCTCGCCAGCTTTTGTTGCAATAAGTGCAATTGGTTGTTTTGTAAGAGTGTGTTCTAAGCAGTGATTAAGCAAAATACGCCCGATGCCTCGGCCTTGAAAATGAGGATGGACGATTAACATGCCAATAGTAGAAAAACTTTCTTTAAAAGGAAAGACTCCTCCAGCTGCAATCAGTTTATTTTCATGCATATAACCGACAAGTGTACCGAGAGAAAGATACATTTCGAATTGTTTTTTCATAAATGCTTTATTTTGTAACCATCCAATAGCTTTACAAAGGTCGAGTAAATCAAAAATAAAAGATTCATCAAGCTTTATTATTTTCATAAATGCTCACCACATTTCTATTAATTTTCATAAAAGTAGATGGAAAATGTTAAATAAGAGATTTACGTTAAATGAAATCCAACTTGTTTATATTTTGATTGTAAAGGTGAAGATGGTTGATATGAAAAGACAAACTTATACAAATTATAACTGATATTTACATAAGTTAACAAAAAATTTACATATAACTAATTTTCTCTTAATAGTCTTCTATTAAATTTGATAGTGGGAAATGAATAACCTAATTAGGGGGACAAGACAGTGAAAAAGTTTGTGAAAAAAGCATGGCCATTTGCAGTTGTGGCATCATTAGCAGTTACTTCGGTAGCAACATGGAATTTTACACGTTCTAGTGAAGTGAGTGCAGATGAGAACGGAAGCAATGCAAAGATTAAAAATGTCATTGTATTAATTGGGGATGGTATGGGCCCTTCATATATGACAGCTCATCGTTATATGAAAGATAATCCAAAAACTTTTGAGATGGAATCTACAGAGTTTGATAAACATCTTGTAGGAACACAAAAGACATATCCAGAAGATGAACATGAAAATATCACAGACTCTGCATCTGCAGCAACAGCTATGTCAGCAGGAATTAAAACATATAATGCGGCAATTGCAGTTGATAATGATAAAGCAGAAGTGAAAACTGTTCTTGAACAAGCGAAAGAAAAGGGGAAATCAACAGGACTAGTTGCTACTTCTGAAATTACACATGCAACACCAGCTGCTTTCGGTGCGCATGACATTAGTCGTAAAAATATGGACGCAATTGCAAATGATTATTTTGATGAGAAAATTAAAGGGAAGCATAAAGTAGATGTTATGCTTGGCGGCGGCGTAAAAAACTTTGTTAGAAAAGATCGCAATCTTACAGAAGAATTTAAGAAATCTGGTTATAGTTACGTAACAGATCGAGATCAATTGTTAAATGATAAAAATGATCAAATTCTTGGTTTATTTGCACCAGGCGGTTTAGATAAAATGATTGACCGCAATGAGAAGACACCTTCATTAGAAGAAATGACAAATGCAGCAATTGAGCGTTTGAACAAAAATAAAAAAGGTTTCTTCTTAATGGTTGAAGGAAGTCAAATTGACTGGGCAGGACACGATAATGATATCGTTGGTGCAATGAGTGAAATGGAAGACTTTGAAAAAGCATTTAAAGCTGCGATTGAGTTTGCGAAAAAAGATAAAAATACGTTAGTTATTGCAACGGCAGACCACGCTACTGGTGGATTATCTTTAGGTGCAAATGGTGAGTATAACTTTAAAGTAGATCCAATTAAAGCTGCAAAACGCACACCAGACTTTATGGCAAATGAGATTGCAAACGGTGCAAATGTAGAAGAAACATTGAAAAAATATATTGATTTACAATTAACACCTGAAGAAATTAAAGCGGTAAATGATATTGCTCCTTCAAAAGATGTAACAAAGATTGATAATGCGATTGAAGATATTTTCAATAAGCGTTCGGTTACAGGATGGACAACAGGTGGACATACAGGAGAGGATGTAAACGTATATGCATTTGGTCCTGGTAAATACTTGTTCTCTGGCGTTCAAGAGAATACAAATATCGCGAAACGTGTCTTTGATATTGTTGGCGGTGGCGACCCGAATAAAGGAAGACGCTAATTATAAACGAAAGTGAGGCGAAATGCCTCACTTTTCTTTTTAGGAGATGGGAAGATGAGAGCTTTTTTCAGGGGGATAGGACCCTTTCTAATAGGTGTATTATTGCTAGTTGGATGTCAATCCAAAGAGAATCAGATAGAACAAAAAGCTACTACTACAAAAGCTGAGGAAAAGGTACAAATAACGAAAGAAGAAGAGAAATCGATTCAAGATGTTATGGATAAATTTGTAAGGACAACAAATGAAAAAAATCTTGCTGAACATATAGAATTATTTTCAAAGAAGATGCCTAGTGCCGAAGACTTAAAAACGCAAAAAGAAGCAGCTTTTCAAAAGGGAAATAAGAAAATTGAATTGGAACATATAGACATAAAAGCTAGTAAAGCAGGGTATGTTGTTGTTGAAACAAAAGAAAAGGAAATAGATGGAGAAATCACTCTTCAGAAAAAAGTACAGTATGCACTTGGAAAAGAAGAGGATGGCTGGAAAATTGAAGAGGTTCGCACGATAGAGAAGAAATAAAGTGAAATTTTCCGTAAATAGCGCAAAAAGGTTCTCATTGGCGAGAACCTTTTTTTATAGTGGTAACATAATTTGATCTGAGCATGCTTCGATATCATCAATATCTTGGCGAATGGTTGCCATTTTATTATCAAGATCCTCAGCTTTCATTGCGGCATCATGTAGTTCATCTTTTAAATAATCAGGTATTTTCCCTTCATATTTATAATAAAGTTTATGTTCTAAACTTGCCCAAAAGTCCATTGCGAGCGTACGTAACTGAATTTCTGCAAAGACTTCTTTTGTACCAGAATTCAGTGATAAAGGATATTTAATAATCATGTGTAAACTTTTATATCCATTTTGTTTTGGATTAGCGATATAATCTTTTACCTCTATGATTTCCATATCTTCACGCTTTTGAATGACTTCTTTCAAATGATAGATATCTTCTACGAAGCAACATGTAATACGAATGCCAATGATGTCTTGTAAATGCGTTTGCGCATTTTCAACTGTCGGTAATAAATTTTTACGCTCAAGTTTTTTAATAATACTTTCAGGTTGTTTTAATCTTGTTTTTATATGTTCAAACGGGTTGTAATCCTCTAAAAATTGGGCTTCCCGGTTCATAATTTCAAATTTAGTTTTTAACTCTTCTAAAGCAAATGTATATGGTAGTACAAAAGCTTTCCAGTAGTTAACTGTTGATTGATTATATTCCATTTATATACACACCTTTTCCTATTTACAAGTGAGGTTGTTATTATACTAAACACCAAATCATGTAGGCGCAAGCAGCAAATGATGAGATCATAAAACGATATTTAGTTTTCATACTTTCAACTCCTTTCAAATAAAATTTTATATAAATAAACGTGATTGTTAATAAGTTCACTATGTACAGTTTCTATAGTAATAGATTCGTGTGAATTTCGTATGAACTAATTGTTTCAGCTTTTTGTCTTTTTTTTGCAAATCATCATTATTCTCGATAATTTAAAGTGTTTTTATTTGATTTATTCATTTGTATAAATTAATGTATATTTGAATTTATAGTTATTAAGGAGGCTATACGGTGAACTTTGAAGAATTAGCAATTGCTAGACGTTCTGCAATGAAATTTGTACAAGGAATAGAAATCCCAGATGAGGACTTTAAAAAAATATTTGAGCTCACAAAGCTTTCTCCATCTTGTTACAATTTGCAACATACACATTATGTTGTAATTCGTGATCAAGAGCGCAAAGAAAGATTAAAAGAGTTAGCCTTCGGACAATATAAAGTATCGAGTGCATCTGCGGTAATACTTGTTTGTGGTGACAAGAGAGCATACCAAAATGTCGAAAATATTTATTTCGGTATGAAGGTTTTAAAGATGATTGATGAATGTGAGTATGAAGATACAATTAAGCAAACGAAAGGGTTATATGAAGGAAAAGGAGAACGCTTCATGGAAGAGGAAGCGATTAGAAATGCTTCGCTAAGTGCGATGACTTTTATGTACGCAGCTAAGTATTATGGATATGATACGTGTCCAATGATCGGTTTTGATGAGAAAGCAGTACAAGGTGAATTGAATATGCCAGAGCATGTAGTACCTGTTTTAATGATTACGATAGGAAAAAGTGATACTACTAAAATTCGCCCACGAGGATATAGAAAACCAATTAGTGAGTTTGTTACATATGAGACATTTTAATACAAGGTATAGATTACTTAAATAAAAGGGTTCTATTTAGATCCCTTTTATTTTGCAATTGACAAATAGAATGAAGTTATATAATATATAAATCGTAATCATTACGATTTAGTTTGCGATCTTTAAAAGAAAGGAGAATTACATATGCGTGTAAATATTACACTAGCTTGTACGGAGTGCGGTGATCGTAATTATATTTCTAAAAAGAATAAACGAAACAATCCAGAGCGTATCGAACTAAAAAAATATTGTCCACGATTAAAGCGAGTAACGTTACATCGTGAAACGAAGTAGAAGACTAGAGATATCTCTAGTCTTTTTTCGTTTATCCCGCTATTTGCCGGGCAGTAAGACATTTACCTCAAAATTCAGCGAAAGCAAAGAAGGTAGGTGGGGGTCTTACTGCCCGTAAAATCCCGATTGGTGAGGGCTGATTAAAGTTTCACTTTATATTTCTTTTGTTTGTTATAATCACCTTAAATTGTAATAAAGGGAGCGGTATGATGAATCAAAAAGATAAAGAAAGAAAAGAGCAAGTGGCTCATATTATTAACATTCCAGATGATTATAGGCTTGTTGTAGATGATCAAGAAGGTGTGGATGACCCATATCATCTATTATGGTGGGAGCATAAAGCGGATGGGGAGAGAACGATACAGATTACGTTGAATAGACATACTGGTAATTTAATTGACTTTAGGATAGAGGATGAAAAAGCTTTTTCGAGCGGTAAGGAAGCGATAGAAGAGAATAAAGCAAGAGAGGTTGCAAATACATTCTTAAGAAAATATACAAAAGAAGGATATGAATTTTATACATATGTAACTGTTAAGGATGATTGGCGCGGTTGGAAAAAAGTAAATTATATGCAAGAAGTGAATGGCTATCCATTGCCGAATACGGGGTGTGTTGTGCTAGTACATCCATTAGGTGATGTGATGCATTTTCATTATAATGGACAAAAAGCTATCGAGAAAAAACCGTTATGGCCAAGTGATATTGTTGAGGAGAACGTCGTCTTAGAAAATTTGAAGGCTAGACAAGATATGAGACTTGCATTTGTAGATTTAACACACTCCTCATGTGAGTATGAAAATGGAGAAGAAGTAAAAGGGTACCATCTTGTATATGAACCAGATCCTAGCCATGCATGTATTGATGCAAGTACAGGTAAAGATTTATATGGGCCAGAACATTATAAATTACCGCCAACAGTAGTTGTTGAAAAAATAGAAGAAGGTAACCGGCAAGATGACATATTCGAATTATTTGACTGGGATAAAGAAAGTTTTGCAAAAGTAGATGAGACGGAAAATAATAATGAAATAAGGATGAAATTTGTTCCGAAAGAGGAATTACAAAAACAGAAAGAAGAAAAGAATTCATATTTAATGAATGAATTCTTTAAAAAGCATTTACCGATGCTGAAATATAATAATTTAGTTAGCGTTACAATTGATAAATTAACCAATGAATTAACTGGTTTTATAAAATTGACAGATGATAAAGAAGTAAAGCAAATACTGCCTAGAGAGGAATGTTTAAAAAAAGCACTTCAATTTTTGGAACAAGTTATTCCAGATATCACACAATATCTGCGTCTTTGGGAGGAACGTGAAGAAGCTGAAGATGGGATTGAAAGATTTATTTTTTCTGTATATATAAATGATATTCCGGCAGAGTATAACCAATTTATGATTAACATCAATACGGAAAACGGTGCTGTGATGCACTACTCTGGAGAGTCTAGCAAATTTATAAAAGAATTACTTACATACGAAACAACACCAAAAGTAACGAAAGAAGAAGCGTTAGAAATATACAGAGATGCTATCCGAGTTAAATTAGAATGGTCTATAGATCATGATGTAGAGGAAACGGTATATCAATTGCTGTATAAACAAATAACGGGTGAAAATTATAAAGAATTCTTCGACGGTAGTCGAGAAATTCGTTATATTGATGCGCATACTGGGGAGAAAATTTGGAGCAAGTAAAATAAAAAGAGTTATTTTTCAAAGAAAATAACTCTTTTTATTTTTATAATTTGCCTGTTCGTTTTTCAAATGTAAATGTGATAGGAAGGTTGGAAGGAGAACTATCACTTTTAAATGTTACTTTCCATTCTTTAGAGTGGGCTTTAATTTCGAAATCAAGAAGATTCATTGCTCTACGTTTATCTATTTCTAAAAACATATTATGAATTTCTGGTTCCTGCTGTAAATTAAGAGCCTTTAGTGTGACTGTTAATGTGAAAAAATCTCGCCCTTCATATACTATTTTTGATATTTTTGTTTTTTGTGTATTTAACAGTATATAAAAACGGTCTGATGGAGTTAATTGTACAGAGTCATCAGTAATTTCATCCTCCATATTATGAAGTTCAACTAAGAAAGATGTACTATGGGAAGAATCTTTTTTGCTTGTAATCTGTAATTCAGTAGGAATCATCGGTATTTCATAAAAATCATTCCTTATTATGTTGTTGTAATCCTCTGAAAATTTACGGACTTCTTTTGGGAAAGAGTCTTCTTCTTGTGTACTTAAAAAAGTTTTATGTTGCTTTGGAATTTTTTCACTAAACTTAAATGTTTCTTTAAAGTAATAATTGGATCCAGTTAAAAATAAAAAACTACAAATTAATAAAAAAATTCGATAGGGATTTTGAAAGTGAAAGAACGATAGTATACATGTAATAAATCCAATTACATAGAAAATAAAGATAAGTAGTTCTAATTTTGAGTGAAAGGAGAAACCATAGTTATGAAAAAATTTCATTCCAATTATAATTTGAGCTCCAAAAAACAAGGAAATTCCAAATTGAAAAAATAATAAATCAGGCCCTCTCTTAATAACAAAAGTAATGAATGAAATGAAAAGTAAAAATACCCCTAAATAAATTGTTACATTTAATAATCGATCTAATGTGAGCATGAATAGTGTCCCCTTTAATAGCATATTCATATATAAATAACAATTTTATATAATTATAATATAACAATAAAATATTTTAAATGTTGGAAGTGTTGAGTTTTATAAATAAACTGTACAGACACAAACAACCTCATGCCCACATACACTTAGTAAAGACCACTATTTTGGCGGAGGTGAAAGGTTTGAGTCTATTCGCCGCAATTGGATATATGGTTCGAGAAGTGTTTGTTTTTGTTTCTTATGTGAAGAACAATGCGTTTCCGCAGCCATTATCATCAGACGATGAGAGAAAGTACTTAGAGTTAATGGAGCAAGGTGATGCTCAAGCGAGGAATCTGTTAATTGAACATAATTTACGGCTTGTAGCTCATATCGTTAAAAAATTTGAAAATACAGGGGAAGATGCAGAAGATTTAATTTCAATTGGTACAATCGGGCTCATTAAAGCAATCGAGAGCTATTCGGCAGGAAAAGGTACAAAACTTGCGACGTACGCAGCACGCTGTATTGAAAATGAAATTTTGATGCATTTACGTGTATTAAAGAAAACGAAAAAGGACGTTTCACTTCATGATCCAATCGGGCAAGATAAAGAGGGGAATGAAATATCGCTTATTGATATATTAAAATCAGAGTCTGAAGATGTAATTGATATGATCCAGCTTAGTATGGAGTTAGAAAAGATTAAAGAGTATATCGATATTTTAGACGAACGAGAGAAAGAAGTAATCGTGAAGCGTTTTGGACTGGGGCTTGATAAGGAGAAGACGCAACGAGAGATTGCGAAGGCACTTGGTATTTCCAGAAGCTACGTATCAAGAATTGAAAAGCGCGCTTTAATGAAAATGTTCCATGAATTTGTAAGAGCAGAGAAAGAGAAAAAAGCAAAAGAATAATGTACATTACAAGCAGCTGTATTTTAAAATGGGCTGCTTTTCTTTTTGGAAATAAGGAAAGAAAAAGAGTTGTGTTCAGAAGAAATCCATGTTCACTGTTGAAAATGACGGATTCTATCTGTAATATTAGAAGGTGCTAAACAATTTAAGAATGATACCGTACTTAGTTTTCTGCATGTATAATATGGCGGTTCTATATGATATGTGGGAATAAGAACTAATTTTACATATGATATAGAAGGAAAAGAAGGGGAAGCTAAAGTTATAGACTGATTAGGAGGTTCCGCAATTTGCGACGTACATTATATCGACTTATGATCGAACTTACAAATGGTCGTTTTACTTCTTATATATTACGTAAATTTGCACAATCTCGTTTGAGCTCTATCATTATTCCATCGTATGCGAAAGTGTTTCAAATTAATCAAGATGAGATGGAAAAGGGTTTGAAGGAATATAGAACATTGCATGAATTATTTACACGTAAGCTAAAAGAAGGAAAGCGTAGTATTGATACAGATGCATCGAGTATCGTTAGTCCTGTTGATGGTGTTTTTGCTGATCACGGTCCTATTGAGGACACAAAAACATTTGATATTAAAGGCAAGCGTTATTCGATTGTGGATATGCTAGGTAATGAAGAACGTGCACAGCGATATGCAGGTGGTACATATATGGTTATTTATTTAAGCCCAAGTCATTATCATCGTATTCATAGTCCGCTTTCTGGTTCTGTGACTGAAAGATTTGTACTCGGTAGAAAATCATATCCGGTAAATGCAGCTGGTATGGAATACGGGAAAGAACCATTGTCAAAAAACTATCGCTCCGTTACAGAAGTGAATAGTGACGGTGAACATATGGCGCTTGTAAAAGTAGGAGCTATGTTTGTAAATAGTATTGAGCTGCTGCATGAAAGAGACACTGTTCAAAAAGGTGAAGAAATGGCATACTTTACATTCGGTTCAACAGTTGTGTTATTGTTTGAAAAAGATATGATAGAAGTAGTGCAAGAATTGAAGAGTGGACAAGAGCTTCGCCTTGGTGAAAAGATTGCTACTCGATTGGCTCATAAGTAAAAAAGATTTTATAACTGTAAGCAAGATTTATGGACAAAGATGCGTAATGATGAAATTCCCTAGATGGGAGTACTTGTTTATTCGAGAGCCATCGCAGGATGGCTCTTTTTACAAGTTAGTTAATTAAAATTCCTCTTTATATGTAATCAAGACGATTTGACAAGCTTGTCCTCTAATGAGCGTCTAATAATTTCTTGTTTTATAAGTAAAATGAAGTCGGGATTTAATTTTAGTTCTTTTGCTTTATAATAAGACTCAGTGAGTAACTCAGTAGATAACTGTTCCATATGTTTTGTTTTCAAGGTGAGTCACCTCCTAATAATATAAGGATTGATTCGTTGTTGCATTTAATGTACCAAAAAAATATGACAGTCACAAACGGGTGGTTATCCACATACCTAGGTGGATAAAATGTGTATAGATTGTTAGTAAATTCCAAATTAACTGAACTATTAATGTGGAAAATGTGTACAATTTTATCCACAGGCCATATATCGAAATATGTTGTCGAAAAATTTTTATGAAAACTCCTCAAAGAGGTGAAAGAAATTGAAACTATTTTTACCAAATGAATATGTGAAAAATGTATATCATGTTCAACCAGAAGATTTGAAGAAACGTGGAATTAAAGGTGTTATTACTGATTTAGATAACACTTTAATTGAATGGGATCGTCCAAATGCAACGCCACAACTTGAAGAATGGTTTTTGAAAATGAAAGAGCAAGGCATTCAAGTAACGGTCGTTTCAAATAATAATGAGCAACGAGTGAAAGATTTTGCTGATCCATTAGGCATTCCATTTATTCATAGTGCGCGTAAGCCATTTGTCCGTGCGTTTAAGCGTGCGATACGAGAGATGCAGTTGCAACCAGATGAAGTTGTAGTAATTGGGGATCAGTTACTGACAGATGTGTTAGGTGGAAACCGAGTTGGACTGCATACAATTTTAGTTGTACCAGTAGCACAAACAGACGGATTAGTAACGCGCTTTAATCGAAAAATTGAACGAAGAATTATGAGAAACATGAAGAAAAAAGGTTTAATTAACTGGGAGGAATAAAGTTTGACTGAAACAATTAAATGTATTGGTTGCGGTGTAGAAATTCAAACAGAAGATAAAAATGAAGTAGGATATGCTCCTGCCTCATCTTTAGAAAAAGAACAAGTAATTTGTCAACGCTGTTTTCGATTGAAACATTATAACGAAATTCAAGATGTCTCATTAACAGATGATGATTTCCTACGTATTCTAAACGGTATTGGAAAATCGGATGCGTTAGTAGTTAAAATTGTAGATATTTTCGATTTTAATGGTAGCTGGTTACCTGGCTTACATCGTTTCGTGGGAAATAATAAAGTATTACTTGTTGGGAATAAAGCGGATTTAATTCCTAAGTCAGTAAAACATGATAAAGTAAAGCATTGGATGCGCTATAGTGCAAAGCAGCTAGGATTAAAGCCAGAAGATGTCTTTTTAATTAGTGCAGCGAAAGGACAAGGGATTGCTGAGCTGGCAGATGCGATTGAGTATTACCGCGGCGGAAAAGATGTTTACGTTGTTGGATGTACAAATGTAGGGAAATCAACATTCATTAATCGTATGATTAAAGAATTTAGTGATGAGACTGAAAATGTAATTACAACATCTCATTTCCCAGGAACAACGCTTGATTTAATTGATATCCCGTTAGACGAAGAATCTTCTTTATATGATACGCCAGGTATTATTAACCACCATCAAATGGCTCATTATGTTGGAAAACAAAGCTTAAAGCTTATTACACCAACAAAAGAAATTAAGCCAATGGTATTCCAATTAAATGAAGAACAAACATTGTTCTTTAGCGGATTGGCACGTTTTGATTACGTAAGTGGCGGTCGTCGCGCATTTACTTGTCACTTCTCAAATCGTTTAACAATCCATCGTACAAAGCTTGAGAAAGCAGATGAATTGTATAAAAATCATGCAGGGGATTTACTAAGCCCGCCAACACCAGAAGAATTAGAAAATATGCCAGAGCTAGTGAAATACGAGTTTAATATTCGTGAACCAAAAACGGATGTTGTATTCTCTGGATTAGGATGGGTTACTGTGAACGAACCGGGAGCAAAAATTGTTGCACACGTACCAAAAGGAGTAAGTGTTTCATTGCGTAAATCTTTAATTTAATATGGAGAGGGATTTATGAAACAATTATATGGTGTAATCGGAAATCCAATTGGACATTCATTATCACCCGTTATGCATAACGATGCATTTGAACACTTGAATATGGATGCCCATTATCATGCCTTTCTTGTTAAAGAGGAAGTGCTAGGGGAAGCAGTAAGAGGTTTAAAAGCGTTAGGTATTTCAGGATTTAATGTAACAACTCCGCACAAAGTTGCGATTATGGATTATTTGGATGAGATTGACCCGCTAGCAAAACAAATTGGTGCAGTAAATACGGTGGTTCATAAGGATGGGAAATTGATTGGCTACAATACAGATGGAATTGGTTTTGTCAAAGCGCTACAGTCAATTAGTAGTGAACCACTTCAAGAGAAACGTATTTTATTGCTTGGCGCAGGTGGTGCTAGTCGAGCTATTTATTTTTCACTTGCTGATGTAGGTGTGAAAGAGATTGATGTAGCGAATCGTACAGTAGATAAGGCGAAAGAACTTATTACTGCATGTACGGCTACTGTTCATTCTGTTGCTTTATCGTTAGAGGAAGCAACAGAAGAACAAGAGAATTATGATATTATCATTCAGACGACAACGATAGGTATGCATCCACGTGTCGAACATACGCCGTTACAAATTTCTTCGTTGAAAAAGGGAACGATTGTATCAGATATAATTTATAATCCATTTGAAACGAAAATTTTATGTGAGGCGAAAGAGCAAGGTGCAATCATTCAAAATGGTATTGATATGTTTGTTTATCAAGGAGCGCTTGCATTTGAAATGTGGACAGGTTGCGTACCGAATATTGAACGAATGAAACAATTAGTTATAAGAAAGCTTGGAGGCTAACATATATGTTAACAGGAAAACAAAAAAGATTTTTACGTGCACAAGCACATCATTTAACACCAATTTTTCAAGTAGGAAAAGGCGGAGTAAATGAAAATATGATTAAACAAATTGCAGATACTTTAGAAGCTCGTGAGTTATTTAAAGTAAGTGTGCTACAAAACTGTGAATTCGATCGCCGTGAAGTTGCAGAAGAGCTTGCAAAAGGTGCACGTGCGGAAATCGTTCAAGTAATTGGAAGTACAATTGTTTTATACAAAGAATCAAGAGAAAACAAGCAAATTAAACTTCCTCGATAAAAATAGTATATGTTATTTTTATCACTAGTAATGGTGTAGAGATCGAAACCAATTGAACTTTTATTAACAGTAAACTCTCTTCGGATGGAAATGAAGAGAGTTGCTGTATGTAAAAGGAAGGGGCGTTTCTTTTGAGAAAAATTGGCATCATTGGCGGTACATTTGATCCGCCACATTATGGACATTTGCTCATTGCAAATGAAGTATATCATGCTTTGAATTTAGAAGAAGTATGGTTCTTACCGAACCAAATTCCGCCGCATAAACAAGGGCGGAATATTACAAGTGTAGAAAGTCGCTTACAAATGTTAGAACTTGCGACTGAGGAAGAGGAACATTTTTCTATTTGTTTAGAAGAGCTAAGCAGGAAGGGCCCATCTTATACGTATGACACTATGCTACAATTAACGAAGAAGCATCCGGATGTGCAGTTTCACTTTATTATTGGTGGAGATATGGTTGAGTATTTACCGAAGTGGTATAACATTGAAGCGTTACTTGATCTTGTAACGTTTGTTGGGGTTGCAAGACCGGGTTATACATTGCATACACCTTATCCTATCACCACTGTGGAAATTCCGGAGTTTGCAGTTTCTTCATCTTTATTACGTGAGAGATATAAAGAGAAGAAAACATGCAAATATTTACTTCCTGAAAAAGTACAGGTATATATCGAGAGGAATGGGTTGTATGAATCGTGAGGAAGCACTTCATATTGTGAAACAACAAATGCATGAAAAACGTTATATACACACAATTGGTGTAATGGAGACGGCAATTGAACTTGCTAAATTATACGGTGTGGATGAAAAAAAGGCTGAAGTTGCAGCTATATTCCATGATTATGCGAAGTGTAGAGCGATTTCAGAGATGGAAGAGATCATTAAAAGTGAAGGTTTGCCGAAAGATTTACTTTGTTATAACAAAGAGTTATGGCATGCACCTGTTGGGGCATACTTAGTAGAAAAAGAAGTAGGTATTACAGATCCTGAAATCCTGCAAGCTATTACATATCATACAAGTGGTCATGAGAAAATGACGATGTTAGATAAAGTAATTTATGTAGCTGATTACATTGAGCCTGGGCGAAAGTTTCCAGGGGTGGAGGAAGCTCGTAAACTCGCATATACGGATATAGATCAAGCTTTATTATTTGCGCTAAAGAGAACAATTCAATTTTTAATGGAAAAAGATCAAACGATTTATCCATTAACATTCCAAACATACAATGCAGTTATCAAGGAGGAAATGAGTAAATGAAAGATAAAGATTTATTAGTATTAGCAGCAAAAGCAGCTGATGATAAGAGAGCAGAAGATATGGTTGTCCTAAATATGCAAGGTATTTCACCAATTGCAGATTATTTCATTATTTGTCACGGTAACTCAGATAAGCAAGTGCAAGCAATTGCACGTGAAATTAAAGCGAAAGCACACGAGTTCCAAATCGACGTACAACGTATGGAAGGTTTTGACGAAGCTCGCTGGGTATTAGTTGATCTTGGAGATGTAGTTGCTCATGTATTCCATAAAGATGAGCGTAATCACTATAATTTAGAGCGTCTATGGGGCGATGTGCCACGTGAAGATATTACAGAAGAGTTAGGCCAATGAACTACGAACAATTTGCGTTGCTGTACGATGAACTAATGAATGATGTCCCTTATGATAAATGGGTGGAATTCACAGAGGAAAGCTTGCAGCAAGCGGATATGAAAGAGGCGAAGATTCTTGATGTAGCATGCGGTACTGGTAATGTAACGCTTCCGCTTGTACAAAAGGGTTACGATGTAATCGGTGTCGATCTTTCGGAAGAAATGTTAGCAGTCGCACAGCAAAAACTAGGCGAGGCAGGATATTTTATTCCTTTTTACCAACAAGATATGCGGGAGCTTGATGTTCCAGGTGAGTTTGACTGTGTAACGATCTTTTGTGATTCATTAAACTATGTATTGCAAGAAGATGGAGTGCAAGAAACATTCCGAAGAGTGTTTCATCATTTACGTCAAGATGGTTTGTTTTTATTTGATGTACATTCTTTATATAAAATACATCATGTATTTCAAAATGAAACATACACAGTGAATGGAGAAGAAATATCTCTTATTTGGAATTGCTTCCCTGGTGAAGATTCAAACAGTGTAGAACATGATTTAACATTCTTTGTTCAAGACCCAGAAGAAGATGTGTACCATCGTTTTGACGAATGTCACGTACAACGTGCATATCCGGTTGAAGAGTTAACGAAATGGCTTGAAGAAGCTGGTTTTACAGTGCTTCGTGTAACTGGTGACTTTGAGCGACTTGAAGTTACAGAACAAACAGAGCGTATTTTCTTCATGGCGAAGAAAAACGGATAAAACAAAAGCAACCGAGAAGGTTGCTTTTGTTTTGTGAAGAAGCTGTAATTTTAGTTCTAGGATAATAAGAAAATGACATACGTGAATTGTGAAAATGCTAGTTTAAGTAAAATGTAATGTGAAAAATTAAGTATTTATAAAAAGGATTTGGAATGACGATGACGTATTTATTATGTGTGTTTATTGAATTGCTGATCAACGCATTTTAAATCTTCATCAAATTTCTCGTGTGTCCGCTCGATTAATTTATGAAACATATCTCCAACATGTTCTTCTAAAACCCGAATACCTTCTCCTGTAACGCCGCCTTTCACACATACTTTTTCTTGTAAAGTAGGCAATGTGAAAATTCCTTTTTCGAGTAGTTTCCCCATTCCGACGACCATTTCACTTACTAAAGTAGTGGCTTCTTCATGTGTAATATTTGTTTTATCTACAGCAGCATTAATGAAACATTGTAATAAATAACTAAAGAATGCAGGGCCGCAGCTTGCTATATCAGATGAAACGCGCGTTATATCTTCTTCTATTACAAGGGGAGTAGAAATGTTTTTGAATAAGCGAAATAGTTTTTGTTGCCATTCTTCAGAGCAGTTAATTCCAAATGTAAATAGTGATGCGCCGGATAGGGCGCGGTTTGTAATGCTCGGAATAATACGAGCAACATGGCAAGGTACAAGTGTCTCTAATTGTGATGGAGATATTGGACTTGTGATAGAAACTAAGCACTTTTCATCAGAAAAATGTTCGGCGTATTTTTGTAAGATTGGGTATATATCTATCGGCTTTACACAAATAAAAATAAGATGCGATCGTTCGATTACCTCATCAATAGTTTTGGCTATATGAACAGAAGGGTGTTTTTCCTTTATATGATATGCTTTGGCGGGCGTCCGATTAATGATCGTAAGGCACGAAGGTTTGACAGCACGGGTTTCTAAAAATGCATCGATTAGTATATTCCCCATGTTTCCTGTCCCTATAATTCCTATGTTCAATGTTTCATCCCTCCTTCGTAACAGCTTTCTCCTAAACAATATGAATGATGTTATAAATTTATGATTAGAGGTGAAAAATGATGTGGGATTTTCCAAAGAAATGGTTAGGATTAGTTGCTATTATTGGAACTGTGCTTTTTCTTATTTTCTGGAAAACGAATGAGCATACAGAGCGATCAGTTATTGCAACGGATGTTCAAGCGAAAGATATAGAGAAGAAAAGTAAACCGAAAATATCGGATACAAAGCAGCAGAAAAAAATAATTGTAATTGATATGAAAGGGGCTGTTGTTAAAGAGGGGGTGTATGAAATGAAAGAAGGGGACCGGGTCAAGGATGCTATTGAAAAAGCAGGTGGTTTTTTGCCTGAGGCAGATAGGATGAAGGTAAATTTAGCACAAATGGTACAAGACCAAATGATTCTTTACGTACCGAATAAAAACGAACAAGTGCAAGAAGTAGCTGCTGTTTCAAAGGGAGAGGGAAAAGTTCAAATAAATGCAGCTTCTAAAGAACAACTTGAAAAAATTACAGGTATTGGTTCTCGGAAAGCAGAAAGTATTTTGAAATATCGAGAGGAACATGGTCCGTTTCAAAAAATAGAAGATTTGTTAGAGATTGATGGGATTGGTGTGAAGTCTTTGGAGAAAATAAAAGATCAAATTATTATTCCGTAAAAGATTGACGAAGTTTTTCTTCATTCGCTACACTACAAGTAGACAAAAAAGTAGGTGAAGAATATGGAACGAATTTCATGGGATCAATATTTTATGACGCAAAGCCATTTGTTATCTTTACGTAGTACATGTACAAGGCTTGCAGTAGGAGCGACAATTGTTCGTGATAAACGAATTATTGCTGGTGGATATAATGGTTCAATTAAAGGTGGTGTACATTGTATAGATGATGGATGCTACGTTATTGACAATCATTGTGTTCGTACAATTCACGCAGAAATGAATGCTTTATTACAATGTGCAAAATTTGGTGTGAAAACGGAGGAAGCGGAAATTTATGTTACGCATTTTCCTTGTTTACAATGTTGTAAGGCGATTATTCAAAGTGGTATTACAGCAGTTTATTATGCACAGGATTATAAAAATCATCCGTATGCCGTAGAGTTATTTGAAAAAGCGAATGTAACGGTGAAACACGTTCCGCTAGAATATGATATTGCAGCATTAGAGGATCAAAAACGTCATATGGAGTTAAAAGAACTATTTGCATCTTTAGAAAAAGAGAACTTATCAATGGAAGAATTACAGCATGTATTCACGAAAGCAAAAATGATGCTATAAGGAGTGGGTATGAGTTGCAAGGACAATGGGGCTATGTTGCAATCTCATTTATAATAGGGATTGCAATTGCCTTCTCCTCTTCAGTTGTATTGCTAACTTGTTGTCTCGTTGTATATGTTTTCTTTTGTTTATATCGTACTTCGCGTAAAACCTTCTTTTATTGTATGATAGCGTGTTTTAGTGGCGCTATGTACACCGCGTATGTTCAAGGGCAAAACAAGCCTCTGAGAGAGTCCTATGAAGCTACAAGAGGAGTGATACATACTACACCTCTTATTAACGGCGATCGCCTCTCATTTCAAGTTGAAGATCAGAATAAAAATATAGTGCAGTTAAGTTACAAAATGAAATCAGCCTCGGAAAAGAAACAAATGCGACAATTACATGCAGGAGTATCATGTGTATTCGAAGGTGAGAGGAAAGAACCACAAATAGCTCGGAATTTTCATGGTTTTAATTATCGTGATTATTTATATAAGCAAAATATTCATTTCATATTGGACGCTACATATATTTCTGAATGCCATAAAATATCGTTGTCACTGGTGCAGTGGATTCTTCTTTTGAGGCAACAAGCAATCTCAGAAGTTACAGAAATGTTTCCAGAACAATCAGGTGCTTTTATGAATGCATTAGTATTTGGTGATAGACAACAAATGACATTTGAAGTTGAAGAGCAATATCAACAATTCGGTCTCGTGCATTTGTTGGCGATTTCAGGATCGCATATCGTATTGTTAATGGTAATCGTGTATTTTATTTTGCTAAGAAGCGGTGTGACAAGGGAGGTAGCGACAGTATGTCTTATCTTCTGCATTCCTCTATATATGATTTTAGCAGGAGCGTCACCATCTGTTATAAGAGCTTCTATAACAGGAGTTTTCATGTTAATTGCTTTTATGTGTTCTATTCGTTTATCTAGCTTAGATGCTTTAAGTATAACAGCTATATGTATGCTTATATTTGATCCATATCTCGTGTTTAATATTGGTTTTCAGTTTTCTTTCGTCGGTAGTTTTGCTTTACTTTTATCTGCCCCGCTTTTACTAGAGAGTGGTAATGGAGTAATTCGAAATTCTATTTATATTTCTCTTATTTCACAGCTCGTTAGTACTCCGATTTTGTTATATCACTTCGGTTATTTTTCTCCATATAGTATTTTCTTAAATATCCTATACGTTCCGTTTTTATCTCTCGTTGTATTGCCGTGCAGTATTGTTATTTTGATATGTATACCGATCATTCCGTTTCTGGCAAAAAGGCTTGGGAATGTATTATCAATAGGTTTGAATCTTTCTAATGATTTTTTAAGTTATTGCGAAAACTTACCATTTACCCGTCTTAATTTCGGACAAACACCTATACTTCTTGTAGCCCTATATTGCGTGAGTATTATTAGTATATTGATGGTTTGGGAAAGGCGAATGACGAAGGGGATTCTGTTTATATCTGCGGGTGTATTTCTTTTTATTAGTACATGCCATTATGTATATCCGTATTTTCGAGAAAGTGGGAGTGTTACCTTTCTCGATGTTGGACAGGGAGATGCAATATTAATTCGCCTCCCGTATGATCAAGAGATTTACCTTATTGATACTGGTGGAACAATTCGTCCAAACAAGGAAGAATGGCAACGTAAAAAGCATGAATTTTCTGTCGGAAATGATATTTTGATTCCTTATTTACAAAAGGAAGGTATTAAAAAGATCGATAAATTAATTATAACGCATGGAGATGCGGACCATATAGGTGCTGCACAAGAGTTGTTATCAAATATAACCGTAAAAGAAGTTGTATTTGGCCGAAAGGAACAAGATGCGGAATTAGAAAAAATCGTAAAGAAACAGGCTTTAGAAAAGGAAGTGAAAATAAGAGAAGTGAGAGAAGGAGAAAGTTGGAGCATAAATGGAGCGGAATTTTTCGTATTAGCGCCAACAGGGAAGAAGAGCAGTGAAAATAACGCTTCAATTGTAATGTTGGCAAAATTAGGAGGACTAACGTGGTTGTTTACAGGTGATTTAGAAGAAGAAGGTGAGAAGTTTTTAGTAGCTACGTATCCAGAGTTGCGAGCGGATGTTTTAAAGGTTGCTCATCATGGGAGTAATACGTCATCTACAACAACTTTTCTGAGTGTCGTACAGCCTAATATAGCCGTTATTTCTGCCGGTGAGCGTAATAGGTATGGGCACCCTCATAAGGACGTTATAGAGCGTTTTGAGAAGAGGGGGATTGAAATATGGCGTACGGATAAGCAAGGGGCTATCTCCTATGTTTTTAAAGGGGAAAACGGAACCTTTCGCAGCAAAATCACATATGATGAAACACATAATAGATAAAAAAGACTGCCAGTAAGCAGCAGTCTTTAAGAACCGATAAATTTAATAACAGTTGCAATGATGAAAAGTGTTGCGAAAAAACCAAATGAGACGATAAATCCTACCCCTGAATCAATAGCGTCATTGCGTTTACTTTGAACGTTTTGTTCAAAATCATTCATTTAGAATCCCTCCCCAACATTCCACTTTAGTATAAAATATTGTCAGAAAAAAATCTACAATTTCCATGTGAGGAGAAATAGAGCGTTTTTACTACTTTTAGATCATGAAGTAATGTGAATTTTTGTTTCCAAGCATGTTAACAGTTGGCACTTATACTCGAATTTTTATTGCGAATAATAAAGGGAAGGTGATTACCGCACACCAATAAGAAACCCGGGGCTTATTGCGTGGCGTTTAATATAAATAAAGGGACGGGTTATATTGCCTGTTCCTTTGTACTTGTAAAACAAAAGCTAGGGCATTAGTATAAATATATATTGCCAAGTTAGGGAGTAGGAAAAAGTATGAGTGATATACATAAAAAGATTAAAAAGAAGCAGTTTGCTCCGTTATATTTACTGTATGGAACGGAAGCGTTTTTTATAAATGAAACGGTAAAGCTTATTACAACAGAAGCGCTTGAAGAGGAAGATCGCGAGTTTAATGTTGTTACATATGATTTAGAAGAAGCGTATTTAGAAGATGTGGTTGAAGATGCACGTACACTTCCTTTTTTCGGAGAACGTAAAGTGTTATTAATAAAATCACCACTCTTTTTAACTTCACAAAAAGAAAAATTGGAACAAAATATAAAAATTTTAGAAGAATATATCGGGGAACCTTCTCCCTTTTCTATTCTTGTTTTTGTTGCGCCTTACGAAAAGCTGGATGAACGAAAAAAAATTACAAAACTATTAAAGAAAACAGCGGATGTAGTAGAAGCGAATGCAATGCAAGTGCAGGATGTTCAGAAGTGGATTGTTGCTCGGGCGGATGAAGTACATGTGCATATTGATCATGCGGCTGTTAGTTTGTTGTTAGAGCTTGTGGGAAGTAATGTAACAATGTTGGCGAAGGAAATGGACAAGTTAACGTTATACGTCGGTATGGGCGGAGAGATTACACCAAAACTCGTTGCAGAGCTTGTACCAAAATCAGTTGAACAAAATGTGTTTGCTTTGACAGAAAAAGTGGTGAAAAAAGATATCGCGGGTGCGATGCAAATTTTGGATGGATTATTTACGCAGCAGGAGGAACCTATTAAATTGCTTGCGTTATTAGTAAGTCAATTCCGTTTACTGCATCAAGTGAAAGAGTTACAGCAGCGTGGTTACGGCCAAAATCAAATCGCGTCTCATATTGGTGTGCATCCATATCGTGTAAAATTAGCGATGAATCAAACGAAGTTTTTCTCTTTTGAAGCATTAAAAAAAGTGATAATGGAATTAGCGGAAGCTGATTATAGTATGAAAACGGGAAAAATGGATAAAAAACTTGTGCTCGAGTTTTTCTTAATGCGGTTAAATCATATGTGATGAAACAAAAAAAGTTCACGTGCTAAGAGCGTGAACTTTTTTGTATATAAAAAAACGATCCGAATGGATCGTTTTTTAAACGCCTTACGCGTTTACTTGTTTCGCTAAGCGAGATTTTTGACGAGCTGCAGCGTTTTGGTGGATAAGACCTTTACGAGCTGCTTTGTCAAGTTTTTTAGAAGCAGTTTTGAAAGCTTCTTTAGCATTTTCAAGATCGTTATTAGTAACTAAAGCTTCTACAGTTTTAACAGCAGAACGCATGTCAGACTTGATAGAAGCGTTATGTGCACGACGCTCTTCGCTAAGTTTAGCGCGTTTGATAGCAGATTTGATGTTTGCCATACTTTTCACCTCCCTGGTGCAATCGAATGACTCGATTCTTAACATAGAACAAGTGATATTCTATCAAACGGTGAAGAGAATTGCAATAGTATATCCATGAAATTTCACGTAAAGGAAAGAATGACCTTATATAACTTTGGGAAATCTAACGATATTTACTATGAATGACGGAGGAGATACGATGAAAGAACCACTAGATTTAAGTAAATATAGTGTTAGAACGGACCTTGCTGTAGAGGCACATCAAATGCTGCAAGAGCGCCAAGAAGAGCAACAAGGGATACAAGGAGTTGTTGTAAAAGAGAGGGAAGAAGAAGGTATTACCATTACAAAAGTAACGATTGATGAAGTTGCCTCGGAATCGATGGGTAAAAAACCTGGAAATTATTTAACGCTTGAAGTACAAGGTATACGTCAACAAGATACGGAGCTGCAACAAAAAGTAGAGCGTATTTTTGCAAAAGAATTTTCGTATTTCTTAGAAGAGGTTGGCGTTACGAAAGAAGCGAGCTGTTTAATTGTTGGTCTTGGGAATTGGAATGTAACACCAGATGCGCTTGGACCGATAGTTGTAGAAAATGTATTGGTAACGAGACATTTATTTCAATTGCAGCCTGAAAGTGTAGAAGAAGGCTTTAGGCCTGTTAGTGCAATTCGGCCCGGGGTAATGGGGATTACAGGAATTGAAACGAGCGATGTCATTTATGGAATCATTGAGAAGACAAAGCCAGACTTTGTCATTGCAATTGATGCATTAGCTGCTCGTTCTATTGAAAGGGTAAATAGTACGATACAAATTTCTGATACAGGAATTCATCCTGGATCGGGTGTTGGGAATAAACGTAAGGAACTCAGTAAAGAAACATTAGGTATTCCTGTTATCGCAATTGGTGTTCCGACTGTGGTGGATGCCGTTTCGATTACAAGCGATACAATTGATTTTATTTTGAAACATTTTGGCCGAGAGATGAAAGAGGGAAACAAACCTTCCCGATCTTTGTTGCCAGCTGGTTTTACATTTGGAGAAAAGAAAAAATTAACAGAAGAGGATATGCCGGATGAAAAGAGCCGGAATATGTTTTTAGGTGCTGTAGGTACACTGGAAGATGAAGAGAAGAGAAAATTAATTTATGAAGTGTTATCTCCTCTTGGTCATAATTTAATGGTGACTCCGAAAGAAGTGGATGCTTTCATAGAGGATATGGCAAATGTAATAGCAAGTGGTTTAAATGCAGCGCTGCATCATCAAATTGACCAAGATAATACAGGAGCATATACACATTGATGGGAAGTGACGATAATCATGTAAGCCGCTTTTCGCTTTTATGTATATGTAGTGTGGCTATATGCTTACTTATGGTAATAGCAGGGGTGGCACTTGCAAATCATGGGTTGAAAAGTATGAAAGGTTATCAGCAAATGTCGTATGAACAAATCGCTCATATGACAGGAACAAAAGGTGAGGCCACTGAATCAGAAACTTTGGAAGGTTCGTTTTCCGCTACTGAAAAACAAAAACAATTAGAAAGCTTAAAAAGTTTTAATATTGTAGAAGGAATGGGTAGGGCGATAGCAAGCGTTGCCTATGAAATAACAAAGTTTGGAACAGATATAGTTGTTGGGAAAGTAAAAGGGATTTTTAGTTAAGAGTCAAACGGAGGACGGTTGTTTTACAGGTTTGTAAGACAGCCGTTCTTTAATTTGAAAAAGGTTTGTCTCTTATGGTTTGTTCGCATAAGATATAAATAGAATGATTTGTATTGTAAGCAGCACGAGTTTTCATTGAATCTTTGCTGCTCTATTGATATAATCAGTGCTAGTGTATATTGGCGAGACTATTAGGAGTTGAGAACATAGATGAACAAAGAAGAAAGAGCAAAAAGACAGTCCAAAATTCGTAATTTCTCTATCATTGCTCATATTGACCACGGAAAGTCAACGTTAGCAGACCGTATTTTAGAGAAAACAAACGCGTTAACACAACGTGAAATGAAAGCTCAGTTGCTTGACTCTATGGATTTAGAGCGTGAGCGTGGTATTACAATTAAATTAAACGCAGTACAATTAAACTATAAAGCAAAAGACGGCGAAGAATATATTCTTCACCTAATTGATACACCAGGACACGTCGACTTTACGTACGAAGTATCTCGTAGTTTAGCGGCTTGTGAAGGTGCAATTCTTGTAGTAGATGCAGCGCAAGGTATTGAAGCGCAAACGTTAGCGAACGTATACTTAGCGCTTGATAACAATTTAGAAATTTTACCGGTTATTAATAAAATCGATTTACCAAGTGCAGACCCAGAGCGTGTACGCCAAGAGGTGGAAGATGTAATTGGGTTAGATGCATCAGAAGCTGTACTTGCTTCGGCAAAAGCTGGGATTGGTATCGAAGAGATTTTAGAACAAATCGTTGAAAAAGTGCCAGCACCAACAGGTGATTCAGAAGAACCGTTACAATGTATGATCTTTGACTCTTTATATGATCCATACCGCGGTGTAATTGCGTATATCCGTGTTGTAAATGGAACGGTAAAAGTTGGCGATAAAGTACGTATGATGGCAACTGGAAAAGAATTTGAAGTAACAGAAGTAGGTGTGTTTACACCGAAAACTACGCAACGTGATGAGTTAACAGTAGGTGATGTAGGTTTCTTAGCGGCATCGATTAAAAATGTTGGTGACACACGCGTTGGTGATACGATTACACATGCGAAACGTCCAGCAGCTGAGCCATTACCTGGTTACCGTAAATTAAATCCAATGGTATTCTGTGGTCTGTACCCGATTGACTCTGCACGTTACAACGACTTACGTGATGCGCTAGAGAAATTAGAATTAAACGATTCTGCTCTTGAGTTTGAGCCAGAAACATCTCAAGCGCTAGGATTTGGTTTCCGTTGTGGATTCTTAGGACTTCTTCATATGGAAATCATTCAAGAGCGTATTGAACGTGAATTTAAAATTGATTTAATTACAACAGCGCCAAGTGTTATTTATAAAGTATTCTTAACGAATGGTGAAGACATGATTGTCGATAACCCGTCTAATATGCCGGATCCACAGACAATTGATCGTGTTGAAGAGCCATTTGTTAAAGCAGCAATTATGGTTCCGAATGACTATGTTGGAGCTGTAATGGAAATCTGCCAAGGTAAACGCGGAACGTTTATTGATATGCAATATTTAGATGAAACGCGTGTTACTTTGACATATGAAATCCCATTATCAGAAATCGTATATGACTTCTTCGATCAGTTGAAATCAAATACGAAAGGATATGCATCATTTGATTATGAGTTAATTGGTTACAAGCCATCTAAACTTGTGAAAATGGATATTCTTTTAAATTCTGAGCAAGTCGATGCTCTATCATTTATCGTACACCGTGATTCAGCATATGACCGTGGTAAAGTAATCGTAGAAAAATTAAAAGAATTAATTCCAAGACAGCAGTTCGAAGTGCCAATTCAAGCGACGATCGGAAACAAAGTTGTAGCGCGTTCTACAATTAAAGCGATGCGTAAAAACGTACTTGCGAAATGTTACGGTGGTGACATTTCTCGTAAGCGTAAACTTCTTGATAAGCAAAAAGAAGGTAAAAAACGTATGAAGTCTGTTGGTTCTGTAGAAGTACCGCAAGAAGCATTCATGGCTGTACTGAAAATGGATGACAACTAATAGTTGGAATGAAAAAAGAAGTCGTTTATGCGGCTTCTTTTTTACGTATAATTACTTTTTAGACATCTGAGTAGCTCTCATTTACAATAGTGAGAGAGCTTTTTAGTTCATATAAAGTTAGGAGTTTGTTAATGTCCGAAAATATTCGAAAAGATATTCAAGAAAAAATACAAAATGGCAATTTTAATTGTGAAAAGGAATTGACGCTTTCTATTATTAGTGGAAAGTGGAAAGTTGTGATATTGTGGCATCTTGGTGTGGAAGGGCCTCATCGTTTTAGTGAATTACAGCGATTATTTCCGAGCATTTCTCATAAAGTTTTATCAAACCAATTAAAAGAGTTAATGGAAGATGGGATTGTTGATCGAACAGTATACCCAGAAATTCCACCGCGAGTGGAATATTATATGACGGAATTAGGCATGTCGCTTTTACCAATCGTTGAAATGATGTATGATTGGGGAAAAATGCGAATGGAACAAATTCGTAATACGTTAGAGAAGTAAAAGAAGCCTCCCGAGCGTGGAGGTTTTCTTTTTAGAAAGGTAGGAGTTATTTTTGGTGCAAGCTGCATATATTCATATTCCGTTTTGTCAGCATATTTGTCACTATTGTGATTTTAATAAAGTGTTTATTGAACGCCAGCCGGTCGATCAATATTTAGAGTATTTAGAGAAAGAAATAATAAATACAGTTCAAAAGGTACCGTTTGATAGTATGAAAACGATTTTTGTTGGCGGGGGAACTCCAACAGCATTAAATATGGAACAGACAAAGAAATTATTAAATATTATAAATCGTCGTTTACGTCCGTTTGCCCCGAATTGTGAATTAACATTTGAAGCGAATCCAGGTGATTTGCCGAAAGAGAAATTAAATGTATTGCTAGAAGGTGGAGTGAACCGAATTAGTTTTGGGGTGCAAACATTTCGAGATGAATTGCTTGAGAAAATTGGACGTAAGCATACGAGAGAAGATGCGTTTGTAGCAATTAGAGAAGCGCAGGAAGTAGGCTTTAAAAATATAAATGTAGATATTATTTATGCTCTGCCAGGACAGACGATAGAAGATGTAAAAGAAACATTAGACATTGCTTTTACGCTTGGTGTACAACATTTCTCGGCATATTCATTAATTGTGGAACCGAAAACAGTATTTTATAACTTAATGAATAAAGGGAAATTAAGACTTCCAGGTGAAGACCACGAAGCGAAAATGTACGAAATGGTAATGGATGAAATGGAGAAACATGGCTATACCCAGTATGAAATTAGTAATTTTTCAAAAGGTAATAATGAAAGTAGACATAATCTCACATACTGGAATAATGAAGAGTATTATGGATTTGGAGCTGGAGCGCATAGTTATGTAAATGGAGAACGTATCCAAAATGTAGGGCCGCTCAAGCAATATTTCAATAAAATCGATGAAACCGGATTTCCGTATTTAGATGTTCACGTGGTGACGGAGAAAGAAAAAATGGAAGAAGAATTGTTCTTAGGACTCCGAAAAACAAAAGGTGTATCTAAAATAGCGTTTCAAAAGAAATTTAATATGGAAATGGATCAAGTTTTCGCGAAGCAGTTACAAAACAACCAAGAACAAGGATTGCTTGAAGAGAGCGATGGATATGTTCGTTTAACGCGAAAAGGGAAATTATTAGGGAATGAAGTATTCCAATCATTTTTGATTGACTAATTAAATGTTCCATTAACGTGAAAAAGTTTCATTATTTCGTGACGTTTCCGTTGACAATTGAATGTCAATTTTGGTAAGTTATTAATAGATTTAGCACTCGAAGACAAAGAGTGCTAACAGAGGTGATGATGAGATGCTTACGGAACGTCAGCTCTTAATTTTACAAACAATTATTGATGACTTTATTGGATCAGCGCAACCTGTTGGGTCAAGAACGTTGGCTAAAAAAGATGAAATTACGTTTAGTTCAGCTACTATACGAAATGAAATGGCTGATTTAGAAGAACTAGGATTTATTGAGAAAACGCACAGTTCTTCTGGACGTGTTCCTTCTGAAAAAGGATACCGATTTTATGTAGACCATCTTTTAGCGCCGCAAAATTTACCGAACGATGAAATTGTACAAATTAAAGATTTATTTGCTGAAAGAATTTTTGAAGCGGAAAAGATTGCACAGCAATCGGCTCAAATTTTATCAGAGCTTACAAATTATACGGCCATTGTTCTTGGACCGAAGTTAAGCACAAATAAACTTAAAAACGTACAAATTGTTCCGCTTGATCGTCAAACCGCAGTCGCTATTATTGTAACGGATACAGGGCATGTACAAAGCAAAACGATTACCGTTCCGGAATCTGTTGATTTATCAGATTTAGAAAAAATGGTTAATATTTTAAATGAAAAGCTATCAGGCGTACCAATGTCGGAACTCCATAATAAAATCTTTAAGGAGATTGTTACGGTATTGCGTGGGTATGTTCATAATTACGATAGTGCAATAAAAATATTGGATGGTACATTTCAAGTTCCGTTATCGGAAAAGATATACTTTGGAGGGAAGGCAAATATGCTTTCGCAACCAGAGTTTCATGACATTCAAAAAGTTAGATCTTTACTTACCATGATTGATAACGAAGCTGAGTTTTATGATATTTTGCGTCATAAACAAGTTGGTATTCAAGTGAAAATTGGTAGGGAAAACTCTGCGACAGCCATGGAAGATTGTAGTTTGATTTCTGCAACATATTCGATTGGAGAAGAACAACTTGGAACAATTGCAATTTTAGGTCCAACGAGAATGCAATACTCTCGTGTAATTAGTTTGTTGCAGTTATTTACAAGGCAAATTACAGATGGACTAAAAAAATAAAGAATAAAGAAGAATACATTCGCTCAAGTGATAAGCAATACATCACTGTGTGTAATATATAACTATACTTAGGTAATCATGCTATGCATGATACCTAATACCTTTTAAGGAGGTGAAAATTGTGGAAGAGCGTAACGAACAAGTTGTAGAAGAAGTGAAAGAAGAAGTAAAAGAAGCACAAGTTGAAGAAGCCGTAACATCTGAAGACAGCGAAGAAACTGTTGAAGAAAAAAGTGAGGCTGCTCTTTTACAAGAAAAAGTAGATGAATTGCAAGCGAAACTGACGGAAACGGAAGGCCGTATGCTACGTCTACAAGCTGATTTTGAAAATTATAAGCGTCGTGTTCAAATGGATAAACAGGCTGCTGAAAAATATAGAGCACAAAGTCTTGTTTCAGATATTTTGCCAGCTCTTGATAATTTTGAAAGAGCGATGCAAGTGGAAGCAACTGATGAGCAAATGAAGTCCTTATTACAAGGGATGGAAATGGTATATCGTCAATTGTTAGAAGCGATGACAAAAGAAGGTGTAGAAGCGATTGAAGCTGTTGGTAAACAGTTTGATCCTCATGAACACCAAGCTGTTATGCAAGTAGAAGACAGCGAATTTGAATCAAATGCGGTTGTGGAAGAATTCCAAAAAGGTTATAAATTAAAAGACCGTGTAATTCGCCCATCGATGGTAAAAGTAAATCAATAATTTACATAAAAGTAGGAGGATTCGCCATGAGTAAAATTATCGGTATTGACTTAGGTACAACAAACTCTTGTGTAGCTGTTATGGAAGGTGGAGAACCAAAGGTTATCCCAAATCCAGAAGGAAACCGTACAACACCTTCTGTTGTAGCTTTCAAAAATGAAGAACGTCAAGTTGGGGAAGTAGCAAAGCGTCAAGCAATTACAAACCCAAATACAATCATGTCTGTTAAACGTCATATGGGTACAGACTACAAAGTAGAAATTGAAGGTAAAGAATATACACCTCAAGAAATTTCTGCAATCATTTTACAAAACTTAAAAGCTTCTGCTGAAGCATATTTAGGTGAAACAGTAACGAAAGCTGTTATTACAGTACCTGCATACTTCAACGATGCAGAGCGTCAAGCAACGAAAGATGCTGGTCGTATCGCTGGTTTAGAAGTTGAGCGTATCATTAACGAACCAACAGCAGCAGCGCTTGCTTACGGTTTAGAAAAACAAGATGAAGAGCAAAAAATCTTAGTATATGACTTAGGTGGCGGTACATTTGACGTATCTATCCTTGAGTTAGCAGATGGAACATTTGAAGTTATTTCAACTGCTGGTGACAACCGTCTTGGTGGAGATGACTTTGACCAAGTTATCATTGATCACTTAGTAGCTGAGTTCAAAAAAGAAAATAACATTGATTTAAGCCAAGATAAAATGGCACTTCAACGTTTGAAAGATGCAGCTGAAAAAGCGAAAAAAGATCTTTCAGGTGTAACACAAACACAAATTTCATTGCCATTCATTAGTGCTGGGGCTGCTGGTCCATTACACTTAGAATTAACATTAACAAGAGCGAAATTCGAAGAGCTTTCAGCAAACCTTGTTGAAAGAACATTAGAACCAACTCGTCGTGCTTTAAAAGATGCTGGTCTATCTGCAAGTGAATTAGATCGCGTTATCCTTGTAGGTGGTTCTACTCGTATCCCAGCTGTACAAGAAGCTATTAAACGTGAAACTGGTAAAGAACCATATAAAGGTGTAAACCCGGATGAAGTTGTAGCATTAGGTGCTGCAGTTCAAGGTGGCGTACTTACTGGTGATGTAGAAGGCGTACTATTATTAGATGTAACTCCACTTTCTTTAGGTATTGAAACTATGGGTGGTGTGTTCACGAAATTAATCGAGCGTAACACTACAATTCCAACGAGTAAATCACAAGTATTCTCAACAGCTGCTGATAACCAACCAGCAGTAGACATTCACGTATTACAAGGTGAGCGTCCAATGTCAGCTGACAACAAAACGTTAGGACGTTTCCAATTAACGGATATCCCACCAGCACCACGTGGTATTCCACAAATCGAAGTAACATTCGATATTGATGCGAACGGTATCGTTAACGTACGTGCAAAAGATTTAGGAACAAGCAAAGAACAAGCTATTACAATCCAATCTTCTTCAGGTCTTTCTGATGAAGAAGTAGATCGTATGGTAAAAGAAGCAGAAGCAAACGCTGACGCTGACCAAAAACGTAAGGAAGAAGTTGAACTTCGTAACGAAGCTGACCAACTTGTATTCCAAACAGATAAAGTTGTAAAAGATTTAGAAGGTAAAGTAGATGCAGCTGAAGTTGCAAAAGCAACAGAAGCGAAAGAAGCATTACAAGCTGCGATTGAGAAGAACGAGCTTGAGGAAATCCGTGCGAAAAAAGACGCTTTACAAGAAATCGTACAACAACTAACTGTTAAACTATATGAGCAAGCTCAAGCAGCTGCAGGGCAAGCAGAAGGTGCACAAGGAGCACAAGATGCTGGCGCGAAGAAAGACAATGTAGTAGACGCTGAGTTTGAAGAAGTAAAAGAAGACAAGTAATTCAACTTTAAACATAATAAGTAAGATGACAAAAAGTCAAAGTCAAGCGTGCCTTGGCTTTGGCTTTTTTCACGAATGAGAAGGAATGTGTGAGGGTCTTAAGTTTTTTACTTTGCATACTGTAAGTGAGGAAACTTTGTTGCAAAGCACTTTCTTTCGGTGTTAAAATTACGTTTATGTGAAAGATTCGGGGGTTGTAAATTTATGAGTAAACGAGATTATTATGAGGTCCTTGGACTTAGCAAGGGTGCTTCAAAAGATGAAATAAAAAAAGCGTATCGTCGTTTGGCTAAAAAATACCATCCAGACGTAAGTAAAGAAGAAAATGCAATTGAAAAGTTTAAAGAAGTACAAGAAGCATACGAAGTATTAAGCGACGATCAAAAGCGTGCGCAATATGATCAATTTGGTCATGCTGGTGCTAATCAAGGCTTCGGTGGCTTTGGCGGCGGAGGAGACTTCGGTGGTGGCTTCGGTTTTGAAGATATCTTTAGTTCATTCTTTGGCGGCGGTGGCGGCAGACGTCGTGATCCAAATGCTCCGCGCCAAGGTGCTGACTTACAATATCAAGTCACTTTAGATTTTGAAGAAGCTATTTTTGGTAAAGAGTTAAATGTTGAGATTCCAGTAGAAGATCCATGTGATACTTGTAAAGGTAGCGGGGCAAAACCAGGAACTTCAAAAGAAACATGTAAACATTGCTCAGGATCAGGGCAAGTAAGTGTAGAACAAAATACACCATTTGGTCGTATCGTAAACCGTCAAGCTTGCGGTCATTGTTCAGGAACTGGGCAAATCATTAAAGAAAAATGTACGACATGCCACGGTTCTGGTAAAGTTCGTAAACGTAAAAAAATCAATGTTAAAATTCCAGCAGGTATCGATAATGGTCAACAAATCCGCGTATCTGGAAAAGGTGAAGCGGGCGTAAATGGCGGCCCAGCAGGAGATTTATATGTTGTTGTTCATGTAAGAAATCATGAATTCTTTGAGCGCGAAGGAGATCACATTATTTGCGAAATGCCATTAACATTTGCGCAAATGGCACTTGGTGATGAAGTAGAAGTTCCTACTGTTCATGGTAAAGTGAAGCTGAAAATTCCAGCAGGAACACAAACAGGAACAGAATTCCGCCTAAAAGGAAAGGGTGCTCCGAACGTACGTGGATACGGTCAAGGAGATCAATATGTAGTCGTGCGTGTTGTTGTACCGACGAAATTAACTTCACAGCAAAAAGATTTATTGCGTGAATTTGCAGGACAAGAAGAGCAGGATGATAGTTTATTCGGAAAGCTTAAACGTGCTTTCAAAGGGGAATAATGGAAATAAAAAATGGAGTTGGTAAATTGTGAAATGGTCAGAAATTAGTATTCATACAACAGAAGAAGCAGTAGAAGCTGTCTCTCATATTTTACATGAAGCTGGTGCTAGTGGAGTTGCGATTGAGGACCCAGCGGAGTTGACGAAAGAGCGCGAGCAACAATATGGTGAAATTTATGCATTGAACCCAGATGAGTATCCGGCAGAAGGTGTGTTAATAAAAGCATATTTCCCGCAAACGGATTCTTTACATGAAACAATTGCAGGTGTAAAATCATCTATTGATGTGCTTCCATCTTACGACATCGAAATTGGTACTGGAAATATTACCGTTAACGAAGTCAATGAAGAAGATTGGGCTACTGCTTGGAAAAAATATTACCATCCAGTACAAATTTCTGATACATTCACAATTGTACCGACTTGGGAAGAATATACACCATCTTCTCCGGAAGAAAAAATTATTGAATTAGATCCAGGTATGGCGTTTGGGACAGGAACTCATCCAACAACAACGATGTGTATCCGTGCTTTAGAAAAAACAGTACAGCCAGGTAACACAATCATTGATGTAGGAACAGGTTCTGGTGTGCTGAGTATTGCAGCAGCAAAACTAGGTGCGTCTTCTGTTCAAGCATATGATTTAGATCCGGTTGCGGTTGAAAGTGCAGAAATGAATGTACGTTTAAATAAAACAGATGATATCGTGACTGTTGGACAAAATAGTCTTTTAGAGGGTATTGAAGGTCCTGTTGATTTAATCGTAGCTAACTTATTAGCAGAAATTATTCTTTTATTCCCTGAAGATGCAGCAAGAGTTGTGAAGTCAGGCGGATTATTTATTACATCGGGCATTATTGCTGCAAAGGAAAAAGTAATTTCTGAAGCGCTAGAAAAAGCTGGATTTACAATTGAAGAAGTGTTGCGAATGGAAGATTGGGTAGCAATTATTGCACGAAATGCGTAATATAGATTTTAGTTTATAATGAAAAGGGGAGTCTCTCACTATAAGGTGAGGGACTTGCCGTTTGTTATATGAAAAATGATAACGTTTCGTTCTTTTCGTAAGTATTGGCTTACGAAAGGAACGAAACTCTACTAAGGTGATTATATGCAACGTTATTTTGTAGAAGAGAAATATGTAAATGAGACAAGTATTCGCATTGTAGGTGATGACGTACATCATATAGCAAGAGTGATGCGTATGTCAGCTGGTGATCACATTTATTGCTGTGTAAACGGAAAAACAGCCGTATGTTCAATTGATGAAATTACCAGTGAATTTATTCATACGGCTATTGTAGAATGGGTAGAGACGTCAAGTGAACTTCCTGTTTTCGTGACGATTGCAAGTGGACTGCCGAAAGGAGACAAGCTAGAGTTAATTTTTCAAAAAGGAACTGAGCTTGGGGCAGCTGCATTCTTACCATTTCAAGCATCTCGCTCTATCGTAAAATGGGATGCGAAAAAAGCTGATAAAAAAGTTGAGCGTTTAAGAAAAATTGTGAAAGAAGCTGCGGAACAATCACATAGAAGTGAAATTCCAGAAGTACACACCCCAGCATCGTTTAAACAATTGCTGTCAATGAGTGGTGAGTATGATGTTTGCCTTGTTGCTTACGAAGAGGAAGCGAAACAAGGCGAGAAATCTAATTTTGCGAAAGCTTTAACGATGATGAAACCAGGTCAAAAGCTATTGATTGTATTTGGCCCAGAAGGCGGTTTAGCTGAGGAAGAGATTACAGCGCTTCGTGAACATAAATTTGTACCATGTAGTTTAGGACCAAGAATTTTAAGAACAGAAACGGCGCCGTTATACGCGTTAAGTGCTGCTTCGTATCATTTTGAATTGATGGGGTGATGATCAATGTCAACTGTTGCGTTCCATACGTTAGGTTGTAAAGTAAACCACTATGAAACAGAAGCCATTTGGCAATTGTTTAAACAAGGTGGATATGAAAGAACTGAATATGAAAAGAAAGCTGATGTATATGTTATCAATACATGTACAGTAACAAATACGGGAGATAAGAAAAGTCGTCAAGTTATTAGACGTGCTGTTCGTCAAAACCCAGATGCGGTTATTTGTGTAACGGGATGTTATGCACAAACATCTCCAGCGGAAATTATGGCGATTCCAGGTGTAGATATTGTAGTTGGTACACAAGATCGTGAAAAGATGTTAGGATACATCGAAGAATTCCGTAAAGAGCGTCAGCCAATTAATGCTGTCCGCAACATTATGAAAACACGTGTATACGAAGAACTGGATGTACCTTACTTCACGGATCGTACACGTGCATCTTTAAAAATACAAGAAGGTTGTAATAACTTCTGTACATTCTGTATTATTCCTTGGGCGCGTGGTTTAATGCGTTCTCGCGATGGGAAAGAAGTTATTAAACAAGCGCAGCAATTAGTAGATGCAGGCTATAAGGAAATCGTATTAACAGGTATTCATACAGGTGGATACGGTGAAGATATTAAAGATTATAACTTAGCTGGATTACTTCGTGATATGGAAGCGGAAGTAGACGGATTAAAACGTCTTCGTATTTCTTCTATTGAAGCGAGTCAGATTTCAGATGAAGTAATTGAAGTGTTAGATAAGTCTGAAGTAGTTGTACGTCATTTACACATTCCGTTGCAATCTGGATCTAATACTGTATTAAAGCGTATGCGTCGTAAATATACGATGGAATTTTTCCAGGAGCGCTTAGATCGTTTGAAAGAAGCGTTACCAGGTCTTGCGATTACATCAGACGTAATCGTTGGTTTCCCAGGTGAAACAGAAGAAGAATTCATGGAAACATACAATTTCATTAAAGAGAATCGCTTCTCTGAGTTGCACGTATTCCCGTACTCAAAACGTACAGGAACACCTGCAGCGCGTATGGAAGATCAAGTTCCTGAAGATGTGAAGAATGATCGTGTTCACCGTTTAATTGAACTATCTAATCAATTAGCGAAAGAGTATGCATCACAGTTTGAAGGAGAAGTACTTGAAATTATTCCAGAAGAACAATTTAAAGAGGGCGACCGTGAAGGCCTATATGTAGGTTATACAGATAACTACTTGAAAATTGTATTTGAAGGATCAGAAGAATTAATCGGTAAATTAGTGAAAGTAAAAATCACAAAAGCTGGTTATCCATATAACGAAGCGCAATTTGTTCGTGTCCTTGAAGATGATGTGAAAAAGGAATCAGCAAGCGCATAAAGTGAAACTTTAATGAGCGTGGGATTCATTCCCCGCTCATTATTAGCCCGCACCAATCGGGATAAAAAAGCATGCAAACGGAAACGATTTGCATGCTTTCTTTTTTAGTGGAGAAGTTAAGTACTGAAAATGTACGAAATGAGTAGTTTTTCCGTACGTTTCTGCATGAAAAAAGGTATAATGACAAAAATATAGTTGCCTTCAGGGGAAAAGATAACAGCTATCTGCATAGTTTTTGAAAAAGGAAGAGCATCTATTCTTCTTTTATTCTGTCAAATAGTTGACCTGAAGTGATAAAATGTATTATAATCGTAAAAGACATGCTGAAGAAGTGTTTCTTTTTGCATGCTGGAGTTAGTATGTAAGTGTGATGTTTCGGAGGGAGGGAAAGAGAATGTCAAAAACAGTCGTTCGTAAAAACGAGTCTTTGGAGGATGCACTTCGCCGTTTTAAAAGATCGGTTTCTAAAACTGGTACACTTGCTGAAGCAAGAAAGCGCGAGTTTTATGAAAAACCAAGTGTAAAACGTAAGAAGAAATCTGAAGCGGCAAGAAAGCGTAAATTCTAAGAGAGGGTGTAAGTTATGAGTCTTCTCGGTCGTTTAAACGATGATATGAAACAAGCGATGAAGAATAAACAAAAAGAAAAATTAACCGTCATTCGTATGGTTAAGGCTGCTTTACAAAATGAAGGTATTAAACTACAGCATACTCTTACTGAAGAAGAGGAACTAACAGTTTTAGCTCGTGAAGTAAAACAGCATAAGGACTCCCTCCTTGAATTTAAAAAAGCTGGTCGTGAAGACCTTGTTAATAAACTGCAAAGTGAAATTCAGATTTTAAGCGCATATTTGCCGGAGCAATTAACGGAAGAAGAGCTAGTTGATATAATCAAGCAAGTTATTTCTGAAGTTGGTGCGACGTCTAAAGCAGATATGGGTAAGGTGATGACTGCTGTTATGCCGAAAGTAAAAGGTAAAACAGATGGATCGCTTGTGAATAAGCTGGTTATCCAGCTATTAGCATAAAAAAACGTCTCATTTCGTATGAGACGTTTTTTTATGCTTTTTTCAGTTTGGACGTGATATTACAAGCTCTTTTTTCATACATATGGGATGAGAGGGGGTCTTTTGGGATGAAAAAATTAGAACAAATGAAGAATTGGTTAACGAAGCAAATAGACCTACCAGTGGATGTGCTAATGGATCTACCTCGGATCACGCTTGTTGGGCAAGTGCATATCTATATAGAAAATCATCGAGGTTTATTAGTGTTTTCAGATAAAGAAGTAAGATTGTTGTTAAAACATGGTCAGTTATTGATTAAGGGGCAGTCCTTTGTTATTAAAACAATCCTTCCGGAAGAACTTTTGCTTGAAGGGATAATTGAGCAAGTGACGTTTTTAGAAGACGAACAGAAAGAGAAGTAAGGGAAACTTCCGTATGTGAAGTTTTTCTTCTTTATTCTAATGATTTGTCCCTACTATTTAAGTTTATCCCGCTTTAATGGGCAGTAAGCCCCCGCCTCAAAATTCAGCGAAAGCAAAGAAGTTAGGTGGGGGTCGGGCTATCCATTAAAGTCCAATTGGTGAGGGCTGATTAAAGTCTCACTTTATCCCGCTATTTATGGAAAATAAAACTCTTTATTTCATTTTCGTACGAGCTATTTTGCTAATTAAAGTGAAAAGTAGTGTGTCTACTTTTGGAAAGGTAGTGAAGGTAGTAGATGAAAAATAAATGGTTTATAAAGTGGCTTGGATATGTGAAGGTACGAATTGAAGGTAGAGGAGCGGAGCGGTTTGTTAACGAATGTGTGCGTAGAAAATTATTAGTTTGGGACGTTAAGAAAATCGCCGATGAAACGTTAGTCTTTTGTATGCTATTACGAGATGTGAAAAAAATAAAGCCGATTTATAGAAAAAATGAGTGTAAACTATATTTTATTGGGCGTTACGGTTTTCCATTTTGGAATAAGCGCTTAATTAAAAATAGTGGATTCTTAATTGGTTTTTTAATTTTCTTCTTTGGTATGATTGCATTATCGAATATGGTTTGGAAAATTGAAATTACGGGAGCGAAACCTGAAACAGAATATATATTGATGAAAGAATTGGACAAAATGGGTATTAAAAAAGGAAAATTACAATTCCAAATGCCTAGTGTAGAAGATGTACAACGTCATTTGACGGACAATATTAATGCGATTACTTGGGCAGGACTAGAAGTAAGGGGAACGACGTACCATTTTAAAATTGTTGAAAAAAATGAGCCGAAAAAAGAAAAAGAACAAAGGCCGCAAAATTTAGTGGCAAAAAAAGAAGCGATTGTTACAAAAACATTTGTTGAAGTTGGAAAACCAGTCGTTTTAAAAAATGATCATGTAGAAAAAGGGCAGCTTCTCGTATCAGGGATATACGGTAATGAGGAGAGTCCAACCATTGTTTCGGCGAAAGGTATTGTATATGGAGAAACGTGGTACACATCTGAGGTGAATGTACCACTCAAGACGCAATTTCAAGTATATACTGGTAATACGTATAATGAGCATTACCTTACATTTGGGAGTACAAAAATAAAAATATGGGGATTTCAGCATGATAAGTATAAACGTTCTCGTACGGAAAGTGTAAAACATGATGTGAAATTATTTGGTTTTACACTGCCGATTGCATATGAAAAAGATGTAGTGCGAGAAGAGGAAGAGGCGAACCGAGAATATACAGAAAAACAGGCAATGAAAGTAGCGAAAGAAATGGCCGAAAAAGAACTAAAGAAAAAATTGGATGAACATGCTATGATTGTAAGTGATAAGATTTTGAGTAAAGAGGTTGAGGCGGATCAACTAAAAGTCACTTTGCATTATACTGTGATTGAAAATATTGCAGAGCCACAACCAATATCCGAATCCGATATTCAAGGAGACTGAGTAATGGCAGAACAATTAGTAGAAATGAACCAACAATTGGAAAATACTAACGAAGCAATCGCTCTTTTTGGAGTCAATGATGCTCATTTGAAAGTAATTGAACGGGAACTGAATGTATCAATCGTAACTAGAGGTGAAACTGTTCATGCATCTGGAGCAGTTGAAACTGTGACACTCGTAGAAAAAATCTTACAACAACTACTTGTTGTTATTCGAAAAGGTGTGTCAATTACAGAAAGAGATGTTGCGTATGCAATTCAGCTCGCACAACAAGGGAAAATTGCTCAATTTGAAGAGTTATATGAAGAAGAAATCTTTAAAACGGCAAAAGGTAAATCCATTCGTGTAAAAACGATGGGACAAAGAAGATATATTCATGCAATGAAGAAAAATGATATTGTATTTGGAATAGGACCTGCCGGGACTGGGAAAACATACTTAGCTGTAGTAATGGCTGTAAGAGCTTTAAAGCAAGGGTATGTAAAGAAAATCATTTTAACGAGACCGGCTGTAGAAGCTGGAGAAAGTTTAGGATTTTTACCAGGTGATTTGAAAGAGAAGGTAGATCCGTACTTACGTCCATTGTATGATGCTCTGCACGATATTCTTGGACAAGAATATACGCAGCGTATGATGGAGAGAGGTGTAATTGAAATCGCGCCTCTTGCTTATATGAGAGGACGTACGCTCGATGATTCATTTGTTATTTTAGATGAAGCGCAAAATACAACGGGTGCACAAATAAAAATGTTTTTAACTAGATTAGGTTTTAGTTCTAAAATGGTTATTACGGGGGACCCTTCACAAGTAGACTTACCAAAGGGGGTAAAATCAGGGCTTACGCTAGCCGCTAACATTTTATCTGGTGTATCAGGTCTTTCATTCATTACGTTAGAACAAACGGACGTTGTAAGGCATCCACTGGTACAACGTATTATTGAGGCATATGATAAAATGGAATGATCCTATTTGTCAGGATCATTTCTTTTTGTATTAAGGTTGGCGAACGGCATATTTTTTACTATCATAAAAGATAAGAGAAATAAACTATAGGTACTGGTGTATAAAAATGTTACCTAAAAGTATCGTTGGCTAGAAGAAATGAAAGCTATAAATAGTTTCACTTTATTTCTAGAGAGGAGAAGGTATTGAAATCATGTTAAGATCTCAAGAAATTTCTAAGTGGTTTCGTAATTTACAACATTCGAAAAAACTAAGTTGGATTTCTTACGTTTTATTAGGAGCAGTGCTGTTTTTCGCACTTATGAATAATGTGAAACCAGAGCAATTAGATGTTGATATGTATTCTATTGCGAAAAAAACAATTCATTCTCCTATTAAAATTGAAGATAAGGTTATAACGGAAAGAAAAAAACAAGAGGCCGCTCAAAAAGTCGGGGATCAATATACATATAGAAGTGAATATAAACAAAATAGAGTAGATATTGTAAATGATGTTTTTGCTAAGGTGAATGAAGTAATTCAGGAGATGAAAGCTGCTGGACCTGAAGAGCAAAAAAAGATGACCGATGCGAATAAATTAGAAAAGTTGAAGAAGAAGTTGCCATCTAATTTAACGAAGGAATTATCGGATGAGAATTTATTATACTTTATTAATGCAGAACCGGATCAATTAGAATTAGCAAAGAATGCGGCTTTAACGTCTGTTAGCGTTATCATGGGTGGAAATATTAAAATGTCCGAAGAAATGGCAGCGAAAGAGCGATTTGTTAATGAAATGAAAAGCCTGAATGTGAATAGCGGATTGAAAGAAGCTGTGAATGCGCTAGGATCATATGCGATTACAGCAAATTATTTCTATGACCCGGCTGTAACGAAAGAGAAGAAGAAAGCAGAAGAAGATTTAGTTCCACCTGTTTATATTCTTCAAGGACAAGTTATTGTTAGAGAAGGTGAAACAATTTCAAGTGATATGTATAATCAGTTGAAATTAGTCGGTTTATTAGAAAAAGGTAATAGTTTTCAGCCTTATGTTGGATTAGCGGTGCTCATTGGTGTGTTACTATACTTTATGCATAAACAGTTTGAAGTATTTTTACAGCGGAAAAGAGAAGACAAACCGTACATTTTAGCGTATATTACAATTTTGTCTATCACGATTGTTTTAATGAAAATTATTAGTTTGTTTCAAAAGCTTGAATATGCAGGAATTGCGTATGTTGTCCCAGTTGCGATGGGAACGATACTTGTAAAACTAATGATTGGCGATCGATTTGTATTTTTAACAAGTATGATTTTTTCTGTGTGCGGAAGTATTATGTTTAATGAAGGAGTAACAAGTACACTAAATTATAGTGTAGGCATTTATGTTTTATTAAGTTCATTATCAGTGAGCATTTTCTTAAGAGAAAAAAATCGTCGTACGATGATTTTACAAGCTGGTATACTCGTTTCAATCTTAAATGTAGTCGTCTTGGCGGCGTTATTATTATTACGTAATGGGAATTTTTCGCCTCTTGAAATTGGTACCCAATTATTAATGGCTTCCCTTTCAGGAATTATCTCATCCGTTTTGGCTATGGGGATATTACCATATTTAGAAAGTGGACTTGGAATTGTATCAAGTATGAAGCTTATGGAATTATCAAGTCCGAATCATCCGCTGTTGCGTAGAATTTTATTAGAAGCGCCAGGGACATATCACCATAGTGTAATGGTAGCAAATCTTTCTGAGGCGGCTTGTGAAGCAGTTGGAGCAAATGGTGTATTAGCGCGTGTAGGGGCTTACTATCATGATGTAGGAAAAACAGTACAACCACAATTCTTTATTGAAAACCAGATGGGAATTGAAAATCCGCATGATAAATTAGATCCTGTGACGAGTAAAGATATTATCATTGCTCATGTAACCGATGGAGTAAAGATGCTTGAAGAATACCATATTCCGCAAGAAATTATCGATATTGCTGGACAACACCATGGTACAACGCTCCTGAAATATTTTTATTATAAGGCGATTAAAGAAGATAAAGAAAAATATACAGAAGAGATGTTCCGTTATCCGGGATCAAAAGCAACTTCTAAAGAATCGGCAATCGTTGGTATTGCGGATAGTGTTGAGGCAGCGGTACGTTCTATGAATCACCCAACGCCAGATCAAATTAATAATTTAGTACAAAGTATTATTAAAGATCGCCTGCAAGATGGGCAATTTAGTGAATGTGATTTGACATTTAAGGAACTACAAATCGTTGGAAAAACGTTATGTGAAACGTTAAATGGTATTTTCCATTCGCGTATTACATATCCGGAACCACCGGAAGATAAGGAGAAAGAATGAGTTTATTAATTGATTTCATTGATGAAACAGAAGAAGTGAAAGAAGAGTATGTGAATTTAATTCGTGAGATATTAGGAAAAGCAGCTCAAATGGAAAAAATAGAGGATGGTGCAGAGTTATCAGTAACATTTGTAGATAACGAACGCATTCGCGAGATTAATCGTGATTACCGAGATAAGGATCAGCCTACTGATGTCATTTCTTTTGCTATGGAAGAAATGGGAGAAGGAGAAATGGAAATTGTAGGTGTAGAGATGCCGCGTATGTTAGGTGATCTTATTATTTCTATTCCGAGAGCGAAAGAACAAGCTGAAGAGTATGGACATTCTTTTGATCGTGAACTTGGCTTTTTAGCGTTACATGGCTTTTTACATTTACTTGGTTATGACCACATGACAGAAGAGGATGAAAAAGAAATGTTCGGAAGACAAAAAGAAATTTTAGAAGCATTTGGATTAGGACGATGAAAAAAGGAAAACTTATAGATAGTTTTGGGTATGCTATAGTCGGTATATTCTTTTGTCTTCGTCATGAACGAAATATGAAAATTCATTATTTAGCCGCAGTTGTTGTTATATGCTGCGGCTTTTATTTCCATATTACAAAAGTAGAATGGATGGTATTACTTATTGTAATAGGAATTGTAATGAGTTTAGAGATGGTAAATACGGCTGTGGAAAAAACAGTAGATTTAGCGACTACCGATATACATCCGTTTGCGAAAGTCGCAAAGGATGTCGCGGCGGGAGCGGTTTTATTGTTCGCGATAATAGCCGTTATAATTGGTGCTATTATCTTTTTACCGTATGTGGTATAGTTGCATTCCAAAGCTTTTCTTAAGCTTTGAAGGTGCCGTAAAGGCCTTTAATAAGAGAGTGTATCTATTCACAGCTGTGAACAGGAAGGATGCGGGAATATGAATGGTCAACAATTAATTCAAGAAGCAATCGAAGCGCGTAAACAAGCGTACGTACCATATTCTAAATTTCAAGTAGGTGCAGCATTATTAACGCAGGATGGAAAAGTATATCGTGGATGTAATGTTGAGAATGCTTCATATGGCTTATGTAACTGTGCAGAAAGAACAGCTTTATTTAAGGCGGTTTCTGAAGGAGATAAAGAGTTTGTAGCTATCGCAATTGTGGCGGATACGAAGCGTCCAGTACCTCCTTGTGGAGCATGTCGACAAGTTATGGTAGAATTATGTAAACAGGATACGAAAGTATACCTATCAAATTTACATGGTGACGTTCAAGAGACAACAGTCGGGGAATTGTTACCAGGAGCATTTTTAGCGGAGGATTTACATGAATAGAAAAGGTTATAAATCAGGTTTTGTCTCTATTATTGGCAGACCGAATGTTGGGAAATCTACATTTTTAAATCGTATTATTGGTCAAAAAATTGCTATTATGAGTGACAAGCCACAAACAACTCGTAATAAAATTCAAGGTGTATATACAGAAAATGATTCACAAGTAATTTTTATTGATACACCAGGAATACATAAACCGAAACATAAACTAGGCGACTTCATGGTGAAGATGGCGCAAACGACATTAAAAGAAGTTGATATCGTTTTATTTATGGTGAATGCTGTTGAAGGCTTTGGTCGTGGTGAAGAATTCATCATCGAGAAGTTAAAAGAAACGAAACAACCAGTATTTTTAGTTATTAATAAAATTGACCAAGTTCACCCAGAACAATTATTAGAGCTAATTGATCAATATCGCAAATTACATGACTTTGCAGAAATCGTACCAATTTCTGCATTAGACGGTAATAACGTAGAGGCCCTAATTGGTACAATTAAAAAGTATTTACCGGAAGGACCACAATACTACCCAGATAATCAAGTAACGGATCATCCGGAGAGATTTATTATTGCAGAGCTTATTCGTGAGAAAGTACTACATTTAACACGTGAAGAAGTGCCGCATTCTGTAGCTGTTGTTATCGATGCAATTCAAAAACGTGAGGGCGGGGCAGTTTATATTAATGCAACGATTGTTGTGGAACGTCCGTCGCAAAAAGGGATTATTATCGGAAAACAAGGGAAGATGTTAAAAGAAGTCGGTAAGCGAGCTCGTTTTGATATTGAAGCATTACTTGGTTCTAAAGTATTTTTAGAAGTATGGGTAAAAGTGCAAAAAGATTGGCGTAATAAAATGTCTCAGCTTCGTGACCTTGGTTTCCGCGAAGACGAGTATTAAAATAGAGTAAAGCTGTAATCAGCGGATGTTTTGTTCATCCGCTGATTATTGGTTTTTACGAGTTTTGATAAATTAGGAAAAATTTTTCTCACATGAAAATGGACAAAATGGGTCAATTTAATAACAACAAAGGAAATTGGTTTATAGGCTACGCTTATTGAGAAAGGTGGATTCTTATGCTAGATTTTACCTGGAAGTTTTTCTCCAAAACAGGAAGCATTGAGACGTATTTGCTTTTGAAAGAAATGGAAAAAGACGTAAACGATGAGATGGATCAACATGAAGAGGAGCTAGCGCATCTAGACTCTCCAATTTCTTGACCCGTTTTGTTCAAACCTTGGATGGTGACGAACATGTTTCAAAAAGTTGAGGGCATCGTTATCCGTACGACAGATTACGGAGAAACGAACAAGATTGTTACAATATTCTCAAGAGAATTGGGTAAGGTAAGTGCAATGGCAAGAGGAGCGAAAAAACCAAAAAGCCGGTTAGCATCTGTTTCGCAACTTATGACACATGGTCATTTTCTTATTCAAATGGGATCTGGACTTGGAACTTTGCAACAAGGCGAGATTATTTCAACTATGAAAGAAATTCGCGAGGATATATTTTTAACTGCTTATGCATCATTTATTGTTGAGTTAACTGATAAAGCAACAGAAGATAAAAAACATAATCCATATTTATTTGAAATGTTATATCAAACGTTGCATTATATGTGTGAGGGTGTTGATCCAGAAGTATTATCATTAATTTATCAAACGAAAATGCTTCCGGTATTAGGGATGCGCCCGTACTTTGATACATGTGCGATTTGTCATCAAGAAACAGATTTTGTCGCCTTCTCTGTTAGGGAGGGCGGTTTTCTGTGCTCACGTCATGCTGAGCAAGATCAGTATCGTATACCAGTGGGGGAAGCCGTTCATAAATTATTACGTCTTTTCTACCACTTCGATTTACATAGACTTGGCAATGTATCAGTGAAGGATAGCACAAAAAAACAAATGCGTTTAGTATTGAATACATATTATGATGAATATTGCGGGATTTATTTGAAATCAAGACGTTTCTTAGAACAACTTGATAAGTTTCAAATATAATTTGGGGCCGTATACGGTCCTTTTTACATCCTTTCTTTTTCGAATAGCATATTTAGTATATAATATTTAAGAGATAGTATAACTTTTTTCGTTGTGCATTAAAGGTGGTGATTATCATAGAGCTGAATAAACGGCAAGAACATATCATTCAGATTGTAAAAGATCACGGTCCTATTACAGGGGAGTCAATTGCTGCGCAATTGGGATTAACACGTGCAACGCTAAGACCAGACTTAGCAATTTTAACGATGGCTGGTTATTTAGAAGCACGTCCACGCGTAGGTTATTTTTATACGGGTAAAACTGGGGGGCAGTTATTATCTGAAGCTGTTAAGAAAATTAAAGTACAAGATTATCAATCTAGACCGGTTGTAATTGATAAAAATGTATCGGTATACGATGCGATTTGTACTATGTTTTTAGAGGATGTAGGTACATTATTCGTTGTAGATCAATCGACTCTATTAGTAGGCGTTGTATCTCGTAAAGATTTATTACGAGCTAGCTTAGGGAAGCAGGATTTAACCTCACTTCCGGTTAATATTATCATGACAAGGATGCCAAACATTGCGATGTGTCGTAGAGAAGATTCTTTATATGATATTGCGATGGAATTAATAGAAAGACAGATTGATGCGATGCCAGTTGTAAAAGATACGAAACAAGGTTTAGAAGTGGTTGGACGAATTACAAAAACAAATATTACACGTGCGTTTGTAAACTTAGTAAATAACGAATAAGTGTAATTTGTTTAAAGTGAGGTAATGTAATGGATAATAAAATCGTATATGTCGTATCTGACTCTGTAGGAGAAACGGCTGATTTGGTTGTTCGAGCAGCAATGGGGCAATTCCCATTTGCTCCTGATATTAGACGTGTGCCGTATGTAGAAGATACAGGGACATTAAAAGAAGTGATTTCGATTGCTAAGAGCAATCAAGCACTTATTTGTTTTACGTTAGTAAAGCCTGACATGCGCCAATATTTAGTGACAGAGGCTGCAAAAGAAGGTGTAGAGGCATATGATATTATTGGTCCTCTAATCGATCAAATTGAAGAAATTACCGGGCAAGTGCCTAGATATGAGCCTGGTGTTGTTCGTAGGTTAGATGAAGAATACTTTAAAAAGATTGAAGCGATTGAGTTTGCTGTGAAGTATGATGATGGTAGAGATGCACGGGGTATTTTAAAAGCAGATATCGTGTTAATTGGGATTTCGCGCACATCAAAAACACCACTTTCTCAATATTTAGCTCATAACAAACGTTTGAAAGTTGCCAACGTACCACTAGTACCAGAAGTAGATCCGCCTGAAGAATTATATCAAGTGGCTAAAGAAAAATGCTTTGGTTTGAAAATTACGCCAGAGAAGTTAAATCATATTCGAAAAGAGCGATTGAAATCACTTGGACTAAGTGATGGAGCAACATATGCCAATATTAATCGTATTAAAGAAGAGATTGATCACTTTGAGAATGTAGTTAGTAAAATAAATTGTCAAGTAATTGATGTATCGAACAAAGCGATTGAAGAAACAGCTAACATTATTGTGAATGCAGTGCAAAACCAAAAAATGTTTTAGCACATTTACCAAAGGTGAATGTGCTTTTTTCGCTCGTGAGAAACACAGTGCCTGCTGATTTCGTAATAGATGATAGCGAAGTGGTTATGCTTATATTTTTCGGTCTTTTTATTATGCTAAAGGTAGGGTTTCGCTATCCTGAAATAGAAGATGAAAAAATAAAGGGATATGTAGCGTAGTTGAAGAAAATATATTATAATAAAAAATTGTGATAAAAACCTATATTTTACGTTTAGACTTTAATTTTTCAGAATAAACTAGGGATAGGATTTAAGAAATGACATGTAATTACGTTAAATCGACAAAATCTATACAAGAAAACGCACATTATGGAAGGATTCGCAGAAGGGATGTAGAATACAGAAATATGCAAAACATCAATATGGTATGAGTTGATGCAGATGCATATACTGTGAAGGCTGACAATTGTGCGAGCTGGAACGAAATTTCATGTCAAAATTTTGTTTGTCACATCGTATGCTCATCGTTTAAGGAAGCAGCGAGGGAATTTGGATCTATGTAGATGCTGAATAAGCAAAAGTTGATTTCTTTATATGTATCAACATGCAAAAAACAGATCTCGTGATCACATAGGATATGATGCTTGCTAGTCTTCTTATGAAAAAGTGCATATGTATTGTCTCCATGAGGTACATTTGTAATAGATGAGCAAATGGATACAATTTTATATAGTAGGTACGTATCTGCGAATTTACGCAGAAAAGGGTCTGCAAAATCGCTTGATAACGTGATCGACAACATTTTCTAATAAGTTTAGAAAAAATATTGTCGAATTATAAAGGAATTTTTTAATTTATATCGAATACAAAATACGACACGGAGATGGAGTTATGGGGAACAGAATTCCTGAAGAAGTTGTTGAACAAATTCGGACATCATCCGATATTGTCGAAGTGATTGGTGAATACGTTCAACTTAGAAAACAGGGACGTAACTATTTCGGCCTTTGTCCGTTTCATGGTGAGAATTCTCCTTCATTCTCTGTTTCATCTGACAAGCAAATTTTTCATTGCTTCGGATGTGGAGAAGGTGGAAATGTATTTTCCTTTCTAATGAAAATGGAAGGACTGGCTTTTACCGAAGCTGTTCAAAAGCTAGGTGAAAGAAATGGAATTGCGGTTGCAGAGTATACATCAGGGCAAGGACAACAAGAAGACATATCTGATGACACTGTCATCATGCAACAGGCTCATGAACTTTTGAAAAAGTATTATCATCATTTATTAGTAAATACAGAAGAAGGAAATGAAGCACTTTCGTATTTGTTAAAACGTGGTATTACAAAAGAGATGATTGAGAAGTTTGAAATTGGTTATGCGTCACCTGCTTGGGATGCAGCAACGAAAATCTTACAAAAAAGAGGTTTATCGCTATCAAGTATGGAACAAGCTGGTCTTCTCATAAGAAGCGAGAAGGATGGTAGTCATTATGATCGCTTCCGTGGAAGAGTTATGTTTCCAATCTATACGTTACAAGGTAAAGTGATAGCGTTTAGTGGAAGGGCATTAGGAGATGACACTCCGAAATATTTAAATAGCCCAGAAACACCAATTTTTCACAAAAGTAAATTGTTGTATAACTTCCACCAAGCGAGGCCGTTTATTAGAAAACGTGGGCAAGTGGTCCTTTTTGAAGGGTATGCTGACGTACTAGCTGCGGTAAAAAGTGGTGTGGAAGAAGCTGTTGCGACAATGGGAACAGCTTTAACTGAAGAACAAGCAAAACTTCTGCGACGTAACGTTGAAACTGTTGTTCTTTGCTATGATGGTGATAAAGCAGGGCGAGAAGCGACGATGAAAGCAGGGCAATTATTGTTGCAAGTTGGTTGCCAAGTGAAAGTTACATCCTTGCCAGATAAGCTTGATCCTGATGAATATGTGCAACAATATGGGACAACTGCTTTTGAAAATCTTGTGAAATCAAGTATAAGTTTTGTTGGTTTTAAAATAAATTATTTGCGTTTAGGGAAAAATTTGCAAGATGAGTCGGGCAAAGAAGAGTATGTGAAAAGTGTTTTAAAAGAGTTATCGTTGTTACAGGATGCGATGCAGGCAGAATCATATTTGAAGTCATTATCGCAAGAATTTTCGTATTCAATGGAAACACTTTTGAATCAATTGCACCAATATCGCAAAGAACAAAAGGTACAGCAAAAACAAGTAAAGCAGGTTTCTAAGCCGTCTCAAATTGTTCAAACAAAACCGAAGTTAACAGGTTTTGAAAGGGCAGAAAGAGAAATTATTTACCATATGTTGCAAAGTCCAGAAGTGGCCGTTCGTATGGAATCCCACATAGAAGATTTTCATACAGAAGAACATAAAGGGATTTTATATGAACTATACGCATATTATGAAAAGGGAAATGAACCTTCAGTCGGAACATTTTTAAGTTGGCTCTCTGATGAAAAGTTGAAAAATATTATTACTGATATTTCGACGGATGAATTTATTAATCCAGAATACACAGAAGAAGTGTTACAAGGCCATTTGGAGACGCTTAGACGTCATCAAGAAAAACTTGAAAAGATGGAAATCATCTTCAAGATAAAACAAATGGAAAAAACAGATCCTGTAGAGGCTGCTAAATATTATGTAGCATATTTACAAAATCAAAAAGCGAGAAAATAGCTTTTTTGATAAATTTTTAGTATAATGAATGTTTGTATCTCGCGTAAGGAGGGGAACAGATGGCTGACAAACCAGCTCGTTCTAAACAAATTGAAACTGAAATGACCCTTGAGCAAGTGAAAGAACAACTCACTGAGCTCGGAAAAAAACGTGGCGTTCTTACATATGAAGAGATTGCAGAACGCATGAATGGATTTGAAATTGAATCCGATCAAATGGATGAATACTATGAATATTTAGGTGAACAAGGGATTGACTTAGTTGGCGACAATGACAACGACGAAGGCCCTAATAATCGCCAAATAGCAAAATCGGAAGAAGAATTCGACCTCAATGATTTAAGTGTACCACCAGGGGTTAAAATCAACGATCCTGTTCGTATGTATTTAAAAGAAATTGGTCGTGTAGATTTACTATCTGCAGAAGAAGAAATTCGACTTGCAACGCGTATTGAAGAAGGCGATGAAGAAGCGAAACGTCGTCTTGCAGAAGCAAACCTACGTCTTGTAGTAAGTATTGCAAAGCGCTACGTGGGCCGTGGTATGCTTTTCTTAGACTTAATCCAAGAAGGGAATATGGGTCTAATTAAAGCGGTTGAAAAGTTCGATTATCGTAAAGGTTTCAAATTTAGTACGTATGCAACTTGGTGGATTCGCCAAGCAATTACACGTGCGATTGCAGACCAAGCAAGAACAATTCGTATCCCAGTTCATATGGTTGAAACGATTAATAAGTTAATTCGTGTACAACGTCAATTATTACAAGATTTAGGACGTGAACCATCTCCTGAAGAGATTGGTGAAGAAATGGATCTTGCTCCAGAAAAAGTACGTGAAATCTTGAAAATTGCACAGGAGCCAGTTTCTCTTGAAACACCGATTGGTGAAGAAGATGACTCCCATTTAGGTGATTTCATTGAAGACCAAGAAGCAACATCGCCTGCGGACCATGCAGCGTATGAATTGCTAAAAGAACAATTAGAAGATGTGTTAGATACACTAACAGATCGTGAAGAAAATGTTCTACGTCTTCGTTTTGGTTTAGATGATGGACGAACTCGTACGCTTGAAGAAGTTGGGAAAGTATTCGGCGTAACGAGAGAACGTATCCGTCAAATTGAAGCAAAAGCACTTCGTAAATTGAGACATCCAAGCCGTAGTAAGCGTCTTAAGGATTTCTTAGAATAGGCTACCTTTAAGTTTACTTCACTTTTGTGAAGTAAACTTTTTTATTTTGTTAATTTTTGTTAAACTTTAGCTGTCAGCAACGATTACAATTTCTTGTAATTTATTTTACAGAATTGTCTTTTGATTTGCAAATGCTCATTTTTCGATTTTTCGATTAATTTTGTTTATTCTATACAAAAATATATGTAGAAAAGTGAAAAATATGATGAGAAACGTTAATAATTATCGAAATAATAAGCGATATAACAATAAAAAACAATAAACTGAATTTATGGAATATTTTTAACGATTAGTAGTTTACTCTTTTCTGATAGAGCGTTTTCAAGTACAATGGAAATGACTGAATCATCTAACTATTTAGGGGTATAGAGGGGGGAGAAGAGATATGAAACGTAATCCGCTGATTCCGTTCGCTCTTATTGCAGCATTGGGTATTATCGTTATGTTTGTATTTTCATTTCAGGGGCTAAATAAATCTAAAGAGTTAGCTGATGCAAAAAATGGCGGGAAGCCAGCACAAACAGCATCCAAGCCAGAGGATATTGTGAAGCAAAGCTGTACGAGCTGCCACGGTGATCAGTTACAAGGGGCGGTAGGACCTAATTTACAAAAAATTGGTGGGAAACTTTCAAAGGATGAAATTAAAGAAATTCTTTCGAAAGGAAAAGGAAATATGCCACCGAATATAGTTCCAGCTGATCAAGCCGCTAAAGTAGCTGATTGGTTATCGAAGAAAAAATAAAGTTCCGTATGACAAGCCTTTTGCTTAAGCAAAAGGCTTGTTTTTCTATATTTTCTAAAATACGATGAATGATAGAGAAGTGAATTGTTGTTATAGGCTTGCAACAACTACTATAAATTCATTATCATGGAGACAGACTGACAAGAGAAGGAGTAATGGAAATACATGAATGAAGTAAAGCTTTCAAAACGATTAGAAGAAGTTGTGCGTGAAATACCAGTAGGATCTACAGTTGCCGATATTGGATCGGATCATGCGTATTTACCGTGTTATACAATTATAAATAATATTGCTACTAAAGCAGTTGCTGGAGAGGTTGTAGATGGACCATTTCGCTCTGCGCAGGCAACTGTAGCTGAAAGTGGCTTACAAGATAAAGTAGATGTGCGTAAAGGGAATGGATTAGCTGTTATCGCGCCAGGAGAAGTAGATGTAATTACGGTTGCCGGAATGGGCGGAGCGTTAATTCGTGATATTTTAGAAAGTGGTAAAGAAAAATTAGAAGGTGTAACACGTTTAATCTTACAGCCGAATATTGCAGCGCATCACATTCGTGAATGGTTTATTGCGAATGGATGGGAGCTTATCCATGAAAAAATCGTAAAAGAAGATGGGAAAATTTACGAGATTTTAGTAGGGGAGCGAGGAAATATCACGGTTCCTTACTCTGAAAATAAACAGGCTGAATTATTTATGGGACCATTTTTAATGAAAGAAAAAAGTGAAGCTTTCGTTGAAAAGTGGGAAGGAGAATTAAAAAACTTCCAAAATATTTTAAAGCAGTTAGAACGTGCGGCTGATTCTGAAGAAACAAAAGCGAAGCGTGCGGAAGTAGAAGCGAAAATGAAAATGATAGGGGAGGTTTTATCATGAGTAAAATTCCAAATGGCCATGAAATTATTTCGTTATTTGAAAGTATGTATCCGAAGCATTTGGCGATGGAAGGAGATAAGATTGGCTTGCAGATTGGAGCGCTTAATAAACCCGTGCAGCACGTATTAATTGCGTTAGATGTAACGGAAGAAGTTGTGGATGAAGCAATTCAATTAGGAGCGAATGTCATTATTGCGCATCATCCTTTAATTTTTAACCCGCTAAAAGCGATTCATACAGATAAGGCATATGGGAAAATTATTGAAAAGTGTATTAAAAATGATATTGCAATCTATGCCGCACATACAAATGTGGATGTTGCTAAGGGCGGGGTAAATGATTTACTTGCTGAGGCGTTAGGATTGCAAAATACAGAAGTTTTGGCACCGACATATGCAGAAGAAATGAAAAAAATTGTTGTGTTTGTGCCTGAAACTCATGCAGAAGAAGTACGAAAAGCATTAGGAGACGCAGGTGCTGGTCATATCGGCAATTATAGTCACTGTACGTTTAATAGCGAGGGTACAGGTACGTTTGTACCTCAAGAGGGGACAAATCCTTATATCGGGGAAACTGGACAGTTAGAGCGCGTAGAAGAAGTGCGGATCGAAACGATTATTCCAGCTTCATTACAACGAAAAGTGATTAAAGCAATGGTAACAGCACATCCATATGAAGAAGTAGCCTATGATGTGTATCCACTTGATAACAAAGGTGAAACGTTAGGGCTTGGAAAAATAGGGTATTTACAAGAAGAAATGACACTTGGACAGTTTGCGGAACATGTAAAGCAATCGTTAGATGTAAAGGGTGCGCGAGTTGTTGGGAAATTAGATGATAAAGTGCGCAAAGTAGCTGTACTTGGTGGCGATGGTAACAAATACATCAATCAAGCTAAATTTAAAGGTGCGGATGTATATGTAACAGGTGACATGTATTATCATGTTGCCCATGATGCGATGATGCTCGGTTTAAATATCGTCGACCCAGGACATAACGTTGAAAAGGTAATGAAGCAAGGTGTACAAAAGCAATTACAAGAAAAAGCAGATGCAAAGAAACTGAATGTACATATTCATGCTTCGCAGTTACATACAGATCCATTTACATTTGTATAAGAAAAATAAAAAACCGTTGCTCATATAGGCAACGGTTTTTATTATTGTTCTTTTTTCACTTTTACACGAGGTAATATTTTTTGTAACGGTACTTTTCGAACTCTTTCCCATGTAGCAGGATTCATTGGGTCATATTGCTCTAAGAAAGCGATAACCTCTTTTGTAATTGGTGTTGGAGTAGAAGCGCCTGCTGTAACAGCTACGTTCTCGACACCTTGTAGCCATTCTAATTTGATTTCACTTACGTCCGCAACGCGGTATGCTTTCGTACCAGCGATTTCTTGCGATACTTGTGCTAAACGGTTTGAGTTATTACTTTTCGGGTCACCGACAACAATTGTTAAGTCTGCAACATCAGCTTGTTTGGCAACCGCTTCTTGGCGAACTTGAGTTGCTAAACAAATTTCCTTATGGAACTCTGCTGTTGGGAATTTCTTCTGAATGTCCTCCATTAAATGTTGAACATCCCATTGACTCATCGTTGTTTGATTTGTAACTAAAATTTTATCCGTTGGAATTTCTAATGTTTTTAAATCATCGGCTCTTTCGATAAGATGAACGATGTCAGGTGCGATACCAACTGCGCCTTCTGGTTCTGGATGATTTTTTTTGCCAATATAAATGACATGGTAACCTTCAGCTTTCTTTGCTTCAATAAGGTCATGTGTTTTTGTAACATCTGGGCAAGTGGCATCGATTGTTGTTAAACCTTTTTCTTTTGCACGTTGTTTAACTTCTGGAGAAACACCGTGTGCAGTGAAAATAACAGTACCAGAATCGATTTTATCTAAAATGTCTAATCGACTTGGACCATCTAGTGTGATGATGCCATCTTCTTCGAACGCATCTGTTACATGTTTGTTGTGAACAATCATACCTAAAATATAAATAGGTCTTGGTAATGATGTATCTAATGCGGCGTTACGTGCAATAACCATCGCGTCCACAACACCGTAGCAATAACCACGAGGGGAAATTTTAACAATTTTCATACGAGTAATCCTCTCCTTCTAAACAAGGGATACTTTTGTGCATAGTCTTTTACATTATAAAGGAGGAGTGGATAGAAAACAAAGGATTGTTACACATATAGTTTTGGTTTTGTTGCTATTTTTTGAACAGGCTCCTCTCGTACTTCTTTTTCTATGACTGGCTCAATCACCATTTTTTTTCTTTTTCTTTTTTTGGATGGAGGATGTGGAGTTGCTACCTCAACCTTTTCTGTTACGTCTTCAGTTTGATCTTCGGTTGGATTTTCTTCCGTACTTTTTCCAGAGGTTAGAATTTTAACAATGCTTGGTAGGTTACGCATAATGGGACCGTACTGTTCGACGACAGGGCTTACAGATTGAACGACTTGTGATACTTTTTCGATATTATTTATCATATTAGTTGGATTCGAAATTAAATTCGAAAAAAAACTACCGATGCCGCTACTTGATGTGTCTGTATTTGCTGCACCGCCGCGCGTGTCGTTTGATTCATACATTTGAGGAGGGATCATTTGCTCGGGATGTTGCTGCATGTATGGTTGATATTGCTGTTGATATTGTTGCGGGTATTGGTGTTGGTATTGTTGCTGATATTGCTGTCGATATTGAGGTGGCGGTTGCTGGTGCATCATTGGCGGTCCTTCCATTTGTCGATAAGGCGGAACCATTTGCATGAAAGCTTCGGTTGGATCGTGTTTTTTAAAGAGTTTAGCAAGAAATCCTTTCTTTTTTTGTGCCATCGGTGGTAGTTGTGGAATTGGATATGGTGTATAAGGTTGCTGCCCTGGATTCGGATACATTTGCCTCATGGGGGATTTTGGAAACATGTGAGAAATCCTCCTTTCTTCAGTTAGGTATATACACATACAATATGCAATAAGAGGGAAGAAGGTTAGTTTTTGAAGTAAAAACCTAAACTAAAGATGGATTTTACTTGTAGATTTCGATATAATGTAGACTTGACTGATTTGTGCGCGCAGTAGAAATTTAGAAAGAAGGTGTAACTTATGACACAACAAACTTTTACACAGTATGATTTTAAACCATTTTTAATAGATGCAGTTCGTGAACTACGCTTTACAGAGCCGACAGGAATTCAACAGAAAATTTTCCCGGTCGTGAAAAAAGGTGTAAGTGTAATTGGACAATCCCAAACAGGTTCTGGGAAAACACATGCATACTTACTTCCTACATTGAACAGAATTAACCCAGGTCGTGAAGAAGTACAACTTGTTATTACAGCGCCTACTCGTGAGTTAGCACAACAAATTTACGAAGAAATCGTGAAATTAACAAAGTTCTGTGCGGAAGATCAAATGATTACAGCACGTTGTTTAATTGGTGGAACTGATAAACAACGATCAATTGAAAAGTTGAAAAAACAACCTCATATTGTAGTTGGAACACCAGGACGTATTAAAGACTTAGTAGAAGAACAAGCACTGTTTGTTCATAAAGCAAATACAATTATTGTCGATGAAGCAGACTTAATGCTTGATATGGGATTCATTCATGATGTAGATAAGATTGCAGCACGCATGCCTAAAAACTTGCAAATGTTAGTTTTCTCTGCAACAATTCCTCAAAAACTAAAACCGTTTCTGAAGAAATACATGGAGAATCCAGAGCATATTCATATCAATCCAAAACAAGTTGCGGCTGGAAATATCGAGCATTATTTAGTGCCTTCTAAACATCGTAACAAAATTGATTTAGTGAAAAGAATGTTGCTACAATTTAAGCCGTATTTAGCAGTTGTTTTCACGAATACGAAGAAAATGGCAGATCAAGTTGCTGACGGATTAACGGAACGCGGCTTAAAAGTTGGACGAATTCACGGAGATTTATCACCTCGTGATCGTAAAAAAATGATGAAACAAATTCGTGACCTTGAATTCCAATATATTGTTGCAACTGATTTAGCAGCTCGTGGTATTGATATTGAAGGAATTAGTCATGTTATTAACTACGAACTTCCATCAGATTTAGATTTCTTCGTTCACCGAGTGGGAAGAACAGCACGTGCAGGCTATTCAGGTATTGCAGTGACGATTTATGATCCAGCAAACGAAGAAGCGTTAGATAGTTTAGAAAAACAACGTCATATCGAGTTTAAACATGTAGATTTACGCGGAGATGAGTGGGCGGATTTAGGTGAACGTCGTCGTCGTAAGAGCCGTAAAAAACCAAATGATGAACTTGATGTTATGGCAACGAAAGTTGTTAAAAAACCGAAAAAAGTAAAACCAAACTATAAACGTAAACTTGCAACAGAACGTGACAAAGTGAAAAGAAAATATAGCAATAAAAAAAGATAAGGGATTTCCCTTATCTTTTTTTATCCAGCTATTTGTGAGAGCCGTAATCAATATGGATAGAAAATATTGATTAAAGTTTCGCTTCATCTAGATAATGTAAATGAAGAGTATAGTCTGTTTAAATAGTCGTATAAATTTATGTAGTGCGTTTTTTGTGAACAAACAATTCACTACATATTTCTACAAATTATGCTATCATTATATCTATTGTATATTGAAGAGGTGATTGTATGTTAAAGATTGGATCTCATGTTTCTATGAGTGGTAAGAAAATGTTATTAGCAGCAAGTGAAGAGGCTGTTTCATACGGTGCAACGACGTTTATGATTTATACAGGTGCACCGCAAAATACGAGAAGAAAACCAATTGAAGAATTGAATATAGAAGCAGGAAGAAAACATATGGAACAAAACGGTATCGAAGAGATTATCGTACATGCGCCATATATTATTAATGTTGGAAATACGACGAAGCCAGAAACATTCCAATTAGGTGTAGATTTCCTTCGTATGGAAATTGAAAGAACATCAGCATTAGGTGTGGCAAAACAAATCGTTCTTCACCCAGGTGCGCACGTTGGTGCAGGGGCAGACGCTGGCATTCAACAAATTATTAAAGGACTGAATGAAGTATTAACGCCAGATCAGACGGTGAACATTGCGTTAGAAACGATGGCAGGAAAAGGAACAGAATGCGGCCGTAGCTTTGAAGAAATTGCAAAAATTATTGATGGTGTAACATATAATGAAAAACTATCGGTATGCTTTGACACGTGTCATACGCACGATGCAGGATATGACATTGTAAATGACTTTGACGGTGTATTAAACGAATTTGATAAGATTGTTGGTATCGATCGTTTACAAGTACTTCATATTAATGATAGTAAAAATGTACGCGGCGCAGGAAAGGACCGTCATGAAAATATCGGTTTCGGTCATATCGGTTATAAAGCATTGCATCATATTGTGCATCATCCGCAATTAATGCACGTACCAAAAATTCTGGAAACACCATATGTAGGTGAAGATAAAAAGGACAAGAAGCCGCCATATAAATTGGAAATCGAAATGCTGAAAAATGGTACTTTTGATGAAGGGCTTCTTGAGAAAATTAAAGCGCAATAAGCAATAAGGAGGGGAATATCCCCTCCTTATTTTAGTAGTTGTTGAAATAAAGTATTTACTTGTTGGGCAGTAGCGGGCGAGGTTACTTGAGCTATTTGTTTTAAGAGCGCTAGTCGTTCGTCATTATCGTAAATGTTAATATTCTTTCCTTTCATAAGTCCAACAATTTGATCAGCTTGTGCAGTCGTAATTGGAACATCATATTCTTTACTATATTTCAATAATTCCTTTGTAGAAATATGATTTAATTTTTTATTTACAAGTTGTTTAATGAGGTTCATCGAGTTATCCTCCTTCACACGTTCTTCTATCGAAATATATGAGTACGTAGCTTGTACATATTCATATAGAGCTTCTTTTTTCATGAGAAAAAGAAGCGTATGTTATAATATAAGGACAAAACTATAGAAAAAGAGTATAAGGGAGGACTTATGGAGCAGAAGCAACATCGAAAAGAAAGTGTTATCCATCTTATGTATCGTTTAGTTATGATTATTTTTGGAGCAGCATGCGCAGCGGTAGCGATTGAATTATTTTTAATGCCAAATAAAATTATTGATGGTGGAATTATTGGTATTTCTCTTATATTAGATTATCTTACTCCTAATATTTGGTGGTTAAGTTTCTCTACTTTGGTCGTTATTCTCAATATCCCATTTATGTATTCGGGTTATAAGCAAATTGGAAAAACGTTCATGTTATCTTCGGCGTTCGGTATTGTAGCTTTAGCGTTTATTGAATCAACGTTACATGCTGTTCCGCCATTTACAACAGAGCCAATTTTAGCTACAGTGTTTGGTGGTCTTATTTTAGGTCTTGGTGTAGGGCTCGTTATTCGTCATGGTGGATCAATGGACGGAACAGAAATTATGGGTATTTTATTAACGAAGAAATTACCTTTCTCCGTAGGCGAATTTGTAATGTTTGTGAACTTATTCATTTTTGCATGGGCAGCATTTGTATTTGGTGTGGAACAAGCGATGTATTCTGTTATGACGTACTACATTGCATTCAAAACAATTGATACAGTCATTCAAGGTTTAGATGAAACGAAAGCTGTTTTAATTGTATCAGATCAATATGAGGAAGTATCAAATGCGATTTTGCATCGTCTTGGTCGTGGAACTACAAAGCTTGTAGCGAAAGGCGGTTACACGGATAAAGAAAAGGAAGTTATTTATGCAGTGGTAACACGTCTAGAAGTGACAAAGTTAAAATCAATTGTGTATGAAATTGATGCGAATGCGTTTGTTACGATTATGAGTACACAAGAGACAAATGGTGGTAAGTTTAAATCGGCTATTCACTAAAAAATTAATTATAATATCTTTTGAAAGCAGAGAATTTTTCTCTGCTTTTTGTTATAATAGTAAGGTTTCTTGAAAAAGTAGATATATTTTAGGCAGATTGGTTTACAACTATAATAAGCTGTACTATAATTCAAATAGATATAAATCGGAATCATTCTGAATTAAAATAGGTGAGATGCTATGAACAATATATTAGAAATAGAAGGATTGTCATTTCGATATGAAGATCGAAATGTGTTAGAAGATATAAATTTGCAAGTTCCGAAGGGAGCTTTTTTAGGTTTAGTTGGGCCAAATGGTTCAGGGAAATCCACTTTGCTAAAATGTTTATTAGGCGTTTTAAAGCCAAAACAGGGAAGCATTCGTTTGTTTGGTGTTGATAGTAAGAAGTTTAAAGAATGGAACAAAGTTGGTTATGTGTCGCAAAAGGCAAATAGCTTTAATTCTGGTTTTCCGGCAACTGTGTTTGAAGTTGTGTCAATGGGACTCGTTTCGAAAAAAGGGCTGTTTCGCTTTTTTACGAAAAACGATAAGAAAAAGGTAGAAAAAGCGATTGCTGATGTAGGAATGAGTGAGTTTCAAGGGCGTAATATTGGAGAACTTTCTGGTGGACAACAACAGCGCGTATTTATTGCTCGTGCGCTCGTTAGTGATCCTGAATTACTTATTTTGGACGAGCCCACTGTTGGAATTGATGTGAAGAATGTAGAAAGTTTTTATGAGATATTAGAGGATTTAAACAAAAGGCTAGGAATCACATTAATTCTCGTTACGCATGATATGGGAGCTGTTACCGAGAAAGTAACACATGTTGCATGCTTAAACAAACATTTACATTTCCATGGAAATGTAGAAAAGTTCCGAGAGTTAGAAGATGCAGAAATGTCCGTCTTATATGGACACCATGTTCATCGTTTAGAACACGAGCATGAGCATCACGGGAGGATATAATGATACAAGATTTTTTACAATATGACTTTTTACGAAACTCTTTATATGCAGGAATTTTAATAGGACTTGTTGCGCCGCTTATCGGTGTATTTGTTGTCATTCGCCGCATGTCGCTTATTGCGGATGCATTAAGCCACGTGACATTATCGGGTATTGCTGCAAGTTTACTACTAGAAAAAACAATTTTCACAGGGGGATTTTTAAATCCGTTATATATGGGGATGATTTTTTCTATTGGTGGGGCGTTACTTATTGAAAAACTACGTACTGTATATAAACATTATCAAGAATTAGCAATTCCAATTATTCTTTCAGCAGGAATGGGGATTGGCGTTATTTTTATTTCACTTGCAAATGGGTTTAACACAGATTTATTTAGTTATTTATTTGGTAGTGTAAGTGCTGTAACAAGTACGGATTTAATAATTATCGGCATTGTAGCAATTGTTGTTATTGTAACGATTACTTTATTATACAAAGAGTTATTTTTACTATCGTTTGATGAAGAATACGCTGTATCAACCGGTTTGAGTGCAAAGTGGATTCACTTTATTTTCATTATATTGGTTGCGCTTGTCATTGCGGTATCAATGCGTGTAGTGGGGGTTCTTCTCGTATCATCATTAATGACGTTACCAGTTGCAGCAAGTATTCGTATTGCGAATGGATTTAAACAAACAATTTTCTTCTCCATTTTATTTGGTGAAATTGCAGTAATTGGTGGAATGTTTGCTTCGTATCAACTTGATTTAGCACCAGGTGGTACAATTGTTATGATAGCGGTTCTTATTTTAATTGGTGCGATTTTATGGAAAAAGAAAAAAACTGCATAAAGTAGGGATAGATATGAATCTAACAGAAGCTTTACGCCTAATGAAAGATAAAGGATACAAACATACTGGGAAAAGGGAAGAAATGCTCAGGTTATTTGCAGCTCACAATCGTTATTTAACAGCGAAGGACGTTTTAGAGCATATGAAGGATGATTATCCAGGTCTTAGCTTTGACACGATTTATCGTAACTTAACGGTGTTTGCTGAAATCGGTGTTTTAGAACAAACGGAATTAAACGGTGAAAAACATTTTCGTTTTACATGTTCTATTATGGAACATCATCATCATTTTATTTGTTTAGATTGCGGAGGGACGAAAGAGATTACTTCTTGCCCGATGGATTTTATGAATAAAGATTTTAATGGTTATGAAGTAACAGGTCATAAGTTTGAAATATACGGACGTTGTCCAAAATGTGCAAAGTAAAAGCTCGTTAGTTCTATAACTGACGAGCTTTTTTACGTAGAAAAGAAGGTTGCTCACAAATGTTGTGGGCAACCTTCTTTTTATTGTTCTTGTGTTTCTTTTTCTTTTTCTCGTTCAGCAGCCATTTCAGCAGCAATTACGTCGATTTCTTTTTTCAGTTCTTCTACCATTATTTCTTCTGGTACTTTACGAACGACTTGCCCTTTGCGGAATAATAGTCCTTCTCCGCGCGCGCCGGCAATACCGATATCAGCTTCACGAGCTTCCCCAGGACCATTTACGGCGCAGCCAAGTACTGCAACCTTAATTGGTACTTGTAGGGTAGAAATGTACTCTTCCACTTCGTTAGCGATGCTAATTAAATCAATTTCAATACGACCGCAAGTTGGACAAGAAATAAGTGTTGCTGCATTAGATGCAAGGCCGAATGACTTTAATAGTTCACGCGCAACTTTTACTTCTTCAACTGGGTCAGCACTTAATGAAATACGTAGTGTATTTCCGATGCCTTTACTTAAGATTGCTCCAAGACCAGCGGCACTTTTTACAGTTCCGGCAAATAACGTTCCAGATTCTGTGATACCTAAATGTAGTGGATAATCAAAAGCACGTGCAGCTTTTTCGTATGCTTCAATTGCCAAGTTAACATCAGAGGCTTTCATAGATACGATAATATCATGGAAATCTAAGTCCTCTAAAATTTTAATGTGATGCAGGGCGCTCTCAACCATACCATCTGCAGTTGGGTATCCGTACTTTTCTAAAATGTGACGCTCTAATGAACCTGCGTTTACACCGATACGGATTGGAATACCACGTTCTTTTGCTGCATTTACAACAGCTTCTACTTTATGGCGACGACCAATGTTACCTGGATTGATACGTACTTTATCAATGCCGCCTTCAATTGCTTTTAAAGCAAGGCGATAATCAAAATGAATATCAGCAACAAGTGGAATGTTGATTTGTTTTTTAATATCAGCAATAGCATTTGCTGCGCGTTCGTCTGGAACAGCAACACGCACGACTTGGCAGCCAGCTTCTTCTAAACGTTTAATTTCAGCAACTGTTGCTTCAACATCATGTGTTTTTGTTGTTGTCATACTTTGTATAATTAATTCATTATTACCGCCAATTGTTAAATTACCGACTTTAACTGGACGTGTTTTTGTACGATGAGTCATTTCATTCACGAATAGATCGCTCTCCTTATAAAAGAAGTTTCTTATTTAGTCCCTTATATCAATGATAGTATACGTGATACAGGGCTATAGAAACCGAAGTGCTCGGTTTCACTTTTACTATTGTATCAGCGCCTTTATGTAATTGACAAGGATTAAGTGATTGCTTATTGATATAACGGGAATTTATAAGACTTTCCAAGTTGTATTTTTGTAGCAGGTGTATTTTTATTTAATTGTTTAAAATCATCAATTACTTTTTCGATAGAAGGAATTTTCTTCTTATTAATCGCTTCTGTAATGGAAAGAACCGTATCACCTGTTTTGACTTCAATTGTTTTATAAGTGACATCTGTTTCTTTTTCCGCTTTGTTTTCTTTCTTTTGTTTTGTATTTGTACTTTCTTGTTTTATCGTTTCGGCCGCATTTGTCTTTTTATATGAACTTAACATCGGTAAAGTGCCGATTTTTATATCGTAATAAAATATATAACCAAGAACAAGCACGAATAAGAATATACCTAATCTCTTCATATTCTTCACTCCTTTGCTAGGAATATATGCTTGTCCAAAAAAAAAATGCCTATTTAGGCATTTTTTTCGTTCGGTTTTGGAACTTCTTTAATTGTTAAGTATAGGACAATTAAAACAACTGCGATATAAATGAATGTTGAGCCAGGTACAACGATTTTGAATAAATCCATAATCATAAAGAAGATGGTTGGAATTGTGTAGCTGTAGGCAGTTAACGTCCATACTTGCTTATAAGATAATTTACGTTGACCACTCATAGCAGAACCGATAAACGCAAGTAAAGTAATTCCTAAGAAAGTAATGAACAATTGGAATAGATATACTAACACTCCGATAACGGCTAATAAAATTGGATAAATACTATCAAATACAGAAATGAAATCTTGCAAATCTTTTTTCTCAAGAGATGTCCCTAATAAATCATTGTAGGAGTATGTTTGCGTCTGGCCATTTCCTATAGAAACTACTTTATCTTTTAAAATAAATAAACCAGTTTTATTTTGATACTTTTCGATATCTGTTGTATTTGGATCAAATACGAAAAGAGCATCTCCCTCTTCTTTTTGAATAGGTTGTTCAATATCAGCTTTTAGTTCACCATTTTCGATTTTAAAATCAGGTAAATCTTTTTCAATTGCTTGATTTACCATAGTAACACTATCTTGGATAAAGCTACCGTAAAAGAATGTTCTTGGAATAGTAGTGATTAGACAAAGTAGCATAATATACAAAATGGTTTTTCCGATTTTTTGAAAACGGAATAGCGCCATATCTTTAGGCGAATATACGCTTTTGACTAATTGGGTAAATATGGACATAGATTCACTTCCTTTATGTATGTATAAAATCATTGTAACGTAGGAATCTAGGGAATCTCAAGATATATTATATTTACATATAGTAGCGATAACTGAATTTCTTTTTATTAATTTTCTTCTTTTAAATGAAAAAAATACAATTGACAGTTTTCTTTTCTATATGGTAAATTTATCTTACATTTCTTAAAGGGGATATCCGATAGGAATTCCTTTATTTGATGTATTATTACATACATAATTGTGGACCCTTAGCTCAGCTGGTTAGAGCAGACGGCTCATAACCGTCCGGTCGTAGGTTCGAGTCCTACAGGGTCCATATCCATTTCACATGTTTATTATGTCAGTAGGAAGCTTCCTTGTAGAAGGGAGCTTTTTTTATCAAATATATGAGCATTTTAATTGAAAAGAAGTGGGAATTTTGCTACTTTAATGATAGCAAGACAATGTGATTTATTTGTTTGCACCCTATGGCAATTAGGGTAGAATGTAGTTGTATGTCACTTAAGTGGCAATACATAAACTGGGAGGAATATAACAATGGCAAAACACGAATTACCAAATTTACCTTATGCGTATGATGCTTTAGAGCCTCACTTTGACAAAGAAACAATGAACATCCATCATACAAAGCACCATAACACGTACATCACAAACTTAAACGCTGCTTTAGAAGGTCATGCAGAATTAGCTGACAAAAGCGTAGAAGAATTAGTTGCAAACTTAAACGAAGTACCAGAAGCAATCCGTACAGCAGTACGTAACAATGGTGGCGGACATGCTAACCACACATTCTTCTGGACAATCTTATCTCCAAACGGCGGCGGACAACCAGTAGGCGAACTTGCAACTGCAATTGAAGCGAAATTCGGTAGCTTCGATGCATTCAAAGAAGAATTCGCAAAAGCTGGCGCAACTCGCTTCGGTTCTGGTTGGGCTTGGTTAGTAGTAAATAATGGTGAGTTAGAAGTAACAAGCACGCCAAACCAAGATTCTCCTCTAACTGAAGGTAAAACTCCAGTTATCGGTTTAGATGTTTGGGAACATGCTTACTACTTAAATTATCAAAACCGTCGTCCAGACTACATCGGTGCATTCTGGAACGTTGTAGATTGGAACGCTGCTGAAAAACGTTACCAAGAAGCAAAATAATTGTAATAACGATAGAAAAAGCTAGGAGAATGCTCCTAGCTTTTTTCTATGCTTTCCTTTTACATAATTGAGCTTGTCTTTGGAAGACTAGAACATGAAGTAAAGGAGAGTTGTGTATGAAGTGGAAACATATAATTGGTGACGTTGAAGTGAATCGGGATTTAGTGTTATTACTCCTTATTGGAGGTTTATACACGCTCGCAATTTCTTTATCGAATACGTTTGTTAACATTTATTTATGGAAACAAACACAAAATTATGTGAATCTCGGCTTGTATAATTTGGCCAGCGTTGTATTGCAGCCCCTCACATTTCTTATAGGTGGGAAATTAGCGAAGCGTATTGATCGCTCGATCTTGTTACGAATAGGCGTAGGCACGTTAGCGATTTTTTTTATCGTTGTTTTAGTAGCGGGGAAAAGCGCTTCTCACTATATTTTATTAATGGGGGCTCTTTTAGGAGTCGGATATGGTTTTTACTGGCTCGCGTTTAACTTATTAACATTTGAGATTACAGAACCAGAAACAAGAGATTTCTTTAATGGGTTTCTTGGGCTTCTTACATCCTTCTCTGGCATGATTGGACCGATAGCAGCTGGATACACAATTTCACGTATGGAGAAGTGGAGTGGTTATACGGTCATATTCTTTCTCTCGTTATTGTTATTTGCAATTGCTGTCGTTTTAAGCTTTTTTGTATCTAAGAGAGAATGTGAAGGTCGTTATGAGGTTACACAAGTTTTGAAAGAGCGACGGATTGATAAAAATTGGGGGAGAATTACACGCGCTCATTTTTTCCAAGGATTGAGAGAGGGGACATTCATTTTTGTTATTTCAGTATATGTGTACTTAGCAACCGATAGTGAGCTTGCATTAGGGAAATATAGCTTAGTAAATTCTGCTGTATCATTTGTATGTTACTATTTAGTCGCCCGTATGTTAAAGAAAGAGTGGCGAAAAAAAGCAATTTTACTTGGAGGCATTATTTTATATGCTGTTGTATTTTTAGTTATATTCAATGTTACATACACAAAATTACTTATTTATGCAGCATGCATTGCGATTGCATACCCTATTTTACTCGTTCCATATGGATCGATGACATATGATGTAATTGGTAGAGCGAAAAATGCGAGAGAGTGGCGTGTAGAGTATGTTGTTGTCCGAGAATTATGGTTAAATGCCGGGAGAATTTGTTCAGTTTTAAGTTTTTTATGTGCTGTATTATTCTTTCCGCCTGAAAAGAGTTTACCTGTCTTACTATGTATTTTAGGTGCTGGACATTTTCTTATTTATTTTGCAGTTAAAAATGTCAAATATGATGAAGGAAATGCAGGGAACACAAGTGTCGTAGCGCAAGGAACCACGCAGAATCAAACAGAACCAGAAGGTTAACTTATCGTTTGTTTTATGCTAGAATAGAAAAAGATGTAAGACAGCAGTGAGGACACCTGTATGAAGGTGTCCCTTTCAAATTACATAGCTGTTGGTAGAGGGGGTTTGTATGGGCAAGAAGCAGAAACAACAAAAGAAAAAGACTCACGTTCCTTTTCGGTTAAACGTGCTGTTTTTCTGCGTGTTTTTAATGTTCTCCGCGGTTATTGTAAGGCTTGGTTATGTACAAATTGTTCGCGGTGAGGAATATAAGAATGAAGTGGAGAGGAAAGAAAACTCGACGATAAGTAATCCTGTACCACGTGGGAAAATATTTGACCGTTATGGGCGAGCTGTAGTAGATAATGCAGCTGTACGTACGATTACATTTACAAAAATGAAAGGATCAACTGCAGAGGCTCGCTTAGAAACAGCGAAAAGATTAGCAGATTTGATTGAAGTACCGACAGATAAATTAACAGATCGCGATAAAAAAGATTATTGGCTTGCTATTCATAAAGAAGAAGCGCAAGAAAAAATTACGAAAAAAGATCGTCAAGAGTTTAAAGATAAAAAAATTGACGATAAAGAATTAGATGAGCGTCAACGAAATCGCGTGACAGAAGAAGAAGTGAATCAATTATCCGCAAAAGATTTAGAAGTGCTAGCGATTAAAAGCAAAATGGACGGTGGATATGCGATGACGCCACAAGTCATTAAAAAGGATGCTACAGAACAAGAATATGCGATTATTAGTGAAAATCTAGCAACATTACCAGGTGTAGATACGAATGTTGATTGGGATCGAAAGTATATTTATGATGATTTATTCCGAAGTGTACTTGGCGGCGTGTCAACGTCTGATGAAGGTTTACCTAGAGAAAGACTAGATTACTATCTTGTTCGTGATTATAATCGAAATGACCGCGTAGGGAAAAGTTATCTTGAGCAGCAATATGAAGATAGTTTGCATGGTAATAAAGCGGAAGTGAGAAATATTACGGATAAAAACGGTAATATTTTAGAAACGATTAATGTATCAAAAGGGCAAAGTGGTAACAATCTGAATTTAACAATTGATATGGAATTACAAAAGCGTGTAGAAGAAATTATCACGAAAAATTTATTGAGATATAAAGGGGGACAACCTCTTTTAGATCGCGCATTCGTTGTAATGATGAATCCAAAAAATGGTGAAGTTTTATCTATGGCAGGGAAACAGTTAGTAGAAGAAAATGGCGAAACGAAAGTGCAAGATTTCGCATTAGGAACGATGACAAGTTCTTATCCGATGGGATCAACTGTAAAAGGTGCGACAGTACTTACAGGATATCAAACAAAAGCGATTCAACCGGGTTCCTACCAACTGGATGAACCAATCGTATTGAAAGGAACGCCGAAAAAATCTTCTTGGAAGACGATGGGATCTATTAATGATCTGACAGCATTAAAAATGTCTTCTAACGTATATATGTTTAAAACAGCGATGAATATCGCAGGTGTTCAATATGTGAGAGGTGGTACGTTAGATGTACCAAAAAAAGCATTTGATACGATGCGCTATTATTTTGGACAGTTTGGACTTGGTGTAAAAACAGGTATCGATTTACCAAACGAATCTGCGGGTCAAATAGGTAGAGGAAATCAGCCTGGTTTCTTATTAGATTTATCAATTGGACAGTATGACACATATACACCACTTCAATTAGCACAGTATGTTTCAACAATTGCAAATGGTGGTTACCGTATGCAGCCGCAAGTTGTAAAAGAAATTCGTCAACCGGAAGCGAAACAAGGTGAAGTTGGAAAAGTCGTTCACTCAATGGAACCAAAAGTACTAAACCGTATTGATATGCCTGAATCACAAATTAAACGTGTTCAGGAAGGATTTAGACAAGTATTTAATGAGTCTGGTGGTACAGCTGCGAAATACTTTACAGGCGCATCATATAAAGCTGCTGGTAAAACAGGTACAGCTCAAACTGTGTATGGCGGAGATAAAGAGATTGGTAGAAAAGCAAACGGTGAGCGTAAAGAAACATATAACTTAACATTAGTAGGTTATGCGCCACTTGAAGACCCTGAAGTAGCATTTTCTGTTGTTGTCCCTTGGGTAGATGATAAATCAGGTATTAACGGATATATTAGTCGTGACATTATGGACGCGTACTTTGATTTGAAAAAGGTAGAAAATGGCGAAGCTACACAAGAGGAAATAGATAAGAAAAATAAAAAGCAAGATGATGAATAAAAAAGTTGTAAAAAAAGCACACTATCTGAAAAGATAGTGTGCTTTTTTTTTGATTCATGCATACGTTTTAATAAAGTGGACAAGCAGATCATATCGGAATTTTAAGGGACCTTGCAAATAATACGTATGCATTCACTATGGAAGTTATGGACCAATCCTCAGTGAAGATGAACAGTGGCTACGGATTAATAATTTACCTAATGTTGATTCTTGTGGAACTTTACAAAACTTTTACAAACAATTAAAACCGAATTAATAGTTTAGCAGTATTCTTATATCTGTAATCCTGTTATTTCCGGTTACTTCTAGGAGGAAGAACACGTGAAATGGATAAGTGCATCAATTAAAGTTTTCATACTGTCGACATGTTTCTTTTATGTTGGCACGTCTACTGCATTTGCTGTGAATGAAATGGGAGAAGTGAGAGTTGATGGATCCTCAACGGTTTTTCCTATTATAGAAGCAGTAGCGGAGGAATATACAAAGGTGCATCCAAACGTGAAAATTTCCATCAGTGTTTCTGGGACAGGAGGAGGATTTAATCGTTTCAGTAAAGGAGAAGTAGATATAAATAATGCTTCGAGAGTAATGAAACAAGTGGAAGAAAATGAAATGAAGAAAAACTCCATTCAGTTTACACCGTTTGAAGTCGCTTATGACGGCCTTACGATCGTTGTGAACCGTCAAAATACTTGGGTAGATAATATGACGGTAGACGAGTTACGTCTATTATGGAGTGAAGATGAAAGTGAAAAGCGATGGTCACAAATTCATTCATCATGGCCATGTGAACAGGTAAAGTTTTATGCGCCAGGTGTAGACTCTGGTACGTATGATTATTTTCAAAATGTCATCTTACAAAAAAGTCGCATTGTAAAAAAAGTCTCTTTGTCTGAAGATGATCAAGTTATTATGCAAGGGGTAATGAATGATAAAAATGCCATTGGTTTTGTAGGATATGCTTATTATATGGCCAATCGAGATAAGGTGAGAGCAATAAAAGTGAATGGTGTACTTCCGACGAAAGATACCATCCAATCAGGTGAGTATAAGCCGTTATCTAGGTCGCTATTCGCTTATGTGAATCATGCATCTATCCGAAATAAAATGAATGTAGCAAATTATATTGAGTTTATGATTCAGCATGTTGGTAATCTTGCTGAAGAGGTTGGATATGTAAAATTACCAAAAGAAAAATACAATGAACAGCTGCGGATGTTAACAGAAATAAAAAGGTAATGTCAGGGTGGAAAGGGGTTTTCATCTTTGGCTTATAATGACAAAAGTCAAATTACATTTTCTGTACAACATTTGATTGAAAGAAATACAAAACATAGAAAAAAAACGCAGCGAATCAATCGAATCGTTCCATTATTACTAAAAATAATTGCTAGCGTGTCTATTGCGACGACACTTGGAATTATTTTTACGCTTTCTAATGAAACAATAAGGTTTTTTAAAAAAATATCATTGCTCTCCTTTTTGACAGAGAAAGAATGGTTACCTTTTTTTGAAAATCCTAAATTCGGTATATTACCACTTATATGTGGAACGGTACTTGTAACAGCAATCGCTATGTGCGTAGCAGTTCCTATCGGTTTAGCGTGTGCCGTATTTTTAAGTGAATATGCTTCAAACAGTGTAAGAAAAGTATTAAAACCGATGTTAGAACTATTAGCAGGTATCCCGACAATTGTATATGGCTTTTTTGCATTAACAGTTGTTACACCGCTTTTACAACGGATTATACCTGATTTACAGTTTTTTAATGCGATTAGTCCAGGTATTGTTATTGGCTTTATGATGATACCTACAATTGCATCTCTGTCTGAAGATGCAATGAGAGCTGTAGCAAAAGGAACGAAAGAAGCTTCGTTGGCACTTGGAGCAACTCGGTTTGAGATGGTAAAACAAGTCGTGTTTCCTTCAGCTTTCGCAGGGATTATGGCAGCGATTATATTAGCTGCTTCAAGAGCAATCGGTGAAACGATGATCGTTGTAATTGCAGCAGGGTCCACACCGAACGTATCTCTCGATCCGACACACTCTATTCAAACGTTAACAGCTTATATTGTGCAAGTGAGTTTAGGTGATGCTCCGCATGGAACAATTACTTATTACAGCATGTACGCTGTAGGCGCAACGTTATTCTTGTTTACTTTTATAATGAACATCATTTCGCAGTTTATTATGCGCCGCTTTAGGAGGGTGACATAATATGCGCATGTTGAATCATAAAAAAATACAAGAAAATATGGCATCACGTTTTTTTAAAGATCGAATTTACAAATTGTTATTTTATATGGCAATTTTGTTTTCAATAGTAATCCTGCTTATTTTGCTTTTTCAAATTTTTGAAAAAGGTGTCAGTTACCTTTCGTTAGATTTCTTTACAAACTTCGCTTCGCGTAATCCGAAAGAAGCTGGGATTGCTGCAGCTTTGTCAGGAACAATATTATTTATGAGTATTGTTATACCACTCTCCTTTATATTTGGGGTCGGAACTGCTCTTTATTTAGAGCAATATGCGAAGGAATCTATATTTAAAAAGGCAATAGAAATTAATAATCAAACGTTAGCGGGAGTACCTTCCGTCGTATTTGGATTACTCGGCTTAACCATTTTTGTATACGCTCTTCACTTAGGTGAGAGTATTATTGCAGCGGCACTGACGATGAGCTTACTCGTCTTACCGACAGTTGTTGTAGCGAGTCAAGAAGCGATACGATCTGTACCGAGGTCATTATTAGAAGCTTCTTACGGGTTAGGTGCTACGAAGTGGCAAACGATGTATCAAGTTGTATTGCCATATGCGTTCCCAGGAATTATAACAGGTTGTACGTTAGCGATATCAAGAGTGATTGGAGAAGCGGCACCGTTATTAGTTATCGGGGCACTTGCATTTGCAAATTATGTTCCGTTTAGTATGTTTGATAGATTTACAGTTTTACCAATTCAAATTTTTAATTGGATGAGTAGACCACAGGAAGAATTTCAGTATGTAGCAGCTGCTGGGATGATTGTTTTGTTAGGTTTGTTGCTCTTGATCAATATAGTTGTCCTATGGTTACGAAATCGAAAATAAGTTGGAAATGGATGAAAGGGGAATTCAAATGGTAGCAACAGTAGTAAATGTACAGGTGAAAAACGAGGAGAAAATCGAGACTGCGCCAAAGAAAGTAGTATTTGATACGAAAAACTTAAATTTATGGTATGGAGAAGACCATGCTTTAAAAGATATTAACTTAAGTATTCATGAGAATGAAGTTACAGCAATTATCGGGCCAAGTGGTTGTGGTAAATCAACGTACTTAAAAACATTAAATCGTATGGTAGAGTTAGTACCAATCGTGCGAACTACAGGCGTAATTGAATATAGAGAGCGCAATATATTTGATAAATCATATCCAGTTGAAGAATTACGAACACATGTAGGAATGGTGTTCCAAAAACCAAATCCATTTCCAAAATCTATTTATGAAAATGTAGCATATGGCCCGAAAATTCATGGGATTAGCGACAAGAAAACGTTAGATGAAATTGTTGAAAAAAGTTTACGTGGAGCAGCGATTTGGGATGAGTTAAAAGATCGTTTGCATGATAATGCATACGGTTTATCTGGTGGACAGCAACAGCGTCTATGTATTGCACGTTGTTTAGCGATTGAACCAGACGTTATTTTAATGGATGAGCCAACATCAGCACTAGATCCAATTTCAACATTAAAAGTAGAAGAATTAATTCAAGAGTTAAAGAAAGATTTTAGTATCGTTATCGTAACGCATAACATGCAACAAGCTGCGCGTATTTCAGATAAAACTGCTTTCTTCTTAAGTGGAGAAGTTGTGGAGTATACAGATACAAATAAATTATTTACGACACCTTCAGATAAGCGTACAGAAGATTATATTACAGGCCGATTCGGTTGATGTCGCTAGCAAGGCTAAGAGCAAATACCCTCTTAACAGAGGGTATTTCTTATTTTTACCTTAAGATAGGAGAAGTAATACTTCTCCTATCTTAAGGTTTATTATAAGTAGGCTAGGTAGGAGAGTTATATATAGTGGCACATAATATTAAGGGGGAAGAAACAATGGTACGAGAACAATTTCAATGTGATTTAAAAACGTTACAGCAAAAGGTGATTGAGCTTGGTGAACTAGCGAGAGAAGCTTTATTGCTTGCTATGGAAGGGCTTCATAAAAAGGATGTAGAGAAAGCGTTAGAGGTAATAGATGGTGATTATCGTATGGATAATTTAGAAGAGGAAATAAATGATCTTGCGCTTATGCTCATTACGAAGCAGCAACCTGTAGCGAGTGATTTAAGAAGGATTTTCATTTCAATTAAAACAGCGACAGATTTAGAACGGATTGCAGATCATGCTGTTAATATTGCGAAATCAACCATTCGTCTCGGGGAAAAAGACGTGTCTGTTAGTTTGCACAATCTTGATGAGATGTTTGCGATTGCAAATAAGATGTTACAGTTAGCGCTAGATGCATATGAGCAAGAAAATTTAACTTTTGCGAAGCAAATTGCCGAAATGGACGATTCTGTTGATGAAATATATGGGAAAGCGATTCGTGAATTTATATCTGCAGTTCCAGAACAACCAGAAGCAATTACACAAATTACACAATTATCCTTTGTAGCGAGATATATCGAACGTGTAGCAGACCATATTACAAATATTGCTGAAAATGTTTTTTATTTAGTAAAGGGAAAGCATTACTTATTAAATGAATAAAGAAAAAAGCAGGTGAAACATCACCTGCTTTTTTTAGTCAAAACATGACAAAAAAAGCTCGTTGTTTCCTTTAGTTTATGATGATAAGATGTATCATAATATAATGGAAAAAATAGGGCGTATATGTTATTCGCTTATTAAGTAATATTTTAAAAGTTAATAGTAAGCGCTTTCTTCAGTTGTTGAAAGGTGAATGTATATAAGGGGAACTTTACTGCCTGTCGGCCCGATTGGTCAAGGCTAATAATCAGTAGGGGATGAAGAAAACCTCCACTGATTAAAGTTTCACTTTATTTTATACTGCTAGTTAATGCTGGGTAGATAATATACATATCGTATATGAAGTTACTGAACATTATATAAGTGGAGGCTGAAGTATATGAAGGGGGTTATTTTAGCTGGAGGAAAAGGACGACGCCTTAGACCATTAACATGTAATACTCCAAAGCCGATGTTGCCATTATTAGAAAAGCCAGTTTTAGAATACAACATTGAATTATTGCGTCAGCATGGTATACGTGAGATTGCAATTACTGTTCAGTATATGAGTACAGCTATTAAGCAATATTTTGGTGACGGTAGCAAATGGGGCGTTAACTTGTACTACTTTGAAGACTCTCCACCGCTTGGAACTGCAGGGAGTATTAAACAAGCGGAAAAATTTTTGGATGAACCGTTTGTTGTCATAAGTGGGGATGCGTTAACTGATTTTCAATTATCAGAAGGAATTACGTTTCATAAACAAAAGAAAAGAACGGTAACTATGTTTGTAAAGGAAGTAGAAAATCCACTCTCATTTGGTTTAGTTGTAATGAACAAAGAACAAGAGGTTACACGATACATAGAAAAACCGAGTTGGAATGAAGTAGTCTCTAATATTGTGAATACAGGTATATATATTATGGAGCCAGAAATTTTTTCTTACATACCGCCCCGAGAATTTTTTGATTTTAGTCAAGATGTGTTTCCGTTATTGGCAAATAAGAACGCATTATTTGCATATTTGTCAGAAGGTTACTGGTTAGATATCGGTACATTTGATCAATATCGACAAGCACAATTTGATTTGTTAACGAAAAAATTGCAAGTACCTATCCCGTATACGGAAGTATTACCGATGGTATGGATGGGAGAAGGGGTAACGATTGGAAAAGGAACGAAAATTCACGGTCCTTCTTTTATTGGTGAAGGAGTAAGAATTGGTGCTGGATCTGTAATTGAGCCATACTCTATTATCGGGAAAAATAGTGTTGTTTCAAGTTATTCTCATCTTCAAAAGAGTATTATTTTTGCAAATGTGCACATTGGGAAATATTGTGAGTTACTAGAAACGACAATAGGAGAACATACAATGGTGGAAGATGATGTTACATTGTTTCAAAAAAGCATTGTAGCGGACCATTGTCATATAGGGAAAAGTACGGTAATTAAGCAAAAGGGAAAACTATGGCCATATAAGGCGATTGATAGTCATTCGGTAGTAGGATCGGCTGGTGTTCAAGAAAGTGAGAAGAGTGCAGGATGGTTGCAAAAAAGCCGCATTGTAGGAAGAGGTAATGTGGAGATTACGCCTCAATTTATTGTAAAGGTTGCGATGGCGTACGGATCTCTTTTTACAAAAGGGGAAAGTATATTAATCGGGAGTCAAGAACATATAGAAACGACTTCTTATAAAAATCTTTTTCTTCATGCAATTCATGGTATTGGGATTCATACGATGGAATGCAAAGAAATGAACGAATCACTTTTTCAGTACAGCATTCAAGATTTGCAATGTGCGGGCGGGGTTTTCATTCAAGCGGAAAAAGAAAAAGAGATTGTTATAAAGTTGTATGGTAAGGATGGGGCACAGTTAACGTATAAGCAGCAAAAAGCGATAGAACAAGTGTATATGTCTGAGTCGTTTTATTACGTATGTGAGAAGGAAATGGGGCGGAATAAGCTAGTACACGTTTCTTTACATAATTATATAGAGGCTGTATTAGAGCGTATTGATATTGAGAAAATAAAAAAACAGAAGTTCCATCTTCTTATTAATAAGAGAAATGATATGTTACAACATTTGCTTATGCTCTTTTTGCAAAGACTCGGATGCACAGTTACGTGGATTTATGCTGGTGAACAAAAGGATCATGTGAAAGCTTTAATGAAATCAAGTAAAGCAAATATGGCGCTTATGTTTTCAGAGCAAGGAAATTATTTCGAGTTATATGATAATCATAGTAATATTTACCAAGGGACGGATTTTGAAGAGATTGATATTCCAGATTTATTACTGGAATCGGCAGGAAATATTTACCCAATGTCTTTGAAATTAGGAGAATGTTATCTTCTATTTTATACGCAGGATGAAAAAAAATCGTTTCAAGCGAGATGGAAGCGAGATATTTTATATCGAATTGGAAAATTATTCGAGTTAATAGCATTGCAGGGAAAAACCTTTCTCAGCATAGTAGAGCAATCCCCGCCGCTTTATTTACTTTGTGATGAAGTTGTATGTTCGTGGAATGAAAAAGGGAAGGTGATGAGGAAATTATTGGCTGATATCGAAAGGAAGGAAGAAGGCATATTTGAAGGAGTACAGTTCAAATATACCGAAAAAGAGTGGTCTTATATCGTTTCTGACACAAAACAACCGAAATTTTTAGTGTATTCACATGCTAGAAACCCAGTAATAGCAAGGGAAAACATGAAAAATCTTATAGAAAAAATTAGACAATATCAAAAGGTGTAGAATTTTTATTTTAAAAGTGGTATTATAGTATAGTCTGATTTAAGTTATTAGTACTGGAGGGAAATAAGAATGCGTGTGAATATTACTCTAGCATGTACAGAATGCGGAGATCGTAACTATATCTCAAAGAAAAACAAACGTAACAACGCTGAGCGTATCGAGCTTAAAAAGTATTGCAAGCGTGACAAGAAGTCTACGTTACACCGTGAAACAAAGTAAGCAGTAGGAATATTTTCCTACTGTTTCTTTTTTTATTCGATTCCTCTCTTAAAAGTGATACACTATCATCGTAGAGCAAAGTATCACTGTGAGGGGGAAAATGTGTGAGAGAAGAGAAACTACGTTTACGTAAACAAATAATAGAGCACATGAATTCTTTATCAAAAGAACGGTATACAACTTTATCAGAGCAAATTGCATTTTCGTTGTATGCACAAAAAGAGTGGGCTGAAGCTAAAACAATTGGAATCACTCTTTCAATGGAAAATGAAGTGAATACATATCCTATTATCGAAAAAGCTTGGGAAGAAGGAAAGAAAGTTGTTGTTCCGAAGTGTAATAAAGAAACAAGAACAATGTCCTTTAGGCAAATTAGTAATTTTGATCAATTGGAAACAGTGTATATGAATTTACGTGAGCCAATTCCAGCGCTTACGGAAGAAGTGAATGCAGATGAAATTGACCTTCAAATTGTACCAGGTGTAGCTTATACAGAGCGAGGAGAACGGATTGGATATGGTGGTGGCTATTATGATCGTTATCTCATGCATTATAAAGGGAAAACGCTATCATTAGCTTATAGTTTTCAAATGGTAGACCATATTCCAATAGAGCCGTTTGATAAAAATATAGAAAAAATTATTACAGAAAAAGGAACAATGGTTAAAAATGGGCTTGTATAGACAAATAAAAATTGACGAGACTTTTTCTTCTTGATTATAATAAAATATGTGAACGTTTTCTTATTATAATTTTTTATAGTAAGTGAGCATAGAGGGTGATGAAATGTTATCTATATATGATATTCAGCAATTGCTAAAGAAATTTGGTACGATTATTTATACGGGAGATCGAATTGCAGATTTACAATTAATGCAAGATGAATTGCGTGAATTAAATCAATCACAGCTAATCGATTCACAAGACTATCAAACAGCTTTATTTTTATTGAAGCAAGAAATTCAAAAAGAGCTAAATAAGAATTAGATAAAGGTAGGTAAGTAACATGGAAGAGAAATGGTTAGTTGGTGTTGACCTTGGTGGTACAACGATTAAATTAGCATTTATTAATGTATACGGTGAAATTTTACATAAGTGGGAAATCCCTACGAATATAAATGAGCAAGGAAAACATATTACACTTGATGTAGCGAAAGCTATTGATAAAAAGTTAGAAGAGTTAGGCGAATTAAAAAGTAAGTTAATCGGTATTGGTATGGGAGCTCCTGGCCCTGTACACGTGGCGTCTGGAATGATTTATGAAGCGGTTAACTTAGGATGGAAGAACTATCCGTTAAAAGATTTATTAGAAGTAGAAACAGGATTACCTGTTGTGATTGATAATGATGCGAACTTAGCAGCGCTTGGTGAAATGTGGAAAGGTGCTGGTGAAGGAGCAAAAGATTTAATTTGTATGACGCTTGGCACTGGTGTTGGCGGCGGTGTAATTGCCAATGGAGAGATTGTACACGGCGTAAGCGGTGCTGCTGGTGAAATCGGACACATTACAGTCGTTACAGAGAATGCTTTCCCATGTAATTGCGGGAAGTCTGGTTGCCTAGAAACTGTAGCATCTGCAACAGGTATTGTGCGTGTTGCTATGCAAAAAATACAAGAGACTGATAAAGAAAGTATTCTACGTTCTATGTTAGCAGAAGAAGGACGTATCACATCAAAAGACGTATTTGAAGCACATGGACAAGGTGATGAACTAGCAGGCGAAGTAGTAGAAAAGGTAGCTTCTTATTTAGGATTAGCTGTAGCGAACCTTTCTAGCACGTTGAACCCAGAGAAAATCGTTATTGGCGGAGGCGTTTCTAAAGCTGGAGATGCACTTTTAGAACCAATTCAACGCTATTTTGAGCAATATGCTTTCTCACGTGCTGTAAAGAGCACGAAGTTAGCTATTGCAACACTTGGTAATGATGCAGGTGTTATCGGAGGAGCTTGGCTTGTAAAAAAGCACAAATACGAAGCGAAGATGATATAAGTTGTGAAGTATGAAAAGAGGAAGGGGAAACCCTTCCTCTTTTTGTGCGAAATCTTGATGAAGACGAGCATGTAAATGAATTAAGCTGCTGGTGGGTACCCGTTATATAGAACAGTCATGATTGTAAACCATCCGAAAACGAGTACAGTTGCAATTGCAAAGCCGCCCGCGAGAAAATTCTTTTCGCGAAGTGTTCTAAGCGTAGCAAATACAGCTAACAGAGTGACAAGCGTAAAAATAATAACAAGGCCCATACAATATCCTCCTCTGTCTACCCATTCCTTAATATGAGTTTTTGGAATGTTTACTCTTTTATATTGTACATGTTTTAAAAATGATTGTCGAGATAGCATCCTTTCTTTTCCTAAGAGAAAAAAATGTTGTATCATTGAAAGTAAGTTTAATAATTGGAGGAGATTTTCATATGAAATGGATACAAATGCCGTTAGGCCCATTACAAACAAATGCTTATATTTTAACGAATGAGCAAAATGAGTGTATTATCTTTGATCCTGGTCACGAAGGAGAGAAGCTCGTTACATATTTACAAGAAGAACAATTAAAGCCACTGGCTGTTTTATTAACACATGCTCACTTTGATCATATTGGTGCTGTTGATGCGGTAAGAGACGCTTTTCATATTCCTGTGTACGTACATAAAGAAGAAGCAGATTGGTTAGGCGATGCAACTGTAAATGGTTCTCAAATCTTTATGATGAATCGCAGCATTACAGCAAAACCAGCTGATCATATTATTGATGCAGAAGGTGCATTAGCAATTGGTTCATTTAACTTTGAAATTTTTGAGACACCAGGACATTCTCCAGGCAGTATTTCTTATTACTGTAAAGAGGCGAATGCTGTATTTTCTGGAGATGTATTATTCCAAATGAGTATTGGAAGAACAGATTTACCTGGTGGAAGTTTTGCAGAGTTGATTGGAAGTATTGAAGAGAAATTATTTGTATTACCTGATGAAACAGCGGTGTTATGTGGACATGGTCCAGAAACAAGCATTGGTTTTGAAAAAGAAAATAATCCATTTTTACAGTAAGGAGCTAGTATGGGGATGGAGCTCATTTTAAAAGAATGGATGGAAAAAGAAAAGGATTATTCAATTTCATACAGTACATATATGAACCTCGCATTATATGCAGAGGAACATGGATATTATATGAAAGAACGTGAAAAAATAGGAAGACAAGGGGATTTTTTTACAAGTAGCAACGTATCCTCTGTGTTTGCAAAAACTTTTGCTAAGTTTTTTATTCGTCTTGTTGAAAATGGTGAAGTTACTCCACATATTTGTGAGATTGGTGGGGGGACAGGAAGGTTTGCTTATGATGTTTTACAAGAATGGAAGCAATTATCACCGGAAACCTTTATTGATTTAAACTATTCAATGATTGAAATGAGCCCTTTTCATAGAAAATTGCAGCAAAAGACTCTTTGTTTGTTTTCTAATGTGTCATATTATAGATCGCATAATGAAATGGGAGAATCGTTTGAAGGGATTCTTTTTTCGAATGAGTTATTTGATGCATTTCCTGTTGAAGTAATTGAGAAGAGAAATGGAATATTGTATGAAGTACGTGTTACGTACACAGAGGAAGGGAAACTTGCAGAAGTATGTAGGCCATTACATAAAACAATTGGCCGATACTTATTGAAATATAATATTCATCTTGCTGAAGGACAGCGGTTTGAAGTGCCGATTGCGATGGAAGAATATATAAAAGAAATTGCGAAATGGTTTCAACGAGGTGTATGTATTACAGTTGATTATGGATATACAAAAGAAGAATGGATGCATCCTGCACATCAAGAAGGTAGTTTACGAGGATATTATGAGCATAAGTTAATTCGTAATCCTTTAGCGTATCCAGGTGAAATGGATCTTACTACTCATATTCATTGGGACGAACTGAAAGAAATGTTTAGCCTGCAAGGTATGAATATGGTATGGCATAAGAAACAATCTGAGTTTTTGTTAGCAGCAGGAATACTAGAGCTGCTTACGAATCATCAAGATCGGGATCCTTTTTCTGAAATTCAAAAACAAAATCGTGCAGTTCATTCTATGATTTTGAGCGGAGGATTAGGGAGTGCATGTGATGTTGTTATACATACGAAACATATGCAACAGTTACACTTGGATCGGTATTTGAAAATATAAAAAACAAGACACAGCATAGTTCTGTGTCTTGTTTTTTAATACGACTTATGTAGCATCATATATTTCCTCTCATGATATATATTTATATTAAAGATATGAGATGAAAAATATAAAATACATCCTTTTTTTCTGTCTATGAGTCCCTAACCCAATAATACGCGAACGAGTTGAATAATTGTCTCGTTTTCTACTTTGTAATAAATTTCCAATCCTTTTCTTTCACTTGAAACGATTTTAGCACTTTTTAACTTTGCTAAATGCTGTGAAATTGTAGATTGTGGCATGTTTAAGCCAGTGTACATTGTAGAAACGTTGCTTGGACCGCGTTCAATTAATCCTTTTACAATACATAAGCGAACAGGATGAGCAAGTACTTTCAATAATTCTGCATTGCTTTCATATAGTTCTATTTCTTTTTGAAAGGTTTCTAACATGTTCTTTTCCACCTCCGTGTGAGCTGTTATACCATACTATACATACCAAAAAATTAAAGAAAAGAAAACAGTTGTTGCAGAAAAACATTCCTAAAGTAAAGAAATTGTAAGAAAAGAGACCCTGATGTAAATAAAGTAGATAATTTAGCACGGTTTTGTAAAATGACATTTTTGGGTGAAAATTTCGATGCGTTTTAAAAATTGAAAGATATAGATATATTTGTAACACAATTTTATCATGATTTTCTTATTCTTTCAAATGAATATACGAAATTTTTAAAATAATATGACAAAGGAATTATAATGTTATATATAGAATATAAAACAGGTTAAAAGAAAAGAAGCCGAATGTAGTCAGCTTCTTTATGGTGAAAATGAAATGTTTGAATATAGCTGATAAATCTTAGAATTACCAAGATGTTAGTTATGTATTCTAGATTTCATCTTTCATCAATTTTAAAAATCTGTGGTTCCATATATTTTCATAAAAATCAATTGTCTCTTTTGCGGACATAAATGGATTATTTAACGTAGAGGTTGCTTTCTGGAACATGAAGTTTTCGTACCCTAGTCCATGGGCAAATTTAATCGTGGTATCCATACAGTACTCTGTTTGGGCACCACAAAATTCAATACGATGTACAGATAATTGATCTAAAATCTCTTTCAAGTTTGTGTTATAAAAAGAATTGGCATGTGTTTTTCTTACAAAAAAATCTTGTTTTTGAACATCTAAATCTGAATGAATAGCCCAAAGTTCTTTTTCAGGTACTAAATCATCATCACAATGTTGAACGAAAAGAATTGGTTTATTTGATTTTCTGTATGAAGAAATTCTTTTATTTACTTTTGTAAGTAAATTTTGTAAGTCAAATAAATGTTCTTCGCTATAACATACTCCATTTTGTAGATCGATAACGATTAAAATATCTGCACAAGTATCCATTATTTTTGCCCCTTTTTTACTTCTTAATATATCAATTAATTCATTACTTGGAAATGGGTGTACTCTTTCTTTTTTTATGAACTATACGAAAAGTAAAAAGTATAATCGAAAACATAAAAAGAAGATATGAAAATTTAATTTCATATCTTCTTTTCGCTCTATGCATTTACAGGCTCTTCTACATAAGAAAGGGCATTTTCAAAATCGGATATTAAATCGTCAACATTTTCAAGACCGACGGATAGCCGAAGTAATGAATTTGAAATCCCTCTTTCATCACGAGCTTCTTGCGATAGTGCTGCATGTGACATTTTAGCTGGGTAGGAAAGGATCGATTCGACAGCCCCTAAACTAACCGCAAAGACAGGTAATTTTACTTTTGATAAAAATTGGCGAAGTGCGTCTTCTGATTGTAAAGTGAAAGATAGGACAGCTCCTGCTGATGTAGCTTGAGATTGTTGAATGTTAAATCCAAGATGTGTTTGTAATCCTGGATAATAGACATTTTGAACTTTAGCGTGCTCTTGTAAATAGTGTGCAATTTTATTGGCATTAGCAGCTGAATGCTCAAGACGTACATGCAATGTTTTTAGACCACGAAGTACGAGAGAACAATCTTGCGGGCCTAGAATAGCGCCGAATGAATTTTGTAAAAAGCCAAGTTTTTGAGCGAGATCAGTATTTTTTACAACTGCTAATCCGGCAGTAACATCACTATGACCGGCAATGAATTTTGTGGCACTATGAAGAACGACATCAGCGCCAAGGTCAAGTGGTTTCTGGAATAGTGGTGTCAAAAATGTATTATCAACAAAAGTAAGGGCGCCAATAGATTTTGCAAGTTTAGAAACAGCACGAATATCTGTCACTTTTAAAAGTGGATTGGAAGGTGTTTCTACATAAAAGAGTTTTGTATTTGGCTTAATGTTTTGCTTTATTTCTTCTAAATTGGTCATATCAACAAATGTATGTGAAACACCGTAACGGGAGAGAACTTCAGTTATCATTCGATAAGTTCCTCCGTATACGTCTTCTGAAATGAGTACGTGATCACCTTGTGAAAGGAGGAGGAATGCAGTAGAAATCGCTGCAATTCCTGATGCGAAGGCAAATCCTTTTGTTCCGCCTTCTAATAAAGCAATGATGTCTTCAAGAGCTTCACGAGTTGGATTGCCTGACCTGCTATAGTCATATTTCCCGAACGTATCTACATCAAATTGGTGAAATGTTGATGTGTTATAGATGGGAACGTTAACAGCTCCTGTTTGCGAGTCATGTTTATATTGGTTGTGCAGTAAGAGTGTATCTATAGAATAACTCATATTCTTACACCTTCTTTTACAAGTTTAATGGCTTGCTTTAAGTCTTGAATTAAATCGTTACTATTTTCAATACCAACGGAAAATCGAAGAAGACGATTACATACACCGTTTGCTGTTCTAATTTCTTCAGGAATATCAGCGTGTGTTTGTGTTGCTGGATATGTCATTAAACTTTCAACACCACCAAGACTTTCGGCAAATGTAATTAAGGATAAAGATTGTAAGAATGGATTAATCCATGTTTCATCTTTCAGACGAAACGAGATCATGCCGCCTCTTCCAGGATAAAATACATCTGTCACCCCATCCTCATCATTTAAATAAGCAACAACTGCTTTTGCATTTTCTTCATGTTGTCTCATGCGAAGCGCTAACGTTTTCATACCACGGATTAATAGCCATGAGTCAAATGGACTTAAGACCGCACCAGAGGCATTATGATAATGAGCGATTTCCTCACAAAGTTCCTTTCCTTTTGCAACGACAAGTCCGCTTAGTACATCGTTATGACCACCTAAATATTTCGTTGCGCTATGAAGTACAATATCGGCACCTTCTGTTAATGGCTGCTGTATATAAGGTGTGTAGAATGTGTTGTCTACAATAAGAAGTAGTCCGTGTCTTTTCGCTACAGTTGCAACAGCGGCAATATCGGTAACTTGCATTAATGGATTAGTTGGAGTTTCTATGAAAATAGCCTTCGTTTTCGTTGTGATGGCTTGCTCAATTTGTTTAATAGATTGTGTATTTACGTATCTACATCGAACGTTCCACTTTTTTTCGTGCTCAGAAAATAATCGATAAGTGCCACCGTATAAATCTTCAGAAACAATAAGTTCGTCTCCAGAGCGGAATAGGGAAAGGACAAGAAGAACGGCTGCCATCCCTGAACTACAGGCATAACCTTGTTCACCGCATTCTAAGTCTGCGATTGCCTGTTCTAATAGGCCGCGCGTTGGATTTCCAGTTCGTGAATAATCAAATCCAGTAGATTTACCGATTCCTTCGTGACGATAAGCAGTTGAAAAATAAACAGGTGGATTAACAGTTCCTGTTGTAGTTTCACTCCGGTTTCCGATTTGCGCTAATTTTGTTTCGATAGTTGACATGTGAAAATTCCTCCTTTTTAAATTGAACCATTAGTTGAATATAAAATAAAAAAGCCTTCTAAGAAGAAGGCTTTCGGTTTGAATAGAGTCTTCTTCTCATCTGTCAAATCTTTCACAATTTGCTGGAATTAGCACCTTATTAACAAATGTTAATGGTTGCTGAGGCGTCATAGGGCCAGTCCCTCTACCTCTCTAGATAAGAATGTTCGTATGAAATTTTATTATGTTTTTAACTTTACAACAAAAGATAATTGAATTGCAACTTTATTTTAAATAATTTTTATTTTTCCGCAAGTGTCATTGACTTTTGTATTTGTGCGTGCTAAATTTATAAAAAAATTAACAAACATTGTTAAAAGGGGAACGCATTTCCTTTTAGCTACATAAATAAAATAATAAAGACAAACTCTTATTGAGAGCGGTGGAGGGAAAGGCCCTGTGAAACCCGGCAACCTTCAAACGAAATGTTTGAAACGGTGCTAATACCTGCAAAACGAATGTTTTGCATAATAAGAGGAGGATCGATTATGTCCCCCTCTTCAAAGTGAAGAGGGGGTTTTTATATTGATAGAAATGAGGGAGATTTGTGAAATTACTAGATTTATTATCAAAAGGAATTGTAATAGGTGATGGTGCGGTTGGGACGTTATTACATTCACATGGTTTGCAAAGTAGTTTTGAAGAATTGAATATATCTGATCCAGATTTAATTGTATCGATTCATAAGCAATATGTAGCGGCTGGGGCAGATGTGATTCAAACAAATACGTACGGAGCAAATGAAGCGAAATTACGTATGTATGGATTAGAAAATCAAGTTACTGAAATTAATAGAGCGGCAGTAAAACTGGCGAAAGCATCTGTTACAGACAGAAATGCAATTTTAGGCACAATTGGTGGTATGAAACATATCGGGGCGGTTACGACAACTGATATGGAGCGAGAATTTATGTTACTGGAACAGGCAAGTGCATTATTAGAAGAACAGGTTGATGGACTGCTATTAGAGACTTTTTATGATGAGTTTGAATTACTTCATGCTGTCCAGGTGTTACGAAAAGAAACAAATATTCCAATTGTAGCGCAATTGGCGTTACATGAGGCGGGTACGACTCAAAATGGAAATGATGTAAATGAAATATTAAAACAACTTTTAGATTACGGTGCAAATGTTGTTGGATTGAACTGCCAACTAGGGCCACTTCATATGACGGAAGCTTTTAAAATGATATCGATTCCGAAAAATGGTTACTTGTCAGCATATCCAAATGCAGGTCTCCCAAATTATGTAGAGGGACGATACGTATATGAGGGAAGTCCAGCTTATTTTGAAGCGATGACACCGAAATTTATTGAGCAAGGTATTCGGTTATTGGGCGGTTGTTGTGGCACGACTCCAGAACATATTGAAAGTATGAAACGTGCTACTCTAAATGTTACGCCTGTAATAGAAAAGGATACGGTTCAAAGACCGAAAGTAGTTCATACACATGAGAAACGTTCAAAAGCTCATGTCACTTTAGCAGAGAAAGCAAAAAAACAAACGACCGTAGTAGTGGAATTAGATCCACCAAAAACGTTAGATACGCAGCGGTTTTTTGAAGGTGCAAGAGCATTGAAAAGAGCTGGAGCAGATGCTATTACTCTAGCAGATAATTCATTAGCATCGCCCCGTATCTCGAATATGGCAATGGGAGCATTATTAACGAAGCATGATATTCCGGTATTGACGCACTTAACATGTAGAGACCATAACGTCATCGGACTACAATCTCATTTACTAGGATTATCAGCGTTAGGCATGGAAGAAGTGTTAGCTTTAACTGGAGATCCAGCGCGCGTTGGTGATTTTCCAGGTGCCACTTCTGTATATGATTTGTCCTCTATCGAGCTCATTAAAATGATTAAAGAAATGAACGATGGGCGTTCCGTTTTAGGGAAATCCATTGGACCGGCAACAAGGTTTTCTGTGGGCGGTGCATTTAACCCGCATGTAAGACATTTAAAAGCAGCGGTTAAGCGAATGGAACGGAAAATAGATGCTGGAGCAGAATATTTCTTAACGCAGCCAATCTATGATATCGCGTTAATTGAAGAAGTGTATGAAGCGACAAAGCATTTAGAACAACCTATTTTTATTGGAATTATGCCATTAATAAGTAAACGGAATGCAGATTTTCTTCATTTTGAGGTGCCCGGTATTACTTTACCTGAAGCAGTAAGAGAGAGAATGGATGGACATGAAACGAAAGAGGCAGCAATTGAGGAAGGGATTCGTATTTCTCAAGAATTGATCGATGCGGCGATGAAATACTTTAACGGCATTTATCTTATTACACCATTTTTAAAATATGAAATTACAGAACATCTTGTTAAATATGTGAGAGAAAAGCAAGAAGTGAAAGAAGGTATTAATTGATGAAATGTATAGAAGAAAAATTACAAAATAACATCTTACTATTAGATGGTGCAATGGGAACAATGATCCAGCAAGAGGACTTAACTGCGGAAGATTTCGGAGGAGAGGAGTACGAAGGGTGTAATGAGTATTTAGTAGAAACAAGACCAGATGTTATTTTAAAGATTCATAAAGCCTATATTGAAGCTGGAGCGGATATTATTGAAACAAATACATTTGGGGCAACCAATATTGTACTAAGTGATTATGAGTTATCTCATTTAGACGAGGAGCTAAATGAGAAGGCAGCACGTTTAGCGAAGCAAGCAGTCGAAGAAAGCGGGAAGGAAGTATATGTTGCGGGAGCAATGGGACCGACAACGAAAGCGATTAGTGTTACTGGTGGTGTAACGTTTGAAGAATTAATTGAAGCTTATACACGGCAGGCAAGAGGATTGTTGAAAGGAGAAGTGGATGTATTACTCGTTGAGACGAGTCAAGATATGCGTAACGTGAAGGCTGCTTATATTGGAATTCAAGCGGCTTTTGATGAACTAAATACAGTTGTACCTATCATGATTTCGGGAACGATTGAACCGATGGGAACGACTCTAGCTGGGCAAACAATTGAGGCTTTTTACTTATCGGTAGAACATATGAAGCCATTATCTGTTGGATTAAACTGTGCGACTGGTCCGGAGTTTATGAGAGACCATATTCGTTCTCTATCTGATTTATCGGAGTGTTACATTTCTTGTTATCCAAATGCAGGTCTTCCTGATGAAGATGGACATTATCATGAATCTCCATCCTCGCTTGCCGAGAAAGTGAAGCGATTTGCAGAAGAAGGATGGGTTAATATTATCGGTGGTTGTTGTGGTACAACACCAGAACATATAAAAGCAATGAAATCCGCATTAACGTCTCTTAAACCTCGTGAACAGCAAGAGAGAGCGGGACATGGGGTTAGTGGATTAGAGGCACTGCAATATGATGACTCTATGAGACCGTTATTTGTTGGTGAAAGAACAAATGTTATTGGATCACGTAAATTTAAAAGATTAGTAGCAGAAGGGAAATTTGAAGAGGCTGCTGAAATCGCTAGAGCGCAAGTGAAGAAAAATGCTCATATTATTGATATTTGTATGGCAGACCCGGATCGCGATGAAATAGAAGATATGGAAAACTTCTTGGCAGAGGTTACGAAAGTGTTAAAAGTACCGATTATGATTGACTCAACAGATGAACATGTGATGGAGCGAGCTCTTACTTATATTCAAGGGAAAGCTGTTATTAATTCAATTAATTTAGAAGATGGAGAAGAGCGATTTAAAAAAGTGACACCGCTTCTTCGTAAATATGGTGCTGCAATTGTAGTTGGAACAATCGATGAAGATGGAATGGCAGTAAGTGCGGAAAGAAAACTAGAAATTGCGAAAAGAAGTTATGAGTTATTGACGACGAAATATGGTATACGCCCATCAGATATTATTTTTGATGCACTTGTATTTCCTGTAGGGACAGGTGATGAAGAGTATATTGGCTCGGCGGCTGCGACGATAGAAGGGATTCGCCTTATTAAAGAAGCATTACCAGAGTGTTTAACGATTTTAGGTGTAAGTAACATATCATTTGGTTTACCACCAGCTGGTCGCGAAGTGTTAAATTCCGTCTTTTTATATCATGCAACGAAAGCAGGGTTAGATTACGCGATTGTAAATACGGAAAAATTAGAGCGCTATGCGTCAATTCCTGATGAAGAAAAACGCCTTGCAGATGCATTGCTTTTTGAAACGACGCAAGAGACGTTGGAGAAATTTACAAACTTCTATCGCGTGGCAAAAAAGAAAGATGTTGTTGTCCAAGAAACATTAACACTTGATGAAAGGCTCGCAAATTACATTGTAGAAGGTACGAAACAAGGTTTACACGAAGATTTAAGTCTCGCACTTACAGAAGGAAGAAAACCTTTGGATATTATTAATGGTCCGCTTATGACAGGAATGGATGAGGTAGGACGATTATTTAATAATAATGAATTGATTGTTGCTGAAGTACTGCAAAGTGCTGAAAGTATGAAAGCAGCTGTAAGTTATTTAGAGCCTCATATGGAATCTAGTGACAGTGCGAAAAAAGGGAAAGTATTATTAGCAACTGTAAAAGGTGATGTGCATGATATTGGGAAAAATCTCGTTGAAATTATTTTAGCAAATAACGGATATGAGATTATTAATTTAGGAATTAATGTTCGCTCGGATCGAATTGTGCAAGAAGTACAAGAAAAGAAGCCTGATATTATAGGTCTTTCTGGTTTATTAGTAAAATCGGCTCAACAAATGGTAACGACTGCTGAAGATTTAAAAGCGGCGGATATTGATATTCCAATTGTTGTAGGCGGGGCAGCGTTAACGAGAAAGTTTACAGATAATCGCATTTCGCCATCTTATAAAGGGCTCGTATGTTATGCGAGTGATGCGATGACGGGGCTGGATATTATTAATAAGCTTCAAAAAGAAGAAGAGCGTGAGAAGATGAAGCAGGATAAAAAAGAACGTCATCTTCATATCGTAACAAAAGAAGAGAAGAAAGTAGAAATTCCAGCAGTAATTGAGCCATTGCCGAAGGCTGAGGTTATCGTGCCGGATTCAACAAAACGAATTGTATTAAGAGATGTTCCGGTTTCACATCTCGCGCCATTTCTAAATAGACAAATGCTGCTTGGACATCACCTTGGCCTAAAGGGAAGTGTGAAGAAACTTTTGCGAGAGGGAGATAAAAGAGCGCATGAATTAAATGATTTAATAGATGAATTATTGCAGGAAGGACAATCTTGGTTAAAACCGAAAGCAGTGTATCAATTTTTCCCAGCGCAAAGCGACGGACAGAATATTGTAATATATGATCCAGAAGATCATACGCGTGTTATAGAGCGTTTCACATTCCCAAGACAAGGAAAAGCACCATATCGTACTTTAGGTGACTATTTACGCCCAGTTGGAGATGAGATGGACTATGTTGCTTTCCTATCTGTTACGGTTGGAGAAGGTGTTCGTGACATTGCTGAAGAGTGGAAGGCGAAAGGTGATTATTTACGCAGTCATGCTATTCAATCGTTAGCGCTTGAACTAGCAGAAGGACTTGCTGAAAAAACACATATGCTCATTCGCGATCGCTGGGGGATTCCAGATTCGCCAGAATTGACGATGGAAGAACGCTTCCGTACGAAATATAGAGGGATACGAGTGTCCTTCGGTTATCCAGCATGTCCAGAACTCGCAGATCAAGAAAAGTTATTTCGCTTAATTCATCCAGAGGAAATAGGTATTTTATTAACGGAAGGATTTATGATGGAGCCAGAAGCGTCTGTAACGGCTATGGTATTTTCTCACCCCGAGGCAAGATATTTTAGTGTATTATAGTCTAGAAGGGGGAGACGTATGAAAAAAATAGTCTTTACAGGTGGCGGTTCGGCAGGGCATGTAACACCTAATTTAGCCATCATTCCACATTTACAAGAACAAAATTGGGATATTTCTTATATTGGTTCTCATCAAGGAATTGAGAAAACGATTATAGAAAAGGAAGGCATTCCGTACTATAGTATTGCGAGCGGAAAGCTACGCCGTTATTTTGATTTAAAAAATATAAAAGATCCTTTTCTTGTGATGAAGGGTGTTATGGATGCGTATGTAAGGATTCGAAAACTAAAACCAGATGTAATTTTTTCAAAAGGTGGTTTCGTATCTGTACCAGTCGTAATTGGAGGATGGTTAAACAGGGTACCAGTTTTATTACATGAATCTGATATGACGCCAGGACTAGCAAACAAAATTGCGCTCCGTTTCGCTTCAAAAATATTTGTTACATTTGAAGAAGCTGCGAAACATTTACCGAAAGAAAAAGTAATTTATACAGGATCTCCTGTACGTGAAGAAGTACTAAAGGGAAATCGTGAAAAAGGTTTAGCATTTTTAGGTTTTTCACGTAAAAAGCCAGTTATTACAATCATGGGAGGAAGTTTGGGCGCAAAAAAAATTAATGAAACGGTTCGAGAAGCGTTACCAGAACTTCTGAAAAAATATCAAATTGTTCACCTTTGCGGAAAAGGTAATCTTGATGATAGTTTACAAAATAAAGAAGGATATAAACAATTTGAGTATGTACACGGAGAACTGCCAGATATATTAGCCATAACAGATTTTGTTATTTCACGTGCGGGCTCTAATGCCATTTTTGAGTTTTTAACATTGCAAAAGCCGATGGTTTTAATTCCACTATCGAAATTTGCAAGTCGTGGAGATCAAATACTAAATGCGGAGTCTTTTGAGAGACAAGGATATGCTTCCGTATTGTATGAAGAAGATGTGACTGTGAAATCTCTTATAAGGCATGTCGAAGAATTAAATCAAAATAATGAAGTGTATAGAACAGCTCTAAAAAAATATAATGGAAAAGAAGCAATTCAAACAATCATTCAACATATTTCAGAGGCATGATGAAACAATCATGCCTCTTTTAGTAGGATGAAAGATTCCAAGAAACGGTGTTTTTATGTTACAATAGCAAATGGATTAGTAGGGAAATTCCAATTAATGAAGCGTGAAAATACGAATGGATTAGGAGTGACTGTGTTGGAGCTAAGTCTCTATGAAAATACTGCACTTATTATATGCTTTGTGTTGTACGTTGGTAGTGTTATTGTTTATATTTCAAGGAAGTTTTCGCAAGAAAGAGAGCTTGAAAAATCAGAAATAACAGCAGAACTAGAAATGTTAGCTGATGAAAGTTATAAAAAACAAAAAATAAAAGAAGACCATGAGGCATCCCATCATTTAAACGCAAATAAGTTTTAAAGATGGGGATTTTTTTTGAAGGAGATGCAGCAGAATTTGCATCTTATGTTATGAATCATGTGAAATAATAGTAACTATCTAAAAGGTTATAAAAGTGATCTTTTGGGTACAGTGATGATAAGAAACATATATAAAGGAGTACATAATATGAAATTAGAAAATGGATGGGAAACGAGCTTTTTAGAAGTCGTACAAAATAGCGAATTTAAGAAAGAGGCACTTCTTAGCCAATTACTTTTTGCAGATAGTGAAGAAGTTGAGGAGCTTGTAGATGATTATGGTTATGAAGAAATCATTGACCGCGAACATGATGATGAATTAGCTGATATTTTAGGAGAAGAACTTTTTAGTGAGATGGAACGACACGTATTCTTATCTTCACAGTCAGAAGAAAAACTTATTTCATTCGTAAATGGATTAGGTTTTCATGTGTTAGATTGGATCGTTCTTCTTGAAACAGAATTTGGCATCGATAGTGCACACTTTACGTCGGATGCTGTGAAAATGTTAGAAAAGCGTTTCAGACAATTTCCATACATAGAAGATAAAACAATTTTTGACATGACATTTGGAGAAGCAATGGATGTATTAGAGTCTATTACAGGATTACAACTGAAAGAAAAGATGAATGTATAATGTAAAAAAAGAACGTGATCACCTCACGTTCTTTTTTTACATTATAATAATTTTATCATCTAGTTTCGTTTGTCCGCTAAGAAGTGCGTTTAAATATTCCACTTTTCTTATACAGGCTTGTATATGTCTTTCAACCTCTTGTAACTCTGCTTGGTGATGCGTTTCAATAGGATGAATTTGTACGTTGAATTTTTCAAATTGACTACTATATGTTATTTCTGCATAGCCGCTCATAATATCTGTTTCGTTATGAAATAAAAATTGCTTCGTTTTGTCACAGAATGATACATTCTGAAAGCCATATACTTTTAATGCTTCAATTACTTTTTTTATCATTTTTGTATTCATTTTTTTTAACCCTCTTTACGAAGTTCTACTTATACATTATAACATAAAAAATTACATAGAAAGCGCTTCCAAGTGTATTTTATTATAAACTTTACGTTTCAATCACAAAAATGAAACAAAGAAAAAATAATTGTAAAGAAGGAAGGACTCTTTTATTGTTTCGTCATATATATAGAGAAATAGTGCAATGAAAGGAAATTTTCCGAGGTGGAGATCGTATTTCCAATTTGAGCGCAGTAAAAGAGGTGAAGATCTTGAACTTTGATATTGTAGGACAAAAAGCATATATAAAAGATGGACCGCATCGGAACCGAATTGGAATTGTAAAGAAAAACGAGACAAAATTAGAATCGCAGTTTGCTATTGTAATTGGAGAACAAATCATTGAGGTAGAGCTAAAGGATATCGTGTTAGTTGGAGTAGACGTAGGACAATTTCATAAATGGTGCGAACAAAATGGTTATTTGTGAAAAGGACGGGCTGTGAGATAATGAAGTATATGTGAGGAAAGAGAATATGTTATTGTATTCTCTTTTTCTATGTGTAAGGAGACGGAGATGAAGTATACAGAACGAGATTTTACATTGGAGTTAAAAGAGAACATTCAATGCATGGAGAAGGAAATAGAGAGAATAGCATTTAAACTTTTTAAAGATTATTCACATTTGTACATAGAAAAAAACATGGAATTATTTATAGAACTCATCAGAGATAAAGAAAATCCTTTTGAAACAGGATATTCTTCATCAATTTCGATAGCTGTATTAGATGAAGAAGGAAAGATGGTTGAATTTTATACAGTTCCTATCTGGGAATGTTGTAGTTATTTTTTAGGAGTACCGCTTCCAATAAGGTTTTGGGGAAGTAAGTTAAGTGGTGAACTTGTTGATGAATCTTATTGTGAGATAGAGGAGGAGTTAAAGGAGCGGTTGGAAGAATTTTTACAGTTTGCGGGTGAGGAATAATAGTTAATCTGTAGTTTATAATTAATAGTTATTAAAAAAATGAAAAACGGTGTAATTTCTTTATATCTGTACATAGTGTTTGAAACAATATGTTATGCCTTATGTATAAAAGATAAAGAGGAAGATGAAAAGAACTAAAAAGGACGCTAACCGTTTTGTTAGCGTCCTTTTCATTATGAAGCAATTTCACCAGTTTTTGTATCATCTTGATTGTACGTATCTTGATCTAATTCACCAAGCCATTTACTAGAAATAAGACCTGCTGTCATAGAACCACTTACGTTAAGAGCTGTACGCCCCATATCGATTAATGGTTCAACTGAGATAACAAGAGCGACAATACCGATTGGTAAGTTCATTGTAGATAGTACGATTAACGCTGCGAATGTTGCACCGCCACCAACGCCGGCAACACCGAATGAGCTAATAGCAACGACAGCGATTAAAGTTAAAATAAATTGTGGTTGTAATGGATCAATTCCTACAGTTGGAGCCACCATCATTGCAAGCATTGCTGGATAAATACCTGCGCAACCGTTTTGTCCGATAGATACTCCAAATGAGGCTGCGAAGTTTGCAATCCCTTCAGAAATACCAAGTTTTTCTTTTTGAGCTTCAATATTTAATGGCATTGCACCAGCACTAGAGCGAGATGTGAATGCAAATGTTAATACAGGGAACACCTTTTTCAAATATTGAATTGGATTTAAACCAGATAGAGCAATTAATAATAAGTGGATAACGAACATTACGATAAGTGCCACGTAAGACGCTAACACGAAGTTACCAAGTTTTAAAATAGCATTTATGTCGCTACCAGCAACTGTTTTTGCCATAAGAGCTAATACGCCGTATGGAGTAAGACGTAAAATTAATGTTACCATACGCATTACAATTGCATATACAGCATCAAGCATTTTCTTAAATAGCTCTGCTTGTTCTGGATATTTTCGTTTTACACCTATAAAGGCGATGCCGATAAATGCTGCAAATATTACAACAGAAATTGTTGATGTTGGACGAGCGCCTGTTAAATCAAGAAATGGATTTGTAGGCAATAGTTCTAATAATTTATCTGGAATTGTTGTTTTTTCAATAGAAGTAAATCTTTCTTCAACTAGCTTCAGACGAGCAGATTCTGCATCACCTTGTTGCAGACCAGTTGCAGATACATCAAATCCTGCACTTGCAGCGATACCGACAGCTGCAGCAATTCCTGTAGTCAGAATTAAAATTCCGATAATAAGACCACTAATTTTACCAAGGTTTTTCGTTAACTGTAATTTTGTAAATGCTGAAATAATAGATACTAAAATAAGTGGCATAACGATCATTTGAAGTAACTTCACATAACCGTTACCGATTAAGCCAAACCAAGTATTTGATTCAATAATTACTTTAGAAGTTGGCTCATAAATAAATTGTAATATAAGACCGAAGATAATTCCGACTCCTAAAGCGGTAAATACACGTTTATTAAAAGATACATGCTTACGTTGCATATAATATAATACGCCAACTAAAATGAGCATGACTGCAACGTTAATTCCGACAAGCAGTGTATTCATGATGATTCCCCCTAATTCCAATCTGTTATATAGAATATAAATCAATAAAACCTATAAGTCAACTAGGGAATTCCGGAATTAAAAAAAAGATGGCAAAATGCCATCTTTTAATGTCCAGCCCCAGGGACAAGTAAAAATGTCGTGTAGTATGTAAATCCTATGAAGAAAACAGTTAAATATGCCCCGAATACGTATATATACATACGCTCTGTTAAATTTAAATAGCTTAAAAGTACGAAGAATCCTGTTTGTCCTAAAAATAGTAGTGCAGTCGAATGCATATCCCCTACGTAAAACATAACCGAGAAAATTCCAGTCCAAAAGCCGAGAACGCGAAACATGCGCTCCATGCCATCTCCCTCCTTTTCTAAAAAAAGTAAACCTCACTTCATTATAGTTTATTTTTCTTACTATTGTAAATATTCGTTCATATAAAAAGAAGCCAATTATAATTGGCTTCTTTTTATATGAGAAATCAAATTGTTAGTTTATAATTACAAGATTTACATCCATCTAGTAAACTATCATTTCGTGTTAATTCCGTGTTAGGGAATAGGATTTCAAAAATCCCTTTCATCATATCTCCGTGCATATTACAAATTTCAGTTGGGTGATGGACAGCAACTTCTTTAAATGGACAATTGTGTACATCATAGAAAATTTTTGTTCCATCTGCACTTAATTCAAATGCAGGTGATAAGCCAGCTGTTGAAAAGGCTTCCTTTGCAATTTGAACTTTTTGCTCCACTGTTAAAGCATCTTCGCTCACATTTAAGCGCTGCATATGTTGTTGCATTAATTCGGCCCCGAATTGTTTCCCTGTTTCGTAGAGCGCTTTTTCACCAGCAGCACCAAGGCTAAGTAAAGAATTAAACGCGATTCTTGCTAACAATTGATAGTCACGGAATGGGAATTGTAATTGGATAACATCTTCAGATAATACATATAATCTGCTTGGTCGTCCGCCTTTTCCAGTTTTCTTCGTTTCAGATTTCAGCATATGAACATCTTCTAATTTAGATAAATGTAAACGCGCTACGTTTGGATGAATGTCAAACTCATCAGCAATTTCTTGTACAGTTACGTAACTATGTTTTTGAGAAATATATTTATAAATGTAATAACGAGTTGGGTCAGCTAAAACACCTGTAATTTTTAAAGCTTGTTCCATGAGGATCTCCACCTTTATCACTTTATCCAAGATAATAACATTATAATACAGATAAACATGGGTATAGGTAATTTTAGACAATAATTCGGAAATTGTTCATAATTTCACAAACATATTTTTCCTTTTTCATCTAGTGAAAATGCAAAAATACCGATTTTTCAGATGGATTTCTTCATGCTATATACATAGTGGGGAGGGAAAAATGATGAATGGAATTGAAAGCTTTGCGAATACGATTTTGAAAGAGGCGTGTAGGGTACAAGCTTCGGATTTACATATTGTGCCCCGGAAGAAGGATGTAGTGATTCAACTGCGCATAGGGAAAGATTTAATGACGAAACAATACATTGAAAAGGAATTTGGAGAAAAACTTGTTTCACACTTTAAATTTTTAGCATCCATGGATATAGGGGAGAGGCGGAAGCCACAAAATGGTTCACTGTATTTACAAATGGATGGACAGGAAGTGTATTTACGTCTTTCCACGCTTCCAACTGTATATCAAGAAAGTCTCGTTATTCGTCTTCATTTACAAGCATCTATTCAGCCGTTATCTCATCTTTCGTTATTTCCAAGTACAGCGAAGAAACTACTTTCTTTTTTACATTATTCCCATGGGTTACTCGTATTTACTGGACCGACTGGATCGGGGAAGACAACAACAATGTATGCATTATTAGAGGTAATTAGAAAAAAGAAAACACGCCGCATCGTTACACTGGAAGATCCAGTTGAAAAAAGAAATGACGATGTATTACAAGTTCAAATAAATGAAAAAGCAGGTATCACATATGAGGCGGGACTAAAGGCTATTTTGCGTCATGATCCAGATGTTATTTTAGTGGGTGAAATTCGTGATGAAGAAACAGCAAAAATCGCTATAAGAGCAAGCTTGACTGGCCATTTAGTAATGACGACACTGCATACGAATGATGCGAAAGGAGCAATACTTCGGTTTATGGACTTTGGCATAACAAGGCAAGAGATTGAACAATCTTTATTGGCTATAGCTGCACAGCGACTTGTTGAATTGAAGTGTCCGTTTTGTAAAAGAAAGTGCTCAACTGTATGTAAATCAATGAGGCAAGTAAGGCAAGCGAGTATTTATGAGTTGTTATATGGATATGAGTTAAAACAAGCGATTAAAGAAGCAAACGGGGAATGTGTCACGTACAAGCATGAGACATTAGAGTCTTCGTTGCGAAAAGGATACGCTTTAGGATTTTTAGAAGAGGATGTTTATGTTTAAGAAAATATGGAGTTTAAGTGATCAAGTAATATTACTGAAACGATTAGGAGAACTATTAGAAAAAGGATACTCTCTTTTGCAGGCATTAGAATTTTTACGGTTTCAATTACCTTTAGAAAAGAAAGTACAATTGCAGCGCATGATTGATGGATTAAAAAATGGAAAAAGTCTACACGATTCTTTTCATCAATTAAAGTTTCATCAGGAGATGTTAAGCTATTTATTTTATGCCGAGCAACATGGTGATATTTCTTTTGCGTTGCAACAAGGGAGTGCACTTCTTTATAAAAAGGATAAGTATAGGAAAGATATGATGAAAATAATGCAGTATCCTATGTTTTTGGCGTTCTTTTTAATAATCATGATTTTGATTTTTAACCGCATTTTATTACCACAAGTTGACATGGTATATAGTTCATTTGGTTCTACAGCACCGTTATTCACAGAACAAATATTAAGTACAATTAAGCTACTACCCTATCTTATTTTTAGCACTATTTTTATTGTTATGGTGGGTTGTAGTGTATATATATTGTACTTTCGGAAACTCCCACATATGAAGCGAGTAAAAATTATGCTTCGTATCCCCCTCGTAAAAACATTTCTTATTTTAAAGCATTCGCATTATTTCGCTACTCAATTGAGCGGCTTATTACACGGAGGACTATCAGTACTTGAGGCTCTAACAATAATGATGGAGCAAAAGTATCAGCCGTTCTTTCAGTATGAAGCGGGCCGAGTTAAACACCAATTAATTGCGGGAGAACCGTTGCAATCTATTATTGCTAAAAGCGGATATTATGAGGAAGAACTTTCTTATATTATTACACATGGTCAAGCAAACGGTAATTTGGCGATTGAATTAGGTGATTATAGTGATCTGATTATGGAAAAGATGGAGCAAAAAATTAAACGTATGTTAGTGATTATTCAACCGATTTTATTTACGTGTATTGGAGCAATAGTTGTTCTTATGTATTTAGCGATGATTATGCCAATGTTTCAAATGATGAATTCTATATAGGAGGAATTTACATGCAGAATGAGGAAGGGTTTACCCTTTTAGAAATGTTATTAGTTATGGTCGTCATCACTGTATTATTACTATTAATTATTCCAAATGTAGTTACGCAGCGCTCATCCGTCGAAGGAAAAGGATGTAAAGCCTATGTGAAATCTATAGAAGCGCAAATACAAGTATATCAACTACAACATAATAAAATTCCCTCGCTAAAAGAGCTAATTGATGGGAAATATATTACAAAGGATGAGTGTCCGAATGGTGAAGCTATTCATATTTCCAATGATGGCACGGTAACAAGTGGGAAACTGTGAAGCAAAAAGGTTTTACACTTTTAGAAATGCTACTCGTTTTATTTGCCATTTCTGTATTAAGTATGGTCACGTATTTTCATGTACATTCATTATACGAAAAACAAAAAATCGAACAATTTTTAAGACAGTTTTCAAATGATATTTTGTATATGCAACAATTAGCTATAAATCGTCAAAAACACTATACATTACGATGGCATAAAGATAGACATATGTATTATATAGGGGAATCGAGTACGGATCATTCTATCATTAAAAGAGAATATGATAGCGATATACAATTGGATTTGAATACTTTTCCAAATCCGATGACATATAATCCGAGTGGAAATATTAATAGAGGTGGCACGATTTTACTTTCGTATCGAAGTTATAAATATGAGATTGTATTCCAGCTTGGAAGAGGGAGATTTACGTATCGTGAAATGTCAAAAAGGGTCAGTGATGGCTGAAATGCTTGTAGCATTAAGTATAGTAATGATGATGGTATCTTTACTACTTCCGCAAACAGTATTGATTATGCAAGAACGAAAAAACATACAAATTCGTTATAAGGCATTTGTATTATTAAAAAAAGAAGCAGCTTTATATATGTATGAGAATGAGGCAAAACAACAGAAAGAAAAAGTCATAAATGGAAATGTATATTACACATATTGGGGAGGAAATGAAGTTTGTGCGATGTGGAAAGATGTGAAAGGAAAAATGATGGAACAATGCTTTTATGCGGGAGAAAAAATGAATTAGAAGTTGGATTTACATTAATTGAAATGATCGTATGTTTTTTTCTGTTATCACTTTTCTTTTTACTCTTACCACGTTTAAGCTTTATTGGAATAGAAAACAAGCAATCAAAAGGGTTAAATAATTGGGAATGGGATGTGTTTGTAGGACAAGTACAGTTAGAGTTTCGTGAAGTATCATTTGTGGAAAAAATAGTTCCTGAAAATAGAGAGAGTATGTTGCGCTTCCGTCTTCGCACTGGAGATGAAGTGACGTATGAAAAATTGAATAATCACCTTATAAGAAAAGTGAACATGCGCGGAAGAGAAGTTATATTACAAAATGTTGAAATGGTTTCGTATGAAGTAACACCTCATTTGCTCTTTATCAATGTGAAAGATAGGAGTGGGAAAAAATATGAAGGTGTAGCTATAAGATATAGCGAAATGGGAATACATGTATGATAAAACAAGATGGATTTACGATGCCAGGAACAATCATTTTTCTTATATTATTAACTTCGTTCTTTATATACGAAACGAATATGTTGCTTATAGATAAAAAAATTTATATTGAAATAGAGCAAAAGTTTGTACTGGAGGAAATACTAAATCAATCTATTACAAATATAAAAAAAGACTTACGGCAAAAAGAAAAGGAAGATACTTTTTTCTTTTCATATGAAAAGGGCGAAGCGAGTGGAAATTACGTATTTGAAAACGACGTTATTCTCGTTTCATTGCAGTGCAAAATAAAACAGGAAGTTTTCTATAAAGTAAGCTTTCGGTATAGAAAAAAAGATGAGAAAATATTCGATTGGATAGAAGGATAGTATGTGAAATATATGGATAAAAAACCATGATTTATCATTTGAAAATAGGCTGTTTTTTAAAAGGAAATGGATAAATAAAACAATTAAAAGTTTAAATTTTCTCAAAAAAGAGAAAGGTAGAAAGAATATGATATATTCATGCTATCCAATCATTATTTTTAGGGAGAATAGGGAAATGACAAACAACAATCAAATAGGTGAAAATAAGGAACAAACTATTTTTGATCATAAAGGAAATGCAATTATGACAGAAGATAGGGAAATACAAATTATTTCAAAATTCGAAGAACCTCTTATTGTCGTGTTAGGAAATGTATTAAGTGATGAAGAGTGTGATGAATTAATTGAATTGTCTAAAAATAAATTAGCACGTTCTAAAGTTGGTTCATCACGTGATGTAAATGATATTCGAACGAGTAGTGGTGCATTTTTAGATGATAATGAACTTACTGCGAAGATTGAAAAACGAATTTCATCTATCATGAATGTTCCTGTTTCGCATGGAGAAGGATTACACATTTTAAATTATGAAGTGGATCAACAATATAAAGCACACTATGATTATTTTGCCGAACATAGTAGATCAGCTGCTAATAATCGTATTAGTACGCTTGTCATGTACTTAAATGATGTAGAAGAAGGCGGAGAAACTTTCTTTCCGAAATTAAATCTTTCTGTGCACCCTAGAAAGGGAATGGCAGTATACTTTGAGTATTTCTATCAAGATCAATCACTAAATGAGCTTACGTTACACGGAGGGGCACCTGTAACGAAAGGTGAGAAATGGATTGCAACACAGTGGGTGAGAAGAGGTACTTATAGATAAAGCGAGTATGTTACGTTTTGTTCTTCAGTGTATAAGAAGAACAAAACGTTTTTTTATTAAATAAAGTAGCATCTTTCGTTATAATAACAAGTAATACATGACGATTGAGAGGAACGAAAATGAAATCTATATACATAACCGGCTATATGGGAGCTGGGAAAACAACAATTGGAAAAGCATTAAGTAAAGAACTTCATATGGATGTTATAGATACAGATCAAAAAATTGAAGAGAAGCAAGAGAAGGAGATTCGTGATATTTTTGCCGAAGAAGGTGAAATGGCTTTTCGGGAATATGAAAGTGAGATGTTACGTTCACTACCTGTTGAAAATGTAATCATTACAACTGGCGGCGGAATCATTGAGCGAGAGGAAAACCGCAAGTGGATGAAGGAAAATGGAACTGTCGTGTATTTATATTGTGATCCACATGTAATTGCAGAAAGGCTTCGTGAAGATACGACACGTCCACTATTTCAGAAGAAAGATATAGATGCATTTGTAATGAAATTCGAATTGCGCCGAGCTTATTATGAAGAGGCCCATATCCATATTGATACGACGAATAAGTCTGTAAAGCAAATTATGGATGAATTAAAAGAAAAGATTAATGAATAAAAAAGTGGACATACTAATCAAGTAGAGGTGATGATAATATGTCTACTAATGATTATGTTCGCTTTGTGACACAGCAGTTTGTGTCGTATATGGATGCTCCAAAAGAAGATCGTAAACAAAAGAAAGAACAACGCCGTGCTGAAAAAGAGCCATTTATGAATAAGTGGTTTGGTGTTATGCCGCTAAGTGCTGCTTTGTTTTATCAAAACGTAAAAAATAAAAGAAAAAAATCAAGTTAAAGATTTCGTAATATGTGTAGCAAAATGAAAATCCCCTAGTAGCATCGTACTACTAGGGGATTTTCATTTACTGCATAGACTCTTTTTCTTCTGTAACGGCATGTATTTTATTGTTCACCCAGACAAATCCAATTCCGATACAAATGGAAATGCCCCATCCAACAGCGGTCATAATTGCTCTCATTTCACCGTAGCCATCTACACCGAAAACAGAGATGAAATAAATTTTTAAGAAGCTTTTTAATATGAATTGTAGACCGAAAAAGAGCGTTAAATATTGCAATGCTGGATAGATACGACTATCACGATACAGTTCACGACTTTTATCACGGTCATGGCCTTGCAGTGCAGCAATATCTGCTGCGAAATATAACATAAGTGGTTTTTTTATAAAAATTGTACATATAACGATAATGCCGAGTACGATGTGATAATATGCATCGTTCCACAACATTCGTTCAGCTGATCCAGATAATAAATCTACTGTCGTATTAGAAATGAGTGTAATTAAAATAAAGAACCCTGTTACGTTAAACTGTTTTTCTTTTTTAAAGGTATACAGTGTATAAATAATCCCCGGAACAGAGGAAAGTAACATCGCGTAATAAGGATCGATATAAGGTTTTGCAAATTTCCAAATGAGGAATGGGATTACGAGATAAAAGACAAGATCTAATATAGCTTTTTTATTTTGATTCATATACAGCCTCCTTAAGTCATACATATATTTTATAATATAATTTCTGAAAATTGTATAAGGTTTAGTGGGAAAAGAAAAAGAAAAAGTATATGTTTAGTAGATTGAAAAAAATACCCCTAGCGTAGTAAGTTTTTTTAGTATACAATAAAGGAAACGCTTTCATTTTTAGTTTGTTCACAAAATAGACGGAAAATCACATATTTACTATCGATATGTTGCTTTATAATGAAACTAATTAAATATACATGCATACAATATTGTGAAATAAATAACATAAATAATTTATATAAATGTAAACGTTAACAAAAGAGAGAGGTGGAGGCAATGAGTAAATTTTTCTTCAATCATAATCCAGCGACAGTAGAGGATGGAAGGCTTGTTGAATATGCTGAAATTATTTATGGAGAAGGCGGCCGTTCTGTATTAGAAAATTTAATGGTGAAGGCATCTATCAGATTGCGTGATCGTTATCCGAATAAATCTGACGAGCAGATCTCGAACCTAGTAAATAAAGGCATCCATGATATGTTTCAAAAATATGTGAGTGAGTAAGAGTAGCCATTGGCTACTCTTATTTTTTTTGTATAAGGATGGTGTCTCTAGCTGAAAATAAGGGTGTATTTTGAAAGGTATAAAAAGGAGGGGAAATAATGAGCAATGGAATTGGTCGTTCAAAAGAAAATCTTCCAACTGATGCTAATCATGTGAGTGCAAAGGATCGTGCGCATCAAAAACGCATGGCAAAGCAAAAACAACAAGAGCGTAATGGCGATAGAGGATAACTCAAAAAAAGCTCCTTCTAAAACAGAAGGGGCTTTTTAAGTTAGAAAATGATTCGCCGTAACATAAAAGAGTCCACCGTTAATAATTTGTACTGTAATGCGGGGTTCATATTGTTCTTGCAGTGCTTGTTTTTCAATTTCATAGCTTTCAGGAAGTTCATCACTTTCTTCATAAAAACGATTTAAAAGGTCCAAATCGTGATTCCAGCGCACTCTTGCTTCTTTCGCCCACGTATGGTCATCTTCTGCAATAATATTTTTTAAAGCATCCTCTATACGTTGTAAACCGCTTTGCGGTTTAATAATAGGCGAGAGCGTAAAACAAAAGTCAGGTATTTTCGGTGTAAGTTTAATTTTAGTTAATGTTTCATGAAAGTTTGCAATCATTGTGCCAGAAATAAGATGAATGCCAATGGAGTGGAGGATATCTTTTTTTCGATCACATTGATAGGAAACTTTTATATTTACACCGAGCCACGGATGGAGCGGTGTATGTGTCGCTCCGCTATGCCGTACTTCCTCATATAAGCGTATGTAAGAGCCTAATTCTTTTGTCGTTTGAAAAATTTGATGAAGACGTGGTGAACCGTAGTGAATAAGTTCACCATCGTTTTCTTCATTTTCTGGATTTGTAATAAGAGTAAGGCGCATCGGATTCGGTACGCCTCCTGTCTTCTCAAGATAGTGCCAATAAAAAGGACGGTTCATTAATAATTTATCCATCTCAATTGTTAATTGCACATCCAATAGATGAGGAGAACGTTCTAAAATTTCACAGTTATTCGCCTCAAAAAAATTGTATAAGTAATTATGAATTTCATGTTGCTGCATAGCCTTGCACCTCAGCTTCATTTCGTTTCGCAAAGTCGATAATAGATGTTAAGTTTTCCATCTTAATTCGAATTTCTCCTTCGCTTTTTGATTGCGCAAATATTTCTTGAATGTGTGCATCGATGTTTTTCATATTAATTCTCGTTAAAATTTCATCAAGTTCACCGATCACACGCTCAAATAAATTGATTTTTTCATATAACAGTTTCAAAATATGTTCTTCAACAGTGTGTTTTGTGGCTAAGTTATAAATATGAACATCATTTTTTTGACCAAGGCGGTGAATACGTCCGATTCTTTGTTCAAGACGCATTGGATTCCATGGCAAATCATAATTGATCATATGGCTACAAAACTGTAAGTTAATTCCTTCACCACCAGCTTCCGTTGCGATTAGCACTTGCGCATGATTTTGGAAAAGTTCCTTCATCCAATCTTTCTTCCCGCGTTTAAATCCACCGCGGAATGGGACGGAAGAAATACCGTGTTGTTGTAAAAACCATTGTAAGTACATTTGTGATGCTCGATATTCTGTGAAGATGACGACTTTATCATCAATTTCTTTTATAAGCTCTAGCGCTTTATTTGCTTTTGAGTTAAAAGGAATATGATTAATTTTCTCCATTAGCACATCGATATGCGGATCTTTTACGTAATGTTCATTTTCCTTCTGTCGTTTTTCTACATGTTTTTTTAATGAATAGTAAACAGCCTCACGACTACTACACGCTTCCCGTTTTAAAGTTAACGATGAGAAAGCTGATGTGAATGCATCTTGTCCTCGCCAATTTTCAATATTGTTATATAAATCTTGCTCTTCTTTATTAAACTCAACAAAAATTGTACGTACATGTCTCTTTGGCCAATCAATCCCAGTATTATGGCGCCGATTTCGGACCATCACTTTGTTAATAAGAGCTTTTAAATCTTCATCAGATTCGGCTGAACGATTTTTTGAAGCGTAATATTCTTCGAAATTGGATTGATTGCCTAAGTGTCCTGGTTTTAATAAAGAAACAAGGTTGAAAATTTCATCAATCTTATTTTGAACAGGAGTAGCGGTTAATAATAAACAAAATTTCTTTTTTAATCGCTGTGCAAATTCATAGTTTTTTGTTTTATTATTTTTAAGTTTATGTGCTTCATCGATAATAATAAGGTCATATTCTAAGTTCAAAATGATATCACGATGTGGGGAACGTTTTGCAGTATCAATTGATGATACAATCACATCGGCTTGTTCCCACGAGTAGCTTTTCTTTTGAGCTACAGCTGGAATGAAAAACTTTGTATTTAATTCGTATGCCCATTGTGATACGAGAGAGGCTGGAACGAGTATAAGTACTTTTTTCACAAGGCCGCGGACCATATATTCTTTTAAAATAAGTCCAGCTTCAATCGTTTTTCCAAGTCCTACTTCATCTGCTAGAATCGCTTTACCATTCATTTGTTCAATAACATTTTGAGCGACTTCTAATTGATGAGGCAGTGGTGTGAAATGGGATAAATGTTTCGGTGCTTGTAATCCATCAAAAGTAGGAACAAGTAATGATTTTTCTGTTTCATAAGCTAAATGATATAAATCCCAGTTTGTCCAAGGACCATCTTCATCAATTCTATTTAAAAAATTGTTTTGCCACGTTCGATCTATGGAAATATCGACATTCATTACGACTCTCCCACCTTTTATAAACTAAAGTAATTATGAAAAAATCTTTAATATATAAGCCTTGTAATAAGGCGCTATTACACTTACTGAAAGGTAAACAATAAGTAAAGATAAAGGACTAAATCTTAAAAACTGTATGTAATAAGATTAAGCGTAAAAAATTCTAAATTATTTTTTATGCTAGAATATTGATGAAATATAGCGAATAATGTTAGGATAATGGTGTGAAATGTGTGGAATCTTTCGTATTTTATCCAAGAAAGTGATTTTTTATTTACGCTTTCATAAAAAAATATAATGAGATTCCGTATATCCTATCTTTTTAGAATGAAAATGTTTAGAAATGAGTAACAACTTTTATTGATTTGTCAGAGCATAAGGGGGAGAGATCATGATTACATTACAACGTACACCGTTATTTGATGTATACGCGAAGTATGGTGGGAAAACAATCGACTTCGGTGGTTGGGAGTTACCAGTTCAATTTTCAAGCATTAAAGAAGAACATGAAGCTGTACGTACAGCGGCAGGTTTGTTCGATGTGTCTCACATGGGAGAAGTTGAGGTAAAAGGTGTAGATAGTTTAGCATTTTTACAACGTGTTGTTACAAATGACGTATCTACCTTAAAGGTAGGGGGCGCACAATATACAGCAATGTGCTACGAAAATGGTGGTACAGTAGATGATTTATTAATCTACAAACGTGGTGAAGAAGACTATTTATTAGTTATCAACGCATCAAATATCGAGAAAGATTACGAATGGTTAGCTAGCCATGTAATTGGCGATGCGACAGTAGTCAATGTTTCTAGTGAAGTTGCACAGCTTGCAATTCAAGGACCAAAAGCAGAAGGCATTTTACAAAAAGTTGTGTCAGAAGATTTGAAAGAAATTAAGTTCTTTAAATTTAAAAACGATATTCTTGTAGATGGAATTCCAGCACTTGTATCTCGTACAGGTTATACAGGTGAAGATGGATTTGAAATTTACTGTAAGAGTGAAGATGCTGCAAAACTTTGGGAGAAACTTCTTGAAGTTGGAGCAGAAGAAGGCTTAAAACCATGTGGCTTAGGTGCTCGTGATACACTTCGCTTCGAAGCAACATTACCACTTTACGGTCAAGAATTATCAAAAGATATTACACCGATTGAAGCTGGAATTGGCTTTGCGGTAAAACCAAATAAAGAAGCAGACTTCTTTGGAAAAGCAACGTTAAAAGAGCAAAAAGAAAACGGTGCACCTCGTAAGTTAGTCGGCATCGAAGTAATTGAACGTGGAATTCCTCGTACGCATTACCCTGTATTTATTGGAGAAGAAAAGATCGGGGAAGTAACAAGTGGTACACAATCTCCAACGTTAAAGAAAAGCATTGGTTTAGCACTAATTGATGTAAAATACGCAGCAGTTGATACAGAAGTAGAAATTGAAATTCGTAATAAACGCGTCAAAGCAGTAGTTGTTCCAACACCATTTTATAAACGTTCAAAGTAACGGGGAGAGGGGTAGATTTCATGTTGCATCGTTATCTTCCAATGACAGAAGAAGACAAAAAAGAAATGTTACAAACGATCGGCGTTCAAACGATCGATGAGTTATTCTCTGATATTCCAGAGAGTGTTCGTTTTAAAGGGGATTTAAAAATTAAAGAAGCAAAATCAGAGCCAGAGCTTTTAAAAGAGCTATCTCAAATGGCTAGTAAAAATGCGAACTTAAAAGAGTATGCTTCTTTCTTAGGAGCAGGCGTATACGACCATTACGCTCCAGTAATCGTAGATCATGTTATCTCTCGCTCAGAATTTTATACAGCTTACACGCCATACCAACCGGAAATTTCACAAGGGGAATTACAAGCAATTTTTGAATTCCAAACAATGATTTGTGAGTTAACAGGAATGGATGTAGCAAACTCTTCTATGTACGACGGAGGTACAGCTTTAGCTGAAGCGGCAATGCTAGCAGCTGGCCATACTCGTAAAAAGAAAATTCTTGTATCTAGCGCAGTTCATCCAGAATCAAGAGCTGTACTTGAAACGTATGCAAAAGGTCAACATCTTGAAGTTGTTGAAATTAATCATAAAGATGGTGTAACAGATTTAGACGTATTACAAAGTGAAGTAGATGATACAGTTGCTTGTGTAATCGTTCAATATCCAAACTTCTTCGGACAGGTTGAAAAATTAGCTGATATTGAAAAAATCGTTCATCAACAAAAATCATTATTTATCGTTTCTTCAAATCCATTATCATTAGGCGCATTAACACCACCAGGAAAATTTGGTGCTGATATTGTCATCGGTGATGCACAACCATTTGGTATCCCAACGCAGTTTGGTGGACCACACTGTGGTTACTTTGCAACGACGAAAGCATTCATGCGTAAAATTCCAGGACGTCTTGTCGGGCAAACTGTAGATTCAGATGGTAAACGTGGATTTGTATTAACGTTACAAGCACGTGAACAGCATATTCGCCGTGATAAAGCGACGTCTAACATTTGTTCAAACCAAGCGTTAAATGCATTAGCAGCTTCTGTTGCAATGACGGCACTTGGTAAACAAGGTGTGAAAGAAATGGCGCGTCAAAACATTTCTAAAGCACAATATGCAAAACGTCAATTTGAAGCGAAAGGCTTCACAGTTACATTTGCTGGACCATTCTTCAATGAGTTCGTTGTAGATTGCAAGCGCCCAGTGAAAGAAGTAAACGATGCATTATTACAAAAGAATATTATCGGCGGTTACGACCTAGGCCGTGATTATAAAGAGCATGAGAACCATATGCTTGTAGCAGTAACTGAGCTTCGTACAAAAGAGGAAATTGACACACTTGTAAACGAAATGGGGGCTATCCAATGAAGAACCAAGACCAAGCACTTATCTTTGAAGTAAGTAAAGAAGGACGCATAGGATATAGCCTGCCAAAATTAGATGTAGAAGAAGTGAAACTAGAAGATGTATTTGAGAGCGATTATATTCGAGTAGAAGATGCAGAGCTACCAGAAGTATCTGAACTTGATATTATGCGCCACTATACAGCACTTTCAAACCGTAACCACGGTGTTGATTCTGGTTTCTATCCACTTGGATCTTGTACGATGAAATATAATCCGAAAATTAATGAGAGTGTAGCTCGTTTCGCAGGATTTGCAAATATTCATCCGTTGCAAGATGAAAAGACAGTACAAGGTGCAATGGAATTAATGTACGATTTACAAGAGCATTTAATTGAAATTACAGGTATGGATACTGTTACATTACAACCAGCAGCTGGTGCACACGGAGAATGGACAGGCTTAATGTTAATTCGTGCATACCATGAAGCAAATGGTGACTTTAACCGTACGAAAGTAATTGTTCCTGACTCTGCTCACGGAACGAACCCAGCATCTGCAACTGTAGCTGGTTTTGAAACAATTACAGTAAAATCAAATGAACATGGTCTTGTTGACTTAGAAGATTTAAAACGTGTTGTAAATGAAGAAACAGCAGCACTTATGTTAACAAACCCTAATACATTAGGTTTATTCGAAGAAAATATTTTAGAAATGGCAGAAATCGTCCATAACGCAGGCGGTAAATTATACTATGATGGTGCAAACTTAAATGCGGTATTAAGCCAAGCGCGCCCAGGAGATATGGGGTTTGACGTTGTGCATCTAAACCTTCATAAAACATTTACAGGTCCTCACGGCGGCGGTGGACCAGGTTCTGGTCCAGTAGGTGTGAAAGCTGATTTAATTCCGTACTTACCAAAACCAATTTTAGAGAAAACGGAAAATGGCTATCACTTTAACTATGATCGTCCAGAAGCAATTGGGCGCGTAAAACCATTCTACGGTAACTTCGGTATTAACGTTCGTGCATACACATACATTCGTTCTATGGGGCCAGATGGACTACGTGCAGTAACAGAGTATGCGGTATTAAATGCGAACTATATGATGAGAAGATTAGCACCATTTTATGATCTTCCATTCGATAGACATTGTAAGCATGAGTTTGTATTATCAGGTCGTCGTCAAAAGAAACTTGGTGTACGTACATTAGATATCGCAAAACGTCTGCTTGATTTCGGTTACCATCCACCAACAATTTACTTCCCATTAAATGTGGAAGAATGTATTATGATTGAGCCGACGGAAACAGAATCAAAAGAAACATTAGACGGTTTCATTGATAAGATGATTCAAATCGCTAAAGAAGTAGAAGAAAATCCAGAAGTTGTACAAGAAGCACCTCATACAACAGTCATTAAACGTTTAGACGAAACGATGGCTGCACGTAAACCAGTTTTACGTTATGAAAAGCCAGCTCCTGTACAAGTTTGATTAGAATAACAAAGGAAGAACTCGCTATATGCGAGTTCTTTTTTTGTATGGAGAATTTGTTCCGCAATTTGTGGCCTGGTAATCAGTAGAGATGAACAAAAACACCCACTGATTAAAGTTTCACTTTATGCAGAAGTGGTGAAGAAAATGTTAAAAATTTATATTTTTTGTTTCATAATGGTGTAAAGAAGCAGTTTTATAGGTGATTTTGTTGAAAAAGTCAGTTTGATAAAAGTATTTATTTTTGTTAGAATTTTATTGAAATTAAGAAGGTGTGATGAGGCAAAAATTACTCATTTTTATGTATATGTGAAAAAACGAGCAAGACGGGGGTGAAAGTGTGGGATATCGATGTTATAGGATGGTATACCATTTAGAAAATGGAGAAACAATTAAAGATGTAAAAGAATTTTGTTACCGAGATCAAGGAAAAGTACTAGAAAGAGTAGCGCATCGTGTAATGGATAATAGAGAAGTGACGGCAATTGATAAGCAAGGAACGATCATTTCAATAGCATGTGAGGACATTGTAAAGGTGGAACTTGATTACATAACAGAAAGTTAACCTTGAGTCATATCGAATTATTCGATAAAATATACTGTTGAATGGTGAAGTGAGAAGAGAGGAGTTTATCATGGGTAGTACAAGACACTTTTATATGTTTATCTTAGCGTTTGTTCTTGTTGTGGCATTAACGATTTATTTAATTGTTGATAGCACTTGGTACAACACAGTTCATCCGGCGTTCCTTCTGTTTATGTATGTAGGAATTGCGGTAGTGAGTTTCGGAATGAGAGATGAGATGTTAGATCGCTTTGAAAAGTGATACATATACGAAAGGCCAACAGGAAAATGTTGGTCTTTTTTTCTTGCCAAAAATAGGATGTTGTGTATATACTGTATATATAAGGTATATACAGTATATACACACTGGAGGAAAACATGAATATTATTATTTCGAATTCTTCCCAAGACCCTATTTATGTACAGATAAGAAAACAATTAAGCCAGCTTATTTTAAATGGTGGTTTAAAGGGTGGAGACCAATTACCGTCTATTCGTAGCTTAGCAAAGGAATTACAGATTAGTGTAATTACTACGAAGCGTGCGTACGAGGAGCTTGAGAAAGAAGGATATATAGAAACTGTTGCTGGGAAGGGGACTTATGTTTCACGTAAAAATAATGAACTATTAAAAGAACAAAGGCTTCGTCTATTGGAAAGTAAAGCGGAAGAGATTGTAAATGAAAGTAAAGCGTTACAGCTTTCACTTGAAGAATTACAGCAGATGATTGCGTGTTTATATGAGGGGGAATAAGAGATGTTAGAGTTAAAAAACGTATGTAAAAGCTATGAAGATTTTGCAGTAAAAAATATAAGTTTTACATTACCACGCGGATATATTATGGGATTTGTCGGACCGAATGGGGCCGGGAAAAGTACGACGATCAAAATGATTATGAATTTAATTCGAAAAGATAGCGGCGATATAAAAATTTTTGGCAAGGACAATAAGAAAGCCGAAAAGGAAATAAAGCAAAATATCGGCTTTGTATATGATGAAAATCATTATTACGAAGATTTAACGTGTGAGCAAATGAAGCGTATTATTGCACCGTTATATAAAAAGTGGGATGAAGAGCAGTATCAATCGTATATGCATAGATTGCAAGTTCCGAAGTATAAAAAAATTAAAGAATTATCAAAAGGAATGAAAATGAAATTTGCGATTGCCATTGCGCTCTCGCACCACGCAGAATTTATCATCATGGATGAACCAACAGCAGGATTAGATCCAGTTGTTCGAAGTGAATTACTTGATATGTTGCAAGAAATTGTAATGGAAGATGAAGTATCGGTATTATTCTCAACGCACATTACAACAGATTTAGAGCGCATTGCAGATTATATTACGTTTATCAACGATGGAGAAATTATATTTACTGGTGAAAAAGAAGACTTGATGGAGAACTACGTAATCGTAAAAGGAAGTAATGATTTATTAGATCGAGAAGGAAAAGTACTATTTGTTGGATTACGAAAAAATAAATTTGGTTTTGAAGGTTTAGCGAAGGATAAACAAACAATTATCGACTGGTTTGGAAATGAGGTTGTACTAGAAAAGCCTACATTAGATGATATTATCGTTTACACTGCGAAAGGGAGAGGTGCCTATGCGTCAGCTCATTTATAAAGATTTGTTCTTTTTTCGGGTGATGTGGTTAGTGTATTTAATTATGCCGTTTGTATTATTTATGTTAGACCCAAGTGTTGAATTGTTATTTTCGATGAGTTGTCTATTTATAACCCTTTCTTCCGTTATGACGTTAACCTTTATGGATGAAAGGAATAAAAGTGACATTATTATAAATAGTTTGCCGGTAAGTCGAAAGGATATCATAATTGCTAGATATATTTCCTGTGCAATATTTATTATTGGTGGCATGCTCTCTACGATGTTAGTTGTTTTTCTTATAAGGGGCATCGCGGTTATTGGTGATATCGGTGTATATCATCCTAATTTATACATTGAAATTCCGTGGTATGAAGTAATAAATGGAGCTGTTTACGCCATATTTTTTGTTGTAACATTCTTTCCTAGTTATTATGGTACAAAATCGAAGGTAGTAAGAAGTATAGTATCAGCAGCCTCAATAGGAGTGGGAGGGATACTTTGGATATTTATTAGTGATGGGCTAAATGAAACAGCGCTTTCATTCATTGAATGGATTATGAATCCTATGCATGTTGCTGTATTTATAGCTGGATTTATTACATTAGTTAGTATTTATATCGTTTCTATGTTCCTTACAATTAAAATTTATGAAACACGTGATTTATAGAGAGGAGAATTCATATGCAACAGTTGATTTTGAAGGAGTTTTTCTTACAGAAGAAGATGTTTCCTTTCTATTTTTTAATACCCATTTTATCTATTTTTAAGAATTCCGTCGACCCGATGGGGATTGCAATAGGATTATTTATAACATGTAGTACAATTATTTATATTTCTTTTTATCATGAGGAGAAAAGTAAAACAGAAAAAGTATTAGTGAGTTTGCCTATAACGAGAAAAGAGATAGTTATAGCTAAATATATTTCAAGCACATTATTTATTATGGTTGGTTTGAGTGTAACTTTTATAGTCGTAATATTAGGAAATATTTTATTGGGCAGGGATATAGTTATTCCTGGATATGCAGTGTTTTCAGCAATAGTAGCAACTTTGATTTATTGTGTAGTAACGATACCGACTAATTACATTGGGGGATATAAAGTTATTACAGTCTTGAATTTGATTATGCTGTTTCCTTTAATGGGTATGATTGGTCTTATGTGCAATATTTTTGGTGATAAAACAATTATGTTAAAAGTACTTCACTCTCAAGAGGCTACACAAGCAATGAGTGTTCTTGGTATTGGAGTATTAGTGAGTATATTCATATCAATGTTCCTCTCAATGAAAATGTTTCAGCAGGCAGAGTTATAGAAGGGACATTTTCATATTAGGAGGTGCAATACATGATCAAGCAATTAGTTTTAAAAGATATGATGATGCAAAGAAAGTTAGGGTTTGTTTATCTTATATGTTTTTTGTTTCTGCTCATTGTTGATTTTAGTAGTGATAGTTTTTTGATGACATTTAGTATGTTTGTACCTGCTCTTGGCATGATACTGTCAATGAGTTATGAGGGGAAAAATAAAAGTGAACTGATAGTAAATAGTTTACCGTTTGACCGTAAAGATCTTGTCATAGGGAAATACATATTTGTAAGTACTTTAGTTGCTCTAGGTGGATGTTTCTCACTAGTGATTGGTTTAATACAGTTGCAAAATGAGCATATGACTGGATTTATGCTATGGGGAGAAATTCTCGGAGGTATAACAGGTGGGTTTGTTTGTAGCATAATTGTACTTCCGATTGAATTCTCAGTAGGATATAGCAGTGCCAAACAAATTGCTCCGTTCGCCGGACTTGCATTGGGATATTTGAGTGGATTGATTGTAAGTAACGTTTGGTTAGATGTAGAAAATGCTTGGAACACGAGTCTAGTGGTAAATATTTGTTTTATAGCAGGGCTTCTTATTTTGTATGTTATGTCCATGTTACTCTCAATTAACTTATACAATGAGCGTGATTTATAAGGAGGGAGCGATTGTGAAGCAACTTATAATAAAAGACTTTATCGTGCAATGGAAGTATTTAATATGGCACTTAATATATCCTCTTTTCATGTATATGACATTAATAGACATGAAAAGTTTTTACATAATTATGTCAGCTATAATTCCAGTTATAGCAATTTTAAGAACATTTAATGACGATAAAAAATATAATAGTGAAGTAATAGTAAATAGTTTACCACTAGCAAGAACGCAAATTGTGTTAGCTAAATACATAATGGCACTTATTATTTTTATTATAAGTATGATAGTGTCTAGTCCTGTAGTAATTAATCGGTTTGAAGATGGAACTGTTGAATTTATAACGACAACAGTAATTACGATTTCTGGTTTTGTTTTTATATATTTAAGTTTTGTCTTACCGATGTTGTTTTGGGTTAGCTACAAAAAAGCTACTTTTATTACGTTTTTCATACTAATAGCACCGACAGCAATTGGTACCATGTTCTTTGAAATCAGCATGGAACAAATTCAACTATATAACAGCGTGTTATTCATTAGTTCAATATGCATGTTTATAATATCTATCTTCGTTTCAGTGAAATTGTATGAGAAGAGAGAATTTTAAAAGGTGCCTTATGTAAGGCACCTTCTTCAATAGCGACAATAGGAAAGTAAAAGTTTATCCCGCTTTAACGGGCAGTAAGACCCCCACCTCAAAATTCAGTGGAAGCAAAGAAGTTAGGTAGGGGATCAACTGTCCGTAAAAGTCCGATTGGTTCAACTAATAATCAGTGGGGGATGAACAAAACCCTCACTGATTAAAGTTTCACTTTATAAACAGAGAGGCTATTCGGTACAACATCTTTTGGAGTATGTAATATAAAGCTGAAAACGATAACGAGAATAAGAAAGAGGAAAAATAAAAATAGGATCTGCTTATGTACGGAATTTTGCATATTATCCACTCCTTTTTTAGGTAGTATGTCCAAAAGAAAGGAGTGTATGAAAAATTTTAGGAGGGGAGAATGATGAGCAAAAGAAAATGGTTATATAGAATAGGGATATTTTTCGTTTCAATTGGTCTCATATTAGCAAATTTTTATTCTAATATACCACCGCTATTTCCAAGTTTGCATAAAGGGGTTGGTATAAGTATTACCATAGTCGGTCTGTTTTGTCTTATCACATCAAACTTTTATAGAAAGTCTGAATGAATATAAAAAAGGACAGTTACTCTTTTTCAGAAGAACTGTCCTTTTTAAATAACTTATTCCATAGCTTGGCGATACTCCATATAATGACGATTGCAATGGAGGCAATAATGGACCAAACGATTGATATCATTTCAAGTGTCATGTTAGGAAGGAATGTGAGAATGGATACTACTTTATGAAACAACCATTCTATTATGTGAAAACTTATTTGTAATAGAATGACGATACCAAGTGTGATCCATGCTAACACTTGCTTCCCTTTTTCTTTCCACATGACATTCACCTCACGTTAGCTTAATAGTTTTAAGCCAACAGCGCCGCATAGAATGCAGCTTAAGAAAGCAAGACGACGCCAATCCGCTGATTCGCGGAAAATAAGGATGCCTAGAAGTGCACTTCCGGCAGTTCCGATTCCAGTCCAAATCGCGTAAGCAGTTCCCATCGGTAATGTGTTCATCGCAAGGGATAAGAAGAAGAAGCTTACGCCGAAGTTAGCGATTAAAATAACTTTTGGTGCCCAGCCTTTCTTTTCAGTGGCTACTTTCATAAAGAGTACACCAATAATTTCACAAATACCAGCTAGAATTAAAAATACCCAAGCCATTTTATGCGGCCTCCTTCGCTTCTTTTTCTTCTGTTACTCGTTTTAAACCAATTACGCCAAAGAAGATTAAACCAATTAATAATACTTTTACGATAGAGAATGGCTCTCCGAAAACGAAAATTTCTGTAAGAACGATTCCACCAGCTCCAATTCCAGTGAAGACTGCGTATACAGTACCAACAGGTAAATCTTTATAAGCTCTAAATAATAAGACGAAACTAATTGTAATTAATAACGCAACACCAGCCCATTCAAGTGGAGCCTCCGCGTGTTTTAATCCAATTACCCAAAAGATTTCAATAATACCAGCTAAGATTACATAAATCCATGCCATATGTCATTTCTCCTTCCTACCAGTCGTTAGGTAAAGGGCTTAAAAACGACGCATTGCAAAGGAGCAATCCGTCAGTTTGAAAGTCCACGCCAAAATACTTTCCAAGAAGCGTCTAAACGTGTCTCAAAACGATTTAAACCTGCGTATAGTAGTTCAACCATAAGACCGTCAAGTAAGCATAGAAAAGCCTCTAAGGCGTCTTTTACTTCAATGTTATGCAACTCATCTTGTTCGCTTGCTCTTTTAAATACAGGGAATAAAAGTTTTCCGACGTTTTCAATGTGTACATTTGCTTTATTAATAATTTGTTCGCGAAATGCATCAGGCGGAAAATAAGAAGTTCGTAACCAAAACATTGATTCTTCACTTTCACCAAATCGTTTTGCATAGCCCTTTAGTAATTGTAAGAGCAATTCTTCAGTAGACGAATTTGAAAACTTTTCGATATCGCCTGTGAAGCTCTGTAAATCTTTTTGAAGAGCGGATTCTAAGCATATAAAATATAGCTCTTCTTTTCCTTTAAAGTGTGCGTAAATTGATGGTTTTTTAATCCCGACTTCTTGAGCAATATTTGCTAATGAAGTTCCTTCGTAGCCGTAGCGTGCGAAATGAGAAAGTGCTACAGCTTTAATGCGGTTTGCTGTCATTTTCATCCCCTACCTACCGTTCGTTAGGTTTATTATATGCGAGTAAAAATATAAAGTCAATAGGTGAAGAGCTGAAAAAGAGCGCTATAGGTAACGCTCTTATTAGACAGTATCTCGTTCGATTAAATGGAATGAAAGCTCTTTTGCGTTCCCGATAATTTGCTCGCTTTGGATTTGTTTATGGAATAAAGAAAACGCATGTGAGCCCATTTCGAGACCGGGATGTTCAATTGTTGAAATTTCTAACGCCTTTGAAATTTCATGATTATCAAATCCGAGGATAGCAAGATCTTCGGGTACTCGAAGACCTTGCTTTCGAGCCTCTGTTAATAAACCAGCTGCAACTTGATCGTTCGCTGTAAAAATAGCGGTTGGACGATTTTTCATGTTTACAATACGATGGAGTATTTGTGCACCGTCTTGCATTGTATAGCATTGGTGAAAAATCCATTCGGGATGTAACGTTTTGCCTTCGTTACGAAGTGTATCAGCAAACGCTTTTTCACGTTCCATAGAATTTACACTTGTTTTTCTTGCTAAACAAATCCCGATTTTTTCATGACCTTTATTGAGTAAATAGGCGGTGCCGAGACGGAAGCCTTCATAATGATCTACGTAGACAGATGAAATGAGGGGGTGGTGCATTTTTTCGCATGAAATAATAGGAGCGAATTTTGCGAAAGTTTCAATTTGTTCCCATGAACTCGTTCGAGAGCAAATAATCATCCCGTCGAATTGTTTCATTTTCATCATTTCCAGAACACGAATTTCTTCGATACTATCGTAATTCGTTTGACATAAATTAATGTGATATCCAGCTGCTAACGCTTCGTTACCGATTCCTTCAATAATGGTACTGAAGTATGGAAGGTTAATGAAAGGGAGCATAACACCGATCGTATATGTTTTTCCTTTTATTAAATGAATAGCATTTATATTTTTGGCATAGTTCAATTCTTCAACAGCATCTAGAACACGCTTACGTTTTTCTTCTTTTACGTAAGGGTGATTATTCAGGACGCGAGAAACAGTTGATATGGATACACCAGCGGTTTTTGCAATTTGTTTTATATTGGCCATATGTATCACCTCTTCCTCTTATTATAAAGGGAAAATAATAAGAATGAAAAAAATCTTGACCTGAAAAGCTTTTCACAAACTATGTTATAAATATGACTTCTGTTATTCGCGTAACCTTTTTATTTGGGCGTGAGAATGATAGGGGTCTTTCTTGCGTCTATAAAAGAATTTTTGTCAAAATGTGTGAGAATAACGTGGAAAGTTTTCAAATGAAAAAACTAGCTGAATTATTCAGCTAGTTTTTGTATGTTATTATTTCTTTTTAATTTTTCCAGTCCACGTTTTAAATCCACCTTGTAATTGGTAGAAATCTTTGTAGCCTTGTTTCTTTAAGTATTGAGCCGCACGACCGGTACGGAATCCACTTTGACAGTATAAGTAAACTGGTTGATCTTTACGAAGTTCTTTATGACGAAGGCGAATTTGTGATAACGGAATGTTACGTGCGCCTAAAATATGCCCTGCAGTATATTCGTCTGCTTCGCGAATATCGATAAGCTGTGCTTTACGGTAGCCAGCGCGAAACTCTTCTTCTGAAAGTGTTGTAATTAATTTCTTCTGATAGAAATACATCCATACAGTGTAACCGATGAACGCTACGATTACGGCTAATAAAATAATCCAAGTTGTTGACACGATTCTATCGCTCCCTTTTTTCTTATCCTACTTTCAATATTATAATGCCCGTATGTATTTATGCAACAGATTCATTTGTATATAAGAAGAAATTTCGTATTCTTTCACAAATTTTGTCGAATTTGGTAGACTAGAGAATGTGAAAAATAATTGGTTATATGAGGTGCAGGATGGGAAAAGAAAAATGGTGTTATATTAACTCTGGTCAATGTTCACCGGCATTTAATATGGCGTTAGATGAATGTCTATTAAATTGGCAAAGTGAAAAGAAAATGCCACCAACTATTCGCTTTTATGAATGGGAAGTACCAACATTAACAGTCGGATATTTCCAGCGTGTTGAAAAAGATATTAATATGGATGTAGTTAACGAAAAGAAATATGGATTCGTTCGTCGTCAAACAGGCGGCAGGGGTGTACTACATGATAAAGAATTAACGTACAGTGTTATTGTGTCTGAAGATCATCCAAATATGCCAAAAACAGTTACAGAAGCGTATCGTGTTATTTCGCAAGGTTTATTAGATGGTTTTAAAGCATTAGGGTTAGAAGCGTATTATGCAGTTCCAAAAACAGAAGCAGATCGTGAAAATTTAAAAAATCCACGTTCAGGCGTATGTTTTGATGCGCCGTCTTGGTATGAAATTGTAGTAGAAGGAAGAAAAATCGCAGGTAGTGCGCAAACACGTCAAAAAGGCGTTATTTTACAGCACGGGTCGATTCCATTAGAAATAGATTTAGATGAGTTATATGATCTGTTTTTATTCCCGAATGAACGTGTGAAAGAACGTATGAAGAGTATGTTCTCATCTAAAGCGGTAGCAATTAATGAATTAACAGACCGTACGTTTACAATCGAGCAGTTAATTAAAGCGTTTGAGGTTGGGTTTGAAAAAGGATTAGATGTAGAGCTTGTTCCGTATGAATTAACAGAAGAACAATTACATGAAGTGCAAACGTTAGCAAAAGAAAAGTATGAAAGTAAAGAATGGAATTATAAAAAATAAGAGGTGGCAATTGCCGCCTCTTATTTTTTTATAGTAAATTAAGTACTTTTTCTACTTTGATTCCTTTATCTTGTAAAGAACGAAGGCGATTGACAACGTCCATAATTTCTTTGTCAAATGTAACGCTAATACCTTGGCTTTGTAGTTCTTCTTTTAAGCCTTCAATAGAATCATCTATGTCGATGCCAAGCTCGTAATCTTGACAAACTTCAATTGTCTTTTTCACGAGTTTCACATAATTTTCTTGTAGTTTTGAATTTGTTTCAGTCAAAGCAGGTTGCTTCGGTTTTGCAGGCGCGACCGGTGCTGTCTCTTGCTTTGTAACCGGAGTTGGCACTTCTCGTTTCACAGGTGCTGGAGTAGATAATTCCACAGCTGCTTCTACACTTACTGGCTTCGGTGCCGGAGTAGGCTTCGGTGTTGGTGCTGTAGCAGGTGTTTCTACACGTGTAACAGGCTTTGGAGCAGGTGTAACTGCTTTTGGAGCTTCTACAACTACTTCTTTTTTCGGAGTAGTTTCTACAACTGTTTCTTCTTGTTCAGCAGCCTCTTTATTTTCTTTACTCCACATAACGCGTTCTATTTCTAGAGAAACATTATTTTTGTTCATCGCTGTTAATGTAACTTTACCAACTTCAGCGTTTCCAGTGAAATCAACAATTTTATAAATAACACTCTTGTTCCAATCCACGTTTCCGCTCAAAAATAATTCTTCGTTACATTTCGGCGTTAAGCCCTCGATTTTAATTTCTGCGTTTACACCGTTTTCACTATATACCATAATTAGCGAAGCATTTACATCTTCGTCTGCTAACATTAGTTCACGTACCATTTTGCCGGTGCGTACTTGCGTTTTCTTCTTAACTGACATCTAATTTCTCCTCTCAAAAATTCAGTAATAATAAAAAAATCGTATAACGAAAAATAATTGCTCACGAAGATTTATGATACCGATAATAAAAGCATCACGTCAACAATTAACTTTAATTATTTTGCATTTTTCTTATTTTCTTTATGAAATTTTTCAATTTGTAAAATTAGACAGAAGAAAAACAGCCTTTTGAAAGGCTGTTAAAACGTGGAAAACTTTAATGCGTTTTAATTTTTCCACGTTCCCCATACTAACGAGAGGAGGGAAGTATATGAAACCGTTTATGCCAAAACTCGTTTACTTTGAACCGAAGGCACTTGAATATCCACTTGGAAAAGAGCTGTATGAGAAGTTTACGAAGATGGGACTAGAGATTCGTGAAACGACATCCCATAATCAAATTAGAAATTTGCCGGGTGAAAATGATTTGCAAAAGTATCGCAATGCAAAGGCGACACTTGTCGTTGGAGTGAGGAAGACATTAAAATTTGATACGTCAAAACCGTCAGCTGAATATGCAATTCCGCTTGCAACAGGGTGTATGGGACATTGTCATTATTGCTATTTGCAAACGACACTTGGGAGTAAGCCTTACGTTCGCGTGTATGTGAATCTTGATGAAATATTTGAGAAGGCACAGCAATATATGGATGAAAGAGCACCTGAAATAACAAGGTTTGAAGCTGCTTGTACATCAGATATCGTTGGGATTGATCATTTAACACATGCATTAAAGCGGGCGATCGAATTTATTGGAGAAAGTGAGCATGGGCGTTTACGTTTCGTTACGAAATATTCGCACGTTGATCATTTGTTAGATGCAAAACATAATGGGAAAACTCGTTTTAGGTTTAGTATTAATTCACGGTATGTAATTAAAAATTTTGAGCCGGGGACGTCACCCTTTGAAGAGCGTATTGAAGCAGCACGTAAAGTAGCAGGTGCTGGTTATCCACTTGGCTTTATAGTTGCGCCACTTTATATGCATGAAGGATGGGAAGAAGGATACCGTGAATTATTTGAACGACTGTACAATGCACTAAAAGATTTGTCCATACCGAATTTAACATTTGAATTAATTCAACATCGCTTTACAAAACCAGCAAAAAAGGTCATTCAAGAGCGTTATCCGAGTACGAAGCTTGAAATGGATGAAGAGAAGCGTAAATATAAATGGGGACGGTACGGCATTGGGAAATACGTATATAAAAAAGATGATGCGGAAGTATTGGAAGAAACGATAAGAGGTTATATATATAAGTTTTTCCCTGATGCAGAAATACAATACTTTACTTAAGAGAAATCTGTATGCAAATACAGATTCTTTTTTGTTTTATATATTTAGGCTTGTTTTCAACTTGTCACGTTATTCTTTCTGGTGTATCATTTTATTGATTGCTTCGTACGGAATGAGCAAAATGAAATTGGATGGAGGAAACCGATGCCTACCCCTAGTATGGAAGATTATATTGAACAAATTTATTTGTTGATTGATGAAAAGGGTTATGCCCGCGTATCTGATATTGCTGAAGCGCTTAGTGTACATCCATCCTCTGTAACAAAAATGGTGCAAAAATTAGACAAAGATGAATATCTAATTTATGAAAAATATAGAGGGCTTGTATTAACATCAAAAGGTAAAAAAATTGGAGAACGTCTCGTATATCGTCATGAATTGTTAGAGCAATTTATGCGTATTATCGGTGTGGATGAAAGTAAGATTTACAATGATGTAGAAGGAATTGAACATCATTTAAGCTGGGAAGCAATTGATCGCATTGGTGATTTAGTGCAATACTTTGAACAAGATGAGGTTCGAGTGGAAACACTTCGTGGCGTTCAAAAAGCAAATGAAGAGAAAAGTAATTAAGGGGAACGTACGTCGTTGTACCTAATGATGTGACACGTAATTTACCATTTGCAAATCATCATCTTCGAATTGAAAGTATGAAAGATAAAAGCTTGAAAGAAGTACTGCAAAATATAAAGAAAGACCGTATTTCCTAAAAGGAAGCACGGTCTTTCTTTTTGTTTTTTTTACCTTCAATGACAGTTAAATGAGATTGTTTTCTTTTTCGCTTTAAAGAAGAAAGATTCCCTTTTTTCCCTTTGTCATTAGAAGCGTTTGATTTAAAGAAAGAATTGCTTAGGGGTGCTACATTTTGTTTCCCATGCTTGCGGCTCGATTGTTTTGCAGCGCGCTTATATGAGCTTTGCGAATTTGCTGAACCGCTAGAGTTTGTAAACATTTTGTAGAGTAAATAAAAGATACCAACGACAGCCAACATGATACCAATATTTCTTAACACTCCCATTGGATCTGTAATGACAGATGAAACAAGGCCGAATATTGCTAATCCGATAATAAGCACAAATATAGCGAAAGTAAACGAACGACCGTTCATAAGGAACACCTCCTAAAAACATATATTAAAATTAGTATATTAACGATGAGGAAAGGAGTTGAACACCATTTTTAAATAATTATTGTTTGTTTTCTAAACGTAATAATTCTTCAAACGATGCAATGGCTACTTCCACTTGATCATCTGTTGGTTCTTTCGTTGTTAATAGTTGTAGCCATAATCCGGGATATCCAAGTATGCGTAATACTGGAATATCGCGTAATCGATTCGTAAATTGTAACACTTCAAAAGAAATACCGAGAACGACTGGAATTAATAAAATTCGGTTTAACACTCTGGCCCAAAGTGGATCTGTAGGGACAAGGAAATAAACAAACATTCCAATAATGACTGTAAATATAATGAAGCTACTACCACAACGATAATGAAGGCGAGTTTGTTTTTGAACATTTTCTACAGTCAATGAAAGATTATTCTCATAGGCATTAATTACTTTATGCTCCGCACCATGGTACTGAAATACCCGCTTAATGAGTGGCGTTAAAGAAATAAAGTATATATAGCTCAATAATAACAGGAGCTTAATGACACTTTCGACAATGATTTGCCCTGTATGAGATGGGAAAATCGGTCTCGTTAATTCAGCTAGTAATGCAGGAACTGCTGTGAAAATGACTTTACCGAATATGAAAGATAAAACCCCAACTGCTGCAACTCCTAATACCATCGTTAACTTCGATTGTTCTTCTTTTTTATTTGCAATTTGTTCATCTTCTTCTGGGTGAACATCAAATCGTTCTGAAGCAAAGTTTAAATGTTTTGCCCCGTTCGCGCTTGCATCCACAATAGCGGCAATCCCTCGTAAAAATGGAATTTTTTTCAGGATAGATAATGCTTTATTACGAACGCGTGGTAATCGATAAAATTCAATCGATTTATCTTTACGACGAACCGCTGTAACAGTATATTCTCTACCGCCAAACATAACTCCTTCTATGACTGCTTGCCCGCCATATATTTGTTTTGACTCTTCTGCCATGTTAACACCAACCTGTATTTGTTTCTCTCTTATGTAGAAAAAGAGGCAATTGTCATACTGGGTTCTGTCGTTTTGAAATAAGACAATCACCGAGTTTCCTTTATTTTATCGACAAATACAAGTAGATGACAAGGAAAAATGTTACGAGAGTCGGACATTTCTTATTCTTTTTATAGACAAATTTCGCAGTATTTAAACATGGTTCAAAATAGTTTCGGGCATACTATTGAGCGGAGGTGTTGATGTGAGTCAAGAACATATAGGAACAAGAAATTTTGTGCAAATTGGTTTATTTGGTGGACTCTTTTGGGGAGGAATATGGTATTTTCTTCATATATTTTCATTTACAGAAGCGGGACCGAACTATTTACTTCTACCATTTGCCTTTGGAAGTTGGAAAGAAGGGGTATGGGGAAATGTGTCAGGAATTGTTTGTATGGGACTACTTTCGATTTTAATTGCCTTTTTGTATAAAGCGTTTTTGGCAAAGTTTGAAGGAATTCTGCCAGGGATTATTTATGGTCTATTTTGGTGGGCGTTACTATTTTTCGGAGTGGGGTTAATAGCGCCTGCTATTAAAAGTGCACTCCATTTACCGAAAGAAACAATTGTGACGACGATATGCATTTTTATATTGTATGGTGTATTTATAGCATACTCTGTTTCTTACGCAGTAAATACCAATAAGGCCGAGCGAGAAGGGGAAGAGAAGACAAACTATTCAAACAAGTAACTCCTATGTTAAAATGTTATATAGACATTTAATATTAAGGAGTTTTAAGCATATGAAAAAGGTACTCCTCGTAAACGGTCCTAACCTAAATCGCCTCGGTGTCAGAGAGGTAAATGTATATGGAAAGGGCACGCTAGCGACACTTGAAGCAGATATGAAGCAAGAAGCAGAAACAATGGGAGTGGAGTTAGAATGTTTCCAATCGAATCATGAAGGTGCGATTATCGATCGTATTCATGAGGCGGAAGATATATATGAAGGGATCATTTTAAATCCTGGAGCATTTACGCATTATAGCTATGCGATTCGAGATGCAATTGCAAGCATTTCGATTCCTGTTATTGAAGTACATATTTCTAACATTCATCAGCGTGAGTCGTTCCGTCACGAATCTGTGACGGCAGCTGTTTGTGCGGGACAAATTGTTGGATTTGGTTTTTATGGCTATAAGTTAGCGTTATTTGCATTAATGGAGAAATTGAGGGAGGCATAAAGTAATGGAGAAAATCGAAAGATTAAGAAGTGCATTTGATGAGGCTGGTATTGACGGTATTTTATTAACAAATGAACATAGTCGTAGATATATGGCTAACTTCACAGGAACAGCTGGTGTTGTACTCATTTCGAAAAACCGCGCTCAATTTATTACAGATTTCCGTTACGTAGAGCAAGCTACTAAACAAGCGGTTGGATACGAGATTGTACAGCATGCGGGATTAATTATCGATGAAGTTGCAAAGCAAGTGAAAGAATTAGGAATTCAAAAGCTTGGCTTTGAGCAAGATACTCTTACATATAGTTCTTATTCAGCTCATAAAGAAGCGATCGATGCTGAATTTATCCCAACTTCTGGGCTTGTAGAAAAGTTACGCTTGATAAAGACTGATTCAGAGATTAAGATATTAAAGGAAGCTGCACAGATTGCAGATGCTGCCTTTGAACATATTCTATCATTCATTCGCCCGGGAGTATCTGAAATTGAAGTGTCAAATGAACTTGAATTTTTCATGAGAAAACAAGGAGCAACATCTTCTTCGTTTGATATTATCGTTGCTTCAGGTCTTCGTTCGGCATTACCGCACGGCGTGGCATCTGAAAAAGTGATAGAAACAGGAGATTTCGTTACATTAGACTTCGGCGCTTATTACAAAGGATATTGCTCTGATATTACTCGTACGATTGCAGTTGGTGAACCATCTGATAAATTGAAAGAAATTTATAATATCGTTTTAGAAGCACAATTACGTGGTGTGAACGGTATTAAAGCTGGTTTAACTGGCCGTGAAGCGGATGCGTTAACGCGTGATTACATAACGGAAAAAGGATACAGTGAATACTTCGGACATTCTACTGGTCATGGAATCGGTCTTGAAATCCATGAAGCACCAGGTTTAGCATTCCGTTCTGATACAGTACTTGAACCAGGTATGGCTGTAACAGTAGAGCCAGGTATTTATATTCCAGGTATTGGCGGCGTACGTATTGAAGATGATATCATTGTGACAAGTGAAGGTAATGAAGTAATTACGAAATCACCAAAAGAACTTATTATTTTGTAATACACAGGAGGATTTTTTTACATGATTTCAGTAAACGATTTTCGTACAGGTTTAACAATTGCAGTGGATAATGGCCTTTGGCAAGTACTTGATTTCCAACACGTAAAGCCAGGTAAAGGTGCTGCATTCGTTCGTTCTAAACTACGTAACCTTCGCACAGGTTCTGTTCAAGAGAAAACATTCCGTGCTGGTGAGAAAGTAGAAAAAGCACACATCGAAAACCGTCGTATGCAATACTTATACGCAAGCGGTGAGTCTCACGTATTTATGGATAACGGAACTTATGAGCAAATCGAACTTGGTGAAAAACAAATCGAGCGCGAGCTTAAATTCCTAAAAGAAAACATGGAAGTATCTATTATGACTTACCAAGGCGAAGTACTTGGTGTTGAACTTCCAAACACAGTTGAATTACAAGTTACAGAAACAGAGCCAGGTATTAAAGGTGATACTGCTTCTAACGTAACAAAACCAGCTACATTAGAAACTGGCCTTGTTGTACAAGTACCAATCTTCATTAACGAAGGCGAAACACTTATCATCAACACTGGTGAAGGTAAATACGTTTCTCGTGCATAGTAGAAAAGCACTCGTGATTATCACGAGTGCTTTTTTATAGAAAATAGGGCAAATAATAAATCGCTGTTATAACAAAACTAACGAAGACAAGTGAAAGGGTACCCATAATATATGGAGTTAAAATAATTTGAAATGGTTTTATTTCACCAGTTTCAATGCCAGTCAGTGTTTTACTGATTGCGTGATCCGTAATGTTGTTTCTATGATTACTCATAATAATTAGCCATGTAATTGCAAATATTGCTAAACTACCAAGGAAAAAGGCTTCCATGAATGACCAGCCGACCAATGATGAAAAAAGATAAATAAGAGCTAATTCTACTACAACGGTTAAATTAATTTTCAATGCCTTCATATTTTTCCTCCTCATTTTGTAATTCCAACCAGTTTAAAAATTTTTCACGTGACACGACGTGCAGAGAGCAAGATGACCTTACTTCTTTCTCTAGTGCAGCGTGTTCGTATGGAAACTTGTTTTCCACATGTAATGAAATATAAGGTAGTTTTTCTTGTGCTTTTAAAGAGCGAATATTATTCGTTTTAGCACCAGCAAATACATAGGAAAGTTGTAAGTCTAAAAAAGCAATCTTAAAAATTTCTTTTTTTACAGCCTCATTATATCCTTTTCCCCAGTATGGATAGCCGAGCCAGCTGCCAATGTGAGATTGTTTCTTCTCGTAATTAATATGTTTAAGTGTGGTGAGACCAATTATTTCATTCTCTGCATTTACAATCACTCTCGATAAAGACTTCTTTTGGCGTTCTTCTTCTATGGCGAAAAGAAGGAATGCTTTCGTGTCTTCGATTGTTTCTACTTTTATTCCTAATGCGTTTTTTACATGTGGATCACTTGATAGCTTGAAAATCGCATTTGCATAACGGAAATCGAGTGGTAATAAAGTAACTCGCTGCATCATTTTCCCTCCTTTTCAATAAATATACCATAAAATACCATCATTATTAAGAATATTCAAATTATTATAGACGGTAGATAAAAATTATGTTTTTAATTCTGAAATAGACAACCTCTGCATATGGTTGTACAAATATATTCTTTTTTAGCACACGCACTAGTAACCGTTATGGGAGAAGGTGGGAGAATGAAACAGTGGCTAGCGGCAATGGAAACATCTGTGCTTGTAATGGGGCTGCTTCGGTTGTTTTCAGGTAGCGCGGAAATATTCGCCGCTTTGCTTATGCTTTATGTGAATGATGCGAAGAAAGCATTGTTTATAAATGGTATGTTGGCGTTTGTTGGACCGACCGTATTAATTTTAACAATGACAATAGGCATAGCGAGTGTGGCAAGTGAGATCTCTTTCTTGAAACTCTTTTTTCTAGCGCTTGGAATTGGCTGCATTTTTATCGCGTTGTTGAAATAAGTAAGTCGAGTATAGTGGGGCGAAGCTGATGAAAGAAGTATTAGAAGTTTTACCAAAAACGATGAAGCAGTTAGTGGAAAATTGTAAGCAGTACGATGCTCTAGAGGAAATCCGTGTTCGAATTGGAAGACCGCTAGAGTGTATTGCTCAAGGTGAAGTGTTTTTTTATGACTATATCGTTACAGCAGAGGATGCTATTTACTTATTGAATAAGTTAAGTCACTTCTCAATTTATACAATGGAAGAAGAATTAAAGCGTGGGTATGTGACACTCCGAGGAGGTCACAGAATCGGCTTAGCAGGAAAAGTTATTACAGAAAAAAGCACAGTGAAAATGATTCGAGATGTCTCTTCCTTTAATATTCGTATTGCTCGTCAAAAAATAGGGATTGCTGAACCGCTTTTGCCCTATTTGTATGAATCACGATGGTTAAACACGATGGTAATTGGCCCGCCGCAAACGGGGAAAACAACACTTTTAAGAGATGTAGCACGTTGCATGAGTCAAGGTGTAAGTGCTTCGAAAATACCTTCGTGTAAAGTAGGGATTGTTGATGAACGGTCAGAAATTGCTGGCTGTGTGAAAGGAATTCCGCAGTATGATTTTGGCACACGAGTAGATGTGTTAGACGCATGTCCAAAAGCTGAAGGAATGATGATGATGATCCGTTCTATGAGCCCAGATATATTAATTGTGGATGAAATTGGTCGTAAAGAAGATAGTGAAGCAATTATGGAGGCTGTACATGCAGGGGTTCAGCTTTTTATAAGTGCACATGGATTTTCCTATGATGATGTTGTGAAACGCCCATCATTAAAGGCAGTGCTAGAGCTCGGCATTTTTGATAGGTTTGTGGAATTGTCAAAAGCAAGAGGGCCAGGAACAGTTATGCAAGTGAAAGATAAATATGGAAAACCGGTATTACCTCATAGAAAGGCTGAGGGCGTATGGTGAAAATATTTGGTGCAGTGTTAATCGTTGCGGTCAGCACCTTTTTCGGGTTTTCATACGCCAAAAGATACAGTGAGAGACCGAGGCAACTTAGATTATTAAAAGCGGCACTGCAATCATTAGAGGCAGAAATTATGTACGGGCATACACCATTGTCTGAAGCCGCTGAGCGATTAGTGAAACAAATGCCGAAGCCGTTAAATTGGATATTTCAAAGTTTCGCTAGCAGGCTAGAAAGTGGAGAACAAACAGTTAGAGAAGCTTGGATAGATAGTTTGAAAGAAAATTGGAAGCTAACAGCATTTCAACAAACTGAGTATGAGATTTTGCAGCAATTTGGTGAAACGCTCGGACAACATGATCGTGAATCACAACAAAAACATATTCGGTTATGTATTACACATTTAGAGAGAGAAGAAGAAGAAGCGAAAGCATTACAGCTGCAATATGAAAAGATGATTAAGAGCTTAGGAGTACTAGCGGGGCTACTTATTGTAATTTTACTGCTATAGGGGGGAGAAAGGCGATGTCCATTGATGTTGGATTAATATTTCAAATCGCCGGAATCGGCATTGTTTTAGCTTTCATTCATACTGTACTAAAAGAATTAAAGCGTGAGGATATTGCAAATTGGGTTATCCTCGTCGGTTTTGTCGTTATTTTATTTCATGTCGCATTTTTAATTAATACACTATTCGACAAGATTAAAAGTGTCTTTCTCTTCCAGTAAAGGGGGCGGTTCGAATCGAAATTATACAAATTGTCGGATTAGGCCTCGTTGCTACGTTTTTAGCGGCTGTATTGAATCAGCATAAATCTAGCATTACGTCATTATTTATTGTGTTCGTAGGTAGCGTAATGTTCCTTCTTTTAATCGATCAAATTCACGCTATTTTACAAATGATTGAGAGAGTAGCGAGTGAAGCGAAAGTTAGCAACGTATATGTAGAAACGTTGCTAAAAATTATTGGGATTGCTTATATCGCTGAGTTTGGAGCGCAAATTACAAAGGATGCAGGACAGGGGGCAATCGCTTCGAAAATTGAATTAGCTGGAAAGATTTTAATTCTCGTTATGGCGATCCCTATTTTGACGGTTGTAATTGAAACTATTCTCGGATTTTTACCGACGGGATAAGGGGGAGTGAATGTTGAGGGGGTTTGGAGCTAAGCTGCTATTTGCTTGCTTCCTTTTCTTTTCTTTACCAGTTGTTGTACAAGCTTCTCCTGTAGAGACAAACGTCGTTGATCAACAATTGGATAAGCTCGGAATTGAAGATGTGAAGCAATTTTGGGACGGGCTTGTTACAAAATATGGAGGTTACTTACCAGAGAGTCAAAAAGGTAGCTTTATGGAGTTTGTAAAGGGAGAAAAAGAAATCTCTATAAAAGAGTGGATGCTAGGTTTATTAAAGTACTTATTTCACGAACTTGTTGCAAATGGGAAACTACTCGGAACGCTCATTATGCTCACAATTTTTAGTGCATTGTTGCAATCACTGCAATCTGCATTTTCAAAGAGTAGCGTAAGCAAAATAGCCGATGCAGTTGTATATATGGTACTAATTATTTTCGCTTTAAATAGCTTTTATGTCGTTATGACATATGCAAGAGAAACGATACAAACAATGGTAGATTTCATATTAGCGTTATTGCCCATCTTGCTTGCACTCATAGCGACAGGTGGTGGTGTTGTATCCGTATCGTTTTTTCATCCGATTATCATCTTCTTAATGAATACGAGTGGGCTTTTGATGAATTATATCGTTCTACCACTTTTATTACTTGCAACGATATTAAGTATTGTAAGTACGATGAGTGATCAATATAAAGTTACGAAATTGTCCAAGCTTCTGCAAAACGTTAGCGTCGGGATTATCGGTATTTTTTTAACGATTTTTTTAGGCGTATTATCTGTACAAGGAACAGCGACAGCTGTTGCGGATGGAATCGCTGTGAAAACAGCTAAATTTGTAACAGGAAACTTTATTCCCGTAGTAGGAAGAATGTTTACAGAGGCGGCGGATACAGTTATTAGTGCGTCGGGATTATTAAAAAACACAGTCGGAATTATCGGACTCGTCATTCTATGTTTAATTGTCGCTTTTCCAGCGATTCAAATTTTTTGCATCGCATTTATTTATAAGTTCGCAGCAGCAGTATTGCAACCAGTTGGCGGCGGAGCAATCATTCAATGTTTAGATATCATTGGACGGAGCATCATTTATGTATTTGCTTGCTTAGCTATCGTATCGTTTATGTTCTTTTTAAGTATCACAATTATTATTGCTGCGGGGAACATTACACTTATGATGCGGTAGGAGGTGAAGGGTATGCAATTTGTTACAGAGTGGATTAGAAATATTATCGTTTTTTTACTCTTAGCGACAATGCTTCATCTTATTCTTCCAAATTCCAATTTGCAAAAGTACGTTAAATTCGTTGTAAGTCTATTATTAGTTGTTTTAATTTTAACGCCCCTTTTTAAACTATTGCAAACAGATGTAAATGAAGTAATCGCAAATTTTAATGAAGAGAAGTACGTAGCAGAAGGATCTGTAAAAAATTCAATAGATTCGAAGAAAAAAGAAATACAAGCTCTAACACGTGCATATAGTTTAGAAGAGATGGCTACCAAAATGAAAAAAGAAGTAGGAAAAGAGTTTGAGAAACAGTATGGTATGTCAGTCTCTGAAATACAAATAGTCGCAGCGGAAAGCACAGCGGAAGTAAAGTCAGCGAAAGATATTCAATCTGTTGTTGTGACGTTGAAAGAAAAAGAACGTAGTAAAAATGATGCAATCGAAACAGTAAAACCAGTTGAAATTAATACGAAAGAACCACCGAAAAAAGTAGAGGAAACGAATGGAGAAATGAAAGACTTCTTTTCAAGCAGGTGGCAACTAGAGAATAAACAAATCCAAGTTCAAATGGAAGGGAGGACAGGTAGAGTAAATGGACAATAAAGATAAAAATTCGAAGTTCTCATTTTTTCGAAACTTATTGAATGGAGATGAAAAAGAAAGTAATGAGAAGGGAAAAAAGGTAACACCTAAGTTCTTACTTGTCCTACTCATACTTGGAATGTTGCTTATGTTTTCTAGTAGTTTCTTTTCAAGTAAAAAAGAAGAAGTACCTGTATTTAAAGAACAAAAAACTCAAAACCAAGAAAAAGACGTACCAACTTTTGGACAAAAAAATAATGATAATATGTCAAATGTAGAAAAATATGAAAAAGCGTATGAACAAGAATTAAAAGCAGCCTTAGAAGAAATAGCAGGAGTAAAAGATGTAACGATTAATGTAAATTTAGACTCATCAGAGGAAAAAATATTAGAAAAAAATACAGTGAAACGTTCACAAACAACAGGTGAAACAGATAAAACAGGCGGCAAGAGGGAAGTAGAAGATGAGTCTCTTGATGAAAAGACAGTCATTATACGTGAAGGGGATAAAGAAACTCCCGTTGTTTTAAGAACAGAGAAACCGAAAGTGCGAGGTGTTCTTGTCGTAGCAAAGGGAGTGGATAATATACAAGTTAAAGCGATGGTAAAAGAAGCTGTCATACGGCTACTAGATGTACCAGCCCATCGCGTTTCAGTTTCACCGAAAAATTGATAGGGAGGAAATAAAGTGTTAAAAAAACAAACGGTTTGGCTATTAACGATGTTAAGTTTAGTTGTTGTACTATCTGTGTATTACGTAACAACTCCAGACAAAATGAATACAGCATCGCCGGCAACAGGTGAAAAGATTGGACAAGAAAAACAAGGTACTGATAAAGCAGTAACAAACGAAGCACCTAAAGAAACGCCTAAAAAAGAAAATACAAACAAGGAAACATCAAATAAAGAAACAAACAAAGAAACAGATAAAAAAGAGAGTGCTACAAAAGAAACAAGCAAAAAAGAAGCTAACGTAACAGTTCAATCAAGTGATGAAAATTTCACAGCATTACGTATGCAAATGGAAGATCAGCGAAGTGAACAAAAAGCAAAATTACAAGAAGTGATGAGTTCAACAAAAGCTTCAGCAACAGAAAAGAATAAAGCGAAAGAAAATTTTGATGCAATCACTACAATGGAAACGAAGCAAGAATTACTTGAGACAGTAATTAAATCTCAAGGTGGATATAAAGATGCCCTTGTAAGAGCTGATGGAACTGACATTAAAGTAACTGTAAAAGCAGCAAAACATTCACAAAAAGAAGCGAATAAAATTATACAACTTGTAAGAAGTGAAGGCGGATCAAAAGATGTAGGTGTAAAATTTGATCCACCAACAAAATAAAACGAATAATCCGCGGGGAATTCCTCCGCGGATTATTCGTTTTTAGTAATCGGATTGTTTGAAAATAGTTAGATAAAAATAATAATAGAAAAAAGCTATCATTTTCGATAGCTTTTTTCTGTTTCGTCTTTGTTTTTACTATGTTCAACTCGGAACGGAGAAATACGTTGTGAGTAAAAGATTAGCGGTTCATGGTAGTGATGATTACTTTTTCCGGATTTGACGTGGATGAAGAGAACGAATGCCCAGACCATTACGGCAGGTAAGAAGAGAATGAGCCATATCATATGTCCACACCTCGATACGATATATTTTCTACACTTTGAACATACTATTCTTATATGAAGGAATGATGAACGACGTGTAAATAAAAAAATAATATTTGGTAAAAATACGTTATTGACTATAGATGAGGTGACGAGTAAAGCGGTAATGGTAGGTTTACTTTATAGTATTTTGAAAAGTAAGGAATGTTTTTTCGGAAGTGGTCTTGCCAATTTTGTGTGAAACTTGGTATTATTACTAGGTAATAAATTTTTATTGGAATAATATTTTTACAGGAGTTTCGATTTATTATAAAGAAATATAAATTGGAATGTTTAAAAAATTTATCGTAAGATGGAAATAGTAACTATTTCTATTAGTAAATGAAATACATTTTCTAATAGAGTACATCGTATTTTTACAGTCAATCTAGTTTTAGTGAAGAGAAATCTGTAAAAACGGGACAAACAAGAGTATGGGAGTGGATTTTACATGTTTAAAATTCAAGAAGTTCGTGAATTAATTAAATTAATTGATAGCTCTAATATTGATGAATTTGAATACAAAAAAGATGGTACGACAATCAAAATGAAAAAGCGTGGCAATGAAGTTGTTGCGGTGCAAGCGCCTGTAGCAAAACAAGCCGTGCAACCAGTAGCACCTGTTGAAGTTGAAACGACAGTAGCGGCAGCACAAGTGGAAGTGCCAAAACAAGAAGAGAAAAAAGCTGTTCAGAATGAAAACCTACATAAAATTACATCACCAATGGTAGGTACATTCTATTCTTCTTCTTCTCCTGATACGCCTCCATATGTAAGTGTTGGGGATAGAGTATCGAAAGATTCTATCGTATGTATTGTCGAGGCTATGAAGTTATTTAACGAAATCGATGCAGATATAGATGGAGAAATTGTTGAGATTCTTGTTAATAACGGACAGCTTGTTGAGTATGGACAACCGCTATTTCTTGTAAAAGCGTAATAAGGGAGTCTTTGTGATGATAAAAAAAGTATTAATAGCCAATCGTGGGGAAATCGCTGTACGAATTATTCGTGCTTGTAAAGAAATGGATATTGAAACAGTCGCAATTTATTCAGAAGCGGATAAAGAGTCACTTCACGTACAAATTGCTGATGAGGCGTATTGTGTAGGACCAACGATTTCGAAAGAAAGCTATTTAAATTTGACGAACATTATTAGTGTTGCGAAGTTAACAGGCTGCGATGCAATTCATCCAGGATACGGATTTTTAGCAGAGAATGCAGATTTTGCAGAGTTATGCCGTGAATGTAACTTAATTTTTATCGGTCCAAGTCCAGAAGCTATTTCAAAGATGGGCACAAAAGACGTTGCTCGTGATACAATGAAAGAAGCAGGGGTTCCGATTGTACCAGGTTCACAAGGAATTATTAAAAATACCGAAGAAGCGATCAAACTTGCGAATCAAATTGGATATCCTGTTATTATTAAAGCAACTGCAGGTGGCGGAGGAAAAGGTATTCGTGTTGCGCGCCATGAAGAGGAGCTTGTAAAAGGAATTCAAATTACACAGCAAGAAGCTAGTACCGCTTTTGGGAACCCTGGTGTATACTTAGAAAAGTACGTTGAAGATTTCCGCCATGTTGAGATTCAAATAATGGCAGATACACACGGAAATGCCATTCATTTAGGAGAGCGTGATTGTACGATTCAGCGCCGCTTGCAAAAACTACTAGAAGAAAGTCCATCACCAGCACTTGATGAAAATGTGCGTAAGCAGATGGGTGAGGCGGCAGTTAAAGCGGCGGTAGCGGTTGATTATACAGGTGCTGGTACGGTTGAGTTTATTTATGAATATAAAACGAAAAGCTTTTATTTCATGGAGATGAACACGAGAATCCAAGTTGAGCATCCAGTTACTGAAATGGTAACAGGGGTAGACTTAATTAAAGAACAAATTCTTGTTGCTTCTGGAGAAAAGTTATCGTTACAGCAAGAAGAAGTACAATTTAATGGTTGGGCAATTGAATGCCGAATTAATGCGGAAAACCCTGCCAAAAAATTTATGCCATCTCCAGGTAAAGTAGAAATGTACTTGCCACCAGGCGGATTTGGTATTCGCGTCGATTCAGCTGTATATCCGGGATATTCAATCCCACCTTTCTATGATTCGATGGTTGCTAAATTAATTGTTCACGGAAAAACACGTGAAGAGGCAATTGCAAAAATGAAGCGTGCACTCAGTGAGTTTGTCGTTGAAGGCGTACATACAACAATCCCGTTCCATTTGCAATTGTTAGATCATCCTGATTTTGTAAAAGGTGAGTTTAATACGAAATTTTTGGAAGAGCATGAACTTGTGACGCAGTGATACATTAAAGGAGGTTTTTTTCATGGCTGAACATATGTTAGATATGGGTCAAGATACAACTCTTGGTAAAGTAGAAATTGCACCAGAAGTAATTGAAGTAATCGCAGGTATTGCAGCTGCTGAGGTAGAAGGCGTAGCGGCAATGCGTGGTAATTTTGCTACAGATGTTGTTGAGAAGTTAGGTAAGAAAAATCATGGTAAAGGTGTAAAGGTTGAATTAGCAAACGAAGATATTATCGTTGACCTTTATGTTGTAATGTATTTTGGCGTAGCAATTCCAGTTGTTGCACAAAAGATTCAAGACAACATTCGCCAAGCACTCTTTACAATGACAGGGCTTGAGCCAAAAGAAGTGAATGTTCACATCGTTGGCGTAACATTCGAAACACAAAAAACAGAAATCGAACCAGTGTAAGAATGAAAAAGGTGCCTAGTAACATAGGCATCTTTTTTATCGTTTCATTTCTTCACAAATTACAACCCTCTAATTATTATACTATTTCAAAAAATGAGAAATAAAAAAGAAAATGTTTCGTTTTACCAAAAAACGTACATTGTGATAAGATATGGAACTTGAAGTTAATCTTTTTATTATTTTTCAGCCTTGTAACCCGTGTGTGAAACGATAAATTGTGTTATTATCATTGTATTATAAGGTTGGAAAATCAATGAAAACTGTAAGAGTAAGTGAATTGACGGCTTATAAATTATAATAATATAACAAAGCATAAGGAAAGACTTGAAGCATAAAGGAGAGTTACAATGAAACGTAGGACGGCTAGAGAAAGAGCTATGCAAGCATTATATCAAATGGATATTACAGGTGAATTAGAACCGAAAGTAGCAGTGGAAAACACGCTAGATGAAGGTGAAGAAACAAATGAGTTTCTAGAATCACTTGTTGTAGGTTTTGTAGAAAATAAAGAAGTAATTGATGAAGCGATTCGTCAAAATTTAAAAAAGTGGAAGCTTGAGCGTATTAGTATTGTTGATCGCAGTATTTTACGTGTAGCTGTGTATGAAATGAAATACATGGAAGAAATTCCACACAACGTAACAATTAACGAGGCAATTGAAATTGCTAAAACATTTGGGGATGAGGAATCTCGTCGTTTTATTAACGGCGTTTTATCTAATATAAAAGATACACTGTAATTTCTTTAAGGGGGAATCTTAAAATGGTAGCAGTAATCATCAAAGGAAATGAAGTTGCGGAGAAAAAACGAGCACAATTAACAGAAGAAGTTGTGAAGTTGAAAGAGCAAGGGATTGTACCAGGATTAGCAGTTATTTTAGTTGGAGAAGATCCAGCATCTCGTTCTTATGTAAAAGGAAAAGAAAAGGGCTGTGAACAAGTAGGAATTTATTCAGAGCTAATTGAATTTCCTGAAACAATTACGGAGGAGCGTTTGCTTGCTGAAATCGATCGCTTAAATGGCGATGACCGCATTAATGGCATATTAGTGCAATTACCTTTACCAAAACATATTGAAGAAAAAGCTATCATTGAAAGAATTTCACCAGAAAAAGATGTAGATGGATTTCACCCAATCAGCGTAGGACGTATGATGACGGGACAAGATACATTCCTTCCATGTACACCGCATGGTATTGTAGAGTTAGTAAAAGAAACAAATCTTGATATCTCAGGAAAACATGTTGTAGTAATTGGAAGAAGTAATATTGTCGGCAAGCCAGTGGGACAATTGTTCTTAAATGAAAATGCAACTGTCACATACTGTCATTCTAAGACGCAAAATATGAAAGAGTTAACGAAATTAGCTGATATTTTAATCGTAGCAGTAGGACGACCTAAAATGGTAACAGCTGATTATATAAAAGAAGGAGCAGTTGTAATCGACGTTGGTGTAAACCGTTTAGAAACAGGGAAACTTTGTGGTGATGTTGACTTTGACAACGTGCTAGATGTTGCAGGTTACATTACACCTGTGCCAAAGGGTGTTGGTCCAATGACGATCACAATGCTTCTTCATAATACTGTTGAATCGGCTAAGCGTGCAGGTGTCGTTTGTAAATAATTTGAGTCGGCTATGAGGAGAGAGAAATGGAGAAACAATATTTAACCGTTACAGCGTTAACACGCTATATAAAAACAAAAATAGAATATGATCCGCATTTACAGTCTGTTTGGTTAAAAGGTGAAATTTCCAACTTTAAAAATCATAGCCGTGGCCACATGTATTTTACATTGAAAGATGAAAATGCAAGAATCGCAGCGGTTATGTTTGCGGGTCATAATCGTAATATTAAATTCAGACCTGAAAATGGGATGAAGGTACTCGTGAAAGGGAAAATCTCTGTTTACGAGGCGAGTGGTTCTTATCAAATTTATATTCAAGACATGCAGCCTGACGGAGTCGGAAACCTGCATTTAGCTTACGAACAATTAAAGGTTCGTTTAGAGGAAGAAGGATTGTTTTCTCAAGTTTATAAAAAAACAATCCCTCCTTATGCGAAAACAATAGGTGTGATTACGTCACCAACAGGAGCAGCGATTCGTGATATTATAACAACGATTAAACGTCGTTATCCAATTGGAAATGTTATTGTGTTTCCAGTACTTGTACAGGGGGAGTCAGCAGCTCCCTCAATTGTACAAGCGATCCGTACAGCGAATGAAATGGAAGGGATAGATGTCCTAATCGTTGGGCGCGGTGGAGGTTCTATTGAGGAATTGTGGGCGTTTAACGAAGAAATGGTTGCAAGAGCTATTTTCAAGAGTGAGATTCCTATTATTTCAGCAGTAGGCCATGAAACAGACTTTACAATTGCGGATTTTGTTGCCGATTTAAGAGCACCAACACCAACTGCAGCGGCTGAGCTGGCAGCGCCTAATATTATCGAGTTACAAGAAAAGGTATTACAAAGAACTCTAAGGTTGCAAAGAGCAATGAGAGAGTTAGTACATAAAAAAGAAGAAAAACTACAAGTATTGCAAAAATCTTATGCGTTCCGTTATCCAAGACAAGTATATGAGCAAAAAGAAGAGCAATTGGATAGAGCGTTAGAACAGCTTGTGTTAGCGAAAGAGCGCTATATTGATAAAAAGGTAAATCAGTTAAAACAGCTTTCATTTTATTTAGAGAAGCACCACCCATCTCAAAAAATTATGCAAACAAAGGTAGCAGTTGAAACATTGCAAAAGCAATTGCAACGTGAAATGCAAACGTTACTCCAAACGAAAGAATTTGCCTTTGTAAGAGCTGCTCAAAAACTTGAAGCGCTAAGTCCGCTTAAAGTAATGATGAGAGGGTACGGGCTTGTATATGATGAAGAGAAGCAAGTGTTAAAAAGTGTGAAAGATGTTAGCCTTGGAGATGCTGTTTCAGTTCAATTACAAGATGGAATATTAGATTGTAGCGTATCAGGAATAGAGGAGCGTGAATTGAATAATGGAAAATAAATTAAGCTTTGAAGAGGCAATTTCGCAACTTGAGCACCTCGTTTCTAAATTAGAGCAAGGTGACGTACCTTTAGAAGAAGCAATTTCTTATTTTAAAGAGGGTATGGAATTATCTAAGCTGTGTGATGAGAAGTTGAAGAACGTACAAGAACAAATGGCAGTTATTCTTGGGGAAGATGGAGAGCTTGAACCGTTTACTGCTTTAGGAGATGAAGCATAGTGACAATTGCTTTTGATACTTTTTTGAAAGAAAGTAAAACTTTCGTAGAAGAGAAGCTTGTAAGCTATGCAAATGAATTACAATGTCCAAATGTACTTCGTGAAGCGATGGCATATTCTTTGGAAGCGGGTGGAAAGCGTCTCCGCCCGTTACTTTTATTTGCAACATTACAAGCGTTTGGTAAAGAAAAAAATCTTGGTGTAGGTGCAGCTTGTGCTCTTGAAATGATACATACATACTCGTTAGTTCATGATGATTTACCTTGTATGGATGATGATGATTTAAGAAGAGGGAAGCCCACAAATCATAAAGTATTTGGTGAAGCGATGGCAGTTTTAGCAGGAGATGGTTTGTTGACATATGCTTTTCAAGTTATTATGGCATATGAACAAAAGGAAATCTCTGCTGAGAAAAAAGTAAGACTTGTACTTGAGCTTGCAAAAGCGGCAGGGCCAGAAGGAATGGTTGGCGGACAAGTGGCAGATATGGAAGCGGAAGGGAAACAGCTTACAATCGATGAGCTAGAGTATATTCATAAGCATAAGACTGGAAAACTACTTGAATTCGCTGTACTTGCAGGGTCGATACTGTCTGATGCGACAGAAGAACAGGAAGAAAAATTACTTGAGTTTGCGAAATATATCGGCCTAGCTTTCCAAATCCGAGATGATATTTTAGATGTGGAAGGAACCGAAGAAGAGATTGGAAAACCGATTGGTAGTGATGTTTCTAACGAAAAGAGCACATATACGACGTTATTTACTGTAGATAGAGCAAAGGATATTTTAGAAGAAACGATTGCAAAAGCAAAAGATGCTATTAGTTCCTTGCAATTACAAGATGAATATTTACTATCTATTTGCGATTTGATTGCAAAACGTAATAACTAATATAACAGCGTTTTCATTTGTTGAGTCATTCATCATTTTATGATATAAATGTAGGAAAAGGTTTTTCTTTTCTTGTTATTGGCAAAAATATATGTAGATTACATTGCCGTTATCACTTCGTGTTAGCGGCTATTTTTTTCATCGCCTAAAGAAATATGGTTTATAATAAGATTAGGGCGCAATAGACTGGTTAATAGCAGGACAAGGTGAAAAATAAAAAAAGAGAATTTCTTGTTTTGTGTAAATGTTTTTTATAATATTTGACATGTTGACAGATTATGAAATGAAAGTGAGTGATCCATGTGGATCTAACGCAAATTCAAAACCCTAGTTTTTTGAAAGAGATGTCTATCAGTGAACTAGAGGGATTGAGTGAGGATATTCGTAAGTTTTTAATTGAAGAGCTCTCTCAAACAGGTGGACATATTGCGCCTAATTTAGGTGTAGTAGAACTCACAATTGCTCTGCATAAATTATTTGATAGTCCGAAAGATAAATTTTTATGGGATGTAGGACATCAATCCTATGTACATAAAATTTTAACTGGACGTGCAAAAGAATTCGGCACATTAAGGCAATATCAAGGTCTATGTGGTTTCCCAAAACGTTGTGAGAGTGAGCACGATGTATGGGAAACTGGCCATAGCTCGACATCATTATCTGCTGCAATGGGAATGGCTCTAGCACGTGATTTAAAGAAAACGAAAGAATATGTTATACCAATCATTGGTGATGGCGCTTTAACGGGCGGAATGGCTTTAGAGGCATTGAACCATATTGGACATGAAAAAACAGACATGATTGTTATTTTGAATGATAATGAAATGTCAATTGCGCCAAACGTTGGTGCGCTTCATAATGTGCTTGGACGTCTACGTACCGCAGGAAAATACCATTGGGTAAAAGATGAGCTAGAGTATATTTTGAAGAAAATCCCAGCTGTCGGTGGGAAAGTTGCTGCGACAGCAGAGAAAATAAAAGATAGTCTTAAATATTTACTAGTATCTGGTGTCTTTTTCGAAGAGTTAGGCTTTACATATTTAGGTCCAGTCGATGGACATGATTATGAAAAGTTATTCGAAACGTTGCAATATGCAAAGAAAACAAAAGGCCCAGTGCTTGTTCATGTTATTACGAAAAAAGGAAAAGGTTACAAACCAGCTGAGAGTGATGTTATTGGCACTTGGCATGGAACAGGACCTTATAAAATTGAATCAGGTGACTTCGTTAAACCGAAAGAAGTTGCACCAGCATGGAGTGCTGTTGTTAGTGAAACAGTACTTAAGTTAGCGAGAACGGATGAGCGTATCGTTGCAATTACACCTGCAATGCCTGTTGGATCGAAACTTGAGAAATTCCAAAAAGAATTCCCAGATCGTATGATTGATGTAGGTATTGCAGAACAGCATGCTACAACAATGGCAGCGGGTATGGCAACGCAAGGTATGAAACCATTCTTAGCTATTTATTCAACATTTTTACAAAGAGCTTATGACCAAGTTGTTCATGATATATGCCGCCAAAATTTAAATGTTTTCATCGGAATTGATCGCTCTGGTTTAGTAGGAGCAGATGGTGAAACGCATCAAGGTGTATTTGACATCTCATTCTTACGCCACTTGCCGAATATGGTACTTATGATGCCAAAAGATGAAAATGAAGGGCAACATTTAGTGTACACGGCGATGCAATATGAAGATGGACCAATCGCATTACGTTATGCGCGAGGTAATGGACTTGGCGTTCATATGGATGAAGAATTAAAGGCGATTCCAATCGGTTCATGGGAAACGTTAAAAGAAGGTACACAAGCAGCTATTTTAACATTTGGTACGACAATACCAATGGCAATGGAAGCGGCTGAGCGTCTTGAAAAGGCTGGTATTTCAGTGAAAGTAGTGAACGCTCGCTTCATTAAACCAATGGATGAAGCATATTTACATGATCTCTTAGGAAAAAATATACCAATTTTAACGATTGAAGAAGCTTGCTTAATTGGTGGTTTTGGAACAGGAGTAGTTGAATTTGCGTCTGAGAACGGGTACCATAGTGCGTTAGTTGAACGAATGGGTATTCCAGATCGTTTCATAGAACACGGTAGTGTAACAAAATTATTAGAAGAAATCGGTTTAACGACAGATGCTGTTGTAGACCGAATTCATACAATGATTCCATCAAAACAAAAAAGGGCGTAACAAATGAGTGCGAAAAAAGAAAGAGTAGATGTACTATTAGTAGAGCGAGGGCTTATAGAAACACGTGAGAAAGCAAAACGCGCCATTATGGCCGGCCTTGTATATGCGAATGAGATGAGATTGGATAAGCCAGGGGAGAAAATCCCACAAGATACAGAGATTACGGTGAAGGGGCAAGTTATGCCGTATGTAAGCCGTGGTGGTTATAAACTTGAAAAGGCATTAGAGACATTTCATCTTGATTTACAAGATAAAGTTATGATAGATATTGGTTCATCAACTGGTGGCTTTACCGATTGCGCGCTTCAAAATGGAGCGAAATTATCTTATGCATTAGATGTAGGGTACAATCAACTTGCGTGGAAATTGCGTCAAGATGAGCGCGTTGTCGTAATGGAACGAACGAACTTCCGTTACGTAACACCAGCAGACTTAGAACGTGGTTTACCGCAATTTGCTAGTATCGATGTTTCGTTTATATCATTAAAACTTATATTGCCAGTTTTAAAAACAATGCTTATGCCGAATGGGGATGTAGCAGCGTTAATTAAACCGCAGTTTGAAGCTGGAAGAGAGCAAGTTGGTAAAAAGGGTATCGTTCGCGATCGAAAAGTACATGAGGCTGTCGTAGAAATGATTGTCGACTTTGCTATAAAAGAAGGATACGACGTAGAAGGCTTAACATTCTCACCAATTACGGGCGGGGATGGTAATATTGAATTTTTAATTCATCTGAAATGGCATGGTGAACGTGAGAATGGCGAAAATCATTCTCCAGTTTCTGTTGAGCAAGTAGTTACAGAGGCACATGATGTCCTAAAACAAAAAGGGAAAGGGGAATAACATATGTTGTTCCTCTTTTTGTTGTAATTGTATAATGATTGTAAAAACAATTGTGTACAAGTAACGAATTATAAGTTAACATAAATAAGTGAAGTATACCAATGTTTAAACTATGGTAAGAGATAGTGTGAGGTGCAAATGTATGAATAAAGGTCAGCGCCATATTAAAATCAGGGAAATTATTGCGAACAAAGAAATTGAAACACAAGATGAATTAGTTGATATTTTACGTAATGAGGGATTTAATGTAACGCAAGCAACAGTATCGCGCGATATTAAAGAATTGCACTTAGTGAAAGTGCCATTACATGATGGTCGCTATAAATATAGTTTGCCAGCAGATCAACGATTTAACCCGTTACAAAAATTAAAACGTAATCTAGTGGATTCATTTGTAAAATTAGACACGGCAGGACATATGCTTGTGCTAAAAACATTGCCTGGTAACGCTCATTCACTTGGAGCACTTATTGATCATTTAGAGTGGGATGAGATCATCGGAACCATTTGTGGTGATGACACTTGCTTAATTATTTGCCGTACACCTGAAGATACAGGTGTTGTCTCTGATCGTTTCTTAAATATGCTGTAATAAAAAATCTTGTTTGCTTTCCTCTGTAAAGTGGAAAGTGAACAGGATATTTTTATTGGTTAAAAACGTGAATTCTTAATTGTAATATAATATTTTCTTTGAATAAAATTAGGAAATAGGTGGATTGACCCGTAAAACAAATGTTTGGTACAATGGAGCGGTTAGAAAAGTAATTTATACATACAAACATATAGTATGACTATTTGAATAAAGAACTGAGAAAAGCCCTTCATAGGGGATTAGTTTATAACGAGGTGAATGGGGCATTGTTATCGGAATTATCGATTAGAAACTTTGCTATTATTGAGGCATTAAATATTTCTTTTCAAAAAGGATTAACGGTTTTAAGTGGTGAAACAGGGGCCGGAAAATCGATTATTATTGATGCGATTAGTTTACTTGTAGGTGGCCGTGGTTCAGCAGAATTTGTTCGATACGGAACAGAAAAAGCTGAGATAGAGGGGCTATTTTATGTGGAAGATGATAAGCATCCATGTATTGAAAAAGCAGAAGAGTTGGATATAGAAATAGAAGACGGCATGATTATTTTGAAGCGTGATATCGCTGCAAACGGAAAAAGTGTATGTCGTGTAAATGGAAAACTAGTTACCCTTAGTGTATTAAAAGAAATTGGAAAAACACTTGTTGATATTCATGGACAACACGAAACGCAAGACTTAATGAATGAAGAACGTCATCTATTTATGCTCGATCATTTTGATGGAGAGCGTATCGTTAAACAATTAGATATATACCAAAACGTATATGCTGACTATGAGAAATTAAAAAAACAGTTGAAATCGTTAAGTGAAAATGAACAACAAATGGCACATCGTTTAGATTTAATTCAATTTCAGCATGAAGAAATCCGTAAAGCGGATTTAAAGATAGATGAAGAAAATGACTTAACTGAAGAACGATTGCAAATTTCTAATTTCGAAAAAATTTACAAAGCATTAGGGGATGCGTATCGCTCGTTAAGTGCTGACGGACAAGGGTTAGATAATGTACGAAGCGCAATGGGACAAATGGAGAGTATTACACATTTAGATGAAGTGTATCAAGAAAATCATGATTCCATTGCCAATAGTTATTATTTATTAGAAGAAGTTGCCTATCAACTAAGAGAAAAGCTCGATATGATGGAATATGATCCGAATCGCTTAGATGAAATTGAAACGCGTTTAAATGAAATTCGTATGCTAAAGAGAAAATATGGAAATACTGTAGAAGAGATTTTAGCGTATGCTGATAAAATTGAACAAGAAATTTTTACGATTGAAAATAAAGACGTTCATATTGAAACGACGAAGAAACAGTTGAAGGAATTAGAAAGTGTTATTCTGAAAGAAGCAACGTTGTTAAGTAATATGCGTCATGAACTTGCAGAGCATCTTACAAATGCCATTCATCAGGAATTAAAAGAATTATATATGGAAAAAACAAAATTTGAAGTGAGAATTATGAAGCGAGAAGGAAATGCAGAAGAGCCTCTCGTGGAGGGAGCACCGGTAAGACTTACAGCGGATGGTTACGATCATGTGGAATTTTATATTTCAACAAATCCGGGTGAGCCGCTAAAACCACTTTCAAAGGTTGCTTCTGGCGGAGAGTTATCCCGTATTATTTTAGCTTTAAAAAGCATTTTTTCTAAGCATCAAGGTGTTGCATCTGTTATTTTTGATGAAGTGGATACTGGTGTAAGTGGCCGGGTCGCACAGGCTATTGCGGAAAAGATTTATCGAGTATCAGTAAACTCACAAGTACTTTGTATTACGCACTTACCTCAAGTAGCTTCAATGGCGGATTCGCATTTATTTATTCGAAAACAAGTAGCAAATGATCGAACAATTACATCAGTTACCGTTTTAACTATGGAGGATAAAGTAACAGAAATAGCTCGAATGATTTCTGGTGTGGAAATTACAGATTTAACGACAGAACATGCGAAAGAATTACTTACGCAAGCGCATCATTTTAAACAGACAGCAGAGGCTATCCAGTAATGGATAGCTTTTTTTCTCAAATGATGATTTCTTAATTCTTCCGGTTATAAATAAAGCATTGCAAGGAGAGATTAAAAAGTGAAGCCAAAAGGCTGAATGTGGGGTAGGAGCGAGGAGAGTGAACAAATTGAAATTAGAAAGATTTCGCAAAATAATAGGTATTTTTCTCCTTGTTTCTTTAGTTTTTATTGGGTGTTTTAAACCGCTTCGGACGTTTATTTCATCTCCGAAGCAACTTGTTGTTTTTGAAGGACAACAATCAGAAATAGCTTCATTACCAGTATTTAAAGCTTCATCTACAGATCGTCATGTGTTTACAGTAAGTTCAAATGAACAAAAACAAGGACTTATGGTAAATTCTCATCAAAATGGTGAAGCAGATATGGTGTTTCAGCTTGCTGGTTTTCCAGTGAAAAAAGTAAATGTGAGAGTATTAAAAGATTTCAAAGTTATTCCAGGTGGACAATCAATTGGTGTAAAGTTAAACACAAAAGGGGTACTTGTTGTAGGCCATCATTTAATTCAAACTGAAAAAGGGAAAGTATCTCCTGGTGAAACAGCTGGTGTGCAAATTGGAGATATGATTACTGAAATTAATGGTAAAACAATTGAAAGAATGAGTGATGTAGCACCATTTATTCATAATAGTGGGGAAACAGGCGAACCGCTTAATCTCGTTTTGCTAAGGGATGGAAAGCATATCCGCACTAAACTAACACCACAAAAAGACAGTGGAGAATCGTCTTATCGCATTGGTTTATATATTCGTGATTCGGCAGCTGGAATCGGAACAATGACATTTGTTCATCCTGATTCTATGAAATATGGGGCACTTGGTCATGTTATTTCTGATAATGATACGAAAAAGCCGATTCAAGTCGAAGATGGACAAATTATGCGTTCGACAGTTACATCAATTGAAAGAGGTAGTCATGGGAATCCAGGGGAGAAATTAGCGAGGTTCTCACCTGATCGTGAAGTGATTGGCAATATTACAATAAATAGTCCATTTGGTATTTTTGGCAAATTGAATACAAATATGACAAATGGCGTAATGGATAAAGCGATGCCTATTGCACTATCTCATCAAGTAAAAGAAGGACCGGCAAAAATATTAACGGTTATTGATCAAGATAAAGTGGAAGCGTTTGATATTGAAGTTGTGAGTACAGTACCGCAAAAGTTTCCGGCAACAAAAGGCATGGTAATAAAAGTGACAGACAAACGTTTATTAGCAAAAACGGGTGGTATCGTACAAGGGATGAGCGGAAGTCCTATTGTACAAAACGGGAAAGTAATTGGTGCTGTTACACATGTATTTGTAAATGATCCAACATCCGGGTATGGTGTTCATATTGAATGGATGTTACATGAGGCTGGAATTAACATTTATGATCAAGAAAGAAAAGCGAGCTAATTAATAATTAGCTCGTTTTTCTATTGAAAAATTCGTTGAAATTTTGTAAAAGCTCCGCAAGAGGTGTTTTTTGTTGTAAAATAAAAGGAAAGGGTTGAACGTTTCGTTGTTTTTCTATGATGGAATGTGTTGCGAAAAGGAATAATTAAACGATAAACATATTTTTTTGTGATTTTATCGGAAAGTAACAAACTTTAAAAGGGAATTTTCACACAATTGTCGAACAATTCATGTAGCCTAGAAGGATACACATGTCGGAGAATCGATTCGGTAAGGGAGGAAAAGCTGTGGAGAAAATTAAAGTATGTCTTGTGGATGATAATAAAGAATTAGTATCAATGCTAGAGAGTTATGTAGCTGCTCAAGAGGATATGGAAGTAATTGGTACTGCTTATAATGGTCAAGAGTGTTTAAATTTATTAAAAGATAAGCAGCCGGATGTACTTGTATTAGATATTATTATGCCACATTTAGATGGGTTAGCTGTACTAGAGAAAATGCGCCATATTGAAAGGTTAAGACAGCCTAGCGTAATTATGTTGACAGCGTTTGGACAAGAAGATGTGACGAAAAAAGCAGTTGACTTAGGTGCGTCATATTTCATATTAAAACCATTTGATATGGAGAATTTAACGAGTCATATTCGTCAAGTGAGCGGTAAAGCGAACGCTACTATTAAACGTCCACTGCCATCTTTCCGATCAGCAACAACAGTAGATGGAAAACCGAAAAACTTAGATGCAAGCATTACGAGTATCATTCATGAAATTGGTGTGCCTGCTCATATTAAAGGGTACATGTACTTAAGGGAAGCAATTTCTATGGTGTACAATGACATCGAATTACTGGGATCTATTACGAAAGTATTGTATCCAGATATCGCGAAGAAATATAATACAACAGCAAGCCGTGTCGAGCGTGCAATCCGTCACGCAATTGAAGTAGCATGGAGTCGTGGGAATATCGATTCTATTTCGTCCTTATTCGGTTATACAGTATCTATGTCAAAAGCAAAACCTACGAACTCTGAGTTCATCGCAATGGTTGCGGATAAGTTGAGACTTGAACATAAGGCTAGCTGAGAATAGAAGAAGTAAGGGATTTAAGTTTTAATAAAGCTTAATAATTCTTGAAATGTATACTCGATAGTAAATTTAAAACCAATGAACTTTTTAATTAATGACCAATGAATGTTAGAATTCGTTGGTCTTTTTATTGTACATGTTCGAAGTGAAGGTTAAATTGAATCATGGTATATCCAATGAGGGATTTTAGCAAGGAAGCCATCCATGATATAATAGAAAATAATAAAAAGTCCTGCGAAACAGGACTGTATTATTCTTCGTCTTTATTTTGTTTTTCTAATTCAACTAACTTTTGAATTAAAATGTGCTGCGGCATATGCATAAGTTGTTCAAGTGGAACACCTAGTGCTTTTGATAGGCGGACTGCAGTGTCTGGAGAAATTTGTAATGGTCTCATAGAAGTACCTCCTTTTTCGTATAGTATAGCATAAGATTGGGGGAGTGAGGATGACTCTTATATTTGCGCATCGTGGTGCAGCGGGAACATACCCAGAAAATACGATGATTTCATTTGAAGCAGCTGAATCTTTTAAGACAGATGGAATTGAGCTGGATGTTCAATTAACGAAAGACGGAAAGGTTGTCGTCATTCATGATGAAACAGTGAATCGGACAACGAATGGAAAAGGTGCGGTTCGAAATTATGTATATGAGGATTTATGTAAATTAGATGCGAGTTATAAATTTGGTGATAAAGTAGGATTTTGTAAAATACCTCTTTTAGAAGAGGTGTTAAAATGGATTGAAAAAACAGAGTTGTTACTTAATATTGAACTTAAAAATAATAAAATTCCATACAGAGGTTTAGAAGAAGAAGTTATAACGCTTGTACGGAAATTTAATCTAGAAGATCGTGTTATATTTTCTTCATTTAATCATTACAGTATGAAAAGGTGTCATATGATGGCTCCAGATATTCAAACAGCGATTTTATATCGCGAAGGTTTGCATAGTCCGTGGGCATATGCAAAAAAAATGGGGGCTACAGCAGTGCATCCTAATTATCGTTATCTTCAAGATGCTGTTGCCGAACTAACGATGGAAAGTGATGTAGAGGTTCGGCCCTATACAATTAATGAAGAAACACTTATGCGTAAATATTTTGATATGAATATTTCGGCGATTATTACGGATTATCCTGAAACGGCAAGAGCATTATTGCCAATAAAAAAATGAGACCGCTTGTAACGGTCTCATTTTTTTATTTGTAAATAGTAGGGCTTTCCTATCTTCGAAAGCGAGCTTGTACTTTATTTCGTTTACGATCTCGGTGTAAGACGAAACCACCAAAGATATAAAATCCGAGCGCGAAGCAGAGAGCCCCGATTAAAAATTGTAACCATAGTATAGAGAGTGGAGGAAATAAAATCCCGAATACGGTATCTCTCATTAACTTAATGCCAAACACAGCTAATGAAATAGGGATGAGTGCTAATAATAGAGCAAGGTAACGCTGCATATAAACGCTCCTTTTCAGATTATTTTGTTTATTTTAATGATGTTATATGAAAAGGGGGTTTGTCAAGAGGGGGCTGAACGAGTAAGATAAGGGTGTGAAAAATTTTGCAGAGATACTCCGAGAGGAAGTGTAATATATGAAACAAAAAGTTTTAATTGTTGGTGCAGGTGAAGGTGGTAGTACACTGCTGCGTCTGTTACAGAGTTCGAATATATTTCAAATTATAGGGATTATTGATATAAATCCGATAGCAAAAGGGTTACAGATGGCAAAGGAATACGGGATTGCAATTGGAGAGAGTGTGACTCCGTTTCTTTCTATGCACATTGATGTAATGTTTGATATGACAGGTGACGATGATTTACATAAAGATTTATTAAAGAAAAAGCATAAAGATACTCTTCTTATACCAGGTGATATTGCAAAAATTGTTACGAGATTAGCACATGAGAAGGAAAATTTAATTGGAAAGTTAGAAGAGCAAACGCAGCAAGGTGATTTAATTTTAAACTCTACGCATGACGGTATGATAGTGATTGATCAAGAAGGACAAGTTCGCCTATTCAATAAAAGTGCAGAACGTATTATCGGATATAAAAAAGAAGATGCGGTAGGGAAATATATTTTAGAAGTTATTCCGACTAGTAAGTTGCTTCGTATTATACGTACGAAACAAATAGAAGTAAATTATGAACTGACGCTTGAGAATGGAAAGAAAATTATTACAACCCGTATTCCAATATTAAAAGAGGGAGGAGAAGTGCAAGGGGCATTTGCGATTTTTAAAGATATAACAGAGGTTGTAGATCTTGCGGAAGAAGTTACAGATTTAAAGGAGATTCAAACGTTACTTGAGGCGATTATTAACTCGTCTGAGGAAGCCATTTCGGTCGTGGATGAAAAAGGTCGAGGGTTAGTAATTAACCCTGCATATACGAAATTAACAGGTTTAACAGAAGAGGACATTATTGGAAAGCCGGCTACAACTGATATTGTAGAAGGTGAAAGTATGCATATGAAAGTACTTCGAACGCGTAGGGCGGTACGAGGCATACATATGAAAATCGGACAAAAAAAGCGAGATGTAATTGTAAACGTAGCACCAGTTATTGTGGATGGAATATTGAAAGGGAGCGTCGGTGTAATTCGCGACGTATCAGAAATTCAAAAATTAACAAATGAACTGAATAGAGCAAGGCAAATCATTCGAACGTTAGAAGCGAAATATTCATTTGATGACATTGTCGGAAATTCAGATGAAACAACGGCTGCTATTGAACAGGCGAAACTGGGGGCGAATACACCAGCAACAGTGTTGTTACGCGGGGAGTCAGGGACAGGTAAAGAATTGTTTGCGCATGCTATCCATAATGGAAGTAATCGGAAATATAATAAGTTTGTTCGTGTAAATTGTGCAGCTATTTCGGAGACGTTGTTAGAAAGTGAATTGTTTGGTTATGAGGAAGGGGCGTTTTCTGGCGCGAAAAGAGGGGGAAAACGTGGATTCTTTGAGGAAGCGAATAACGGCAGCATCTTTTTAGATGAAATAGGGGAACTATCTGCAAATACGCAAGCGAAACTCCTTCGCGTTTTGCAAGAGAAAGAAATTGTAAAAGTTGGTGGAACGAAAGCGATCCCTATCAATGTCAGAGTAATTGCAGCGACGCACGTGAATTTAGAAAAAGCCATTCTAGAAGGGAAGTTTAGGGAGGATTTATATTATCGATTAAATAAAATTCCAATTCAAATCCCATCTCTTCGTCAGCGTAAAGGGGATATACCGGCAATCGCAGACAGATTAATTCAAAAAATCAACCAAGATTATGGCCGAAATATAGAGGGGCTCACTAATTCTGCTATTTCATATTTACAATCATATGAATGGCCAGGGAATGTGAGGGAACTTGAAAATATTTTGGGGAGAGCTATTATCTTTATGAATTATAACGAGACCTATATTGATGTACAACATTTACCGCCATTACATAACGAAGAGCAAGTGGAGTCAAAACAAGCTCATTTATTGCCTGAGTTAGAAGAAAAGCCACTTGAGCATTTAGTGACGGAGTTTGAAGGGAATATCATTCATGAATATTTAGAGAGATTTGGTGGAAATAAAACACAAACAGCAAGAGCGTTAGGAATTTCGGTTCGAAATTTATATTACAAGCTAGAAAAGTATGAGTGTGCAAAAAATAGCATGCAATAAATTGCGTACCGTGCAATTTATTGCATGGTATACAAAAAGCGACAAAATAAGACAGAATCTTTTGTTATTTTCCAAAGTATTGATTTTACTGTGTTTTGAATGCGTTTTCATTATTGGTAAGACCACTTTTGAAAGTTGGCACGGTATTTGCTTAATAAAAAGACGAGGGACGACGGAAAGGGTTGATTACAAAATATGAAGTTAGAACACTTAATTGATCAAGCGGCAGGCCAGCCTAAAAAAACTGTGGCTGTAGCAGTAGCTGAAGATCATGAAGTAATTGAAGCTGTAGCGAAAGCAATTACATTACAGCTAGCTCAATTTCGTCTATATGGAAATCAAGAAAAAATAATGGGGATGCTACAAGAACATAGTTTACAAACTTCAGAACATATTGAAGTGATTGCAACACAGTCAAGTGCTGAGGCTGCAGAACTTTCTGTTAAAGTTGTAAGAAATGGCGAAGCAGATGTGCTTATGAAGGGGAACATCCCAACAGCAAATATTTTGAAGGCTGTATTAAATAAAGAGTGGGGACTTCGTAAAGGTAGCGTACTTTCACACGTTGCAGCATTTGAAGTTCCAAACTACAATCGTCTCATTTTTGTTACAGATGCAGCGATGAACATTGCACCTGATGTAACACAAAAAGCTGCTATTATACAAAATACTGTAGAAGTTGCCCGGGCAATAGGAATTGATTTGCCGAAGGTAGCACCAATTGCAGCGGTAGAGGTTGTGAATCCTGCGATGCAAGCGACAATTGATGCAGCGATGTTAACTCAAATGAATCGCCGCGGACAAATTAAAAATTGTGTCGTTGATGGACCACTTGCTTTAGATAATGCAGTATCACAAATTGCAGCAGAACATAAAGGCATAGTAAGTGATGTAGCAGGTAAGGCAGACATTTTACTCGTCCCAACAATTGAAGCTGGAAATGTACTATATAAATCACTCGTATACTTTGCGGATGCAAAAGTAGGAGCAATGATTGCTGGCGCAAAAGCACCGATTGTTTTAACATCTCGTGCTGATTCAGCAGAAACAAAAGTATATTCATTAGCATTGGCAGTTGCCACTGCTTCAAAATAAACCAAATAGGGTAAAACATTAGGGGGAAACGACAATGGCATTAGAAATCTTCGAATACTTAGAAAAATATGATTATGAGCAAGTAGTATTTTGTCAAGATAAAGAATCAGGTTTAAAAGCAATCATTGCAATTCATGATACAACACTTGGACCTGCTCTTGGTGGAACAAGAATGTGGACATATGATTCTGAAGAAGCGGCGATTGAAGATGCATTGCGTCTTGCAAAAGGGATGACATACAAAAACGCAGCAGCTGGTTTAAACTTAGGTGGTGCGAAAACAGTAATTATCGGTGATCCACGTAAAGATAAGAGCGAAGCAATGTTCCGTGCATTAGGTCGTTATATTCAAGGACTAAACGGACGTTACATTACAGCTGAAGATGTTGGTACAACAGTAGATGATATGGATATTATCCACGAAGAAACTGACTTTGTAACAGGTATTTCACCATCATTCGGTTCTTCTGGTAACCCATCTCCAGTAACTGCATACGGTGTTTATCGTGGTATGAAAGCTGCTGCGAAAGAGGCTTTCGGTACTGATAATTTAGAAGGAAAAGTAATTGCTGTTCAAGGTGTTGGTAACGTAGCATATCACCTATGCAAACATTTACACGCTGAAGGCGCAAAACTAATCGTTACAGATATTAATAAAGAAGCTGTACAACGTGCAGTAGAAGAATTCGGTGCAACAGCAGTTGAGCCAAATGAAATTTACGGTGTTGAATGTGATATTTACGCACCATGTGCATTAGGCGCAACAGTTAATGACGAAACTATTCCACAACTTAAAGCAAAAGTAATTGCAGGTTCTGCAAATAACCAATTAAAAGAAGATCGTCACGGCGACATCATTCATGAAATGGGTATTGTATACGCACCAGACTATGTAATTAATGCAGGTGGCGTAATTAACGTAGCAGACGAGTTATATGGATACAATAGAGAACGCGCATTAAAACGCGTAGAATCAATTTATGACACAATTGCAAAAGTAATCGAAATTTCAAAACGCGATGGCATTGCAACTTATGTAGCAGCTGATCGTCTAGCTGAAGAGCGCATTGCAAGCTTGAAAAACTCTCGTAGCACATACTTACGCAACGGTCACGACATTATTAGCCGTCGCTAATCATTCATATATTACTTTTACAAAAGGTGTGGTTACCTCTTATGAGGTTTCCACTTCCTTTTGAATTTATTAGTGGAGGTAGCAACAGTGTCTGTAAATCGAATTCTTGTTATTAATCCGGGTAGTACATCCACAAAAATTGGTGTTTTTGATAATGAAAGACCCGTTTTAGAAGAAACTATTCGTCATGACGAAGAACAGATTGGAAAATATAAGCGAATTATCGACCAATATGAGTTTCGTAAAGAAACGATCTTAGAAGTTCTACATTCTCACGGTATTAACATTTCAAAATTAAACGCAGTTTGTGGCCGTGGGGGATTACTTCGTCCAATCGAAGGCGGAACATACACAGTAAACGATGCGATGTTAGAAGATTTAAAAAATGGTTTTAGCGGTCATCACGCTTCAAACCTTGGGGGCATTTTAGCATATGAAATAGCTTCTGGATTAAATATTCCGGCATTCATTGTAGACCCTGTCGTTGTAGATGAAATGGAGCCTATTGCTCGTATAAGTGGTATTGCTGGTATGGAACGCAAAAGTATTTTCCATGCATTAAATCAAAAAGCAGTTGCTCGTAAAGTAGCTGAACAGTTAAATCACAAATATGAGGATTTAAATTTATTAGTTACACATATGGGCGGAGGTATTACAGTTGGTGCTCATAAAAAAGGAAGAGTAATCGATGTAAATAACGGTTTAAACGGAGAAGGCCCATTTAGTCCAGAGCGCGCTGGTACAGTACCAGTAGGGCAACTAGTAGAAATGTGTTTCTCTGGTGAGTATTACCGAGATGAAATGATAAAAAAACTTGTCGGACAAGGTGGACTTGTAAGTCTTATCGGTACAAATGATGCGATTAAAGTAGAACAAATGGTTGAAAAAGGTGATCCTGAAGCAACTCTTATTTATAAAGCTATGGCATATCAAGTTGCAAAAGAGATTGGCGGAGCTAGCGCTGTACTTCACGGGAAAATCGATGCAATCGTATTAACTGGTGGACTTGCTTACAGTAAAATCCTTGTTGATGAAATAAAAGAACGAGTAGACTGGATTGCAGATGTTATCGTACATCCAGGAGAAGATGAATTACAAGCATTAGCAGAAGGGGCACTTCGTGTACTACGTGAAGAAGAAGCTCCAAAAGAATATATTGTACGTGAAAAAGAAACGGTAGCTAGGGGTTGAGATAATGGCAAAAGAATATGATTTAGTCATCGTTGGCGGCGGTACTGGTGGATATGTTGCTGCAATTCGTGCATCACAACTAGGGTTAAAAACTGCACTTGTTGAAAAAGAAAATCTTGGTGGTACTTGTTTACACAAAGGATGTATTCCTAGTAAAGCCCTTTTACGTAGTGCGGAAGTATACGCAACTGCTAAAAAAAGCGAAGAGTTCGGAGTTATTGCAAGTAATGTAGAACTAAACTTTGCGAAAGTACAAGAGCGTAAAGAGAAGATTGTAACGCAACTTCATAAAGGTGTTCAGCACTTAATGAAACAAGGTAAAATTGATGTGTTTGAAGGTATTGGCCGTATTCTTGGCCCATCTATTTTCTCTCCGATGCCAGGGACAATTTCAGTTGAACTTGCAAGTGGAGAAGAGAATGAAATGTTAATTCCAAAAAATGTACTTATTGCAACAGGTTCTCGTCCGAATTCATTACCAGGTTTAGAATTAGACGGAGAGTATGTAATGTCTTCCGATCATGCCCTAAAAATGGAAACGCTTCCTAGCTCGATTATTATCGTTGGTGGCGGTGTAATTGGTATTGAGTGGGCATCTATGCTTGCTGACTTCGGTGTAGAAGTTACAGTATTAGAGTATGCGAAAACGATACTACCACTAGAAGACCAAGACGTTTCAAAAGAAATGCAACGTCTATTCAAGAAAAAAGGTATTAAAGTGGTAACTGGTGCAAAAGTATTACCAGAAACATTGGTAAAAGATAATGGAGTAACAATTCAAGCTGAACATAACGGTGAGAATAAAGAATTTAAAGCAGAAAAAATGCTTGTATCTGTAGGACGACAAGCCAATACGCAAAATATTGGTTTAGAGAATACGGATATCGTTGTGGAAAAAGGATACATTCAAACAAATGAGTTTTATCAAACGAAAGAATCTCATATTTACGCAATCGGTGATGTAATTGGTGGCTTACAGCTTGCTCACGTTGCTTCTCATGAAGGAATTGTTGCAGTAGAACATATTGCTGGTAAAGAAGTTACACCAATTGATTATTCTATGGTATCAAAATGCGTATATAGCAGTCCGGAAGTTGCTTCTGTCGGTTTAACAGAACAAGAAGCGAAAGAAAAAGGCTATAAGCTAAAAGTAGGTAAGTTCTCATTCCGTGCAATCGGAAAAGCGCTTGTATACGGCGAATCAGATGGTTTCGTAAAACTTGTAGTTGATGAAGAAACAAATGATATTCTCGGTGTTCATATGATTGGACCGCATGTAACAGATATGATTTCTGAAGCGGGTCTTGCAAGAGTACTTGATGCAACACCTTGGGAAGTAGCACATACAATTCATCCGCATCCATCATTATCTGAGGCGATTGGTGAAGCAGCATTAGCTGTAGATGGAAAAGCGTTACACGCATAAAAATGTGGATTTAGGAGGTTATGAAAAATGGCAGAAGTAAAAGAAAAGCGCCATGAAGAGCTTGGCTTAAGTGATGAGCAAGTATTAGAAATGTTCCGTACGATGTTACTTGCACGTAAAATCGACGAACGTATGTGGTTATTAAACCGTGCTGGTAAAATTCCATTCGTAATTTCTTGTCAAGGACAAGAGGCAGCACAAGTTGGAGCAGCATTTGCTCTTGATAGAGAGAAAGATTATGCATTACCATACTACCGTGATATGGGTGTTGTACTAGCGTTTGGTATGACAGCGAAAGAACTGATGCTATCTGGTTTCGCGAAAGCTGGAGATCCAAACTCTGGTGGTCGTCAAATGCCTGGTCACTTCGGTCAAAAGAAAAATCGTATTGTGACAGGTTCATCTCCAGTAACAACGCAAGTACCACATGCAGTTGGTATTGCATTAGCTGGAAAAATGGAAAAGAAAGATTTAGTAACGTTTGTTACATTCGGTGAAGGTTCTTCCAACCAAGGTGATTTCCATGAAGGTGCAAACTTTGCTGGCGTACACAAGTTACCTGTTATTTTTATGTGTGAAAATAATAAATACGCAATCTCTATTCCAGTTGAAAAACAATTAGCATGTAAAAATGTATCAGACCGTGCAATTGGATACGGTATGCCTGGATATACAGTAGACGGAAACGATCCGCTTGCAGTATATAAAGCTGTAAAAGAAGCAGCAGACCGTGGCCGCCGTGGTGAAGGTCCAACTTTAATTGAAACAGTATCATATCGTTTAACAGCACATTCAAGTGACGATGATGATCGCGTTTATCGTGATAAAGAAGAAGTAGAAGAAGCGAAGAAAAATGATTCAATTGTAACATTTGCTGCTTATTTAAAAGAGGTTGGCGTGTTAACTGAGGAATCAGAAAAACAAATGTTAGACGAAATTATGCATATCGTAAACGAAGCAACAGAATATGCAGAAAATGCTCCGTATGCAGCACCTGAAGATGCATTGAAGCACGTATACGCAGAATAGGGGGGAACGTTTCATGGCTGTAATGTCTTATATTGATGCTATTACATTAGCAATGCGCGAGGAAATGGAACGCGATGAGAAAGTATTCGTTTTAGGTGAAGATGTTGGTAAAAAAGGTGGCGTATTTAAAGCGACACACGGATTATATGATCAATTTGGTGAAGATCGTGCGCTAGATACACCACTTGCAGAATCTGCAATCGCTGGGGTTGCAATTGGTGCAGCAATGTATGGAATGCGTCCAATCGCTGAAATGCAGTTTGCGGATTTCATCATGCCAGCAGTAAACCAAATTGTTTCTGAGGCAGCAAAAATTCGTTACCGTTCTAATAATGATTGGACTTGTCCAATCACAGTTCGTGCGCCATTTGGCGGCGGTGTTCACGGTGCATTGTATCATTCGCAATCTGTAGAAGCGATGTTTGCAAACCAACCTGGTTTAAAAATCGTTATCCCTTCTACACCATATGATGCAAAAGGCTTACTAAAAGCTGCAATTCGTGATGAAGATCCAGTATTATTCTTTGAGCATAAACGTGCATATCGCTTAATTAAAGGTGAAGTGCCAGAAGATGATTACGTATTACCAATCGGAAAAGCAGATGTAAAACGTGAAGGTGATGATATTACTGTTATCACATACGGATTATGTGTTCATTTTGCTCTTCAAGCAGCTGAAAAGTTAGCGCAAGATGGCATCTCTGCACATATTCTTGATTTACGTACTGTATATCCATTAGATAAAGAAGCAATCATTGAAGCAGCTTCTAAAACAGGTAAAGTTCTTCTTGTAACAGAAGACAATAAAGAAGGAAGTATTATGAGTGAAGTGGCAGCAATTATCGCTGAAAACTGTCTATTTGATTTAGATGCACCAATTGCGCGTCTTGCAGGTCCAGACGTTCCAGCAATGCCATATGCACCAACAATGGAAAAATTCTTTATGGTAAATCCAGATAAAGTTGAAAAAGCAATGCGTGAACTTGCGGAATTTTAATCGGGGGGACTATACATGGCTGTAGAAAATATTACAATGCCTCAGCTCGGGGAGAGCGTTACAGAGGGTACAATTAGTAAATGGCTCGTTAATGTTGGCGATCACGTAAACAAATATGATCCGCTTGCAGAAGTAATGACTGATAAAGTAAATGCTGAAGTACCATCTTCTTTCACTGGTATTGTGAAAGAGTTGATCGCTGGTGAAGGTGATACGTTAGCTGTAGGTGAAGTAGTTTGTGTGATTCAAGTAGAAGGCGCAGATGAAGTAGCAGCAACAGCTGTTGAGGAAAAAACAAAAGAAGAACCAAAGGCAGAAGTAGCTACGCCTGAAAAAGCACCGAAAGCAAAACAACCAACTGATGGAAAACCTCGTTTTTCACCAGCTGTGTTAAAACTTGCAGGTGAACATAACGTTGATTTAGATCTAGTAGAAGGTACGGGAGCAAACGGCCGTATCACTCGTAAAGATATTTTAAAGCTAGTGGAATCAGGAAATATTCCGCAAGCAGGTGCGGCGAAGAAAGAGGAAGCGGTAGCGGCAGTAGTAGAAGCGCGTCCGGAAGCACCAAAAGCAGCGCCAGTAGCACAAAAAGTAGAAGCTGCGAAACCAGTTTCTGTACCAACAATGCCTGGCGATATCGAAATTCCAGTAACAGGTGTACGTAAAGCAATCGCAGCGAACATGTTACGTAGTAAACACGAAGCGCCACACGCTTGGATGATGATTGAAGTAGATGTGACAAACCTTGTGTCATACCGTAATTCAATTAAAGGTGATTTCAAAAAACGCGAAGGCTTTAACTTAACGTTCTTTGCTTTCTTCGTAAAAGCAGTAGCACAAGCGTTAAAAGAGTATCCTCAAATTAATTCAATGTGGGCTGGCGATAAAATCGTTCAGAAGAAAGATATTAACCTTTCTATCGCTGTTGCGACAGAGGACGAACTATTTGTACCAGTAATTAAACACGCGGACGAGAAGACAATTAAAGGTATCGCTCGTGAAATTACAGAACTTGCGGGAAAAGTACGTACGAAATCGTTAAAAGCGGACGAAATGCAAGGCGGAACATTTACAATTAATAACACAGGATCATTCGGTTCTGTTCAATCTATGGGTATTATTAATTACCCACAAGCGGCTATTTTACAAGTTGAATCAATTGTAAAACGCCCAGTAATTATGGAAAATGGTATGTTCGGTGCTCGCGACATGGTTAACTTATGTTTATCACTTGATCATCGTGTACTAGATGGTTTAATTTGTGGTAAGTTCTTAGGACGTGTAAAAGAAATTTTAGAAAATACGTCAGAAAATAATACATCTGTATATTAAATAAAAAGCTCGCTTATGCGAGCTTTTTATCATCTTATTTCTTCATCTACATCCTACTATATGTATAATACCTTTCCCAGTAATCTTACAATGAACCATTATGTATTAGGAATTTATGAAAATACATTGCTGATATATGGTATATGGATATAAAATAAGAAAAGAATAATTTTTTTGGCAAATCTTACTGACGAAACTGTAGTATAATATATTGTATTGTATGAAAAAGAGAGTTATTCTATATAAGTGTTTTATAGATAATGTGTAATCAGTCGTCAAAACATGAAGAATGTTGACTCCTGGTTTTTTATTTTGCTGTAACAATGTTTCAGGAGGATGTCATGAAAAGAAGTACCGAGTTTCTAAAAAGTTTAGATGTAAAATTAATTTTAATTTTGTTAGCATTATGTGTTACAAGTATAGCTGCTATATATAGCAGTCAGCAAACTGGCCAATATGGAGAGGCAAACTTTGCGATGAAACAAGGTTTGAACTACATAATTGGGGTTGTATTGTTATTGCTTGTTGCAAGCATCGACTTAGATCAATTACAAAAATTGTCTTGGCCACTTTATATCGTTGGATTTGCTTCACTTATTCTTTTGAAAATACTACCGGTTTCCAATTTCACACCTGAAAAATTAGGTGCAAAAAGATGGTTTGTATTTCCGTTAGTTGGACAAATTCAGCCATCTGAGTTTTTCAAAATTTCATTGCTTCTCGTAGTAGCAAGTATAGCAGTGAAACATAATGCGCAGTATATGGCAAGGACATTTCAAACGGACTTAAAATTAGTAGGTAAAATTATGCTAGTATCCCTCCCGCCTATGGCTGTTGTATATAGCCAACCGGATACGGGGATGGTGTTCTTATACGCTGCTGCCATTGCATGTATTTTATTTATGTCAGGTATTCAGAAGAAATTGATAGCGTTATGTACAGTTATTCCAGTCACCATACTATCCACGTTAATATTTATTTACGTAAGGTATGAGGATTTCTTCTTTAATAAGTTAGTTACGCTACTAAAACCGCACCAACAATCACGTATTTTAGGTTGGTTAGATCCATTTGAACATACAGATCAAGGTTATCAAACACAGCAATCAATTTTAGCTGTAGGTAGTGGCGGTATGGAAGGGAAAGGGTTTGGCGAAGGGAATGTTTATATCCCTGAGAAGCATACAGACTTTATTTTCGCTACAATTGCCGAAGAAGGTGGATTTATCGTAGCAGCGTTAGTTGTATTCTTGTTCTTATTACTACTATATAGAACAATTATTATCGGTTATTCTGCTGATAATTTATTCGGTACATTATTATGTGCTGGGTCAATTGGGATATTAACGGTTCAAATATTCCAAAATATCGGTATGATTGTTGGATTAATGCCTGTAAAAGGGATTGCATTACCTTTCTTATCGTATGGGGGAAGTTCCTTGTTCTCGAATATGATTATGATGGGTCTCATATTATCGGTACGAAAAACGTATAAAAAGTATATGTTTTCCGTTAAGTAAAAAGCTGGTTCGTTTTTAAACGAACCAGCTTTTTACATATATACTCATAAACGTTGCAAACTAAAACAGACTAGCAGTTTAGGATGTAAGGAGTGCAAAGTGATGCATATGCATATTTTTGAGGGAGCACGGCATCTTTCTAATAGTGAATGGGTTATTCGGGCTATTATAGCATACATATTTTTAATATTAGTTGCGAAAGCGATGGGGCAAAGGTCCATCGCACAACTTCGCTTTTTAGATGTTGTATTGGTGTTATTGCTTGGCGGGAATATTTCTAACGCATTGTCTGATGAAAAAGTAGGATTAATGGGCTCGATGATTACAACGTTTATACTCGTTGTACTTCATATTATAAGTTCAGTTTTAATGTTGAAGTGGGATAGATGGAGACGCTTTTTAGAGCCAGCACCTATCATTCTTATACACAACGGCTCCATTGATTTTAGCAATTTGAAAAAAGCGAGAATTACCGTGGAATATTTATTTTCAGAACTTCGTATGCGAAATGTGAGCGATATTCAAACAATCAAATTAGCATTATGGGAAGCGAACGGTGTCGTTTCTATATTTCGGTATCCAGAATATGAGGCAGTTTCCCGACTTGATCTAAAAGTGGCGGGAAAAAAATCTCCAGTTTCTTTTGTATTAGTAAAGGATGGGAGCATTCAGCAAGATGTTCTTGCATTATTAGGGAAAACAGAAGAATGGGCGAGAGAATTTCTAGAGAAAAACGCAGAAGTTGAATCCATTTTGTTAGCTACAGTAGATGAAACACATAAAATAAATATTTTGTTAAAAAAATGAAAAATATACGCATTTTGTCGTTTCATACATATGATACAATAGTGTGGACAACGAAAAAGGAGGGATACGATGGGATATGTAGAAGAATTACGGAAAATAGTTGGTCATCGCCCTTTAATTTTAGTTGGTGCTGTTGTACTCGTTATAAATGAAAATAGATATGTATTATTACAACAAAGAACAGAGCCTTACGGAAGATGGGGGCTGCCTGGTGGATTAATGGAGCTTAGTGAATCACCAGAAGAAACTGCTTTTCGTGAGGTATACGAAGAAACAGGAATAAAGGTGAAGAACCTACGATTAATCAATGTGTTTTCTGGAGCGAACTATTTTACAAAATTAGCAAACGGTGATGAATTTCAATCTGTAACGACCGCTTATTATACGGACGAATACGATGGAGATTTTGTTATGAACAAAGAAGAAGCGGTTCAGCTTAAATTCTTCCCACTAACAGAACTACCTGACTATATTGTTGGGTCGCATAAAAAAATGATTAGTGAATATATGAAGATTATGGAAAAAAAGATATAATAATAGTGAAAGAAATACAAAAACACAGTTCTGGTTGGTAGTCCAGACGCATGATTTCATGTCAGTAACCTTCCCCTCCGGGATGTCCCGTATTTCTAATTTTTTTAGGGGGGGCTGTCAATGGATTTGACAGTATATCACGATGGCCAATTTTTTGTTGGAATCATTACATGTAAAGAAAAAGGGAAGTTGTATGGAGCGAGATATATTTTTGGAACGGAACCTTCAGACGAAGAAGTGCTTATATTTGTGAACGGTTCAATGTTAGCGTATTTTCAGCACTTTGCAAAATGTGGCGTGGAAGTGAAAGAAAAACAGCGTCCCAAAAATATAAAGCGAATCATACGACAAGCTGCAAAAGAAGTAAATGTAAACCGCTTTACTAAGGCGCAAGAGGCAATTAGCTTATCTTATGAACTGCATAAACAAGAAAAGAAAGTGCAATCTAAGGAGAAGCGAGAGGCTGAAAAACAAAGAAGACGTTTAATCAAAGTACAAAAAGCAAAGCAAAAACATCGTGGTCATTGAGAAAAGGTGTTAGAGCAAGAGCTCTAACACCTTTTCTATGCTGAAATACAAGTAAACTTACTTGTATTTCATAAACATTAACTGGTAAGATACAAATAGGTAGTTTTAGAGGAGGGAAAAGATTGATTAATTTTAACTTTTTTATGAATGATGTTGTCCGCCAAGCGCGTGAAGAGATTGTCTCTGCTGGATATACAGAATTGACGACGCCAGAAGCAGTAGACGAAGCGTTTAAAAGAAATGGAACAACACTTGTAATGGTAAACTCTGTATGTGGTTGTGCAGGCGGTATTGCTCGTCCTGCTGCTGCGCATTCTGTACATTATGATAAACGTCCTAACCACCTTGTAACGGTGTTTGCAGGTCAAGATAAAGAAGCGACAGCAAGAGCTCGTGAATATTTCGAAGGGTATCCACCATCTTCTCCATCATTTGCTTTATTAAAAGATGGAAAAATTGTAACGATGGTAGAGCGTCATGAAATTGAAGGTCATGAACCGATGCAAGTTATTGCAAAACTACAATCGTATTTCGAAGAGAATTGCGAAGAACTATAATCAGTGGAGGTGGTTCATCCCAACTGATTATAAGTCCTTATAAAAATAAATGAAAAGGCGGTACGTCCATACTCAAGTGGATGTACCGCCTTTTTTTATTTCGTATTAAAATTTTTGGGATATGCATAGTTTTGTTATTTTATGCATCTTTTTATACACGGATAACTGTATTTTAACTCGTTTTATTTTTATTTTTATTTTATATATTGCATAAAAATAAAAGTGCTGATACAATACAAACATCGAATAAATATTCTATTAAACTTTTAAATATACATTATTAGGGGGAAGAAAGATGAAGAAGTTATTATCAATATCGTTTGCACTTATTTTAATTGTAAGTATGTTCAGTGCTTGTAGTAATGGGGAAGAAAAGGCTACTGGAAAAAATAAAAAAGTACTCGTTATGGGGACTTCAGCAGATTATAAACCATATGAATACGTAGAAGCTTCAAAGAGTGATGAAATTATCGGCTTTGATGTTGATGTTGCTAAATATATCGGAAAAGAACTTGGTTATGAAGTGAAAGTGAAAGATATGGATTTTGGTGGTTTATTAGCATCTCTTAGCTCAGGAAAAGTTGATTTCGTAATGGCAGGTATGACGCCAACTGCAGAGCGTAAAAATAATGTTGATTTCACAGATATTTACTTTGTTGCGAAAAACATGGTCGTTTCTAAAAAAGACTCTAACATTAAATCTATAGAGGATTTAAAAGGGAAAAAAGTAGGGGTACAAACAGGATCTATTCAAGAAGAGAAAGCAGCAGAATTTAAAAAGCAAGTAGATTTCAAAGTTGAGGGACGTGACCGTATACCAGAAATCGTACAAGAAATTAAAGCTGGTCGTTTTGATGCTGCAATTATAGAAGACACAGTTGCTAAAAATTATTTAGAGAAAATGAAAGATTTACAAGGAATTGAAATTAAAGAAGCTCCAGAAGAAGTTGGAGCAGCAATTGCCCTTCCGAAAAACAGTGATAAAACAGCTGAATTTAATAAAGTAATTAAAAAAATGCAAGAAAATGGAGAAATGGATAAATTAGTGAAGAAATGGTTTGGCAGCGAAAAATAAGCTGCCTTTCACTTTTCTGTGAGGGGAATGAAAAGAATGAACTTAGATTTTTCGGCGATTACGCCTTCGATACCATATATATTAAAAGGTCTAGAAGTTACTTTGAAAATTGTAGCAGTATCAGCTTTAGCAGGGTTTCTTTTAGGGACGTTATTAGCACTTTGCAAAATTGCTAGAATACGAGCATTAAATATAGCGGCAGATCTTTATACATCAATTTTCCGTGGTACACCACTTGTATTGCAATTAATGATTATTTATTTCGGTGTCCCGCAAATAATTGGTTATGAAATACCGGCATTCTTAGCAGCTGTACTTGCATTTAGCTTAAATTCAGGTGCATATATGTCAGAAGTAATCCGTGCCGGCATTCAAGCGGTTGATAAAGGACAAACAGAAGCGGCGATGGCTTTAGGAATTCCATACGGAAAAATGATGCGAAATATCATTTTTCCTCAAGCTTTAAAAAATATATTACCGGCACTTGTAAACGAGTTTGCGACACTTACGAAAGAATCGGCTGTAGTAACAGTAATAGGAGCAACGGATTTAATGCGTCGTGCTTATATCGTAGGCGGGGAGACTTTTAAATACCTTGAACCATTACTTTTTGTTGGACTCATTTATTATATGCTAGTCATTATTCTTACATTAGTCGGGAAGGCAATTGAAGGGAGAATGAAGAAAAGTGATTAAAATTGAAAACCTTCATAAATCATTTGGAAAAAACGAAGTATTAAAAGGGATTACAACAACGATTGAAAAAGGGGAAGTAGTAGCAATTATTGGACCGTCTGGATCAGGGAAATCAACATTTTTACGTTGTATGAATGTGTTAGAAGCACCGACAAATGGTCACATTTGGATTGGAACGGAAGAAGTAACGAATCCAAAAACGAATATTATGCACGTTCGTGAAAATGTCGGAATGGTATTTCAGCATTTTCACCTATTTCCTCATATGACTGTATTAGAAAATATTACGTATGCTCCTATCAATGTAAAAGGAGTAACGAAACAAGAAGCTGAAAAGAAAGCCGAAAAACTGTTAGAAAAGGTCGGCTTATTAGATAAAAAAGATACGTATCCAAATCGTCTTTCGGGAGGACAAAAGCAACGTGTAGCAATTGCAAGAGCGTTAGCAATGGAACCAGAAGTAATGTTATTTGATGAACCGACATCAGCACTAGATCCAGAGATGGTAAAAGAAGTGTTAGAAGTTATGAAATCATTAGTTACGACAGGAATGACAATGGCGATTGTTACACATGAAATGGGATTTGCAAAAGAAGTAGCAGATCGTGTTCTCTTTTTAGATGGTGGAAAGCTTGTAGAAGATAGTGCGCCAGCAGAATTTTTTGCAGCACCGAAAAGTGAGCGTGCGCAACAATTTTTACAAAAGATATTGTAATATGTAAAGGTTACGTGAATAATAAGTAGAAAAGGATGACATTGTGTCATCCTTTTTTTATACTAACTGTAAATACGTTTATACATATAGGAGCAATGCTATGTTCAAAATTGGATACCGTACAGTAAAAACAGCAATAGGGACAGGCGCAGCCGTTTTTATTGCACAGTTATTAGGGTTGGAATTTTATAGTTCAGCGGGTATTTTAGTTATATTATGCGTACAAAATACGAAACGTAAATCACTTCAAGTGTCGTTACACCGTTTTTTAGCCTGTGTATTATCAATGGTGTTCGCGTTTTGTATTTTTGAAACAATTGGATATACACCACTAGCAATTAGCGTACTATTACTTACATTTATTCCGACTGCAGTCATGTTTAAAATTCAAGAAGGTATTGTTACGAGTTCAGTTATTGTGATGCATCTATATTCATTGAAACAAATTACATGGCTTATTGTTGGGAATGAAATTGCGATATTAACGATAGGGATTAGCGTGGCTCTATTAGTAAATATGTATATGCCAAGTAGTGAAAATAAGCTAAAAGAGTATCAAGGTAAAATAGAAAATAATTTTAAAACGATTTTGTTTGAAATGGTTGTATATTTACGAAACCGAGAAAGTAGTTGGAGCGGGGCAGAACTTATTGAAACTGAACAGATGCTAAATGAAGCTAGAGATTTATCGTTTAAGAAACTTGAGAATGCATTTATGCGAGAAGATGACTATTACTATCGCTATTTCAATATGCGTATGCAACAATTCGAAATTTTAGAGCGAATGATTCCGTTAGCAGCTTCTTTATCATGGACATATGAACAAGCGGACATGATTGCGGATGTGGTTGAAAACATTGGAAATGCTATTAGCCCTCAGAGTACCGGGGTTATTTCTTTAAGGCAGCTTCAAGAAATGCGAGAATTATTTAGAGATATGCCATTGCCGGCTACCCGTGAAGAATTTGAGATACGTGCGAAACTTGTTCAACTTGTATACGAAATGGAACAATATTTACTCATTAAAAGTCGCTTTAAAGGAAAGGATAATATAAAAGAACTTATATAGAAGGTAGGAATTATCTATGCCGTATCTTCTCTCTTTCCTATTATGTCTTTCTTTATCGCCTATTTGGCCTCTTGGTGATAATCCGCGTGCCGGTGATCCTTTCATTATTGTAAATAAAGCGACGAATAAACTAGCTTATATTGACGATGGAAAGATTCAAAAGGTTTTTCCAGTCGCGACAGGAAAAACAAATGAATTAACCCCAGAGGGAACTTTTGATATTGTAATGAAAGCAAAGGACCCATATTATATTGCGAAGAATATTCCTGGGGGATCACCGAAAAATCCACTTGGATCTAGGTGGATGGGATTTAATGCAAGAGGAACTGATGGGAGTAAATATGGAATACATGGAACAAACCAACCGAGTTCAATTGGAAAGTATATTTCACAAGGATGTATAAGAATGAAGAAAAATGATGTGGAATATTTATTTGATCGCATTCCAATTGGAACGAAAGTATGGATTGTAAAATCGAAAAAGTCATTTCAGCAATTGGCAAAAGAAAAAGGAGCCATTGCATATGAAAAAGTCAACGGAAAAGTTGGCTTTTTCTATTGTAATAAGTTGTCTTGACATGTGTACATAACCATGCGTTAATGAGAGTATAGAAAGATAAAATGAGATAAAGGGGTTGCTCATATGTACTTGAATCCAAAACTTTCGTATATGCAGTTTTTTATGGGATTTCTATTTATTATTACATTCATATTGGCAACTTTTAATATATGTTCTTATCTTGTAGCGATTGTATGTATGGCATTACTTAATCTTACTTTTGTTATTGGGGCATTTCAGCAGAAACAATATACAAGTTTTGTGATAGCACTTGTAATGTCATTTTTCTTTAGTATTGTAGCGATTGTGCTTTACATAAAATAAACCATCTCGATTTCGAGATGGTTTATTTTATTATGTGTAAAAAGTAAAAAAAGGACGAACAGATCGTCCTTTTTACCAAAACATACTTGCGCCAGCAAGTAATGTTGTTACAAGCATAGAAATTAGCATTACATAAATCATAACTTTTTGAGCTTTTTTATGCATCGTTAAACCTCCTTGCAAATCAGTACAATATCATTGTAACGAGAAATGATATTGTGGACAAGGGGGAGAGAAATGACAAAATTCGAGAAGTGTGTGTAAAGTATAACAGGAAATTTGTATGTACGTAGAGAATATATAAGAATGATAGGGTATAAGTTTTTTGTTATGCAAGCTGAAGAATGGAGATACGATGATGAAAATATATGAAACAAATCGTTTACATTTAAGGGAAATTGATGAGTCGTATGCTGAAAAAGTTCTTCAATATTACGACAGAAATCGTGAATTTTTAAAAGCCTGGGAAGAGTATAGACCGGATGATTTTTTTACGTTAGATTATCAAAAGAAAAAGTTACAAAAGGATAGAAAAGAGATCGCAGAAGGTAAAATCATCAGACTTTGGATTTTTAAAAAAGGTGATGATACGAAAATAATTGGATGTATTTCATTTAATTTAATTGTTCGTGGAATTTACCAATCTTGTGTACTCGGCTATAAATTAGATAAGGAAGAGTTAAACAAAGGTTATACGACAGAAGCGCTTAGAAAAGCGATTCAAGTTGCTTTTGAGGAATTTCAATTACATCGTATAGAAGCACCGATTATGCCACGAAATTTAGCATCTATACAAGTTGTAACGAAGATAGGTTTTCAGTATGAGGGCGTGTCTAGGAAGATGTTAATGGTTAATGGAGTGTGGGAAGATCATATGCGCTGGGTATTGTTAAATGAGTAATAGAAAGCAGATGGTTATCTAGACATATAAACCGTCTGTTTTTTGTCTTGTATTTCGAAACTTTTGCGAAATTCTGTTATAATTAATAGTGTTACATACATAATGGTAGTGCAGGAGGCGCAGTCTTATGATTAATCAAGAACGTTTAGTAAATGAATTTATGGAGTTAGTACAAGTAGATTCTGAAACGAAATTTGAAGCAGAAATTTGCAAAGTATTAACAAAGAAATTTACAGATTTAGGTGTAGAAGTATTTGAAGATGATACAATGGCTGTTACTGGGCATGGTGCAGGTAACTTAATTTGTACATTACCAGCAACAAAAGATGGTGTTGATACAATTTACTTTACTTCTCATATGGATACAGTAGTTCCTGGTAATGGAATTAAGCCTTCTATTAAAGATGGATATATCGTATCAGATGGTACTACGATTTTAGGGGCGGATGATAAAGCGGGATTAGCATCCATGTTCGAAGCAATCCGTGTTTTAAAAGAAAAAAATATCCCTCATGGTACAATTGAATTTATTATTACAGTTGGAGAAGAATCTGGTCTTGTTGGTGCAAAAGCATTAGATCGTGAGCGCATTACAGCGAAATATGGTTACGCGTTAGATAGCGATGGGAAAGTTGGCGAAATCGTTGTTGCAGCTCCAACACAAGCGAAAGTGAATGCGATTATTCGCGGGAAAACAGCTCATGCTGGTGTAGCACCAGAAAAAGGTGTATCTGCAATTACTATCGCAGCGAAAGCAATTGCGAAAATGCCACTTGGTCGTATTGATTCTGAAACAACTGCAAATATTGGACGTTTTGAAGGTGGTACACAAACGAATATCGTTTGCGATCATGTACAAATCTTTGCAGAAGCGCGTTCTTTAATCAATGAAAAAATGGAAGTACAAGTTGCGAAAATGAAAGAAGCATTTGAAACAACTGCAAAAGAAATGGGCGGCCAAGCAGATGTTGAAGTAAAGGTTATGTATCCAGGATTTAAATTTGCTGATGGCGATCATGTTGTAGAAGTTGCAAAACGCGCAGCTGAAAAAATTGGTCGTACACCTTCTCTTCACCAAAGTGGTGGCGGAAGTGATGCAAACATAATTGCTGGACACGGAATTCCAACAGTTAACTTAGCAGTTGGTTATGAAGAAATTCATACAACAAACGAAAAGATTCCTGTTGAAGAATTAGCGAAAACAGCAGAATTAGTTGTTGCAATCATAGAGGAAGTAGCGAAATAATATAACAAAAAAGCGTGTAAATCAATTGTGATTTACACGCTTTTTACTTTGATTCGATTGCTTTTACAAGGCGGATAAGCCAATACAAGAAAATCCATGGCAGTATGTAAGTTGTTACTACATGGACTAGACGAGGAAAGAAACCAGCTATGTTTATATCAAATATAGGAAGAAGTAAATAATTGATTGCGACGATTAGTATAATTATGAGAAACGTATAATTGAGTTTATCAGTTGATTTCATAATAATCACCCCTAATTACAAAAATATCCACTTCATTTAAATTATAGCAATAAATATGATGGAAAAGAACAAGTAATAATTATAATTATTGTGCAAAATTTGCTATAATAAAAGAACGAACGTTCTGATTAGGGGGTGAGTACTATGCGAGAAATGTATCCAAAAAAAGGTCGTGTTATTTTACATGTAGATATGAATTGTTTTTTCGCATCTGTTGAAATTGCTCATGACTCATCGTTACAAGGGAAGCCGTTAGCGGTTGCTGGAAATGAAAAAGAAAGAAAAGGAATTATCATAACATGTAGTTATGAGGCGAGAGAATATGGAATACGTACAACGATGCCACTTTGGGAAGCGAAAAGGTTATGTCCGCAATTAATTGTAAGGCGCCCTAATTTTACATTATATCGCGAAGCTTCATTTCAAATGTTTCAAATTCTTTCCCGTTTTACGGAAAAAATACAACCAGTCTCAATAGATGAGGGGTATTTAGATATTACAGACTGTTACGCACTCGGTTCACCTCTTGAAATAGCAAAGATGATTCAGCAGGCGTTATTAACAGAATTGCAGCTTCCGTGTAGCATCGGGATTGCTCCGAACCTTTTCTTAGCAAAAACAGCTTCTGATATGAAAAAGCCTCTCGGTATTACCGTGCTCCGAAAACGAGATATTCCAGAAATGATTTGGCCACTTCCGGTTGGAGCGATGCATGGAATTGGAGAAAAAACAGCTGAGAAATTAAAAGATATTCATATACAAACAATTGAACAGTTAGCAAAAGGAAATGAACATATCATTCGCGCTAAAATTGGAAAGCATGGTGTTGATTTACAAAGAAGGGCAAAAGGTGTGGATGATAGAGAAGTTGATCCGAGTCAAATGGGACAACATAAAAGCGTTGGTAATTCGATGACTTTTTCAAAGGATATGGATGAAGAAAAAGAATTACTTGATATGTTAGAAAGGCTATCAAAATCAGTGAGTAAAAGATTACAAAAGCGAACTCTTGTCAGTTATAATATTCAAATTATGATTAAATATCATGATAGGCGGACAGTAACGAGGAGTAAGCAATTGAAAAATGCCATTTGGGAAGAACGAGATATTTTTCAAGCGGCCTCTCGTTTATGGAAGCAACATTGGGATGGCGATTCCGTTCGTTTATTAGGTGTTACAGCTACTGAAATAGAGTGGAAGACTGAATCGGTGAAGCAATTAGATTTGTTTTCATTTGAAGAAGATGCGAAAGAAGAGCCGCTACTTGCTGTCATTGATCAAATTAATGATAAGTATGGAATGCCGCTTTTACAACGAGGTAGTCAATTATTACGTAAGCAAGAAAAGTCTTTTCAGCAAAAATTAGAAAATAAGTTTATGTAGAAGGTGTCATGAAGCTGTAAATATCATGACACCTTTTATGTTCAACTTGCTTCTAAATCTAATAAAGTTTTCCAATCAGCTGCAGTAACGCCAGATTCTAATAGCATTCTGCTCACTATTTTTTCAATTAAGACTGCTGTATTTGTGTTGCAGTGTAATGTCGCTTGTATACATACTTTTTGATTAGAATCTACGTCTTCACTATACAATTCTTTTAAACCAATGCCTTCAGAACTTACCATATGCATAAGTAAAAAACGAATATGGGCTTCATGTTCTTCTGAACAAGTGAGAGAAAGTAAGTAGTTCGTTTGTTCAGGTGATTCTTCTTTTGATTTCTGATTCATAAAGAGAGCGATTGGGCGAAGTAGTATGTTTGCTAGTAAAACACCAGCTGCACCTAATATAGCTGCAATGAGGAAACCAGCGCCTGTAAGAGTACCAACAGCAGCTGCGCACCATAGGGTAGCCGCAGTATTAAGCCCCCTAATACTAAAACCATCGCGGATAATAACGCCGCCTCCTAAAAAACCAATCCCACTGACGACTTGAGAGGCAATACGTGAAGGGCTAGCATCGTGATCAATCATGACGGATAATAAAACAAATATACAGGCACCAAGTGATACGAGAGCATTTGTCCGTAGCCCAGCCATCCTATGTCTCCATTGTCGTTCCATTCCGATGCAAGCACCTACAATAATTGCAATAAATAATCTTAGTACAATGTCATACCATACCATCATGGTCACCTCCATACATATAAGTCCAAGTTATGTTTTTGAGAATGAGCGGGAAGCACCCGCTCATTCTCATTTTTATAACCAGCTATGAAACTTTTTAATATAAAGATTTTTCAGGAATTGTGTTAAGAAAGCATAGCCTAATAGTATCCCTACTAACCAAGGGAAATAGCTAAGTGGTAATGCTTGTAATCCAACGGCTGCTCCAAGTGGCGAGAATGGAATATAAATTCCGATTACCATAATACAAGCGGTTAATAAAAGAACCGGTACTGATGCAGCGCTTTGAATAAACGGAATCTTCTGTGTTCTTATCATGTGAACAATTAAAGTTTGTGTTAGCAATCCAACGACAAACCAACCAGATTGGAATAATGATTGTTCGCTAGCTGTATTTGCACCGAAGACGTTCCACATGACCACATAGGTGATGATATCAAATATGGAACTAATGGGACCGATGCAAATAATGAAGTTCCGTAAATTTGCAGTATCCCATTTTCTTGGTTTTTCTAAAAACTCTTTATCCATTTTGTCCCATGGGATAGACAGTTGTGAAATATCATAAAGTAAGTTTTGAATTAAAAGGTGAATGGCAAGCATCGGCAAGAAAGGAATGAAGGCACTTGCTACTAACACACTAAATACATTTCCGAAGTTAGAGCTCGCTGTCATTTTAATGTATTTCAAAATATTACCGAATGTAGTGCGTCCTTCTAAAATACCTGCTTCTAATATCATTAAACTTTTTTCAAGTAGAATAATATCGGAAGACTCTTTTGCAATATCAGTTGCAGTATCAACACATATGCCAACGTCAGCTTCCCGTAACGCTACGGCGTCGTTAATGCCATCTCCCATATAACCTACAGTGTGTCCATTTCCTTGTAATACTCGTATAATGCGAGATTTTTGCATTGGATTTAGTTTAGCAAAAACAGTTGTTTCTTCGGCTAGCTTTGCTAATGCTTTATCAGGTAAAGCATCGATTTCGTAACCAAGGATAGGCTCGCCAATATTTAATCCAACTTCTTTACATACCTTTTTTGTCACGATTTCGTTATCACCAGTTAAAATTTTTACTTGTACACCATGTTTTTGTAATGCTTGAATGGCAGTAGCGGCAGATGGTTTCGGTGGATCTAAAAAGCCAATATATCCAGCGAGAATCATATCATTTTCATCTTGTACGGCGTACTCTTTATTATTTGTTGGTCTATTTTTTTTATAAGCTACAGCAATAACGCGCATACCTTCACTATTCAAAGTTTCACTTAGTTGCTTTACATGCAAGCGCATGTCATCGGTAAGAGAAGCAATTTTGCCATCTATTTCAGTGTAGTTGCAAATAGATAAAATTTCTTCTACAGCCCCTTTACAGACCATTGTATGTTCACCTGAATTGTTTTTTATAATGACGGACATACGCCGACGAGCAAAGTCAAATGGAATTTCATCTAGCTTTTGAAAAACAGATGGATCAAATTTTTGATTTTCTTCTGTATGTTTTATAACGGCTTTATCTATTAAATTTTTCAATCCTGTTTGATAGAAGCTATTTAAATAGGCAAAGTGTAATACACGATTACATGTATTACCATTAGGATCTAAGTGGCGAACAAGTACAACTTTATCTTCTGTTAAAGTTCCTGTTTTATCGGTACAAAGAATGTTCATAGCACCTAAGTTTTGAATAGAATTCAGCTGTTTTACAATTACTTTCTGTTTAGACATGTTAACGGCACCTTTAGCTAAATTAGCAGTCACAATCATTGGTAACATTTCAGGTGTTAGACCAACTGCGATTGCAATAGCGAAGAAGAAAGCTTCTTGCCAAGCCCCTTTTGTGAATCCGTTAATGAGAAGAACGATAGGTGCCATAATAAGCATGAATGTAATTAAAAGCCAGCTTACTTTGTTTACACCTTTATCAAAGCTTGTTTCTACGCGCTTACCGATTACTTTATTTGCTAAAGAGCCAAAATACGTATCGGTACTTGTGGAGATGACAACTGCTCTTGCGCTACCACTTACAATATTTGTCCCCATGAAGCAAAGATTTTCCATATCGAGTGGATTGTAATTTTTTTTCGTGCTTTTCGGTAATAGATGTTTATTTTCTGTATGGTAGCAGTTTTCGTATTTTTCTACAGGAAGTGCTTCTCCTGTTAAAGAAGATTGGTTCACAAATAAATCTTTAGCCGATAAAATACGCACATCAGCTGGAACAATGTCTCCGGCTGAAAGTGAAATAATATCGCCAGGTACAAGTTCCTCAATTGGAATTTCCGTTGTATCAGTTTGCTTTAAATTTTTTACATTTTTTGTTTCGTGTACAAATCCATCTATTCTAAAGACACTCGCCGTTGTTCGAACCATAGCCTTTAACTGATCTGCAGCTTTTTGAGAACGAAATTCTTGTAAAAAGCGAATCGTTGCACTTAGCATTACCATTACAGATACGACAATCGTTCCTTGTATGTCATCTGTGAAAAAAGAAAGTGCGCCGAGAGCTAATAAAACAAAAATAAATGGATTTTTAAATGCCAGCAGAAATTGAATGTACCACGGTGATGTTTTATTATGAGCTATTTCATTAAGGCCATATAAAGAAAGTCTACGAGACGCTTCTTCTTTAGAGAGTCCATTTTCTGTTGTTTCTAAAAGTCGTAACGCTTTGTTTGCATCCTGAGTTGCGACTTCCACTAATAATTTGTGATTTGTTTTCATACAATCTTGATCGTATGAATGTTTCGTTTCTTGTTTTTGTAAATTTAACATCGGTAGTTCCTCCTTTTTCATGAAGGAGGAAACAAGCTGTTACTCGACTATTTAAAATTAGGAGGAACAGTTTCTTTCCTACCTACATGATGAAATATTAACGTAAAACATATGAGTATCTGGGCCGAATCATCAATTGCCAACTGTTCCTCACCTCCGTACAATTTAGTAGTTTCTGAATATGCTATGTTTGTTTCATAGTAAGGTGCATATATACGTAAAAAGACCTTTACTCAAAACGAGTAAAGGTCTGAATTCGTAGTTAAAAGAGTCCACGACAAAGACTGTTAGTAAATATAGATTAAAACAGTTTTGTGTATGACAAAATATACGCACCTCTCCCTCGTTGAGTTTTAGCACTGTATAGCATAGGTACTGAAACCAGCTACGTTAAAAAAGGCCTTCATTCCGACCTTTCCTGTTGACCCATTGGCGTCTCTCGACATTTTTGGGCAGCAGCGTTTCTCTATACAGGAGCCTCACCTAACAGAGACCATATTCAATTACACGTTGAATGTTAGCACTGAAATTTTGTAGTGTCAATATATTTTTTTGAAAACTCAAATAGATTCATCTTGGCTATATAGTAGGAAATAAGAGGGGGTTTTTGGAAATAAGTTTGGAAAATAAATACCGTAATAAACATAAAAAAAGCACTGATTACAGTGCTTTTTTTATAGATTATGAGATTGTAGCATTTTCAAAAATAACAATTTCTGAACGATTTGTTGTTGAAACACGTTGTGCATAATATGTTAAAGCTGAAGAAATATATGTTGGTAACGAGTCATTTGTATGTGTTGTTGTATATTCATGGATTAATTCTTTCAAAGTCGTCCATTCTAATTGTGCTGGGTGATCAGACACGAAAGAACTTACCCAGCGATCAAATGAAGATGAAAAATCAGTTTGTAAACGAAATGCTTCTTTCATAATAAAACGCTCCCTTAAAATGTAGTATAATCATTTTAACATAAAACACGAACGATTGCTAAGTTTTTTGAGTATAACGTTCGTGATATATAGTTGTCTAGATGATTGGTTATGTAAATTCGATTTGCCATTTGAAATAACATTCCGTAAGATGAAAGGTAGATTATATAAAGAGCTGGAGGAAAGAAAGTGGAATTTGTATTTTTAGGAACTGGTGCAGGTGTTCCTTCGAAAGGAAGGAACGTTTCAGCAATTGCTTTGCAATTGTTAGAAGAACGAGGACAGACTTGGTTATTTGATTGTGGCGAGGCGACGCAACATCAAATATTACATACATCAGTACGCCCACGCCGCATTGAAAAAATATTTATTACGCATTTACATGGTGATCATATTTTTGGATTGCCTGGTTTATTAGGAAGCCGTTCGTTCCAAGGAGGGACTACACCTCTAACAGTGTATGGACCAAAAGGAATTAAACAATTTATTGAAGTCGCATTATCAGTAAGTACGACACATGTAAAATACCCGCTTGAAATTGTTGAGATAACAGAAGAAGGTACTGTGTTTGAAGATAATGAATTTCATGTGGAAACGAAAAGATTGTCACACGGTATTGAATGTTTTGGGTATCGTATTATAGAGAAAGATATACAAGGCGCCCTTTTAGTCGATAAATTGCTGGAGATGGGCGTGAAACCAGGTCCACTCTTTAAACGTTTAAAAGATGGAGAAGTGGTTGAATTGGAAAATGGTACGATACTAAACGGAAAAGATTTTATCGGCCCACCTCAAAAGGGAAGAATTATTACCATTTTAGGTGATACGAGATATTGTGAAGCGAGTAGAGAGCTAGCACAAGACGCTGACGTACTTGTTCATGAAGCAACTTTTGCAGCAGAAGATGAACAACAAGCTTATGATTATTTCCATTCCACATCTAAGCAAGCTGCAAGTATTGCACTTCAGGCAAATGCAAAACGATTAATATTAACTCATATTAGTTCTCGTTATCAAGGGGATACATATAAGGAATTATTGAAAGAGGCAAGAGAGCTATTTTCTAATACAGAAATAGCTACAGATTTAAAATCATTTCCAGTGGACAGATAATAATGTTGTGAAAAAATGGTGACGAAAGGTTGCCATTTTTTTATTTCTAAAAAAAAATAAAAATAAAACTGTTATCATTTTACGCTTATATAGGATGAAACAGAAAGTTTTAATGATGTAAAGATATAAGATGAAACAACATAGTATCGATTGTTTAGAAAAACTGTTATATAAGTCGGACGACATACAAGTAGTACAAATAGCAAAAATGGATTGTTATTCAGAACTTTTAAAATTCATTAAAAGTAAGCGTTTTATTAAAAACAAGCTATAATGAGGACAGATTATAATTTACTGTAGGCTACATGTGTTTGAGACGTTTATCATAACAAGTGAAGTTGAATAAATTGTGAGAGGGCAACATGGAAATTATAATAGGAAGGACATTACTATTATTTGTATGAAGCCTTTTTCACTTTTTAGCTTTAAGGCATCAAAAGGTATGAAAGCAATGGGCGTTTCACTTGTTTATGCTATGCTTGTAAGGGGTTCTGTGTTAAACTTTGGATTGCTACAAGACTTTACTGTAGATTATCTTATATTATGTGTAAATGAAGGTAATGCTAAGTTTCTTATTTCATATTATAACTGGTATTATTTCAGGATATATCGCTTCACTGTTATTCAAAAACGATCCAATTCGTATAGCGGAACAAATTCGTAGTACAACTGGAAAAGCAACCGATTTGGTAGCTTAATAGAATAGTAAAAAATTTTTTCATAGAGGTTTAGGGGGAGTTATGATGAAGTATCGCTCAGTATTTGATATTATCGGTCCAGTTATGATTGGTCCATCAAGTTCACATACAGCAGGCGCAGCAAGAATGGGGCAAGTTGCTCGCCAGCTGTTTCGTCATGAACCAGAAAGAGTAAGCATTTCATTATATGGATCATTTGCAAAAACGTATCGTGGGCATGGTACAGATGTAGCGCTAATAGGTGGGATATTAGGGTTTGAAACAGATGACTTACGTATTCCAGAGGCGCTAGAGATAGCAAAAGAGCGCGAAATTGAAGTGGAATTTATTGAAGAGGATGCCAATGCACCTCACCCAAATACAGCGAGAATTCGTTTGTATAAAGGTGAAGAAGAAATTGAAGTTGTTGCTTGCTCAATTGGTGGCGGTAAAATTGAAGTTGTAGAATTAAACGGATTCGATCTTCAATTATCAGGCACGAGTCCAGCACTACTTATTGTAAATAACGATCGCTTCGGTGCTATTGCAGCAGTAGCTTCAATCCTTGCGAAACACGAGATTAACATTAGTACAATGAGTGTTTCTCGTAAGGAAAAAGGAAGAAGAGCGCTTATGGTCATCGAAACAGATGAAATATTGGCAGATGAAGTGATTGAAGAAATAAAAGCGCAACAAAATATTTGTCAAGTAACTATTATGGAATAATTGCAGGGGGGACACACCATGTTTCGGAACGCAGCGGAACTAGTGGCGCAAGCTAAAGAACAAAATGTAAAAATCGCAGAAATTATGATTCAATGTGAAATGGAAACAAGAAGTATTTCACGTGAAGAAGTAATTGCTGGTATGGAAAAGAACTTAGTCGTGATGGAGCAAGCGGTAGAACGTGGTATTCGCGGAGTGAAATCATCAACTGGTTTAACTGGTGGAGATGCTGTAAAAGTTCAGGCGTATATGAAGAGTGGAAAAGGCTTATCTGGAGATACGATTTTGGACGCAGTGAGTAAAGCTGTTGCAACAAATGAAGTAAACGCAGCGATGGGAATTATTTGTGCAACACCAACAGCAGGGTCTGCTGGAACAGTGCCAGGTGTACTATTTGCACTAAGAGAAAAATTGCAGCCTACACGTGAAGAAATGATTGAATTCTTATTTACAGCGGGAGCTTTCGGTATGGTTGTTGCGAATAACGCTTGTATTTCTGGTGCAGCGGGAGGATGCCAAGCTGAAGTTGGTTCAGCAAGTGGAATGGCAGCTGCAGCTGCAGTTGAAATGGCTGGTGGAACACAAGACCAAGCAGCTACAGCGATGGCAATTTCATTAAAGAACATGCTTGGTTTAGTATGCGATCCTGTTGCAGGACTTGTAGAAGTACCTTGCGTAAAACGTAATGCAGCAGGAGCTGCAAATGCGATGATTTCAGCTGATTTAGCATTAGCTGGTGTAACGAGTACGATTCCATGTGATGAAGTAATTGAGGCGATGTTTAGAATTGGACAAACGATGCCAGTAGCACTTCGTGAAACAGCTGAAGGTGGACTTGCAGCAACACCGACTGGTCGTCGTCTGCAAGAAGAGATTTTTGGGAAGACGAATAACTAAACAATATATGTTTATAAAAAAATGGAGCTCAAGTAAGATTGAGCTCCATTTTTTATTTTTCTTTTGTTAATTGTTCTAACGTTTCCCCAAGGTTATGTGATCGTTGCGCTGCCTGTGTAATACAGGAAATAAGTGCTTGTTGAAATTTATGTTCTTGTAATACTTCAATGCCTGCTTCGGTCGTTCCACCAGGAGAAGTAATTTCCTTTCGCAAAATAGAAGGATGTTTTTCACTTGCTTTTAGCATTTCAGCAGCACCAATCATTGTTTGAAGAATAAGTGACTTTGCAACATCTTCTTTTAAACCGATTTCTTTTGCGGCTTCTTCCATCGCTTCTACTACGTAATAAATATAAGCAGGCCCACTTCCAGATAATGCAGTGACAGCATGCATATCTTCTTCCTCTACAACAGAGACGAGACCGATCGTTTCAAATAAAGCTATGGCAGTTTGAATATGTTCCTTTGTTGCATGTTTAGAAGGCGAGATAGCAGTAGCTGATTTTAAAATAGCTGCAGATGTATTTGGCATGGCACGAATAATCGGAACGTCTTTTTGAAGTAGATTTCTAATTGAATGAGTAGAAACACCTGCTAATAACGAAATAATAAGCAGGTTATTATGTATGTCTTCTTTAAAAGGGGTAAGCGCTTCTGCAACATCTTTTGGTTTCATGGCTAGAAAAAGAATATTTGTATCAGTAAGTAGTTCTTTTTTATTATGTGTTCCTTTGACGCCATATTTTTTATGTAGCTCCTGCAACCTTGTCTCGTTAGAACGATTACTTACGGTAATTTGTTCGCCTTTCACAACGTTTGCATGTAATAAGCCACCAATAATCGCTTCAGCAATAGAGCCTGCACCGAGAAAGGAAATGTTTTGAATAGACATGATGTTCCTCCTTTAAATTTGGTTAGAAATTCTTATAAATGTACATACATTCGTTTTTAAATAGGAAACACCTCTTTTTATCTGAAAATAATGACAAATATATATAGAAGTTGTAAACTGAAGAAGTATTCATTTTTGAATCGGAAAGAGACAGGGGGGCTAAGCATGACGGCGATTCACCGAATGGAGATTCCTGTGCCATTTGCAGTTGAAACTGTAAATGTGTTTTTAGTTGAGGGGGAGACATTAACATTAATTGATACAGGGACGAATACAGAGGAGGCAAGAAGTGCGTTAGAGAGTCAATTAGGTGCATTAGGATATGCGCTAGAAGATATTGAAACAGTAGTCATTACGCATCATCATGCGGATCATTGTGGGCTTTTAAATATATTTTCTGAGAAAACGAACATTATTGGACATCCTTGGAACGAGCCGTGGATTACGCAAAATCCAGAGTTTTTAAAGCGGTATCATGAGTTTTTTAGAGAGACAGCCTTGCAATTTGGTGTTCCAGCAGCGTTTTTGAAAGACGAGGCGTTATTGACGACAAGGACATTGAAATATTCTTGTAATAGATCGTTAACGCATACTGTGAGAGAGGGAGATCGTATTGATTCAATGCCTGGTTTTACAGTAATTGAAACACCGGGTCATGCTTCCACTCATATTTCATTATATAGAGAATCTGATGGAATACTAATTGGAGGGGATGCTCTCATTAGTCATATTTCTTCGAATCCAATATTAGAACCACCATATGAAGGACAAACAGAAAGGGCGCGCCCGTTATTACAATATAATCAAACGTTAAAGCGTTTAAGTGAAATGAATATTTCACGCATTTTATCAGGACATGGAGAAGATGTTCTCCATGTGAAACAACTTATTGAAACGAGATTACAAAAGCAAGAAACACGTGCATTTAAAGTGCTTGAGTTATTAAAGGAAAAACCAATGACAGCATTTGAAGTATGTGTAAAACTATTTCCGGTATTGTATAAGGAACAATTGCCACTTACTATTTCAGAAACGGTTGGACAATTAGACTTTTTAGCATATAATCAACAAGTGATGATTGATGAATCTTCGCAACAATTGATTTATTATGCAAAGTAGGTGACAGCAATGACGGGACGTTTACAAAATAAAGTAATCGTCATTACAGGTGCTTCTAGTGGAATTGGAGAGCAAGTTGCAATGCAAGTTGCAGAGCAGGGGGCGACTCCAGTATTAATGGCTAGAACAGAAGAGAAATTAAAAGCGCTAGCAGACAAAATTAAAGAAACTTATAATACGCCTTGCTATTATTATGTATTAGATGTAAGTGAAGAGACAGAAGTACAATCTGTTTTTTCAAAAGTATTACAAGAGGTAGGACGTATTGATATATTAGTAAACAATGCGGGATTTGGTATTTTTAAAACGTTTGAAGATGCGTCAATGGATGAAGTGAAAGATATGTTCCAAGTAAATGTATTTGGATTAGTAGCTTGCACGAAAGCGGTACTACCTTATATGGTGAAAAGAAACGAAGGGCATATTATTAATATTGCTTCACTTGCTGGGAAAATTGCAACGCCGAAATCGAGTGCGTATGCAGCAACGAAACATGCAGTACTAGGATTTACGAATAGTTTACGCATGGAGTTGTCTAGTACGAATGTTTTCGTAACAGCGATTAATCCAGGTCCGATAGATACAAACTTTTTTGAAATAGCTGATCAATCCGGTACATATGTGAAAAATATGGGACGATACATGTTAAAACCAACATATGTAGCAGAGCAAATTGTAAAATCGATGCAAACGAAAAAGCGTGAAGTAAATTTACCGAAATGGATGGGCATTGGTCCGAAACTGTATGCTTTATTCCCAGGTTTATTTGAGCGTGTTGCAGGTAAATCATTAAGTAAAAAATAGGAGATTTCCATATGGAAATCTCCTATTTTTTATTTTCCAGTCACATAATCGTAAACGATATCCTCAACTGCCTCGTATACATCAATTTTAGTATTTGAATGAATTATTGCTTGAATATGTTTAACAAGCATTTCCTGATCCTCATTTGACATAGGACTACATTGATATTGCTGAAAACTTTTTATAATCATTTTCTCAATTAATTTTTCATTCATGTTTTCCCCGCCTGTATGTACGTATGTATTGTTTTATTGTACTTGAAGTGAAATAAAAAAACTACTATGCACTATTTTTGTATAAAAATTCGGTTGTGCATATTATTTTTCTAGTAAAATTAAGTTTTTTAAGTTTGTAAAATTTATAAATATTTAATTGACTCTATAAATATACAATATTATAATCATACTTAATTTAAAGAATCGATATGAGGAGGAGCATATGAAGGTCGCGATTATTGGAGCAACTGGGTATGGAGGTATTGAATTAATTCGGTTATTAGAGCAACATCCATATTTTTCGATAGCATCTCTCCATTCTTTTTCACAAGTTGGCGAGTGTATAACAAATGTATATCCGCATTTTCAAAATGTTCTTGTTCATACGTTACAAGAAATTGATGCGGAGGAAATAGTGAAAGAAGCAGAAATTGTATTTTTGGCAACCCCGGCAGGAGTATCAGCAGAGCTAACTCCAAAATTATTAGCAGTAGGTTTAAAAGTAATTGACCTATCTGGAGACTTTCGTATGAAAGATCCTTTCATATATGAACAGTGGTACAAAAGGGCAGCTGCAAAAGGAGAAATTCTTAGTAAAGCTGTATATGGGCTAAGTGAATGGAAAAGGTCCGAGGTTCAAAATGCAAATTTAATTGCAAACCCAGGATGTTTTGCTACAGCTGCATTATTAGCGACATTGCCATTAGTTCGTAGCGGCATAATTGAAGAAGATTCGATTATTATTGATGCGAAATCAGGAGTATCTGGAGCAGGAAAAACGCCAACAACGATGACTCACTTTCCTGAGTTATACGATAACTTGCGTATTTATAAAGTAAATGAGCATCAACACGTTCCTGAGATTGAGCAAATGCTTGCGGAGTGGAATAGGGAAACGAAGCCAATCACGTTTAGTACACATTTAATACCGATATCACGGGGGATTATGGTTACACTTTATGCGAAAGTAAAACGAGAAATGGAAATAGAACAACTTCAAAAATTATATGAAGAAACGTATGAACAATCGCCTTTCATTCGAATTCGTCTGCAAGGAGAGTTTCCAAGTCCGAAAGAAGTGAGGGGCTCAAATTATTGTGATATGGGGATAGCTTACGATGAAAGAACAGGAAGAGTGACAGTCGTTTCTGTTATAGACAATATGATGAAAGGTGCGGCTGGGCAAGCAATTCAAAATGCAAACATAATAGCGGGACTAGAAGAAACAACAGGTTTACAACATATGCCGCTTTATCTATAAGGGGGGACATGATGATTAAAGTAGCGTCTATTACAAAAGTAGAAAATGGTTCGATTGTAACTCCAAAAGGTTTCTCGGCCATTGGCAATGCAATTGGTTTGAAAAAGGAGAAAAAGGATTTAGGGGCAATCGTTTGTGATACACCAGCATCATGTGCTGCTGTTTATACAACAAATCAAATACAAGCAGCCCCCTTGCAAGTAACGAAGGATAGTATAACGACTGAGGGGAAATTACAAGCTATTATCGTCAATAGTGGAAATGCAAATGCTTGTACAGGGATGAAAGGATTACAAGATGCATACGAGATGCGTGCATTAGGGGCGGAACATTTTGGAGTGAAAGAAAATTATGTTGCAGTAGCTTCAACAGGTGTAATTGGTGTTCCGTTGCCGATGGATATAATCCGAAAGGGAATTGCAACTCTTATCCCGGCGAAGGAAGAAAATGAAGCTCATTCTTTTTCTGAAGCAATCTTAACGACGGATCTTATAACGAAAGAAACTTGCTATGAGATGATGATTGATGGAAAGAAAGTGATGATTGCTGGTGTTGCGAAAGGTTCAGGGATGATTCATCCAAATATGGCAACGATGCTAAGTTTTATTACGACAGACGCTCATATAGAGCATGACGTATTGCAAACCGCATTATCACAAATAACGAATCATACATTTAATCAAATTACGGTGGATGGCGATACTTCTACGAATGATATGGTCATCGCTATGGCAAGTGGATTATCAGAAACGAAACCAATCGATATGGAACATGCAGATTGGGAAACTTTCATATTTGCCTTACAGAAGGTATGTGAAGATTTAGCAAAAAAAATTGCACAAGATGGTGAAGGCGCTACGAAGTTAATAGAAGTAAATGTGCTAGGAGCTCAAACGAATGAAGAGGCAAAGAAAATCGCAAAACAAATAGTCGGTTCGAGTCTTGTGAAAACAGCAATACATGGTGAAGACCCAAACTGGGGGCGAATTATTAGCAGCATTGGACAAAGTGAAGTAGCGATTAATCCAAATACAATTGATATTACTCTTCAATCTATCGTTGTGCTGAAAAATAGTGAACCTCAAATGTTTTCTGAAGAGGAAATGAAAGAGAGATTACAAGAAGATGAAATAGTCATTGATGTGTATTTACATTTAGGTGAAGAGACCGGATCAGCTTGGGGCTGTGACTTAAGTTATGAATATGTGAAAATAAACGCTTGTTATCGTACATAAGGAGAGGGAAGATGAGCGATTATATTGTAGTGAAATGCGGCGGTAGTATGTTGGATCAATTAAATGATGTGTTTTTTGATTGCATAAAGAAATTACAACAGAAGTATAAAGTAGTGATTGTTCATGGTGGTGGCCCAGAAATTGATGCCCAATTAAAAGATTGTAACATCAACGTAGAAAAAAGAGATGGATTACGGGTAACACCAAAAGAAGTTATGGATGTTGTTCAAATGGTGTTATGTGGAAGTACGAATAAAAAACTCGTAATGAATTTACAAAAGCATAATTTACGAGCGGTAGGTTGTTCAGGATGTGACGGCAATCTACTTCAAGTTCAACCTGTCAGTGAGGAGATAGGATATGTGGGAGAAGTAAGGTATGTCGAAACGGCCTTACTAAAAGGATTAATAAATATGAATTATATTCCTGTTATTGCTCCGGTCGGCATAAATGATAATGAGATTTATAACATAAATGCGGATACCGCTGCAGCTGGGATTGCGGCCGCATTATCTGCAAAAGAACTCATTTTTATTACAGATGTAGATGGGGTATTGCATGAAGGAAAGTTAGTAAAGAAAACCGACGAATTTGAGATTGTTAATTTTATAGAAAACGGTGTTATTACCGGTGGGATGATTCCGAAAGTACAGGCAGCACTAGCATCATTAAAAATGGGAGTGCAAAAGATTAGTATCGTAAATGGGATGAAGGATTTTACCGAGGTTACAGGTGAGTGTATCGGAACGACGGTAACGAGGGGTGTGAGTATTGCATGACAAGTCATCTTTTTCAAACGTATGGGAGAAGAAAGATTGAGTTTGTAAAGGGAAAAGGAACGAAAGTCATTGATAATAACAGTAAGCAATATTTAGATTTCACATCAGGAATCGGTGTATGTAATTTAGGACATTGTCATTCTACTGTTATGAAAGCTGTACAAGAGCAACTGCATGAAATATGGCATATATCTAACCTGTTTACAAACAGCTTACAAGAAGAAGTCGCGTCATTATTAACAGAAAACATAGCATTAGATTATGTGTTCTTCTGTAATAGCGGGGCAGAGGCGAATGAAGCTGCTTTGAAGCTAGCCCGTAAGCATACTGAAAAATCTCTCGTCGTAACATGCGAGCAATCTTTTCACGGTAGAACATTCGGAACGATGAGTGCGACGGGACAAAATAAAGTGAAAGAAGGATTTGGTCCGCTCCTTCCATCTTTTTTACATACACCATTTAACGATATAAAGGCATTAGAGGAAGTAATGAATGAAGAAGTTGCGGCAGTAATGATCGAAGTTGTTCAAGGAGAGGGAGGAGTCATACCTGCTGATCTATCTTTTTTGAAAGCGATTGAAGCATTATGTAAGAAGTTCGGGTCCTTATTTATTATAGACGAAGTCCAAACAGGAATCGGAAGAACAGGGACATTATTTGCTTACGAACAAATGAGAATAACACCTCATATCGTTACTACTGCTAAGGCGCTTGGAAATGGCATTCCAGTTGGAGCAATGATTGGCCGGAAAGAACTTGGAATATCGTTTCCTGCAGGGTCACATGGTTCAACGTTTGGTGGAAATTATGTTGCAATGGCTGCGGCGAAAGAAGTATTGCAAATAATTAAAAGACCATCGTTTTTAAAAGAAGTAAAGGAAAAGGGCGAGTACGTATTACAGAAGTTGCAAGAGGAATTACGACATGTCGAATGTATTCAAAATATACGTGGTAAGGGGCTTATGGTTGGAATTGAATGTACGCATGAAGTTGCAAGTTTTATAGAACAACTAGAAGAAGAAGGACTTCTCGTATTACAAGCAGGACCTAATGTTATAAGACTATTACCGCCACTTATTGTAACGAATGAAGAACTAGAACAGGCAGTATATATGATAAAAAAAGTAGTTTGTACAAAAAACGTATCAATCATATAAGGGGGAATTTTCATGTCAACTGTACAAGTACCGAAATTAAATACGAAAGACCTTTTAACATTAGAAGAACTAACGCAAGAAGAAATTATTTCTTTAATTGAGTTCGCAATATATTTAAAAAAGAATAAGCAAGAGCCTTTACTGCAAGGCAAAATATTAGGTCTTATCTTTGATAAACATTCAACTCGTACTCGTGTATCTTTTGAAGCAGGAATGGTACAGCTTGGGGGACATGGTATGTTTTTAAGTGGAAAAGAGATGCAAATGGGAAGAGGAGAAACTGTTTCAGATACTGCGAAAGTATTATCGCAGTATATTGACGGGATTATGATACGTACATTCTCACATGCGGATGTAGAAGAGCTTGCAAAAGAATCGAGCATACCTGTTATTAATGGATTAACGGATGACCATCATCCTTGTCAAGCATTGGCAGACTTAATGACAATATACGAAGAAACAAATACATTTAAAGGAATAAAATTGGCTTACGTAGGTGATGGAAATAATGTATGTCATTCATTGTTGTTAGCGAGTGCAAAAGTTGGAATGCATATGACTGTTGCAACGCCTATAGGGTATGAACCGAATGAAGAGATTGTAAAAAAAGCGTTAGCGATTGCCAAGGAAACAGGAGCTGAAATTGAAATTTTGCATAACCCTGAATTAGCGGTGAATGAAGCAGATTTCATTTATACTGACGTTTGGATGAGCATGGGGCAAGAGGGCGAAGAAGAGAAATATACGTTGTTTCAACCATACCAAATCAATAATGAACTTGTTAAGCATGCGAAGCAAACATATCGCTTCTTACACTGTTTACCTGCCCATCGTGAAGAAGAAGTAACAGGCGAAATTATAGATGGGCCAAAATCTATCGTATTTGAGCAAGCCGGTAATCGATTGCATGCGCAAAAAGCATTATTAGTAAGTTTATTTAAAAATGTAGAAGCGCTTTCCTAAATGATGTACACCTCCAGTTGTGAGACACAAATAACAATTGGAGGTGTATTTTTTTTATTGAAATGTCATATGTATATTTAGTTAACTATTTCGATATCATCTATAATAAAAGAGGAAATGAAATTTGTTTTTCGGGGTGTGTAAGGGCATACTAGGTATAAAAATATAGTTAAAGAGATGATGAGAGTGAAAACAACTAAGAAAACATATTCGTTTTTTCAGCGGATGTGGAGAATATTAAAGTTTCAATATTATAAGTTGCTTCGATCACCAGAAGGAGCGAAGAAAGTATCGTTAGGTTTTGCGATTGGTTTTGGTTTAGAGATGTTGGTTATATATACAGCATCGCTCGTCTATTTAATATTTTATCCAATCGTCAGGTTAGCAAAGGGATCTTTTCCTGCCGCGGTGATTGGCAATATTATTGGAAAAATATCGTTTCTCCCAGTAGTTTTATTTCCGCTTGCGTATGCGCTAGGGAAAATGATTTATCCATTTCATGTGCAAAAAATACATCATGAACCCTTTACAATATCGGACTTGTTTTCAAGTCACATTTTTACGATATTAAAGAGCTTATTACAGAGTGAAGTGTATGTATTAATTGGAATGACGATTTTAGGGGTTGTGTTTGGTGTAGTTTCATATTTCGTTGTGCATTATTTATATGAAAAGAACCGTAAGTTACGTTTGAAGAACAGAAAGAAAAGAGTGAGAGAACCACTCATGCAAATATAAAGAGTGTCACACTCATTTTCTCCTTTGAATATGTTTAAGAAAAAGGAGGAGAGAATGAATGTATTATTATTACGTACCGCAAGTATATCCATATGTAAATTATTATCCGGTTTATGATACGAGTAGGCAATATGAATTATATCGACAACAACAACTACCGCAAATACCATCGCAACAACCTACGCAAGATCAAAAACCATATTTAACGACATGGCCATATTCAAATGTATACTATGGCAATTATTACGAATCATAAAGCTGCTTCTATTTAGAAGCAGCTTTATACGTTTGTTTTCAAAATTAAATTTTGAATGGTTTGAAGAGAGTGAATGAGTTTTTCACGTTCTTCCTCAGATAACGTTTGGAAATTTTCTTTTAATTTGTCTAAAATGAATTGTTGATACTGATTTACTAACAATTTCCCTTCAGCTGTCAGGGAAATTAAAATGACCCGTCGATCTTTTTCGCTATAATGACGCTCTATTAGTTCTTCTTGGATCAGTTTGTTTAATAGAGGTGTCATGTTAGGCCGTGAAATCGCTAGCCGCTTGCCGATTTCGGAAACTGCTAATGTGCCATTTTCATGCAGAAGCAGTAATACTTGTGTATGTGATGGCGGCATATGTCTTTGAGAAGAAAATTCTCCAGGAAGCATAAATTTGCGATAAAAAAGAGGCACTAGCGAAAGAAGATGATCAACAATACGTTCCCACTCGCGTGATTCCATATAAAGGCCCCCTTCCACTCTCATTGTAACAAAAAAGACATGTTATAAAAATAGAATTGTTTCATGCGAATTTTAATATTTGTAGGCCAACACTTTTTTTGTAAAGGAATCGGCAATAATCGAATAGCCTTTATCATTTGGGTGTACTTGGTCAAAGAGTAAATCTTTCTTATCATTCGATATTAATTTGCGAATTGGTAAAACGATAGATGGTTGATTTGCTTTTGCAATGGAATAAACGGATTCATTCCATCCGTCTAAAAACATATCTGCATAACTTGCGATGGAGTCATCGAGTTGTAACGGGTTATAGAGTTCAGAAAGAATGAGTAAAGCATCCGGATTTTGATCTCGGACTGTCTTTACAATATTTTTTACATCCGCTTCAAAATGAGCTTTTTCTTTATTTAACATTTTAATACCGTCTATAACACCGACATCACGATTTAAGCGAAATAAATTATTTCCCCCAATGTTAATTGTAATAATATTGGCTGCTCTAATTTTTTGCTTTACATCTTCTGATTCAACCTTTTTAGCGAGACGATCTGTTGTAAGACCGTTTATCCCAAGGTTTTCTACAGTAATTGGTTTATGAATTTGTGCTTCTATTTGTTTAGAGGCTAATTCAGCAAATCCACCTTGTGTCGATCCATATCCTTTGGCGAGCGAATCACCTAGTACGAGATGATAAAAGGAATCGTTTGTTTGCTTATCAATCCAACTTGGAGTAGATGTTTTTTCTGTTTTTTCTTCGGGTTCATTTTGTTTTGTCTCATCGTTCTTTTCAAAATAAGAATAAGAAATGATTAGAAGGAGGAGACAAACAATTGTTAAGATGACTTTTTTCATAATTCATCCTCCTTGTAATTGGTAATTGTATCATATTCAGCAGTATTAACAATGTAAGGGCATATTATATGTTTATGAAAAGTTTACAATAACTTTACAGAAAATTTGTAGAAGTATGTCAAAAAATATTGACGATATGAAAGTACATTATATATGATAATGTCAGATAAGGTGAAATTCTACATAGTGGGAGCTTTATCTCCCGTTAATTGCTAGTCTCCATCAATGGATCGTTTAAGGAGACTACTCGTTAGCGTAGGGTGAAATGAAAATCGTGTATCTACTAGAAGAAAAAAGGTATGTGGTTAGAGAATGCTAGAAATTCATTTCATTATTCTTTGGTAATTGTATAAGGGGGATTTTTTGTGAAAAAGTCAAAAAAAATGCTAGCTGGAGCAACTCTTGCTATTGGTGTTATAGCGCCGCAAGTATTGCCAGCAACAGCTCATGCGGATGAGCAAACTGGGGAGAGTACGGTTAACTTACGAATTCTAGAAACATCAGATATTCACGTTAACTTAATGAATTACGATTATTATCAAACGAAAACCGATAATAAAGTAGGTCTCGTGCAAACTGCAACACTTGTGAATAAAGCGCGTGAAGAAGCGAAGAATTCTGTCCTGTTTGATGATGGGGATGCATTACAAGGGACACCGCTTGGAGATTATGTAGCGAATAAAATAAATGATCCGAAGAAGCCTGTGGATCCTAGTTATACGCACCCATTATATCGTTTAATGAATTTAATGAAGTATGACGTCATCTCTCTTGGGAATCATGAATTTAACTACGGTTTAGATTATTTAAACAAAGTAATTAGTAAAACAGAATTCCCGGTTATTAACTCGAACGTCTATAAAGATGATAAAGATAATAATGAAGAGAATGATCAAAATTACTTTAAACCATATCATGTTTTTGAAAATGAAGTAGAAGATGAATCAGGTCAAAAACAAAAAGTGAAAATTGGCGTAATGGGATTTGTTCCACCTCAAGTTATGAACTGGGATAAAGCAAATCTAGAAGGAAAAGTGAAAGCAAAAGATATAGTTGAAACAGCGAAAAAAATGGTGCCAAAAATGAAAGCAGAAGGTGCCGATGTTATCGTTGCACTAGCGCATTCAGGTGTTGATAAGAGTGGTTACAATGTTGGCATGGAAAACGCATCGTATTATTTAACAGAAGTTCCTGGTGTAGATGCGGTATTAATGGGACATTCACATACTGAAGTGAAGGACGTATTTAATGGTGTTCCAGTTGTAATGCCTGGTGTCTTTGGAAGTAACTTAGGTATTATAGATATGCAATTGAAAAAAGTAAATGGAAAATGGGAAGTACAAAAAGAGCAATCGAAGCCGCAACTTCGTCCGATTGCTGATAGTAAAGGAAACCCACTCGTACAATCTGATCAAAATTTAGTTAATGAAATTAAAGATGATCACCAAGCGACAATTGATTATGTGAATACTGCTGTAGGAAAAACGACAGCGCCAATTAATAGTTATTTCTCATTAGTACAAGATGATCCTTCTGTACAACTTGTGACAAATGCACAAAAATGGTATGTAGAAAAGTTATTTGCTGAAAATGGACAGTACAGCAAATATAAAGGAATTCCAGTTTTATCTGCAGGAGCACCATTTAAAGCGGGTGGCCGAAACGGTGCTACATATTATACGGATATTCCAGCTGGAACGTTAGCGATTAAAAACGTTGCAGATTTATATGTATATCCAAATACGTTATATGCTGTAAAAGTAAATGGGGCACAAGTAAAAGAATGGCTTGAAATGTCTGCAGGTCAGTTTAATCAAATTGATCCAAAGAAAACAGAAGAACAGCCATTAGTAAATATCGGATACCCTACATATAACTTTGATATTTTAGATGGCTTAAAATACGAAATTGATGTAACACAACCAGCGAAATACGATAAAGATGGAAAAGTTATAAATGCTAATACGAATCGTATTATAAATATGACATATGGAGGTAAGCCAGTAGCTGACAATCAAGAGTTTATCGTCGCTACAAATAACTATCGTGGAAGTAGCCAAACGTTCCCGGGTGTAAGCAAAGGGGAGGTTGTATACCAATCACAAGATGAAACGCGTCAAATCATTGTGAAGTATATGCAAGAAACGCCAGTTATTGATCCAGCAGCAGATAAAAATTGGACGTTTAAACCGATTGTTGCCGATAAATTACATACAACATTCGATTCTTCACCAAATGCACAAAAGTATATAAAGAAAGATGGAAAAATATCATATGTTGGACCATCTGAAAATGAATTTGCTAAATATGCAATTGATATAACGAAGAAGAACGATGATGATAAAGAAACTGGTGGAGAGAATCCAACAACACCGCCAACAGGTGAAGGAAATAATGGAGAAAATCCAACGACACCACCAACAAGTGAAGGAAATAATGGAGAAAATCCAACGACACCACCAACAGGTGAAGGAAATAATGGAGAAAATCCAACGACACCACCAACAGATGAAGGTAATAATACAGGATCTGGACAAACTACAACGGATAATCAAAACGTAAAAGAAACAACAACTGTAAGTGAAAAGAAAGAAGAACGTGATTTACCGAAAACAGGTACAAGTGTTGTTTCTACAATTGGAGCAGGTTTGGCGTTTGTTGGAGCAGGATTCCTTCTGTTATTTAGAAGAAAGAAAGCAAATAGATAGTGGAGAAATATAAAAAGGATTACCGATTCAGGTAATCCTTTTTGATATATTATGAAAGTGTTACAGCTTTTTCCTTCTTCCATGAAAGGCCAAATCCAGTAAAGCCGACGATAATTGTTACAACTGGACAAGCTAAGCAGAAGATTGCGAATGGAACGTAATCAAAAGTTGGAACGCCAAGGACGTTCGATAAGAATACGCCACTTACTCCCCATGGTACGAGCGGGTTAATAACTGTACCTGCATCTTCTAATACACGTGATAAATTACGACGTTCTAAACCGACTTCATCATATTTATTAGCGAATGCTTGTCCTGTTAAAACGATAGATAAGTACTGCTCACCAAGTAAGAAGTTCACACCGATTGCAGTTGAAGCAGTAGAAATAATTAAACGTGTGCTAGTTTTTACGAAGCTAGAGATGATATTCATTAGCTGCGTAATAATACCCATTCCTTGTAATAATCCTCCCATACAAAGAGCTAGGAAAATAAGAGCGATTGACATCATCATACTTTGCAGGCCACCGCGAGATAATAAGCTATCAATATCTTTCATACCCGTTTTAGAAACGTAACCGTCTTGCATAATTTTCATTAAATCAGTTAAAGAAGTACTAGGTTTAAATATAAATAGGATAATGATCCCTACTATAATTCCAGCAAGTAATGTTGGAACTGCTGGAACTTTTTTAAATGCGAATAGGAACAGTAATAAAATTGGAATAAGTGTAAAGATAGAAATCGTTGCATTTTTCTCTAATGTGCTAATGAAGTTTGTGAAGTCAACGTCTCCACTAGTACCGCTTCCTAAAATGAAAAATGCGATAAAAGCAATAATGAAAGCTGGAACTGTTGTCCAAAGCATGTTACGAATATGCTCAAATAAATCTACACCCGTTACAGCTGGCGCTAAATTTGTTGTATCAGATAAAGGAGACATTTTATCTCCAAAGAATGCACCAGAAATAATTGCACCAGCGATTAGAGCAGGATCGTATCCGAGAGCACTACCCATGCCCATAAAGGCAAGTCCTACAGTTGCGGCAGTTGTAAAGGCACTACCGATACTTGTTCCAACAATTGCACAAACAACAAAAACAGTTGGAATGAAAATTTTTGGGGATACAAGCTGGAAGCCGTATACCATTAAAGTTGGAATTGTTCCAGCAGCGATCCAAACACTAATTAATACGCCTACAAGTAAGAATATAAAAATAGATGGAATACCAGCTGAAATACTACTTATCATTCCTTTTTCCATCGTAGACCAATCAATTTTTTTCATAAATCCAAATGCTAATAAAAAAACGATACCAAATAAAATTGGGATGTGTGGTGAAACTTCTAATTGAATAACACTAAAGCCAATGCAGAAAAAGATAAATACTGTTAAAAGAACAGATTCAATTTTTGAAACCATTGTTTTCCCCTCCTAAGTAATCTAAAATAGCTCTTTTTTATATAAAATTCGCCAATATTGTTTATTTCCTTCTAAATTTTAGAATTTTGTGACAAATTACCGGTAATTGTTGTTTCTTTAATATGATACGGAAATGAATGGATAAAAAAACGTCCCTGCATATAATTATGCAGGGACGAAGAAATCGCGGTACCACCCTAGCTTGTGAAATGAATGTATCACAAAATAAAGGGTCGTATGATATGCGCTAATAAAATAAAAACGCCCCTGCAATATATGCAGGGACGAAAAGTTCGCGGTACCACCCTAAATTGTGAAACAGTGTCGTTTCACCACTCTTTAGATATAACGGTCTATAACCGTCTTTCACTACTCCTTACGTTTCGCAAAAGAAGCTCCAGGGGGTAATTCATAATTCGCTCTGTACTGGTTCGCACCGACCACCAGCTCTCTGAAAGCAGAAATCGAAATACTACTAAATCCTATCAATGCCGATTCATATGATGTTAGTTAAATTTTTATCATATATTCGTCTCACATGTCAATAAAAATATTCAATAATTTTTTAGGGAAATAAAGGAGAACGATTTTAATCCTATGAAAATGTGCGTTATAATGAATTTGAAAGGGGAGGAAAGAGTGAAGAAAAAAATAATTCTTTTTACCACTTTACTAGTCATTGGCGGAAGTGCTGGCATTTACACAGCTTTTGCAGCTGAATCAGAGCAGGCGAAGCAAAAGCAAATACAGCAGTTAGAAGTGAAGAAAGCGAAAGAAGCTGAAGAGAAGAAGTCGATGGAAAAAGCAGCTGATAAACTAGGGGTTTCTACGGAAGGAAAAACAAAAGAAGAGGTTGCGAAAGAAGTAAATACCGCAAGATTTGAGAAGCGCCATGATCTATTGATTGAACATGCAAAACAACTTGGAATTGAAACAGAAGGAAAAAAAGACGAAGAGATTATTTTAGAAATCGGAAAGATACAACATGGAAAGTAGAACAACTTATCTTATGATAAGTTGTTCTTTTTTAAGAACTACTTGATTTAAAAATAATTGACAGTCATTTAGATTTAATGTTAACTATATTTATAAACTAGTTAACATTAGGGGTGACAATTGTGACTTTTAGTAAGAGTACGACTGACAAACCATCATATACATATGAAGAGTTATCGGAGAAAAATAAAGCCTATGTATGGCATCCATTTACACAAATGAAGGATTATTTAGAAGAAGATCCTGTCATTATTGAACGGGGAGAGGGAAGAAAGCTATACGATGTAAATGGAAATGAATATTGGGACGGTGTTTCGTCTATTTGGTTAAATGTTCATGGACATCAAGTGCCAGAACTAGATGAGGCAATTCGTGAGCAATTAAATAAAATTTCCCATTCTACTATGTTAGGGCTTGCTAACGTTCCATCTATTTTATTAGCCGAAAAAATAATTGAAGTTGTACCAGAAGGTTTGAAGAAAGTGTTTTATTCAGACTCCGGTTCTAGCGCTGTTGAAATTGCAATTAAGATGGCCTTTCAATATTGGCAGCATAAAGGAAAAACGAAGAAACAAAGATTTGTTACATTAAAAGAAGCGTATCATGGTGACACAATTGGAGCTGTTTCAGTGGGAGCAATAGACTTGTTTCACCAAGTGTATAGTTCGCTTTTATTTGAAGCAATTAAAATGCCTTATCCATATACATATCGTTCTCCTTATGGAAATAATAAGGAGGAAATTGTAAAAAAACATTTAGAAGAAATGGAAGAGCTGCTGAAAGATAAACATGAAGAGATTGCGGCGATTATTGTAGAACCTTTAATGCAAGGTGCTGGCGGTATGATTACAATGCCAAAAGGATACTTAAAAGGGCTACGTAATTTATGTACAAAATATAATGTTCTATTTATTACAGACGAGGTAGCGACTGGATTTGGGCGTACTGGAAAAATGTTTGCATGTGAACATGAAAATGTAACACCGGATATTTTGACAGCCGGAAAAGGTTTAACAGGCGGATATTTACCAGTTGCAATTACTGTAACGACAGATGAAATTTATAATGCCTTTTTAGGAGGCTATGAAGAACAAAAAACATTTTTCCACGGACATAGTTATACAGGGAATCCGTTAGGGTGTGCGGTAGCAATTGCAAATCTAGAACTATGCGAGAAAACAAATTTAATAGAAGAGGTGGCACGTAAAACAGAATATGTGGCGACGCAATTAGAAGACCTCTTTGCATATAAACATGTAGGGGACATTCGTCAATGCGGGTTAATGGTTGGAATTGAACTTGTGAAGAATAAGGAAACGAAAGAAGCGTTTGAATGGACAGAGAGAGTCGGTGTTCAAGTATGTAAACGCTCAAGAGAACTAGGTATGATTTTGCGCCCGCTCGGTAATACGATTGTGTTTATGCCCCCTCTTGCTTCTACAATTGATGAGATTGATGATATGTTACGTATTTTGTATAAAGCAATCTCGGATGTTACGGAGGGAGAATAATGAGTGGCTTTTTTATAACAGCAACGGATACTGAAGTGGGGAAAACTGTAGTCGCCGGTGCATTAGCAGGTGTATTTAGAGAACTGGGATATAACATCGGGGTATATAAACCGTTACAAAGTGGACATGTTGCATCAAATCCAGAAGGAGATGCAGCAAGGCTAAAGGCATTATCAGGTGTACCGACAAAAGAAGATGAAATTTGCCCTTACTCTATTGAAGAGCCGCTTGCCCCGAGACTTGCCATGAAAAGAGCTGGAAGGACAGTAACGTTAAAAGACATTATTCATCACTATAATGAACGATTGAAAGATTTTAATAGTCTACTTGTAGAAGGAGCAGGTGGATTAGCTGTTCCATATACAGAGGATGCTTTAGTAATTGATTTCGCAAAAGAATTACAACTTCCACTTATTGTAGTAGCACGCCCTACATTAGGAACAGTAAATCATACAGTTTTAACGATCGCTTACGCAAAGGCATATGGTTTAACAGTAGCAGGTGTCATTTTATCTGGCTGCAAAGAATGCGAAATGGAAAGAGTGCAAGAAAATAAAGAAATGATTGAAGAGCTAAGTGGGGTACCGGTTTTAGGTTTATTACCATTCTTTGCAGGTGAGTTTACAAGAGAAGAAGTCTTGGAATCTGCTAAAGAATATATAATGATTTCAAAATTAGAGGAGCTTATCCGAAATGAATCAAACGTGGCGCACACATCTTCAATCTAAATTGCAACAATTACATGAGCGAGAGCAGTATCGTAATTTGCATGTAACAGAACAAGCAGAAGAGACATGGCTTATTCGAGATGAGAAAAGGATGCTAAATTTAGCGTCAAATAATTATTTAGGGTTAGCTGGAGATGAAAGGTTAAAAGAAGCTGCTATCGCATGTACAAGAAAATATGGAACTGGGGCGACAGCATCAAGGCTCGTGGTAGGAAACTATTCACTGTATGAAGAGGTTGAGAGAAGTATATGCGATTGGAAAGGCACTGAAAAAGCCTTAGTTGTGAATAGTGGATATACCGCAAATATTGGAGTGATCTCTTCATTAGTGAGTCGTCACGATATTGTGTTTAGTGACAAATTAAATCACGCAAGCATTGTTGATGGAATTATATTAAGTGGGGCAGAGCATAAAAGGTATCGTCATAATGATTTGGATCATTTAGAGAAGTTATTGAAAACAGCGTCACCTGAAAAGCGGAAATTAATCGTAACAGATACTGTTTTTAGTATGGATGGTGATACTGCGTATTTGATGGAGTTAGTAGAGCTGAAAGAGAAATACGGGGCAATTATTTTAGTGGATGAAGCGCATGCGAGTGGAATATATGGAATTGATGGAGCAGGGTTGTCTCATATAGAAAAAGATCTTTCTCAAAAAATTGATATACATATGGGGACGTTTAGCAAGGCTTTAGGGTGTTATGGTGCGTATTTGACAGGCGATGCAATTTATATAGAGTATTTACACAATATGATGAGAAGTTTTATTTTTACTACTGCATTACCGCCTGGAACGTTAGGAGCGGTACAAAAAGCAATTGAAATTGTACAAGAAGATCATAAGAGAAGAGAGAATCTTATAGCAAATGGAGAATACTTCAGGAGCAAATTACGAGAAGCTGGATTTGATATAGGGAATAGTTCAACTCATATTATACCGATTGTAGTCGGTTCAAATGAAAATGCTTTACGGTTTAGCAAAAGGTTACAAGAGGTAGGTATTGCAGCTATTGCAATTCGTCCGCCAACTGTACCGATTAATAGTTCTCGAATTCGCTTTGCAGTTACATCGCAACATACAATAGCTGATTTAAAATGGGCTATTGACCGAATTACTCACATTGCGAAAGAAGAGGAGCTTTTCGTATGAAAGAGCTGAAGATTATTTTTATCCCTGGATGGGGAATGGAAGAAAATATTTGGGATTTAGTACTGCCCCATTTTAAAGGATATCCTGTTCAATGCATTAATTGGCGTAACGTGAAAGAACAAAGTGAGTTTGCGAACAGGATTATAGATGTAGCACAGGATGAAAATGTAATTTTAGTTGGATGGTCACTAGGAGCATTAGCGGCAATTCAAGCTTATAAAAAAATTAAGGCAAAGGGTATCGTGCTAATTGGTGGTACTGCTAAATTTACAAATACAAGTGACTATAGTAGTGGATGGAATACTTTGCATGTAGAACGGCTGAAAAGAAATTTGGAGAGAAGGAAAGAAGATACGCTCAAGCGGTTCTATGAAAATATGTTTACGAAAGATGAGTTGAAAGAGAATAAAAGTTTTGAAGACATCGTAAAACATTTTAAAGGTGATTCTATGCAGTCTTTACAATTCGGTTTGGATTATTTAATAGAAACAGATATGAGAGCAGCATTGAAAGAAATTAACGTCCCTATACTACTTATTCACGGAGAGAGGGATGTAATATGCCCATTGTCTGCAGCATGTAGTATGGCTGAGAATGAAACTGCCACACTCAAGGTAGTAAGTGAGGCTGGACATGCATTATGCGTAACGAATTTCGAATATTGCGCAAATGAAATCATTCAATTTGTAGAGGGGATACGACATGATTAACAAAACGTTACTACAAAAACGATTTAACGTGGCAGCTGTATCCTACGATCAATATGCAAATGTACAAAAAAAGATGGCGCATTCATTACTTTCTACATTGAATCGGCGATATAGTGCAAATTCATCGATACGTATTTTAGAACTTGGATGCGGGACAGGATATGTTACAGAGCAATTATCAAACTTATTTCCGAAAGCACAAATTACAGCTATTGATTTTGCTGAAAGTATGATTGCAGTTGCGAGAACTAGACAAAATATAAACAATGTAACATTTTATTGTGAGGATATCGAAAGATTACGACTAGAAGAAACGTATGATGTCATTATTTCAAATGCCACATTTCAATGGCTAAATGATTTAAAACAAGTGATAAGAAATTTATTTCGTCATTTATCTATAGAGGGGATATTACTCTTTTCAACATTTGGACAGGAAACATTTCAAGAATTGCATGCTTCGTTCCAGCGGGCGAAAGAAGAAAAAAATATACAAAATGAAACATCGATTGGGCAACGTTTTTATTCGAAAAATCAGTTGCGCCATATATGTGAGATAGAAACAGGGGATGTACATGTTTCTGAAACGTGTTACATAGAGAGATTTACAGAAGTTAGGGAGTTTCTACATTCTATTCGTAAAGTAGGAGCGACCAATAGTAATGAAGAATCATATTGTCAAAGTCCCTCACTCTTTCGTGCGATGCTTCGCATATACGAAAGAGACTTCACGGGAAATGAAGGGATAATGGCAACGTATCATGCTTTATTTGTGCATATAACAAAAGAGGGGAAGAGATGAAATGAAACAAGTACAAACAAAAAGGGATTGGAAAAAACTTGCATACGACGTAGTAGAAGAGAAAGTGATTACGAAAGAAGATGCAATAGCGATATTAGAGGCTGACGATACAGAGATTTTAGAAATTATGAATGCTGCGTATATCATTCGCCACCATCACTTTGGTAAGAAAGTAAAATTAAATATGATTATTAATACGAAGTCTGGATTATGCCCTGAAGATTGCGGATATTGTTCACAGTCTATTATTTCAGAGGCGCCGATTGATAAATATGCTTGGCTAACGCAGGAAAAGATTGTAGAAGGGGCACATGAAGCAATTCGTCGTAAAGCGGGTACATATTGTATTGTAGCATCTGGTCGTCGTCCGACTGATAAAGAGGTAAATCACGTAATTGGAGCAGTTAAAGAGATTCGTGAAACGACAGATTTAAAGATTTGTTGTTGTTTAGGTTTCTTAAACGAAGATCAAGCAGGACGTTTAGCGGAAGCGGGTGTACACCGTTATAACCACAACTTAAATACACATGCGAATAATTACGAAAGCATTTGCTCTACTCATACGTATGACGATCGTGTTGATACAGTTCAAAAAGCGAAACAAGCCGGTATTTCACCATGTTCTGGGGCGATCTTTGGAATGGGAGAGACAATAGAAGAGCGAGCTGAAATTGCATTCGAATTACAACGTATAGATGCAGATTCAATTCCATGTAATTTCCTTGTTGCTGTAAAGGGTACGCCGCTTGAAGGACAAAAAGAGTTAACACCAGTAGAATGTTTAAAAGTGCTGGCGATGATGCGCTTTGTAAACCCAACGAAAGAAATTCGTATTTCAGGAGGGCGTGAAATCAATTTACGTTCTGTACAGCCAATCGGTTTATTTGCAGCAAACTCTATTTTTGTTGGAGACTACTTAACGACAGCTGGACAAGAACCGACTGCAGACTGGGGTATGATTGAAGATTTAGGATTTGAGATTGAAGAATGTGCATTATAAGATAGAAAAAAGCAAACTTGTAAAAGAGTTTGCTTTTTTTGTAAATAAAATGTAATAAATAGTTGTGAATGCTTGATACTAGTGGGTTTTGAGCGAAAAAAAGAATTTTGGTGGACGAATTTTCCAAGCCCCAATTGTACATAGTAAATATGTAATTTATATTGGGTTGGAGGATTTTACATGCACAAATATATATTAGCGATTATGACTTGTCTCATTTTACTAAAAGCAATAAGTGCTGATCCAGTTAAGGCCGCCGAAAATCCTGAACAAAAAGAGATGCAACAACGAATTGAACAACATTTTCGAACGAAAGCTGAACATTTTGGATTGAAAACAGAAGGGAAAGATTTAAAGGAAGTACGAAAAGAAATTACTATTATAGAAGAAGCGAAGAAAAGAGAGAATGTATGGAAAACAGCACAGACGCTTCGTATACAAACAGAAGGAAAGACAATGGATGAATTAATAAAAGATGTACGGAGAAAAGCTGAAGAAATAAAAAAAGAGGCCACAGCCTCTTTTTTATGCCCATTGTTTTGATAAGTGAGCCATTTCAATTGCAGCGACGGCGGATTCATAGCCTTTATTACCAGCTTTCGTGCCCGCGCGTTCAATCGCTTGCTCGATCGTTTCAGTCGTCAATACACCGAAAATAACGGGGATGTCTGTTTGTAGTGATAAAGATGCAACACCTTTTGCTACTTCATTACAAACGTAATCGTAATGTGTTGTAGCACCACGAATGACAGTGCCTAACGTAATAACAGCATCATATTTCCCGCTATTCGCCATCTTTTTAGCGATTAAAGGAATTTCAAATGCACCAGGAACCCAAGCAACATCGATATCAGCTTCTTCTACACCGTGACGCTTTAATCCGTCTAAAGCGCCGCCAAGTAATTTACTTGTAATAAATTCATTAAAACGTCCAACAACAACCCCAACTTTTAATCCTGTACCAACTAAATGACCTTCGAATACCATAATAAATCTCTCCTTTAATTATAAGTTTAGTAAATGTCCTAATTTGTTTACTTTCGTTTGTAAATACGTTTTATTCTCTTCTTTTGCTGGCATTTGTAACGGTACACGCTCGATTACTTCTAAATCGTAACCTTGTAAGCCAGCAATTTTTCTTGGGTTATTCGTTAATAATCGTAAATGTTGTAAACCTAAATCTTTTAATATTTGAGCGCCAATACCGTAATCCCGCAAATCAGCAGGGAAGCCAAGCTTTTCATTTGCTTCTACAGTATCGAATCCTTCTTCTTGTAACTTATAAGCGCGAAGCTTATTCAGAAGCCCAATGCCTCGTCCTTCTTGTCTCATATAAAGAAGAACGCCCTTTCCTTCACGCTCAATTTGAGCAAGTGCAGCATGGAGTTGTGGTCCGCAATCACATCGGCACGAGCCAAATACATCTCCTGTTAAGCACTCTGAATGAACGCGTACAAGTACAGGATCTCCTGTTGAAATATCACCTTTTACGAGTGCGATATGCTCTTTCGAATCTAAGGAATTAGAATAGCCAATTGCATGGAAAGTACCGAAATCTGTAGGTAATGTAATTTCCACTTCTCGCGTCACTAATGTTTCATGGTGGCGGCGATAAGCAATTAAATCTTCTATTGTAATCATTTTTATATCAAATTGTTTTGCGCACTGTAGTAAATCAGGTACCCGTGCCATCGTACCGTCCTCATTAATAATTTCACAAATGACGCCAGCTGGTTCTGCTCCGCAGAGCTGTGCTAAATCGACAGCAGCTTCTGTATGACCAGCCCGGCGCAAGACACCACCTTCTTTCGCAATTAATGGAAAGATATGTCCGGGACGATTGAAATCAGCACCTTTTGATGCAGGATTTAACATTTCTCGTATCGTAGTTGCACGTTCGTGAGCACTAATCCCAGTTGTTGTAGAAACATGATCAATGCTCACTGTAAATGCAGTATGATGCGAATCTGTATTATGAGCTACCATTGGTTCTAATTGTAGACGTTCTGCGTACCCTTCTGTAATTGGTACACAAACGAGACCACGTCCATGTGTAATCATAAAGTTAATTGTTTCTGGCGTAATATACTCTGCTAAAGCGATAAAATCGCCTTCATTTTCACGGTTTTCATCATCACATACGATCACGACTTTTCCTTGTTTTAAATCTTCTAGAGCTTCTTCAATACGATGAAACATAATGCTTCCCCCTTATAGAAATCCGTTTTCTTGTAAAAAGCTTTCGGTCATTGAACCTGTTCGTTTTACTGGTTTAGAAATAAAGCGTTCGATATATTTACCAATCATGTCACACTCAATGTTTACGATGTCACCGGCATTCTTTTCTCCGATAACAGATTCACTTACTGTGTGCGGGATGAGTGAAATTGTAATGGAAGATTCGTCTATATCAAATATTGTTAAACTCGTTCCATCAACAGCAATGGACCCTTTATGCAAACAATAGCGTAGCAATTCATCAGAAATAGCTATTTTGTAATAGACGGCATTATAGTGTTGTTTTTTGTTTAATATCGTTCCGATGCCATCGATATGTCCTGAAACGAAATGTCCACCGAATCGTCCGTTTGCAGCCATTGCACGTTCTAAATTTACTTTGCATTGCGGTTTAAGCATGCGAAGTGATGTTGATTGCATCGTTTCAGGCATTGCGTCTACTGTGAATGAAGTTGTTGTGAAACTCGTTACAGTCAAGCAAATACCGTTAACCGCGATGCTATCACCTAAGTGAACATCTGATAAAATTTTATTGGCATGAATCGTTAACTTCATCGCTTCGCCGCTTTGTTGCATGTTTGCAATCGTTCCTAATTCTTCTACAATTCCTGTAAACATTCCATCACCTCACTTCGGGCATGCGCAACAATTTTTATATCATCGCCAACTTGTTTCATCTCTTGAATTTCCAAGGAAAGTGCATCTTGTAATGTTGAAAAACCATTGCCGCCAAATAAAGTAGGGGCATTTTTTCCACCAATTAATTTTGGACTTATATAAGTTACAATTTCATTGAAATACTTTGTTTGTAAGAAACTTGCATGAACGGTTTGACCACCTTCGACGAAAAGAGAAAGAATTTGTTTTTCGCCGAGTAGGTGTAAAACATCCTGTATTTCAATCTGTTTCGTTTTCATTTGGAATATAGCTATATTTTCAGATTCATAAGAAGCTATTTTCTCTGGATTTACATCCTTACCAACTATAATCCATGTCGGTGCTAAACCATCTGTTATGACATGAGAAGATGGTGGCGTTCGTAAATGGGTATCTAAAATAACGCGTATAGGATTTTGCCCTCCGTTAGGAATTCTTGTTGTTAAATGCGGATTATCAGCTATAACTGTATTCACTCCAACAAGAATTGCATCGTGTGTATGACGATATTGATGAACATCAGCTCGTGCATCTTCACTTGTAATCCACTTACTTTCACCGGTTACGGTTGCTGTTTTTCCGTCTAAGCTCATCGCTGTTTTTATTGTTACAAATGGATGTTTCGTTTTCATGTAGTGAAAAAAGTAGCGATTTAATAAAACTGCTTCTGCTTCCAGAACACCGGTAGTTACTTCGATGCCAGCTTCCTCTAATCTTTTTTTTCCATTACCAGAAACGAGAGGATTGCAATCAAGAGTAGCAATTACAACCCGTTTGACTTCTTTTTTGATGAGCAATTCACAGCAAGGTGGTGTTTTTCCAAAATGGCTACACGGTTCAAGTGTTACATACACGGTGGCTCCTTTTGCTTTGTCACCAGCCATATGAAGAGCATGAACTTCTGCGTGTTCTTCACCAGCACGTAAATGAGCTCCCATACCGACGATGTTTCCGTCTTTTACAACAACAGCACCAACCATAGGATTTGGACTTGTTTGCCCAGATGTTCCTTCTGCTAATTGCAGAGCAATCCTCATATATTCTTGATCTGTCATTTTCTTCACCTCTCCTAAAAAAATCAAAAAACCCCAAGGATTTTAATATCCTTGGGGTTTGGGAGACGTGATTTCTAGAAATATAGTTCGAATACGAAAGTATAGGAAAGAAACCTAACGATGATTGATATTTTGGCATAAGGAAGAAACCTAGCAAAAATATCAAATTTTTCAAACGCTAGTCGTATCTTTTTATTTCAGCATAGAAAGATAAGTATACAAAATAAAACATATATATAGATTTGAATTGAATCTATAAAAATATGCATACTGAAATAAAAGTGTATTCGCTATATAAAATTACTAGAAAACATATCCTTCTCCCATCCAGACTATACTGTCGGCCCTAGAGTTTCACTAGATCCACCGTTTTCGAGTTGAAAACGGGTCACGGACTTAGAAGTTTGCACTTCATCACCGCCGGTTGGGAATTTCACCCGACCCCGAAGGATGCTGTTTGCTCAAATTATAGCACAAAAAAAATAAAAGGCTAGTAAAAAGTATTCGAATGTGAAGAATTGTGTGAAAATATATGTAGGCTGAGATGGAGGCAAAAGTATTAGAAATGTTGTAAGGAGAAGGGATATAACGGAGTTGCTAAAAAGAAAAAACATGCACAAAAAAATGTGCATGTCACATGTAAAATTATTCTGCCTCTGGTGCTCTAACAACAGATTCGAATTTACCTTTATGCGAAGCATCGCAATAAGGCATATTTTTTGATAAACCACAACGGCATAAAGAAAATGCCGGTTTTGCTGGGAATACATTCCCTTGTGAATCAACTAATTCCACGTCCCCTGTAACGCGAAAAGAGCCATTATCATTTACTTTAATTTGTACTTTAGCCAACGCTATCCCTCCTTCCCAAACGCTTAATTTCATCATATAATCAAGAGAAGTACTTGACAATATGAAAAGAGCACTTTCTTTGGAAGAGAAGAGAGTGTTATAATATTTTTTATAACTGACTAGAGTAAGGTGACGAAAGATGGATAAACAATTACGTACATTACGAAATATTGCAAATGAGCGCACGTGGGCTTCATTTTTGAATGATAATCATCCATATAGTTTGTTACACTGGTCCATTGCTGGTGTAGGACAAGAGTCAAAGGATGTTTGGTTACTGCAAGATGAGGTAACATTTCAAACGACAGAATTTCCAACGCTAGATGATGCAATAAAGTGGATTTCTGAAAATATGGAACAAGTTACAGACGTTTTAGCGCAATAAAAAAACAGGCTTATGCAAGCCTGTTTTTTGTTTCTTTTACATATGAGTTTAAAAATTGATCAACGGCTGCTTCATACTCTTCTTTATTTTCGTTATAAGAGCAAGCGTGTGCGCCGTGTTCTGCAATATAAAGTTGTTTATTGTTTTCCTTCGCTTCATAGAGCGCTTTCGTCATATCAGCTAAAATATAATCATCATCTTTACTATGAATAAAGAGGACGGGATTGTTAATGTTTTTTATACAATCGATTGGTGAAACTTCACGAATCGTATAACCGTCACGCACTTTTAAGAAAGCATTTGCTAAAGGTAATAAAGGCCATTTCGGTAAATGGAATTCAACCTTTAAACGATGTTGTAATTGTCCGTAGAAATCAGAAAAAGGACAATCTGCAATATAGAAATCAGCACCATCTTCTACAAGTCCTGCGTACTGAAGAAGTGTTGCAGCTCCCATCGATTCACCATGAATACCGAGTGTTATATTTGTTCCAAAACGACTTTTTAGCCAGTCAACTACAGATTTTAAATCATGCTTTTCATAGTATCCATAGCTTGTTGTTTTTCCGCCAGTTTTACCATGACGACGATGATCATAAATAACGACATTATATCCTCTGTTTAAAAATAACCTTGCATATTTTACAGAGTTCATTTTATTTACAGTTACGCCGTGACAGAAAATCATAAATTTATTGGAATGACCAGCAGGAATGTAATATCCGTGAAGATCATATCCGAATTGCGAAGGAATATGAATTTCTTCTTTATGAAGAGCTTCAAAATCCTCTATACGAAAATGTTTTTTCGTTTCTCTTTCGAGTATTTCTTCCTCTGTTTTTTTCTTTAAGTACATCACCTTATTTGTAAAGAAAATCCCAAGGGCAGTTATCGCACCTAGTATAGTAAACAATGCTGCAAAAAAACGTTTCATACTTTACCTCATCCTCCAAATACCGTTACATGTGATACACTTATATTGTATCACAAGGATAGAAAAGGGGAGAAATAGGAAATGGTGCATATACAAAAAATTACGCCAGCGATGAAAGAAACAATCCGAATGTTCATGTGTGAGAACTGGGGGAGTTCATTGATGGTTTCACGTGGTAAGGGACATCAATTAGAAGAGTTGCCAGGATTTGTTGCGCTCTCAGAAGACAGAATAATCGGAATTGTAACGTATGAATTGATCGGAAATATGTGCGAAATTGTATCGTTAGATAGCTTTGAAGAAAGAAAAGGAATAGGGACAAAACTTGTGGATTGTGTATTACGAGTTGCAGAAGAAGAACGGTGCAGGAAGGTTTGGCTTATAACAACAAATGATAATATGAATGCGTTACGTTTTTACCAAAAACGTAATTTTTTGATGACGAATTTATATGTAAATGCGGTGGAAGAGGCACGAAAAATAAAGAAAGAAATTCCGCGCATCGGGTATGATAATATCCCGATTTTACATGAAATTCAATTAGAATATAGTTTAGTGTAATGATGTAACAATTTTCAGAAATATAAATTATTAACCTTGACGAATATTGTAATTTAGGTTACCGTAAAATTGTAATCTATTACCATATTAAGGGGTGACGATGTGGCAACTATACGTGATGTTGCAAAATTGGCAGGTGTTTCAGTCGCAACCGTTTCACGAGTTATAAATGAAAAAGGATACGTTCATGAGGACACAGTAAAACAAGTAAAGGAAGCAATTGAGGAATTACGTTATAGGCCAAATAGTGCAGCAAAGCCACTATTTAAAGAGAATTCAACGATAATTGCATTACTTGTAGATAATCTATATGACCCATCAAACATCACTTTGCTACATTGTATTGAGGAAATAGCGTATAAAGAAGGATATCAAATTATTGTTTGTAATATAGAGAATAAAGATAGATACATACATATGTTGAAGGAAAATAACGTTGCAGGTGTTATTTTAACAAGGTCCGTTTTTAAAAGTATAGGAGAAATCCCACTTCCGTTTGTTGTGATTGATGAAAAAAATCTCATGCAAATTATTATGAAAGTGGCCAAAGAGCGGTCTCTTTATTAAAAGAAAAAGGTTGTCACTTTCTTGCTTATTTCGGTGAGGGCGAAGATAGTGAAGAAATGGAAGAGTACATATCAGGATTTTTAGACGCTGTTTGGGAGGAAGGAATCTCTTATCGAGAAGAATGTGTACAAGGGTATACGAATAAACAGTTTGTTACATTATTGCAAACTTATCCGTATATAGATGGAATTGTAACTTCAAGTGATAAGATTACCTTTGAGTTAATTCGAGCAGCAAAAAAATTAAATATCCGTATACCGGATAAATTGAAAATTATTGGACTGAACGGGAGTATAGACAGTGAGTGGGCAGGTCCGTCATTTATGCAAATGGAAAGTTGTATCGAAGAAAATGGGAAAATAGCATTGCAACAATTAAAGGGAAAAATAAAAAAGTAAAAGGTGCGTATAAAACGCACCTTTTATAATGTAATTGCGGCAATAAAGCCGAATATAAGTAACGGTATATTGTAATGTAAAAAAGTTGGTACACACGTATCCCATATATGATGGTGTTGACCATCAGCATTTAAACCGGATGTTGGTCCAAGTGTACTATCTGATGCTGGAGATCCTGCGTCTCCTAGCGCTCCGGCTGTACCGATAATTGCAATGGTGGCCATTGGACTAAATCCAAGCTGAATACAAAGAGGTACAAAAATTGTTGTTAAAATAGGGATGGTTGAAAAAGATGATCCAATCCCCATCGTAACGAGCAGTCCAATTACAAGCATAAGAAATGCAGCGAGTGGTTTGTTATTCCCAATTATATGTGCACTCGTTTGTACAAGAGATTCAACATGTCCTGTTTTTCGAAGAACAGCTCCGAACCCAGCGGCAGAAATCATAACAAATCCGATAAAGGACATCATACGCATTCCGCTTGTTAAAATTGCATCAGCTTCTTTAAGAGGTAGACTACCACTAACTGATAAAACGATAATCCCCGCTAGAGCGCCGAAAATCATTGATTCTGTTGCTAATTGAACAGTTAATGTAGCTAAGATAGATACTAGCCCGAAAGTAATGCTTCGTTTTGTATAGGGAACGATTTCATTTTCAGTAGTATGAATTTGTTCTGTTTCATACGTACGAGGTTTTCGGTACGTAATAAATACTGCCACACATAATCCGATAATCATACCGATTGCTGGAATGGTCATTGCTTTTGGAATAAGTGCGACATCAAATGTAAGACCGCTTTGCGCAGCATTTGTTTGTAATACATCATGATAAATTTTTCCGAATCCTGCTGGAATCCACATATAAGGAGTAATCAATCCGAATGTAATAATACATGTAACAAGTCTGCGATCCACTTTCAGCTCATTTAATACTTTTAAAAGTGCTGGAATTAAGATGGGGATGAAAGCGATGTGAACAGGAATCACATTTTGTGAGAAACAAGCCATCGTTAAAATGATAAATAGAATAAGTATTTTAGAGTAAACTTGTTTTTTCGTGTCTTGTTCATTGCCAATCCACTTTAATGCAGTTTGAATCATAGCATCTGGAAGTCCGGTTTTGGAAAGAGAAATAGCGAAACCACCAAGCATTGCATAACTTAAAGCGATTGGAGCACTGTTTCCAAGACCAGTTGTAAAAGTGTTAATCGTTTCTGAAATACCGAGTCCACCGATAAGTCCGCCTGTTAAAGCTCCAACAATGATGGCGACAATGACCTGGACACGTAACAAACTAAGCAATAGCATAACTGCTACTGCAATGAGTACAGCATTCATAATAAATGTAATCTCCCCAAAATTTTATTGTGTTAAGGCAAGGAAATATGAATCACCTTGCTAGATTTATACATAGTTGCGACATATTATTATAAATTGTTTCTTATGAAATGTAAAAGAGCCTTTTGTTACTAATGGTGAAAAGCTAGCTCTTGTTTAATGGATTGTAAAGAACGAGCGAATAATTCTGGCTCTTCTAAATCGGGAGAATGTGCTGAATTTGGGAACCAAATCATCTTTTTTATCGGTGCTTCTATTACATCACAATATTCCTGAACGAGTGCATAAGGAGTTTGATAATCATAGCGACCAGAACAAAAATAAACTGGAATAGATAAACTCGTAATAGAAGAAAAGAAATCGATTGTCAACATTTCTTCCCATAAAACGCCAGATTTTAAATTTCCTGCGAGAAACTTGAACCAATCTAATAGTGTATATTCGGGAGAAAAGAAGCCTTTTCGTATGAAAGAAAAGGAAGATCCGTTTTGGATTGCACCTCCGAATGTGCCAAGCCATTTTCTTTGAATAATAAGGCGTCTCGTATCTAAAAATGGCGGTTTTCCTAATTTTAAAAGGGACGCTAATGCTTTTTTATGATTATATTTTTTTGCAGAACGAATTAAATGCTGATATAGTAATTCCTCGTTTTGTTTCATATGTACAATTTGCCCAATACCGATATAAGCCTCGATATATTGTGGATAATAGTGTGCTATGTTAAGCCCGATAATACTTCCCCAAGAATGACCAGCGAGAAATAGTTTCTGTTTATTGAACTTTTTAAGTACATATTGAATCACTTCTTTTGCATCGGAAATGAATTGTTCGATTGTAAAATTTGCTCCGAAATCTTTCATTGAAAAGGATTTACCTGCCCCGCGCTGATCCCAATTAATTACGATGAAGTGTTTCTCCAATTCTTTTTGAAAATGACGAATAAATCCGATTTGTGCCATGCCTGGTCCACCGTGACAGCATAATAAAATAGGCTGCTCTACGTTTTGCCCGCGCATAAGGAGAGTTTGTTTTCGGTTGTTAATCATAACGCTTTCCATCGTAGCGATACTATTGGGAATGAGTTTTTTATTTTCATTATAGAACTGCGGGGTATTGCTACGAAAAAGCATATTGAAAACCTCCTTTTCTAAAATCGTATGAATCGCACAGGCTATTCGTTTTGCATATACTGTTAGAAAATCATTGTAACATACCATACTAGTGTCATTTCAATATGGGAGGAGGGAAATTGTGACGATTGGAGAAATTATCGATTGTTTAAATAGGCGTGAATCCATCGCTATTATAGCAAAACGTCTTGAAATAAGCCCGTATACATTATCGAAGAAATTAAGATTGATTGGATACGAATATGATGGAGAACAGAAAAAGCGTATTTTTGTAGGAGATGGAGAAGAACCGCGTCACTTACAACTCCAAGAAGCGACAGCCCTTCAATATGCGAAAACGGATTATCAACTATTAATTTATGAACAATTACAAAGTATTTATGAGTTATTAAGAAAGAAAGAAGAAGTAATTGCCCCCATGATGAATATAAGTACAGAAAAAAAGAAACGTACCTTTTCTATTAATAAAGAAATATTAGCAAAACTAGACGTTATATCAGAATCGAAAGGAATTCAAAAATCTAAACTTGTAGAAGAGGCGTTACAACAATTTTTACAACAATATGATTTTAACAACACATCACATATTGATAAATAAAGAAAAGGATACTATGTTCATTGTAAGAACGAGTATCCTTTTTAGGTTTCACATATATGACGGATAAAAGGTTTATGTGTATCTTTTACGATGAAAAATTAAGATTGTTTATTATGAGTGTACTTAATTTGTTTTTTGAATTCTACCATCGATAATTGGCTGAATAGGTTCTTTTAATTGTTTTACGTAATCGACTAGCGCTTCAAAGTCGTTTGGACCAGTCTCTGCATTTTTACCATTTTTAAATGATACAAATCCATCACCGCCAGAAGCTAAAAAGGCATTTGCCACTACGCTATACGTTTTAGATGGAGATAATTCTTCACCGTTTGTTAAACGTATATTTGTAACTTTTTCACCGTTTGGTTTATTTGCATCCCACGTATATTGAATACCTGAAATTTGAAGCATTCTCGTCGTTCCTTTTTGCCATTGTTGATTTAAAATGTCGCGAATATCTTGACCTGTTAAATCTACTTTAATTAATTGGTTTCCAAAAGGCTGAATGCCGTATAATTCGCCCCATGTAATATCGCCAGCATCTAAGTCATTACGAATGCCGCCTGGATTCATAAGTGCGATTTGAGTTTGCATCGTTTGGCGCTGGGCATCGGCAACTAAATTTCCAAGAGTGGACTCACCAGCATCATTTTGTTTACGGTCGATAGGTGCTGTAGATTTTCCGACAACTTCATTTACAAGCGGTGCAATTTTTTCTTTATATTGATCTAGTTTTTTCTTTACTTGTTTATCAGGTTCTACACCTTCATGGTATGTTGTAACAACTTCAGCTTTTTTCTTTACAATATCTTTTGTTTTACGATCAATTGTTACATCTACATCTGAGAAAGCCATTCCGTAAGAGTTCGCTTGGACGATTAGTTTATTATTTACAGTACCATTTACATACGTGTGACTATGCCCACCAAAAATAACATCAACTTCCGGATCTGTTTCATTTGCAATTCGAGTAAGGTCTCCATTTGTCACACCAGACTCATCTGTTGTTCCACCGACATGAGCAAGGACGACAATGGATTTAACGCCAAGACGCTTTAATTGCTGCGTTGATTTATTAATTGCTTCTACTTCGTCAGTGATTTCTACATTTTTAAGCATAGTAGGCATCACGACATTTGGTGTATCAGTTGTAACTACGCCAATGAATCCTACAGGCACACCATTTACCATTTTTACAGTAAATGGCGGTAAAAATAAGCGGCCAGTGGATTTATTATAGAAGTTTGCAGCGACATAAGGGAAATTTGCACCTTTGAAATTCCCTGTTTTTTCGTGATAGCCACCGTAAATGAGACGTTTCATTTCATCAATACCTTCATCAAATTCGTGGTTACCGATTGTACCAACATCAAATTTTAAGTCATTTAAAAATTCAATCGTTGGTTCATCTTGTAACAATGCTGAAACTGGTGGACTAGCTCCGACAATATCGCCAGCGTGTACGAGAAGTGTATTCGGGTTTTGCTTTTTACGTTCTTTTAAATAAGTAGCTAAGTAATCAGCGCCACCAGCTTCTTTGTTATTAATTTTTTTAACAGTATCTAGTTGTCCATGGAAATCATTAATACCAAGCATTTGTACGTCTATGTAGCGGTTTTGTTCAGCTGGAGTCTGGGATGGGGGAGCAGCAAATACGGTTGAAAAAGTAATGGTGCTTAAAACGGCAACAGCAGGAATGATTTTTTTCCACATAATCTAATTCTCCTTTTTTATAATCTGACATCATACGACATAATTTTAATAGATTCATAGGATTATATCTATACAAAAAAATAGTTTTTTCGAAAAATTAACATATTTACAAAAAGTGAATAATAGAGTAAAGGACCTTTTTTATTGTCGAGTTCATTGTGTATCTACTATAATGGAGAAAAAAGTAAAAGGTGAGTAGTATGAAGAAAAAGAAACAAAGACAAATGCAAAGACAAGCGCAAGTGAATCAACAAAAGAAAGAGTCGCTTACATTAGGTGATCAATTAAATGATTCACTCATGCAGCAATTAAAGAATAAGAAGAAAGAGTTGCAAGTGAGAGAAGAGGAAAAAGTGGCAGCTGAACAGGAAAGAAAGCGCCAAGAACAAAAAGAACGTGAAAAGAATAAATCATTTGAAGAACTGTTAAGTGAAAGTAACCTTACTTGGAAAGACTTTAAATAATAACGAAAATGATCAGTGAATAACGCTGATCATTTTTTTGACGAGCTTGTAAGAAAAGGGGAGTTAGAATGAGAAAAATTGTAGTTGTTCCGCATGAAAATCATTGGGGTGAAAAATTTCAAATGGAGGCTGAAAGATTAAAAGCGGCGATGCCAGAAAAGGTGAAGGTCCATCATATTGGAAGTACGTCGGTGCCAGGACTGGCAGCGAAACCAATTATAGATATGATTATGGAAGTAGAGAGTATCGACAGAGTAGATAGGTGGAATGAACGTTTTGAAGAGCTTGGCTATATCGTAAAAGGGGAGAATGGTATTTCAAGACGGCGTTATTTTATTCATGGAACGGAGGAAAAACGCTCGTATCACTTACACGTGTTTGAAAAAGGAAACCCTGAGATAGTAAGGCATTTAGCATTTCGTGATTATATGATGGCTCATTGTGAAGAAGCTGAGGCATATGCAACTTTAAAGAAAGAATTAGCTGAAAAGTATACATATGATGGTGCGTTATATTCGGAAGGGAAAACTGAGTTTGTACGTAATGTTGATGAAAAAGCGAAGAAATGGATGGAAAATAATGTTAATGAATGAGTTCGCATTATTTTAGAAAGTATATAAGTTTATTATGTAAACTGTACATATGTTTTGACTTTTTGGTTGAATCTTGTTCAAATAAAGTGGTGGCTTATAAAAAAATGTAATGATGAAAGGGAGACGACTGTGCACATTCCAACAACTACACTTCATAATGGCGTAAAAATGCCGATGATTGGTTTAGGCGTTTATAAAGCGAAAGAAGGCGACGAAGTAAAACAAGCAGTAAAAACAGCGCTAGAAGTTGGATACCGTTCGATTGATACAGCAACTGTATATGAAAATGAAAGCGGTGTCGGAGAAGCGGTTCGTGAATCAGGAATTCCGAGAGAAGACATCTTTATTACAACAAAAGTTTGGAACGATGATCAAGGATACGAGGAAACACTTGAGGCGTTTGAGAAAAGCTTAAAAAAATTACAAATGGACTATGTAGATTTATATTTAATACATTGGCCAATAAGAGGGAAGTATGTTGATACGTACCGAGCATTAGAAAAACTGTATGAAGAAGGTAAAGTGCGCGCGATTGGTGTTTCTAACTTCCATAAACATCATTTAGAACTGCTATTACCAAATTGCAAAATAAAGCCGATGGTAAACCAAGTGGAACTTCATCCGATGTTAACACAATTTGAATTGCGTAATTTCTGTCAAGGTGAGCAAATTCAAATGGAAGCATGGAGTCCATTAATGAGGGGCGGAGAAGTATTTCAGCACCCGATTATTCAGGCCATTGCTACTAAATATGAAAAAACACCTGCGCAAGTTATATTAAGGTGGGATATTCAAAGCGGGATTGTGACGATTCCTAAGTCTGTTACACCATCTCGCATTCAGGAGAATTTTTCTATCTTTGACTTTTCATTAACAGAAGAAGAGATGACTCAAATTAATACGTTAAATCGTAATTTACATGTAGGAACGAATCCTGATAAATATGATACGTTATAAAAAGACGCTACCAGTATGGTAGCGTCTTTTTATCGGTGTAATGCGTACGTATCACATTTCACAATTTGCTGAAGCTGTGTATATTCTGCTGTTGTTAACTTTGTTTGTTTACTAGCTTGTACATTTTCTCGTAATTGCCCAATAGAGCTTGCACCAGGTATAACAGCTGCAACAGTTTCGTTATGTAAGCAATATTGAATAGCTGTTCCAGTTAAGGAGTTTTCTCCAATTATTTCTTTTACATTCGCAAGCGTCGCATATAATTCATCGTAAGAATAAGAAAGGTAATCTTTTTCTTTTACTCTTTCTATCTTTCTTGTATTGTTATCAGTTAATATTCCTTTTGCAAGTGGTCCGCGAGCAATGACGCTAATTTGATGTTCATTAAGAAGCTGGAACCATTCTTCAGGGCGACGATTCAAAAGGCTATATTCCATTAGAACACTAACGATATTTGAACGCTGTGCATATTCACGGATGACATTTGGACGTATAGAAGAAATACCGTAATGGCGAATGATACCTTCTTTTTTCAATTCTTCAAAGGCTTCAATTACTTCATCTATAGGATCTTCAATCGTCCCGCCGTGAAGTTGATAAAGATCAATATAATCAGTTTGAAGTCTACGTAAACTTTCTTTCACTTCAGCCTTTATGTAATTTTTAGAAGGATCCCAAGACCAGCCGTTTTTTTCTTCTGTCCATCGATTCCCAACCTTCGTTGTAAGGATAATTTGGTCTCGTTTTCCTTTTAAGGCTTTTCCAACAAATTCTTCGTTTAATCCATAATCATATAAATCCGCTGTATCAAAAAAATTGATTCCTAAATCGATTGCTTCATCGATAATACGCAGGGCTTCTGTTTCAGATGTACCGAGGGACATACAGCCAAGTCCCATTTCTGTCACAAATAAATCTGAGTTTCCTAATTGACGTTTTTTCATAGTTCAACCTCCTTCTCCTTATTGTACGCAAGGGAAAAGAGGTTGACAAACGTTTACTTTTTAGTTGCTGTAATCCACTCTTGTACAGTTGTATACTCTTTGCCATATTGTTTTAGCTTATGGCGAATTTGCCATGCTTTTCCGACTAAAGTGACGCGATTTGGTAAAATATAAACTTTCATTTCTATCACGCTCCTTTCAATGTGGTAAAATGTATGAGGAAAGAATAGGAAATAGAACAGGGAGATGAAGTAGTATGAGTAATCTTGCAGAGAGAACAGTAAAAACTGAGCCGATTTTTGATGGTAGAGTTATAAAAGTTCGTGTTGATGATGTAGTATTACCAAATGGAGCAATGAGTAAACGTGAAATTGTAAATCACCCTGGTGCAGTTGCTATTATTGCTATTACTGATGAGGGGAAAATTGTGCTTGTTGAGCAGTATCGTAAAGCGCTTGAAAAGGCGATTATAGAAATTCCGGCTGGCAAGTTAGAACCAGGTGAAAAACCTGAGGTGACAGCAGTTCGTGAATTAGAAGAGGAAACAGGTTATGTATGTGAAAATATGGAGCTTATTACTTCTTTCTATACATCTCCAGGATTTGCAGATGAAATTTTATATGTATATAAAGCGACAGGTTTGACGAAAAAAGAAAATAAAGCTGCGTTAGATGAAGACGAGTTTGTGGAATTAATGGAAGTATCATTAGAAGAAGCAACTACTCTTATGAAAGATCTTCGTATTCACGATGCGAAGACGATGTTTGCAGTACAATATTTACAACTACAAAAATAAACACTCGCCAAAGGCGAGTGTTTTTAATTAATTTTTGCATATACGCGTGCATCACGTAAGCTACCATCTGGTGCTATGAAATCATTTTCCATTGTACCTTCTAGAATAAATTCTAAACGTTCTGCTAAGTTACATGCATTTGTATTTGTTGCATCAATACGAATTTCAATTCTTCGAGCGCTTAGCTTATCAAAGGCAAATTGAATGGCACCTTTCACAGCTTCGGTCATATAGCCTTGTTTTGTATAAGCGCTATGTAGCCAGAAGTGAAGTGAAAACTTTGGAATATCCCAGTTTTCAGGCTTGAGCGTTATAGCTCCGATGAATGTACCAGATACTTTATCGTATAAGTGAAAATCAAGTGTTTCACGAAGTAAAAACTGTCCGTGAGCGTTACGAACGATTTCTTCAGCACTTTCTTCTGTTTCAGCGTTAATTGGCATCCACGGTACTAAGTCTTCTAGAGAAGCTTGTATTGCTTCATACACTTCTGCACCATCACCTGGAAATGGCTTACGAACCTGTAAGCGTTCAGTTTGAAATAATGTTGGAAAATCTAATAATAATGGTTTCAAGAGAAATCCCTCCTATTCTCTACTTTTTAGTTTAGCAAAGTAGAGCGGAATTTCAATGTTAATTCGTCATACTTTTTTCTTTCTTTCATACATTTTTAGTAAGAGTGTGAACGGAGGGAAGAAAAATGTGGAGAAAAACTTGGCAAGACCGTGTAATGTCTCACATACAGGAAAACTCTTCATTATATATATTTAACGCTGTTTTGTTATTGATGGGAGTAATATTTGGAGCAATTCTTGTAAATAGTTTACAATTAAATCAAAAACAAGATTTATCATTTTATTTGCAACGTTTTTTTGGACAAGTTTCTAAAGGAGAATTTGCTATTGCAGGCGAAATGTTTCGAGAAAGTTACTTTTCACAATTAAAATACATTGGATTTATTTGGATTTTAGGGATTTCAATTATTGGATTACCACTCATTTTTATTTTATTATTTGCAAAAGGAGTAGTTGTCGGATTTACAGTAGGTTTCTTAGTAAGTCAGCATGGATGGAATGGATTATTATTAGCATTCGTTTCTGTATTGCCACAAAATCTCATTATCATCCCAGTATTTCTCGTTATGACAACAATTGCCGCAAGTTTTTCCTTACGCATGATTAGGCATCAATTTATCCGAAAAATAACTGAGCCGCTATTACCATTATTGATCCGTTATACATGCTTCTTTCTTGTAATTGGAGCGGTGTTAGCTCTTGCTTCTAGTGTAGAGGCTTATGCATCACCAGTTTTAATGAAAGAAGTCGTTGAGGCTATTAATAAACAATAAATACTTTATGAGAATAATTATCAATTTGTTTTTATTGTTTTTCTTTTGACAGAAGCCCTTCTTCTGATATAATGGTGTAAGAGTGGCGAGGAGGGAGTAGTACCGAATGGAAGAAAGAATTGAACGAATTAAGAAGCAATTACATGCAGCGAGCTACAAATTAACACCGCAACGTGAAGCAACAGTTCGTGTGCTGCTAGAAAATGAAGAAGATCATTTAAGCGCAGAAGATGTTTACCTCCTTGTAAAAGAAAAGTCGCCAGAGATCGGATTAGCAACCGTCTATCGAACTTTAGAACTATTATCTGAGTTAAAAGTTGTCGATAAGATTAACTTCGGAGACGGTGTTTCACGCTATGACTTACGCCAAGAAGGTGCGCAGCGTTTCCACCATCATTTGATTTGTACACAATGTGGTGCTGTACAAGAAATACAAGAAGATTTACTTGGTGAAGTGGAAAGGAAAGTAGAACATGACTGGAGCTTTAAGGTGAAGGATCATCGTTTAACATTCCATGGGATTTGTAAAAATTGTCAAGAAAATGAAACGGATGAAAAATAACCTTTTCCTATTTAACTAGGAAGAGGTTTTTTATTTGAATAAGGTATAAATTGGTGAAAGCTTGGCATATGTTGTAATAACTTATATTTTGGAGGAATTTACAATGCGCCGAGCTTTAAAATTAACTTTTGATGGGATAAAAGTATTTTTATTATTTACAAGTTGTACGATTTTGTTTTATTTCGCTATACTATGGATAAATGAAGAATATGAAAGCTATCATCGTTATGAAAAGCCAAAAGAAGAGACTGTAGAAAAAGTATCAGGGAATGAAGAGCCGGCAAAGGATGCTTTCGTAAATAGAATGATGTTTTTCTATGAAAATGGGGAGTAGTGTAGATTGGAAGATCAATTAAAAGATTTTATTCATTATATGGTTGTTGAAAAAGGACTAGCGAAAAATACAGTAGTATCTTATGAACGTGATTTAAAAAGTTATGTAAAGTATTTGCAAAATGTAGAACAAGCGAAAAGCTTTCACGAAGTGACACGCTTGCACATTGTTAACTTTCTGCAGCACTTAAAAGAAAACGGAAAATCTTCGAAAACATTAGCACGTCATATTGCATCGATTCGTTCGTTTCACCAATTTTTACTTCGGGAACGAGCGGTAGAGCACGATCCATCCGTACATATTGAAACGCCGCAAGGAGAACGGAAATTACCGAAAGTATTGTCAGTTGATGAAGTAGAGGCATTACTGCAGACACCAAAAATGACGAGCGCTTTTGGGGTTCGTGATAAAGCGATGCTAGAGTTATTGTATGCAACAGGACTTCGTGTTTCAGAATTAATTGCATTAAATTTAGAAGATGTACATTTAACGATGGGATTTGTTCGATGCATAGGGAAAGGGAATAAAGAAAGAATTATTCCACTAGGAAGTTTAGCGACGGAAGCGATTCAAAAGTATATTGAAAAGGGAAGAAGAGAATTGATGGGGAAAAAAGTAGTAGATGCACTCTTTTTAAACCATCATGGCAATCGATTATCAAGACAAGGATTTTGGAAAATTTTAAAACGATTAGCGAAAGAAGCAAATATTGAAAAAGAGCTTACACCTCATACATTGCGTCATTCTTTTGCTACGCATTTATTAGAAAATGGAGCAGACTTACGTGCTGTGCAAGAAATGCTTGGACATGCAGATATTTCAACGACACAAATTTATACGCATGTTTCAAAAACTAGATTAAAAGATGTATATAAACAGTTTCATCCGAGAGCATAGGTACTATGCTCTTTTTTCATAGATTCAAAAGGCTATAGCACTTCACAGAAACTTCACAAACATTTCGTACATTGTTTTCAGCAGAAGACTAGAATATTACAATGTATTTCCTCTATACTAAATAAAGTATGAAGGAGGAAATGATGATGAAAAAACTTATTATGACTTTATTTATCGCGATGCTAGCATTGGCTGGCTGTAATACAAACAAAGAAGAACCGAAAAAAGAACAGAAACTAGAAGCTGTAAAAGTAGCAGTTCAAACAAATCCGAAAGAAATTAAACCTGGTGAAAAAACAGAAGTACAAGCACTTGTTACACAAGGAAAAGAAAAGGTAACAGATGCTGATGATGTAAAGTTTGAAATTTGGAAAGCTGGCGACGAAAAGCACGAGATGCTAGAAGGTAAGCATAAAGGAAAAGGTGTTTATGCTGTAGAGAAAACGTTCGAGACGGATGGCGTATACCATATTATCGCTCACACAAATGCGCGTGAAATGCATGTTATGCCAGAAGTAAAAGTGGCTGTAGGAAATGCGAAAGTAGAAGATGCGAAAAAAGAAAATAGTGATCATGGTGCAGGACATGGTGATCATAAAAGCGATACAATGATTCACCTTATGGCTGGTGACATAAAAGCAAATGCTGAATCAACAATGAAAGTTCATTTAAAACAAAAAGAAGAAGCTTTAACTGGTGCTGAAGTACAACTTGAGATTTGGAAAGATGGTGTGGAAAAACACGAATTCATTCCAGCAAAAGAAGGAAATAAAGGGGAGTATGAAACGAAACATACTTTCAAAGAAAAGGGTTCTTACAAAGTGAAAGTTCATGTTAAAAAAGGCGAATTGCATGAACATAAAGAAGAAACAGTAGAAGTAAAATAAAAAGGTAGCTCTTTAGAGCTGCTTTTTTTATTTTTATTCTGAAAATGATTAGTGGGAAAGAACAAAACCGCCACTGATTAAAATTTCACTTTATATGAAGAAATAAATCATAAAATGATTAGCACTTCTGTGCATAATGGATTACAATAGAAGTGTGAAGAAAATGAGAAATTCTACGAAAATGTATTAAAAAGAAAGCGTAAACATGTTATGATATCAGTATCAGATGTCTGACATCTGACTTAGAAAAAACTAGAAATGTTTTTGAGTCGTTTCAAGGTAAACGAAATAGGTTAGAGAATGATTTAAAGAAGTACTGTTTGATAATGAGAACGAAAGATAATTCTTATGGAGAACAGTTTCACTTTATAGCGTTTTGAACATACTACAAGAAGTAGAACTGAACTTATAGGAGGTCGCAGTTATGAATAAATATAAACGTATATTCCTAGTCGTAATGGACTCTGTTGGAATCGGTGAAGCACCAGATGCTGAACAATTTGGTGATTTAGGATCTGACACAATTGGTCACATTGCTGAACATATGAATGGGTTACAAATGCCTAACATGGTGAAATTAGGTCTTGGTAACATTCGTGAAATGAAAGGCATCTCTAAAGTAGAAAAACCACTTGGATATTATACAAAAATGCAAGAAAAATCTACTGGTAAAGATACAATGACAGGCCACTGGGAAATCATGGGTCTTTACATTGATACACCATTCCAAGTGTTCCCAGAAGGATTCCCAAAAGAATTACTTGATGAATTAGAAGAAAAAACAGGCCGTAAAATCATCGGTAATAAACCAGCTTCTGGAACTGAAATTCTTGATGAACTTGGTCAAGAACAAATGGAAACAGGCTCTTTAATTGTTTACACTTCTGCTGATAGTGTACTACAAATCGCAGCACACGAAGAGGTAGTGCCGCTTGATGAGTTATATAAAATTTGTAAAATTGCACGTGAATTAACGTTAGATGAGAAGTACATGGTAGGCCGTGTTATTGCTCGTCCATTCGTTGGTGAGCCTGGAAACTTTACACGTACACCGAACCGTCATGACTATGCATTAAAACCATTCGGCCGTACAGTAATGAATGAATTAAAAGATAGTGATTATGATGTGATTGCTATCGGTAAAATCTCTGACATCTATGATGGTGAAGGGGTAACTGAATCACTTCGTACGAAGTCTAACATGGATGGAATGGATAAGCTTGTAGATACATTAAATATGGACTTTACAGGTCTTAGCTTCTTAAACTTAGTTGACTTTGATGCATTATTCGGTCACCGTCGTGATCCACAAGGATACGGAGAAGCTCTGCAAGAATATGATGCACGTCTTCCAGAAGTATTCGAAAAACTAAAAGAAGATGATCTATTATTAATTACAGCAGACCACGGTAATGACCCAGTGCATCATGGTACTGATCATACACGTGAATATGTACCGTTATTAGCATATAGCCCAAGCATGAAAGAAGGCGGAAAAGAGTTACCACTTCGTCAAACATTTGCTGATATTGGTGCAACTGTAGCAGAAAACTTCGGTGTGAAAATGCCAGAATACGGAACAAGCTTCTTAAACGAGCTAAAGAAATAGGGGGATAAACAAATGAATCGTGAACTTATTACAAAATCAGCTTCATATTTAAAAGAGAAATTTCAAGAGACACCACAAGTAGGACTAATCCTTGGATCTGGACTAGGTGTATTAGCAGATGAAATCGAGAATGCAGTAACAGTACCTTACAGTGAAATCCCTGAATTCCCAGTTTCCACTGTAGAAGGCCATGCAGGTCAACTAGTATTCGGTACACTTCAAGGTGTAACAGTAGTAGCAATGCAAGGACGTTTCCACTTCTATGAAGGATATGATATGCAAAAAGTAACATTCCCAGTTCGTGTTATGAAAGAACTAGGAGTAGAAACAGTTGTTGTAACAAATGCAGCTGGTGGTGTAAATACATCATTCGAACCAGGCGATCTTATGTTAATTTCAGATCACATTAACTTCATGGGTACAAATCCATTAATCGGACCAAATGATTCTGAAATGGGTGTACGTTTCCCTGATATGTCTACATCATATACAGTAGAGCTTCGCGAAATGGCGAAACAAGTTGCAGCAGACTTAAATATTAAAGTACAAGAAGGTGTATACGTTGGAATGACAGGTCCTGTATATGAAACACCTGCTGAAATTCGTATGCTTCGCACACTTGGTGGAGATGCAGTTGGTATGTCAACAGTACCTGAAGTAATTGTAGCGCGTCACGCTGGTATGAAAGTACTTGGTATTTCTTGTATTTCAAATATGGCAGCTGGTATTTTAGATCAGCCACTTCACCACGATGAAGTAATCGAAACGACAGAACGTGTTAAAGCTAACTTCTTAGCATTAGTAAAAGCAATCGTAAAACAAATGAAGGGGTGACCTCACAATGAGAATGGTGGACCTAATTGCAAAAAAACGTGACGGACATGCATTAACGACAGAAGAAATTAACTTTATTGTTGAAGGATATACAAATGGTGATATTCCTGATTATCAAGTAAGTTCACTTGCAATGGCAATTTTCTTCCAAGATATGAACGATCAAGAACGTGCAGATTTAACGATGGCAATGGTAAATAGCGGTGATACAATCGACTTATCAGCTATTGAAGGAGTAAAAGTAGATAAGCACTCGACAGGTGGCGTTGGTGATACAACAACACTTGTATTAGGTCCATTAGTAGCCGCTTTAGGTGTACCGGTTGCAAAAATGTCTGGACGTGGTCTAGGACATACTGGTGGTACAATTGATAAATTAGAAGCAGTTCCAGGATTCCATGTTGAAATCGAAAATGATGAATTCATGCGTCTTGTAAATGAAAATAAAATCGCAGTTATTGGTCAAAGTGGAAACTTAACACCTGCGGATAAAAAATTGTATGCACTTCGTGATGTAACGGCAACAGTAAACTCAATTCCGCTTATTGCAAGCTCAATTATGAGTAAAAAAATTGCTGCTGGTGCAGATGCAATTGTTCTTGATGTAAAAACTGGAGCAGGTGCATTTATGAAAACAGATGAAGATGCAAAACGTTTAGCAGAAGCAATGGTGCGCATTGGTAATAACGTTGGTCGTAATACGATGGCTGTTATTTCTGATATGAGTCAACCACTTGGTGAGGCTATTGGTAACGCACTTGAAGTACAAGAAGCAATTGATACATTACAAGGTAAAGGACCGAAAGATTTAGAAGAGTTATGTTTAACGCTTGGAAGTCAAATGGTATACCTTGCTGGACAAGCTTCATCTCTAGAAGATGCACGTGAGAAATTAATTGAAGTAATGAACAACGGTAAGGCGCTAGAATCATTTAAAACGTTCTTATCAGCGCAAGGTGGCGATGCATCTGTTGTTGATGATCCTTCTAAATTACCACAAGCACAATTTAAAATTGAAGTGGAAGCGAAGGAAGACGGTTATGTATCAGAAATCGTTGCAGATGAAATCGGAACAGCAGCAATGCTTTTAGGAGCAGGACGTGCGACGAAGGAATCTGAAATTGATTTAGCAGTTGGCTTAATGCTTCGTAAAAAAGTAGGGGACAGCGTGAAAAAAGGTGAATCCCTTGTTACCATTTACGCAAACCGTGAAAATGTAGAAGACGTAAAAGCAAAAATTTATGAGAACATGAAGATCTCTAAAGAGCATGTAGATGCACCAACATTAGTGCACGGCATCGTTACTGAATAATAAAGAAGGGCCAGGGAGTGTTTCTCCTTGGCTTTTTTTACTATTTTTTGTTTATAATAATAATGGGTGAAAATATGATTAGAATTTGTGCAATAACAAAAACAGATGAAGTATTATATGATGTTTCGCTAGAGGAAACAAAGAAAGACCATATTGTATGGTATTGGCTAGATTTATATAAGCCAACGAAAGAAGAGTATACATACATTTTGCAAGATTATTTTAAGTTCCATCCCCTTGCAATTGAAGACTGCATAGAATATGTACAGAGGCCAAAAGTTGATTTTTATGATGGATATAACTTTTTAGTTCTTCATGCATTTGGTGAGGATGGATTAGAACCTCACGAGATTGATTTATTTATTAGTGATCGTTATATTGTTTCTTTCCACTTTTCTCATAACAATGCAATTGAAAGAGTATGGAAAACGCTTGGAGAAAAGAAGCGTATTAAAAATAGTCCCCTGCACGTAGCGCATACAATTATCGATCAAATTGTAGATGACTATTTTGCGCCTGTATATTACATTGAGGATCATTTAAATGCAATTGATGATAATTTAACGGGTGAAACGGCAGGAAGTGTACTAGAAGAAGTATTTGATATACGTGCAGATTTATCGAAGTTAAGACGTACAATTATTCCGATGCGTGATTTATTGTATCGTATTTTAAATTCGACTCGTTTTTACGGTATAAGTGATCATGAAATTTATTTTAAAGATATACATGATCATTTGCTTAAATTGACCGAAATGATTGAAGCAAGCCGGGAGTTAACAGCAGATATTCGAGATAGCTATTTTTCATTAAACTCGCATCATATGAATAACATTATGAAAACATTAACTGTATTCTCGACTATTTTCATGCCATTAACATTTATTGCGGGAGTATATGGAATGAACTTTACGCATATGCCAGAGCTCGGTGGACAATATAGTTATTTTATTTGTTTACTTATTATGGCACTAATTGGTGGCGGCATGATGGCTTGGTTTTATAAAAAAGGATGGTTTAAGTAAAAAACACCGAGGGAAAATTCCTCGGTGTTTTTACTTAACCAATAGCATGTAATACGAACATGGCTAAGAATAAGCATGTAATGATATACATAGACGGTGCGACTTCTTTACGCTTTCCAAGAGCAACTTTTAAGATAGGATAAGCAATAAATCCGAACGCAATGCCATCAGCGATACTATATGTGAGCGGGATCATGACGATAATTAAGAATGCTGGAAATCCTTCTGAAAAATCGTTCAGAGGAATTTGTTGAATGCTTGTAATCATCAGGCCGCCAATAATAATTAAGATTGGTGCAATGGCACTATCAGGAATTAGTTTGACAAACGGAAGTGCAAACAGTGATGCAAAGAATAACAACCCTGTAACGATAGACGTCAGACCTGTCTTTCCGCCTGCAGTAATACCTGCGGCACTCTCTACTGTTGATACGGTAGGGCTTGTGCCAAATAGACCACATGTCATTGCTGAAATTGCATTGGCTTGGTAAGCACGTGGGAATTTACGGTCATCTTCTAATAAACCGTGCAGAAGTCCCATGTTCTCAAAAATAAGCACCATGCTTAAGGAGAATGTTGCAATCCAAAATGGTAAGGAAGAAAGTTTGCCAAATGACATAGCCCCAAACACATCGCCGTAATTAGCGAATGAGAATGAACTATTTCCGATTTGACTTGTATCAACAAGGCCAAACAGCCATGCAATACCAGTTCCTATTGCAATCGTCCATAAAAAGTTTCCACGTACGTTACGAATAAATAATACGAGTGCAACGATAAGAGTAAGCACGGTCGCAAGAACGACAGGGCTACTTAATTTACCCATTGCAACAGCAGTATTTGGATTCGAAACGACTAAACCACCTTTTTGCAATCCGATAAATGCTAAAAATAATCCGATGCCGACAGTGATAGCTTCCTTTAGTGACTTTGGAATCGATACTGAAAGCACGCGAGCGATTGGTGTAAACGCAGCAATTGCAAAAATAATACCAGAGATGAAGACAGCTGCTAATGCTTCCTGCCAAGCTAATCCGAGCGTATGGACAGCAGTGTACGTGAAGAATGCATTTACACCCATACCAGGGACAAGAATAGCAGGTGCATTTGCCCAAAATGCCATGAGCAGACATCCGACAAATGAACTGAAAACAGTTGCTAAAATTCCAGCTTCAAGAGGAATGCCAGCATCGGATAAAATGGATGCATTTACAATCATAATATATACGATCGTAAAAAATGACGTAACTCCAGCTAAAACTTCTTGTTTTGGTGATGTTTCGTGTAAACCTAATTTAAATGTTCTTTCAAGTATTCCTTTCATGTTAAACCTTCTTTTTCATATCCCTCTCCCACCCGTGATATCTCTTTCGTAAGAGCTCACCGTCCTTTATTATATCAGAACATCATGTTTTTACAACAAGGAAAATGATAACGTTTACTTATAAATGAAATTATTTATAAATACGTAAAAATCGCCCGTATTGTAGAAATGATTTCTAATTCTCCCGATTGAATGGGAGGAGACGCTTGTGCATGTAAAGTAGCATAGGACGCGACTTCCCTTGGTAATTGAGCAGATTCTTCAACGAATGAGAGTGGAACAGGATTAATGTTTAAATTGTATGTACTCGCAATAGCACGAGCTTTTTCTACAGCTTGTTGCAGAGCTTGAATGAGAGCTTGCTCATAATATTTATTTGGGTGAGATATTCGAAACCGTAAACCTTTTGCTACGTTTGCTCCATTTGAAACGGCTATATCATATACTTCCCCTGCTTTTTGTACATTTAAAACGGTAATTTCATACAAATGTTCCACCCGATATCCTTGTAGTAATGCTTTATCATTTACATACTCGTATTGAGGAGTGATCGTATAAGAAATCGTTTCTATATCTTTATCAGCGATACCAAGCTGTTTAAGTGCATCCAGCAATTGTTTTGATTGTACTGCATTTTCTTCTTGCGCTTGTTTCACATTTTTACTATCAGTTCGAATGCCAAGTGTTAGTATAACAACATTTGGTTTCGCTTTGACAACACCCTCACCTTGTACAGTAATAGTCGCTTCTTTACCAGTATTAGCTGTGCGTACATTGTGTAAATAAGGATTCATTCCACCTTGCATCTTCCATCACCATCCTTTTTATATGTATATGTGTGAACAAAAAAGAAATTTGTATGAAAAAGTTACATAAATGGGAATGTTAAAGAAAGAAAGCATATACAACGAGGGTATTTATAGATTATAATATGTGTAAATATGATAAAAAAGGGACGAGGCTAGTGAACGAAAAAAGAGAAACACTGATTTTAGAGTTATCCGGATCATTTCGAAAGATGATACGTTTATTACAAAATGATATTAATACACGTTTTGCAGAACATATGCCATATAATGAATTTTCTGTATTACGCGCGTTATTTTTAAACAGTCCACAGATGGCTTCGCAAATTGCGAGTGAAGTAAACGTAACCTCCAGTCATATTACTGCTGTTACAGATCGTCTTGTACGAAAAGGATTAGTAGAAAGAAAACGTTCTAATTCAGATCGTCGTATCGTGTACTTAGAAATTACAGAACACGGAAGAGAAGTAACTGAAAAACTAGAAGCTGTACGAAAAGAATATTATAAAGAGAGATTTAAAGGTTGGAGCGACCAAGAAATAGAAATGGTGTTAGAGCTATTTGGCCGCGTATTATAATAAATGAGGATAGGGAGCGACAGCTTTCCTATCCTTTTTCTTTTGAATAAAAACATTTTGAAACTCCAATACTTTAATTAAAAAGAATCGGAGTGAAAAATAATGAAACGTATTTGTACGCTTTTCATTATGATTGGAAGTTTTTTCTGCTTTCATCAATTCGCGGATGCCGCAACACCTCTTCAAGTCGTTCAAAAAGAATTACAACATATTTCAAATAAGCAACCTGTTTTATATTCAAAACTATGGATTCGCTCTATGCAGAATGCTATTTTATTTCATCACAGTGATAACATTCGGCATGAAGATACGATAAGCAATGTAACGAAATCTTCTCTTGTAAAAGTAAAACAACTTCCACTTCAGAAAGCATCACAGTACATCCCGAGATTATCACAATATATTTCTAAGTTTGAGGCTGAGAATGTGCAAGTGTATTATGTTGCAGCGCGTTATGAAGTAAAAAAAGAAAATTCGTATCAATTAAATGGAATGAATTATTTTATGCAAGTGTTTATTCAACAAGGTGGAGAATGGAGAATTGCTGAAAGTATAGTTGCTCCAACAGATCAAATTGTCGCAAATGGTGACGGGTTTGGAACGAAACAAGAAAAAGAGTATGGGAAAAGAAGAGAAAATGTGAAATAACCTCCTCATCGAGAGGAGGCTATTTTATTTAAAATTCCAAGAGACTTTCCATTTTAATATTTTAGGTAGGAAGAAATACGTAATGAAACTAGTTACTAAAAATCCGATGTAAAAGCTGGACAATGAGTGCGCTCGACTTAGTATTAAACCTCCAACAATCCCACCAAAGAGAATAGCGCATGCCATTACTAACTTTTGTAACTTTGGATATAATAGATAGTTACCATTTCGCTCATTGATTGAACGGGCATATAAATATATACCGAGTGGTAATAAAAGAATAATATGTGCAATAGGTCCAATCAATGTTTTTGCCGGTGGAATCTTTGTAAAGTTTGGTTCGTTATGACGTACTCCATTTTGATCAGTATAAGCGCTCTGTGGATCATAATTAAAGTAAATACGAAAATCTTCTGCTGGGCTAGAGATACGTATGTTTTCCATCACATCATGTATAAGGCTGTTGTCTTCATGAAATTCAGTGTTTGAGTGAACAGCAATGACTCCGGAGATAAGTGATGGAAGTAAAGCTGGAAAGATTAATATAGTTGTAGTGAGAAATCCTTGCGATATAATATTCCCTGTAATTGTACCTACACATAAGGTAATTGTATAAATAGCGATTAATACAATTAACATGTATATAAAATAACTATGAAAGGGAGAGAATACTTGATATTTATTATGAAAAGTTAACTTTTTCATAATAGCAAATAGCCCCCAGTTTAAAATGACAACTGCGACGATATTACAGATTCCAAATAACCACTTTGTTATATAAAGGTGCGAACGTTTAAAGGGCATAGACCATAACAAGTCGCTAGCGTTATTTTGTCTTTCCCATCCAATTAACGTACAAGCTAGAACGATAAGTACACTACCTAACAGCAGAACAGAATCTAGAAGTGTTAAATCAAAATGGTAATGATATACATAGTTCCACTTTTTATTGTCATTTAGAAATTGTTGCTCTTGAATAGAAGTCATATAGTATTGATATGACAAAGTATAGAAGCTGACGAGCCAAAATAACCATACAACATATTTACTTTGTTGATACGTTCTTAGCCACAGTGCTTTTTGAAACATAGGATCTCTCCTTTAAAAAACTTTATAATTTGTTAGGCGTGATAATATAACATAAGTAATGATTCCGGTTAGAAACAAACCGATATAGTAACTAGGTAGGAAATTAAAATGGTTTATTTTATAGCCGCCTAGTAATGCAAAGTAAATGGTTGAGCCCCATATCCATATCGGTAAACTCTTTTGGAACATAAATATCTTCTGAGTGTTTTCATTTGGTGATCTTGTATATAAATATGTTCCAAGTAGTAAGTAAACTAATGTATAAAAAATCGGAACTAACATTGATTTTGCTGAATAATATATATGAGATGCTGGATCTCTTAAAGCAGTTGGATTGTTCTCGATCTTACGGGATTCCGGATCATAGTAATAATTGATAGAAAAATGACTAATTGGTGCAGCTGTATTTGTTTTTTGATTGATTTCATAAAGTTGTCGATATAAGTTTTCATTTTTAATATTTGCAGCGTATAAATGGTTAGTTGTAAAAGTGTATAGTAATGTAATAAATGTAACCCCTGCTAGTAACCATGGAACACAAAAAATAATCTGCGAAACGATGCTTCCAGTAAAAGTACCGATACATAAGGAAGCTGTATAGACTGCAACATAAGAAACTATCGCATAAAGAAAGTATCGATGAAACGGACTAAAAGATTGATAATCAAAATGAATCGTTGTTCTATAAATAACATACATAAGAACCCAATTGATAAGTAATGAGCCCACAATACAAAATGAACCGAAAGCCCATTTTGATAAGAAAACATCTTTTCTTTTAAATGGCAATGTCATAAGTAGTGTATTAGATTGGTAGCTGCGTTCCCATCCTATCAATAAGCAGGCTAAAGCGATAATAAGAATAGTTAACCAAAAACTATTACTTTCTCCTGAAGAAAAAATATAAAAATAATAATACTGTTTCCCCTTTTCTTGTAATTCATAATACGCATCAAGTTGTTGCTGAGCACTTCTATAGTAGCCAAAAGGTAACAAGTAAAACGAACTAAAGAAGAATAGTAACACAGCATATTTTCCGCGCTTCCAATTCCACATCCATAACGCTTTATGAAACATACCCATCCTCCTCCAGTGTCGTAACGAAGACATCTTCAAGTGACATTGTTAATTCTTCAATGAGCAGTGGTTGTTCTTTATAAAACTTTTCCAGTGTTGTAGCCACATTTCCTTCAATTAAGATTGTATATACTTTTCCTGTTTGATTTAATATTTTAATATTGCTTAAGTTTTCTAGTTTTTGAGGTAGTGAACGTTCATAAGCTACTTGGATTTTAGCAAATCGTGATTTGGCATCGTCTAGTGATGTAATAGACGAAATAGTATGGCCTTTTAATATAATGATTGTATCTGTAATTTGTTCCACTTCATCTAAATGGTGAGTGGAGATGAAAATGGTAATTTCTTTTTCTGCAACTTCTCCAACGAGAAACTGTAAAATCTGCCTTTTCACGATAGGATCAAGTCCATTTGTCGGTTCATCTAAAATGATATATTCTGCTTTTGTAGAAACAGCTAAAATGATGGCGAGCAGTGCTTTCATTCCTTTTGAGTAACTACGAATTCTTTTGTTTGGTAAGTTAAAACGTTCTAACAGTTCATAGAAATATGCTTCATCAAATGCGGTATAAACTGCTTTATAAAACTTTACAATTTCTTTTATTGTATATCCGTTCAATATGTTAGTAGAATCCGGAACATATACGATTTTTTGCTTTATTTCAGGACATTGATGAATGTTTGTATCTTCATATGTAACAGTCCCTGCATCAGGGTCTAAAATGCCGACCATCGTTCGTAATAAAGTTGTTTTCCCCGCGCCGTTTCTTCCGAGTAATCCGATGATACTTCCTCTATGTAATGTGAAAGAAACATCGTCTAAAATTGTTTGATTATCAATTATTTTCTTCAGGCTTGTCACTTTCAGCATCCGCATTTCCTCCAATCTCTTTATAGTATGAATCTATCCAATCATGAATTTTATCTTTCGTAACACCAAGATAAGAGGCTTCTAATAGTAATTGATGAAATTGCTTTTCAACCATAGCGATTTTCCTTTCGTCTAATGTTGGAGTAATCGATTGGGATACAAATGTTCCTTTTCCTCGTAATGTTTCAATAATCCCTTGTCGCTCTAACTCTTGATACGCTTTACTCACTGTATTTGGATTGATAACGAGTAAAGAAGCGAGTTCGCGTACAGAAGGAAGTTTATCCCTTGGAGCTAACATGTTTTTCAATACGAGTTCTTTTATATTTTGAACAATTTGTTCCCATATCGGAGTGTTGCTTCTTGGATCAAGTTGAATATGCAAGAGCAATGTCTCCTTTCTGACATGTATTAAGTGTACTACTTCATGTAATACACTTAATACAATAAAGGTGATAAATGTGTTTGTCAACTGAAAATGTTAGAAAAATATGGTATTAAAAAACAGTGAATTGGAAAAAATAGGTTTGATATAGAATGGAGGGTTAGTCATGAAGCGAGTTTTTGGAATACTTGTTTGTTTCATGTTATTGCTTTCTGGTACTTCAGTTAGTTTCGCACAATCTGAGAAGACGAAGCAGGATAAAACAGAAGAAACAACGCCGAAGTTAGCAGAACAAGCGTCGTCAGCAATCGTAATTGAACAAGATACAGGTAAAGTTTTGTTTGATAAAAATCCAAATGAGAAATTACCGCCTGCTAGTATGACGAAGATTATGACAATGCTATTAATTATGGAACAAGTTGAAAAAGGAAAACTAAAACTGACCGATAAAGTGAGAGCAAGTGAGCATGCAGCTTCAATGGGTGGATCACAAATCTTTTTAGAGCCTGGAGAAGAGATGACCGTAAATGAAATGCTAAAGGGTATTGCAATTGCATCTGGAAATGATGCGTCTGTTGCAGTAGCAGAGCATATCGCTGGTTCAGAAGAAGGTTTTGTAAATATGATGAACAAAAAAGCGAAAGATTTAGGACTGAAAAATACTCATTTTCAAAATCCGACAGGTCTTCCGGCTAAAGATCATTATTCCACAGCAAATGATATGGCTATAATGGCGAAAGAATTGATGAAGTACCCACTTATTCGCAAATACACAGGAAAATATGAAGACTATTTACGTGAAGATACGGATAAGAAGTTTTGGCTCGTTAATACGAATAAGTTAGTGCGTTTTTATCCTGGAGTAGATGGTGTAAAAACGGGCTTTACGACAGAAGCAAAATATTGTTTAACAGCATCGGCTGAAAAGAATGGGATGCGTGTTATTTCAGTTGTTATGGGAGCACCTACATCGAAAGAACGGAACAATCAAGTAACGAAGCTTCTTGACTACGCATTTGGTCAATATATGACAAAGAAATTGTATACACGAGGCGAAAAAATTAAGACTGTCCAAGTAGGAAAAGGGAAAAAAGAAAAAGTAGATTTAGTTGCATCAGATAATGTATCTCTTCTTATGAAGAAGGGCGAAAATATGGACAAGGTAAAGCAAGAAGTAATTGCTGAAAAGAAAGTGAAAGCGCCGATTAAAAAGGGCGATGCGCTTGGTACACTTGTTATAAAAAAAGATCAAGATGTTTTATTAAAACAAACAATTGTAGCAAAAGAAGATGTTGCTGCAGCGAGCTGGTGGGAGTTATTTAAAAGAAGTTTTGGGATGTTTTCAACATCAAAATAGCGGCAAATATTTTGCCGCTTTTCTATTCGTATGTAAGTAAATAATTGCTGAATGGTTTCACTTTATGGCGAAATAGTTCTTCTTTTGTCAGTAGGAAGGATTCTTATGTTGTATCACGAAAATCTTTATGTATGTAAATGAGTAAAGTTTGAGCATAAGGAGGAAATCGTGTGAGTCTTTCCATGCAATTAGAAGTAAAACGTGACGTCCTATGTGTGAGGCTAGCGGGTGAATTAGATCATCATACTGCTGAAGAGTTGCGAACGAAAGTAACAGATATGATTGAGACACATGGTGTTCATCATATTGTTTTGAGCCTAGAGAACTTATCGTTTATGGATAGTTCTGGTTTAGGTGTTATATTAGGCCGATATAAGCATGTAAAGGGATTAGGTGGAGAAATGGTTGTTTGTGCAATTTCACCGCCTGTTAAACGTTTATTTGAAATGTCGGGCTTATTTAAAATTGTTCGCTTAGAAGAAAGTGAAGCGCATGCGCTCGCGACGTTGGGGGTGGCATAAATGAGAAATGAAATGAACCTTCAATTTTCAGCGTTAAGTCAAAATGAATCGTTCGCTCGCGTTACAGTAGCTGCTTTCATTGCACAACTAGATCCTACGATGGAAGAACTTACAGAGATTAAAACAGTTGTGTCAGAAGCGGTTACGAATGCAATTATTCATGGCTACGAAGGAAATGCAGAAGGTGTTGTTTATATTTCTGTAATTTTGGAAGAAGCAATGGTGAAACTCACGATTCGAGATGAAGGGATTGGCATCTTTAATTTAGATGAAGCGAGACAACCCCTTTTTACAACTAAACCTGAATTAGAGCGTTCCGGAATGGGATTTACTATCATGGAAAATTTTATGGATGAAGTAGAAGTTATTTCAAACGAATCTTTCGGGACAACAATCCATTTGACAAAATACTTATCAAATAGTAACGCTCTATGCAATTAAGGAGAATAGCCTATGGACATAGAGGTCAAAAATGAGAAGAAGAAACCTCAGTTAAAGGACCACGAGCTAAAAGCGTTAATTCAAAAAAGTCAAGATGGAGATCAACAAGCAAGAGATACAATTGTTCAAAGTAATATGCGTCTCGTATGGTCGGTTGTGCAACGTTTTCTTAATCGCGGATACGAACCAGACGATTTGTTTCAAATTGGATGTATTGGACTCTTAAAATCGGTAGATAAATTTGATTTATCTTTCGACGTGAAATTTTCAACATATGCAGTTCCCATGATTATTGGCGAAATACAACGATTTTTACGTGATGATGGATCAGTGAAAGTAAGTAGGTCTTTAAAAGAAACAGGAAACAAAATTCGAAAGATGAGAGATGAGCTTTCGAAAGAATTCGGAAGGGCTCCAACGATTAATGAAGTAGCTGAAGCGTTAGAACTAACGCCAGAGGAAGTGGTTCTGGCGCAAGAAGCAAGTCGTGCCCCTTCATCCATACATGAAACGGTGTATGAAAATGACGGAGATCCAATTACTATTTTAGATCAAATTGCAGATCAATCTGAAACGAAATGGTTTGATAAAATTGCTTTAAAAGAAGCAATTAGAGAATTAGATGAGAGAGAGCGTTTAATTGTATATTTACGCTATTATAAAGACCAAACTCAATCAGAAGTAGCAGAGCGAATAGGTATTTCGCAAGTGCAAGTTTCAAGACTTGAAAAGAAAATATTAAAACAGATGAAAGATCGAATAGATGAATAGTTATCTATTCGATCTTTTTTTATGACTTTAATAGGAGGAGATTGTAAACTTTCTTAAAAATTAACAGAATTTATTGATAATTTAGTAAATTTAAAATATAATCCAATTATGAACTTGTCACAAAGGGGGAAGGAAATATGGAAACGAGGCAACAATGGGGAACGAGGGCTGGATTCATTTTTGCAGCGGTCGGCTCTGCCGTTGGATTAGGAAACATATGGCGTTTTCCTTATACGGCGTATGAAAATGGGGGAGGCGCATTCTTTTTACCGTACTTATTCGCATTATTAACGACTGGTATTTCATTATTGGCGTTTGAATTTGCTCTTGGGCACCGTCACCGTGGTTCAGCACCACTTACGTTCTTCCGTATTCATCCGCGTGCTGAATTTATCGGTTGGTGGCAAATGTGTGTAACATTTATCGTTTCAACATATTATGCAGTAATTATTGCTTGGTCTATTTCATATACGTATTTTGCAATTACTGGCGCATGGGGGAAAGATACGGAATCATTTTTATTTAAAGAGTATTTACATGTTGCAGATAAACCGGGACAGTTTGGAGGGCTCGTACCGGAAGTATTAATTCCACTAGCTCTCGTTTGGATTATTGTGCTTGGTGTTGCTTTTAAAGGAGTTAAAAAAGGAATCGAAGTTGTGAACCGTATTTTCATCCCTTTACTAGTTGTTATGTTCCTTATTATCGTAGTTCGTGCAGTGACGATGGAAGGCGCAATGCAAGGATTAGATGCATTCTTTAAACCAGATTGGAGTCGTATTTTTGACGGAAAAGTATGGCTTGCTGCTTACGGTCAAATCTTCTTTAGCTTATCTTTAGCATTTGGAATTATGATTACGTATTCTAGTTATTTACCGAAAAACTCAGATACAACAAATAATGCCTTTATTACTGGATTTGCAAACTCAGGATTTGAATTATTAGCAGGGATTGGGGTCTTTGCGGCTCTTGGATTTATGGCAAATAATATGGGAGTACCAGTTGATAAAGTGGCAAGTGCTGGTGTAGGGCTTGCGTTCGTAGTATTCCCGCAAATTATTAATGAATTACCGATGTCACCTTTATTTGGCGTATTATTTTTCTTATCATTAACGGTTGCCGGAATTACATCTCTCATCTCGCTTGCGGAAGTATGTTTTGCTGCTGTATCTGAAAAGTTCAGCTTAAGTCGCCAAAAAACAATTGGAATTATGGGGACGCTTCTCGTACTCGTTTCTCTCGTTTTTGCGACACGTGGCGGGCTTATGTTCCTAGATGTTGTGGATTACTTCGCTAATAACTTCGGATTAATTACAATTGCTCTAGCGGAAGTAGTTACGATAGGACTCATTTTACGTCGTTTACCAGTTTATCAAAATCACGCAAACTTCGTATCTGATATTAAGTTAGGGACGTTTTGGAGAGTGAGTTTACTCGTTATTACTCCGCTTATGTTAGGGTACATGTTAATTGATGGTACAATCCAAAATATTAAAAAGAACTATGGAGGTTACCCAACGGAGTTTGTCGTAACATATGGTTGGTCAATTGCAGCAGCGTTCCTTATCATTGCGCTAATCATTAGTTTAAAGAAATGGAATGCACAAATACATTCAGATTCTGCTAAGCTTGAAAAAGAATGGAAAGATCGAGGTGTTTCATAATGAGTGGATCAGCGATTATGATGATGGTTATTGGAATAGTAGTCATTTGGGGAGGGCTCGCATTAAGCATTGCAAATTTATTTAAGAAAAAAGCATAAACTAAAAAACATCTGTACCGAAATGGTACAGATGTTTTTTTATGAAAAAATTGTATTAGAAAAAAATTGAATAACCATACTACAACTACGAGGAAGAGTGAAGAGGTGAATGGAAATTGGAACAAACAATTTATATTAAAATGCGTAATCGATTAAAAGTTTCTCCTACGTATGAAGTAAAGCTGGGAGATGTTGCTCAACTTGCCGGAGATGCTGCAGTAGTTCAGTCGTTACAGGATGAGGTAATTTATAAAATTACAGCGCGTGATAAAACGCATGTTGTAATTGATGTTATGAAAATAATTGAGATTATTAGGCGAAAAACCGCTCATATACAAATTAATTTACTCGGTTCTGGACAAACTCTTGTTGAAATTATATATGAAAAAAAGAAAGTACATCCGATTTTTTTCGGACTTGTATGGTTGTTACTTTTCATTGGAGCAGCTCTTGCCATCATATATTTTCATGAAGATGTAAGCATGCAACAAGTGCACCAACGGTTATATTACATGATTACGGGAGAATTTAAGGCGCAACCACTTTTATTTCAAATTCCTTATTCATTAGGTCTTGGGCTAGGCATGGTTTTATTTTTTAATCATGTATTTCAAAAGCGTATTAATGAAGAGCCGAGTCCGTTAGAAGTGGAGATGTTCCAATACCAGCAATCACTTGATCAATATGTAATTGTTCATGAAAACAAGGATAATATGAAACAACTTACCGATGATTGAGTCTGGATTCGTTATTTTAATTGCTTTAGCAGGAGGAATTGCTGTAGGTAGCGGATATGTTGCGTTTTTAGCTGTACTTGGTATAATCCCTCGTCTAGCTCAATTAACGAGAAGTGGAAAGCACATTCAATATTTTGAGTGGGCAGTTATTGCAGGTACATTAACAGGAGCTTGGTGTAGTTTGAAAAACATTACATTTCAAACATCGCAATATTGGCTTGTTATATTAGGAATATTTTGTGGTACATTCATTGGAATGCTCGCTGCCGCATTAACGGAAGTGTTAAATGTTCTACCTATTTTAGCGAAACGAGTAGGGGTAGAGGGGAAGATTGTTGTTTTACTCGTTGCTCTTGTACTTGGAAAAGTAATAGGCTCGTTGTTTCACTGGATTTATTTCGTAAAGTAGGAGGCAATATATAAATGACAGGGCGAAAACTAAAGGACGATTACGTAAATAAAGTGAAGGAATACCATCCGAAGCCAAATTATTTTATAAATTGTGTTAAGGCATTTTTTGTAGGTGGATTCATTTGTACAATCGGAGAAGTATTGATGAAATTTTATATACATTATTTTCATTTTAGTGAACAAGAGGCAGGGAATCCAACAGTCGCAACTCTTGTACTATTATCGGCGATTTTAACAGGTTGTGGTGTATATGATAAAATCGGTCAATTTGCTGGAGCAGGTTCGGCCGTACCTGTTACGGGATTTGCGAATTCTATGGCAAGTGCTGCGCTAGAGCATAAGAGTGAAGGAATTGTACTTGGGGTTGCTACAAACATGTTTAAGCTAGCGGGAAGTGTAATCGTTTTTGGTGTTGTCGGTGCGTACATTATTGGGTTAATAAGATATACTTTTAAAATTTTTATGTCTTAAAGGAGGGGCTAGTATGAGGTTGACAGGAAAACAAACGTGGGTATTTCAAAATGATATTTATGTGAATGCAACCGGTACTGCCGTCGGTCCAAAAGAAGCTGAAGGCCCTCTTGGAAAGGAATTTGATATTTCATATGATGATTTACATTGCGGAGAGGAAAACTGGGAGCTTGCGGAACGAAGATTAATGTCAGATTCTATTCAACAAGTCATGCAAAAAGCAAATGTAGAAACATCACAAATTGATTTCTTTTTAGCGGGTGACTTATTAAATCAAACAGTAACAGCAAATTACGTTGCGCGTAAGTGGGGAATTCCCTTTTTAGGCATGTTTAGTGCTTGTGCGACCTCGATGGAGACTTTAGCGGTCGGATCAGCCTTTATAGATGGCGGATTCGCAAATCGTGTTTTAGCGACGGTAAGTAGTCATAATGCAACAGCTGAAAGACAGTTTCGTTATCCAACAGAGTATGGGGGACAAAAACCAGGAACAGCAAATTCCACTGTTACAGGTGCGGGATCCATATTAATTAGTAAAGAAAAAAGTGCCATTAAAATCAAGGCGGCTACGATTGGAAAAGTGCAAGATTTAGGAATTGCGAACCCTTTAGATATGGGATCGGCGATGGCACCTGCTGCAGCTCATACAATTCAGCAACATTTTGAGGATTTGAAGAGAAGTGCAGCCGATTACGATTTGATTGTTACCGGTGATTTATCAGCTATTGGGACACCAATTGCGAAACAACTGTTACTGGAAGAAGGTTATGATATTGGGCATATATATAACGATTGCGGATTAATGATTTATGATCCCGGTCAAGAAGAAGTATTTGCTGGTGGTAGTGGTTGTGCTTGTTCAGCTGTTGTCACATATGGTCATTTATTAAGCGAGATGCAAAAAGGGAATTTACAACGAATTTTTGTCGTTGCTACTGGTGCGTTATTAAGCCCGATGATGATGCAGCAAAAAGAAACAATTCCAACAATTGCACATGGTGTCGTATTTGAGAGAGTGAAGGGAGAGTGAATTGTGGATTATATATATGCATTTCTTGTAGGAGGCGCTATTTGTGTAGTTGGGCAAGTATTGTTAGATTTCGCAAAGTTAACACCAGCCCATTTAATGGCTACCTTTGTAGTGATAGGAGCAGTTTTAGATGGATTCGGATTGTACGATAAGCTTATAAAGTTTGCTGGTGCTGGGGCGACAGTTCCTATTACAAGTTTTGGACATTCCCTATTACACGGGGCAATGCATGCTGCAGAGAAACACGGATATATAGGGATTGGTATGGGTATGTTTAGTTTAACGTCTGCAGGTATTTCAGCAGCAATATTATTTTCATTTTTTGTAGCACTTATATGTAAACCGAAAGGATAAATCAAATGAGACGAAGGGTTGTTTTGGTCACAGATGGAGATGAATATGCAAAGCGAACAATTGAGCTTTTAACGAAGGAATTTGGGGGAAGGTGTATTTCAGCATCACAAAGTAATCCAACCAAATTGACAGGGAAGAAAGTTGTTGAGCTTATTATGCAAACGCCATATGACCCTGTATTTGTCATGTTTGATGACAGTGGATTTATTGGAGAAGGATCTGGTGAAAAAGCTTTAAAATATGTAGCCACGCATAAACAAATTGATGTACTTGGGATTTTGGCAGTAGCGTCTAATACACACCATTGGGAATGGGCACGTGTAGATGTAAGTGTAGATCGGAACGGGAATTTAACGGAATATGGTGTTGATAAATTTGGACTTCCAGATGGTGAAATTGGCAGAATTAGCGGAGATACAATTTATTGTTTAGATGATTTGAATGTTCCCGTCATTGTTGGTGTGGGTGATATTGGTAAGATGTGTGGAAACGATGAATGGGAGAGAGGCTCACCAATTACGAAAAAAGCAATTCAGTTAATTTTGGAAAGGAGTGGATTTTATGACGAAGCCTAAAAAAATAGATATTCCGATTTCAACTTTCATAAGTGACAATGAAAATTATTTAAAACAAACGGCTGGATTAGGCGTCACATTTGATGTTGGTATTCGTAAATTTCAAATTTTGAATAAAGAAATTGCAGTGTTATTCGTAAATGGACTTTGTGATACAAATTATATTATTCCTATTTTAGAAGAAGCTGTGGATACGAATGAAATAAGGGATGTTGAAGAAGATACTGTAAAGCTTTTAGAGAATCGTTTAATTCATCAGCAAGTAAGTAAAGTGAAAACGATGGATGAAGTAATGCTTCAAGCGTTATCAGGGCTTATTGTTATATTTGTGGAAGGCGAAACAGAAGCGTTCGTGATAGATGTTCGTAGCTATCCAGGACGAACACCGACAGAGCCAGATACTGAAAAAGTAGTACGCGGTGCGAGGGATGGATTTGTTGAAAATATCGTTGTAAATACAGCGTTAATTCGTAGAAGAATTCGAGATCCACGTCTTCGAAATGAAATTATTCGAGTAGGGGATCGATCGCAAACGGATATTTGTATTACATATGTACAAGATGTTGCAAATCCAGATTTAGTAAAGATTATAAAACAAGAATTAAATAACATCGATGTCGATGGCATTACGATGGCGGATAAAACAGTGGAAGAATTTGTTGTAAAGCAAAGCTATAATCCATTCCCGCTTATTCGATATACAGAAAGACCGGATGTAGCAGCAAATCATTTATTAGAAGGACATGTTCTAGTACTAGTTGATACATCACCGAGTGCTATGATTACGCCAACAACATATTTTCATCATTTACAGCATGCAGAAGAGTTTAGACAAAATCCAGCTGTCGGAACATTTTTACGTTGGGTACGCTTTTTAGGTGTTTTATTCTCCTTGTTTTTACTACCGTTTTGGTTAGTATTTGTATTTGATCCAACTCTTTTACCAGAAAATCTTGCTTTTATTGGACCGACTAAGATGACACATTTACCAATTTTATTACAGGTGATAATGGCAGAAGTAGGACTTGAATTTTTAAGGATGGCAGCCATTCATACTCCAACGCCGTTATCGTCAGCAGCAGGATTAATTTCTGCCATATTAATTGGTCAAATAGCAATCGATGTAGGTTTGTTTGTACCAGAAGTTATTTTGTATGTAGCAGTTTCTATGATCGGTGCTTATGCAACACCGAGCTATGAATTAGGGCTAGGGAATAAGGTTGGAAAATTATTTGTTATTATTTTAACAGGTCTCTTCCATGAGATGGGCTTTGTAATTGGTATGACGATATTGATTTTATTTTTAACGTCTATAAAAAGTTTGCAAACCCCTTATTTATGGCCGTTTTTACCATTTGATTGGGGCGCATTAACAAAAATTCTACTCCGTCCGACGATGTCTAGTTTAAAAGTACGACCAAGTATTGTAAGACCTCAAAATGTAAAAAGACAAAAATAAACGGGATTATACACCCGTTTATTTTTTTAGCAAAAATTTATTGTTTTTTAACAAAAATCAAACATTTTTTGTGTACACTTAGAGTAGATATTGTGTATGGAAGGGGAAGAGGACATGATTAAATTATTTGTAAGTGATTTAGACGACACGCTCGTTTACGATGTAAATCATATGCAAAAAGAAGATGAACGTGCAATTTGTTGGTTAGCTGAAAAAGGGACAAATATTTGTTTTGCCTCAGGCCGCTTTACTTATCGAATTGATGAAGTCGTAAATAGGTTTGAATTCCCATATTACACAACTGGCTTAAATGGAGCGACAATGTTACTTCCGGATGGGAATTTGTTTTATGAATCGAGTTTTGAAAATACGGTTGCCCAGGAAATATATCGATATATACATAAAAAAGGACTAGCGGATATTGTTTGTGCAAATGAGCAGCGATATACAAAAAGGAAGAATGAACATCACCATAATTTTGAAGCGTATATGGGCGTGCATATCGCTGAAATTGAAGCGTTAGAAGAGGAATTTGGTAAAACTGTACATCCTGCGAAATTGTTTGTTTTTGGGGAAGAAGAGACAATTGAAGCATTAGATCAAGAATTACGAGATACATTTCAGAATGAAGCGGAAGTTTTTATGTCTGGTAAACGCTATGTTGACATTATGCCAAGGGGAGTAAGTAAAGGGAGTGCTTTAAGACGACTAATGGAACATTTGCAAATTGAAGCAAATGAAGTTGCATGCATTGGAGATTCTTTCAATGATATTTCTATGTTTGAAGTAACCCCGCATTCATTTACTCTGCACCATGCTCATCCATATGTGAAGGAGAAAGCGAATCATATTGTTCGTTCGGTTGAAGAAGCTATTATGAAATTGCCGTTACTTGTATAAAAAAGAAGCTCGCTACTAGCGAGCTTCTTTTTACTTGAATAACGATTTAACAAAATCAATGATACTTGAGAAGAAATCTTTCACTTTATCTAGGAAACTTTGCCCGTCTTCAGATCCTAAAAAGGCAGAAACGTGTTCTTTTGCTTTATTTAACTGACTGCCAACTTGATTCCAATCAATGTTAAGATTTTTCATTTTATCAAATAGAGCAACTAAGTTATCTAACTGTTCATCCGTTAATGTAATACCAAGTTGATCCGCAATTTTTTTAATTAATGAACGTAAATCTTCAGTCGTTTTTGGCTGCTCTTTCGCAATTTCTTCTTTAATTTTCGCAACAAGTTGAACTGCTTTTTCTTCACCAATTTTATCGCCGAGCTGGGATGTTTGCACCATTTCTTCATTGGCTACTTTTTTTACTTCCTCAGGAATTGCTTTGTTTGATGTTGTCTCATAGGCTTTCATTAAACCAGTTAAAGCAGCAGTTCCAGAAACTTTAAATGGTGCAGTAATTTGAATTTCTGCATCTTTCACACCTGCTGTAATAAGTGCGTTTGTGTACATTGCATCTGTTATTGAATTAATGTTTTTTGAACGTACAATGAGACCAGAACCTGGCTTTGTGTATGTGATCATAGAAGAGGAAATTGCTCTCGTACCAATTTGCGCTTTTGGAACAATCCCTTCTAGAAATTTATGTTCTTCCGCATTAGACACAGTAATAATTGTAGCATCTTTTGGTGCTTTCATTTCTTTTAACAGATCTTGTTTTTGTTGTTCAGACAAGTTTTCTCCTAGTGTAACAATTGATTCTCCTTCGATGATGTCTGCAAACGAAGCTGTTGGCATAATAAATACTGCTACAGCTAATAGCAGAGCTAGTAATTTCGTTTTCACGAAAAATCGCTCCCTTTCTCTTTCTAAAATTTTCGGGCAACACAGTTATTATAGTATATATTTCTTATTTGTCACCTAGCTTTTTCCACATTTCAAAAAAGAAGTATGTAGATTGTCGGATTCTTTTTGTTTCTAGTCATGAATGTGGTAATATAGTGCTGAGATAGTTGAAAGGAGACATATACGTATGAAAACTTTAGGATACATAGTAATGGAAAATGGTGAAAAAATCGATTTGGAATTTTTCCCAGAAGAGGCACCAAAAACAGTAGAAAACTTTAAAAAACTAGCAGAGCAAGGATTTTATGATGGTGTGACATTCCACCGCGTTATTCCTGGCTTCGTAAGCCAAGGTGGAGACCCAACAGGAACAGGTGCGGGTGGCCCAGGTTACTCTATCCCATGTGAAACTGATGGAAATCCTCATAGACACCTTGTAGGATCACTTTCTATGGCTCATGCTGGCCGTAACACAGGCGGTAGCCAATTCTTTATCGTTCATGAGCCACAGCCACACTTAGATGGTGTACATACTGTATTCGGTAAAGTAACAAGCGGTATTGAAACAGTATTAAACATGCGTCAAGGTGATGTAATGAAAGAAGTTAAAGTTTGGGAAGAATAAGTGAATGAGAAAAGAGAGCTATTGCTCTCTTTTTTTAATAGGAATGGGTATTTCGTTTACGGTACATGATACAAGTAGTAATGTGATTGTAGTGAAAATAAGTCGCTTATGAGAACAAAATATTAACAAATTACATAGAATACATTAGATTACACATTTCAATAAAAGTTGTTTATTACATTCATTTTGCTAGAATTCATCTGCTCTAAGGTGATGAATAGTGAAGTGATAATGAGCGGTGGATATTTCTTTTCACTTTCATATAACAGTGTTTCTTCTTTTATCTACTTAACAAAAATAGTAATGAAATGTATATTTGACTTTCTTCTTTTCGCTTTGTATGATTATCAAGTTGTTTTAAGCTCTTCTCACTCTGTTGAAAATATTGTAAAATGAATGTGATATGAAAAGAGTGATTGAGGGGATTTAATAGTTTGTAACTTTTGTAAGAAGGGATAAGGGTTATGTTAATTCGTTTTAAAAAAAGTTATGAAAAGATTGCAATGGGGCTTCTTTCATTTATGCCAACTGAAAAAGATGTGAAAACATTACAATTGACTATGAAAGATTATGAAGCAAAGGATGATTGGCAATTGTATTTGTGGAAACAAAACGAAGATTTTGTTGGGATAATGGGGATTGTAAAAAAAGAGAATCAAGTTTTGGAAATTCAGCATTTGAGTGTGAATCCATCTCACCGTCATATGGGTATTGGGACGAAGATGGTTCAAGAGTTAAAGAGTAAATTTCTTGAATTTACAATTTGCGGAAATGAGCAAACAGCAAGTTTTTGCAAAAAGTGTAAAGGGCTTGAACAAAATATACATTCGTGAAAGCAGAGATAAGTAGTTTATTATCTCTGCTTTCTTTTTTGTAATTGTTCGTTTCGTTCAGCGATGACTTCTGTTCGATCACGTAATGTATGCTTATGTATTATAAATTCATTAGAAGTAGCATTCACGTCTTTCCAAGGAAGGTTTTGTTTCTGACATAATTCTATGCAGTACTTTTCTAATGTTGTATCCGACAATGGTAAAAATAACGGTGTAAAACTTTCTTTTTTCTGGATAGATTGCAATTTATCTTTGAGTAAGAACAGAAGTTGTGCCTCATTTATTCCTAAACGAAGTAAATGTGCACTGTTTTTTTCTAAAATCGTTATGGCGCTTTTCATCATCTTCTCTGCGCCATTCCAGTTAGAGCGTCTGTGATGGTATAAAGAAACTGCAATTTGAATGAGGCCGACTAAATAATGATCCCGGTTTCCTCTCGGTTTTGTTTTCCAATATTCTTCCAGTATTTCGTGGCATTCAAAATAATCATAATCTCCGTGAAAATGAATTAAAAACTGTATGTATTCCGTAGGATACATTTTCTTCGCCCCTATCTAACGGTTATAAGTATAAGTTTATCATAGAAATATGAACAATAAACGACTAGGGAATTTCTCCCTAGTCGTTATTGTTCATATTAGCAGAAGCAAGCTGCCCCTACAATAATGAGTAAAATAAACAATACAACAAGTAATGCGAACCCACCGCTAAAACCACAATCAACGTGACCCATAGTTTTTTGACCTCCTACATTGTTCTTACTACACTGTTATCATATGAAGTGGTGGGCATGATGCCATAGGCATAGGTCTATTTTTAATTAAATTTCTTAAAAAGGTTGGATAGAACATGAGTATGCTCTATACTTATGTTGTTATAGAAAAAATGTGGTGGGATGCTTTGTGCAGTATAATTTTAAAGTAGAGGCTTTTGAAGGGCCTTTAGATTTATTGTTACATTTAATACATCGTTATGAAATTGATATATATAATATTCCTGTAGCGGAAATTACAGAGCAATATTTATCTTATGTTCATACGATGAAAGAACTACAATTAGATGTTGCAAGTGAGTATTTAGTAATGGCTGCAACGTTATTACAAATTAAAAGTAAAATGTTGTTGCCGAAACATGAAGAAGATGTACTTGATAACGGTGATGACTTTATAGATGATCCTCGTCAAGAATTGATGGAGAGGTTAATTGAATATAAGAAATATAAGCAAGTTGCTACTGAACTAAAAGAAAGAGAACAAGAAAGAGCACAGCTATATACACGTCCGCCAATTGATTTTACATCGTTGCAACAAGAAGAGGAGACAAGCTTGCCTCTTGATGTTACGTTATATGATATGCTAGCGGCATTTCAAAAATTAATGCGCCGTAAAAAAGCAAAGAAACCTGTGACAACACGTATTACTCGTCAAGAAATACCAATTGAACAGCGTATGACGGATATTTTAAAGCTGTTAGAAATACAAGGTGGTCGTCAAAGTTTTTATGATTTGTTTGTTGATGATGAACGGGAAATAATGGTTGTAACATTTTTAGCGGTTCTTGAGCTTATGAAAAATCAACAAATCGTAATTGAACAAGAACATAATTTTGATGAAATTTTCGTATCAAGCTATACTAAATCTGCATAGAGTTAGTATGGAAAATGGGATAGAAATAGTATATCTCATGCTAGGTTTGAATGTATCGTTTGGAACAAGAGAAAAATATTGAACCGAACGCATTGATTGTGATTCGGTTTTTTGATGTGTATTTTTATGGAGAAAATAGGAGGAAGGAGCTCGTAAGATGGATAGAACAGAACAGAAATCAATCATTGAAGGGCTTTTATTTGTTTCTGGTGATGAAGGGATTTCTCCTGAACAAATAGCAAAAGTCCTTGAAATTGAAGGAAACGAAGTAATCGATATTTTAGAAGAAATGCAAAAAGAATGTGAAGGTGCACACCGAGGTTTGCAAATTGTACAGTATGCAAAAGTATATCGTTTTGCTACAAAGAAAGAACATGCGTCGTACTATCAAAAACTAATAGATATCCCAACAGCTGCTTCACTCTCTCAGGCTGCGCTAGAAACGTTAGCAATTGTTGCATATCGTCAACCCATTACAAGAACAGAAATGGAAGAGATTAGAGGAGTAAAAACCGATAAGGCGTTACAAACGTTAGTATCACACTTACTTATAAAAGAAATGGGAAGAGCAGAAGGACCTGGGCGTCCGATTTTATATGGAACGACGAAAGAATTTTTAGACACATTTGGATTAAAAACATTAGATGATTTACCTCCGCTTTCTGAAGAAAACGAACAAATGAATGAAGCGGATTTATTCTTTGGTTCTTTACAAGAGATATCGAAATAAAAGCTTAGCATTTTGCTAAGCTTTTTTTGTATATCAATTATATACCGTGCCATACTAATTGAAAAAAGGAGACGAGTTATGAGAGGTATACGAAGTATTTTATTATTAGTTTCTGTTTTGTTATGCTTTTCTTTAAATAGTGCATCGGCAAAAAGGTATATGATGTCTATTCATACCGCGTCTCCTTTACATATGCAGCGGCAACATTTTGGTAAAATGAAAGTGAGTTTCTTAAAAGTTGGGCAAGGTGATGCAACACTTATTATATTGCCAAATGGACAAACGATGTTAATTGATGGAGGACCTTATGAAGCTGGTGAGGTTATCATCCAAAAGCTAATTGAAAAAGGAATTAACCATTTAGATGCTATCGTCAGTACTCATCCTGATATGGATCATATTGGAGGGCTCATTCCGATTGTAGAGCAAATGCCGGTATCACTTATATTAGATAGTGGAAAAACATATAGTTCTCTCACTTATCATACGTATCGAAATCATATAAAGAAAAGGGGAATCCCTTTCATTTCAGTAAAAGAGGGCCAATACATACCGCTAGATCCGCATGTTTCCATACAAGTATTAAACAATGGGAAGTCCAAAGATGAAAATAATGAATCTTCAATTGTATTAAAGGTTCGGTATGGTAAGGCAGATTTTTTACTAATGGGTGATGCTGATGTGCGGACGGAAACTGAAATATTAAAGCAATTTGATGTACATGCAGATGTGCTAAAGGTGGGACATCATGGCTCATATACTTCAACAAGTGAAAGGTTTATAAAGAAGGTAGAACCACAGTTCGCGATTCTTTCTTATGGTAGCAAAAATCCGTATGGGCATCCGCATCAAAGTGTAGTGAGACGATTAAAACGGCGTGGTATAATGATGTATGGAACAAATAGACGTACGGTAGAAATAGAAACAGACGGCGAACATATTACAATAGGGTCTAGCGGATTAATGCCATTACTTAAGTGATTCATACGTTAGATGATATAGTTCCTTTTTGGAAAAAATGAATAACATATATTATAATTGCGAGAGACGTACTAAGCTTCCTTTTTGTTAAGCAAAGAGGAAATTTCATTAGAATGTATAGACAACTACTCGTGCATATATTAAGATGGAATTAGGCGAATAAGGTAATAATAACAAGTAGGTATTTCATGGGAAAGGATCGATGAAAATGAAAACGCAAGTTGTCATCAATGCCAAAATTTATACAGGTCAAGAAGTAGTAGAAAACGGATTTATTCGTTACGCAGAAACAATTAAAGAAATTGGTTTGATGGCTCAATATGTATCACAAGAAAATGAAACTGTTTTAGATGCGGCAGGGAAAATTGTGATTCCAGGTATGATTGATGTTCATATTCATGGTGGATACGATATTGATGCGATGGATGCAAATAGCGATGGGTTAGTAACTCTAGGGAAAGAAATGTTAAAAGAAGGAGTTACAACTTACTTCCCAACAACAATGACACAAGCTCCAGAAGCAATTGAAGCAGCACTACATGCTGCGAAGGAAGCGAAAGAAAAAGGAGCGCATTTCGAATATATTCACTTAGAAGGACCGTATGTTTCAAAAAAACGTGCAGGTGCACAACCACTTGAACATATTGTTCCTGCGAATATTGAACAATTTAAACAATGGCAGGAAGCAAGCGGAAATTTAATTAAATTAGTAACATACGCACCTGAAGAAGAAGGAGCGTTAGAGTTTGAGCAGTATCTTGCTGAAACTGGTGTTGTCGGCACAATGGGGCATACAGATGCAATTGATGCGCAACTAAAAAATAGAAACATTACACATGCAACGCATTTATATAATCAAATGCGTGGATTACATCACCGTGAACCAGGAGTTGTTGGTCATGTGTTATTAAATCCAGATGTAATGGTTGAAGTAATTACAGATGGTATTCACATTCACCCAGATATGGTGAAATTAGCATATAAATTAAAAGGACCGAAAAAAGTAAGTGTTATTACTGACGCAATGCGTGCAAAAGGTCTTGAAGATGGATTATATGAGCTTGGCGGACAGCCAGTACATGTAAAAGAGGGTAGTGCTCGATTAGAAGATGGAACGTTAGCTGGTAGTATTCTAAAAATGGATCAAGCTTTCCGAAATGTAATTGAATTTACAGGTTGTTCAATCGAAGATGCAGTACTAATGACATCAGTGAACCAAGCAGAAGAGTTTGGATTAAATAATAAAGGTGCATTAGCGGTAGGAAAAGATGCAGACTTTGTTGTGATGAATGAAGATTTACATGTATATGATACGGTTCGTTTAGGAATTCATATGAAGGAAGGGAAGTAATGAAATGAATATTCTTGTTGTAAAAACTCCAGAAGAACTAGCAGAAGCAGGTTATAAATTAATTGAAGAAGTTGTAAAAACAAAAGAAAATCCAACATTAGGAATGGCTACAGGAAGCTCTCCATTAGGTATTTATGCAGAAATGCGAAAAAATAAACTTGATACAAGCCGTGTAACCACTGTAAACTTAGATGAGTACGTAAATTTACCACATGAAGATAAAAACAGCTATCACTATTTCATGCAAGAACAGTTGTTTGATCATCTTCCATTTAAACAAACTTATGTACCAAACGGGATGGCAAGTGATTTAGAGGAAGAGTGCAAACGTTACGAGGGCATTCTAGCTGCTAACCCAGTTGACCTACAGATTCTTGGAATCGGTGAAAACGGTCACATCGGATTTAACGAACCAGGAACACCGTTTAATTCTCCAACAAACATTGTTGAATTAACAGAATCTACACGCCAAGCAAACCTTCGCTTCTTCGAAAAAGAAGAAGATGTGCCAACTCATGCAATTACAATGGGAATTGGAAGCATTATGAAAGCGAAACAAATTCTACTTGTTGCTATGGGTTCTAAAAAGGCAGAAGCTGTTAAAGAATTATTGCAAGGTGCATATAGTGAAGCGTGTCCTGCTACAGTTTTACAACGTCATCCGAATGTAACCGTAATCGCTGATCAAGAAGCTCTATCTTTATGCAGTGAGGCGATTGCTGATGAACATCGACAAGTATTCACCATTTCCGATCTATTATCAGATTCAAGAGTGGGTGAAACAGCTAATTGAGGACGGCGAATGGAAGCCGGGAGATAAAATCCCATCTGAGAATGAACTTTGCGATAAGTTCGAAGTGAGTCGTATGACAATCAGACAGGCGATTAATAATTTAGTGGAACAAGGTTATTTATATCGGAAACGTGGAATCGGTACGTTTGTCCAACTTCCGAAAGTGGAACAAAAACTGCAAGGAATGACAGGATTCACGGAAGATATGATTTCTCGTGGGATGAACCCAAGTAGTCAATTATTAAGTTTCCGCCTAGTTCCAGCTACTGTGAAAATAGCAGACCGGCTGAGAATACAGGAGGGAGAGTCGGTTTATGAAGTGAGGCGTATTCGCTTAGCTGACGATGAACCGATTGCTTTTGAGACGACATATTTGTCGCCAGCTCTTGTAAAAGATATTAACGAAGAAATATTGCAACAATCTTTATATGAACATTTAGAGAAAAAACTGGGCTTCAAACTTGTTAGCGCTACTCAATCAATTGAAGCTTCAATTGCAACGGATAATGAAGCGGAACATCTGCATATTCCTAAAAAGGCGCCAGTGCTTGTCATGCGTCAATGGTCATATTCAGAAGGTGAAGTACCGTTAGAGTATGTGAAATGTATTTATCGTGGAGATCGTTATAAGTTTATTACAAACATCGCACGTAACAAATAATATATTTCAGTTTGTGAAGTACAGTAAATGTCAAATTGTTTAACATGTAAAGAAAAAATACGACTCATCCTTACAAGGAGTGAGTCGTATTTTTATTATGAGCAATTACGTGGTTAACAGCATCTTTAACTGTATTTACTACATAGTGAGCGTGTTCTTTTACTGCGTCATCTGCTTGAGCCATAGCAAAACTGTGAGGAGTTAGAGCAAACATTGGAATATCATTATAAGAATCCCCTATGCAAGCAACTTCCTCTGGTTGTAATTGAAACTCTTTTAATAAAACAGAAATAGCAGAACCTTTACTAATATTAGGTGGCATTACATCTAAGCATTGTTCTGCTGAAATGAACGTACTAACTTTTCCATGAAATTTTTCATCAATTTTTTTCTGAAGGAGTTGTAAGCTCTCCTTTGTGCCACCGACAGAAATTTTATTCGGGAAAATTGTATCATCTATTTTCTGTAATAAATTTGGTTCTTCGACAGAAGTCATCGTTACTTGTTGCTCAAGTTCGTGAATAAACGGTGTTTTTTCTTCAATGTAGTAATTATGTTCATCACTAACATAACGGAAATAAGGATCTTCATTCGTCATGTGTAACAATTCAGGAAGAATGCTGGAATCAAAAGTTGCAGATAATAGCTGCTTATTTTCATTTGTATATACAAAAACACCATTAACACTAATGCGGTGGAAATTTGTATTTACAGCTTTCATTAAGTCTGCAATTTCATTATCAAGTCGGCCAGAAGCGAAACAAAGAATCACATTTTGTTCAGCAAGACTACGAAGTGCTACAATATCCTGTTCGTCAATTAAACCTCCGTGTTGCATCATTGTACCGTCGATATCACTTACAAACATTTTAATCATGTTGTTATCTCCTTTCTATGTACAGTTGCTCTTACATTATACGCATCATATATAAACATGTCTAAAAAATGAATTTTTATGAAATGGTAGATGTTTTACATTGACGACAAAGAAGAATATTCTGTAACATAAAAGCAGGCTATTTAAGTACGAGGGTGGTGTTATATGAGTAATTATCTAGAAATTAAAAAAGTTTTAAATAATAATGTCATCATTGCTAGCCATCCTGAACATGAGGAAGTAGTAGTGATTGGTAAAGGAATTGGATTTGGGAAAAAAGCGAAAGATGTATTGGAGCAAGAACAAATTGAAAAAATGTTTGTTCTAAAAAATGAACGTGATCGTGAACAATACAAACTGCTAGTTCCGCATGTGAGTGAAAAATTAATTGAATTAATGAATGATATTATGTTCTATATTCAAGAAAAAGCAAAATCCCCATTGAATGAACATATTCATATCGCTTTAACAGATCATATTTCTTTTGCAATTAAGCGTTTAAAACAAGGGTTTACAATTGATAATCCTTTTTTAGTTGAAACGAAAATGCTCTATCCAGAGGAATATAAAATTGCTGAAGGTGTTGTAAACCTTTTAAATTCTCGTTTGCAAATTACATTGCCAGAAGGAGAAATCGGGTTTATTGCACTGCATATTTACAGTTCACTTACAAATTCAGATTTATCTTCAGTTAATCAAAACTCCCGTCTCATCGCACAGCTTGTATCTTTAATTGAGACGAACTTACAAATTACATTAGACCAAGAAAGTATTCACTATTTACGCCTTATTCGTCATCTTCAATATGCTATTGAGAGGGTGAAAAAGGAGAAAAAGTAGAGGAATCGCAAAGTTTTGCTGATTTATTAAAGGCGGAATATCCTGTCTGTTATAATTTAGCTTGGAAGCTAGTTAAGGTTATGCAAAAAGAATTGCAACTTCCTGTTTATGAAGCAGAGAGTATATATTTAACGATGCACCTGCAGCGCTTAGTGAAGGCAGAGCATGTGTAAAATGACATATATTTTTGTCGAAAATGAAAACGTTAAAAAAAATCATTGAATCGCTTACAATAGTTATGTATAATAACTATTGCAAAGTTATACAAATTTCGACAAACACATTAAGGTATAAAACGAAAACGTTTGCCTTAATTATAGTGAACTTATACGTAAACCTATTTTTGACACGTGTTACTGATTCGATCAGGCATGAGTGGAGAAAAGTAAGGAATGTAAGCTAGAGAAAGGGATATACTACCCTTTGTATAGCTATCGTTCTATCTTTTTTTCCTCATGCCTTTTTGGCGTTTGTCGGAAGGTATCAATATAGATAAGAGAGGAAGGGTTTCCATGTTTAAGAAGATCTTTGGTGTTCTTCAAAAAGTCGGAAAAGCGCTTATGCTTCCAGTAGCGATTTTACCGGCAGCAGGTATTTTACTTGGATTTGGTAATGCATTTCAAAATCCACAGTTAACAAATGTTATTCCTGCTTTAAAAGCAGATTGGTTCGTAATGGTAGCAAAAATTATGGAACAATCTGGTGATATTATTTTCGCTAACCTTGCATTACTATTCGCAGTTGGGGTAGCAATTGGCTTAGCTGGTGGAGACGGAGTAGCTGGTTTAGCAGCATTCGTTGGCTACTTAATTATGAACAAAACGATGAGTGTGTTCTTAGAAGTAGATAAGCTAGTGAAAGTAACAAGTTCTGGAGCAGACCCAGTAAAAGTTGGATTTGCAGATCCAGCGTATGCAAACGTATTAGGAATTCCAACGCTACAAACTGGAGTGTTTGGTGGTATTATCGTCGGGATAGTAGCGGCATATTGCTATAATAAATACTTCAACATTGAATTACCATCATACTTAGGTTTCTTTGCAGGTAAGCGTTTCGTACCGATCGCAACTGCAACATTCTCTTTAATAGTAGGTATTATCATGTGCTTCGTTTGGCCATACATTCAAGGTGGCTTAAACACGTTCTCACATCAAATGATTGATGCAAATAGAACGTTAGCAGCATTTATTTTCGGTTTAATTGAACGTTCACTAATTCCATTTGGATTACATCACATTTTCTATTCACCGTTCTGGTTCGAATTCGGTCAGTATACAAATGCGGCTGGCGAATTAATTCGTGGTGACCAAAAAATCTTTATGGCACAGTTAAAAGACGGTGTAGAATTAACAGCAGGTACATTTACAACTGGTAAGTATCCGTTCATGATGTTCGGTCTTCCAGCGGCAGCTTTAGCAATGTACCATGAAGCACGTCCAGAAAATAAAAAATTAGCAGCTGGTATTTTAGGTTCTGCTGCATTAACATCTTTCTTAACAGGTATTACAGAGCCACTTGAATTTTCATTCTTATTCGTAGCACCAGTATTATTCGGAATTCACGCTGTATTCGCTGGTCTATCATTTATGACAATGCAAATTTTAGGTGTTAAAATTGGTATGACATTCTCTGGTGGTTTAATCGACTTCCTATTATTCGGTGTACTACCAGGCCGTACGGCATGGTGGTGGGTAATTATTGTTGGTCTTGTACTAGCGGTTATTTACTACTTCGGATTCCGATTTGCAATCCGTAAATGGGATTTAAAAACACCTGGCCGTGAAGTTGCAAATGGGAATGAAGGTACAGGAAAAGCAGAAGCTGGTGAACTTCCTCGTGAAGTATTAGTAGCACTTGGTGGTAAAGAAAACATTGCTTCTTTAGACGCTTGTATTACTCGTTTACGTGTTCAAGTTAACGAACAAAAGAATGTAAATAAAGATCGCTTGAAAGAACTTGGAGCAGCTGGTGTACTTGAAGTTGGAAATAACATTCAAGCTATTTTTGGACCGAAATCTGACACATTAAAATCACAAATTCATGATATTATGTCAGGTCGTACACCTCATGTTGAAAAAGCAGAGCCTGTAAAAGTAGAAGAAGCTCCTCAAAAAGTTGATGAAAACGAAACAATCGTTTCACCAATTGAAGGGAAAATCCTACCTATTACAGAAGTGCCGGATCAAGTATTCTCAGGAAAAATGATGGGAGATGGATTTGCAATTGAGCCAACAGAAGGAACAGTAGTTTCTCCAGTTAATGGTGAAATTGTCAACGTATTCCCTACAAAGCATGCAATTGGTATTCAATCTGAAGGTGGAAAAGAAATTTTAATCCACTTCGGTATTGATACTGTAAAATTAAATGGTGAAGGTTTTGAAGCACTTGTAGCGCAAGGTGACAAAGTGAAACAAGGACAACCATTATTAAAAGTAGATCTTGCATTTGTAAAAGAAAATGCACCATCTATCATTACACCAATTGTATTTACGAATTTACAGCAAGGGCAGCAAGTCGAATTGAAAAAAGATGGAAATGTTAAGAAGGGCGAAAACGCTATTATTGACATTCAGTAGGAATTTGACGCAAAATGTTTATAATTATAATAGGTGATGTGGTTGACCGAACATCGCCTATTATATACAATAGATGATGTAGTACTCACGTCTATACAACTAAAAAAATACTGTAATTTAAAGGAGATAAATTATCATGGAAAAAATCTTTAAAGTAACTAGCGACTCAGGAATTCATGCTCGTCCAGCAACTCTACTTGTAAACACTGCAAGCAAATTTGGTTCTGACATTAACTTAGAGTATAACGGAAAGAACGTTAACTTAAAATCAATCATGGGCGTTATGTCTTTAGGTATTCAACAAGGCGCGGAAATTAAAATCACTGCAAATGGTGATGATGCAGCTCAAGCACTAGCAGCTATCGAAGAAACTATGAAAAACGAAGGATTAGGAGAATAATGACTCTTAACATTCAAGGGATCGCTGCATCAAGTGGGATTGCTATTGCAAAGGCTTTCAGACTTGAAAATCCTGAATTTAACATCGAAAAGAAATCAATTACAAACGAAGCTGCAGAAATTGCACGCTTAGAAGCTGCGCTTGAGAAAGCAAAAACTGAATTAGAAGCTATTAAAGACCACGCTTTTGCTGAGCTAGGTGCTGACAAAGCTGCGATCTTTGAAGCACATTTATTAGTGTTAAATGATCCAGAACTAGTAAACCCAGTAAAAGATAAAGTAAATAGTGAAAAAGTAAATGCTGAATTTGCAATGGATGAAGTTGCATCAATGTTTATTTCTATGTTTGAAAACATGGATAACGAATATATGAAAGAACGTGCTGCGGACATTCGTGACGTAACAAAACGTGTTCTTGCACATTTACTAGGCATTAACTTCTCAAATCCTGGTACAATTTCTGAAGAAGTAATCATTATTGCTGAAGATTTAACACCATCTGATACAGCTCAGTTAAACCGTAAGTATGCAAAAGGTTTTACAACTGATATCGGTGGACGTACATCTCACTCTGCAATTATGGCTCGCTCTATGGAAATTCCAGCTGTTGTTGGTACGAAAGTTGTTATGGAGAAAATCCAAAACGGCGATATCGTAATCATCGATGGTTTAGATGGAGAAGTAATTGTTAATCCATCAGAAGAAACTCTTCGCTCGTTTGAAGAAAAGAAAGCGAAATTTGAAGAGCAAAAAGCTGAATGGGCAAAATTAAAAGATCAAGCTACTGTAACAAGTGATGGACATCACGTTGAGCTTGTTGCAAATATCGGAACACCAAATGATGTACAAGGTATTATCGATAATGGCGGAGAAGGCGTTGGTTTATACCGTACAGAATTCTTATACATGGGCCGTGACAATCTTCCAACAGAAGAAGAGCAGTTCGAAGCGTATAAAGCAGTTCTTGAAGGTGTAAAAGAAGGTCAACCTGTTGTTGTTCGTACACTTGACATCGGTGGAGATAAAGAGCTTCCATACTTACATTTACCAAAAGAAATGAACCCATTCTTAGGATACCGTGCAATTCGCTTATGTCTTGATGAGCAAGATGTGTTCCGTACACAACTTCGTGCATTACTTCGTGCTAGCGTATACGGTAACTTAAAAATTATGTTCCCAATGATTGCAACTCTTGATGAGTTCCGTCAAGCGAAAGCGATCTTATTAGAAGAGAAAGCAAAACTTGTAGAAGCGGGTACAACTGTTTCTGATTCTATTGAAGTTGGTATGATGGTTGAAATCCCAGCTTCAGCAGTATTAGCAGATCAATTTGCAAAAGAAGTTGATTTCTTCTCTATCGGAACAAACGACTTAATTCAATACACAATGGCTGCAGACCGTATGAACGAACAAGTATCTTACTTATACCAACCATATAACCCATCTATTTTACGTCTTGTAAAAATGGTTATCGATGCTGCTCATAAAGAAGGCAAATGGGCTGGTATGTGTGGTGAGATGGCGGGAGATTCACTTGCGATCCCATTATTATTAGGATTAGGTTTAGATGAGTTCAGTATGAGTGCAACATCTATTCTTCCTGCAAGAACACAACTAAGCAAGTTGTCAAAAGCAGAAATGGAAACATTAGCAGAAAAAGCATTAATGATGTCAACTGCTGAAGAAGTTGTTGAACTAGTTAAAAGTATATAATCAATAAAAAAACCTGAGTCGATTTGAAATCGGTCTCAGGTTTTTTCTATGAGAAAAGTAAAACTTATTTTCTTACTTTTGAAGATAAGGAACAAAATTAGATAGCGATAGCAACGATATCAGCTGGGCATACACGTAAAATACCAGTAAAAGTATTTCGGTTTTGATTGTGCTTATCGTCTTTATTGTTATCTTTGTTATCTTTGTCATTGTTATTACGAGCTAAAGCAGAGAAAAGAGCAACACCGTTACAGAAACCTTCAAAAATTACATTGTTGAAAGATCCAACACCTTTAACGCTTAATAGAGAAAGCTCTGTTCCAACTGAAATGCTAGCAAGTACGTTACATACAGCTGGTTGTTGTGGTCTAACTACTTCTTTCTCTTTCTCTTTCTCATGATGTCTGCACTCTCTTTCATGATGATGACAGTCTCTAAAGTTATCACAGCATCCAAATGATCCAAACATAATCCTCATCACCCCCTTCACACTTATAATCTATGTAAGTTCGGTAGTGAGTGACTGGACAGAGAGTGGAATTTTTTCTAGGGGAATTTCTCATTTTAAAAGACTAGCTGGGTGTTTATTACGGAATGATGTTTAAAATAGGATAGATATCACAAAAAAGTGTAAAGACCACCGAAATGAATGAAATAGGTAGCCTTTACACTTTTTTGCTTTTATATAAAACGATGATATATACAGGAAGAGCTAACAGTAGCGGTACAATGGATCGTGCAGTATGTTTTTCTGATTCTAATTGGAATGCTTCTTCTTTTGGAAATTGTAAAACTGAAATATTTGCAGCATCGCCAATAAAATATAGAAGCAGTACAGTTACTATGTAACATAAAAGTGCAATAAAGCTTCCGTATGAACTCAATGAAAATCCCTCTCTTGTTATCTATTTGTTATCATTGTATCATAATTGTAACAAAAACACACGGTTATATTTCGATGCTTTAACAAAATTCGACACGAAACGTCATTTATATGTATGTGAATAGCATGAAATTTACTGTTTTTTATGTGTGGATGTCGAATCATACATTTTAGTATTACGGATGTGTGACAGAATAAAAAAGAAACGAAGGTAATGAAATTACCTTCGTTTCTTTTTTATTCGTATGAAAGGGCAGTAAGACCCTCACACTGATTCAAGTTTCGCTTTATTATTTTGCCCATTCACTCACTTGTTCTACGCTCATTCGTGGTGCAGGATGGCCTTTTAAAGTTGATTCCCCAATTGTAATAAGCATAATTGGTACGTAGCGAGATGAAACATTGAATTCTTCTGTAAGTGCTTGTGGGTTGAAACCACCAATCGCACAAGTATCCCAGCCAGTTGCTTTAGCTGCAAGCATAAGTTGCATTGCTGCTAAAGATGCATTTGAAAAGGCTGCATCTCTTGGGAATTGCTCACGGGCATATGCAGACTCAATATTTTTAGCTAAGCGTTCTTTTGCTTCTTCTTTCATAAATCCTTGTTCTACAATTGGACCATAAACGGGTTCAACGTTTTTATAAGCTTCTAAATCACCTAAAATAGCGACTACAGCAGAAGCATCAAGAATTTGTTGTTGGTTATAAGCAATTGGATGTAATCGTTTCTGTACATCTTCACCTTGGAATACAAGGAATTTCCAATGCTGTAAATTCCAAGCGGAAGGTGCTTGAGCAGCTCCCTTTAAAATCTCGTGTAACTCTGTAGATGAAATTTCTTTCTCTGGGTTGAATGCACGTGTAGATGTGCGTTCATATAAAACATTAAAAAAGTTTTCGTTTGTCATTATATATCCTCCAAATTACATATCAAATTATGAAAAAAATACATGTAATATATTCTACTTACATTTTGTAAGTTATCGAATTTAAGAATATAATATCTTTATTTTAATTGTCAAGTTTTCAAGCGGAAGCTAGGGCATTCATACAAACGATACAATTCCTATAATCATACACTAAAAAAGGAATTTATAGAGTGAAAAAGCAAAGATAACATTCTCAATTAGCTTGTTAACATGTATCCCTCACTCATTAAAGTTTTTAGAGAACAGTTTTTTATAAAATGTTTGTGAGGAATTCTGTAGAACAAGATATATGAAGTGAGTGAAGACTAGTGATGAACATACTACATTTTTTATTAGAGAATACGGTTTTCCAAAATGTATTACAAGATCTTCAGTTAAATGTCCTTTATATAGAAAATGGATGCACACATCAACAAACGATAGAAAATATCCATCCAAAATGTATGTTTATAGCAAATAGTTTTGAAGAAGGAGAAGTATTATTTCAGAGGACTAAACCACATATTGTAATTATGTATGTAACAGATTTTTCTCAAATAAAATATATAAAGAATATGTATAATCCACAGAGTACATTTATTGTCATTTGGGATCAACAAATAACAAGCGAGTTTGCAGAGGTGCTTACGTTAGGAATACGTAATATTGTGATAGCCCCTGTGACTCCGCAAATGGTGTTAGAGGAAGTAAATAAAAGTTTATATCAGCTTTCTTTAGTGCGGCAAGTAAGTTTGCAACAAGAACTACTTCAAACGATGTTTGATTTTCGAAATGATCTATTATTTATAGTAGAAGACGATGAGATTGTTGATTGTAATACAAATTTTTTAGAGTTTTTCGGATATGAAAATTTGTTTGCTTATCGTGAGCAACATTTAGTATTTGCTGAACATCTTATTAGAGAAAATGGATACTATTCAACAACTCATGATATAACATGGTTAGATGATACATTATCATACGATAGAAGAATTAAGATGTCCAACTATGAAGGGGAAGTGTCAACTTTTTTATTGCGTGCGACACCATTGCCAGAAGATTTATCAAGATTTATTGTGAAGTGTACAGAGATTACCGAATTAGATGAAATCTATCAAGAACAAGAAAGACTTGCTATGATAGATTCGTTAACAGAGATTTATAATCGTTTGAAATTCCAACAAATACTCGAGGCAGAATGGGATAATGCGATGCGTAATAATGAAAACATAGCACTTATTTTATTTGATATAGATAATTTTAAAGCAGTAAATGACACGTATGGCCATGATTTTGGTGACTTAGCATTAATTGAGCTTGCAGAGCTCATGAAATCTAAAGTGGAGCAGCAACATGTATTTGCTAGGTGGGGAGGAGAAGAATTTATTATTTTAGTAACGAATACAGTAGAAAAAGAAGCATTTCAAGTTGCGGAATCATTACGATTTTTCATTGAAACAAAGCAATTCTCAGGAATTTCGAAATTAACAGCGAGCTTTGGAGTTGCATTATATGAAAAAGGGATTACAAGAGAAGAATTAATGCAACGAGCGGATATTGCATTATATGAAGCGAAAAAAAATGGGAAAAATCAAGTGTGTGTATATAGAAAAGAAAAAAAGTGATTTTTCGCAACAAATTGTTGCGATTTTTTTTTATTACTTGATAATAGAGTGTAGGGGGGATTTTGAACGAAGGAATTATGGAGGAACAAAATGATAAAAAAAAAAATAATGATGATAGTTTCAATATGTGCTTTAGTTTGTGGAGGAGTATACTATTTTCTCTATAATTCTAATATAAAGGAAAATAAAGAATTAACAACTAAGGTGAATCCTGCTGTTGAATCAGAAGTACAAGAGAATATAGAAGAAGAAAAAGAAAAGCAAATTGATTACGCTAGCATATCTCAAAAATTAGATCAATATTTAGCCGGAAAGCAATTCAATGGAACAGTTTTGGTAACAGATAAAGAGCATGTTATATTGAATAAAGGATATGGGTATGCTGATGTTCAAAATAAAATAGAAAATACGCCTCACACAAAATATCGTATCGGTTCTATTACGAAAACAGTTGTGGCTACATCTATTTTACAACTGCAGGATCAAGGTAAGCTAAATATTCAAGATAATGTAAATAAATATATTCCTTCATTTCCGGAGAATAAAAATATTACGTTATATCATTTATTAACGCATACCTCTGGTTTACCTGAACACGCAAAAGGCAATGTTAATGCTGCTTCCCGTTTACAGTTAATTAATTGGATTGGACGTCAAAATTTAGAATTTCCTGCAGGAACAGGTTGGAGATATACAGATTATAATTATATGGTGCTTGCCTATATAATAGAACATATATCGAAAAAACCTTTAGGAGATTATATAAAAGAAAATATATTTACAAAAGCAGATATGTATGAATCTGGTATGGGAAATATGGTACCTGGAGATAAAAATTTTACAAAGGGTTATGTGAAAAAAAATCAAGAGCTTGTACCGGCGCAGAAGGTAGGCATGGATTGGCTATATGGTTGTGGTGAGATGTATACGACAGTTGGAGATATGAAGAAATTAGACGAAGCAATTATAAATGGAAAACTTCTTTCTGAACAAAGTATACAAGCGATGTTTTCACCTTCACCAGAACGAAAATATGCATTTAGTTTTTACATATATCCGGATTATTTTCATAATCATGGTGTACTATCTGGTTGGAACACTTTCAATAATTTTAATAAAGAAAAAGGGACTTTTGTTATTTTATTTTCAAATGTGAAAAATAGTATGGATGATGACTTCAATAAAGATTTCCGAAAGATGGTAAGTGATTTATTAGAACAAAGGGGATGAGAAAATGAAACATAAAAATGTATCAATTGGTTTCATTGGTATTGGTGTAATGGGAAAAAGTATGGTGCGTCATTTCATGCAAGACGGTCATACAGTATATGTATATAATAGAACAAAATCGAAAACAGACTCTTTAGTACAAGATGGTGCAAATTGGTGTGATACACCGAAAGAGTTAGTAAAGCAAGTTGATGTTGTAATGACTATGGTTGGGTATCCACATGATGTAGAAGAAGTGTACTTTGGGATAGATGGAATTTTGGAGAATGCAAATGAAGGTACGATCGCAATTGATTTCACGACATCTACACCAACATTGGCAAAACGTATTAATGAAGCCGGTAAAAGTAAGAATGTATATACGTTAGATGCACCTGTATCTGGAGGAGACGTTGGTGCGAAAGAAGCAAGACTCGCAATTATGGTCGGTGGAGAGAAAGAAATATATGATAGATGTTTACCGTTATTTGAAAAACTAGGAACAAATATTCAGTTGCAAGGGCCTGCTGGAAGTGGACAACATACAAAAATGTGCAATCAAATTGCGATTGCTTCTAATATGATTGGAGTATGTGAAGCTGTTGCTTATGCAAAAAAGGCTGGATTAGATCCTGATAAAGTATTGGAGAGTATTTCAACGGGAGCAGCAGGTAGCTGGTCATTAAGTAATTTAGCTCCTCGAATGTTAAAGGGAGATTTTGAACCAGGTTTTTATGTAAAGCATTTTATGAAAGATATGAAGATCGCGTTAGATGAGGCTGAAAGATTACAATTACCAGTACCAGGTTTAAGTTTGGCGAAGGAATTGTATGAAGAGCTAATAAAAGATGGGGAAGAAAATAGCGGAACACAAGTGTTATACAAAAAATATGTAAGGGGGTAAATGAGATGGATCTTCAAAAATTTGATGAGATGATTGATACTGTACAAAGAGCAACATGTATACAAATTAATGAAAAACAAAAAGAAGCTTTTAAACAAAAATATGATTTTGAACCGAATTTCGAATATGGAAGAGATGAGAAAGGGCATTACGTTATTCGAACTTCAAAAAAGATGCTAGAAGAAATGGAATTTTATTTGGCATTGAAATATGATCGAGATGGAGTTGACCTTTACATGGAAGCGGAGATTGATGGCATATATCATGTATCTGTTAGCTATAGTGAAGACGCTTTGCACCTACAAGAATTGTTTCAATTTCTAGAAGAAAAAAAATAAAAGTCCTCATTTGAGGACTTTTATTTTTAATTTTGTAATTATAAGCTAGAAGCCCGGCGGCATCGTTCCATTGGGAATGGAATAACTTGCGCGATGTGATTAGGACCAAATTGTTTTGTACGAGCATGGCGTATTATATAAAATGCACACAGAATTGAAACAGGAATAGCACCGAACAACCCGAAAAATAAAGCGCTTACACAAGATGCAACAAAACCTAAAACACCAACTTCTAATTCTTCCATAATAGCTCCTAGAATAATAGGAAGTGCTCCACACGTAACCCCTAGTATAAGTGCGATAAGTAAACTCATGATTATCCCCCTCTGTTTGCGATATTTTTTCCTTCTTAGTTAATTGTAGTATATCATATATAAAACAGAATTTTCAGAAAAAATTCAAAAAAAGTTCAATAAATGTTCAAAAAGTATTAATAAATATACTTGAAAAATTGAAGGGAGAGATTGTACTGAAAAGAAGGAATAATACGGTTAGAACCATAAAAAATCAGGCTTATTTCAAAATGAAATAAGCCTGTTCCATAGGAGGATGTATATATGTAGAGTGAATAAAAGGTTGGAAAAGGGGGTCCAAGACCTTTTATTCAACTAACTACCTTAATAGATTGGAACCCAACCTTCAGTTGTAACAAAAATACGAATAGCTACAACTTGACGATCATCTTGCAAGGTAAAATAATGTCTTGCATTTTCAGGAACAGATATGAGATCGCCTGGCTCAAGTTCAACGTCAAAGAATGTCCCATCTTTTCCTTCAATGGCAAAGATGCCATGACCACTAACAATAAAGCGAACTTCATCATCAGTATGATGGTGTTCTTTTTGAAAATTAATTAATAATTCGTCAAGGTTAGGTGTGCTATTTGAAAGTGAAATTACATCATGTGCTTTATAACCTCGGCGTGCTGAAACATCAGCAATTTCTTTTGAAAACACAGCTAATATTTCAGCTTTGTTTTCATCTGTTAATGAGTAATTTTCTTTTAAATGAGTAGGAAGTTTGGAAATATTCCATTTCTCATATAAAACGCCTTCCTCTTGTAGAAATTTAGATACTTCCACTTCATTTTCAATGCGAGTATTTACTTCATGAATACGAATTTGCGCCATTAGAAACGCCTCCTTGAATTGATAATAGTTTTATATGAAATTGGAATAAAAACTCATAAGCTTCTAATCTTTTCTTTGCATCAAAGCTATCTCGGCCCCATACGGTAATACCATGGTTACGGATTAATACTGCCCCCGAATCTCCCTGTATATGCTTGCGGAAGTTTTCTCCAAGCGTTGGGATATGAGCATGGTTTTCGATAATAGGAATGTGAATTGTTGCATCTTCTTCCCAAATATCGAGAGCTTTAATAATTTCTTGATTTTGAAGTGTGACTGCATCACTATATAAATTTGTGATAACATTGTTATCAGTTGTATGAACATGAAGGACACACCCAGCATTCGTATTGTTATAAATATGTGTATGCAAGATTGTTTCTGCTGAAGGGCGTAATTCAGTCTCTAATACGGGAACCCCTAGATGATCTACTAGTAGAAAGTCATCTGGAGTCGTTTTTGTTTTATCTTTACCGCTTGCTGTAATGAGAAAAGTGAGTGGTTCATGACTAACCTTTATAGAAATATTACCACTCGTTGCTGGAAACCAATTTCGTGTTGTTAATTCTTTTTTTATCTCGCTTAAGTCATACCATTGACGAAAAAGTTGTTTCATAATTTCACCTCCAACAAATGTTTTAATTCAGTTTGAACATCGTGAAACGTTTCAAATGCTGTATAAGAAATATGATTTTCTTCGCATTTTGTAATAAGGAAATCACGAGCGAACACTTTATCCGCTTGTTTCGCAGCTTGTAAATCGGTAATTGAATCTCCAATTACAATATGGAAGTCATTCGTATCACTCAATTTACGGATGAGTGATGATTTACATAATCCGCAATGATTTTGACAAAGACGATCACAAGGATGAGGCCAATTCACCGTAATGTATTCATTTGAAAAATCTGTTTCATTACAGTAAATTTGCTCTTTTGGAATGAGTCCTTGTAAGAGTGGATAGACGAAGAAATCCATTCCACCTGATATAACATAAAAGGAAATATTGTTTTCATTTACAAATTGTATAAATTCATGAAAACCGTTACGAATTTCAGCAGTCTCTATTAAAAATTGAATAATTTCATCGTGCAGATTAGTAGGTATGAATTGAAATAATTGAGAAACACCTTCTTGAATAGATAGCTCTTGTGATAAAATTTTATTCTTTACTTCTTCAGCTTCTGGTGGTGCGAATTTTTCCATAATGGACATAATGTTATCATTATTTGTAATCGTGCCATCGAAATCACAAAATACTTGAATACTCATAATTTCACCTCATGAGAGGGATTTCCCCATATTTGTAGTGCGCTATGCAAATTTATGTCATCTACTTCATGGAGTGGTTTATTTTGCAAAGTAGCATCAATTGCAGCACGGAAAGCTTTACCGCCGCCCTGCGCCCCATTTGGATGTCCATGTATTCCGCCACCAGCATTAATAACAACATCTTTACCGAAATCTCGTACAATAAAGGGAACGAAACCAGGATGAATACCAGCAGACGGAACAGAAAAGCTCTTCTTGAAAAATACATCGTCTTCAGTTAAATATTTTGAGATAGCAAGAGCCTCCTCTTTTTCTAGCGCAACACTTCCGTATGGAGATGGGAATAATGAAAAGTCAGCCCCAGCATAACGTAGTAGCTTTCCAAGTAATAATGGTGATGAAACTCCATATAACTTGGATGCTGAATAAGCACCACTTACAGCAGGATGTGCCATAATAGGAACTGGGATTTCATCATCTTCTGCAAGTGATTGTAGTACATCTAGTCCGTAAGAGAATACGTTAAATAATAGAATATCGGCTCCAGCTTGCACTGCACGTTTCGCATTTTCTTTTAAATCAAAAGTTCGTCCTGTTAAATTTACGGCATATAACGTTTTATGTCCGTACGTTTCATATACGGATTGTAAAACTTCTTTTCCAGATATGATGCGTTTCGTAAGTGGTGTTAATGCATTTTCAAATAATATTTCATCATCTTTTACGATATCTACACCACCAATTGCTTGATCGCGTAATTGCGTTTTTAAATACCCAATATTTCGTCCAATCATTCCTTTAAAAATACTCATTAAAAGGGGACGATCATGTACTTGTAAAAGATTTCGAATACCATCTATCCCGAATTTTGGACCAGGAAAATGTTTTTTTAACTCGTCTGAAAAAGTTAAGTCAATTAATTTTACTTCGCCATCAAGGGATAGCTTTCCGAATGTAGTTGTTAAAATAGCTGGTAAATCTGGACTGAAATTTAATAACGGATATTCAATTTTAATAATCCCGCGTGTTACTTTTTTACGTAAATACGAATTGGTATGTTCATGTTCAGCTAATTCCTCAACATGAATGACGTTGCCTTTATGTTGTTTTAATTGTTCTTGCAATAAATGCGGCAAATGAGTCCAAGAGCCAATTGTTAAACCGAGTGCAATTTGTTCAGCTTTTTTTTCTAAGTTATGTGAATCATCATGGATTAAATATGTCGCTATAATTCCGCTCATTGTTATAACCTCCTAGTTAAATAAAAAAACCTCTCAGCTAAGGAGAGGTTTTTTTACAACCAGCTCCTTATCTGTCAGCGTAATGCTGCGAGAATTAGCACCGTGTCTACAATTGTAGATCGGTTGCCGGGTTTCGTCGGGCTCGTCCCTCCACCTGCTCTTGATAAGAAGTATTTAGAAATGTTTAAATTTTTAAGATAACTGAATTTTGTCAGATATTTTTCATGTTGTCAATTACTTTTTGAAAAAATTTAATTTATCGATTCGATTAATGGCTTCTCGTAATCTATCTTCTGTATGCAAGAGACCAACGCGGACGTACCCTTCACCATGCTCACCAAATCCAACACCAGGAGCAACTGCGACATGTGCTTTTTCTAGTAAAATATTAGAAAATTGCTCAGAAGTATATCCTTTTGGAACAGGAAGCCATGCAAAAAATGACCCTGTTGGAATGTCTACATTCCAACCAATTGAGTGACAAGCTGAAATAAGAGCGTTTCTTCGAGATTCGTAACTATTTACAAGGTCTATGACGCAAGACTGTGAACTTAATAGTGCTTCGCGGGCAGCATCTTGAATGGCACCAAAAATACTAACATACATATGATCTTGTAATAAGTTAATTGTTTCAATGACACTTTCATTCCCTACCGCAAAAGCGATGCGCCAGCCAGCCATATTGAAAGTTTTCGATAATGTGTAAATTTCGATTCCTGTATCTTTGGCACCATCTACTTGTAAGAAACTAACAGGTTTTTGACCATCGAATCCAATCGCACCGTAAGCAAAATCATGAACGACTAATATATTATGTTTATTAGCAAAATGAATGGTTTCATCAAAGAAATCTTTTGATGCAGTAGCACCGGTCGGATTATTTGGATAGTTTAAAAACATTAATTTTGCACGCTCGGCAATAGAGTTGTCAATTTTTGTATAATCTGGTAAAAACTTATTTTCTGCAATAAGCGGCATTGTTTCAAATTGTGCTTTCGCTAAAGCAACTCCTGATAAATAATCTGGATAGCCTGGATCGGGAACGAGAATTGTATCACCAGGGTTTGTAAAGCAAACTGGTAATTCTACTAATCCAGCCTTTCCACCAAACAATATAGCAACTTCAGTTTTCGGATTTACTACTACATCATATTCACGTTGATAGAATGTTGCCACGGCTTCTTTTAAGCTTTCATGTCCGCGAAATGGCGGATATTTATGATGAATGGTCTTTTCTGCAGCATCTTGCAAAGCTTTTACGATATGCTGCGGTGTTGGTTGATCTGGATTACCTTGACCTAGATTAATAACATCGTGACCAGCTGCTACAACTTTGTTAACTTTTGCAACAAGTGAAGCGAAAAATTGTGTTGGCAATGATGTTACTATCTCAGAAGGTTGAAATGATTTCATACTTTCCACCTCTTTTGAAAGTTGTTACAATTCTAGTGACAAATGATATAATCTTTCCAGTATTTTGTAAAGAAAAAAATAAGAATGGGGCTGAAAAAATGAAAGTCGCATGTATTCAAATGGATATTGTCTTTGGAGATGTAGAAAAAAATATTGAGAATGCTAAAAATAAAATAAGTGAAGCGATGAAAGAAAGACCAGATGTTATTGTTTTACCAGAACTATGGACAACAGGTTATGATTTAACGAGACTCTCTGAAATTGCAGATAGGGATGGATTGGAAACGAAAGAAAAGTTGATAGAATGGTCGAAACAATATGGTGTACATATTGTTGGTGGTTCTATAGCAAGGCAAACGGAACAAGGTGTTACAAATACAATGTATGTTGTAACGAATAAAGGAGAACTAGTCAATGAATATAGTAAAGTGCATTTATTTCAGCTTATGGATGAACATAAATATTTAATCGCTGGAAATCGTACTGGTGAATTTAAGTTAGATGATGTAGAGTGCGCCGGCACCATTTGCTATGATATTCGTTTTCCGGAGTGGATGCGCGTTCATACTGCTAAAGGTGCAAAAGTTTTATTTGTTGTAGCTGAATGGCCATTAGTTCGTTTAGCGCATTGGCGTTTACTATTACAAGCAAGAGCAGTTGAAAATCAGTGTTATGTTGTAGCATGTAATAGGGCAGGGAAGGATCCAAATAATGAGTTTGCTGGCCATTCTTTAATTGTCGATCCTTGGGGCGAAGTTGTTGTAGAAGCAAATGAAGAAGAATCAATTCTATTTGGAGAGCTTACATTCGAGAAAATTAAAGAAGTACGCAAAGGAATTCCAGTTTTTGCGGATCGACGTCCAGAATTATACAAATAAAATGTTGACAAGTGATTTTTATTCTTGGTATAGTCTTCAACATAAAGTTAAAAATTCTAAAAAATTATACAACTCTTATCAAGAGCAGGTGGAGGGATTTGGCCCGATGAAGCCCAGCAACCGACCGTAATACCATTGTGAAATGGGGCGTTTATGACGCCAAAAGGCACGGTGCTAATTCCAGCAGAAAGTAAAACTTTCTGGCAGATAAGAGGGGAGAAGATAAACTTCAAACCTCTTTCTTAGTGGAAAGAGGTTTTTCTGTGTTAGAAAAACCTCTGAATTAAAAAAAGGGGGAGAAGACGATGGGATATTATTCATTAACAGAAGTAACCGCTGTACAATATGCGAAAGAACATGGCTATTTTGAAAAGAAAGCAAATGTAGTTTGTCATGAAATTGGAGATGGAAATTTAAATTACGTGTTCAAATTAGATGATGGAGAGAAGTCTATTATAATAAAACAAGCACTACCATATGCGAAAGTAGTTGGTGAGAGCTGGCCGTTGTCTATAAAAAGAGCAACGATTGAAAGTAAGGCGCTGCAAATTTTTGCAAAGTATGTGCCGGAATATGTGCCGGTAGTGTATAGTCATGATGAAGAATTAGCGGTAACAATCATAGAAGACTTATCAAAATTAACTATTACAAGAAAAGGATTAATAGATGGAGAAGAGTATCCACTTCTATCCCAGCATATCGGTCGTTTTCTAGCGAATGTTTTATTTTATACTTCAGATTTTGGTTTACAGTCAGAAGAGAAAAGGGTACTAGAAGGTACATTTGTAAATCCAGACCTTTGCAAAATTACAGAAGATTTAGTGTTTACAGATCCGTTTGGGCATTACGATACGAATGATTATGAGTCGGAGTTACAATTGGCTGTAGATGAACTATGGAGTGATAAAACTTTAAAACTAAAAGTAGCGCAATATAAATATAAATTTTTAACGAGAAAAGAGGCACTCATTCATGGAGATTTACATACTGGAAGTATTTTTTCATCACCTTCTGAAACGAAAGTGATTGACCCAGAATTTGCAACGTACGGTCCATTTGGATTTGACATCGGGCAATTTATTGCAAATCTATTATTAAATGCTCTATCTAGAGAGGAAGAACAGAGAAGTGTGCTATTTTTCCATATTGAGAAAACATGGAGCTATTTCGTAGACACTTTTACGAAGTTATGGATTGGAGAAGGTGTAGAAGCATATACGAAAGAGAAACAATGGTTGCCGATTATTTTGCAAAATATTTTTACGGATGTGGTCGGATTTGCTGGATGTGAGCTTATCCGAAGAACAATTGGCTTAGCACATGTAGCTGATTTAGATGAAATAGCAAATAAAGAAACGAGAATTCAAGCTAAGAAACAAGCGTTATCCTTAGGTAGAGAACTAATAAAATATGAATCTAAAAACGCTGATATTCAACTGTTCCGAGCATTATTCCAACAGACAGTTTCTGGAGGGGTAAAAGCATGAGTACAGTTGTTACGATTCCGAGGTCTGTCAGTTGGAAAGGTGATGCCATTGCAGTATTAAATCAAACAAAGTTGCCGCATAGCACAGAATACAAAACATTAACGACGATTGAAGAGGTATGGAAAAGTATTGTCATGCTAGAAGTACGAGGAGCACCTGCAATTGGAATTGTAGCTGCATTTGGCTTGGCGCTTGCATCAAAAAAATATACTACTTTACATATTGAAGAATTTCAAAAGAAGTTTAATAGAGATTGTAATTATTTAGGGACGTCACGCCCGACAGCAGTCAATTTATTTTGGGCAATCGATCGTATGAGAGAATCTATTCAAGAAATTACTACAATAAAAGAAGCGCAAAAAATATTAGAAGAAGAAGCGCTTCGTATTCAGCAAGAAGATGAAGCGGTATGCCGAAGTATTGGAGAACATGCATTAACATGCTTTAAAGACGGTGATAACATTTTAACAATTTGTAACGCTGGCAGTATTGCAACTGCTAAATATGGTACTGCATTAGCACCGTTTTATATTGGGAAAGAAAAAGGTGTACATTTACATGCATATGCATGTGAAACGAGACCGGTTTTACAAGGCGGTCGCTTAACGACTTGGGAATTAAAACAGGCAGGTATTGATGTAACACTTATTACAGATAATACGGCAGCTCATGCTATTCAAACGAAAGAAATCAACGCAATTATTGTAGGAGCGGACCGAATTGTCGCAAATGGGGATACAGCAAATAAAATCGGAACGATGAATTTAGCTATATTAGCAAAGTATTTCGATATCCCGTTCTACGTTGCAGCTCCACTATCTACATTTGATATTACGAAACAAACAGGTGCAGAAATTGTTATTGAAGAAAGAGATGAAACAGAAGTTACGAAAATTTTTGGGAAACAGGTAACGCCAGTTGGAACTACTGTTTATAATCCTGCATTTGATGTAACACCGAATGAATTAATTACAGGTATTATTACTGAGCAAGGTATTATACGTGGAGATTATAAGCGAGAAATTGCATCATTGTTTGAAAAAACAAGCTAATACATAATAGCTTGTTTTTCTATGCCTAAATGTGTTCTTTTTTCTTATTTATATAATGAAAGGAGGAGAAAAAGATGGAAGAGTGGATCAAGATGATAGGTAATGTAGGGTTTCCAATTGTTGTAACATTATATTTACTTCATCGAATTGAAAGTAAATTAGATGGGGTAATTGTTGCAATAGAGAAGTTGCCACGGCAATTACTACAGTATGATGATCCTCGCGATAAAAAATAAAGTTTGCTCTTCGTGAGCAAACTTTATTTTTTATTGAGCAGTATAACCACCATCGATAACGACAGCTTGTCCAGTTATACCTTTAGCTTTTTCGCTCGCTAAAAACATCGCATAATCAGCAATCTCTTGTACTTGTAATAAGCGTTTTTGTGGGACAAGTGGATAAATGACATCCTCTAGAACATTTTCAAGTGGTACATTTCGTGTAGTGGCCAAGTCTTGTAATTGATTCCGTACGAGAGGGGTATCGACATAACCGGGACAAAGCGCATTAACAGTAATTCCGTGAGTAGCCCCTTCTAAAGCGGCAACTTTTGTTAATCCAATTACACCATGTTTTGCGCTATTATAAGCAGCTTTTCCAGCGAATCCAACGAGGCCATTAATGGAAGCTACATTAATAATTCGGCCATATTTTTGCTTTTTCATAATGGGAAAGGCATGCTTAACGGCGATAAAAGGAGCGATTTGCATAATTTTAATTAGTAGCTCGAATTTTTCGGTTGGAAAATCTTCAATTGGTGAAACGTGTTGCATGCCTGCATTATTAATTAATATGTCTAATGAACCGAAATGAGTAACAGTTTGAGAAATGGATGCTTCTATTTCTTCTTCGGATGTAACATCACATTTTAAGCCGATAGCTTGAAAGCCCTCTTTTTGTAGTTGTTCAGCAGCTTCTTTTGCACGTTCTTCAAGACGATCGGTAATAACAACTTTTGCCCCTTCTTTTGCAAAAGCGTTTCCCATTTCATATCCAATACCACTTGCAGCACCTGTTAAAAAAACAACTCGATTTGTAACCATGATGAAAAACATCCCTTCGTAATAAAGTTCTCATATTGCTCTATTTAGAGAGTGGATAAGAAAAATCCTGCAAAGATTTGGAAAAATATTGTTAGCTATCTTGTTTTGCAAAATAGTCTCTGCTATACTATTTTGTAAAGCAAGATACTTACGCTTATCTATCTTGTAAAACAAGATAGTAGGAGGATTTGAATTATGTCGACAAGTCAAATGCTGAAAGGGATTTTAGAAGGATGCTTACTTGCTATTATTTCTGAAGGTGAAATATACGGTTATGAAATGAGTGAGAAGCTAGCAAAGTATGGCTTTACAATGGCGAGTGAGGGAAGTATTTATCCGTTATTAATACGAATGCAAAAAGAAGGATTCATAAAAAGTGTAATGAAGGAATCCCCATCTGGTCCAAAACGGAAGTATTACACGTTAACAGAAGATGGCGAAGATGCACTGGATGAATTTATGGATCGCTGGGAAGCGATGCAAAGTAGTGTGGAACGTCTACTTGAAGGGAAGGGGAGAAGAAAATAATGCTATCAAATGAAGCACGAAAGTTTTTATTAGATATGAGGTTGTTTTTGACTGCAAAGAGTGTGAAAGAAAGCGATATTGAAAGCTTTATTGAAGACGCAGAACTTCATTTAATAGAAGGTGAGAGTAATGGAAAAAGCGTAGAAGAAATTTTCGGAAGCTCACCGAAAGAATACGCAAATGAACTTGTAAAAGTGATGGAAAGAGATAGACAGGAAACGTGGAAGCAAATTGGTTTTACAGTAATGAATATCGTATCGTTTTGGATTATTGCTTCTGTTCTAATAGTAAATAACGGACTATTACAGATGTCACTTATTCAGTGCGTTGGATATAGTTTGTCATTAATTTTAGTTGTGATAGGTCCTAATTTTCTACTTCGCAAAATGACTTTCGTAACAAGTTTTACAAAAACATGGTTTGCTATGTGGTCGTTAGTCATAATCGCACCAATGTTTCTAATAGGGGCTGTAACGATATTAGATGTGATTTATCCTACAAAAATGTTTATATTCACCCAAATGCAAAGTTATATATTAGCTGGTAGTATTTTCATCATTACAGTAGCAATAAATATATATTTTAATGGATGGTTTAAAAACTTATATTTAATCATCCCGCTTTCTATTATGTTAGTGTTTAAAACATTTACATCAGAAGACCTTGTTCCAATGTTATTTCAAATTATATGTTTATACGGAAGTTTGTTTATTTTAATTTTCCTTGAAATTATGATGAAGACGAATAGAAGAGAAGCGATTAAATAAGGGAGGGATTATCATGCAGATTTCTAAAGAAGGAGAAAAATTTTTAATTGATACGAAAGTGTATTTAATAACGAAAGGAATGAAAGAAGAAGATGTTGACGCTTTTTTAGAAGATGCAGAACTTCATTTAATTGAAGGTGAGAAAGAAGGGAAAACGGTAAGTGATATATTTGGTGATTCGCCAAAAGAGTATGCGGAAGAATTAGCGAAAGAGATGGAGAAAGATAAAGGCGGGAGTATAAAGAGTATTTTAGGAATGATAATTGGTATTGGCGGGTATTGGTTACTTACAAATATTTTATTTGAAAGCCCAAATCATGAATTTACATTAACGAATGTACAATTAATTGGATACCCAATTGTTTTAATGATTACGATTGTAGGAATTATATTTGCTTTTAAAATGTCATCATTTAAGAGTAAAATAAAAGAATTTAGCATTATTTATGTAGCAGCATTGCTACCGATTTTATTACTAGTATTATTAATGTTTATGAATAAATGGTATGGGACACCTGTATTACAATTAACGACTATACAAAGTTATATACTAGCTGGAGTTATCTTGTTAGTACTGTTAATTGGAGAAGCATACATACTTGGCTGGATTGGGATATTAACTGTTATTGTCCCGCTATTCATTATGTTTGTATTTAAAGGATTGGGAGAAAAAAGTCCATACATGGGAATGTTAGAATCTTTACTTCTGTATGGAAGTTTATATGTATTAATGCGATGGTCTTTCAAAAATGAGGAGAGAAAAAGTGTAAACTAGTAATTTGGAAGGAGGGAATGCGATGCTTTCTCAAGAGTCACGAGATTTCCTTGCAAATACAGGTACTTATTTAACGGCAAAGGGGATAAGTGAAAAAGATATTGAATCCTTTTTAGAAGATGCAGAATTGCATTTAACTGAAGGTGAAAAAAGAGGCAAGAATGTAGAGGATATATTTGGTGATTCACCAAAGGAATATGCAAATCAACTTGTAAAAGAAATGCAAGTTGATTATAAACGGAATTTAGGATGGCTAGCTACAGCTGTTATGAGTATATTATGCTATTGGACTATTCCAGATCTTTTATTTCGAAATTTAAATGAACCTTATACCATTTCTTTAATAGGATTAATCGGATATCCGGTTATCTTACTGTTAATGATTATGGGAGGGGTTTTATTTTTAAGAGGTGCTAGTTTTCAAAGGAGTATGTTGAAAAAAGGCTTACTGCTATTTGGAGCAGTAATACTCACTTATTTACCAATATTAATAATGTTCTTAAAGGGTTGGTACAGTTTTCCTTTATATGAACTCCCTCAATTAGGAAGATATTTAATTGGAGGAGTTATGCTATTGATAACAACGATTGTGAATGTTCGGTCTCTTGGTTGGATTGGTTTACTTGTTTTAGGAATCCCAATTTTTATGATATTTATGGTTGAACAAATAGTAAGAGTGTATTTCTAAGAAGAAGCTCTAGAAATACAAAGGATAATCATATTTGTATTTTATATTATAATATTGTGATATATTTTGTTCTTCGGTTTAATAGGAAAGTGGCTGCTCTGGATATGCAAAAAAATATTTCCAAAGAAATATTATATAGAGATTTTTAGAGTAATTGTATTTATGTTTAGTTGTATATTTGCATCCGTTGCAGCCGGAATGTGGTTTATTGATTGGAATCTATTGTTTTAAACAGTAACAAGGGCGTTACTGTTTTTTTCTTTGCAATAAAGAGCTTTGTAAAGAGAGAGCTTTTTGTTCGTTCGTTAATAGAGACTGAATATGGACATTTTCAGGGCGAGGGACGATCGGATACATAAGATTTGTTGGAGAAGGATGGTGCTCCGAGCCAGTTGGGGAATGAGGATCTGCGTGAGTAAGTTTTCCGTGAACACGTCTTGTAAATAAAATATGACCAATTTCATGAGCGAGCGTATATATATTTTTCATAGGAGCAGCCGAGTTTGTTAAAACGATATACCCTGTAAGTTGCTGTTGTTTTGCTAAAGAGTAGGCACAGGCAATTACTGCTGTTTCTTTGAAATAATCACTGCCAATATAACAAATGTAAAGGTCGCATTCAGGAGCTTCATTTACACAAGTTTGAAAAAAGGATGCTAATTTTTCCTGACTTTGAATAGAATCTTTATAACTAATTTCACGGTCAGAAAAACGAAAAAGTTCATTTAAAACAATTACTTCTTGAATTTGAAATGTAATGGGGTGCCAAATTGATTCTGCAACTGCTAAATCTTTTGCAATACGGTCATCAGAAATATCGGCGCCTGGCGTAATGCAAATACATATATTGACGTATGGATCCATAAGGAACACCTCAACTGAAAAAATTCTTTCTATAATATATGTTGGGAAAAGATCCTATGTATGGATAAACGCCTTGTTTATTACAAGTCGAAAAAATTTCATAGTTCTATAACATGGTTTGGCTGTCTTTTTGATATAGTAAAGGAAAGGGGGAGAATATATGTATACATTAAAAATCGTTTCAGACAGAGAAGCACTGTATCAATTTGCAAGTTATGTAAGAGTTGTACAAGGGGTGGAAGATGTATATGTAGAGGTGGGAGAACCTTTATATGAACATCCTTTAATGAAATTTTATGTACATATTAAGCTTGAGGAAACATATGAGCAACATAAAGCGTTACAAGAAATAGCAAGATTAGTAGAATTAGGGCGTTTTACATATGTCCATTATCGTAATGATGAAATAGAAGAAGCTTTTGAAGCTGTAAAATATGAAAGTTTTAAGAAATAAAGGTGAAAAAAGGGAGCGAAAGCTTCCTTTTTTTCTTTAAAATTACATCAACAAAAGGAGAAAAATTTTGTTATGATAAGGGAGGGTGAGGAAAGGAGAGTTTACATATTGGGGTATATTGAAGAGTTACGCAAAGTCGTTGGTACAAGGCCGCTTATTCTAGTAGGATCAGCAATTATTATCTTAAATGATAATCAAGAAGTATTGCTTCAATATCGTTCAGATACATATGATTGGGGTGTACCTGGTGGAGCGATGGAGCTAGGAGAAACGACAGAAGAAACTGCTCGTAGAGAACTATTTGAAGAGACGGGACTAAATGCGAAAATTATGCAATTTATCGGGGTTCTTTCGGGAAAAGAAGTGTACTTCCAATATCCAAATGGAGATGAAATTTTTAATGTCATTCATCTGTATCAGGGGCATCATGTGAGCGGGGAATTAAGGCTTGACTATGAAGGATTACAGCTTCAATATTTTCCGGTAGATAAGTTACCGAATTTGAATAAAACAACAGAGAAGATTTTACAAAAATTCCTATACGCATTAACAGAATAGAAGGTTAATTCCTTCTATTTTTATTATATTAAATATTTTGATTTTTTAGTATGTTTATAGTATGATAGTTGTAGACATACATCTTATGGAATTTCACCTAAAAACTGACTAGGGTACATAAGAGAGGGGCAAGTGCAAAATGCATAATGTTGTTATTACAGCTGCAGTTCGTTCGCCAATTGGAACTTTTGGGGGAGCGCTAAAAAATGTAACGCCAGTAGAATTAGCTGTTCCTGTACTTCAGGAAGCTGTAAAACGAGGCGGGGTAGAACCACACGAAGTTGATGAAGTGATTTTAGGTCATTGTATTCAAAGAACTGATGAAGCAAATACGGCAAGAACGGCTGCATTAGCGGCAGGATTTCCTGACACAGTTACGGGCTATACAATCCAACGCCAATGTTCTTCAGGTATGCAAGCAATTATGTCGGCTGCAATGCAAATTCAATTAGGTGTAAGTGAAGTTGTCGTTGCAGGTGGAGTAGAAGCAATGAGTTCAAGCCCTTATGCATTAAAACAACACCGCTGGGGACAACGCCTACAACACGGAGAAATTCGTGATACGGTGTGGGAAGTATTAGAAGATCCAATTCATCATATTATGATGGGGGAAACAGCGGAAAATTTAGTTGAACAATATGAAATTACAAGAGAGGAACAAGATGAAGTTGCGCTTCGTAGTCATACATTGGCATTGAAGGCAATCGAGTCTGGATACTTTGACGATCAAATTGTTCCTATTACAATAAAAGAACGTAGAAAAGAAGTAGTATTTTCAAAGGATGAACATCCACGTGCTGACATTACAGCAGAAAAATTAGCAGGATTAAAACCAGCTTTCCGTAAAGACGGATCTGTAACGGCAGGGAATGCATCTGGCCTGAATGACGGAAGTGCGGTTCTAGTATTAATGAGCGAAGAAAAAGCGAAAGAAAAAGGCTTACAACCGTTAGCTAGAATTGTTGGATATTCAGTAGCTGGAGTAGATCCAAAAATTATGGGTATTGGACCAGCACCAGCAATTCGTAAAGGGTTAGAAAAAGTAGATTGGTCATTAGAAGATGCAGATTTGCTGGAAATTAACGAAGCTTTCGCTGCACAATACTTAGCTGTAGAGAAAGAATTAGGTTTAGATCGTGAAAAGGTGAATGTAAACGGTAGTGGTGTAGGACTTGGACATCCAATCGGTTGTACAGGAGCTCGTATCACTGTAAGCTTAATTCATGAATTGAAAAGACGCGGATTAGAAAAAGGAATTGCCTCTCTATGCGTCGGCGGCGGTATTGGGGTAGCATTATTTATAGAAGCACTATAAAAAAAGAAGCAGCAATCGCTGCTTCTTTTTTTATGATTCAAATAAATGATGAAATAATCGATCACGATTTTCAAAGAAAAGTTTCGTCGTTTGGTAATGCTCAGTTTCTTCTAATGTGGATTCATGAATCCCTTCTTGTGTTAAAGAATATATAGTGGATTCGGGATAAGCCATTAAAATAGGAGAATGCGTTGCGATAACAAATTGTGAACCTTGTTCCGCTAGTTCATGCATTCGAATGAGCATAGAAAGTTGTCTCATTGGTGATAGAGCGGCCTCGGGCTCATCTAAAATGTATAAGCCTTGTCCTGAAAAACGATTCATAAATAAGGAGAAGAATGATTCACCATGGGATTGCTCGTGAAGTGAAACACCGCCATAAGATTTTATAGCATCTATTTCATCAATATAAGAAGCAACGTTATAAAATGATTCAGCACGAAGAAAGAAACCATCGTTTGGTGTATTGAAACTTTTGGAAATTCGAAGATGTTCATGTAAAGATGAATGTGAATCGTTTGTACTAAAACGGAAGTTTTTCGTTCCACCTTCTGCATTAAATCCTAAAGCAATTGCAATCGCTTCGAGTAATGTTGACTTCCCCGTTCCGTTTTCTCCAATAATGAATGTTACATTTGGATGGAAAGCTAGTGATTGTAATGTTCGAATAGCGGGTAAACAGTAAGGATATGCGGAGAAACTAGGGATATTTTCTTTTTTTAATGTGACATTTTGTAAAAAGGGTACGTCAATCAATATAGAAACCTCAATTCATAACGGATTTTGATTCTAAAAAAGCAGCAAATACAAGGGTAAGACAACTTGCAAATAGTATTGTATATTGAAGTGCGCCAAAGCCAAGACCTTCCCAGCCGAAAGTCATTCTCTTCCATATGAAAATAAAACGAATGCTTATAAAACCAACGAGAGCAGGTATATATTTTATAATTTTGTAGTGCTTCCATAGATAGAAGCCAATGTATGTACTTAAAAACAAGGTAAACAGAACAAGAAAAAAGACAAGTGTTAATGACACGTGAATCCCTCCTTATTTTCTGAATATTTTATGTGGATTATATCATTTAAACTATCATATTCCAATGTGAAAATAAATATTGCATGGAGATTATTCATGTCGTTATGATAGTATGTAATCTATTGTAATTATAAAAAGGAGTTAAAACATGCCGTTTACATTTGCACATCCAGCAGCAGTTCTTCCTTTTGCAAAAAAGTATTCTCAACATATTTCAGTAACGGCTCTTATATTAGGTAGTATGGCGCCTGACTTTGAATATTTCCTACACTTTAGACCGTATGGTGTAATTGGGCATACGTGGCTTGGATTCTTATATTTTAATTTACCACTCGTATTTTTATTAGCATACATATATCACTACATTTTAAAAAAGCCGTTTATAACACATTTACCTAAACCATTTGCTGGCTACTATACATATGCAGTAGATGAGAGGTGGGGGCTTTACACAAGGAAAGATTTCTTTGTATTTTGTTATTCAGCATTATTCGGTATGTTAACGCATGCTGTTTGGGATGCATTCACTCATAAGACAGGCTATTTTGTTATGAAAATACCATTATTGCAAAGAGAATGGTACGGTATCTCTGTTTATAAATATATGCAACATGGAAGTACATGTATTGGTTTTCTGTTATTAGTATACGTTTTATGGAAGTGTAGAAATGAAATGGGTAAAGACCTTATTTTAGCTTCGGAAAAAATAAAATATTGGATTTCGATAATTGTTGTGGCAGCTATTATATTTATCGTGCACGCGTTCGTAGATCCCTATTTTCATATTTTCCAAATAGGGGGTATAATAGTATCTGGACTGACAAGTTCGTTTTGTGGACTTCTCATTGTTTCTATAGTTTACAAAGCAAAGGACTAATTAATATTAATGAATGATAGTGTTAGGAGAAATTATATGATGAAAGCATGGAAAAGTATTTTTGTTTTATGTAGTTTTCTTCTTATGTTAAGTGGTTGCTTCCATCAAGAAGAAAAGAAAGCTGAACCGAAGAAGAAAGAATCTATTCCTGAAACAAAAGAATATGGTGGGCGTGAGCTGAAAAAAGTAGGACAAAAAGTGAAAGAAACAGGATGGGGTACTTTTAAATTAGAACAAATTCATTCTGTGAATCAAACATTTGAAGTAGCACCAATGAAAATTCACGTACAAGATGTGAAAGTAATCTCTTTATCGCAGATGAGTAAAGATGCAAAAAATACATTAAAAGTATATACGGCATTAACTCCTGAAGAAGTAAAGCGTAGATTAGGAGATAAAGTCAGTCAAGAAGATGCGGAGTTATATGCATCGCTAAGTGGTACAGAGATTAGTGATACGATTCGTTACGTTGAAATTACATATAAGGTGGAAAATAGCGGGAATAAAAATATACAATTTTTCTCTATGAATGATGTTGCGATTAATGATAAACAACATTTTAAAGTAGCAACGCAAAACTTTTTATATGATGAAGATACGCTCGTTGGTACAAAAAATGTATCAAGGGAAGACTATAAGCCTGGTGAAACAAGAGATGGTATTATCGGCCTAATACTTGATGATGGAAAAGAAAAGGTAAAGGATATTAAATTTACAACAGATAATGTAATCGCAGCAAATACAGAAACGCAAGATGTTGTAAAAGAGCCACAAACTTTTAACATCTCACTTTCTGAGTAAGTTGTTTTTAAATATATGCAAGAAAAAACAGTCAGCGCTCAAACTATTATGCTGACTGTTTTTTCTGTTCTTCTATGTATGAATCTACACTTTGAAAAGGTACCTTAATTTTAAACGCATCTTTTTGTTCATGAAATTGTTTTTCATTATAGGGGCCAAAACGTTTATTATGCTTTACGTCAATAATCCAATAATGCTCGCTTTTTTTATTTGCAATTGCTGCGTCAGGATTATTAGGATCTGACTTTTCCTCAGTTTGTTTTGCAATAATGTATTTATCATCCCAGGCTATGTCTGTAATTTTTGCAGGAATGTATTGTGTGGCATATACAGCATCTTGCGTGGGGAAAAGTTCAAATGCATTTCCAGAAGTACGTATGAGTTCGTATTCATCGTTAATCGTATATGTTATATGATTTGTATTTCCAGCACAACCGGCTAATAGGAATGCGACGAATAGGATTATCCATTTTTTCAATATGGGAACCTCCTTTACAATGCTGTTGTAACACATTGTACAAGAAAAGTAAGAGAAACGCTAGTTTACAATGTTTTTTAGAAGTGGTACGATGAGACGGGTAAAGAAGGATATGAAGGAGTCGACATAAAAATGAAGTTAAAGATGCATCGTCCAGCGCTTGTAATGAACCGCATAGGTGCTTCCCTAATTGACATGTTTTTAATCTCGGTTATGTATGGTGCAGTAGTAGCTGTTATGACTGGAAATTATAGTGCTATTTTTAATCGCTTTAATATTAGTTTTGGCGATTATAGATATGATCTTGCAGTAGTTTTTATATTAATGGCGATATATTTTATTTTGCTACCCTTTATTTGGAACGGTGTAACACTTGGTAAAAAGGTAACGAGAATAAAATTAATTTCATTGAAGAGTGAAAAGTTAACATTACAAACATTAACGATTCGATTTTTTGTATTGTTATTACCGAACATATTACTGCTTGGAATTCCGGTATTATGTAACGTATATATGATGTTATTCCGCAAAGATAATTGTGGTTTTCAGGACTTAATTACAAAAACGAAAGTGATAAGTCTTGTATAACAAAAAGAGACCTTTTTATGTAAAAAGGTCTCTTTTTGTTATACAAATATATTTTAATGGATATATAATAGGGAAAAAGTTAATCTATATCATTTTCGAATTTAATAGATTGAAAATTAAGAAAATGTTATAATGATTAAAATAATATGTTTATATAATAAGGGGGAAATTGAAGTGACTGGAGGTAGCGTAATCTTTTGGGGGATTTTAATTTTCATCGGTTTAGTTTTCGATCAGCGTAATAGTAAGAAAAAAGAAGGAGTAAAAAAGTAACCGTTTACAAATGAATAAGCAACTTTTCTTGCTTGCAGACTAATCTCATAAAGGAGTATACTGAATGACGGTAAGACTTATAGAAGGGGTAATGAAAATGAAGCTTGCAGGAAAAGTTGCTATCGTAACTGGCGGTGGCATCGGTATTGGACGTAATACAGCTCTTTTGTTGGCTAAACAAGGCGCAAAAGTAATTGTGACGGACATTGATCAAGAAAGTGGACAAGCAACAGTGGAGGAAATTACGAATCTAGGCGGAGAAGCACTTTTTGTATCCTATAATATGGAAAAACAAGGAGATTGGCAACGCGTAATCAGCATTACTTTGAATGCATTCAGTCGCATTGATATGCTTTTTCAAAATGCTGGTTTATATAAAATAGATTCTATATTTTCACGCCAACAAGAGAACGATTCCAATGTACTTTGTATTAATGACGTATGGATAGAGATAAAACAATTAACGTCATCTTTTATGAAACAGCAAGAAGAAGTGGTGCTAAGTGACTTACCGATTTTCGGTATTATTAGCACGAAAGGACAATCATTTCATACAGTAGAAGCCCTCGTATAATAGTGAAAACCGCCCTCAATATATGTGGACGGTTTTTTTGTATGAAAATTATTTTTTAACGAATGCGTTGTTCGTTTTGACTATCAAAGAAATGCGCTTTATTCATATCAAATGCTAGTTTAATTTGGTCACCAGGTGAAAATGTATGTCTTGCATCAACACGTGCTGCAAAATCTTGATTTCCAAGTTTCATATATAAAATAGATTCAGCACCTAATAACTCAGCAACTTCAATTTTTGTTGTGAAGGCAGTAGATTGTGAAGCTTCTAAAAATAATAGTTCATCATGAATGTCCTCAGGACGAATACCTAAAACAATGTCTTTATTTACATAGCCTTGTTCACGTAATATCTTCATTTTTCCTTCAGTTACTTTAATTTTTGCAGCATTGTCTATAACGAAATCGGTTTCAGTTAATTTACCACGGAAGAAATTCATCGCTGGAGAGCCGATAAATCCACCAACAAAAATGTTTTCAGGTGTTTCATATACTTCTTTTGGAGTACCGATTTGTTGAATTTTTCCGTCTTTCATAACAACAAGACGAGAAGCCATTGTCATCGCTTCAGTTTGATCATGCGTTACATAAATTGTTGTCGTACCAAGGCGGTGGTGTAACTTAGAAATTTCTGAGCGCATTGCAACACGTAATTTAGCGTCTAAGTTAGACAATGGCTCATCCATTAAGAACACTTTCGCGTCTCGAACGATTGCTCTCCCTAACGCAACACGTTGACGTTGTCCACCAGATAATGCTTTCGGTTTTCTATCTAAATATTGTTCCAGTCCTAAAATTTTTGCTGCATCTTTTACACGACGATCAATTTCATCTTTTGGTATTTTTCTAAGTTTTAATCCAAATGCCATATTATCATATACACTCATATGTGGATATAGGGCATAGTTTTGGAAGACCATTGCGATATCGCGATCTTTTGGAGGGACATCATTCATTAGCTTACCATCAATTGAAAACTCTCCTTTTGAAATATCTTCTAGTCCAGCAACCATTCGTAATGTTGTAGATTTTCCGCATCCAGAAGGACCGACAAATACGATAAATTCTTTATCTTGAATGTGTAAATTGAAGTCTGTTACAGCTGTTACATTATTATCATATATTTTATAAATGTTTTCTAATTTCAGTTCTGCCATGGTATTTCCCCCTAGAAATAATTATGCAAACGTTTTCTTTGAGTTCATTATAAACGAATAGATTCAAAAAATAAACAAAAAAATAAAACGTTTTCATATATTGGATAGTTATTAGTGATTTTCATATGTTTTCTTAGAAAAATAAGAATAAAAGTTGTAAGCGCTATTTTAAATTAAGATAGAATCTGTTATCATTCATTAATGAAAACGTTTGCGCCTTAAAAAGAGAAAATCGAATTATGAATGAAATGGGGTAGCATAATGGAAAAACAGTGGTGGAAAGAAAGTGTAGTATATCAAATTTATCCTCGTAGCTTTATGGATAGCAACGGTGATGGCATCGGGGATCTTCGCGGTATTATTTCAAAGTTAGATTACTTAAAAGAATTAGGGATTGATGTAATTTGGTTATCACCAGTCTATGAATCTCCAAATGATGATAATGGTTATGATATAAGTGATTATTGTAAAATTATGAATGAGTTCGGAACAATGGAAGATTGGGATGAGCTATTACATGAAATGCATGAACGTAATATGAAACTTATGATGGACTTAGTTGTTAATCATACTTCTGATGAACATAATTGGTTTATTGAATCACGTAAATCAAAAGATAATAAATATAGAGATTACTATATATGGCGCCCTGGAAAAGAAGGAAAAGAGCCGAATAACTGGGGAGCAGCGTTTAGCGGATCTGCATGGCAGTATGATGAAATGACAGATGAATATTATTTACATCTGTTTTCTAAAAAACAGCCAGATTTAAATTGGGATAATGAAAAGGTAAGACAAGATGTTTATGAAATGATGAAGTTTTGGTTAGAAAAAGGAATTGATGGCTTCCGTATGGATGTTATTAATTTTATTTCTAAAGAAGAGGGATTACCAGCTGTTGAAACAGAAGAAGAGGGGTATGTTTCAGGTCATAAGTATTTTATGAACGGTCCAAACATTCATAAATATTTACATGAAATGAATGAAGAAGTATTGTCTCATTATGATATTATGACGGTTGGTGAAATGCCTGGTGTAACGACAGAAGAAGCGAAATTGTATACCGGGGAAGAACGAAAAGAACTGCAGATGGTATTCCAATTTGAACATATGGATTTAGACTCAGGAGAAGGCGGAAAATGGGATGTAAAACCATGTTCACTTCTTACTTTAAAAGAGAATTTAACGAAGTGGCAAAAAGCATTAGAACATACAGGCTGGAATAGTCTGTATTGGAATAACCATGATCAGCCTCGTGTTGTATCTCGTTTTGGTAATGATGGAATGTATCGCATTGAATCTGCGAAAATGTTAGCGACGGTGCTTCATATGATGAAAGGAACGCCTTATATTTATCAAGGCGAAGAAATCGGAATGACAAATGTTCGATTTGAATCGATTGATGAATATCGAGATATTGAAACATTAAATATGTATAAGGAAAAAGTGATAGAGCGCGGTGAAAATATAGATAAAGTGATGCAGTCTATTTATATAAAAGGCAGAGATAATGCTAGAACACCGATGCAGTGGGATGATAAAGATCATGCTGGATTCACAACAGGTGAGCCCTGGATTACGGTAAACCCTAACTATAAAGAAATCAATGTGAAACAAGCGATCCAAAATAAAGATTCAATTTTTTATTATTATAAAAAACTAATTGAGTTACGCAAAAATAACGAAATAGTTGTGTATGGATCATATGATTTAATATTGGAGAATAATCCATCTATTTTTGCATATGTAAGAACGTATGGAGAAGAAAAACTTCTTGTTATTGCAAACTTTACTGCGGAAGAATGTGTATTTGAATTGCCTGAGGACATTAGTTATAGTGAAGCAGAGTTATTTATACACAATTACGACGTAGAGAATGGACCGATAGATAACATGACATTACGTCCGTATGAAGCAATCGTGTTCAAATTGAAATAAGAAAAATCCTTATACCACTTTGGTATAAGGATTTTTTTGGTTACCATTTTAATATGGAGAATCCATATGGAGGAAGTGTAACTTGTAATACACTTGCTTCCGCTGAAAATTCTTCGTTTGTATAAATATTAATGATTTTCTTTCCAGTAACATGGAGAGGCAGTGAAGCTGTAATATCACTATTAGTCGGATTTAAAACGAAAAAGATAGTTTCATCTTCATATGTTTTTGTATAAGAAATATAATTATGTTCATCATTTGCTTCAATGAATTGGAAAGTACCATGTCCTCCAAATGCTTTATATTGCTTTCGTAACGAAATTAATGTTTGTACATGTGTAAATAATAGATGATCTTGTTCTTTCGTATCCCAAACCATACATTTGCGGCAATCAGGGTCCATACCGCCATCCATACCAATTTCGTCTCCATAATAAATACAAGGAGAGCCGATGAAAGAAAGGTGGAATACATAAAGTAACTTTAACTTATTTTTATCTCCGTTACATGTTGTCAATATTCTTGGTGTATCATGGCTGTCTAATAAATGAAATGCTGCTTCATTTACATTCATAGAGTAGGAATGTAGAGATTCTATAATTTGTTTCATAAATTCATTTGCCTTAATGGAACTGTTAGCAAAGTAAGACAGTAGAGCGTTTGTAACAGGGTAGCTCATTACAGCATCAAATTGATCTCCTTGTAGCCAAGGAAGTGCATCGTGCCAAATTTCTCCTAAAATATATACTTCAGAATTTAATGCTTTTATCTCACTTCGGAACTCTCTCCAAAATTTATGGTCGACTTCATTTGCTACATCAAGGCGCCAACCGTCTATATTGAATTCTTTTACCCAATAACGCCCTACTTCAAGTAAGTATTCTTTTACATCCGGGTGTGCAGTGTTTAATTTCGGCATATACGGTGTAAACGCGAAAGTATCATAATTCGGAAGTGGCTCAGTTCTAATTGGGAACTCATGAATATGAAACCATTCTTTATATGCTGACTGTTCACCATTTTCTAGTACGTCTTGAAATTTATCGAAAAAGTATCCACTGTGATTGAATACCGCATCGAGCATTACTTTTATACCGTGTGTATGACATGCCTCAACGAGTTCTTTGAATGTTTCTTTTGTGCCAAATTGCGGATCGATTTCCATGTAGTCAATTGTGTCATATTTATGGTTTGAATGTGCTTTGAAAATAGGTGTGAAATATATTCCCGAAATTCCAAGCTTAACAAGGTAATCGAGGTTTTGCATAATACCAGCAAAATCTCCGCCGAAAAAATTAGTTGGAGTTGGTTCAGCGCTTCCCCAAGGAAGGGTGTTTTCTGGATTCAACGTATGATCTCCATTAGCGAACCGTTCTGGGAAAATTTGATACCAAACAGTATCTTTAATCCAGGAAGGTGCTTTGAATACATCATTTGCATGAATAAATGGAAAACAGAAAAAGTTACCAACGTCATCATTTGGAATGCTAGAAAAAAATCCGCGTTCTGCATAAATAAGCGTTTCTGTCTCTGCTTTTAATTCAAATCCATAACGTAAGCGCTTAAATTTTGGCTCGATGGAAATGGACCAATAATCAAATAATGCAGTAGAACCAGTTTTTTTCATCGGTGCACTTGAAGAAATCCACTTCCCGTCTGTCCATTCATAAGGATCACCATAAATAAGATTGGTGCTTTGAACATCGTCTCTTTTCGTACGTATTCGGATATGAATCGTTTTTTCATCGTAAGCGTATGCGTAATTATCTTTTGGCCTATGATAGATGGCGTCTTTAAGCATATAAAAAATCCCCCTTTACTATCTCTATGCATATTGTTCCCTTAAGTATAATAATAAAGCATATGTTGCAAACGATTGCTTTTTGCATAGCTTTAATATTGCTTATAAGAGTAGTATTCATTTCATATAAAGTCAATCTATAAAGAGTGTAGTAATAATATTTTAAAAATTAATATTTGCAAAATGAATAAAAGAATGTATAATGATAGACAAATAGCGCAAACGTTTTCATAAATTGAGATATCGTTTGCGCTTCTATTAAACTATTCAATGCAAACGTTTTCAATTGGTAAGGTACATATACAATTCAGGGAGGTTTTTGGGATGAAGAAAGCATTATCATTATTAACGGTTTCAGCATTATCAATTGGTATGTTATCTGCATGTGGACCGAAAGATTCAGGGAAAAAAGAAGAAAGTAAAGCAAAGAAAGATTACGATCTACTCGTTTGGGAAGATGATAAAAAAGGTGTTGGTTTAGAACCAGCAGTGAAAAGCTTTGAGGAAAAATATAAAGTAAAAGTAAAAGTTGTTGAAATGCAAATGACAGATCAAGTGAAGAAGTTACGCCTTGATGGACCAGCGGGGACGGGACCAGATGTTGTAACATTGCCACATGATCAAATCGGAAATGCAGTAACAGAAGGTTTACTTTCTGAAGTGAAAGCTGATGATGCTGTAAAGAGTAAATTTACTGATTCATCAATAGAAGCACAGACATATAACGGAAAATTATATGGTTTACCAAAAGCAATTGAGACACCAGTCTTTATTTACAATAAAAAACTAATGCCAAAAGCGCCAGAAACGATGGACGAGCTGTTTAACTTCTCAAAAGAATTTACGAAAGATGGCAAGTACGGATTTTTAGCATTAGGAGATAACTTCTACTTTGCTAATGCATTCATGGCAGGTATGGGTGGTTATGTGTTTGGTGAAAAAGATGGAAAGCCAAATGCAAGTGATGTTGGATTAAATAATAGCGGAGCAGTACAAGGTGCTGAGTATCTTCAAAAATGGTACAAAGAAAAGTTATTCCCGAAAGGTATTATCGGTGAATCTGGTGGACCTGCTGCTGATGGGCTATTTAATGAAGGAAAAGCAGCATCTATCATGAACGGCCCTTGGGCGTTCCAAGCAATGGAAAAGAACGGAATTGATTATGGCGTTGCTCCAATGCCGAAATTACCAAATGGTCAACCAATGAAAACGTTTGTTGGGGTTAAAGGATGGCATGTAACAAGTTTCTCTAAACAAAATGATTTAGCTACAAAGTTCACTGAATGGGTAACGAATGAAGAAAACGCAAAAATTCGATTTGAGAAGACGAAAGAAATTCCTCCAGTAAAAGCAGTAATGGAAGATCCAATTATTAAAGATAACGAAGCTGCAAAAGCAGTCGCAACACAATCTGAAAATGGAATTCCAATGCCAAACATTCCAGAAATGCAAGAAGTATGGAAACCAAGCTGGAGATGCGCTTCAATTAGTTGTTACGGATAAAGAGGCACCAAAAGCAGCACTTGATAATGCAGTGAAGCAAATTAAAGGTAATATTGAGGCAAATCATAGTAAGAAAAAATAAGGTGAAATTCGTGCCTCTAATATGAGGGGCACGAATTCTCTCCCAAGAAAAAGGGGGAAGGAACATGCAAACATCTATGGAACCAGCAAACGGCTTAAACGGTTCAAAACATAGGAAAATGGCAACCATGTTATCAATCATTCCAGGCGTGGGCCAAATGTATAATAAACAATTTGTAAAAGGTCTTATTTTTCTAGTATTAACAGGTTCATTTATTGTAGCCTTTGCTGATTTATTAAATATGGGATTATGGGGAATTGTAACGCTTGGTACAGAAGTTCCACGTGACCATTCTGTCTTTCTATTAGTAGAAGGAATCTTGGCACTCATTGTCATCGTGTTTGGACTCGGAATATATGCATTTAATTTATATGATGCATACCAAAACGGAAAGAAACGGGATATAGGAACACCGTTAAACTCTGTAAAAGAGCAATACCGTAATTTACTAGACCAAGGTTTTCCGTATTTAATGGTTTCACCAGGGTTTTTATTACTTATCTTTGTCGTTGTATTTCCAATCATTTTCGTAATTTTAATTGGATTTACGAACTATGATTTATATCATTCTCCTCCAGCTAAATTAGTAGATTGGGTAGGATTTAAAAACTTTATTGATATCTTTACATTACCGATGTGGAGAGAAACGTTTTTAAGTGTATTTTCTTGGACTGTCATCTGGACATTCGTTGCAACGACATTACAAGTTGCACTTGGTATTTTCTTAGCGATTATCGTAAATCAGCCTGGTATTAAAGGGAAGGCGATTATTCGAACAATCTTCATTTTACCGTGGGCGGTCCCAGCATTCGTATCTATTCTTGTTTTCTCTGGTATGTTTAATGAAACATTTGGAGCGATTAACAATCAAGTATTAGCTTTATTCGGAATTGAAAAGATTGCTTGGATGACAGATCCATTTTGGGCGAAGATTGCTTTAATTATGATTCAAACGTGGCTTGGATTCCCGTTCGTCTTTGCAATGACAACAGGTATACTGCAATCGATTCCAGGAGAATTATACGAAGCGGCTACAGTAGATGGAGCTACAGCTTGGCAACAGTTTCGTAAAATTACATTGCCACTTGTTCTATATGCAACAGCACCAATATTAATTACGCAATATACGTTTAACTTTAATAACTTTAGTATCATCTATCTATTTAACGGCGGAGGTCCTGCTGTAGCTGGACAAGACGCAGGTGGAACAGATATTTTAATTTCATGGATTTATAAGTTAACGATGACTTCCGCGCAGTACGGAAAAGCAGCAGCTCTTACAATGATCTTATCGTTAATCGTTATTACAGTTGCGTTATGGCAATTTAAGAGAACAAAATCATTCCAAGAAGAGGATATGATGTAAATGAATATTAAAAGACAAAAGATGTTACGTCTCTCATTAAGTTATCTCGTTATTTTCGTAATGTGTGCCATCATTTTCTATCCATTATTATGGATTATTGGCTCATCGTTTAATCCGGGTGATAGTTTATCTGGATCAAGTATTATTCCGCAAAATGCAACACTAGATCATTATCGTAAGTTATTAGATTTAGAGAATAGTAATTATTTACTATGGTATAAAAACACATTAAAAGTAAGTGTTTTAACGATGATTTTTTCAGTGTTAGCAATTAGTTTTACTGCTTATGCATTTTCGAGATACCGTTTTGTTGGAAGAAAAAATGGTTTATTAACATTTTTAATTTTGCAAATGATTCCAAACTTTGCAGCGTTAATCGCTTTATACGTATTAGCACAGTTAACAGGATTAATTGATACGCACCTTGCATTAATTTTAATTTATGTAGGCGGGGCAATTCCAATGAACACATGGCTTATGAAAGGGTATTTTGATACGATTCCGAAAGAATTGGATGAGTCAGCTCGTATGGATGGAGCAGGGCATTTTCGTATTTTTTGGCAAATCATTATGCCACTTGCAAAGCCAATCGTAGCGGTTGTAGCGTTATTTACTTTCATCGGCCCATTTACAGATTTTATTTTAGCGAGTATTATTTTGCGCACACCAGAAAATTATACGTTAGCAGTTGGATTATATGAAATGGTGGCGAAGAAATTTGGGAATGAATTTACAACGTTCGCAGCGGGTTCCGTATTGATTGCAATCCCAATTTCAATTTTATTCCTATCACTACAAAAATACTTTATCTCTGGTTTAACTGCTGGAGGTACGAAAGGATGAAAAATGGGACATTATGTCCCATTTTTCTTTTCATCTTCCTATAAAACATTTTATAGGGAGATGAAAAGAGATTTGACATCCCATATGAAAAGAAGTGAAATAAATAGTATATTATAGTATAGGAAAAAAGAGCTCTATCCCTTACAATACATGGAGAGGGAGAATATGATAGGTTTTACAAGATAGAATCAATGAAAGTTTATGACTTCCCCTATTACTTGCAACGGGTGCAAGATGAAAATATATAAAATGGCAGAGAAGTGAAAGGAGGGGGATTTTTATGACAGTTACAATTAAAGATGTGGCGAAGAAGGCGAATGTAGCACCATCTACCGTTTCTCGTGTAATTGCTGATAATCCAAGTATAAGTGAAAAAACAAAGCGTCGTGTTCGGAAAGTAATGAGTGAACTAGGGTATCATCCTAATTTAAACGCAAGAAACCTAGCTAACCAAACAACAAAAACACTTGGCCTTGTTATGCCAAGTTCTGCAAGTAAAGCTTTTCAAAATCCGTTTTTCCCAGAAGTTATAAGAGGGATTAGTTCGTTTGCACATGTGGAAGGGTATGCGCTTTATATGTCGACAGGTGAAACGGAAGATGAAATTTTTAATGGTGTTGTAAAGATGGTGCAGGGGCGCCAAATTGGTGGCATTATTCTTTTATATTCAAGAGAGAATGATCGGATTATTCAATATTTACATAAACAAAATTTCCCGTTCGTATTAATCGGGAAACCATATGATCGTAAAGAAGAAATTACATATGTAGATAATGACAATTATACAGCTGCAAGAGAAGTAGCAGAATATTTGATTTCATTAGGTCATAAACAAATCGCGTTCATCGGCGGTGGATCAGATTTACTTGTGACGAGAGATCGTTTGGCTGGTATGAGTGATGCTTTAAAATTAGCAGACATTGTATTGCCGAAAGAGTATATTTTACATTTTGATTTTTCAAGAGAAAGTGGTCAACAAGCCGTGGAGGAATTAATGGGGCTAAAGCAACCACCGACAGCAATTATGGCAACGGATGACTTGATTGGACTTGGTGTGCTAAGTGCACTTTCTAAAAAAGGATTCGTTGTACCGAAGGATGTTTCAATTGTAAGCTTTAATAATGCTTTATTATCAGAAATTGCGAGTCCTCCGCTTTCAACAGTTGACGTGAATATATATCAGCTAGGATATGAGGCAGCAAAAGCTTTAGTTGATAAAGTAGAGAATGCGGAGTCTACTGCAAAGTGTATCATTATTCCGCATAAATTACTGAAGCGTCAAACTTGCGATCATTATGCATAAAAAAAGCTAAGAGTTTAACTCTTAGCTTTTTTGTTGTAGAAAGGCTTCTAAACGGTCACAGCCTTCTTTTAAAGTTTCAATACTATATGCATAGGATAAGCGAAGGTAGCCTTCACCATATTCAGAGAATGCTGTTCCAGGAACGACGGCAAGTCCAGCTTCTTTCACAAGATCAAGTGCAAAATCAAATGATGAAGATGTTAAATGACCAACATATGGGAATAAGTAAAATGCACCTGTTGGCTTTTCAACTGTTAAGCCCATTTGAATAAGTCTATTATATACGTAATCACGGCGTTTTTTGTATTGATGACGCATCATTTTTGGTGCATCTTTAGCAGCTGTTAATGCTTCAATTGCAGCATATTGAGCGATTGAAGTAGCGCACGTTACGTTGTATTGATGAACTTTTAATATATGCCCAGCTAAATAGTTTGGTGCGAATAATAGACCGATACGCCAGCCAGTCATAGAATGCGATTTTGATAAACCGTTAATGACGATAGTCTTTTCGCGCATTTCTGGGAAATGAGCGATCGATGTATGTGTTTGTTCATATACAAGTTCGCTATAAATTTCATCAGAAAGGACGAAAATATTTTTATCTTTTAAAACATTTACAATATCCTGTAGTTCTTCTTTTGATAAAGTTACACCAGTTGGATTAGAAGGATACGGCAGTACGACGCATCTTGTTTTTTCTGTAATGGCATTTTTTAGTGCATCGGCTGTTAAACGGAAGCCAGTTTCACGAACATCTATAAATACAGGGGTTGCACCGCATAATCGAATAATCGGCTCGTACCCTGGATAAATAGGGGCAGGTAAAATGACTTCTGTTCCTGGCTCTAAAATCGTTCGAAATGCAACATCAATTGCTTCACTAGCACCGATTGTAACGATGGTTTCGTTTTCAGGTGAATAATGTAAATCGTAGTTATCTTTTACAAAGTTACGAGCTGCCTTGCGTAACTCTAGTAAACCAGCGTTATGTGTATAGCTTGTATAATTTTCTGTAATAGCCCGTTTTGCCGCTTCTTTTACGAGAGAAGGTGTAGGAAAATCAGGTTGTCCAATTGTTAAAGAGATAAGATTATCATAGTTTTGAATCATGTTAGAGAATTGACGGATTCCAGAAATTTGGATGTCCTTTACTCTAGGGTTAATGAATTGTTCCATTGTATCTCCCTTTCTTCCGTTTGAAAATTAAGTTCATTTTAACATATTTTCTATCATTTCGCTTGCGTATATGGTATGTAGAAAGAGAGGGATAATAGAAAAAAAGCCGCTGTAAGCGACTTTTTAATATCCGTATTCCCAATCTATTTCATCTTCATTCCAAAGTACAGAGGATACTTTGCCAAGGTGAACAACTGATTCATTCACAGCGCATGTGCAATTTTCTTCTCCTGTTTTATGCTGTAACTCTTCATACACTGATTTTTCAACGTTTTCTAGAACGACCAAATTTTCTTCTTTTAAAACAAGCGTAGTACCCGCCATATTTATCTTCCTCCTACTAAAATAATGATCACTTATTTGTAAACATAGATAGTATGGATTATATGCTGTATTTTGCTATAGTTGTCCGCCTTATGAAGTATTTTTTATTTTCTTTGTAATCCGTATTCATTGTATACTGTCGGGCAGAAATTTGGTACAGGGTTTACATTCATTTCGAAAATCTGTAACAATTATTATGTGTTGTTAACAAAGAATTAACAAATATGTTAAGAAAAATCAAAATTTTAAAACAAACAAACCTGTAAAATGATATAATCATATCAAAATACATATAGGGGATGAGAGGCTATGGAGCTTATCCGTGATTTAATGATCCAAATTGCCATCATTATTTTGCCACTATTTTTATACGAAGCGATTCGTTTAAATCGTTATCAAGAAATGCCTCCGAAGCCGAACCGCTACTTTATTATGTTTTTATCTAGCATTACACTCGTTCTCTCTATGACATATTCTATTTGTTTTGGGGACGTTTGCGGGTATAACTTTCACCCAATCCCAATTGTTAGTGGTTTTTTATATGGTGGGATTGTTGGTTTAATCCCGGCCGTTATTTTTGTTGTCTATGAATGGGCGCTAAAGGGCATAAACCTTCTTCCAGTCATAGAAGTAATATTTCTATTGATAGTTCCATTATTTTTATCAAAGAAATGGTCTCTATTTTCAAGGGATAAGAAGCTAATTTTAGCATTTATGATTTCATCATTGTACGTACTTGTTTCTTTAGTGATTGGTATGATTAACGTTCTGTTAGAGACGGGGTTTACACCATATGTTTCGCACTTATATAGCGGATATATATTTGCTTCGCTTATTATGGTTATGACAATGGTATTTCAGGTGTACTTAACAGAATATTTAAATGAAAATGCAATACTACGTACAGAGATGCAAAAGTCAGAGAAACTTAATATTGTAAGTGAGTTAGCAGCAAGTGTTGCACATGAGGTTCGAAATCCGCTCACTGTTGTTCGTGGTTTTATTCAATTGCTAGAAAGTACGGAAGATGTGAAGAACAAGGATTATATGCGTCTCGTATTAGCTGAATTGGACCGGGCAGAACAAATTATTTCAGATTATTTAAATTTAGCAAGGCCACAAATTGAGAAAAAAGAACATATTTGCTTATCAGCTCAATTAATAGAAATGACAACTCTTATGTCATCATTTGCAGCGATGCAAGGTGTATATTTGCAAGTTGAGATTTCTGAAAGTCTTTATACGATCGGTGATAAAACGAAATTGAAGCAAGCTATTATGAATGTTGTTAAAAATGGTATTGAAGCAATTCAAGGAAATAAAGGATATTTAAAAGTAACGGCTATACAAAAAGATGAAACGATTGTAATAAGAGTTAAAGATAGTGGTGTTGGGATGACGAAAGAACAATTAGCAAGGCTCGGACAACCGTATTATTCTTTAAAAGAAAAAGGGACAGGATTAGGACTAATGGTAACATTTAGTATTTTACAAGCGCATAATGGTACGCTGGAATATAAAAGTGAAAGTGGGAAAGGAACTGAAGCGATTATTATATTGCCAGCTGTAAGAAATAAGGAATAAAAGTTACCGATAGAAGGTAACTTTTTATTTTATATTAGAAAAAATATATGCTATTCAGTTGTTTTTTCTTGTTTTGTTCGGCTAAATAAACTTCTAAATGATTGGAAAAAACTTTGTTCTTTTGAAGCAGCAACTAATCTTTTTGTTTCTTGAATTTCGCGAATGACTTGCATAAGTTGTGCATCACGGTTGCTATCTTTATTATAAATTTGATTTACGAGTTTATTCATTTTTTCTTCTTGTTTAGATTCTCGTTTATACATATGATTCATTAATAAGTCCATCTTTTCTTTTTGCAGAGCATCTGTTTGAGCGGCATGATCCACTAACTCTTGTAGCATTTTTTCCTGAGATCCTTCTTTTACATAAACTTGTTGCATCAACTCATCTAGCTTTTCATCTTTTAAACGATTTTGGGTAATAAGGGTAGAATTTTGATGAATAATGGCTTCATTTAGTTGAGCGAGCATTTCAAGTTTTAACATGAATTCCTCGAAGTTGCGCCCATCTTCTTTTTCTTTCGGTTGTATTTCTTGCGTATTTTGTATAACTGGTACAGGTGGGGCCTCTTTTTCTTTTAAAATAATTGGTATCGTTTCTGAAATATCTTCCTGCAATGTAGCAGCTCTTTCATGTATAGATTTCAATAGTTTTAAATCATCAAGTTTATAAATACGAGCATCAGCTGTTTTGGAAATTATATAACCATGTTCTTCTAACAGTTGACTATATTTGCGGACTATATGTTTTGGGATGCCTGTTTTATTCGTCACATCTTTCGTTTTATAGGTAGCTTCCATAATATTTCCTCCCCAAAAAGTATCGTATATATCATTTCAATCTTTTATGAGGACTTCCTTTGAAAAAGAATGTCGGAAGGTTATTAGTTTTCTACAGCATTAGTGAAAAGATGAAGAAAAATGAGAGTTTTTGGCGGAATGGCGAAGAAGAGCTAAAATAATGTCTGAAAACATATACAGGAGAAGTTTGTTATAATAACTGAGGAAAAGAAACTGGTAGAATCATGGAGGTATACATGAAGCAATTAAAAGGTATTATCATTTCAATTATTGCAATTCTTTCTATTGTAGTAGCGGTGTATGAAGTGCTTGTTCCAGAGGAAACAAGTATTAAAAAAACAAATGCGTATGATCAAGTTCTAGAATTTCCGAAAGATCGATACCCAGAGACAGGGAAACATATTACGGATGCTATAAAAGAAGGGCATTCAGAAGTGTGTACAATCGACCGTGGTGGCGCTGCGGATAGAAGAAAATTATCGTTAGCTCCATACCCATCAAAAAAAGGGTATGATCGTGATGAATGGCCAATGGCGATGTGTAAAGAAGGCGGAAAAGGAGCGCACATCGAATATATAAGTCCAGCAGATAATCGCGGAGCAGGCTCTTGGGTAGGAAATAAGTTAGATAAATACCCAGATGGTACGCGTGTAAAATTTGACGTAAAGTAGTAGTTGTATATTTCATAATGAAGGAGGAGGGAAACGATGGAGTTAACAATTTCGTATTCGCAATTAATGTTGATGAACTATGACGGTGATCAGCCTTACGTTGACTGGACGGATGAAGATTTTGAGAGAGGTTATGCGAAGACGGATGGAACTGTTATTTTTGAAGCACTTTCTGATTATACTTGTGAAGTAAAAGTGACCCCAGGGAAACATATTGAGAAAGAAGAAGTAATTAGAACGGTTACAGTTCCTTTTACAGTTGAAAATGAATGTATCGTTGTAACAAGTATTCTTTCAAATAAATTTCAAATTCCTATTCCAAATGGTGAGTATACGGTTGTATTACAGGCAACACCCCTTGAAGAACCAACGGATGATGAATTATATAAAATACAATATGAATTCTTTTTTGAAAGTAAAGAATAAAGAATGGGGTATCCTCAAAAAGGATACCCCATTTTTATTATGCGTTTGTTTTTAGCAAGGAACGAGCGTCTTTTGCCGCTTGCACCATGTGCTCTAAAGCTGGAATAACTTCTTCTGTTCTTCTCGTTTTTAAACCACAATCAGGATTAATCCAGAAATATTTAGGATCGCATACTTTTAAAGATTGTTCTACGATTTTATACATTTCATCTTTACTTGGTACACGTGGGCTATGAATATCATATACACCTAGACCGATGCCTTTTTCATATGTTGTATGTTTTAATGTATCAATAAATTCACCGTGACTTCTTGATGTTTCGATAGAAATCACATCTGCATCTAATGCGCGAATCGCATCAACGATATCTTCGAAGTTACTGTAACACATATGAGTATGAATTTGTGTTTCATTTGCTACAGATGAAGTGGCTAAAAGGAAGGATTGTACTGCCCATGTAATATAAGCGTCCCAATCTTTTTCTTTTAGTGGCATTCCTTCACGAAGTGCTGGCTCATCGACTTGAATTACTCGAATTCCGGAAGATTCAAGTAGTTCAATTTCATGACGAAGAGCTAATGCAATTTGATATGAAACTTCTTTTCTTGGAATGTCATTTCGAACGAAGGACCAATTTAAAATCGTAACAGGTCCAGTTAACATGCCTTTTACAACTTTCTCTGTTAAGCTTTGTGCATAAACAGTTTCCTTAATAGTCATTCCGTTAATAAAGGCTACATCACCATAAATAACAGGTGGTTTTACGCAGCGGGAACCGTATGATTGCACCCAACCGTTTTTAGTGAATGAGAAACCAGCAAGGCGTTCACCAAAATATTCGACCATGTCAGTTCTTTCAAACTCACCATGTACAAGAACATCAAGACCAATTTCTTCTTGGTAACGAATCCATTTTTCTGTCTCTTTTTCAATAAATTGTTCATATTGTTCATTTGAAATAACACCGTTACGCCATTCTTTTCGCGTTTGGCGAACTTCAGTTGTTTGCGGGAAGCTACCGATAGTTGTTGTTGGTAACAACGGTAACTTCAAAGCAACTTGTTGCAATTCATATCGTTTTTCAAATGGAAGAGGTCGTGAAAAATCTTCTTCTTTTAGTGCTGTTCGTGCTACTTTGACATCTTCGCGGTTACGTGCAGCAGATGAACGAATTGTATGATGTACATTTCGATATGTTTCCAGCTCATTACGAATGCTTTCTGTACCTTGAGTTAGAGCGGAATGAATAAGAACTAACTCTTCTAATTTTTGATTTGCAAATGCCAACGCGTCAAATAGCTCAGTCGATAAGTGAGTTTCTTCTGTTTTATCGATTGGCGTATGCAATAAGCTACAAGAAGGCTGAACGATGAAGTTTTTCGTTTGGACTTGTTTTTGTAACGTTGTAAATAACGTAAGAACTTCATCAAGATCGGCTCTCCAAATGTTACGGCCATCTATACAACCAACAGCTAAAGTTTTATCAGCTGGGAATCCATATTTTGAAATAGCATGTAGATTACCTTCTTTACCATGAATGAAATCTAATCCAATATTTGATACTGGGAATGTAATGATTTCTTCATAGTTTTCTTCTACACTATCAAAATATGTTTGTAAAAGAAGATTCGCATTTGGAACTTCTTTACGAATAGCTTCATAAATTTCTTTTGCTTGTTGAACTTCTTCTTTCGTTAAAGAAGCGAAAATCGGTTCATCAACTTGAATGATTTGTGCACCAGCTGCATGTAGTTCTGAAAGCAGTTGTACGTAAGGTGCAACTAACTGTTTTAAAATAGTAGCAAATTGCTCTTGTGTATAGCCTTTAGCTAATTTCAAGAAAGTATATGGTCCTAAAATAACAGGTTTTCCATCTACTCCTAATTCTTGTTTTGCCTCTTCGTATAAGCGAAGTGGACGATTATCTTTTAAAGAGATTTGTAATCCCTCTTCATATTCTGGAACGATATAATGATAGTTTGTGTTAAACCATTTTGTCATTTCGGAAGCTACGTGATCTTTAGAGCCACGCGCCATTGCGAAATATACATCAAGGTAAGATGTAAACTGAGAAAAACGTGATGGGATAAATCCTAGCATATAAGCAGTATCCAAAACGTGATCGTAATATGTAAAGTCGCCAATTGGAATAAGTTCAATCCCTTTTTCTTGCTGTGCTTTAACGTGTTGAAGACGAATTTCTTTCATTGTTGTTAAAAATTGTTCTTCATCAATTTTATTAGACCAAAAAGCTTCCAATGTTTTTTTCCACTCTCGTTGTAGTCCGATACGTGGATAACCTAAGTTACTTGTTTGAATTGCCATTTCAAATTCCTCCCTAATTGAAAGTAAGCATTTCCGTTTACTAGGAAATAACTATAACAAAAAGCATATAGGCATAGAAAATAAGCCTTCCTTTTTGTTTTAACACCTCATCATCATCCGTGAATCTATCAGTGTTGTTAAAACAGGCAGGTCTCCTGACTTATGCTTCATATGATTTCTTTCACCTTCCCGTTTTCACAGTGGCATTAAAAAGAAATCTCAGCATTTACAGTGGCGGGACCGTGTTGGAGTTTCACCAAGCTTCCCTTTTAAACACGAAACAAACTGTTCGTGTACCCATTTTCCTTTTGAAAGGAATTTAACAAGCGATATGATATTGAAACAAATTCTAACACAATTTTTGGAATTTTGTCTACTGTTTTGAAATAAGAAAATTCTAAAGTTTTTTATTTTAATTATTTGTATTTTTCTGATTTTTTAGAGTGAAGAAACATGAGGAGTATTGAAATAAAGTGCAATTAAATTTATAAAGAAATGGGTACCTATACATACATAAGATGCCAGTTATGTTATTAAATAATTGGTTTATCTTATATAGAAAATTAAACAAGCATAACCCCAACCTAAATTAGAATGGGGTTATGCTTGTTTTAGACTTTGAAATAAAATAACTATATTGTCATTTTACAGTTTCTATTTTAAAAGTTTAATCCGTATCTATATCAATTTCTGAAAGTCGCCCGGCAACAGCATCTGCAAGAAGGGTGTTTAACCATTGCAATTCGACTGTAATATGTTCAATAACGCTTTGCAAAATATATCGCTGTGCACGTGGGATGTGTCCTTTGCTACTATCATATATAGTTTGCATATTATGTAAATATTGAATGGTGTCATTTTTCTTTTTTTCTAAAATAGGAACTAACTCTTCATCATTACCAAAATGAGCGAAAGAGAGTGCCGAATAAATTGGTTTATATATTTGATTTTTTGCCTCGAATTGTTTTAATAGTAATGTGTGAAATAACCGCTTACCTTCGTCTGTTATATGAAAAATTGTTTTATCTGGTCTATTTGTATCTCGAACAATAGTTGTAACACGAATTGCCCCTTGTTTTTCTAATTGCTCAAAGGCATAGTAAAGTGATCCTTTTGCATATTTAATGTAACAGTCCATTTGTCGTTCTTTCATGATGTGCTGCACTTCATATGGATGTTTATCTCCTTCGAGTAGTAAGCCGAGAATGACTAATTTCATGCTCATGCTGTCTCAACTGCTACTAAAAATATAGACAAATGTATATTCTTAGAGTATTCCTGCTTCTACGTGCCCTGCCTTGCTAATCACTTGCTACTACAGTTTGCTGTGACACTCCACAGGCGTAAATTCCGATGTAGCCCACCGTACATATATACAAACTATTTACGTTAGTATTGTATATTCTTTTGCTTGTAAAAGGTTGATCGCTGCGTTCAAATCTCTATCCATTACATTGCCACATTCACATGTATATACTCGGTCAGATAGCTTTAAATCCGCTTTCTTTTGACTGCAACATGAGCATAACTTTGACGATGGATAAAACCGGTCTACTTGACGTAATTCAATTCCATATTCCTCACATTTCGTCAAAAGCCACGTTTTAAAAGTAAAAAAAGACTGCTTGGCAATTGTTTTAGATAAATGTTTATTCTTCATCATACCTTTCACATTCAAATCTTCCACTGTAATAAACGTTGGTTTGGTTTTCACCACATTCGTTACAATAGACTTTACATATTCTATTCGAATATTCGCTAATCGAGCATGCAACTTTTGCACTCTAAGAACATTTTTATCTATATTCACTCTTTTATTAGTAACAGATTTTTCACCTCTTTTTTTTAGATTTTCAAATTTACGTGCTAAAGAGCGTTGTTCACGTTTTAACCGTTTTTCTATCTTTTTTACTTTTATTGTTTTGTTGATGTTTTCATGAACGATACCATCGCTACGTGTAGCAAAATCCTTCACTCCTAAATCAATCCCTAAACCTATTTTATTGAGTGCTAACTTTGTTGCCATTTCTTCCAATTCGCAAAGTACAGATACAAAATATCTTCCTTTTGGGTTTCGGTAAGCAGTTAAAACACCTTGATTGTCCCACCTTTGCAATGTCTTAACAGAGACATTAAGCATTTCTGAAAATTCTTTTGGTTTATATTGTTTCATAATTACTTTTTTGCTATATATGCACACTTTTGTCTATGTTTTTGTTTACTGTTTCTTTCTCCTGTATATAGAAACTTGATCCCGATTGGTGAGGGATAATAACCAGTAGGAATGGTTCCTTACTGATCAAAGATTTACTTTATATATTATAAACGGCATACCCTTTTTCATAAAGGGTATGCCGTTTCTTTTTCTATACTAACTTACCTGCTTTTGTTTTTGTTTCGTTTTTGGTCCTGTAAAAAGACGCTCATTTCCCATAAGTAAAATGCAAATAATACTTAGTACAGCCGGGATCAGTGCCCAGAAGAATGTACTGGCAATAGATGTAGCTAGAGCTTCTTTAATACCAGTTAATATTTCAGTTGGTATTTTATCGGTAGCACTTGGTGATAATAAGAAACTTGTGTCTCCACCCTTTGGAGCTAATTTTGCTAGTTCAGGTGGGAAGAGAGTGTTTAGTTTATCTGTAAAAATATGATTTTGAATTGTACCGAAAATCGTTACACCAAGAGTCATACCGAGTGAACGGAAAAATGAGTTTGTTGATGTAGCAGAACCACGGTCTCTCATTTCTAATTTGTGAATCGAAGACATACTTAAAACTGAGAATGAGAAACCAACACCAAGTCCAGCGAGAACCATAAATAGTGTTACGAGTAGGCGAGGTGTGTCCATTGTTAAAGTGCTTAGTAAATAAATGCCAAGAACGAAGAAAACTCCAGATGCCATCATAATGTTACGATAACTTGTTCGAGAAGCTAACTGTCCACCCGTTTGACTTCCAATTACAGAGCCAATCATCATAGGTGTTAAAATTAATCCAGCATTTGAGGCTGAACCACCGAGAACACCTTGAACGAAGATTGGGATATAAACTGTACAGATGATAAAAGCGGCACCATAGAAAAAGGCAACACCTTGGCTAGCTGCGAATAAAGGTTTTTTAAATAGATGGAAAGAAATGATAGGCTCGGTTGCTTTTCGTTCTACGAAGAAGAAAATAATAAGCATAATAACAACTGTTGTAAATAAGCCGATAATTACAGTGGAATCCCATGCGTATTCTTTACCACCAAGTTCTAATGCGAACATTAAGCAAACGATACTAATAACAAGTGTAATAGCGCCAGCCCAATCAATTTTTTGTTTTCTAAATTCTAGAGATTCACTATAATATTTCGTAATGAAGAAGAAGGAGATAAGTCCTAATGGAATATTAATATAGAAGACCCAGTGCCAACTTATATAGTCTGTAATATAAGCACCTAATAAAGGGCCGAATACACTAGATGTTCCGAAAACAGCACCGAATAGCCCTGTCATTTTTCCGCGCTTTTCTGGTGGGAATATGTCGTACATAATAGTGAAGGCGATAGGCATAAGAGCTCCGCCACCAATTCCTTGAATTGCTCTATAAATACTTAATTGCTCAATACTAGATGCTGTTCCACAAAGTGCAGAACCGAACAAGAAAAGAATAAGGCCACCAATATAAAAGCGTTTCCGTCCGTACATATCAGAAAGTTTTCCGAAGATAGGCATTCCTGCCATTGTTGCTACCATATATGCAGACGTGACCCAAACGAACTTGTCAAATCCTCCTAGGTCTCCAACGATTGTTGCCATTGCTGTTGCAACGATTGTATTATCCATTGCCGCCATTAAAATACCAAGTAGTAAACCCGCAACAACAAATTTTGTCTTGCTGGAGTCTTTTTTTGATAATTGAGATTCCAAAGATAACCCTCCTTTAATAATAAGTAAACTATATTAAGTTTTGAGTGCAGCGCATAAAAATTATAAATATATTTTTAAAAATCAATTTACACAAGTGCACTGACAAAGCCATAAAGAATATTATAGTCAAGTTTGACTAAAAGGCAAACTTTTTCTTCCGTCAAAATATTCTGTTGTATGGACAGCGAAAGAGTGAGTAATACTTAGTATTGGTAAAAGTCAATGAAGGAAATTGTAAAAAAATATTTCAGTAAGAATACCTGCTGTTAACAGATGAAAAATGGTTTTTTCTTTACTTTGTCGAATAGGATAAAAGGAAGAGTAATAACTATATATCGTTTGTAACGAGCTTTATTAATATTGTGTAGAGAGGCAGAATAAGGTCGTATGGATATGATGCATCTGAAATGGGGTGAATATTATTATGAAAATATGGAAACGAATTCCGGATCAAGGAAGGCGTTCAATACCGCTACAACCGGTATTATGGATTGATGGCTCAAAAAAGGAAAATGAATGTCCTAACGTAGCAGTTACATTACAAATCCGTAGTATGTATAAAGAAAAATTTTCATATGAACTGACCTATGATGTAAACGACATACTTATTATTCGAATTGAAGTTGAAAATAAAGGAATGGAAATGATTTCACGAGTTGTAGTAAGTCATATGATTCGAGATTATTTTGCCTATATTCCAAATTCATTAAAGGTTGATAAGGGGATGAGCGAGTTTCTGTTCCAGCTTGTAAGGTGGAGAATTGATAATTTATTACCAAATGAGAAGGTAGAATTAATTTGTAAAATAAAAGCAAATAAAGATAAAGAACTCAAAAACACACTATTTCAGGCTACATATACATTTCAATATAACGGAGTATCATATGGTCCGTTGCAAACAAATGAAGTTGTTGTACGGCAATGATAAAAAGGAACCTGTATGAAAGGTTCCTTTTTGATTCCCTTTTTGATTCCCTTTTTTGTTCGATCCATATTTACAATAGCGTCGATTTGATTGTATGTAATGAAGTTTACTCCGAAAGAATTAAATAGTAATTTTAGCGACTACAGAAACCCCGATAGTAAACGTATAATATCTGATAGATTTTTCTTTTGTAGCATGTAGGTCACCATATTTCTAAAATGATGCATGGCATATATATGAAATAGAATAGAAATGGTAGACAAGCTTAAGCGGAAATGTACACTCAATATGTACATTTTTTATTTTGTAGAAAAACATAATTGTTATAGAAACATATATTGGTATAGAAGGGAGGTGAAGTATGAAACATAAAGGGAAAATTAGTGGATTATTACTTGGGAATACAGTGGCAGTTACAGAATGGATTGCGCTTCAGGATGTAATTACAAAACTGGATTCGCGATCATTTTATACCGTCTTTATTATTTATATATTGCAAATGATACTCAGCTATTATTTTGGACATTGGTATGATAAAAAAGCGAGTGGGCGTATGGATACGGAAGTAGGAGGAATGGCAAGTAATGATTTTGTAGTTGATTTTTTTGAGAAAGTAGCTGCTTTATCAGAACGAGATTCTCATAATATTACAGTGTACATTCTTTCTGTGAAAGAATGGAAAGGACTAAAAGAAACAGTGCAAGAAAAAAAATTGGAGGTGTTAGTACAAAAATTGGAGAGCACGATTGTAAAGACAATTCGTAAAGGTGATGTCGTTACGAAGTGGGATGAAAATAAGTATGTGATTGTGGCGATTGATAACGGACATGAAAAGTCGACAATAACAAACCGATTAATGAAAAATATTGAAAGTGAAATAGAAAATGGTTTGGTAAGTATGACTCTATTATTTGGGGCTGCTAGTTATCCTATAGAAGGAAAAACGTTTGAAGAATTGTTAAGAAAGGCACAAAATCAATTGTACCAGCATAGAAATTTGTAAAAAAATAAGTGAAATTTTGATTTGAAGAAATATGATATGAAGAAGTTTTTATTGTAACATTTTTTTGACTTTTATTACAAAAAGAACTTTTTTTGTAATAAAAGTCTTTAAAAATATATGAAATAGGCATATAATTATGATGGATGTGTCAATGCATTTTGCACAATGTGTTTCATTTTAAAAGTGTAGAGGAAAGTATACTCTACACTTTTCCTTTTTAGGGAATGGCAAGAATAATTGTAAGTTGTTGCAAGATAGCATTTATACTGTGTAAAATGAACGAAGAGATTATTTGATAGAAAGCGGGAAAGGGAATGATAGAATGATAGACGTGTGAGAACAACGAACATCTTTTATCAGGTGAATGATTACTGTTGTTCTTCAAATTATTATGGTTGTGATGAATTCCGTTGTACTTTTGTGTAATACATAATATCAATAGGTTTTAAAAAGTGCCAAGTAAAAGATGGATATGGAACTACTATTTAGTTCAAAAACGGAAAATGTAATTTCAAGTAATACAATTTGTACAAGCATTATAAACAATATGAATGATTTTCGTGAAAAAGGTGCGAGTGTGGAGTTTATAGAAGGTTATATAATTTCATAGCTTTTTACACGATGATCGTATATAAGTAGGAGGAAAAAGATGTTGAAATATAGTAAATTAGCAATTGTAACTGCATTATCAATGACTTTACTAGCGGGTTGTTTCGGACCGAAACCAGAAGAGGAATTATATGTTGCATTTGAAAATGCTGCAAAGCAAGAAAAAACAATGTTTGAAGATGCAAAAAAACTTGAAACTTTAGAGAAAGAGGGACAAGAATTATATAACCAGATTGTTCAAGAAGGAAAAGATAATAATCAAACTGTTAAGGAAAAACTAAACCAAGCAGTGAAAAATACAGATGAACGAGAAAAAGTGCTTAAAAAAGAAAAAGAATCTTTAAATAAGGCACAAGAAGAAGTGAAATCGGCAGATAAATATGTGAAGAAAATTGAAGATAAGAAATTGAAAGATCAAGCGGATAAAGTGAAAAGCACATATGAGAAACGACATGATTCATTTAACAAAATGTATGATAGCTATAATAAATCGTTAAAACAAGAAAAAGAATTATATACAATGTTACAAGATAAAGGTACGAAATTAAAAGATATTAGTGAAAAAGTAAAAGTAGTAAATCAGTCTTATAAAGATATTGAATCAGAAAAAGACAAGTTTAATGAATTTACGAAGTCTTATAATACAGAAAAAATTGCTTTTTATAAACAAGCAAATATTAAAATTAAAGAAGAGAAAAAATAAAACAGTTTGGCCTACAATTGGCCAAACTGTTTTATTTTTTTGTATAGGTACGACTATACCATGGGACAGGTTCACTTAATTTTTTTTCTTGTTTTAGCGCTTCAGGACCAATATAATCTTGAAGTGTTTTTTTTGCTACTGTTAAAGATAAGGTTGTTTTCGGATTTCGATAGGAGGATTCAAGATGACCGAGATGTGGTAGGATTCGAAAATCTTCTTTTGTAGGAGGAATATGGAAAAAGTAATCACCTAAACGTATAAGAACATCAGATTGTTGTTGGCTAAAACGTGGATTTCTAGAGAAATGTAATCCTTCTTTAATAGCTTTTTTTTCAGTAATTAGGCGTTCTAAAGCTGTCTTTTTTAACCAGTATAAATACTTCGGATTAGTTGCAGCTTTAGCATGACGATTCACAACGAAAATAGATTGAGCTAGTCGATTAATAGAATGTTGGTTTTGTAATTGAGATTGTGGTTGTGAAGGTTTCATATTAAATCTCCTTTCAATTTTTCATTATTATACCATAAGTAAAAGCGATTTTTATTATATGCAAAAAGTGATTGTATATATTTTCAATATTAAAGCAATATTGTTACAAAAAACAACTATTTTGTATAATAGTAATAGAATGTGTTTTAGAAATTTGATAATGAAAGAGTGAGAAGTTTGAAAGAAATATTAAAACAGCAATATGCCATTATAGATATTGGATCTAATACAATGCGTTTAGTTATTTATGAAAAGCAAAACGGAGGTTTTTATAAAGAGATTGAAAATACGAAAGTGGTTGCAAGGTTAAGGAATTACTTAGTCGATGGTGTGTTGATTGAAGAAGGAATAGAGGTATTGTTACAAACATTATTTCAATTTCAAGAAAGTACACGATTCCATCAGTTGCGCCATGTACTTTGTGTTGCAACAGCAACAATTAGGCAGGCTGAGAATCAAGAGGAAATTAAAAAACTTGTTGAAGGACAAACAGACTTTACTCTTAGAGTATTATCAGAATATGAAGAAGCACGTTACGGCTATTTAGCAGTTATGAATTCAACTTCGTTCTCTGAAGGAATTACAGTAGATATTGGTGGAGGAAGTACGGAAGTTACATACTTTCGAAATAGAGAGATTTTAGAGTATCATAGCTTTCCTTTTGGAGCACTTTCTTTAAAGCAGTTTATTAAAGAGGACATACCTACTGAAGAAGAGTTGGAAAAGATTCGAACGTACTTAGAATATCAATTTCGAACATTACCATGGTTAATTGATAAGAAGTTGCCTCTTATTGCAATTGGTGGTAGTGCGAGGAACTTAGTGAAAATTCATCAAAATTTAATTTGTTATCCTATAGCAGGGGTACATTTATATAAGATGAAAGAAGAAGATATTAAAAATGTGAAAGAAGAATTAGAAGCATTGTCGTTCATAGAACTTCAAAAATTGGAAGGATTGGCAAAAGATCGAGCAGATACAATTGTTCCAGCAGTCGAAGTATTTCATACGCTTGTTAATGTTATAGAGGCGCCATCATTTGTATTAAGTAGAAAAGGATTACGAGAAGGTGTTTTCTATGAAGAGTTGACAAAAGATTTGGGGATTTCATATTATCCGAACGTGGTCGAAGAAAGTTTGTATTTATTATCACATGAATATGAAATGGATATGGAATTTGTAATGCAGCTTATTAAACATGGAAGATTGATTTGTCAACAACTTGAACAAACAGGGCTGATTTCTATGTCAGTAAAAGACTGGGAAGTATTCCATCAAGCAGCGAAAGTATTTAATATAGGCAAATATATAGACGAAGAAGCGAGCCGCTTACATACGTTTTATTTATTAGCGAATAAAACAATTGATGGTATGATGCACAAAGAGCGAGTAAGATTAGCGCTTATTGCGTCTTATAAATCAAAAATGTTATTCAAACAACATTTGTCACCATTTGAAGGATGGTTTGATAAAAATGAACAAAAGAAAATTCGCCTTTTAGGGGCTGTTTTACAATTTTCAGCAGCTTTAAATATAAGACAAAGATCGCTTGTTGAATCAATATCTATAACAGAAAGTAAAGAAGGATTAACATTTGAAATTGTATGTGAACAATCGGCGTTAGCGGAAAAAGTGCAAGCTGAAAAGCAGAAGAAACAGCTAGAAAGAGTATTGAAAACAAATATTAACTTATTATTTAAATTAAAGCATTGAGTTGTACGGATGTCTTTACAAAAAATTTACACTTTATAATATTGTAATTTGCTAAAATGAAAGTAACTAAATTATAGTAAAAAAGTTTCAAGGGGAAGTGTGAAGAGAATGGAATTATCGAAGGGGAATATAGTAAATTTAAATGATACAGCTTATTACAACAATCGAGAGTTAAGTTGGTTAGCATTTAATGAACGTGTACTACAAGAAGCACAAGATGAAACGAATCCACTCTTAGAAAGATTAAAGTTTATTAGCATTTTTAGCTCAAATTTAGATGAATTCTTTATGGTACGCGTGGCAGGATTGAAGGATCAAGTGAGTGCCGGTTTTAACCAACCAGAAAATAAGGCCGGCTTAACACCAAAAAAGCAACTAAATAAAATTGCGATAAAAGCACATGAATTAATGACCGTACAGTATGGTACGTTTAAAAATTATGTGTTGCCAGCGCTGGAGTTAGAGGGGATTGAGCGTTTAACATTCCATGATTTGACGAAAGAACAGAGAGAATTTATAGAAGAGTATTTTGATGAACAAATTTTCCCAGTCTTAACACCTGTTGCTATCGATGCATATCGTCCATTTCCGATGTTATTAAATAAAAGTTTAAATTTAGCTACTCTTTTATATGATGAGAAACAAGTGGAAGAAGAAAACCGCACGAAGTTAGGAATTGTACAAGTTCCTTCACTACTGGAACGTTTCATATTTTTACCGAGTGAAGGACAAAAGCATAAATTTATTTTATTAGAAGACGTAATTAGTAGTTTTACTCATAAATTATTTACAGGATATAAAGTATCATCTGTTACTCGTTTCCGTATTACACGCAATGCGGATTTAACAATTCACGAAGAAGGTGCGAGAGATTTATTAAAGGTAATTGAAAAAGAATTAAAAAAGCGTAAGTGGGGAGCTGCTGTACGTTTAGAAGTTGGCAAAGAGCATATTGATGAAAGAGTATTAGCATTATTATATGAGGTGTTGGAAGTAAAGGATGAAGATGTGTATATAATGGATGGACCGTTAGATTTAACATGTCTATTTTCTTTATATAAAAAACTAGCTCCTTTATATGAGCATCTAGTATATCCGGCTCTTATTCCGCAACGGCCTCAAGACTTAGGGGATGCAGAAGATGTATTTGAAAAAGCGATTGAGCATGATATTTTATTACATCATCCCTTTGAATCGTTTCAGCCAGTAGTTGATTTTGTTCGTGATGCGGCAGACGATCCGAATGTACTTGCAATTAAACAAACATTATATCGAGTAAGTGGGGATTCGCCGATTATTCAGGCGCTAAAGGTAGCGGCTGAAAAAGGGAAGCAAGTGACAGTATTAGTTGAATTAAAGGCAAGATTTGATGAAGAAAATAATGTGCATTGGGCTAAAGAATTAGAACAGGCGGGATGTCATGTTATTTACGGTGTAAGTCATTTGAAAACACATAGTAAAATTACACTAGTTGTAAGAAGAAAAAACGGAAAAATCGAAAGGTTCGTACATCTTGGGACTGGAAATTATAATGATGCAACCGCAAAGCTATATACCGATTTTGGCTATATTACATCGCGAAAAGACTTTGGGGTCGATGCAACAAATTTCTTTAATTATTTGAGTGGTTATACAACAAAACCGCATTTTCATCATTTATCGGTTGCGCCATTTGATATAAGAGAGCAATTTATCGATTTAATAGATGAAGAAATTCGTTATCATAGGCAATATGGAAATGGATATATCATTGCTAAAATGAATTCGTTAACTGATAAACCACTCATTAAAAAAATGTATGAAGCATCACAAGCTGGAGTAAAGGTAGAGCTCATCGTGCGAGGAACATGCTGCCTACGACCTGGTATTCCAAATGTAAGTGAAAATATTCGGGTAGTTAGTGTTGTCGGGAGATATTTAGAACATAGCCGTATTTATTATTTCCATCATAATGGAGAAGAGAAAATATATTTATCTTCAGCTGACTGGATGACAAGAAATATGGAGAAACGTGTAGAAATATCTTTCCCGATATTAGATATTGAAATGAAGGCACGAATTAAGGCGATTTTACAGCTTACTTTAGCTGATAATGTGAAAACACGTGAACAAAATAAAGACGGTGACTATTATTATGTTATTAATAATGGGGCAGAAGAGATTGATAGCCAAGTGAAGTTATTTAAGATGGCGTATCAAAACACAGATGCCGAATAATGAGAACAAAGTAAAAACCTCTTTTTAAAAAGAGGTTTTTACTTTGTTCTCTACTTATTGTATGTTCTCAAAATAGAAGCATGCGTAGAGAGAATAGTTTTTATTGTAAGCATGTTAATGGATTATGAATCGGTTAAGAGAGGGAATAACATTGGTAGAATTGTTGCGGTACATTAATAATAGTATGGCTGTTGACAAGGTCCACCATAACAAGGGTAAGGTGCTGGCGGTGGAAAAGGTGGTGGATATGGTGGGTAATATGGTCTAGGACCGAAAGCTAATGCCCCGCCAAGCAGTCCACCAGCAATACCAGCTAGAAATGGAACTCCAAAAAATGGAAAGAAGCGTGAGTCGCCTACTGGACCAATAGGTGCTGAACGGACTGGGATTGGTTGATAATATGGATACATGAACAAACCTCCTTTATTGGACTCACTTTTATCATATGGTAAATGAAACGTGGATGAGCGCGTACAAGAAAGGATATGTAAGAAAATAGGCGAATGATTACGAATGTTGGAGCGTGAAAATCGTAATTTCAGGTTTTGACATAAATCGGAAGGGGACACGAGTTCTTCCAAGGCCTCGGTTGACATAGAGAGCTAAATCTTGGATCGTATAGAAACCTTCTACATAGTTTTTAGCAAGTGCTGGGGTAATAATAGCGCCCAAAAAAGGAATTTGTACTTGTCCGCCATGACTATGACCAGAAAGCTGTAAGTTAACTGGATAGTTAGCGATTTGCGGTGCAATATCTGGTTCGTGAACAAGAACAATGTTATAAGTGTTTTTCCGAGCGCGCTGTAGTGTCTCCTTTATTTTTGGTTTGCCTAATAGTATATCATCAAGACCGAAAATGGAAATCTCACTATTATCCAGCAGACGGATTTTCTTTTCGCTATTTAGTAATAGTTCAAATCCAGATTCACGCATGATGTGTTCGTAGTACTCCGTTCCATATCCGCCGTGATCATGGTTACCATAAATAGAAAATTTACCGAAGGGAGCTTGTATATTTTTTAAAATGGATGCAACGAAAGGAGTGTCAGTATATGTTTGATAATTATCAATGAGATCGCCAGTAAAAAGAACAATGTCGGGTTTTACAGCATTAATTTTAGAAACGATTTTAGATAAATGGTGGAGAGAGAAATAGTATCCGAGATGTAAATCGCTGAATTGAAGAATCTTCATACCATGAAAACTTTTTGGTATGAGTTGTGATTTCAGTGTATGTTCTGTAAAAGAGAGTAGATGAGGCTCAATATATTTAGCGTAATAGTATCCGATGCTAGTCGTTATAAATGAATATAGACAAGTTCGCATTCCAGTTTTTAAAAAATCTCTTCTTGTAATTTTCTTCATAAAAATATGAGTATACCTATTTGACTTATATCATATATGTTCGCTCTATTTACAGGTTACTCAAACCTCCTTTTCAGTTTATTTGAAATATATTTTAAATAATAAAAAAGTAGTATTGATTACGAAAAAACGAATGAAAAGAAATCTCTTTACGTTAAAATATCAGAAAAGTTTAAAAATATAAAGATTTCTATTAAATAAAATGATAAAATGAATGTGTATTCATTTTTTGGAGGGGATATATATGAAAGAAAAAGTAGTTATTATAACAGGTGGATCGAGTGGAATGGGAAAAGGAATGGCGACTCGTTTTGCAAAAGAAGGGGCACGAGTTGTTATTACAGGACGTACAAAGGAAAAACTAGAGGAAACAAAATTGGAAATTGAACAATTTCCAGGACAAATATTACCGGTACAAATGGATGTAAGAAATACGGATGATATTCAGAAAATGATTGAACAGATTGATGAGAAGTTTGGACGAATTGATATTTTAATAAATAATGCAGCTGGAAACTTTATTTGTCCAGCAGAAGATTTATCCGTGAACGGCTGGAATTCGGTTATTAATATTGTGTTAAACGGTACATTTTACTGTAGCCAGGCTGTCGGAAAATATTGGATTGAAAAAGGTATAAAAGGAAATATCATTAACATGGTAGCAACATATGCGTGGGATGCAGGTCCGGGAGTTATTCATTCGGCTGCAGCGAAGGCTGGAGTATTAGCAATGACGAAAACACTCGCTGTTGAGTGGGGACGTAAATATGGAATCCGAGTTAACGCTATTGCGCCAGGACCAATTGAACGTACGGGCGGTGCTGATAAATTATGGATTTCAGAAGAAATGGCTAAGCGTACGATACAAAGTGTTCCGCTTGGAAGACTGGGTACGCCAGAAGAAATTGCAGGTCTAGCTTATTATTTATGTTCAGATGAAGCTGCGTACATAAATGGAACGTGCATGACAATGGATGGAGGACAACATTTACATCAATATCCATTTTAAAAGGGATAAGAAAAATGTGACGGAATTGTGACATATGAAAGAAAAGTGTTTACAAGAGGTCATATATACGTTATATTTAAGACCTCTTTTTTCTTCATAGTAGAATTGCTAATTCCCCTTAGCATTTTACCCCTCTAATCCCTTCAGGAAAACTGAAGGGATTTTTTATTATTTTTCCGTAAATATCATGTTATAATTTTTGAAAAGTAAAGGGAGGGAAGCACGTTGATAGATGCATTAGATGTAATGAGTAACTTGGATAAAGTCCTTCCTTATTATCAAGCAATTTTTAGTGCTGATGAACATACTGTAATTGGATATGAAGTAGTAGGGCGTATTCAAACAGAAGAGGGCATACAAAGTTTAGCTTCTTTCTTTCATGATGACTCTATTCCAAGTGAGTTTCAACTAGAAGCGGATAACATTATAGTAGAAAAAGCTTTAAATCGTTATTTAGAAAGTGATCAAAAACTATTATTATTTATACATCGGAATGCTAACGTATTAATGAACGATGATGATGAAAGTTTGCTTCAACTTTTATTGATGTATGAAAAACAAGGTTTAAATTTGAAAAACATTGTTTTAGAGATTACAGAACATGAATGTAAAGAAGATATAGAGCAATTTAATCATTTGCTTATGTATTATCGTACATACGGTATTCAAATTTCGATTAATAAAGTCGGAACAGGTACAAGTAATTTAGAACGTATTAGCGTGTTAGCACCTGATATTTTAAAAGTAGATTTAACAAATTTAAGGCAAACTGCACTTTTACAATCTTATCAAGATATTTTATATTCTTTATCATTACTTGCTAGAAGAATTGGTGCGACATTGTTATATGAAGAAATAGATGCTTTTTATCAATTACAATATGCATGGAAAAACGGTGGTAGGTACTATCAAGGGAATTATTTGAAAGAATGCTTACCTGATTTTATTGAAACGAACGTTTTGAAAGAACGACTTGGTAATGAGTGTCATCAATTTATTCAACATGAGAAGAAAAAACTACAAAAGATTTATAATTTAACAGAAATGTTACGTGATCGAATTGGCGATGTTTTAGCCAAACAGAAAAAGAATGAAGATATAAATGATTGGTTATTACAATTTAGCCAAAGTGTATCACAATGTAGTTTTCGTATATTTATTTGTAACGAAGATGGTTTCCAACAATCAGGAAACGTTATGAAAAAAGATGGGGAATGGATTGTGATGCCTGAGTATTATATGAAGAACTGGAGTTGGCGCCCGTATTTTCTAGAGAATATTATGAAAATGCGTTTTGAGAATAAGGCAAGACTTTCAGATTTATATGCTGATATTGAAACCGGTGAGATGGTACGAACATTTTCTTTCCCGATTGATGATGAAAACTTTTTATTTATAGATTTATCGTATGAATATTTATATGAAGAAGATGTTTTATTTTAATGCACGAAGAGATTCGTGCATTTTTTGTTTGTTTTTATCATAAATTGGTAATAGTGAAAATGGTGCCGAAAATGCTGTCTATCGTTGTAAAGATTTTACGAACGAAACCAGCCCTTTCTTTGCATAATCATTGTTACAATGAATACTACAAAGACAAGTTTTCTTAAAAGGAAGGTGAAAAAATGAGAAAATATGGAATATGGTTAGTTCTATTTGTATGCGTTGCCTTTCTAGTTGGTTATAGTGTTACAACTGTTTTAGGAAAAGAGGAAGTGAAAGTCGATCGGAAAGAAGTGTTTGTAACGATACAAAAAGGCTATGAAAGCCAATTTTCAATTCGTGGGAAGCGTTTGCCGATGAATAAGATGATAGAAACGTTATCACCATATTTTACAGAGAATTTCCTTCAAGTATTTACAGATGAAAATAGTAGAAGTGATAAACAAAGTGGTGAATATTTACTTCCAGCAAAAGAAGCGCCATTTTCTTTTAATTCAGAAACGAAAATGTCATATGATGAAGAGCATAAAATTTTATATGTTTATGAGCGGGCGAAAAGTGGACAATATCAAATTTTAACATTGCAAAGAGATCAAGGGAAGTGGAAATTGGCTGGATATCATGAAAGTCAAGAACTTTTAACTGAAATAAAAAGGTTACAACAATTATAAAGTGAAACTTTAATCAGGGGCATATCCCGTTTAATATGAACTTGCCACAATCAGATGCATACTTCCAAAATATATCGGGATAAAAATAGGAATAGGTCTTTACCTATTCCTATTCTATATTAAGAAGTTGTTGTAATTTTTCAATTTGAAAACCAGCAACAACTTCTCCATCAATTACAACCGTCGGAGTTGAATAAGAATCATAGTCATATAAAAGACGATTGCGAGCAGCGGCGTCTTTTTTTACGTCAAACTCTTCGTATACAACGTTATTATGCTTTAAAAATTCTTTCACAATAACACATGGCGGACAATCAGGTTGTGTGTAAACCTCAATTTTTTTCATTGCAATTCCTCCTTTTTACTGTTTTTTATTATATTCTTCCAGTATAAAAATCGCAATAAAGAAGGGAAAAGATGTTCTTTCTGTTTTTTCCTTCGTATTTCGACAAATTTTTAGTTGAGTTTCTGGCCAATAACCTTTATCCTAGAGTGTGGAACATTTTTTCTGTTATGACGGATAGAATGAGTATAGCTGTAAAACCTATTGGTAGGAAGATTAGAGAAAGGAGAGATTTCATGTCTCTACTCCAAGGAATTTTAACTCGACTTGTTAGTCTACAAGAACAAGCTGAAAGCGGTGAAGTAGCACAACGCTATTTTGAAGTGAACGGTGAGCGCAAATGTAGCGTGAAATTTTTCGATAAAAGTGAAATGTATGAGTTAGAAGTGTATCAACAAGGTGAAAAACCTCAAGTGTATCAATTCGATAATATCGACATGGTTGCAATTGAGATTTACGATATCATTTCTTGATACATATAAAAAAGGTGTTGCCATAGGGCAACACCTTTTTTAGTTCTATTACTTTTAGTATATATGTATAAGGATTTTTCATTTTTCCTACAATGGTAATAAAGTGAAAGTGTAATTAGTAGGGTTTCTTCGTCCTATACAGCTTATTATCCATCACCAATTGAGGACGGATAGTAAATAGCGGGATGAAAATAGTGAGGAGGTGTGTTATATGGAACGTTTACCAGTTGTGATTTGTCCTAATTGTCACAATTCTGCTGAGATTATTCATGTACTAACGGCTCAATCGAATCAAAACGTAATTTATACGTGCCAAGTTTGCCATTATGTAATTCGGAATATTGAAACGAATAAAGGGTAGGGAGTTATAATTTTTGTTTTTGTCCCATACAATGAGAATACGAAAAGTCTGTCTAATTGAAAGGACGTGACTATGTGGCCGGTGAACATAAATTTTATAATGTTTCAGAGAGGCATTTAAATTTTGATATGGTCTTTACCCGTATTTGTAACTTCATTGAAAAGGATCCGCGAAATTTATATCGTTTATCCATTGGGACAGACTCACAAGCACATCAAAAGGATACGAGGTTTATTACAGCAATTCATATTCATCGCGTTGGAAAAGGAGCCTGGGGGTGTTTACACCATCAATCAGTAAAAGATAAGCCAGCAACTTTACGTGAGAAAATATATTTAGAGACGCAGTTTAGTCAAGAAATCGCATGCCTATTTACTCCAAATCATATACAAACAATATGGGATTTATTGCATCCATATGCTCAAGATGGGGCTGGTTTTATAATGGAGATTCACTTAGATATCGGAAATGATGGTTTAACAAAAGAATTTATTCTAGATATGACAGCGAAAATTCAAGCGATGGGATTAACTGCAAAAATTAAGCCAGATGCTTATGCGGCGTTTAGTTATGCGAATCGATATACGAAATAAAAACAATTTATATATTTCTTCCACTAAAAACTGAATATTACATCTATTAAATAGGCTGAAAATTTTATATAATAATGGTAACGATGTGAGTATAAGGAGAGGGGTATATGAAAAGGGATTTTGTTTTAACGGAAGAAGAGGAAAGTTTGTTACTAGATATTTTATTTCAGCAAAATTATGCGAGTGAAATTTTAGCTGTGGAACTTACAGATATCGAGAATGGTTTAAAAAAGACAGACGTGATGCAATATAAAAAAATCACAAGGTTATTTTACAGATTAAAAAATAAAGGGTATTAAGCGCTACCGGAATGGTAGTCTTTTTTTTGTGTTATATGCTAAAATAGCTGTGTAATTTTGTTTTTTACTGAAAGAATGTAAGGACAAAATAATAATATGAAAACGCTGTCATAAAATGTGAATAGAGCCGGTGATTATAAGCAGGAAAAAGGGAAAATGGGGGATGTAATATGATTAGTATTCCAAAAGACGAGTTTCAACAAATTTTTGTAAAAGATTTAATGATTTCATCAGAAAAAGTAGCACACGTTCAAATAGGGAATGGTTTAGAGCATGCTTTACTCGTACTTGTGAAATCTGGATATTCGGCGATACCTGTTTTGGACCCGATGTACAAATTGCACGGGTTAATTAGTACTGCTATGATTTTAGACGGTATGTTAGGGCTAGAACGCATTGAGTTTGAAAGACTTGAAGAGATGAAAGTAGAGCAAGTAATGAAGAAAGATATTCCGGTTCTTAAGTTAGAAGATTCGTTTGCAAAAGCATTAGAAATGACTATTGATCATCCATTTATTTGCGCTGTCAATGAAGATGGGTATTTTGAGGGGATTTTAACACGTCGAGCGATTTTAAAATTGTTGAATAAAAAAGTAAGGCAACATAATCGATAATGTGAGAAAAGTGACTTCATAGAACCGAAGAAGTCACTTTTTTTCGTGCATATCAGTTGTGTATGTATTATATTTAAAAAGATAAAAAATATAAGCGTATGTAGTTAAATTACGGATGAAAAGCTTATTGAGATAAGGTGTATGGAAGCTAAGGAAAGAGGGAGAAAGTTGCAAATTGATGATTTTCAAATGATGGTTGTGTTAGCACAGGAATCAAATATGAGAAAAGCGGCGGAACGTTTATTTGTTTCACAACCTGCGCTTAGTCAACGATTACAATCTATGGAGAAACAATGGGGAATGAAGTTTTTTATTCGCTCGCAAAAAGGATTGACAATTACACCTGAAGGGGAAAAAGTTGCAAATTACGCAAAAGAAATGCTACAAAGAGAAGAGGATATTAAAAGTGAACTAGCTGTTTTTAGAACAGAAACTCACGGGACGTTAAAAATAGCTGTCGCATCAGTTATTGGTCAATATTGGCTTCCTCCTGTTTTGAAGAAGTTTGTACATAAATATCCTTCTGTAAAAATATCGCTGTTTACTGGCTGGAGTAGTGAGGTGCAAAAGCAATTTTATGAAGGAGACGTGCATGTTGCTATATTGAGAGGAACACAAGAATATAAAGGCCAGAAGCAACAATTATTTGAAGATGAACTTTATTTAGTGGATAAAGAAATAAAAGATATTTCGATGTTAAAAGAAACAAATAGACCATTTATTCAATTTAAAAGTGATTCGACTTATTATGGACAAATACAAAATTGGTGGTATGGTTTATTTTCTAATCCACCTAAGAGAACGATTGTCGTTGATCAAATTGAGACTTGCAAACAACTCGTTTTAAATGGTATAGGTTATGCTCTTTTACCTTCTACTGTTCTAAAAGAAGTACAGGAAAATATGTATAAAACATCTGTCCAATTAACGAGAGAAACATGGTTATTGACGAGTGAATCAGCTAGACAATTGAAGCAAGTACAAGCATTTTTAGAAATTATAGAAGAAATTCAAATGGAAAAATAGGATTATTATCTTGCTACTCGCCCTATCGTTTGGTAGAGTAACATTATAAATGGATTTAGGAGGCAACAAGAATGAAAATGATGGACGCTAACGAAATTATTTCGTTTATTCAAAAAAGTGAAAAGAAAACTCCTGTAAAGGTATACATAAAAGGGGATTTAAAAGAAGTAACATTCCCTGAAACGGTACAAGCATTTGTAAATAAAAAGTCTGGTGTATTATTTGGAGAATGGTCTGAAATTAAGACAATTCTAGATGAAAATAGCAAGTACATTGTTGATTACGTTGTTGAAAATGACCGTCGTAATTCTGCAATTCCAATGCTTGATTTAAAAGGTATTAAAGCTCGTATTGAGCCAGGTGCGATTATTCGTGACCACGTTGAAATCGGCGACAACGCTGTTATTATGATGAATGCAACAATTAATATCGGTGCTGTAATTGGTGAAGGGTCTATGATCGACATGAACGCGGTACTTGGTGGACGTGCAACTGTTGGTAAGAACTGTCACGTAGGTGCAGGCGCAGTACTTGCAGGTGTTATTGAGCCACCTTCAGCAAAACCAGTTATCGTTGAAGACGATGTTGTTATTGGTGCTAACGTAGTTGTGTTAGAGGGAGTTACAGTAGGTAAAGGTGCAGTTGTAGCAGCAGGAGCTGTTGTAACAGAAGATGTACCTCCATATACAGTTGTAGCAGGTACTCCAGCACGTGTAATTAAAGAGATTGATGAGAAGACAAAAGCAAAAACTGAAATTAAACAAGAACTTCGTCAATTAAACCCAGAGAAATAAAAACAAAAAAGCGTAAGAGCATAAACAGGCTCTTACGCTTTTTATAGATAGAGGTGCAAAAATGGTAGTAAGCAAATTCGTTCAAATTCGTAGAGACTTACATAAAATACCGGAAATTGGATTTAAAGAGTGGAAAACACAACAGTATATTTTAGATTACATAGGAACGCTTTCGAATGAACATGTGGAAGTGAAAGTGTGGAGAACAGGTGTTATTGTTAAAGTAAAGGGAAGGAATCCAGAAAAAGTTATAGGTTATCGCGCAGATATAGACGGTTTACCAATTACAGAGGAAACTGGATATGAGTTCGCTTCTGTTCATGAAGGAATGATGCATGCATGTGGACATGACTTACATACGACAATCGGTTTAGGCCTCCTAACAGCAGCTGTAACAGAAAGAATAGATGATGACCTTGTATTTCTATTCCAACCAGCTGAAGAAGGGCCTGGAGGGGCTCTTCCTATGTTAGAGAGTGAAGAGTTAAAAGAATGGAAGCCAAATATTATTCTCGGCCTTCATATTGCACCTGAATACCCTGTAGGGACAATTGCTACAAAAGAGGGGCTATTATTTGCAAATACATCAGAGTTATATGTTGATTTAAAGGGGAAAGGTGGACATGCAGCTTATCCTCATACTGCAAATGATATGATTGTCGCAGCTAGTCACCTTGTTACACAGCTTCAGTCTGTTATTAGTCGTAATGTAAACCCACTTGATAGTGCAGTAATTACAATCGGAAAAATAACAGGCGGTACAGTTCAAAATATCATAGCAGAAAAGTCTCGATTAGAGGGAACGATCCGAACGTTATCAGTGGAATCGATGAGCCGTGTTAAAAGTAGGATTGAGGCAATTGTTGCAGGTATAGAAGCTTCCTTCCAATGTGAAGCCGTTATTGACTACGGAGCGATGTATCATCAAGTATACAATCATGAAGCATTAACGAGAGAGTTTATGCAATTTGTAAGTGAACAAACTGATATGAAAGTAATTACATGTACTGAGGCAATGACAGGTGAAGATTTTGGTTATATGCTTCAAGAGATTCCTGGATTTATGTTTTGGCTTGGGGTAAATTCAGAATATGGTTTACATCATGCAAAATTAAAGCCAGATGAAGAGGCTATTGAGAAAGCTATCGTATTTTTAGATCAATATGTAAAATGGAAGGGAACTAGAAAGTAAATTTGCTCGCCAACTTGGTGGGTATTCGTTAGTTCCAAGGTGAAAACATTTTTCATATTTGTTTTGAATACACATCGGCATACAAATGGATAAAATAATGAGCAGTGGTTTTGAGCCGCTGCTCATTATTCATTATCGCTTATTGAGAAGATGATTAGTTAACTAGCTTATATATGTTTACAATTCGTGTGGAAAGTGTGTAAAATCAAGGTGAAACGTAGAAAAAAGGGTGGGGAATTACGTGCAGATTAGCAGTGCGATTTTATGTTTTGTTTTATATACATATGTTATTATTGCGGCGGTTTATTTTGGGATAAGTTTTTATGCCTACCGTTTAGCGAATAATAATGAATATGAAGAGACATACAACTGGGTGAAAAGGTATTTATCACCTGTACTAGAAATTATGAATGGGTTTGTTCTTTTTTTATTTATTGGATTAATTGCTTTTTCAACGAGCTTAGTAGGAAATAAGACTACATTATTTGTACTAGGTATCATTATTTTTATGCTATTAGGAATTCGTATTGGTAATACGGTATTTTGGAATGAGAGAAAAGTAGATGGTTGGACGGGAATGCTAATACCGTGTATGCTAGCTGCTATCGTGACGAATATAGAACATGAATATTATCAGTTGCATTTTTGGCTCATAATTGTTTTAACAATTCTCTCTGTGTTGTATATAAGTACTGTCGTGCTAACATACATTGCAAATGAAAAGGGAGATGTAAAAGGTACGCATTTCTTTAGAGGGCGTGCATTGTTATGGAGTGTGCCAACGATGGCGGTTATAGCAATTATTGCGATATTAGTAAATGGGTATCAATTTACGAATTGGCAACTGTTTTTAGAAAATTGGTGGATTTTCATTCTTTCGTTTATCGCTTTTTTAGGTGCAACGCATTATTTATTTCATCAACACCATTATATATTGGCATTGCTATTCGCATTCACACAACTATTATTTGCTTTCTTCGGACAAGAAACGTTATTATTCGTTTTTGAAACGTTTAGTTCATTTGGAAACATATTTGTATTTGGTATGTTAATTTTCAGTATCGCATTTTATTTACAACAGTATTTTTATATGCAAAAACAAAAATAAAGAATGATATACAGGTTTTTGTAGCAAATCTAAAGTATGTTACAATAAAAATACATAGTATTCGATGTTATTGGAGGAATTCCTGTGGGTGAAAAAGAGAAAGAATTTGCTGTCATTGGGCTTGGGCGTTTTGGTGGAAGTATTTGTCGAGAACTTGCTCAATTAGGTATGGAAGTAATGGCAATTGACTCAGATGAGGATAAAATTAATGAGTTTGCAAATATAGCTTCACATGCTGTAATTGCAGATTCAACAGATGAGATGGTATTAAAAAGTCTTGGTATTCGTAATTTTGATCATGTAGTCGTTGCGATTGGGGACAATTTGAATTCAAGTATTTTAACAACGTTAATTCTGAAAGAGTTAGGTGTAAAAAATATTACTGTAAAAGCTCAAAATGATTACCATGAAAAAGTATTAAGTAAAATAGGAGCAGATCACATTGTGCACCCAGAGCGTGATATGGGAAAAAGGATTGCTAATAATATTGCATCAAGTAATGTATTAGACTATCTTGAGCTTTCAGATGAGCATAGCATTGTAGAGATTATTGCAAATAAAAAAATCGATGGTCATTCTTTAATCGAATTAGATATTCGTGCGAAGTTTGGATTGAATATTGTAGCGATTAAACGTGGTAAAGAAGTTATTGTATCTCCTCGAGCTACGGAAAACATTCAAGCGGGAGATATATTAATTGTAATTGGTCATGACGATGAAGTAGATCGTTTCAAGCACTTTTTAAGATAAGAGAAAAGGACAATACCATAAAGGTATTGTCCTTTTTCTTATATCTCCATAATGATTGGTAAAATCATTGGGCGACGTTTCGTTTTCTCATATAGGAATGGTGCTAATGTATCTGTAATTTCATTTTTAATTTCAGACCATTGCGTTGTTTTACGTTCCATTACTTTTTCTAAATGAGTTGTAATTAATGTTTGAGCATCATTAATTAAATCACTACTTTCGCGCATATAAACGAAACCACGTGAGATAATATCAGGCCCTGCTGCAACTTTAAATTCTTTCATATCAATGCTTACAACGACAATAACAAGTCCTTCTTCAGAAAGGATACGACGATCGCGTAATACGATATTACCGATATCTCCAATACCATTTCCGTCAATATAAACAGATCCAGATGGTATTTTACCAGCTACACTTGCTTCATCTGAACGTAAGGCAAGAACATCACCATTATCCATAATGAAACAGTTTTCTTCTGGAATACCACAATCATTTGCTAATTTCATATGCATACGTTGCATACGATATTCACCATGAATTGGCATGAAATACTTCGGTTTAATTAGACGAAGCATTAGTTTTTGTTCTTCTTGTCCACCGTGTCCACTCGTATGAATGTTTGACAGTTTTCCGTGGATTACATCAGCACCAGCACGGTACAACATATTAATTGTACGGCTTACACTAATTGTATTACCAGGGATTGGTGAAGAAGAGAACACAACTGTGTCGCCAGGAATAATTTGAATTTGACGATGGGTACCATTAGCAATACGTGAAAGTGCTGCCATTGGCTCCCCTTGACTACCTGTACATAAAATAACAACTTTATTAGCCGGTAGACGATTTAATTGAGATGCATCTATGAATGTATCTTTCGGACAGCGAATATAACCGAGGTTTTGTCCGATTTCAATCGCTGCCTCCATACTTCGGCCAAATACAGCCACTTTACGATTGTTTTCAACAGCCGCTTCAACGACTTGTTGCAAGCGATGGATATTTGATGCAAAGGTTGCGAAGATAATACGACCTTCTACTTTGCGGAAAATATCTTGAATACTATCACCAACACGGCGCTCAGACATTGTAAAGTTTGGAACTTCACTGTTTGTACTGTCAGATAAGAGACAAAGTACACCGTCTTTTCCGATTTCAGCCATTTTTGTTAAGTCCGCTGGTTCACCAACTGGTGTGAAGTCAAATTTGAAATCTCCAGTATGAACCACTTGTCCTTGAGGTGTTTTCACAACAACTCCGTATGAATCTGGGATACTGTGAGTTGTACGGAAGAAGGAAACAGATGTCTTTTTAAATTTAATAACATCATCTTCTTGAATTTCATAAAGTTTTGCTTTACGAAGTAATCCGTGCTCTTCTAATTTGTTTTTGATTAGTGCAATTGCTAATTTTCCGCCATAAATCGGAATGTTCACTTGACGTAATAAGTAAGGAATTCCACCGATATGATCTTCGTGACCATGTGTAATGAATAATCCTTTAATTTTATCTTCGTTTCGCACAAAATAAGTGTAATCTGGTATTACATAATCGATTCCGAGGAGTTCGTCTTCTGGAAATTTAATTCCAGACGTCAATTATAATAATTTCATCTTGAAATTGAACAGCATATGTATTTTTACCGATTTCACCAAGGCCACCTAAAGCAAAAACGGCTGCTTGATCATTCTTTAGAAATTTCATATGACTATACGATTTCCGCTAATGTTAAATCAGCGTTTTCTTTTTCATATTCAAGATGATTGCCAGTCACAGACTGAACGAATTCGATATTATATGCGAACTTATTTAATTTTGTACGAACATCCTTCTCAGACGTAGCCTCTAAATATAAAACTTTTGTATTTTCACGTACTGGAACCTCAGTCATTTTTTCTTGATAAAATACTTTAAAAATCATTTGGAAAACCTCTCCTTGTCTATGTTTTGCATTATCTGTTACTTATTATAAAGCAAACAGTCACGATTTTCATGTTTTTTCGAATGAGAATGAAGAAAAAGCCCGAAATGGGCACAATTTAAGCGATCGTCTTTTTACGGACTAGATCTTTTAAATAACGCTTCAGCTTTTTCTTCAGCTTCTTCAGCATGATTACTCCTTCCTTTCCTTATTTTAAACATGCATATTACTAGTGAAAACGCCGTCTCTGATATAAGAAAGAGGACAAAAGTGAATGTTGAATCTTGTCTTTTCTCATACAGAGAAAGTTATTCTATAGTAACGATTAGTAGCCGTTAGTTATAGCTATAGTATGAGAAAGAATAGAAAAGAAAATTCATACGAACAAGTATCCACATTTTTTACTAATATATATATGCAGGTTTCATAAATAAGGTCAGAAAGTGAACGCTTTCTTCACAGATGTTTAATATGTTATACTTTTTTTTAGCATTTGAAAAGCGATAATCAAAATAGGAATATAGAGTAACAGAAAGGATTTTGACAAATGAATGATAAAATTGTCTTTTTTGATATTGATGGAACATTATTAGATCATGATAAGAAGATTCCGCAACCTACGCGTGACGCAGTAAGGCAGTTACAAGAAAAAGGCGTGCATGTAGCAATTGCGACAGGACGTGCGCCATTTATGTTCGAAGATATTCGTAAGGAACTTAATATCCACAATTATGTTAGCTTTAATGGACAGTACGTTGTATTTGAAGATGAGGTAGTATTTAATAACCCATTACATCCAGCTGCTCTACATAAGTTTACTCAGTTTGCAAAACAAGAAGGATATCCACTTGTATATCTTGATCATCAAGAAATGAGAGCATCAGTGGAATATCATGATTATGTGAAAGAAGGGTTTGGCAGTTTACATTTTGAGCATCCAGCATATGAACCTGATTTTTATGAGAAGCGTAATATTTATCAAACACTTCTTTTCTGTGAAGTAAATGAAGAAGAAAAGTTTATAAATCAGTACCCAGACTTTCATTTTATTCGCTGGCATGCGTATTCAATGGATATTATTCCAAATGGTGGTTCTAAGGCAAAAGGGATTGAGAAATTCATTGAAAAATTAGGATTTAACCGTGAACAAGTGTATGCATTTGGGGATGGCTTAAATGATTTAGAAATGATTGAAGCAGTTGGGACAGGTATTGTGATGGGGAATGGTCATGAAGACTTGAAAAAACTTGCAAATCATGTGACAAAGGATGTTAGTGAAGACGGTATATATCATGGTTTAAAATGGGCTGGATTGCTATAAGTGAATATGGAATCTATTTCATATAGTAAAAAGGCGGAAGAGTATATTCCGCCTTTTTTACTATCGCTCTAGAGGTTTTGAATCGTCAGGAGCGGCAAATGGATTTTCTTTATTAATGTGATCATAGAACATAACACCATTTAAATGGTCAATTTCATGTTGAAATACAATTGCTGGTAACCCTTTTAAACGTAACTTTACTTCTTCGCCGTTAATAGAAGTTGCTTTCACTGTAATTCTTGTATAACGAGGGACATAACCAGGTACTTCACGGTCTACTGATAGACAGCCTTCACCACTTTGTAAATATGTACGTTCAACAGAATGGCTAATGATTTTTGGATTAAATAATGCATGACTATATAACGTACCGTCCGTATCTGTTACATGAACCGCAATCATTCTTTTTGAAATACCGATTTGCGGAGCCGCTAATCCGATTCCAGGGCGTAAACTATATTTTTCAGCCATTTCAGGATCTTGGCTATTTATTACAAATTCAATCATTTCCTTAAGAGTATTTGTATCTTCTTCGCTCGCTGGTAGTACTACCTCTTCTGCAACGTTTCGCAAAATAGGATCTCCTTCGCGAATTACATCTTTCATTGTAAGCATATGTAATCTCTCCTTTCCTTTTTAGTCTACCAAAGGAGATGGAAAAAGTCATCGGCAAGTAAGGGGAAGATAGATCGGTTATGTAGGAATAAAAAGAAAGAGACGGCAGAGCCGTCTCTTTCTTTCCATAGTTGTTTCATTTTACATTAGCGAATGCAAGCAGCACCAACGATAATTAAAAGAATAAACAACACAACGATTAAGGCGAAGCCGCGTCCAGACCCACCACAAGAACCGCCATAACCGTAGGAAGGATATGAACAAGTTGGATAGCAATATGAATATCCGTACATGAGATGACCTCCTTTATCATTTCCCGCTAATACTGCGGTTACTATAATGTATGGAGGGAAGAGTAGAAATGTATGGGTAATTACCTATAAAAGGAAGAAGAGTTTGTATATTTTTGCTAAGAAGAGAGAAAAACTAAAGGGAATTAAATCGTTTACATATTATTCTAAGAGAAAAAACAAGTTAAAAAGGGAATAATATAACAGTAGGTTAATGCTTACTAATACAGATGTGAAAAATAAAAACACGTTTGTGTAGGAGAAACCTGCAGATTATTTATAAAAAAACGTATTCAAAGTAATTGACATCGTAATTAGAATAGTTGTAAACTAAAAAACGTGATCAAGATTGTATTAATATGTTTCTGAAAAAACATTAGTACAGATTGTTAGGTACACAAAATTATTCTCAACCGACAAATAAATTTGTTGGTTTACATTGTTGCGGTTTCCATCTAGCTAATAGATAGTGAAAGCGTTTCAGAATATGGTTCAAGAGAGGAAGAGGTGAACGGAATGGGTACTAAAACAAAAAAGACCCTATTTAATGTTGATGAGCAAATGAAAGCTATCGCAGCTCAATTTGAAACATTACAAATTTTAAATGAAAAAGGCGAAGTTGTGAATGAAGCAGCTATGCCTGAATTATCTGATGATCAATTAAAAGAATTAATGCGCCGTATGGTGTATACTCGCGTACTAGATCAACGTTCTATTTCTTTAAACCGTCAAGGACGTTTAGGTTTCTACGCACCAACAGCTGGACAAGAGGCTTCTCAATTAGCAAGTCATTTCGCACTTGAAGCAGAAGATTTCATCTTACCAGGATATCGTGATGTGCCACAATTAGTATGGCACGGTTTACCATTATACCAAGCATTCTTATTCTCTCGTGGACATTTCATGGGTAACCAAATGCCTGAGAACGTAAATGCACTTGCTCCACAAATCATCATCGGTGCGCAAATCATCCAAACTGCTGGTGTTGCGTTAGGTATGAAATTACGTGGTAAAAAATCTGTTGCAATTACTTACACTGGTGACGGTGGTGCTTCACAAGGTGACTTCTACGAAGGTATGAACTTTGCGGGTGCATTCAAAGCTCCAGCAATCTTCGTTGTACAAAACAACCGTTATGCAATCTCTACTCCAGTAGAAAAGCAATCTGCAGCTAAAACTGTAGCACAAAAAGCAGTAGCAGCAGGTATTTACGGAATTCAAGTAGACGGTATGGATCCATTAGCTGTATACGCAGCAACTGCTTTCGCTCGTGAGCGTGCAGTAAATGGTGAAGGTCCTACTTTAATCGAGACTTTAACATTCCGTTACGGTCCACATACAATGGCTGGTGATGACCCAACTCGTTACCGTACAAAAGATATCGAGAACGAATGGGAACAAAAAGATCCAATCGTACGCTTCCGTGCATTCTTAGAAAACAAAGGCCTATGGTCTCAAGAAGTTGAAGAGAAAGTAATCGAAGAAGCAAAAGAAGATATCAAACAAGCAATTGCTAAGGCTGACCAAGCTCCAAAACAAAAAGTTACTGATTTAATGGAAATCATGTACGAAAAAATGCCTTACAACTTAGCTGAACAATATGAAATTTACAAAGAAAAGGAGTCGAAGTAAGCCATGGCTCAAATGACAATGATTCAAGCAATCACTGATGCTTTACGCGTTGAAATGAAAAATGACCCTAACGTACTTGTGTTTGGTGAAGACGTTGGTGTAAACGGCGGTGTATTCCGTGCTACTGAAGGTTTACAAGCTGAATTCGGTGAAGACCGTGTAATGGATACTCCACTTGCAGAGTCTGGTATTGGTGGACTTGCAGTTGGACTTGCACTTGAAGGATTCCGTCCAGTTCCAGAAATCCAATTCTTCGGTTTCGTTTATGAAGTAATGGATTCAATTTCTGGTCAATTAGCTCGTATGCGTTACCGTTCTGGTGGACGTTGGACTGCTCCAGTAACAGTTCGTTCTCCATTCGGTGGTGGTGTTCATACTCCTGAACTACATGCTGATAGCTTAGAAGGTTTAGTGGCTCAACAACCTGGTCTAAAAGTTGTTATTCCATCTACTCCATACGATGCAAAAGGTCTTTTAATCTCTGCGATTCGTGACAACGATCCAGTTATCTACTTAGAGCATATGAAATTGTACCGTTCATTCCGTCAAGATGTACCAGAAGGTGAATACACAATTGATTTAGGCAAAGCTGACATCAAACGTGAAGGTACAGATGTATCTGTTATCGCTTACGGTGCTATGGTTCACGCTGCATTAAAAGCTGCTGAAGAACTTGAAAAAGAAGGTATCTCTTTAGAAGTTGTTGACTTACGTACAGTTCAACCATTAGATATCGAAACAATCATCGCTTCTGTTGAAAAAACAGGCCGCGTAGTTGTAGTTCAAGAAGCTCAAAAACAAGCTGGTATTGCAGCTAACGTTGTAGCGGAAATTAACGACCGTGCAATTTTAAACTTAGAAGCTCCAGTTGTACGTGTTGCAGCTGCTGATACAGTATTCCCATTCTCTCAAGCTGAGAGCGTATGGTTACCAAACCATAAAGATATTGTTGAAGCTGTTAACAAAGTAATGAACTTCTAATTTTTACTTATTCATGTGCAAAAGAAATCAGCACATGCTGATTTCTTTTGCCATATTCCATAATAAAGAAATGAATCAGGGGGCTGAATTCCGTGGCATTTGAATTTAAACTACCAGATATCGGTGAAGGTATCCACGAAGGTGAAATCGTAAAATGGTTTATTAAACCAGGCGACGAAGTAAACGAAGACGACGTACTTCTTGAAGTACAAAATGATAAAGCAGTAGTAGAAATTCCTTCTCCTGTTAAAGGTAAAGTACTTGAAGTACTTGTAGAAGAAGGTACGGTTGCAGTAGTTGGAGATACATTAATTAAATTTGATGCTCCTGGATACGAAAACCTTAAATTTAAAGGCGACGATCATGACGAAGCTCCTAAAGCTGAAGAAGCAAAAGAAGAAGCTCCTAAAGCTGAAGCTACTCCAGCAGCAACTGCAGAAGTAGTAAATGAGCGCGTAATCGCTATGCCATCTGTTCGTAAATATGCTCGTGAAAACGGCGTAGACATTCATAAAGTAGCTGGTTCTGGTAAGAACGGTCGTATCGTAAAAGCTGACATCGATGCATTTGCAAATGGTGGACAAGCAGTAGCAGCAACTGAGGCTCCAGCAGCAGTAGAAGCTACTCCAGCAGCAGCGAAAGAAGAAGCACCAAAAGCACAACCAATCCCAGCTGGTGAATATCCAGAAACTCGTGAGAAAATGAGTGGTATCCGTAAAGCAATTGCGAAAGCAATGGTTAACTCTAAACATACAGCTCCTCACGTAACATTAATGGATGAAGTAGATGTAACTGAACTTGTTGCTCATCGTAAGAAGTTCAAAGCTGTGGCAGCTGACAAAGGTATTAAATTAACTTACCTTCCATACGTTGTTAAAGCTTTAACATCTGCATTACGTGAATACCCAATGTTAAACACTTCTTTAGATGATGCTTCTCAAGAAGTAGTTCATAAACATTACTTCAACATCGGTATCGCAGCTGATACAGACAAAGGTCTATTAGTACCAGTTGTTAAAGATACAGATCGCAAGTCTATCTTCACAATTTCTAACGAGATCAATGATCTTGCTGGTAAAGCACGTGAAGGTCGTTTAGCTCCTGCTGAAATGAAAGGCGCTTCTTGCACAATTACAAACATTGGTTCTGCAGGTGGACAATGGTTCACTCCAGTTATCAACCACCCAGAAGTAGCAATCCTTGGTATCGGCCGTATCGCTGAGAAACCAGTTGTGAAAAACGGTGAGATCGTTGCAGCTCCAGTATTAGCATTATCTCTAAGCTTTGACCATCGTTTAATTGACGGCGCAACTGCTCAAAAAGCATTAAACCAAATTAAACGTCTATTGAATGACCCACAATTATTAGTAATGGAGGCGTAATAACAATGGTAGTAGGAGATTTCCCAATTGAATTAGATACAGTCGTTGTTGGTGCAGGTCCTGGTGGATACGTTGCGGCAATTCGTGCAGCACAATTAGGTCAAAAGGTAGCGATTATTGAAAAAGCTAACCTTGGTGGCGTATGCTTAAACGTTGGATGTATTCCTTCAAAAGCGTTAATCAATGCAGGTCATCGTTATGAGAATGCAATGCATTCTGATGACATGGGTATCACTGCAGAGAACGTAAAAGTTGACTTTACAAAAGTTCAAGAATGGAAAAACGGCGTAGTTAAGAAATTAACTGGCGGTGTTGAAGGCCTTCTTAAAGGTAACAAAGTTGAAATCATTCGCGGTGAAGCTTACTTCGTAGATGCTAACACATTACGCGTAATGACTGAAGATGCAGCTCAAACTTATACGTTTAAAAATGCTGTTCTTGCAACTGGTTCTACACCAATCGAAATTCCAGGATTCAAATACTCTAAACGTGTTATCAACTCTACAGGTGCTTTAAGCTTACCTGAAATTCCTAAAAAACTTGTTGTAATCGGCGGCGGTTACATCGGTATGGAATTAGGTACTGCATATGCTAACTTCGGTACAGAAGTTACTGTAGTAGAAGCTGGCGACGAAATCTTAGCTGGTTTCGAAAAAGCTATGAGCTCTGTTGTTAAACGTGCTCTACAGAAAAAAGGTAACGTAACAATCCATACAAAAGCTATGGCTAAAGGCGTTGAAGAAACAGAAACTGGCGTAAAAGTTAGCTTCGAAGTTAAAGGTGAAATCCAAACTGTAGAAGCAGATTACGTATTAGTAACTGTAGGTCGTCGTCCAAACACTCAAGAAATCGGTCTTGAGCAAGTTGGAGTTAAAATGACTGACCGCGGCATCATCGAAATCGATGAGCAATGTCGTACAAATGTACCAAACATCTATGCAATCGGTGATATCGTTCCTGGACCACCATTAGCTCACAAAGCTTCTTACGAAGGTAAAGTAGCTGTAGAAGCAATTAGTGGCCATGCGTCAGCTATCGATTACATCGGAATTCCTGCAGTATGCTTCACTGATCCAGAATTAGCATCTGTTGGTTACACTAAGAAACAAGCTGAAGAAGCTGGAATGACTGTAACTGTATCTAAGTTCCCATTCGCTGCTAACGGTCGTGCATTATCATTAAACAGCACTGACGGTTTCTTACAACTTGTAACACGTAAAGAAGATGGTCTTCTTGTAGGTGCTCAAGTTGCAGGTGCAGGCGCTTCTGATATTATTTCTGAGATTGGTTTAGCTATCGAAGCTGGAATGACAGCAGAAGATATCGCTCAAACAATCCACGCTCACCCAACATTAGGTGAAATCACAATGGAAGCAGCTGAAGTTGCTCTTGGAATGCCAATTCACATTGTAAAATAATTTAAGTAATGAAAATAGCCCATCTCTTATTTAAAGAGATGGGCTATTTTTTATTTTATAATAAAAGTGGCTTGCAAGGTCTTTATACGTACTTGTCGAATGAATATATAATAATTTAATTGAATTGTTAAAACATATATAAATCCAAAAGCCATATATATGCTTTCGTGTAATATGTAATTGATTCAAACTTAATACCATATATTAATAAAATAGAGCATGTCAAAGGAGAAGGTTCCATGAGAATATTACATGTTATATTTTATCATTTTTTATTATGGAGTGGTTTTTCCGTTGTATTATCATTGTCAAATGGTGATAAGTTGCATTATAAAGTTATTCTATTTTTTGTATTTCTTTATTTAGCATATGTGATCGCATATTTTGTATTGCAAATTAGAAAGCAGGCATTATTCCTTACGTGTTCAAATTGCATACTTTTCTTAATTATATTTTCTATTTTTTAAATTAACGTTTATAGAAATACATTGTTCTTCCATTAAATAATTTTAACTCTCCTTCTAATTTCTTCGCTAGAAAACGGCAAAATTCATTTGCTTTTCCTTTATCACCAAATGTTGCATTAGGTGGTAAAGAAACTTGAATATAAGTTTGTTCCTTTTCTATACCGACACCAACATAAATGGAGTCATATCGATCGTGAGTAGATTGTAGTTTGAATGTTGTTGCTGATGTATCTAAAATTTCATACGGAAAAGCGGTATTTGTATAAGCGTAATTAATTTGAACACCGGTTTTGGAAGTAACTGTTTTATAATAATGAAAAAGTTGTTTTATATCATCTATTGAAACAGATTGTTGATTGGATTTAGGTACAAGCGTAATAAAGGCATGTTGCATATAAGTTCCCCCTAACTTAGTAGAATACTCTCATTCTACATCCTACTGAATTTTTTGACAATTAAAAGGAGTATTCCTTTTTTTGTTTAATATACTAATGAAAGGTGATGTAGAAAGGTGGAAACCGATGTTTGAAAAATTGTATGATGAGCATGAAAGTGTGAAGGTACGATTTTTGGGGTTTATGACACATGATAATCGTTATGATTTTGGTGTTATTTATACAAATATGTTCTTTGGAAAGCCACTTATTGTTTGCATGCAAACAGGAAGGTCTACTTTACTTGGACGAGATGATGTAGAGAATGTTCAACATTTACAGGAAGTGTTCAAATTAGGCTCAGAAGAGGAAGCAGCTGAGTTATCTCAGTTTTTCTCATTTCTAGTTCCATCTACATCTTTGCATGCGGAATACGAAGAATAAATAATGTAAAACAGTCGTACGTATAAATATGGCTGTTTTTTTATTTGAATATCGCATACTAATTTAAATTTAAAATATTTAATGTGTTATACTAAAAACCTATTGACGTAAAAAGTATAACATATTAAAATAAAGACAGAAAGTTAAGCGGTTACAAAAAAGTTTTTGGGATTATAAACTTAGGGGGAAATGAAAAATGGGAACAATCGTATGTCAAGATTGTGAAGGTACAATTGCACACTTCGAGGATGAGAAAGTAACAGTACTTTACGGGAAATGTGGATCTTGCGGATGTGATCACACAGAGCATACAAAAGCCCAATAATTGATAGGAAATGGACAGCTGAAAGTTTTTAGGACCATAAACTTAGGGGGAAATGAAAAATGGGAACAATCGTATGCCAAGTATGTGAAGGAACAATCGGACATTTTGAAGATGAAAAAACGACAGTGCTTTACGGAAAATGCGGAACAAATTGTGACTGTGCTAGTAGAGATAATGCGAAAGCTTAATGATAAATAAATAAATAGATTACTATTAAAACTCAGGGGGAAATGAAAAATGGGAACAATCGTATGCCAAGTATGTGAAGGAACAATCGGACATTTTGAAGATGAAAAATCAACAGTACTATACGGGAAATGTGGATCTCATTGCGACTGTGACCATAAAGAACATTCAAAAGCTTAAATAAAAAAAGCGCCTACATATGTAGGTGCTTTTTTAATAAACTGTAGTTGTGTTGCCAACTGTTGCAACAATTGCATCATCTCTAATCGGAATAAATCCTATGGATGTCTGTGGTGTGCTAGGAGAAGCATGGTAGCTCATGAGACGGCTATCAATACGGGTAATAGTATCGGTTAAGAAAGCGGAAATGAAAGCGTAAGGGACTCGTCGCTCATTTAATGCGTATATAATTTCTTCTTTTGTTTTTACACCTACGCCATGCCCATAAAAAAAGAAATTTCCTAGATAGATAGTATTTTCTCCTTGCCACTCGATTGTAGCTGGATTCACTTGTGGATTTTTAAAGTAAACGAGATCACCTGGGACAAGATCGCCACCTGTCTTTGTTATGAGCTTTAAATCTTGATCGTAGTCCCACGTATAAAGTAAAAGGTTTGCAAAGAGACGGTTGAAAGTTTCTTCCTCATATAATGCTAGTAAAGCTTTGTAAAAAATAATGATCATAGCGGTGGCACATTCAGTTCCATATAGTTTTCCGTTTTTGAAAATATCTTGTATGGCAATGGAAGGGGGTATGTTTGGAAGGAGCTCGAATCCTCCAAGAGACGTTCTTTTCCAATATTGAGGGTTGCAAAAAGATTGTTGAAATGTGCGAAACTGAAAACCACTTTGAAAAAGTTCTAATGCAGAAGTAATAATATGAACGCGCAAATTTAGATCAAAGCTGAGTTCATCGGATGTTCGAAAGGAATAGATTTCTTGATTTCCTGCCATTATAGATAAAATTTGTTGTTTCTCATTTGCAAATGGCTCATATTCATTTGTGATATAAGGATGTACAATAGAACGGCCTATTACAATCATAGTAGTATCCCCACCTATACGTTACATTACATAATATCGTATGAGAAAAGGGAAAAAGGGTGAAAAAAAGCCTATCAACTGATAGGCTTGTACTCTTTGATCACGCGTAATGTTTGTAATGTCATATCTTCAGGACCTTGTACAGGTAAACCTGCTTCTAAGTTTTTACGAATATACTCTAAGTTGTCTTGTGTAATAATTTCCCCCGGAGTAAAGATTGGAATCCCTGGCGGATAAACCATAACGAAATCAGCTATAATACGACCTGCTGCATTTTCAAATGGGATGACTTCTGTTTCCGAATAAAAAGCATCTCGAGGAGAAAGTGCTAACACAGGTATTTCTGGAATTTCTACTTGCACTTGAACACCTTTATCAGCTTTATTTTTAAATGTTGCTGATAAATCTTGTAATGCCGCAATAAGTGTATTCGTTTCACTTTCTGTATCCCCAAAAGTGACAAGACATAGTATGTTGTATAAATCTGAGAGTTCTACTTCAATGTTATATTGCTCTCTAAGCCATACTTCAGCCTGATGGCCTGTAATACCTAAATCTTTTACAGATACAATTATCTTTGTAGGATCATAGTTAAAAGTAGCATCCGTACCTAGCATTTCTTTCCCTGGACAGTAAAGATGTTCAATATCATTTATAGCATTACGAACTTGTTCCGCTAATTGTATTGTTTGTTCTATGAGCGCCTTTCCTTCTGTAGCAAGACGTTTTCTAGCAACATCTAGGGAGGCTAACAAGATGTAAGACGTTGATGTAGTCGTAAGCATGCTAATAATAGATTGAACATGTTTTACGTTCACAAGGCCTTCTTTTACATTAAGAATAGAACTTTGCGTTAAAGATCCACCTAATTTGTGAACACTCGTTGCTGCCATATCTGCACCGGCTTGCATCGCTGACATCGGCAGTTCATCGTGAAAATGAATATGAACACCATGAGCCTCATCAACGAGTACAGGGATATCGTAAGAATGTGCTAATTGTACAATCTGTTCTAAGTCCGCAGCAAAGCCAAAGTATGTTGGATTAATAACAAGTAAGCCTTTCGCATCTGAGTGCTCTTCAAGTGCTTTTTTGACAGATTGGATTGTGATTCCATGTGAAATACCAAGTTTTGGATCAATTTCAGGATGCATGAAAATAGGTTTTGCACCTGAGAAAATAATAGCTGACATTACTGATTTATGCACGTTTCGTGGCACTAGTATTTTGTCACCAGGACCGCAAACGCTCATCACCATTGTCATTATTGCGCCACTTGTACCTTGAATAGAAAAGAAAGTATGATCCGCACCAAATGCAGCGGCTGCTAAATCTTGTGCTTCTTTAATCATACCTTTTGGATGATGTAAATCATCGAGCGGCGCAATGTTAATTAAATCAATTGCTAATGCATTATGCCCAATAAATTCGCGAAATTCAGGATCCATGCCTTGCCCTTTTTTATGACCTGGAATATGGAATTGAATTGGATTTCGCTTACTGTGCTCAACTAAAGCGGTAAACAATGGTGTTTCGTATTGGGACAATCTATACACCCCTTCTTTTTTTTATATTTATTAGAGTTTGTTTTATATAATCTTGTTCTAAAAAAGTTAAGTTCTTTTTTAGAATGAGACTTGTTTTTCTGCCATTCACAAAAGCTTTTTTGAGATGGGAGCTTCACTTTATTTCCTATAAAACAAAAGCATTATATCACCAATAATTATAGATGTATAGCAAAAAATATTTTTACGGTGAGTATGTTAAATAGTAGCTGCCTACTAAATTCTAGTGGAAGGCAATTCCATTAAAATGAATAAATAGTGTATAATGCAAAGTGACTATAGTGAAGTAGAAAAAATCACTTTAAGATAGCGTATTGAAATAAGAAGAAATGATAAATGAGGTGCGAAATGGAATATCAATATCCGTTAGATTATGATTGGTCAAATGAGGAAATGGTTACAATTGTGAAGTTTTATGAAGCGATTGAGAAAGCATATGAAAAAGGAATTGTAAGAGAAGAATTAATGGGTTTATATCGTCGTTTTAAAGAGATTGTTCCATCGAAAGCAGAAGAAAAGAAAATTGATAAAGAGTTTCAAGAAGTAAGTGGATATTCTATATACCGTGCGATTCAGAAGGCTAAAGAAATTGAAGAAGAAAAGCTTGTGAAAATGTAAAAAATATTTTGAAAAATAAAAACTGAAGTGATATAATGTGATAACAACTAAAAACGGACAATATAAATTGTCCGTTTTCTACTATCGATTACAAAGTGCATATAAAGGAAGGAGTGATTGCATCGTAGATTCAATCTTAGCAAGGAATTGTTCGTTGGTCATTGCTGAAAACTCCTCTGGTGATATATGAATACCAACTAATAATTCTGCTTTTTTTACAGTAGCTAGACGTTCAATCATCTTTTGTAAATCATTTGTTTCAAGTGTTTTATGTAATTTTACACTTGGTTTAGTATGGTCAATGGACCAAACGAAGTCATTTGGAATATTTGTTTTTAAATCATTTATATGTTCTAAGAAGGCGTGAGCCGTCTCCACTTTTTGTGGACACTCATAGATTAAACCAAAGTATATGAAGGCATGAGTACCCCATAATCCAATTTGGAAATGTGGTAGCATTTTATATCCGCGTTTATTTGTTGAAAAAGCAACCCAAGTATCTTTTGGTGGATTGACTTTGCGACGTGCGTGTTTTGCTACATGATAAAAAAAGTTCTCATCAGTTTGTTTGGATAAATACGCTGCAAACTGTTCCCCTAAAGCTTCTAGCTTAGGATGAATGTTCGTTTTAATTGCACTCATTCGTTCTTCGAGACCATCAACTGTAAAGACCTCAAAATCAGTTGATTTGAATGTTTGTAGTGTCATGATTGTTCCTCCAACTCCTATTTTGCTTTTATTTTAGCATAGCTTGTACTATTCATAAAAAAAACAGCACAAAAAAATTTAAATAAAAAAATATAATTTTGTTGCATAGATGATTTATCCAACATAGTATAGTATAAAACAAAAAATCAGAAAATTGAATTAATTCTAGTCCGAGGGCAGACGAATATTGGGAGGAGGCAAATAATATGAGACAGGTGATTAATGCGTTAAAGAGAACAGATGCTGAAAAGAGAATACCGGTGCTACGTTTGGAGCTAGATTATGAATTAGCAACTTTATATGATGCGATGATGGAAGATGATAAACAGAAAAAAGAAGAGTGTGTACAAAAGTTAGAAGTGTTAAGACTTGAAATGATTCGTTTAGAAGCGTAATAATAGTATATGTATAAAAAATTAGTTGGTGCGAACCTTATAAAGGGTTCGTTTTTTCTGTGAACAGTATAGATCGGAGTGTTTAAACATGCAAGAAGTATGGAAAGACATCGATGCACACGCCAAACAGTGGATTCGGGATGCGGGAGAGCATTTAATGGCATCAATGAAAAAAGCACTTATTATAGAAACAAAATCAAATGCAGCTGATTTAGTAACAAATATGGACCGAGAAATAGAACAGTTTTTAATTGGGAAAATTAAAGAAACATTCCCACATCATCATATTTTAGGTGAAGAGGGCTATGGAGACGAGGTAACTTCTTCTGACGGGGTTGTTTGGTTAATTGATCCAATTGACGGCACGATGAACTTTGTTCACCAAAAAAGAAATTTTGCAATTTCAATTGGAATTTATGAGAACGGTATCGGAAAGATTGGACTTATTTATGATCCAGTTCATGATGAATTATATCATGCGTTAAAAGGGGCTGGAGCATTTTGTAATGAAGTACCGATACCTTTATTAGAAAAAGGTACTGTAGAGCAAGGTATTGTAGCTTTAAATGCGATATGGCTTACCGACAATCCATTGCTTAATATGGAAAGTATGATGGCACTTGTTAAGAAAGCAAGAGGCACGAGATCATATGGCTGTGCAGCATTAGAGATGGTATACGTTGCAACTGGAAGAATCGATGCATATGTAACACCTAGATTATCACCATGGGACTTTGGCGGGGGACAGATAATTGTAGAGGAAGTTGGAGGCAAGGTAACAACATTCTCCGGAGCGCCACTTTCTATCGTAGAGAAGAGTAGCGTATTAGTTGCGAAGCCAGGGGTGTATGAAGAAGTGTTATCGTTTATCCCGATTGGTGAGGGCTGATAATCAGTGGGGGATGAAGAAAAAAACCACTGATTAAAGTTTCACTTTATATCCAAGTAACAAAAAAAGTAAGAGGCTGTATACAGGCTTCTTACTTTTTGACGTTATTGCGATTTACGCATTTTTCTTTTTGTTACAAAACCGTATCCAACTGTAACAAATGTGCCGATAATGCAAATAATAATACCGATTGGACTATTTTCAGCAATCATAATGCCGATACCAATTAAGAAAATAACACCGATAATTGCAGTTAATAAAAAGCGATATTGAATGTGTTCCATTTCTTCACCCTCCAATCTCATTTTACTTTCACAAAAGTAAGAATACAACTATATTTTCATTCTTGATTTTATTTTAATTGCTATTGTATCCCCTTCGCTCTTATAATAGAGAAGGATTAAAAAGACATTAGGAGTTGGACATGTTGAAAAAACGACAAGATTTACGTAATATAGCAATTATTGCCCACGTTGACCATGGTAAAACAACACTTGTTGACCAGTTATTACGTCAAGCGGGGACTTTCCGTGCGAACGAACACGTTGAAGAGCGCGCAATGGATTCAAATGATCTAGAAAGAGAGCGCGGTATTACAATTTTAGCGAAAAATACTGCGATTCACTATGAAGATAAAAGAATTAACATTTTAGATACACCAGGTCACGCTGACTTCGGTGGAGAAGTAGAACGTATTATGAAAATGGTTGATGGTGTTTTACTTGTTGTTGATGCATATGAAGGTTGTATGCCACAAACACGATTTGTTTTAAAGAAAGCTCTTGAGCAAAACTTAACTCCAATCGTAGTAGTAAATAAAATTGACCGTGACTTCGCTCGCCCTGATGAAGTAGTTGATGAAGTAATCGACTTATTCATCGAACTTGGTGCAAACGAAGATCAATTAGAGTTCCCAGTTGTATTTGCATCAGCAATGAACGGAACAGCAAGCTTAGATTCAAACCCAGCAAATCAAGAAGAGAATATGAAATCATTATTTGATACAATTATTGAACATATTCCTGCACCAATTGATAACAGCGAAGAGCCACTTCAATTCCAAGTAGCACTTCTTGATTACAACGACTATGTTGGACGTATTGGAGTTGGACGCGTATTCCGCGGTACAATGAAGGTTGGACAACAAGTTGCTTTAATGAAAGTAGACGGAAGCGTAAAACAATTCCGCGTAACAAAATTATTTGGTTACATGGGATTAAAACGTCAAGAAATTGAAGAAGCAAAAGCTGGAGACTTAGTAGCTGTTTCTGGTATGGAAGACATTAACGTTGGTGAAACAGTATGTCCAGTTGAACATCAAGATGCGTTACCATTATTACGTATTGATGAGCCAACACTACAAATGACGTTCCTTGTAAATAACAGTCCATTTGCAGGTCGTGAAGGTAAATACATTACATCTCGTAAAATCGAAGAGCGTCTTCGTTCACAATTAGAAACAGATGTAAGTTTACGTGTAGATAATACAGAGTCTCCTGATGCATGGATCGTATCTGGACGTGGGGAACTACATTTATCTATCTTAATTGAAAACATGCGTCGTGAAGGTTATGAACTACAAGTATCTAAGCCAGAAGTAATTATTAAAGAAGTTGATGGCGTAAGATGTGAGCCTGTAGAGCGTGTACAAATCGATGTACCTGAAGAATACACTGGTTCTATTATGGAATCTATGGGTGCTCGTAAAGGTGAAATGTTAGATATGGTGAATAACGGAAACGGTCAAGTTCGCCTTACTTTCATGGTTCCAGCACGTGGTTTAATTGGTTACACAACAGAATTCTTAACATTAACTCGTGGTTACGGTATTTTAAACCATACATTCGATTGCTACCAACCAGTACACGCTGGACAAGTTGGTGGACGTCGTCAAGGTGTTCTAGTTTCACTTGAAACAGGAAAAGCATCACAATACGGTATTATGCAAGTTGAAGATCGTGGTGTAATCTTCGTTGAACCAGGTACAGAAGTATATGCTGGTATGATTGTCGGAGAACACACTCGTGAGAATGACTTAACAGTTAACGTTGTGAAAATGAAACAACAAACTAACATTCGTTCTGCGACGAAAGATCAAACTTCAACAATGAAAAAACCACGCTTAATGACTTTAGAAGAATCATTAGAGTACTTAAACGATGACGAGTTCTGTGAAGTAACTCCAGAATCAATTCGTTTACGTAAAAAGATTCTTGATAAGAGCGAACGTGAAAGAGCTGCTAAGAAAAAGAAATCTGTAGAAGCGTAAAATAGTAAAACAGCTACCTTTAATTAAGGTAGCTGTTTTTTTATGTTTATTTTTTAGAATATTTACTCTTTTTGTGGACAGTATTTTTTTCACAGGTTACTCTTGTATTAAGTACATAAAGAAAAATGGTTTGATTTATGAGGAAGGGGGATAAATGGTGTTAGAAAGAATGTCGTTTTTTGCGAAGTTATGTAAAGTCGATGAAAATCCAGAGCTAGGGATGTGGTTACTGTATGGCGTCATTATTATATTAAGTGCACTTGTGTATAATTTAGGTTTTGCAAGAAAACTATCTATAATAAAAAATATAGTGATATATATATCGTTAGCGATTGGGTGTACAGTATTAACTTTCTTTGCAGTTTTTTTACCTGTTGGAGAGGGGCTTGTTGTAGCAGCAATTGTACTTGGGATTTATAGGTTGCGATTACGTCAAGCAAGACAACAAAAAGCAGGATGAGGGGGAGTTTTATGCGTTCCGTACAAGATGCGTTATATAATTGGTTAACAATTAAAACAGTTGCCGAAGCACGTCCGGATGATCGTGCTGCAAAAGAAACGTATTTGTTATTTCAAAATATGATATATGAAGAACATAAATTGAGAAATGTGGAAGTTAAGAAGAACGAGGAAATGTATTTAGTTACATATGAAATAAATGGAGAAAGAAAATCTGCAAGGTTTCCATTAGAAGCTATTGATTGTTTTTTGGATCAAATGAATCGCGAACCTGAAAAATATAAATAAGTCCTTTATCATATTGATAAAGGACTTATTTATATTTTACCAATCGTCTTCGACTTTTTTATCACGATATAATCGGAAATTACCACTTGCATGACGTTCCATCGTACGTTCAGCAATTCGTTCCGAACATTCCATGCACATATATGTATGAATAGGGCGATTACGCAGCTTTTTTGCCATAGGATTTTCATCATCTAACATATCTTTTTTATCACAAATCATACATTTGACTCTCATTTCGTCACCTCAATACGAATTCTATCAGTATAAGTATATCATGGAAGTGTAATGTTTTTGAATAATAGTGGGAAAAAATAATATTTTCGCAATTCAAAAAATAGGTTATGATAAGGATATATGAAGTATATTTGGAGGTGGAAATATGGCGAATGTAGTAGAGCCCACATTAACAGATGATTTAGTACAAACGTTACGTAAAGAGTGTATTGTTATGGTAGCAACAACAGATTTTGAAAAACAAGTGCCTAACGTAAGTGCTATTTCTTGGGTGTATGCAGTGAGTAAAACTAGTATTCGATTTGCAGTAGATCAACGTTCACGTATTGTGGAAAATATAAGACATAGTACTGGAGTGGTATTGACTATAATGGCGAATGAATCCGTATTTTCCATAAGTGGTGCAGGTGAAATTTTGACTGATAGAATGGAAGGCATTCCTCTAAAATTAACTGTAATAGAAGTAAATGTACAAGAAGTACGTGATGTTATGTTTTATGGTGCAAAACTTGCAATTGAGCCAACATATGAAAAAACGTATGATCTTCGTGCAGCTAAAAAGCTCGATAACCAAGTGTTAGCAGGAATGAAAGAATTATAAATGTGATAAATAAGAAAGTCAGTTATTAACTTTTGTAATCGCTTATTGTGATTTTATGTTAATAATTATAATTAAAAGTAATATATTGAATAGAAATGAATAAAAAATAAATAAAAGGTTTAATGGCTATAAATTTCGATTCTACCTCGTTTATACGGTACATATAATTATAACAATGGTTCGTCCATATTTTATGGATGAAACCCTTGTTCTACAAATTTAAAAGTGGAGTCAGGGGGTAACAGGTTGGATAAAATTTATGTGTTAGATACGAATGTACTTTTGCAGGATCCTTTATCTATTTTTTCATTTGAAACCAATGAAGTAGTGATTCCAGCAGTTGTATTAGAAGAGGTTGATTCGAAAAAACGTTATATGGATGAAGTAGGACGAAACGCTCGTTATGTATCTAAGTTAATAGACAAATTTCGTGAAATAGGAAAACTGCATGAAAGTATTCCGCTAGAAAACGGCGGTACATTTCGTATTGAATTAAATCATCGTTCGTTTGTCCAACTACAAGATATTTTTGTAGAAAAAACAAATGATAATCGAATTTTAGCTGTAGCAAAAAATCTATCTTTAGAAGAACAAGAAAAAGAGGACGGGAAGTCTGTTATTTTAGTAAGTAAAGACGTGCTCGTAAGGGTAAAAGCAGATGCAATAGGTTTAAAGGCGGAAGATTATTTAAGTGATCGGGTTATTGAAGTGGAAAATATATATTCAGGATTTTTAGAAGGATATATATCAAAAGAACAATTGGATTATTTTTATGAAAAAGGCGAATTGCCTTTATCCGAAATTGCAAATCATCCTTTTTATCCAAATCAGTTTGTAGTAATGAAAGATGCGTTAGGTGGATCTAGTTCAGCACTAGGCATTGTGGATCATTTAGGTAAGAAGGTAAAGAAACTTATTTTTCCAAATGAACAAGTATGGGGAATACGACCACGAAATGTGCAGCAAATTATGGGATTAGAATTGTTGCTTCGTGAAGATATTCCACTAGTTACGCTAACAGGGAAAGCTGGTACAGGAAAGACATTACTAGCTTTAGCTTCGGGGCTCATGCAAACGGAAGATTTAGGGTTATATAAAAAACTACTCGTTGCACGGCCAATTGTTCCAGTTGGGAAAGATATCGGTTATTTACCGGGAGAAAAAGAAGAAAAGTTAAGACCGTGGATGCAACCGATTTTTGATAATCTAGAGTATTTATTTAATACGAAAAAACCAGGAGAGTTAGATGCTATTTTAGCTGGAATGGGTTCGATAGAAGTAGAAGCTCTTACGTATATACGCGGGAGAAGTATTCCAGATCAATTCATTATAATTGACGAAGCACAAAATTTAACGAAGCATGAAGTGAAAACGATACTAACGAGGGTAGGAGAAAAAAGTAAAATCGTATTAATGGGAGATCCTCAGCAAATTGATCATCCGTATTTGGATGAATATAATAACGGTTTAACATACGTTGTAGAGAAGTTTAAAGAGCAACGTATTAGTGGTCATGTAAAGTTTGTTAAAGGGGAGCGATCTAATTTAGCTCAACTAGCCGCAGATTTACTATAAAAAGGAGTGAGCAAAAGCTCACTCCTTTTCTTTAAATAATTGTAAATTTGCGGATGTTACGGATTGGATTTTGTCTATTAGATCCATCATTGTAATATAAATGAACAGGTCCATCTTCTTTTAATGGTTTTCCTTCTTTTGAAAAACCAAGAATAGCATGTTTGACAGTTTCTAATGGAAGCGTTATTGTATCATCTACTGTTTCGATCTCGACTTGCGTAGCGTCATCTGAAATTTCGGCATTAGCAAGAAAAGGTTGAAATGGTATACCGAACGTTCCAGTAATTAGCTGTTCTTTTTTAAATTTCTTTACACTTTGTTGTATCGGCGGGAAAGCAGCACCATCACGGATTTCGCGATCCCAATGTTCCGAAGTGTTTTTTAAATAAGCTTCTAGTTCTGAAGTGTTTTCTCTCGTTTCATCAAAGTAAGTTGTCAAATCTACTTTTCGATCATCAAAGATCCAAACGGTTGGATCGATAGTGATTGGAAAACGAACTTTTCCATTAATAAATAAAATTTCGCTCATTGTTGTTCCCCCATTTGTGTTATACTCCCACTTTTCAGTATAATAGTATTAGACACTATTGTCACAAAAAATGTTTCTATTGCAATTTATTAAAACTATCGCTAATATTAATAGATAGGAGAGAGTAGGACGGAAACGGAGGGAATCAATTTGGCGTCTGAGACAGTATCAAATCATCAGGAAAAGGCACTAGCCCTTCTACAAGCGGATGCGGAGAAGATTTTAAGACTTATTAAGGTGCAAATGGACCATCTTACAATGCCGCAATGTCCATTATATGAAGAAGTGTTAGACACACAAATGTTTGGACTATCCCGCGAAGTCGATTTTGCAGTTCGCCTTGGTCTTATTGCAGAAGAACAAGGGAAAGCAATGTTAGGAGAGCTTGAACGTGAGTTATCTGCACTTCATGAAGCATTTACAAACAAACAACAATAACGGGTTCAAATAAGGGGGCTCAAACTGAAAAAGTTTGAGCTTTTTATTTGTATAATAAAGCAGGAAGAATCAATGTACATATGGAATACAACAATAATTAAATTGAAACAGAGAGAGGAAATGAAATGAAAAGAGTATGGAAATCAATGGATTATTCATTATTACTTCCTCTTGTTATCTTATGTGTGCTGGGAGTTATAATGGTATATAGTTCTAGTTCCATTGTTGCGATTTCGAGGTTTGATAAACCAGCAAATTTCTTTTTTAAAAGACAATTAATTACTTTAGCTGCTGGGACAATAGTATTAATAATTCTTGTTATTATCCCATATAAAGTGTGGAGAAAACGAATCTTTTTATTGGGGAGTTATGGAATTAGTGTAGCATTATTAGCAGCAGCTGCCTTCTTTGCTAAAGCGGTAAATGGTGCAAATGGATGGATATTTGGAATACAGCCTGCGGAATTTGTTAAGATAACAGTTATTCTCGTATTGGCCCATTTCTTTGCGAAAAGGCAAGAAACGAATACGTCTGTTTTTAAAGGATCAGGACCAGTACTTTTAGGTGTTGGTTTAATCATGTTTTTAATTTTAAAGCAAAATGACTTAGGTACCGATATGTTAATTGCGGGAACAGTAGGAATTATGTTTCTTTGTTCAGGAGTTAATGTAAATTTATGGATAAAGAGATTCTTGTTAACATCTATAGTATGGGCTCCGGCGTTGTATTTTCTTGGGAGTTATAAATTAAGTCAGTACCAAAAAGCACGGTTTTCTGTTTTTCTTGATCCATTTAGCGATCCGCAAAAGGATGGATTTCAATTAATAAATTCGTTTATTGGAATTGCTTCGGGAGGGCTAAATGGTAGAGGATTAGGAAATAGTGTACAAAAGTATGGTTACTTACCAGAACCACAAACGGATTTTATAATGGCAATTATATCTGAAGAACTTGGTTTTATAGGTGTGGCTATTATTTTAATCTGTTTATTACTTATAATTATTCGGGCCTTTAGAGTTGCACAAAAGTGTAAAGATCCATTTGGAAGTTTAATAGCTATCGGAATTGCAAGTTTGTTTGGAGTCCAAACATTTGTTAATGTTGGTGGTATGTCTGGATTAATACCACTTACAGGAGTTCCTTTACCGTTTGTTAGTTATGGCGGGAGTTCCTTATTAGCTAATCTACTCGCGATGGGGATATTACTCAATATTGCTAGTCATGTAAAACGACAAGAGAAGCAACAGAACGAGACAGTTAAAGAAAGAGAACAAGGTGGACCACATCTTGTAGTTGTAAAATAAAACACATTGTGCTTTAGAGCATGATGTGTTTTTTATTTTTAAGTAGTTTTAAATATGATGTATTAATTTATCTTTCAGGTAAATTGTATATCACATTAATAAAAAGTGATATACAATTAAGTTGTTAGAAAAGGAAGAGGTATGCTATACTATTTTTGTGAGACAAATTGCTCAGAAAACTTATCATTTGTTAAAAAATAAGGTATGATGGATAAAAATAAAGTGAAGCTTTCTAAGTATAATATAATGTGGAAAGTGAAGAACTTCACGCTCTTTATGGTGTGTATATATTTTATCTCTAGAGTGGTAGGAAAGTAGAGGGGGAAAATCATGACAAAGCTGCAACGTATTCAAAAAGTATTGGTAGCTAACCGTGGAGAGATTGCAATTCGTGTGTTTCGAGCTTGTTCGGAACTGGGATTAAAAACAGTTGCAATCTATTCTAAAGAGGATAGTGGTTCTTATCATCGTTATAAAGCCGATGAATCCTATTTAGTTGGGGAAGGAAAAAAGCCAATTGATGCTTATCTAGATATTGAGGGCATTATTGAGATTGCGAAAAGTAATCATGTAGATGCAATTCACCCTGGATATGGTTTCTTGTCAGAAAATATTCAATTCGCAAAACGTTGTGAAGAAGAAGGGATTATCTTTATCGGTCCAAAAAGTAAGCATTTAGATATGTTTGGAGATAAAGTGAAAGCAAGAACACAAGCGCAGCTAGCACAAATTCCAGTTATTCCTGGTAGTGATGGGCCAGTAGATTCATTAGAAGAAGTCGAAAAATTTGCTGAAAAGTATGATTACCCGATTATTATTAAAGCTTCCCTTGGCGGTGGCGGTCGTGGTATGCGTATTGTACGTACTAGTGAAGAATTAAGAGAATCGTATAATCGAGCAAAGTCAGAAGCAAAAGCAGCCTTTGGTAATGATGAAGTATACGTAGAAAAATTCGTTGAAAAACCTAAACATATAGAAGTTCAAATTTTAGCAGATGAAGAGGGCAATGTTGTTCATTTATACGAGCGAGACTGTTCTGTACAACGTCGTCATCAAAAAGTAGTAGAAATTGCACCTAGTGTGTCGCTTTCAGATGATTTGCGTCAGCGTATTTGTGATGCTGCTGTAAAGTTAACGAAAAATGTAAATTATTTAAACGCAGGAACAGTTGAATTTCTTGTAAAAGATGATAATTTCTATTTCATTGAAGTGAATCCGCGTGTTCAAGTAGAACATACAATTACAGAAATGATTACAGGAGTCGATATTGTTCAATCACAAATTTTAATAGCTGATGGACATGCATTACATAGTAAAATGGTAGGTGTTCCAAAGCAAGAGGAAGTTGTTGTACATGGATTTGCAATACAATCTCGTGTAACGACTGAGGATCCACTAAATAATTTCATGCCGGATACAGGAAAAATTATGGCATATCGATCAGGTGGTGGATTTGGGGTTCGTCTTGATACAGGTAATAGTTTCCAAGGTGCTGTTATTACACCGTACTATGATTCTTTACTCGTAAAAGTTACAACATGGGCGCTTACTTTTGAACAAGCTGCTGCAAAAATGGAACGTAACTTAAAAGAATTCCGTATCCGTGGTATTAAAACGAATATTCCATTCCTAGAGAATGTAGTAAAACATAAAAACTTCTTATCAGGGGAATATGACACTTCATTTATTGATGCGTCACCTGAACTATTCTTGTTCCCGAAACGTAAAGACCGCGGAACGAAAATGTTAAATTACATCGGGACAGTAACAGTAAATGGCTTCCCGGGGGTAGGGAAAAAGAGAAACCAATTTTCCCAGATGCTCGTATACCGAATGTATTACACTCAGAGCCAATCCAAAATGGAACGAAACAAATTTTGGATGAGCGTGGGGCAGACGGATTAGTAAAATGGGTACAAGATCAAAAACGTGTACTTTTAACGGATACAACGTTCCGTGATGCGCATCAGTCATTACTTGCAACGCGTATTCGCACAAAAGATTTACACCAAATTGCAGAGCCGACAGCGAGAATGTTACCGAACTTATTCTCAGCAGAAATGTGGGGCGGTGCAACGTTTGATGTTGCATATCGTTTCTTAAAAGAAGATCCGTGGGAACGATTACTAGATCTTCGTGAAAAAATGCCAAATGTTTTATTCCAAATGTTACTTCGTTCTTCAAACGCGGTTGGTTACAAAAACTATCCGGATAATTTAATTCAAAAGTTTGTGGAGTGTTCTGCCCAAGCTGGAATTGATGTGTTCCGTATTTTTGATAGCTTAAACTGGGTAGAAGGTATGAGAGTTGCGATTGATGCTGTACGAGATACTGGTAAAATTGCAGAAGCAACGATGTGTTACACAGGGGATATTCATGATCCACTGCGTAGTAAATATGATTTAAATTACTATAAAAATTTAGCAAAAGAATTAGAAGCATCAGGAGCTCACATTTTAGGTATTAAAGATATGGCGGGCTTACTAAAACCAAATGCAGCATATGATTTAGTTTCAGCATTAAAAGAGACGGTATCGATTCCGATTCACCTGCACACACACGATACGAGTGGAAATGGTATATTAACGTATACGAAGGCAATTGAAGCAGGTGTTGACATTGTCGATGTAGCAGTAAGTTCTATGGCTGGTCAAACGTCACAACCAAGTGCGAACACGCTATACTATGCGTTAGGTGGAAACGAAAGACAGCCAGATGTTAATATAGATTCATTAGAAAAATTATCTCATTACTGGGAAGATGTACGTAAATACTACGCACCGTTTGAAAGTGGTATGAATGCTCCTCATACAGAGGTATATATGCACGAAATGCCAGGCGGACAGTATAGTAATTTACAACAACAAGCGAAAGCGGTTGGCTTAGGCGATCGTTTCGATGAAGTGAAAGTAATGTACCGCCGTGTGAATGACATGTTTGGTGATATTGTTAAAGTAACACCATCATCTAAAGTTGTTGGTGATATGGCATTATTCATGGTTCAAAATCACTTAACAGAACAAGATGTTTTAGAGCGTGGACATTCTATGGACTTCCCAGGATCTGTTGTTGAAATGTTCTCTGGAGATTTAGGACAACCATATGGTGGTTTCCCGAAAAAGTTACAAGAAATTATTTTAAAAGGGAAAGAACCATTAACAGTAAGACCAGGTGAATTATTAGAACCAGTAGATTTCGACGCGTTAAAAGAAGAGCTATTCCATAAACTTGGACGCGAAGTGACGATGTTTGATGTAGTTGCATATGCATTATATCCAAAAGTATTTATGGATTACGAAAAAGTTGCTGAGATTTATGGAAATGTATCTGTGCTCGATACACCGACATTCTTCTATGGTATGAGACTTGGTGAAGAAATCGATGTGGAAATTGAACAAGGTAAAACATTGATGGTTAAACTAGTATCAATTGGAGAGCCTCAGCCGGATGGAAATCGTGTGCTTTACTTGGAGTTTAATGGTCAACCACGTGAGATTGTTGTGAAAGACGAAAGTGTGAAAGCGACAGTTGCACAACGTGTGAAAGGAAACCGTGAAAATCCAAACCACATTAGCGCAACAATGCCAGGAACGGTTATTAAAGTAGTTGTAAAAGAAGGCGATGAAGTGAAAAAAGGCGATTCTATGGCAATTACAGAAGCGATGAAAATGGAAACGACAGTTCAAGCGCCGTTTAATGGTAAAGTGAAAAAAGTATATGTTAACGATGGAGATGCAATTCAAACGGGTGACTTACTCATTGAATTAGATCACTAAAATAAAAAATACCTTGCCAATTCGGGCAAGGTATTTTCATTTATTTTGTTTGTTTAGAAATTGATGCAGCTTCTTTTGCATTCACTTTACTTCTTGTACCTAACATAACTAAATAGCATAGTACAGCAAACAAGCAAGAAATGAATAGGGAATGTAATAATGCCATTGATAAACTAGCATTTGTAAATACGACTAAAATTCCTACGATAGCTTGAAGTGTAACAAGGATAAATGAGATGATCCATCCCCAGTATACGACAGGCTGCTGTTTGTAATGGCGGATAGCGAGAATCATCGCGTATAGTATCCAAGCGAAAATTAACATCGCTGCAACTCTATGTCCCATTTGAACCCATTCATGTAATTGAGTTGGCATAGGTCTATTTTTGCTGCATAAAGGAAAGTCTGGACAGGCTAAGCTAGCTCGTTCGTGACGTACTAAAGCCCCTGTGTAGACGACAATATAACTGTAAATTGTTACACCATAAATATGAAATTTCATTTTTTTGTCCATAATAAGTGAACGTGCATCGAATTTTTGGTCAATTTCAAAGATAAGACACGTTAATAAAATGACAGAAGCAAATGAAATTAAGGAAATACCGAAATGGATAGCAAGTACAGCTGGCATTTGCCCCCAAACAACCGCTGCGGCTCCCATTAATGCTTGTGCAACTAAAAATACGAAGGATAAAATTGCTAACGTTTTTGTTTCGCGCACATGTTTATAATATTTCCAGGACAAAATACAAAGGAGAGTGACAAGAATTCCTGCTGATCCTGATGTAAGGCGATGACTTAGTTCAATAATAGTTTCCATTGATAAATTAGATGGAACAAATTCACCGTTACAAAGTGGCCATGATTTACCGCATCCTTGGCCAGAGCCTGTTTTTGTAACTAAGGCGCCTCCTAATAAAACTATTAATAAATCAAGACTCGTAATGACTGCTAACCATTTAATAAAGCGTTGCAATCTCTTTCACCATCTTTCTGCTATGAAGTTATTGCGAAATATTTTCATTCCATTATGTATAGAATAAAACGCGCTAGTTCCTATGATATATAAAAAATAATAAAATAGCAAAGAAATGGAGGGGGAAGACAGGGAAGAGAAAACGGGTGTGGAAATAAGGTTTATAAGGAAATTTTTAGGTGAAAAATAGGCTATTTTGAAAAGAAATGGGAAGAATACGTGTTAAATATGACAAAAAAGTTTATTATAGAAGGTAACATCATGTTATGATATGGATAAGTAACAATTAAGTTTTTTATGTTCGACACAAAAAGTTCATGTTTTCTTCACAAAATGTTCGGGAAATATGATTTAATATATTGGAGTATGGGCGTAGATTAGTAGTAGAATGGGTTAACAATGTTTCTACTGTAATAATATTGCTATATAGAAGCGAAATATTTCAATTTGAAATAGGCGCAAAAAGAAAGACGAAAGTTTTAAGAGGGGGTTAAAGTGATGAACCATGCAACAAGTGAGCTGCATGATGAGTCTGCTGTTACAAGCGTACCGGAAACAACTCGGTTACAAGATTTAAAAGCGCTCGTTAAAATGGGGATTGTAAACTCAAATACACTTACTGTATTTACAGGATTTTGGTTGGCATTACACTTTAATGGATTAAGTGTAATGGACAATCTGGATAAGTTATTCTTTACAATCGTTGGTTCTGGATTAGTTATGGCAGGGGTATGTTGTTTAAACAACTACATTGATCGAGACATCGATCCATTAATGGAAAGAACAAAGACCCGTCCAACGGTTACTGGAAAGTATAAACCAGGATTTGCACTTACATTTGGACTAGTTATATTACTTCTTGGTTTTGTATTTTTATTATTAACAACACCAATGGCAGTCTTAATGGGATTTATTGGTGCTTTCACATATGTTGTTCTATATAGTTTATGGACAAAGAGAAAGTATACACTAAATACTGTTGTAGGTAGTATATCTGGTGCAGTTCCACCTTTAATTGGATGGGCAGCAATCGATCCATCTTTAGGCCATCCAATTGCTTGGATGTTATTTTTAATTATGTTTATTTGGCAAATCCCACATTTCCTTGCATTAGCAATGAAACGTGTTGATGAATATCGAAACGCAGGAATTCCAATGCTTCCTGTAGTTCATGGATTTGAAATTACGAAACGCCAAATTATGATTTGGACAGTATGTTTATTACCACTACCATTTTATATGAGTGGACTAGGGATAACATTTATGGTAATTGCAACACTGCTTAACATCGGATGGATCGTTTTAGGTTTTTATGGCTTCCGTAAGAAAGATGACATCAAATGGTCTGTGCAAATGTTTGTTTATTCCCTAAATTATTTAACAATCTTATTTGTATCAATGATTGTAGTTACATTCTTCTAAGACAACGACATAATTGGATTTCTTTACGTTGAGATTTACTTTACTTAACTATAAAGTACAATCTAATTCACAAGGAAAGTGGGGGTTGTTTGTATGAAGAAACAGTGGCGACTGCTTTCGTTCGTTTCACTGCTGGCTTTACTGTTAGGGGGATGCGGTAAAGCCTTTCAATCTACTTTAATTCCGCAAGGAGAAGTAGCAAAAATGCAATATGATCTGCTCTTACTAGCAAGTGCGATCATGGTAGGAGTAGTACTAGTAGTTACTATTATTTTCTTATATGTAATTGTGCGTTTCCGACAAAAGAAAGGTCAGGAAGATTATATTCCGGAGCAAGTTGAAGGGAATCACAAACTAGAAATTATATGGACAGTTATTCCGATTATTCTTTTGCTAATCTTAGCTGTTCCGACGGTTACATATACATTCAAACTTGCTGATGTAAGTGCGATGGAGAAAAAGAATATTGATAAAGATACTATCGTTGTTGATGTAACAGCGAATCTTTATTGGTGGGAATTTTCTTATAAATCAGAAAAGATAGTAACTTCTCAAGATTTAGTCATCCCCACAGGTAAGAAAGTGTATTTGAATTTGAAGGGTGCCGATATTAAACATTCGTTTTGGGTTCCATCTTTAGCTGGGAAAATGGATACAAATACAGATAATGTGAACAAAATGTGGTTAAAGGCAGATAAATCGGGCACTTATAATGGTTTTTGTACAGAATTTTGCGGCCCATCACATTCTTTAATGCAATTCAAAGTGAAAGCTTTAGATGAAAGCGAGTACAAAAAGTGGCTTGCTGATATGAAGAAAATTGATGGGAAGAAAGAAGTAGCTTCAACAAAGGCGCAAGAAGGCCAAGAAATATTTAATAAAAGCTGTATTGGTTGTCACGCAGTTGGATCTAATGATAGTAGACCACCTTCCGCTCGTATCGCACCAAACTTAGCAAACTTTGCGGATCGCGATACAGTTGCCGGCATTGCTGAAAACAATGAAGAAAACTTAAAAAAATGGCTGAAAGATCCTGAAAATATGAAACCAGGAAATAAAATGACTGGTAAATATGGCAACTTAACAGACGATCAAATTGATGCATTAAATGCATACTTACAAACGTTAAAAGTTGAAAAGTAAAGAGGGATTATTCGCGAAGGGGAGGTTGAAAACGTGAGTTCTGTAGCAAAAAAACAGGGGATGGGTGCTGTCATATGGGATTATTTAACGACAGTAGACCATAAAAAGATTGCCATTCTCTATTTAATTGCAGGTGGATTGTTTTTTATAATAGGCGGAATAGAAGCTCTATTTATTCGCCTTCAATTAGCGATTCCTAACAACGCTTTTCTTGTTGGGGATGCTTATAATCAAGTATTAACTATGCACGGTACAACAATGATTTTCCTCGCAGCTATGCCACTCGTGTTTGCATTTATGAACGCCGCTGTACCACTTCAAATTGGTGCACGTGATGTAGCGTTCCCGTTTTTGAATTCACTCGGATTTTGGTTATTTTTCTTTGGTGGAGTATTTTTAAATTTAAGTTGGTTTTTAGGTGGAGCGCCTGATGCAGGATGGACATCTTATGCATCTTTAGCTTTAGCCTCTAAAGGCCATGGTGTTGATTTTTATGTGCTTGGCTTGCAAATCTCCGGTATAGGTACATTAATTGGAGGTATTAATTTCCTTGTAACCATTATTAATATGCGTGCGCCAGGGATGACGTATATGCGTATGCCGATGTTTACGTGGACGACATTTGTAACATCTTCATTAATATTATTTGCTTTTCCGCCGTTAACTGTAGGATTAGGACTTTTAATGTTAGACCGCTTATTTGGAACAAGTTTCTTTAATCCAGCACTGGGCGGGAATACAATTATATGGGAGCACTTATTCTGGATTTTCGGTCATCCAGAAGTATACATTCTTATACTCCCAGCTTTCGGAATATTCTCAGAAATCTTCGCGACGTTTTCGAAAAAACGATTATTTGGTTATTCGTCGATGGTGTTTGCGACAGTATTAATTGGATTTTTAGGGTTTATGGTATGGGCGCATCATATGTTTACTGTTGGGCTTGGTCCAGTTGCAAATGCTATTTTCTCAGTTGCAACAATGGCGATTGCCGTTCCGACCGGTATTAAAATATTCAACTGGCTCTTTACAATGTGGGGCGGAAGTATTCGTTTTACGACACCGATGATGTGGGCAGTAGCCTTCATTCCATCATTCGTAATGGGAGGAGTTACAGGTGTTATGCTAGCATCTGCACCAGCTGATTATCAATTTCATGATAACTATTTCGTAGTAGCTCACTTTCATTATGTAATTGTCGGTGGTGTTGTATTTGGTTTACTTGCAGGAGCCCATTATTATTGGCCGCTGATGTTTAATAAAGTATTGAATGAAACGTTAGGAAAGATAACATTTTGGTTATTCTTTATCGGTTTCCATTTAACGTTCTTCATTCAGCATTTCCTTGGCTTAATTGGTATGCCACGTCGTTACTACACATATCTTGAAGGTCAAGGGTTGGAAATGGGCAATATGATTAGTTCTATTGGAGCGGTATTTATGGCTCTTGGAACGATTGTTCTTCTATTCAATGTAATTAAAACAACAGTATCAAAAGAAAAGGCTGGTCGTGATCCGTGGGATGGACGTACATTAGAATGGACAATGCCAGCACCTACACCAGAATATAACTTTAAACAATTACCATTTGTTCGCGGGTTAGATCCGTTTTGGATTGAAAAACGTGAAGGGAATAAAGAGATGACAGCGGCGGAACCAGTGGGTGATATTCATATGCCAAATCCATCATTTTCACCATTTATCATTTCTTTAGGATTGTTTATAGCGGCATTCGGTGCAATGTATATGCAGGGTGGAAAAGATAAGTTTTGGTTATTAGTAGCAATTATCGGTTTAATTATTACGTTTGGTACAATGTTCCTACGTTCAGTAATTGATGATCATGGATATCATATTCATAAAGAAGATTTAGAAGATAAGGGGGGCAAGGCGTAATGCATGTAGATGAAAAATTAACGAATGAAACATTTCCAGCAGAGCCTGAAAAAGCAACCCTTGAGGGGAAAAATAAGTTTGTCGGTTTTTGGTTATTTCTTGGAGGCGAAACAGTATTGTTCGCTTCCTTATTTGGCACATATTTAGCATTAAAGAATTCTACAAATGGCGGACCAACATCTCAAGAGATGTTCCAAATGCCACTCGTTTTCATTATGACGATGCTTTTATTAACGAGTAGCTTAACGAGCGTATATGCGATGTATCATATGAAAAACTTTAATTTTAAGAAAATGCAACTTTGGCTACTAGTAACAGTGCTGCTAGGTTTAGGGTTTTTAGGATTTGAGATATATGAGTTTTATCATTATACGCATGAATTTAAGCATACTATGAGAAGTAGCGCATTTGGTTCCGCGTTTTATGCTCTTGTTGGTACACATGGACTCCACGTATTGTTTGGATTGTGTTGGATTTTAACATTAATCTTTAGGAATGCGAAGAGAGGTCTAAATTTATACAATGCACCGAAGTTTTATGTTGCATCGATTTATTGGCACTTTATTGACGTAGTTTGGGTGTTTATTTTCACTGTAGTATATTTAATGGGAATGGTGGGATAAACAATGGCGATAAAGCAAACGAATAATCCTAAAGTTGATCTTGTTTATCGGAAAAGAAAAAGTGCGGAGGAAATGAAGCATCAAGTTATTACATTTGCATTAATGATTTTTTTAACATTAGTTGCATTTGCAGCGGTAGCATATCCGAAAACTTTTAGTCCGACTTTTTCAGTACCATTTATTTTACTATTAGCGGTGGTACAAGTAATTTTTCAATTGTATTATTTTATGCATATGAGTCATAAAGGACATGAAGCGGCAAGTTTCTTTCTTTATTCTGGTCTGTTGATCGGATTAATTACAATTTTAGCTTTTATGACAATTGTGTGGATTTGAAAAGTGAAGAATAAGGGAGCTTGTGTTGACACAGCTCCCTCTTCATATTATGTGAACGGATAACCTTAAGAAGGTAGGTGTGAAAATGAGTAACTTGTGGATATTTGGTTTTCAAGCGCTATGGAGTCCAATCTTTTTATTATTTATGCTTTCGATCCTCATTGGATATTTTTTAATTATTGGGCCGTATAGAATGCGATTTGAACATGCGGCAAAGGTAAGTAAGAAGCAAGTTTTTTATTTTACGACTGGAATTGTTCTTTTGTATTTTGTAAAGGGAGGGCCTATTGATTTAATTGGTCATATTATATTTAGTGCACATATGTTTGAAATGGCAGTTATGTATATTGCCGTTCCGCCTTTGTTGTTGCTTGGTATACCAGTTTGGTTATATCGTTATATTACTTCTTTTAAGTTCGTTCAAATTATATTAAAGATATTTGCTAAGCCACTTATTGCATTGTTTGTATTTAATGGCCTGTTTTCTTTTTATCATTTACCAGTTGTTTTTGATGCAGTAAAACAAAGTCAAATTGCTCATCCTATCTGTCTCGCTATATTGTTCTTTACGGCAATCATGATGTGGTGGCCGATGCTAAATCCATTACCAGAATATCAAACGTTAAGTGATATAAAGAAACTTGGTTATATGTTTGCTAACGGTATATTATTAACGCCAGCTTGTGCGTTAATTATTTTTGCAACGGCGCCGTTGTTTGCAACGTATACGGATCCGGTTGCTTGGATGAAGGCGATGGAACTATGTGTACCGGCGGGAACTTTATCTGATTTAAATATAACTGGACCAGAATTTTTACACTGGATGCCGATCGTACAAGACCAACAAACAGGCGGCATCATTATGAAAATTGTCCAGGAAATAGTGTACGGTACAATTATTGGTTATGTGTTCTTTCGATGGGCGCGTCGAGAGCGTGAAAAGGATAAAGAGCAGTTACAACAATTGCCGCCGTATTTACAAACGAAGTAAAAAAGTGTATGGGTTTCCATACACTTTTTTAGTTTTACTAAACTTTAATAGATTGAATTTTCTAATTATTTATGTTAAGTTAGTGTAGGCATGTACTAAAAGTGGATATAAGATTTACTACTAGCTTTAATGCATAATAATTCCATGTGTAGTACAAGTTTTTTAGAGAGTTACAAATTTATATTGTTATCTTTAATAAAACAAGGACTATTTTAAGGGGGAATTTAAATGGGTAGTAGTGGAAGTATGGTAAAGCCAATTAGTGGTTTTTTAGCAGCATTAATACAATATCCAGTACCGGTAGTAGAGTCACGTGCAGACATTGATAAACAAATTAAACAGATCATAAAAACAATTCATTCAACTAAAGCAGGGTATCCTGGATTGGAATTGATAGTATTTCCAGAATATAGTACGCAAGGGCTTAATACAAAAAAATGGACTACAGAAGAGTTTTTATGTACGGTCCCTGGGCCAGAAACAGACTTGTTTGCTGAGGCATGTAAAGAGTCTGAAGTATATGGTGTTTTTTCTATAATGGAAAGAAATCCTGATGGTGGAGAACCGTATAATACAGCAATAATTATTGATCCACAAGGTGAAATGATTTTGAAGTATCGTAAGCTGAATCCTTGGGTGCCAGTTGAACCTTGGAAGGCTGGAGATTTAGGTTTACCTGTTTGTGATGGGCCAGGAGGAAGTAAATTAGCTGTTTGTATTTGTCATGATGGTATGTTTCCTGAAGTAGCTCGTGAAGCAGCTTATAAAGGTGCAAATGTCTTGATTCGTATTTCTGGATATAGCACACAAGTTAGTGAACAATGGATGTTAACTAATCGTTCGAATGCATGGCAAAATTTAATGTATACATTGTCGGTGAACTTAGCCGGTTATGATGGTGTATTTTATTATTTTGGTGAAGGACAAGTATGTAATTTTGATGGGACTACTTTAGTGCAGGGACACCGAAATCCTTGGGAGATTGTTACTGCTGAAGTATATCCAGAGCTAGCAGATCAAGCTAGATTAGGATGGGGTCTCGAAAATAATATATATAATCTAGGTTCAAGGGGATATGTAGCGACTCCTGGTGGGGTGAAAGAAAACCCATATACGTTTGTAAAAGATTTAGCTGAAGGTAAATATAAGGTTCCTTGGGAAGATGAGATTAAAGTAAAGGATGGAACTATTTATGGATATCCAGTCAAAAAGACGATTCATTCTTAAGTAAGATAAATAGAACAAGCGCATCATATTGATGCGCTTGTTCTATTTACTCAATGATTTGGAATTCTTTTAACTCTTTTTCGATATTTTGTAGGAGTTGTTCGCTTTTTTGAATTACATTCGTTGGGAAAGTTTCACCATCACCATATTCAACGCCGTGAGGATAATAATGTTTACCTAATAAGGGAGAGAGTAGCTTTATTTCAGCATGTCTGCTGCCAATGTCACCTTCAACAGCTAAACCTTGTACACGTAAATAATAAACATCGTTTAATATTTCGAATTTATAATCGTATGTAACTCGTTCATAATCCCACTGTCCAGCAAGTACAAAATGGTTCTTTTCCATAATCTCTGTTAATAGTGTTAAATCAACGACTGCCCCATTAAATTTCGTATTTGTAAATTGCATAAAATACCTCCTTTTTTAATGTTACACCATTATTTTTATAATAGTATGAATAATAAGAAAGCGCAATTCATATTGAGAGAAAAGGGATAATCCAGACTTTTTTTGCGAAAATATGATATAGTGAAAAGAGTACGGTACACACAAAAAAAGGAAAGAAAAGGATTTGTGTATATCTCAATTTTATGTTTTTTGCAGGAGGTATATCGATTGAAGAAATTATTGCGTATCGTAATGATTACAATTTTAATTTTAGCTGTTGATTTATACGGGAAATTACTCGTTTCACAATATATATTAACCCCATCTCAATCAAAGCAAGAAAATAAAATTGTGAAAAAGAAAAAACAAGTAAATGAAGACTCTTCTGATACGGTTTTAAATATGATTGGTGGGGACTCTGAAAATTTATTAGCAAAATGGGGCGAACCTTCTCGAATAGAACCATCTGCTTACGGATATGAATGGTGGGTATACAATCAAGATTTAGCTCAGTATGTTCAATTTGGGGTTGCTGAACGTAAAATTGTAACGGCGTATGTCGCTGGTGAGCAAGTTAAGGTGCCACCTTATTATATAAATGAAAAGTATGAAGATGTGTATAAAAAGAATCCACTTTCTCATGAGATTTCGTTAAAAAGAGGAAAGAATAGTTATCAATTTGAGTTATCTGATACCGAAGTGATGGAACAACCATTAGTACCAGTAGAAGATGGTTGGGCACAATTATATTTTGATCATTTTACGCATGAGCTTGTCGGTGTTCGTTATATGGATGACGAAACGTTATTGCGTCAAAGACCGTATCAGCTCGTTTATTCGGGTGAATTATTAGCAGAACAACCATTAACTCCAGATAAAATGAAACAAATAGAGAATGGGAATATGCAACAAATTTTTGATTTAACAAATATTATTCGAAGTCGTCATAATTTACCGTTATTAGCGTGGGACCAACAAACGGCAGAGGTGGCAATCGGTCATAGTAAAGATATGAAGGATAATAATTACTTTTCACACGATTCACCTACATTAGGTACGTTAGGAGATCGTTTACAGCGCGGGAAAGTAGGATTTCAACTTGCCGGTGAGAACATAGCGGCGCAACATAGTGATGGGGTTGCGGCATTGCAAGGTTGGTTAAATAGTGAGGGACATCGAAAAAATTTATTGAATGAACAATTTACAGGATTAGGTGTTGGCGTATACGATAAGTTTTATACACAAAACTTTATTCGGAAATAAAATGAAACTGTAAATTGTGGATGGGAATCTTCCCCTATGCAAATAGTAGGATAAAAAGGTGCATGAATCGTCTAAAAATAGGCGAACCATGCGCCTTTTTTTTCTTATTATATAGTAGATATACATGAAGAGGTGAGGATTATGCCGACAACAAAAGGACCGTTACATCCATCGGTTCAACAGTTTAAAGAGTTTGTAAACCATCACCCTAAAATGCTTCATGAAGTTCGAAGTGGTCATAAAACTTGGCAACAGTTTTATGAGGAATGGTACTTACTTGGTGAAGAAGATCCAATATGGGCAACTTTTAGACCGGATGGAGCGCCTGCTTTTTCTTCGGTAAAAGAAAAGAAAAAAGAAAATGGAAAAGAAAAGGATACTCGAACTGAAGAGGAAAAAACTGCTGATGTGATGGGACAAATGCTTTCTTTCTTTAAAAAGTTAGACGTGGAACAAATGCAACATCATTTAGCCAATGTGACGAGTGCTATTGGGAGTGTGCAACAAGTTTTTCAACAATTTCAAGGAAAACGCACGCAGCAAGAAGAGAGTACTTCCGAAAATAATCCATTTTTCTTTCAGAAGGATTAGGAGGAAAGCGGATGAGAGCAGAAATTATGGAGTTTATAAAGGCTGATGAGGATTTATCTCGCTATATTAGGGAGCAACCTTACTGGTATAGAAAACTAACGCGAAACCCTGAAGAAAAAGAGGCATTTGAGTTAGCAGCTATGCAACATTTCAAAAAAACGATACCAGATAAAGTTGAGAAATTTCAAAATCAATTGGCAGTTGCTTCCATTATGATTGATATGTTTCAGTATATGAAGCAGCAAAATGCAACATAATTGGAAGGGAAAACTATGTCCGTCATGCAGAACTTTTGATACAATAGAAGCGGATTATTTAAAAAGGAGTTGCAGCATGAGCATGACGGAAATTTGTTTAGTACGACATGGACAAACTGATTGGAATTTTCAAGAGATTATTCAGGGACGTGAAGATATTCCGCTTAATGAAGTGGGGAAGAAGCAAGCGAGTCAAAGTGCAGCTGCTTTGCAAGCGGAGGCATGGGATATAATTATAAGTAGCCCATTAATTAGAGCGCAAGAAACAGCTAAGGAAATTGCAGAGGCAACTGGATTACAATCAATTTTATTAGATGAGCGATTTGTTGAACGTAATTTTGGTGAAGCTTCTGGGAAGCCAGTTGCGACTGTTAGGGAATTAATTGCAGAAGGTAAAGTAGAAGGTATGGAGCAAGATGAAGAAATTGTAGCTCGTTGTTTTGCTGCGGTAAAAGATGTTGCAGAAACTCATTCTGGCAAACGTATTATTATTGTAGCCCATTCTCATGCGATAAAAGCAATTTTACATGCAATTGCTCCGGAAGATATTTCGTTTAAAACACCGTTAAAAAACGCATGTATTAGTTATGTGAATGAAAATAGTGGGAAGTGGGATGTTGTTAAATACAACATCGCGGAACATATTAATGTATAAATGTGTACTGAAATTATTAAAAAATAGTTAGAATGATATCTTTCTGTTTAGTGAGACACTTCAATTAGTAGTTCTATTCTAAATGTGGTATGATAAATACTCGGAGGTGTCTCTCATGATTGTAGCGACGCTAGAAAGCGTATTAATATTAGATAAGGCAGAGCAGCTTGCAAAAGCGATCATCTGTTCAGATATAGCAGAAGATTACCGTAAATGTTATAAAGACTTGCATGAAGATATGGAAGTTCAGACGTTAATTCAGCAATTTACAGCGATGAAAGAACGATATGAGGAAGTGCAACGTTTCGGTAAATATCATCCTGACTATACTTTCGTTTCGACGAAAATGAGGGAATTGAAGCGTTCTGTAGATTTACATGATAAGATTGCAGCTTTTAAACGAGTAGAAACGGCTTTACAAAAGTTGTTAGATGAAGTTAGTGTAGCAATCGGTTCTGAGGTGTCCTCTTCCATCAAAGTTCCAACAGGAAATCCATTTTTTGATGCTGGTGGCTGTGGTGGCGGTTGTGGTACCGGCGGAGGTTGCGGTTGTAAAAAAACGGGGTAAATCACCCCGTTTTTTAGAAGGTAGAAGAAAACGTATACAGAGTTTGTCCTGTAATGTCATAAATTTCTGATTGGTTTTCATAAAATATAAAATATATGTTTTTAAAAGGAGAAGATGGAGAAGATTATGTTCGGGCAACGACAAAGTATGATTGTTTATTTACATTCATTGAAACATGCCAAGATTTTAAGAAAATATGGTAACATACATTACATATCAAAACGTTTAAAATATGCAGTAGTATATTGTGATATGGAACAAATTGAGCATATGATGCAAAAGTTGAACAAACTTCCTTTTGTGAAAAAGATAGAACAGTCGTACCGCCCGTATTTAAAAACGGAATTTGAAAATTCACGTCCTGATCGGGCAAAAGAATACGATTATAGCTAATAGAAAAAATCCCCTGCTAATTTTAACAGGGGATTTTTTATTTGAAATAACACATTATTTCATTGGAGGAATAAAATTATTCATTCGTAAAATACCAATTAAATGATTGAAAAACAGTTCTTTTTCTGGGAAAGTTGTGGATGGTTTTACCGTAAAGGTAGTCACTTTTTTTCCAAGTTGTTCTGCCGTTTCTTCAAATAAAATGACGCGTTTACTTTTTTTATTTTCAAGTACAGGAATGCCTTCACGACATATGTATAATGGTTGGAAATCACCAGTAGTAGTTGGTTTTAATATTACAACAAGTGAGCACACTTTTTTTTCGTTTTTAATTGTTTCAAATTGTAACATATGTGTTATACGTTCTTGATTTGCTTTGGCAATTTCAAGTAATTCATATAAATCAGAGTAGCCCTCTCCGAGTTCTATAAAGCGTTGAATCATATCTTTTCCTCCTCTTTCTTTTACTGTACCATCTCACTTTTTAAATGAAAAGTAGACAAAGAAAAAAAACCCTGCAAAGCAGGGCCCTTCTTATACTAGCATGTACTAGTAAGAAGGCAAAGGGAGAGGAGAAACCGGAGGAAGAACTTATGGGGAAACGTAAGTCTTCTCCGCGGTTGGCAACAACATCGAAGGTGATGTTGTTATAGTTATTTATGTCCAATCTAAATGAAGATATACATGATGAAATTAAATTTTATGTTGGGCTTTTTATTTTTCTTTTTTTTATTTTATGATAGGATAAAAAAGATAAAGTGAAACGAATAGTTCGTGTTAGCGAATGGTGAGATGAATACATAAAAATGCAGAGCGGTTATTTTAAGCTAAGTTCTTCTAGTCTTCGTTGGAAGATGAATGGAATCGTAAAGTTTGGTAGCGGTTACCGAATGGAGAAGGGCTTTCTATAATTGCTCTATAGATTGAAATAAAGGTAGTGACAACAGATGAGAGTAGTTTCAGGAAAATGTAAAGGACACCCACTTAAAGCGGTGCCAGGTAATACAACACGTCCAACGACTGATAAAGTAAAAGAATCCATTTTTAATATGATAGGCCCTTATTTTGATGGGGGTGTCGCTCTTGATTTATTTGGTGGTAGCGGTGGTCTTGGAATCGAAGCTATAAGTAGAGGGATTGATAAAGCGATTTTTGTTGATCGAGACAATAAAGCGATAAAGGTAATCCATCAAAATTTAGAAAGTTGTAGAATACAGGAACAAGCTGAAGTATATCGGAATGATGCAGAACGTGCGATAAAAGCACTTATAAAACGTGAAATATCATTTGATCTTATATTAATTGATCCTCCATATAAAGATCAAAAAATTGTATCTTTAATTAGTGTAATGGATCAACATGGATTGCTACATAACGATGGTTTAATTATGGCGGAGCATGGTAATGATGTAGTTTTACCTGAGGCTATAGGAAGACTTGTAAAAGTGCGAGCTGAAAATTATGGCATTACAGCGATATCGATTTATAAGTATGAAGGTGAGGGGACGGAATGACAAGTATAGCTATTTCTTCGGGAAGTTTTGATCCAATTACCCTTGGGCATCTGGATATTATTAAAAGGGGAGCAAAAGTATTTGACGAGGTATACGTAGTAGTTTTAAACAACTCGTCAAAAAAACCGTTCTTTTCAGTGGAAGAGCGTTTAGATTTAATTCGAGAAGCAACAAAGGATATTCCTAATGTCAAAGTAGATTCACATAGTGGACTATTAGTTGAGTATGCAAAAATGCGTAATGCGAACGCGATTTTACGTGGATTACGCGCAGTTTCTGATTTTGAATATGAGATGCAAATTACTTCTATGAATCGAAAGTTAGATGAAAACATTGAAACCTTTTTTATTATGACAAACAATCAATACTCATTTTTAAGCTCGAGCATTGTGAAAGAAGTTGCGAGATATGGAGGAAGTGTAGTAGATCTTGTACCTCCTGTTGTAGAACGTGCTTTAAAAGAAAAGTTTCAAACCCCGTTAAAGTGAACGGGGTTTTTCTTTGTTGCTCCGAAAAAATAATAAGATGACATATACATATAAGCAAAATAATGTAAATATCGGTCCGTAGTGTATAAAAGATGTCCAAAATTCATGCAGAATAGAAGAATGATTCGATAAAAAGACAGGGATATCTTTTTGCATAGGTGAGAAAGAGCTTACTTTTTCATAAAATGGTTTCCAAAATATAAAAGTAAAAATAGGGGCAAGAATACTTTGGATAATTCGTGCGAAAAAATAGGGCTTAAATCTAATGTCTGTTTCAGCTAATATGCTAGCGACTTGTGCCTGAATAGAAAGGCCGCTAAATGCTAAAATAAAGCTTGTTACCATAGCTTGCTGCAGGAGGGGTGTTTCAGTTATTTGACTAATCATTTGGCTTCCAAGTGTCATTTCAAACATGCCAGATAATATTGGGATACTAAATTCAGTAGTTAGTTGGAAGAATGATAAAATATGTTGCATAATAAAAGAAAGGGCTGCTGTAATATGAAATACAGTAATCATTTTATTTAAAACAGAGAATAAAATAATAAATCCACCAATCATAAGTAGCGTTTGAATAGAAGAAACGATAGCGTCCCCAAGTAATTTTCCTATTGGTCTTTTTTCTTGCATACGTGTCTCGTGTAGAATTGAAAAAGGGTTTTGAAAAGGGTGTTTTTTAGTAACATGTTTATCATGCGTGGAACTGTTGTTATTGCCATAAAAACGCATCAGTAACCCGACAGCAAAATTACTTACATAATGTGCAGCAGCTAATACGATTCCTAATTTCGGATTATTGAAAAAACCGATAGAAACAGCGCCAAAAATAAAAAGTGGATTGGATGAGTTTGTAAAAGATACGAGGCGCTCTGCTTCAATTTGTGTTAGCTGATTGCTTTTGCGCAGTCTAGCGCTTAATTTGGCGCCAGCGGGAAAGCCTGAAGCCATTCCCATTGCCCAAACAAATCCGCCTATTCCTGGAACGCGGAAAAGTGGTCGCATAAGTGGTTCTAATATAACGCCTATAAATTTTACAACACCAATACTAATGAGAAGTTCGGCAATGATGAAAAACGGTAAAAGTGAAGGGAATACAACTTCCCACCATATATTTAACCCTCGAATGGAAGCTTGTAAAGCAGCTTGGGGGTGGAGTACAAGAGAAAAGGTTAAAAAAAGTGTTGATATGGTAAGGAAAGCCGTTTTCCATTTTTCATACATGTAAGTAAATCCCCCTTTGTCCCAAAAAACGTTCATTTCAGTATACGTGGATACGTAGTGAATTTAGACCATAAGTATGAAAAAGGAACGAAAAAAATTAAAGGGTGAGAAAAGTGAAAGAACCGAAAATTGGCTTAGCTCTTGGATCTGGGGGCGCAAAAGGTTTTGCTCATATTGGTGTTATAAAGGTTTTAAGGGAAAATGATATACCGATTCATATGATTGCAGGAAGTAGTATGGGGGCTTTAGTAGGTACATTTTATGCGGCTAGTTCAAACGTTGAAAGACTGTATAAACTGGCAAATGTTTTTAAGAGGAAATATTATTTAGATTTTACGGTTCCGAAAATGGGATTTATTTCTGGAAAACGTGTCAAAGATATGATTAAAATGTTTACATATAATAAAAATTTAGAAGAATTAGATATCCCGACGGCTGTTGTGGCTACTGATATCTTAAAGGGGGAAAAAGTAGTTTTTACAAGTGGTCCAGTTGCAGAGGCGGTGAGAGCAAGTATTTCTGTACCTGGAGTGTTTGTGCCAGAGAAAATAGATGGACGATTATTGGTAGATGGCGGAGTAATTGATCGCATCCCAGTATCGGTTGTGAAAGAGTTAGGTGCCGATATTGTCATTGCTGTTGATGTATCCCCGATTAAAGTAAATGGAGAGGTTACGTCTATTTATGATGTAATTATGCAGAGTATTGAAATTATGCAACATGAGCTTGTGATAAATCGGCAAATTGCATCTGATTTAATGATGCGACCAGCTGTAGAACAATTTAGTTCCCGGGCTTTTACAAACATTGAAGACATTATTCGAGTTGGAGAGGTAGAAGCGGAAAAGCATGTTGCAAATATTCATTTATTAATTGAGCAGTGGAAGGAGAAACATAATGTTTAAGCGTTTTCGGTTTATATATGCAATTTTAATAGGGGTTATATTGGCAATGTTACTTGTTTATGTACGCCTGCCGTATTATGTAACGAAACCAGGAATGGCTGCCAAATTAGAGCCTTACGTTCAAGTTGAAGGGGGAACAAAAGAATCAGGTGATTTTATGCTTGTTACGGTTTCAATGGGACCGGCAAATGTAGTGAATTTAATAGCGGCACAGTTTAATAAATATACACATATTTCAAAAGCGGAAGAAATATTGCAAAAAGGTGAAAGTGATGAAGAATATCAATTTCGCCAAAATTATGCGATGAAAGATTCGCAAAATGCAGCGATTTATAATGCTTATAAACGTGCAAATCGTACTGTTTCTTTTGAAAATAAAGGTGTGTTGGTTGCTGGTGTAGCGAAAGGGATGCCTTCAGAAGGAAAGCTTAAACTTGGAGATGTTATCATTGCCGTCGACGGAAAAACATTTGAAAAGACAGAACAATTTATTGAATATATGACAGGGAAAAAAGAAGGAGATACAGTAAATATTGAGTACAAGAGGGATGGGAAACAGTTAAAAGAAAATTTAAATGTAAAGACTATTCCGAATGGAAATGGACGTGTTGGTATAGGTGTTTCTATCGTTACGGAAAGAGAATTAGTGGTAGATCCGAAAGTGAAAATTGACTCTCATGAAATAGGCGGACCATCGGCAGGCCTAATGTTTACATTAGAAATATATAATCAACTGGTGGAAGATGATTTAACAAGAGGGCATGAAATAGCTGGAACAGGGACGATCAATGAAAAGGGAGAAGTTGGCCCGATTGGCGGTATTCAGCAAAAAGTGGTTGCTGCAAGTGATGCTGGTGCTGAAGTGTTCTTTGCACCAAATGAAAAAGGTGCAGAGAAATCGAATTATAAAGATGCACTTGAGGCTGCGAAAGATATTAAAACGAAAATGAAAGTTGTGCCAGTTGATACGTTGGATGATGCATTAATGTATTTGGAAAAAATGGGCAATAAATAAAAAAATCTCTCTTTTTCAGAGAGATTTTTTTATAGGAATTTTGCAGTTGTTTCATCGTAACGAATTGGGTGATGTGTTGCATCTTGTTTTAGTAGTTGTGTTCGTAATGGTTCTTGTATGATGGAGAAATATACAGAATTGGCTTTTCGATCTATGTGTAAAGTAGGATGGTCAAATGTTTTTGTATGGGTAAGGATTGGAAGCTCTATTTTTTTCTTGTTTTTTGAAAGGTACGTTTGTCCTTTTTGTGACATGCCTAATAGACGAATGTATGGTGCATGTTGCTCTATATTTGCGCAATGTATTTCTTCTTTTGTTGTATTTGTTAAAATATGTGTACAAGCTCTTTGTAATCTAGTCCACGTATAACGTTTCGTTTTTAACGCTTCCATGAATGAATGGAAGGAGGAACTGGTTTGTATTTTTGATAAAATACGATGCTCTAAACCTTCCTCAATTTCATATATATGTCGTAAGTCTTCTGGAGACATTGTCATAAGTTTGTATTTAAAAAATGAAAAGTATTGTTCCCAATTATGTAATGTCCCGTAGTTTTGTTTATAACTCGCTAAAAGAGAAGCAGTCGCTTTTGGGATGAAAGGCTCAATTTCTGTAAAGGAACTATTTTCACTAAAAAGTTGTTTGCGAATACTTGTTGCGCTTGCAATATGTTGGTCGTTAAATGTTTCATCATGATAATGAGATGCGAATCTTTTTATCGTTTGTGCTTGCATAGAACTATTTTGCATTAGAATTGCTTTTATGTATTGGAAGCCTAAAATGTTATTTGGTTGTGACATGTCTATATTTTTTTCAGAAGATAAAATGTGTAGGAAAGCTTCAGATGTAGCTTTTGCGTAACTATTACCTGCGTTCATAAATTGCTTTACAAGACGATTAAAAGTCTCTTCTTCATTTTTCTGCACAGAGATGGTGTTATAAAAATTTTCGATTTGTCCATCTTCACTGCCGAAACAAATTTCAGAAACGTGTAGGGCGTTTAATATAGAAATAGCGCCATTTGCAAAGGTTTCGGCCTTTTGCGTTGAAAAGGCATAAGGAAGATCTACAACAAGGTCTACACCGCATGCTAAGGCCATTTTGGTACGATACCATTTGGATACGAGTGCTGGCTCACCACGTTGTAAAAAAGGGCCACTCATAACAGCGATTGTAATATCAGAGTGTGTTAACTTTTTTGTTTGTTGCACATGATAAGCATGACCGTTATGAAAAGGGTTATATTCAACAACAATACCACTGGCTTTTATGGTAATCTCTCCTTTCGATGTAGCATCTTTTTGAAAAACGTGATACTCTATATATTATTTACTATGATGACTTCATTATAGTGTAAAGAAAAAACATTGACAAATATAAAATGGCTAGCTATAATTTTGTTTGTTGCCTTGAGGTGATATGATATGAAATGGTCCATCCATCAATTGAATAAATTGAGAAATAAAGGATTGACATTGGATGAGATGGTAGATGTAAGTGAGCTAAAAGAGGTCGAGAAAGATATTCGTGAAATTAATCCTGTTCACGTAACAGGAAGAGTTGATTTTGGCTCCGGTAAGTTTACGTTCCATCTACATATAACTGGAAGCATGGTTTTACCATGTTCTCGCTCTTTAGTAGATGTGACATTACCATTTGACATTAAAACAACTGAGGTGTTCCAAACTTCACAAGAAGAATTTGAAACTGAAGCTGAAATTCATTGTTTAGAAGGAGAAGTACTTGACTTACTGCCCGTAATCAAGGAAAATATACTTTTGGAGATTCCAATGCAAATTTTCAGTGATGATGTTTCTGGTGGAGCACCGACGCAAGGTCAAGACTGGCAAGTGATTTCGGAAGAAGACAAAGAAAAGCCTGTTGATCCAAGATTGGCAGGACTTGCAAAGTTTTTTGACAAATAATCGGAAGACTGGTTCAGGCCTTCATATGAAAATAACTATTTCTTTTAAGGAGGTGGGAAGAATGGCTGTACCTTTTAGAAGAACTTCTAAAACAGTAAAAAGAAAGCGTCGTACGCATTTCAAATTATCAGTACCTGGTATGGTAGAGTGCCCAAGCTGTGGTGAAGCGAAATTAGCTCACCGTGTATGTAAAGCATGCGGTACTTACAAAGGTAAAGAAGTAATCAGCAAGTAATTGCGGGAAAATAAACGTAGAAGATATCTTCTACGTTTATTTTTTTTTGTCTTATTCTTCATTTGTTGTATTCTATCTTTTCTAGTAACTGCATATGTTTAATAAAAAATGCATAGGGAGGACTAGAGAGATGGCGACAACAAGACAAGATGCTTGGACTGATGATGAAGATTTGCTTCTGGCAGAAGTAGTACTCCGGCATATTCGAGAAGGTGGAACGCAATTATCTGCCTTTAAAGAAGTGGGAAGACATTTATCTCGTACACCAGCAGCATGTGGCTTTAGATGGAATTCTTACGTTAGAAAGCAATACAAAGAACGTATTGAAGAAGCGAAGCAACTGCGTAAAGTGGAAAATTATGAAGTGAAAGAGACGAAGGTATTAGAACCTACGTCAATTACATTGAATGATGTTATTGATTTCTTGCAAAATTATAAAGATGAAAACTCTTTAGTGGTGTTGCAACAGCAAATTGAATCGTTACAAACAGAGAAGGAGAGCCTGTTGGAGCGATTATCAGTATATGAGGAAGAATATAGAACATTGCTTGATTATATCGATCAAAAAAGAAGTGTAATGGTAGCGGAAAGAAATAGCGCTCGTTCGAATGGGAAATTAGAGAAGTTAAAGAAATAAAAAAACAGCTGCTATGTAGCTGTTTTTTTATTTCTTATGCAGACTCTTCATTTGTAACCGCATTCAAATTTGTTTCTGGGTGCCAAACGTAAAAATCACCATCAGGTACTGACACAGGTTGGAAATTTAATTTATCCCAAAAACCAGCTGAATGGATACGTGCGATCGTTTTAATTGGGAACTGCAGTCCCTTCGCATAATTTACAAGCATTTCTCCGAATCCTTGTTTTTGGAAAGTTGGTAATACTTCAAGTTTATAAAGTTCTAGGTAAGTACCTGTAATTTCGAATGGTTCCCCGCCGTTCCTTTTCATGTATAGACTCATACGTGCAATGAGTGATCCACCGTAATAAATACCGTAAAATGGAGATTCACTATTGTTTTCAATAATGTTTGCTTGTAATTCTTCTAACATGGATAGTTCTTGAGCTCCGCAGCCTTTAAATTTTTTAAACTCGTCTAATGTTTTATAATTGATGAGCAAGCGCTCAACTTTTGGGAATCCCATAACATCACATCCTTTTTGTCTCATTGAATGCAGAAAAGTGAAAATATTTATAATAATATTATAACTCATTTTTTTATTTTTATGAAGATGATAGTGTATTTCTTTTATTATTTTTTTGAGGATTTGCTAAACTAAGAGTAGAAGTATAGTAATAAGTAGTATATACATATTGAAAGAAGAGGTGGCATTTGATCATCTTTAGTTAATTATGATTCCGTATGAATCGGGGGTTCGCGGAATAAAAGAGGAGGGGAAAAAGGGACTTATGTATCGTGTTCAAATGAGTTCCTTGTGTGAAAATGAAAATTGGAGTTGTGGGACCAGGAGCTATTGGTCTATTGTATACATTTTATTTACAAAAAAGTAATCAAGATGTTACGTTGTTTACAAGGACAGCTAAGCAGGCTGACGAATTAAATATAACGGGTGTAACTTGTATTAGGGAGGGGAAACGTGAAACGGTATTCCCGCCAGTATTACCAATAGAAAGCATGCTAGACCAGCAGCTAGATTATATATTTATTGCTGTTAAGCAATATCATATAACTGACATACTACCTTTTGTGCGAGGGAAATCCTCAGTAGTCTTTTTGCAAAACGGAATGTCACACCTTCATGCTATGCAGAAAATAGAGAATGAAAATATTGCAGTTGGAATTGTAGAGCATGGTGCGAAAAAAGAAGAAAGACATACCGTTTATCATACAGGGATAGGTGTAACGAAGTTTGGAATCGTGCGCGGTCGGTCTATACATTTTGAAAAAATATTTAATTGCTTTCCTTTTCCGCATTTTCCAATTCGAATAGAAGATAATTGGAAGGATGTTATGCACAAAAAATTAGTAGTGAATGTATGTATCAATCCATTGACGGCATTATTACAGGTCAAGAACGGAGAATTGATCACGAACCCGTTTTTTTATCAGATGATGGAGCAAGTATTCAAGGAAGTCGTTTTTCTCGTTAAAGAAGAAAAAGAAATGGTATGGGAAATGGTACGTCATGTATGTGAAAGAACATCTCATAATACATCATCTATGCTGGCAGATGTAAGGGCGAATAGACAAACAGAGATTGGTGCGATTGTTGGATATGTATTAGAAGAAGCTAAGAAACAGCAACGATCCGTTCCGACACTTCAATTTTTGTTCGATGCAATAAAAGGGTTAGAAGTAAAAGTATAAGTGTAATTCTTTGCTTTTACGTGAAACATTGACTACAATGTGGATTGGTGAGAGAACAGGATACGAAAGGAAGAATTATATGGAGATAAAAGAAATCTCTGTTCCGCAACAAGGTGTTGTAGCGGACTATATGAACGGTAAAAAAGAGATACAGTCGTGTTTTGATTATATGTTAACAGAAGATGCTTTTAAACAGCGTGTACAAGATTTGCGTGAGAGGGAGTTTTTCCGCCAAGATTTAGTAGCGCATTTATTAGAATATAATACAAAATTACAAGCGGGAGAAGCTACAATTCAAAATGTAAAAGCGCTTGAAGATGAAGATACATATGTTGTTATAGCTGGACAACAAGCTGGGTTATTAACTGGGCCACTTTATACGATTCATAAAATTATTTCAGTTTTACAGCTTGCGAAGGAAAAGGAAGAAAGTTTAGGCGTTAAAGTTGTTCCTGTTTTCTGGATTGCTGGTGAAGACCATGATATGGATGAAATTAATCATACTTTTGTAACGAAGAATAAAAAAATAAAAAAGACCATTTTTCATGATCGTAATCCGAAAAAGGCGAGTGCTTCAGAGTCTGAGCTTTCTTTGGAAGACTGTAGAAAGTGGATTGAAGAAATTTTTAAAACATACCCTGAAACGAATTTTACAAAGGATGTACTGCGATTTATTGATGATTCTTTACGGAAATCGAATACGTATGTAGATTTCTTTGGTCACCTTATTATGAAAATGTTCATGAATTCTGGTTTAATTCTTGTCGATTCGCATCATCCTGAATTAAGAAAATTAGAAGTGCCGTTTTTTAAACAAATTGTAAGTAAGTATAAAGAAGTGCAAGAGGGGCTTCATAACCAACAGGAAGTAATTAAAGAATTAGGATATAAGCCAATTATTGAAACAAAGTCTAATGCAGTACATATATTTATGGAAATTGATAATGAGCGAGTGTTGCTTGAAGACAATCAAGGGAAGTTTGTTGGGAAAGATGGGACGTATTCCTTTTCATATGAGGAATTGATTGAAGAGATGGAAAGAAGCCCAGAGCGCTTTAGTAATAATGTTGTAACGCGCCCTCTTATGCAAGAGTATGTATTTCCTACGTTGGCGTTTATTGGAGGTCCAGGGGAATTAGCTTACTGGAGTGAATTACAACAAGTCTTCCATACTATCGGCTTCCGAATGCCTCCTGTCGTTCCTCGTATTACAATTACTTATATTGAGAGGGATATAGCGACAGATTTACACGATTTACAATTGCAAGAGAGTGACCCGTTTTTGAATAACGTAGATAAGTTGCGTGAAAACTGGCTATCTAATCAAATAGAGGAACCGATAGATGAACGATTTGTAGAGGCGAAAAAAGAAATAATTGATATTCATAAGTCATTACAACAGTTTGTGAAGAAAATAGATCCTGGATTAAGTTCGTTTGCAGGGAAAAACGAATTCAAAATTAATGAACAAATTGAACTGTTGGAAAGAATGTTGAAAAGAAATGTTGAGAAAAAACATGAAGTGGAACTAAATAAATTCCGTCGTATACAATTTGCACTACGCCCATTGGGAGCGCCACAAGAGCGTGTGTGGAATGTATGTTACTATTTAAATCAGTTCGGTTTAGATTTCGTTGATCGTGTAATGGAAAAACCGTTCTCTTGGAATGGAAAACATCACGTTATAAAACTATAGAATCTTGCTCTTAGGAGCAGGATTTTATTTTTATTCCGTTGAATTTACTGTGAAGTGAAATTTTTCTGAATTATTAATTTTAAAAGAGCTAATATCGTAATTATGCAGGATACTTAAATATATGACAAAATAGCACAAAATGTAAACGTATTATTATCTTTTTCGACAGTTTTTTATTTAAATTCCCGCAAAAGATGATAAAATTTAGTATATAATAAAAGAAAATGGCGATTTGTATAGTATGCTGCCTTTGTAGGCAAGTTAAATGAGTCGTTCTTTCATAGTATTTCGTTCTCTAGTCGTGAAATATGCGTTTAGAGGAGGAGATACATTCAACATAATTAATTGGAAAAAGAGTAGGTGCAACAATGTTTAATCACGTAACAGTGCTTTTGAAGGAAACAGTAGATGGCTTAGATATAAAGCCAGGTGGTACATATGTAGATTGTACACTGGGGGGAGGAGGACATAGTTCTTATTTATTATCCCAATTAACTGAAGGCGGAAGATTAATCGCGTTTGATCAAGATGAGATAGCAATTCAAAATGCGAAAGAAAAATTCTCTTCATACGGTGAGCAGTTCATAACAGTAAGGAGTAATTTCCGTTACCTATCTGAAAAACTACAGGAATTAGGTATAACAGAAGTAGACGGTATTTTATTTGATTTAGGTGTTTCATCCCCGCAATTAGATACACCAGAGCGTGGCTTTAGTTACCATCATGATGCACCGTTAGATATGCGAATGGATCAAGATGCCCCATTAACAGCCTATGATGTTGTAAATAGTTGGTCATATGAACAACTTGTAAGAATTTTCTTCCAGTATGGCGAAGAGAAATTTTCAAAACAAATAGCAAGAAAAATTGAAGCGTATCGTGAGAATAAAGCTATTGAAACGACAGGGGAATTAGTAGAACTAATTAAAGAGGGTATTCCAGACTCCTGCTCGTAGAACGGGTGGACATCCTGCGAAGCGAGTGTTCCAAGCGATCCGTATTGCGGTAAATGATGAATTGAAAGTATTTGAAGAAGCGTTGGAATCTGCAATTGAGATGGTTAAGCCAGGCGGAAGAGTTAGCGTTATAACATTCCATTCTTTAGAAGACCGTATTTGTAAAACGACGTTTAAGCGAAATAGTACAACGCCACAATTGCCACCAGGATTACCAATTATTCCTGATGAATTTAAGCCGAAATTAAAGCTTATTACAAGAAAACCGATTTTACCTTCTGATATAGAGTTAGAAGAAAATAATCGAGCGCGTTCTGCGAAATTGAGAATCGCTGAAAAACGATAAAAAGGGGAGAGAGGTATGAGTAACTTAGCTGTAAAGTACAAGCAACAAGCGCAAGAAGAGGTTCAGATTCAAACGCCCCCACAGCAGATGGTTCAACCAAAAGCTAAAGCGAAGATTACAAGAATCGAAAAACTGTTGTATGTAGCGTTTATTGGCTTTTTATTGTATGCCTGTGTAGCGTTTATTGGAAATAAAGCAGGCCTTTATCAAGTTAATGTAGAAGCTGCGACAATAGAACAAAAAATTGTACAGCAGCAAAAAGAAAATCAAGAGTTACAGGCTGAAGTAGAGAAGTTAAGTCGTTATGAACGAATCGCTGAAGTTGCAAAAAAACACGGGCTAGAAATTAATGCGAATAATGTGAAAGGCCTCAAATAAGGCAATAGGTGTGAAGGGAAAATGAAGAGAAATATGACTAAATTTCATACCAATAAGGGAGCAGGGTATTTTATGATTTTATTCCTCCTGCTCTTTTTGCTGTTATTAGCCCGATTTTTTTACATACAAGCGACAGGAACAGTGCATAATCAGGATTTGGATAAACTCGCTCAGCAAAAACATAGTAAAACAGGAATTCTCGAAGCAAATCGCGGGACGATTTATGATCAAAACGGCCATGTATTAGCACAAGATGCAAACTCTTATAAACTTGTAGCAGAATTAAAAGGTGCGAAGCCGGTTGAGAATAAAGAGGATACTGCAAAGAAAATTGCAGGAGTACTCGGAAAAGATGAAGAGAAGATTTTAGCTACGTTAAACAAAAAGGATAAAAGTCAGGTCGAATTTGGAACGCTAGGTAAAGATTTGACAAAAGAACAGAAGGAACAAATCGAAGCATTGAAATTGCCAGGTATATCTTTTATTACTGAAAATGCAAGAGTGTATCCAAACGGTGATTTTGCATCTTACGTCATAGGACATGCAAAACCAAATGATAAAGGAACCTCAGTAGGTTATTTTGGTTTAGAACAAAGCTTAGATAAATATTTAAGTGCTTCTAACGGAGAAGTAGCTTATACAGGCGATCGTAGAGGCGTATCTCTTGATGGCGGGAAAGTGAATGTAAAGGCACCTAAAAATGGAGAAAATGTATATTTAACGCTTGACCAGCGTATTCAAAGTTATTTAGAAGACGCAATGAAAGAAGCGAGTAAACATTATGAACCAGAAAGCTTAATAGGAATCGTTGCGGATCCAAAAACAGGGAAAATATTAGCGATGTCTACTAAACCTAGTTATGATCCAAATGATCGTCAAATTAAATATTTTTTCAATGACGCAATTGCAAATGCATTTGAACCTGGATCAACAATGAAAATTTTCACGCTAGCAGCAGCTATTAATGAAGGTGTGTATAAGGGACAAGATTATTATCAGTCTGGTACATATCAAGTCGGAAACCGAAAAATAAAAGATCATAACGGCGGCGCTGGATGGGGATCTATCACATTTGATGAAGGGGTAGAGCGTTCTTCCAATGTAGCGTTTGCTATTTTAGGGGATCAAAAACTTGGTCCAGACCGTTTCCGAAAGTATATTCATGCTTTCGGATTAGATGAAAAAACGAATATTGATTTACCTGGTGAAGGTTCAAATACCATTGTATTCGATCAGCAAATACAGCAAGTAACAACAGCTTTTGGACAAGGTTCTACTGTAACACCAATTCAGCTTGTACAGGCTGCAACTGCTATTGCGAACGATGGGAAAATGATGAAACCTTATACAATTGATAAAATTGTAGATCCGATAACAGAGGAAGTAAAATTAGAACATAAACCAGAAGAAGTGGGAAAACCTGTTACAAAAGAGACAGCAGCGCAAGTAAGACAGTTATTAGAACGCGTTGTTACATCGCCGAAAGGAACAGGAACTGCTTATAAAGTCGATGGCTATTCAGTTGGTGGTAAAACAGGAACAGCGCAAATTCCGGATGGAAAAGGAGGCTATATGACGGGAAGAGAGAATTATATATTCTCATTCTTAGGTATGGCACCTATGGACAATCCGCAACTTGTTGTGTATGTAGCTGTTAAAAAGCCGAAATTGAAAGATGATGAGAGCGGCGCACAACCTTTAGCTGATATTTTTAAATATGTAACGAAGAATAGTTTAGAGTATTTAAAGATTAAGCCTAATGAAGTGAAAGATCCGAAGAAATATGTGAAAGAGCAGCAAACTGCTGTTCCAGATGTAACGGGAAAAACGATGGAAGAAGCGAAAAAAGCCATTGATAAAGCAAAACTTCGCCCAATCGTATTAGGTGAAGGGAAAGTACAACATCAAGTACCGAAAGCAACTGAACAAACATTGAAGGGTGACCGAGTCTTCTTAGTGGGAGATAAACCTACAATGCCAAATATACAAGGCTGGGCACTTCGTGATGTTATGAATTTAGCAAAAACATTAAAGCTTAATCTAAAACCTACTGGTACAGGATACGTAACCGAACAAAGTGTACCAGAAGGAACATTGTTGCAACCTGGTACAGAGTTAGGTGTAACACTTGTACCGCCACTTGAACCACAACAAGAAGCAGAAAAGCCGTAATGGTAAAAGAGAAGAAGTTCTAATTAAATAAGTACAAGCATATATTGGAACAAGCTAGGCGTAAGGGAGGCTTGTTCCAATATGCGTGTATCAAATGTAACAGTTAGAAAACGACTTATTTTTATACTCATATCAGGTATACTTATTTTCACTATCATCGATATTCGTCTTGGATATGTGCAATTTTTTCTTGGGAATATGTTAACGGATCGTGCGAAAGATTCATGGAGTCGTAATATTACTTTTGAACCTGAACGTGGAAAAATTTTAGACCGAAATGGTGTGGAACTTGCCACGAATAAAAGTGCTCCAACTGTCTTTGTTGTACCGAGGCAAATTGAAAAACCAGCAGAGACTGCAGAGAAGTTAGCTGCAGTATTAGGTGTGGAAAAAGATGAGATTTATAAGAGGATTACAAAAAAAGAATCAATTGTAAGGTTAGATAAAGGCGGAAGGAAAATATCACATGATAAGGCGAAAGAGGTAAGAGGATTAAGTTTGAAAGGTGTTTATATCGCAGAGGACTCTATCCGGTACTATCCATTTGGCAACTTTTTATCACACGTATTAGGGTTTGCAGGTAGTGATAACCAAGGTCTTATGGGACTAGAAAAATATTATGATAAAGAACTGAATGGTGATGAAGGTCATGTGCGCTTTTTTGCAGATGCAAAAGGGCAAAGGATGCCTAATGTTGGCGATGATTTCAAAAAACCAGAAGCTGGTTTGAATTTAGGCTTAACAATTGATGCACGTATTAATAGAATTATGGAAAGAGAAATGAATATCGCAGAGTCGACATATAATCCAGATGGTATGATTGCGATTGCGATGAATCCGAAAAATGGTGAAATTTTAGGTATGTCGAGTCGGCCGAGTTTTGATCCGGCAGATTTTCAAAGTGTTTCTCCAGAAGTGTACAATAGAAATTTACCAGTATGGAGTACGTATGAACCTGGTTCAACATTTAAAATCATTACGTTAGCCGCAGCTTTGAATGAAAATTTAGTAGACTTAGAGAAAGATACGTTTTATGATGATGGAGCAGCTGAAGTTGGTGGAGCAAGATTGAAATGCTGGAAAGCAGGAGGCCATGGTAGCCAAACGTTTTTAGAAGTAGTTCAAAACTCTTGTAACCCAGGATTTATTGAGCTGGGTGATCGTCTTGGTAAAGATCGATTGTTTAAATACATTCGTAATTTTGGCTTTGGACAAAAAACCGGAATTGACCTGCAAGGTGAAGGTAGTGGGATTTTATTTAATTTAGACAAAGTCGGTCCAGTCGAGCAAGCAACAACTTCATTCGGTCAAGGTGTTTCTGTTACGCCAATTCAACAAGTGGCGGCGGTAGCAGCAGCTGTAAATGGTGGAACATTGTATCAACCGTATATAGCTAAAGAATTTATTGATCCGAAAAACAATCAAGTTGTAAGTAAAAAGACACCTGTGGAAAAAAGAAAAGTTATTTCCAAGGAAACTTCAGAAAAAGTTCGGTATGCATTAGAGAATGTTGTAGCAAAGGGATCTGGTAAAGGTGCTTTTATTGATGGGTATCGTGTAGGCGGAAAAACAGGTACAGCCCAAAAAGTGAAAGATGGTAAATATTTAGAGAATAATTATATCGTATCTTTTATCGGTTTTGCTCCAGCAGATGATCCGGAAATTGTTGTATATGTTGCTGTTGATAATCCGAAAGGTGTAACGCAATTTGGTGGAGTAGTAGCAGCTCCAATTGTTGGGAATATTCTGCGGGATGCACTTCCTGTTATGGGAGTGAAACCGAGAAAAGAACAAGTTGAGAGAGAATATAAATGGGGCGATACACCAACTGTGGAAGTTCCAAATTTAATTGGTATGAAAAAGAAAGACTTACAGACGCAACTCGTTGATTTGAAGCTTGATATAAGCGGAGATGGAGAGAAAGTCATTAAACAGTCCCCAGAAGCAGGAGCTAAAGTGAAAGAAGGCTCAAAAATTAGAATTTACTTCGGGAATTAAAGGTAACCTAGTACGTTTTATGGTACAATTGGTGGAAGTGAGTTCTTTATAGAAGAGTTACTTAATTTGAGACCGCAAGAGTCTCGGTTATAAATAGGTCTATTTATTAGACACAGTAGCACTTACCTCCTATTTTACATAATTAGGAGGTAACGTGTTGCTTATTAATAAAAGAGATAAATACACAATGTAGAGAGGGTTTAGTGAAATGAAGTTGCATACACTTGTATCATGTTTGCATGATTTTCCAGTTGTTCCAAAAGAAAATCCAGAAATCACATCTATAGAAGCTGATTCACGTAAAGTGAAAGAAGGAAGCTTATTTGTATGTATGAAAGGATATACGGTTGATAGCCATGATTTTGCTAAGCAAGCAGCGGCACAAGGAGCGGCTGCTATTGTTGCGGAAAGACCAATTGATGTTGACGTTCCAGTTGTACTTGTGAAAAATACTTTTCGTTCGTTAGCGGTTTTAGCTGATTATTTTTATGGTCAACCAACACACAAGTTACATTTAATCGGTATTACAGGTACAAATGGAAAGACAACAACATCGCATATTATGGATGAGATTATGCGCGCACATGGTCATAAAACCGGGCTAATTGGAACGATTAATATGAAAATCGGTGATGAAACATTTGAGGTGAAAAATACAACACCAGATGCACTAACACTTCAACAGACGTTTGCAAAAATGGTTGAACACGGTGTGGATAGCACAGTAATGGAAGTTTCATCACATGCTTTAGATCTTGGCCGTGTACACGGATGTGATTACGATGTCGCAGTGTTTACAAATTTAACACAAGATCATTTAGACTATCATAAAACGATGGAAGAATATAAACATGCAAAAGGGTTGCTATTTGCGCAACTTGGCAATAGTTATAATCATAATCGTGAAAAATACGCGGTATTGAATAACGATGATGCTGTAACAGCGGAATATATGAGAAGTACTGCAGCAACTGTTGTAACGTATGGAATTGATACAACAAGTGATGTTATGGCAAAAGATATCGTTATGACAAGTGGTGGAACTACATTTACGCTTGTAACACCGTATGAGAGTGTAAATGTTACGATGAAATTAATTGGGAAATTTAATGTATATAACGTACTAGCTGCGACAGCGGCAGGACTTGTTTCTGGTGTAAGTTTAGAAACAATCATTGATGTAATAAAGGAACTAGCTGGAGTTCCAGGACGTTTTGAAGTAGTTGATGGTGGACAAAATTATACAGTTATTGTTGATTATGCACATACACCAGATAGCTTAGAAAATGTATTAAAAACAGCAAAACAGTTTGCAAAAGGTGACGTATATTGCATCGTCGGTTGTGGCGGTGATAGAGATAGAACGAAGAGACCAATCATGGCAAGTGTTGCAACACGATATGCAACTCACGCCATTTACACTTCAGATAATCCAAGAAGTGAAGAGCCAGGAGCTATTTTAGATGATATGGTACATGGTGCAAATGGAAATAATTATGAAGTAATTATTGATAGAAAAGAAGCGATATACCATGCAATTGCTAACGCAAAAGCTGAAGATATTATCATTATTGCTGGTAAGGGTCATGAAACATATCAAATTATTGGTAAAGATGTTCATCATTTTGATGATCGTGAAATCGCTAAAGAAGCAATTACAGAGCGTTTAAACAACGAAGAGTAACAACGTGAGAGGAGGACTACATGTGCTTGAGCAAGGTTTATTAGTAACGGCTGGGGTAGCATTCTTAATTTCTGTTGCCCTTTCGCCATTGTTTATTCCATTTTTAAGAAAATTAAAGTTCGGACAGAGTATTCGTGATGAGGGACCAAAATCACATCAAAAAAAATCAGGGACACCGACAATGGGTGGTATCGTCATATACGTATCTATGATGGTAACTTCACTTATTATGGCGATTAAGTTTAATTATTTAGGTGCAGAGGTATCGTTATTACTATTAGTGACATTTGGTTACGGATTGATTGGATTTTTAGATGACTACATAAAGGTAGTTAAGAAGAGAAATCTTGGTTTAACATCAAAACAAAAATTAGTAGGTCAGCTTGTTATTGCTATTGCGTTCTTTTTAATTGGAAAAGGGCAAGCGTTCCACACATACATCATGATTCCGGGAACGGATGTTAAGTTTGAATTAGGTTGGGCGTATTTTGTACTTGTACTATTTATGCTTATTGGTGGATCAAATGCAGTTAACTTAACTGACGGTTTAGATGGTTTATTATCAGGAACTGCTGCTATTGCATTTGGAGCATTTAGTATTATTGCTGTGGCACAAGAGCAATTTGGAGTAGCGATATTCTGTATGGCAGTTGTAGGAGCTGTACTTGGATTTTTAGTATTCAATGCGAATCCAGCAAAAGTGTTTATGGGAGATACAGGTTCATTAGCTTTAGGTGGAGCCATTGCAGCTGTAGCAATTTTATTAAAACAAGAATTGCTACTTGTAATCATTGGCGGAGTATTCGTAATGGAAACTTTATCGGTTATTATTCAGGTCATTTCATTTAAAACAACAGGAAAACGTGTCTTTAAAATGAGTCCACTACACCATCATTATGAATTATGTGGTTGGTCAGAGTGGCGTGTCGTTGTGACGTTTTGGTCTGTAGGATTTTTATTAGCTGTGTTAGGAATTTATATCGGGGTGTGGATGTAATTGAAAACTGTAACTGAATTTCAAAATAAAAATATTCTTGTATTAGGCATTGCAAAAAGTGGTTATGCAGCAGCTACATTGTTACAAAAGTTAGGGGCAAATGTTATTGTAAATGACGGAAAGCCTTTAGCAGAGAATGTACTTGCTGCAGAATTACAAGCAAAAGGAATGGACGTTGTATGCGGTGGTCATCCTTTAGAATTATTAGAGAGAAATATTTCTCTTGTAGTAAAAAATCCAGGAATCCCGTATTCTAATCCAATATTAGTTGCTGCGAAAGAAAAGCAAATTCCAATTGTTACGGAAGTTGAATTAGCATATCGTATTTCAGAAGCACCATTTGTTGGGATTACGGGGTCTAACGGTAAAACGACGACGACAATGCTTACATTTGAAATGCTAAAAGAAGGACAAAAGCATCCCGTAATTGCAGGGAACATTGGAACTGTAGCGTGTGAAGTTGCACAGGATGCGAAAGAAAATGAAGTTGTAGTTACAGAACTTTCATCGTTCCAATTGATGGGAGTAGAATTGTTCCAACCTAAAATTGCTGCGTTTTTAAATTTATTTGAGGCCCACTTAGATTATCATGGGACGAAGAAAGAATATGGTTTAGCAAAAGCGAATATTTTTAAAAACCAAACAGAAAATGATTATAGTGTAATAAATGCAGATGATGCAGATGTGATGGCTTTATCTGCTTATAGTAAAGGTCAAAAAGTACTGTTCTCAACAACGAAAGAAATTGAAGATGGTGCGTGTATAAAAGATAATGCTCTTTATTTTAAAGGTGAAAAAGTTGTTGAAGTAGGCGATATCGTTTTACCTGGTCAACATAATTTAGAAAATATTTTAGCAGCGATGAGTATCTCAAAATTATTGGGTGTTTCTAATGAAGCGATTACGGCAGTTTTAAAACGTTTTACAGGTGTAAAACATCGTTTAGAATACGTAACAACTATAAACAACCGTAAGTTTTATAATGACTCAAAAGCAACGAATATGTTAGCGACAGAGAAAGCTTTATCTGCGTTTACACAACCGACTGTGTTATTAGCAGGTGGGCTAGATCGTGGAAATGAATTCGATGATTTAATTCCGTATTTCAAAAATGTTAAAGCGATTGTAACATTTGGACAAACAGCTCCAAAATTAGTAAGAGCTGCAGAAAAAGCGGGATTAGATACAATTGAAAGTGTCGATACTTTAGATGAAGCTGTAGTGAAAGCTTATGCTCATTCTACAGATGGCGATGTAATTCTTCTTTCTCCAGCATGTGCAAGCTGGGATCAATTTAAAACATTTGAAGAAAGAGGAGACATTTTTATACAAGCTGTGCATAAACTTATATAAAGTAAATCAAAACATCAGTAGGCTAACACCTACTGATGTTTTGTTACATAGGGCAAAAGTTTCTGCCTAAAGAGGTGGTGTTTATGGGTAATGAAGAAAACGCCTGATTTTATTCTCATCATCGTTACACTTGCGTTGTTAACAATCGGAATGATTATGGTTTATAGTGCGAGTGCGGTTTGGGCCTCTTATAAAATGGGGGACTCATTCTTTTTTGCAAAAAGGCAATTGCTATTCGCAGGTCTTGGTGTAGTGGCTATGTTTTTTATTATGAAAATTGATTATTGGGTGTGGCGTACGTATTCAAAAGTAATTTTGCTAGTTTGCTTCATTCTTCTTATTCTCGTTCTTATTCCTGGAGTAGGTCTTGTTCGAGGAGGAGCGCGAAGTTGGATTGGAATCGGGGCATTTTCCATTCAACCGTCCGAATTTATGAAGTTTGCGATGATTATTTTCTTAGCGAAATTTTTAGCGGAACGACAAAAATTAATTACCTCTTTTAAACGTGGTTTACTACCAGCTTTAGGTTTTGTATTTCTTGCTTTCGGAATGATTATGTTACAGCCCGACCTTGGTACAGGGACGGTAATGGTTGGGACATGTATCATTATGATATTTATCTCAGGAGCAAGAGTCTTTCACTTTGCAATGTTTGGTTTGCTTGGTGTAGCAGGATTTGTAGGGCTAATTGCATCAGCACCGTATCGGATGAAACGTATTACATCATATTTAGACCCGTGGTCAGATCCGCTTGGAAGTGGATTTCAAATTATTCAATCGTTACTCGCAATTGGACCAGGTGGATTATTCGGGCTTGGACTTGGACAAAGTAGACAAAAGTTTCTTTATTTACCTGAACCGCAAACAGACTTTATATTTGCAATCTTATCCGAGGAATTAGGTTTTATTGGTGGTTCATTTGTGTTATTATTATTTAGTCTATTATTATGGCGTGGGATTCGTATAGCTTTAGGAGCGCCAGATTTATATGGTACGTTTTTAGCAGTAGGTATTGTGGCGATGATTGCGATTCAAGTAATGATTAATGTTGGTGTTGTAACAGGATTGATGCCTGTTACGGGTATTACTTTGCCGTTTTTAAGTTATGGTGGATCAAGTTTGACATTAATGTTAATGGCAGTAGGTGTATTATTAAATATAAGTCGCCATTCTCGCTACTAAACCCTGTTTTATAAGACAGGGTTTTTCGTATGTGTACGAAGAAACAATATGTATATAGAAATAAATACGACTGTAATAAGAAAAAGAGAAGCGGAGGAGTTAGTAGTGCGTGTATTAGTAAGTGGTGGGGGCACTGGAGGTCATATTTATCCGGCTCTTGCTTTAATAAGAGAAATAAAAAAATTAAATCCGGAAGCAAGGTTTTTATATATTGGTACGGAGAATGGATTAGAGAGCACAATCGTGCCCAAAGCAGGTATACCGTTTCAATCTATTGTTATAAGTGGATTTAAGCGTAAAATATCGTTAGATAACGTGAAAACGGTGATGCGTTTTCTAAAAGGTGTACAAGATAGTAAACGATATATTCGTCGTTTTAATCCAGATATTGTAATTGGAACAGGTGGATATGTATGTGGACCTGTTGTATATGCTGCGGCAAAATTAGGTATTCCAACTATTGTACATGAACAAAATAGTGTACCTGGTGTAACGAATAAATTTTTAAGCCGCTATGTTGATAAAGTTGCAGTTTGTTTTGAAGCGGCTGCAGAACATTTTCCGCAGTCAAAAGTGGTCATGACAGGAAACCCACGAGCGTCAGAAGTAATGGATCAAAATGGAATGAAAGGAAAACGTTCAGTAGGTTTATCTCTTCCTAAAAAATCCGTGCTTATTTTTGGTGGCAGCCGTGGGGCTAGACCAATTAACGATGCTTTCGTAGAGGCAATTGAACAGTTTGGAAATAAAAGTTACGAAATATTGTATGTAACAGGTGAAGTTCATTACGACAAAGTGATGGACGCAGTGAAGCAAAAAGGGAACCCGAATAATGTTATTATTAAACCTTTCATTCATAATATGCCAGAAGTACTTACAGGTGTAGACCTTGTTGTCTCAAGAGCTGGAGCAACAACACTTGCAGAATTAACAGCGTTAGGTAAGCCAAGTGTGTTAATTCCGAGTCCTTATGTAACAAATAACCATCAGGAAAAAAATGCACGTTCTGTTGTCGATAAAGGAGCAGCAAAAATGTTGCTTGAAAAAGATTTAACAGCTGAAACACTTATTCGTGATATTGACGAGATTTTATTAGATGCACAAACATTACAAAATATGAAGCTTGCTGCTGGGCAATTAGGTATTCCAGATGCAGCAAATAAGTTGTATGAAGTAATGAATAAGCTTGTAAAAAAATAACGTTAGGTGAACGCCCTGCATACTACTGTAATAAGGATGCTTAGTATGGGGGAGATTGTTTATGGAGCAATTAGTAAATGAGCTTATAGAAGCAAATGTTGGTCGTGTGTTAGTGGATGAACCGTTAGCACGTTATACAACTATGAAAATAGGTGGACCAGCTGATATTTTAATTGTGCCAAAGCATGTTGCCGGTATTGAAAAAACGTTGCAGTTAGTAAAGAAATATAAAACAAAGTGGACTGTAATTGGTCGCGGTTCGAACCTTCTTGTATCTGATCTAGGTATAGAAGGTGTCGTTATTCGTTTAGGAGAAGGATTAGACCACTTAGAAGTCGAAAAACATAGAGTAAGAGTTGGTGGTGGGTATCCCCTAATTAAATTATCAACTTTACTTAGTCGGCAAGGGTTAGCCGGTCTGGAGTTCGCAAGTGGTATTCCAGGAAGTGTTGGCGGTGCAGTGTATATGAATGCAGGAGCACATAATTCGGATATATCAAACATATTATCAAAAGCTCTTATTTTGTTTGAAGACGGAACAATTGACTGGTTAACGCATGGAGAAATGGAGTTTTCCTATCGTACATCTGTATTGCAAACGAAACGTCCTGGTATTGTTTTGGAGGCTGAGTTTCAATTACAAATAGGTGAGCGTGAGAGAATTGTAAGTGTTATGCAAAAGAATAAAGATTACCGTCGTGAAACACAGCCATGGAATCATCCGTGCGCAGGAAGTGTGTTTCGGAATCCAACTCCATACTTTGCAGGAGATTTAATAGAAAAGGCGGGGCTTCGTGGTTATCAAATAGGTGGAGCTCAAATTTCTGAAATGCATGGGAATTTTATTATTAATACTGGGGGAGCCAGCGCGCAAGATGTCTTATCTTTAATTGCATTAATAAAACAAACAATTAAGGATGGATTTGGCGTAGAAATGCATACAGAAGTAGAAATCATTGGAAGATAACGGTTATTCGTTCCGCTCATTATCATTTATGTTATAATAAGAAGATAAGAACGGCATGAGGAACATGCCGTTCTTTATGTTACGTAGGGGGATCGTACATGAAAAATAGTAAAGTAATTAAACTACAGGATCGTGTACCAAAGTTAAAAAATCAACAGAAAAAAAAGAAGAAAAATGTTAATCATCGGTTGATTTTATACATATCAATTTTATTTCTATTAGTTCTCTTTTTAATTTATTTTCGGTCTCCACTTAGCAATATAAAAAAGATAAGCGTGTTTGGAAATCATTATATGACAGATGAACAAGTGATGAAGGAATCAGGTGTGACATATGATACAAGTTATTTCCGAGTGACAGCACATAAAGCAGAAGAAAACTTAACGAAACGAAAAGAAATTAAAGCAGTAAATGTAAAGAAACGTTTTCCAAATAAAATTGACGTTCATATTGAAGAATATTTAACGATTGGTTATATAAACAAAGATGGGAAATTACAACCGTTATTAGAGAACGGGAAAACACTTGATGTACTCCCGAACGGAAAACTTCCTGTTGCAGCGCCAATTTTTGAACCTTTTAAAGAGGAAAAAATGAAGGAGTTAATTGCTGAGCTTGAAAAATTAACCCCAACTATTTTAAGGTCTATTTCTGAAATTCGTTATTCACCGACGAATGCGAATGAAGACCACCTTACTTTATATATGAATGAAGGGTATGAAGTGAGCACTACGATTCAAAATTTCGCAAAACGTATGGAAGCTTATCCACTTATCTTAAAAACAATTGAGCCAGGTAAAAAGGTATTAATTGATTTAGAAGTAGGGGCGTATACGAAAGAATTAGGAGCAGAAGAAAAAAAAGAATAGAATGATAGTTTTCACTACGTTATTGTAGAAAAAAACGAAACGAATGTTCTGCTTGGTGCATAGGAGTTTACAAGAATGGTTCATTTGATGAAAAAGATGTAAAAATTCTTAGATTCATACTAGGATTGGTACAAGTTTCACTTTTCTATGAGTACATCTTAGTGTAGACTTATACTTGGCGGTAATCTTTACACTTGAAATGGAATTATTTCAAGATAAGCAGTTATTCACAGTTTACTGCGATATTCTTAAATGAATGTTAAATAAAAATAAGAAAAATATAGGGTTAAAAAAGGGAAACGTATAAAGACGTTGAATATTTTTCTTATAAATAGTAAAGTTGCGATTGTTGTTCCATATATTGAGTTGTATGGTATAAATAAAGAAGGAGGTGCCAAAGAATGAACAGCAATGAAATATATGTTAGTCTTGACATCGGTACATCCAATGTTAAAGTCATCATTGGTGAAATGGTTAATGACAGCTTAAACATTATTGGTGTTGGAAATGTAAAATCAAATGGTTTAAAGAAGGGATCGATAGTTGATATAGACGAGACTGTTCGATCAATTAAAAAAGCAATTGAACAAGCTGAGCGCATGGTGGGAATCCACATTGAGCAAGTTGTAGTAGGTGTCAATGCAAACCAGGTACAACTACTTCCTTGTCACGGAGTAGTCGCTGTTTCAAATGAAGATCGTGAAATCGGGAATGAAGATGTCTTACGCGTTCTAGATGCAGCACAAGTTGTGTCAATTGCTCCAGAACGTGAGTTTATTGATGTGGTACCTCGACAGTTCATTGTAGACGGTCTTGACGAGATTAACGATCCACGCGGGATGATCGGTGTAAGATTAGAAATGGAAGGTACACTTATTACAGGCTCGAGAACTTTACTACATAACCTACTTCGTTGTGTAGAAAAAGCAGGTCTTGAAATTGTTGATATTTGTCTTCAACCTTTAGCGGCTGCAACAGTTGCTATATCTTCGGATGAAAAAAATAGAGGAGTAGCCCTTGTTGATATGGGCGGAGGATCTACAACTTTATCTATTTTTAAAGATGGAGAGTTACAAGCGACGAGCGTATTACCATTAGGTGGAGACCATATAACGAAGGATATTGCAATTGGGTTGAAAACTTCAACAGAAAATGCAGATCAAATTAAGTTGAAATATGGACATGCTTTTTATGATACAGCATCTGAAGAAGAGATGTTTACGGTTCCTATTATGGGAAGCGATCAAACAGAACAATATTCTCAGTTGGAATTATCGGATATAATAGAGGCTCGTGTAGAGGAAATTTTAATGTTTGTTCAAGATGAAGTGCGTAAGTTAGGAGTAAAGCAAGTAGCTTCTGGTTATGTACTAACTGGTGGAATTGCTTCTATGCCAGGTGTCCTTGATCTTGCATATGATATTTTACATGAAAATGTTCGTATAGCAACTCCTGATTATATTGGTGTGCGTGAGCCACAATATACAAGTGGAGTAGGATTAATTAAACATTCTTATCAAAAAGCTAAATTACGTGGGAAAAATGTACAGGAAAAGCAAGAGCATTTTGAACCAGTACCAGCACAAGCTCCAGCGCCGGTACAACAGCAACCTGCGAAACAAAAAACTCGTAATCAAAACAATAATAATCAAAATGATGACCGTATGATGTCAAAAGTAAAACGTGTATTCCGTTATTTATGGGATTAAAATTGGACACGAAAAATGAGGTTCTAGGGGGATTTCGACATGTTAGAGTTTGATACTACTCAAGATCAATTAGCGAATATAAAAGTTATCGGTGTCGGCGGTGGCGGAAACAATGCTGTAAACCGTATGATTGAACACGGTGTACAAGGTGTAGACTTTATCGCTGTGAATACTGATGCACAAGCATTAAATCTATCAAAAGCTGAAACAAAAATGCAAATTGGTGGAAAATTAACACGTGGACTTGGTGCAGGTGCAAACCCTGAAGTAGGGAAAAAAGCTGCAGAAGAAAGTAAAGAACAGATCCAAGAAGCACTTCGTGGTGCTGATATGGTATTCGTAACTGCTGGTATGGGCGGCGGAACTGGAACTGGTGCAGCGCCAGTTGTTGCTCAAGTGGCAAAAGAATTAGGTGCATTAACAGTTGGTGTTGTAACACGTCCATTTACATTTGAAGGACGTAAGCGTGCAACACAAGCGGCATCTGGTATTGCAGCATTTAAAGAAAATGTAGATACACTTATTGTAATTCCAAACGATCGCTTATTAGAGATTGTTGATAAAAACACGCCAATGTTAGAGGCATTCCGTGAAGCGGATAACGTATTACGTCAAGGTGTTCAAGGTATTTCTGATTTAATTGCAACACCAGGTTTAATTAACTTAGACTTCGCAGACGTAAAAACAATTATGTCTAATAGAGGTTCTGCTTTAATGGGTATTGGTTCTGGTAATGGAGAAAATCGTGCTGCTGAAGCTGCGAAAAAAGCGATTTCTAGTCCATTATTAGAAACATCTATTGATGGAGCTCAAGGTGTTATCATGAATATTACTGGTGGAGCTAACTTAAGCTTATATGAAGTACAAGAAGCGGCAGATATTGTAGCTTCAGCTTCAGATCCAGAAGTAAATATGATCTTCGGTTCGGTTATTAATGAAGGATTAAAAGATGATATCGTTGTAACTGTAATTGCAACTGGTTTTGATGATACAATTGCAACTCAACCACCAAAACCAATTATCCGTCCGAATGTGAATCACACGCAACAACAGCAACAGCCAGTAGCTCAACCACCAAAACAACGTGAAGTAAAACGTGAAATGAAGCGTGAAGAGCCAGTTGTACATGAGCGTCATTCAGATTCAGATGATATCGATATTCCAGCATTTTTACGTAATCGTCGTAGACGATAAAAGAAAAGGAGCATTTATGCTCCTTTTTTGTTTTATACGGGGAAAAGATCTGCCTAAGCAGGTCTTTTTTTATTTTATATATTTTAATCTATTTCGCTATTTGCCGGATAACATGATTGGTGCGTGGTGATTAAAGTTTCACTTTATATGTAAGTAAAAAGTATATAGCATTCTATGAAACATATACTTTTATTTTTTACCGACAGATTATGTCTAGAAAGCACAAAATAACAAAAAAACACCTCCGCAAATTGACACACTTTCCTATTGGATATGCATTATACTAGTCTCAACTTAAAAAAAGAGGTGAATTGTTTGGTTGTTTACGCCGACGTTGTTTGGTTGTTAAACGCCTGCATTGATTTTCTTTTACTTTTATTAACGGCTACCGTGTTAAAAAAGAAGATCAAAAGATGGAGGCTTGTGTTAGGGGCATTGATAGGTTCAACCATTGTTATTTTTGCCTTTACTCCTTTTGCTTCTATGATGACACATCCGATTATGAAACTACTGTACTCGTTACTTATTGTGTATACAGCATTTGGGTTTACAACATTTAGAAATTATGCACAAACTGTTTTTACTTTTTACTTTGTAACCTTTATGGTTGGCGGAGGATTAATGGGCACTCATTTCTTTTTGCAAACGAATGAAATGGTAAATGGGTTGGTTCAATCTCAATCAATTTCTTATGGTGACCCAATTAGTTGGTTGTTCGTTATTTTTGGTTTTCCAGTCATTTATTATTTTTCTAAAAAGCGTATTGAAAGCGTAGAGGTTACAAAAATACACTATGATCAAATTGTGAAATTGAAAATTCAATTAGCTGAAGAGGAACTAGAACTCGCAGGTTTAATTGATAGTGGGAATCAACTTTACGACCCGTTAACGAAAACACCTGTTATGATTATGCATATTTCATCGTTAGAACATTGTTTACCAGCTTGGTTAACAGAACAAATTTATTCCAAAACACAGATTCCTCAAATACCAGAAAATGATTCTGGGTGGGCGACAAAATTACGCTTAATTCCTTTCCGAGCAGTAGGAGTAGAGAATCAATTTTTATGGGCAATTAAGCCAGAAAGTGTACAAATTTATCATGAAGGTAGTTCTATTGTCGTCAATAAAGTATTGATTGGATTAAATACACAACAGTTGTCAACCAATGGAGAGTATCAATGTATTGTGCATCCGAAAATGTTAATTTCGCAAAAAATGGTAATTGCTTAATAATGGGAGGCGGGATAATATGATGAAATTAAAATTTTATTTAGTATACCTTTGGTATAAAGTATTGTTGAAATTAGGAATTAAGACCGATGAAATTTATTACATTGGTGGAAGTGAAGCGTTACCACCACCGTTAACGAAAGAAGAAGAGGAAGTTCTTTTGAATAAATTGCCAAAAGGAGATCAGGCAGCAAGGTCGTTACTGATTGAACGCAATTTACGGCTAGTTGTATATATAGCAAGAAAGTTTGAAAATACAGGGATAAATATTGAAGATTTAATTAGCATTGGAACAATTGGGCTTATTAAAGCGGTAAATACATTTAATCCAGAAAAGAAAATAAAATTAGCAACATATGCATCACGTTGTATAGAAAATGAAATTTTAATGCATTTGCGCCGGAATAATAAAAATCGTTCAGAAGTTTCTTTTGATGAACCGCTTAACATCGATTGGGACGGGAATGAACTTTTATTATCAGATGTATTAGGGACAGACGATGATATTATTACAAAAGATTTAGAAGCTACGGTTGATCGTCATCTTCTAATGAAAGCATTACATCAATTAAATGATCGTGAAAAACAAATTATGGAACTTCGGTTTGGGCTTGCTGGAGGAGAGGAAAAGACGCAAAAAGATGTAGCGGATATGCTTGGGATTTCACAGTCATACATTTCGCGTTTAGAAAAAAGAATCATAAAAAGATTACGAAAAGAATTTAATAAAATGGTGTAAAGAATAAGACCAGCCGTTATGTAGGCTGGTCTTATTCTCTTTCGTTGTATGAGGGAGGACAACGAAAATGAAAAATGAAGAGAAAACCGCATGCATAAAATCTCCTTCAAAGGAAATACTTTACACTGTACAGCAACTCCCGATAGGAGGGAACACTTTGACGAGAAACAAAGTAGAAATTTGCGGTGTTGATACAGCTAAACTTCCCGTACTAAAAAATGATGAAATGCGTAAATTATTTCGTGAAATGCAAAGTGGAGAGATAAGCGCAAGAGAGAAATTAGTGAATGGAAACTTACGTCTTGTACTGAGCGTCATCCAAAGATTTAATAACAGAGGAGAATATGTTGACGATTTATTTCAAGTTGGTTGCATCGGACTTATGAAATCCATTGATAATTTTGATTTAGGCCAAAATGTAAAATTTTCAACGTATGCTGTGCCGATGATTATTGGGGAAATACGCAGATATTTGCGTGATAACAATCCGATTCGCGTATCTCGTTCATTACGAGATATTGCGTATAAAGCGTTACAAGTAAGAGAAAAGTTGATTGCAGAAAATTCAAAAGAACCAACAGCAATGGATATTGCAAAAGTGCTTGAAGTGACTCATGAAGAAATCGTTTTTGCTTTAGATGCAATTCAAGATCCAGTTTCATTATTTGAGCCGATTTATAACGATGGGGGAGATCCTATCTTTGTTATGGATCAGTTAAGTGATGAAAAACAAAAGGACGAGCAGTGGGTTGAAGAGCTAGCACTAAAAGAAGGAATGAAGCGTTTAAATGATCGTGAGAAAATGATTATTCGCAAACGTTTCTTCCAAGGGAAAACACAAATGGAAGTTGCAGAAGAAATTGGGATTTCTCAAGCACAAGTGTCACGTTTAGAGAAATCAGCTATTAAACAAATGAATAAGACAATTCAAGGATAAGGTTTCACCATTTATGGTGAAACCTTTTTATATGTCATATAGTTTGTTTGCGCTCATAGTAGGGTAGCTGTGTTCATATAATGAAAATAATATGAAGTTGGTAAGAGGTTGCTTCCTGTTCATTTGAGAAACAATGTTTTTTCGATTCGTCATATATAAGGGAGAGGATGAAAGTGATACAAATTTCGGAATTGCAGATGAAAGATATAATAAATGTTTCAGACGGAAAAAGGCTGGGTAATATTGGTGATATTGAAATTGATATGAACACAGGGAAGATCGATTCTATTATTATTTCTAAACAGGCACGTATGTTTGGGATTTTTGGGAAAGACGTAGAAATTGTAATTCCTTGGAAAGAAATTGTGAAAATTGGGGAAGATGTCATACTTGTTAGAGTAAATCCTGTTAATTCTGTAACAGAATCAATACAAACACCGACAATTTCATAAAGAATATTACAAATTCCTCTTTTTTTTCTGTTAGGATTATGAAAAAATAAAAGTATGGTAAAATAGACAGGAAGTACCATGCTTTTTTATGTTATTTTAATTAAAAGGAGCCGCTGTTATGAGAGAACCATTTAAATATGTGGACGGTATACTGTATTTAGAAGCGTGGAAAGAACTTGGAAACATTACTGCTGGATTTACGACAAAAGATGGTGGGGTAAGTACGGGCTCCTTTCATGCAATGAATTTAGGATTACATGTGAATGATATTGCCGAGAACGTTCATGAAAATAGACGCATTTTAGCAAATAAGTTACAAAAACCATTAGAAAACTGGATTTGCTCTGAACAAGTTCATGATCATCATGTTGAAAAAGTAGGACAACAGGAAAAAGGAAGTGGCGTTTATTCATATGAAGACGGCATTTCAAAAACAGATGGCATTTATACGACTAATAATGATGTTCTTTTAACATCTTGTTATGCTGATTGTGTTCCACTCTATTTTTATGCACCATCACATGGTATGATAGGACTTGCGCATGCTGGATGGAAAGGGACTGTAAAAGAGATTGCAAAAGAAATGATTCAAAAATGGAATGCAGAAGGGATTTCGAGTGATGAAATTCATGTTGCGATTGGACCAGCAATTGGATCTTGTTGTTATGTTGTTGATGATCGAGTGTTAACAGCAGCAGAGCAAGTAGTAAACGGTTCTGTTCCTTATAAAAAAGTTTCTGACGGACAGTACGCAATTGATTTAAAAGAAATTAATCGTATATTATGTGTACAAGCAGGCATAAAAGAAGAGAATATTGTAATGTCATCTCTTTGTACAAGCTGTGAAGAACAACTGTTTTTCTCTCACCGTCGTGATCAAGGTAAGACAGGGAGAATGTTGAGTTTCATAGGTTTTAAGGAGGATGAAAGCAAGTGACAGTACAAACAAATTTAACAACTGTAAACGAAGCAATTAAACAATCTTGCGCGCGAGCGGGACGTTCTTTGCAAGATATTAAACTCGTTGCAGTTACAAAAACGGTAGGAATTGAAAAAACAAACGAAGTAATTGAAGCAGGAATTATCGATTTAGGTGAAAATAGAAATGAAGGTTTCTTACAGAAGTATGAACATTTCGGTTCAAAAGTGAATTGGCATTTTATTGGATCATTACAAACGAGAAAAGTAAAAGAAATCATTAATGAAATCGATTATTTACATTCATTAGATCGTCTTTCACTTGCAAAAGAAATTCAAAAACGTGCGGATAAGAAAGTGAAATGTTTTATTCAAGTGAAAACATCATCTGAAGAATCAAAGCAAGGATTGGCAATAGAAGAAACCGTTTCTTTTATTCAAAGTTTGCAAGAATTGGATAAGATTGAAGTGGTTGGACTAATGACAATGGCTCCGTTTACAGAAGAAGAGGAAGAAATTAGACGCTGTTTTAAGACATTACGTATGCTACAAACAGAGGTGCAGGAGTTAGAATTATTACATGCGCCATGTAAAGAATTATCAATGGGAATGTCTAATGATTACACGATTGCAATTGAAGAAGGTGCTACATACATTCGTTTGGGGACGATTTTAGTAGGAAAAGCGTAAAAGGAAGGAGAATCTTATTATGAGTTGGTCAAAAGTAAAATACTTCTTTTTTGATACACCTGAAGAAAAAGAAGCAGCTCAATATAGTTATGAAAAGGAGCAAACGGACATGAAGAAGCAGCAAGATCCGCCAGAACAACAAGATGTTACGTTTCCAAAAGCGCAAACGAAACAAAATGTTGTGAGCATTGAAACAGCGAAGCAATCCTCAAAAGTTGTTTTACTAGAACCACGCACATATTCGGAAGCGCAAGGAATTGCGGACCATTTAAAAGGTAGACGAGCTGTTGTAATTAATTTACAACGAATGTCTACGGATCAAGCTGTACGTATCGTTGACTTTTTAAGTGGTACTGTATACGCTATAGGCGGGGACATTCAAAAAATAGGACCGAAAACATTTATGTGTACGCCTGAAAATGTAGATATTGTTGGTGCAATTTCAGAGTTATTCGGTGAAGAAGAAGACACAAATATAAAGAGGTGGTAATACGCCATGGAAACCGTTTTAAGACTTTTAGTTTATGCTATCGAGATTTACTCGTGGGCACTTATTATTTACATTCTCCTATCATGGTTCCCAGGTGCAAAGGAATCAACTTTCGGAGAGTTTCTTGCGCGTATTTGTGAACCATATTTAGAACCATTTCGCAGATTTATTCCGCCGCTTGGTATGATTGATATTTCGCCACTCGTTGCGATCTTTGCTTTAAGACTTGCGACAAATGGTTTAATAAGTTTATTCGGCTATTTCTTATAGTAAGAGGTTATATGTATGAGCATCTACGAGCATTTTAGACCTGATGAAGTGGTCTTTGTGGATAAAGTGTTAGAGTGGAAGCGAGCAGCGGAGTACCATCAAGTGAAATTAACAGATTTCCTTGATCCAAGGCAACAACAAATTGTTACTATGGTAATAGGCCAAGGGGATGTTGCTGTACAATTTGATGGTGCAACGTCTCAAGCAGAGCGCAAAAGAGCACTCATTTATCCGGACTATCTAGTAATAAATGAAGAGGAATTTCAAGTAGAAGTATTGGAAATTGACTATCCTTCCAAGTTTTATACGCTAGAGCATAGGCAAATATTAGGTACATTTATGTCTCTCGGTTTAACGAGAGAAAAATGTGGTGATATTTTGCTTCAAGAAGATCGTGCCCAAATTGTAGTCGCGAAAGAAGTTGTATCTTATATTGAGATGAACTTACAATCTATAGGAAAAGTGAAAGTCTCCTTATCACCAGTGCAAGGGGAAAAAATTCTACAGATACAAGAAACGTGGGGGGAGAAATCCGGAACGGTTTCTTCACTTCGTTTAGATGTTATGTTAGCTGAAATGTTACATATATCTAGGCAAAAAGTACAACCTTTCATAAAAAATGGTTTAGTAAAAGTGAATTGGAAAACAGTGAAGCAAACCTCTTATGAATGTTATCCAGGAGATGTTTTTTCAGTGAGAGGATATGGACGCAGTAAATTGTTTTCTGTAGAAGGTAGAACAAAGCGCGACAAATGGAGAATTTTGTATGGTATACTAAAATGATTGGTTTTTTAGAAGGAAATCCTCCTATTTTGTCGAAGAAAAGATATAATTGAAAGAGGAAATTTAGATAACTACTTGGAGGTGGCGTTGTGCCGTTAACACCATTAGATATTCATAACAAAGAATTTGGTCGCGGATTCCGTGGCTATGATGAGGATCAAGTAAATGAGTTTCTTGATCAAATTATCAAAGATTATGAATTAGTCATTCGTGAGAAAAAAGCTTTAGAAGAACAAGTTGCGCAATTAGAAGGGAAGTTAGATCATTTCTCTAATATTGAAGATACGTTAAACAAATCTATCGTTGTTGCACAAGAAGCAGCGGAAGAAGTAAAACGTAATGCCCAAAAAGAAGCGAAATTAATTGTACGTGAAGCTGAAAAGAATGCAGACCGTATTATTAACGAAGCTTTAGTAAAATCAAGAAAAGTTGCTTTTGATATTGAAGAGCTAAAGAAACAAGCGAAAGTATTCCGCACTCGTTTCCGTATGTTATTAGAAACACAGCTTGAAATGTTAAACAACGATGATTGGGATAAACTAATTGAGTTAGAAGACGAAGTAGACGAGCTGTTGAAAAAAGAAGAAACAGTGTAAGCTTGACGTTTTTCTCATTATTACATATAATTTTAAACAACATATTTATTAAGAAAAACGAAGATAGGGATAAGTACCTTTTTCATACCTTATATAGCGAACTGAGGATGGTGTAAGCTCAGGATAAGGAGATAATGGGAATATCACCCTGGAGTTCCGCGCTGAACAAATAGAGTAAGCGTAGGCGTATATTCGCGTTAAGAATATAAAGAGGATTGTATACATACGTATAGAATCTACTAGGGTGGTACCGCGGGAGACTTTCTCGTCCCTTTTTGGGATGAGAAAGTCTCTTTTTATTCCGTTTTTTAGGTCTTTCTTTTATACATGTAAGGAGGAATTGAGCATGGAGTACAAAAATACATTACTAATGCCAAAAACAGAGTTCCCGATGCGTGGGAATTTACCAAAACGTGAGCCTGCAATGCAAGAAAAGTGGGCGGAAATGAATATTTATGAAAAGGTACAAGAACATACGAAAGGTCGTCCTTTATTTGTACTGCATGATGGACCTCCATATGCGAATGGTGACATTCATATGGGACATGCATTAAATAAAGTATTAAAAGACTTTATCGTTCGTTATAAATCAATGACTGGTTTCTGTGCACCATATGTCCCAGGTTGGGATACACACGGTTTACCAATTGAACAAGCTTTAACAAATAAAGGTGTGAAGCGTAAAGAAATGACAGTTGCTGAGTTCCGTAAGTTATGTGCAGAGTATGCATATGAACAAGTAGAACGTCAGCGTGAGCAATTTAAGCGTTTAGGTGTACGTGCTGATTGGGATAACCCATACATTACTTTAGAGCCAGCATATGAAGCACAACAAATTAAAGTGTTTGGTGATATGGCGAAAAAAGGTTATATCTATAAAGGACAAAAACCAGTTTATTGGTCACCAACGAGTGAATCAGCTTTAGCAGAAGCTGAAATTGAATACCAAGATAAGAAATCAGCATCTATTTACGTAGCATTTCCTGTAAAAGATGGAAAGAACGTATTAGAAGGTGATGAGAAATACATTATCTGGACAACAACGCCTTGGACGTTGCCTGCAAACTTAGGTATTTCTGTTCACCCAGAACTTGAATACGCTATTGTAAAAGTAAATGGTGAAAAATATATTATTGCTTCTGAACTATTTGAGACAGTTGCAAAAACGTTAGAGTGGGAAAACGCTGAAGTTGTGAAAACAGTAAAAGGTAGCGAGCTTGAGTATACAGTTGCAAAGCATCCATTCTACGATCGTGATTCATTAGTTATGCTAGGAGATCACGTAACAACAGATGCAGGTACAGGTTGTGTTCATACAGCACCAGGACACGGGGAAGATGACTTTATTGTTGGTAAAAAGTATGGCTTAGAAGTACTTTGCCCAGTTGATGATAAAGGTGTATTAACAGAGGAAGCACCTGGATTTGAAGGCTTATTCTATGATAAAGCTAACAAGCCAATTACAGAAAAATTAGAAGAAGTAGGCGCATTACTGAAGCTAACATTCATTACGCATTCATATCCACATGATTGGAGAACGAAAAAACCTATTATTTTCCGTGCGACAGCACAGTGGTTTGCATCTATTGAAGCATTCCGTAAAGAGTTATTAGAAGCTGTTGCGGAAACAAAATGGGTACCAGCATGGGGCGAAACTCGTCTTCATAACATGGTTCGTGACCGTGGTGACTGGTGTATTTCTCGTCAACGTGCATGGGGTGTGCCAATTCCTGTATTCTATGCTGAGAATGGTGATCCAATCATTACGGATGAAACAATTAACCATGTAGCTGATTTATTCCGTGAACACGGTTCTAACGTATGGTTTGAGCGTGAAGCGAAAGATCTATTACCAGAAGGATTTACACATCCAGGTAGCCCAAATGGTGAATTCCGTAAAGAAACAGACATCATGGATGTATGGTTCGACTCGGGTTCTTCTCACCAAGCGGTATTAGAAGAGCGCAATGACTTACAACGTCCAGCAGATTTATATTTAGAAGGATCTGACCAATATCGTGGTTGGTTTAACTCTTCATTATCGACAGCAGTTGCTGTAACAGGAAAAGCGCCATATAAAGGCGTACTAAGCCACGGTTTCGTATTAGATGGTGAAGGACGTAAAATGAGTAAGTCGATTGGAAACATCGTCGTACCGAAGAAAATTATGGATCAATTAGGGGGAGATATTTTACGATTATGGGTATCTTCTGTTGACTATCAATCTGATGTACGTATTTCGGATGATATTTTAAAACAAGTAGCAGAAGTGTATCGTAAAATCCGTAACACATTCCGTTTCTTATTAGGAAACTTAGACGACTTTAAGCCAAGTGAAAATACAGTAGCTGTAGCTGAACTTCGTGAAGTAGATCGTTACATGTTAGTGAAATTAAATGACTTAATTACAAAAGTAAAAGAAGCATATGAGACATACGACTTCGCTGCTGTATATCATGCAATTCATAACTTCTGTACAATTGATTTAAGTTCATTCTACTTAGACTTTGCAAAAGACATTTTATACATTGAAGGTGCGAACCATGAAGATCGTCGTGCAATTCAAACTGTATTATATGATGTTCTTGTTGCATTGACGAAACTTGTAACACCAATCTTACCGCATACAGCTGATGAAGTATGGCCATACATTCCAGGTGTAACAGAAGAAAGTGTACAATTAACTGATATGCCAGAAGCTGTACAATTAGATGGTGCAGAAGCATTAAAAACAAAATGGGATGCATTTATGACATTGCGTGATGACGTATTAAAAGCGTTAGAAGTAGCTCGTAATGAAAAGGTAATCGGTAAGTCATTAAATGCAAGCATTACGCTATATCCAACTGCAGAAATGAAAGCTATGTTAGAGTCTATTAACGAAGACTTAAAGCAATTATTCATCGTTTCTGAGTACAAACTTGGTGGCATGATGGAAGAAGCGCCAGCAGATGCACCGAAGTATGAACATACAGCGGTTGTTGTTGTTCAAGCAACTGGTGAAACATGTGAACGTTGTTGGGTAGTTTCAGAAACAATTGGTAAAGATGCTGAACATGAAACATTATGTGAGCGTTGTGCAACGGTTGTTAAAGAAAATTATGTAAAATAATAAGGGGTGACTGCACGTAAAGTGCAGTCATTTTTTTGGTTAATAGTATATTGAAATAACTTTCACTCTCTTTCCTATGAAGGAAAAATGTGTGAGAGGTAAGCATATAAATTTCGGACACACTAATCGTACATTGCAACTGGGAGGAATGTACACGTGAATGAAATGTATATGGAAATCAAAGAAGAATTGCAATTGATGCGAAAAGAGTTACAAGAGAGGTTAGCTAAAGAGGTTATGTACAAATATAATACAGAGTTTAGCGAAGAGCTTGGGTATGAAATTAAGGAAGAGATAAAGAAAAAACTTTTATTACATGATATAAAAGAGGATTTAAAAGATGTAGAACGTGCATTATTTAAAATGGAAATAGATATGTATGGTATTTGTGAAGACACAGGGAGAGTAATGTCGGTAAAACAAATGAAAACGATGCCGACTGCACGTACCATTCATGAATTTTTCTATGAAAAAGTAAATGTATGAATGTGCACAACGATATTATATTACCTTTTTTTAATTTATTTTATTCTTCTATAAAGGTTCATTGTGAAAAGGTTGCAGCTATGCTAAAATTTTGAGGTACACTGTCTTTGTGGGGGAAATGAAAATGATATATTATGTAATAGCGTTATTTGTCATTGCCATCGATCAAATATCGAAATGGCTAATTGTAAAGAACATGGAATTAGGTACGAGTATTCCGATTATCAATAATGTATTATACATAACATCACATCGAAATAGAGGAGCTGCTTGGGGCATTTTAGAAAATAAAATGTGGTTTTTCTACATTATTACAGTCGTTTTTGTAGCATTTATCGTATTTTATATGAAAAAATATGCAAAAACAGACAAGCTTCTAGGAATTTCATTAGGTCTAATTTTAGGCGGAGCAATTGGTAATTTTATTGATCGTGTATTTAGACAAGAAGTAGTGGATTTCATTCACGTGTATATTTTCTCGTACAACTATCCAGTATTCAATATCGCTGATTCAGCATTATGTATTGGTGTTGTATTAATTATTATTCAAACATTATTAGAAGGCAAGAAAACGAAGGAGTAATTGAATGAGTGAAGTAGTACAAGTAACAGTTGCAGAAGAACAAAAAAATGAGCGAATTGATAAATTCGTTGCAGGAATAAATAATGAATGGTCACGTACACAAGTGCAACAATGGATTAAAGATGACGTTGTTACAGTTAATGGAAAAGCTGTAAAAGGGAATTATAAAGTTAGAGAAAATGATGAAATTACAGTGACGATTCCTGAGCCAGAAGAGTTAGATATTCAGCCAGAAGATATGAATTTAGAAATTTATTATGAAGATGCAGATGTACTTGTTGTTAATAAGCCGCGTGGTATGGTTGTGCATCCAGCACCAGGTCATACAAGTGGTACACTTGTGAACGGTCTTATGCACCATTGTACAGACTTATCAGGCATTAATGGTGTGATGCGTCCGGGTATCGTACATCGTATTGATAAAGATACGTCTGGTCTATTAATGGTTGCTAAAAATGATATGGCACACGAATCACTTGTAAATCAACTTGTAGCAAAAACAGTAACGAGACGTTACAAAGCGATTGTACACGGTGTTATTCCGCACGATAAGGGAACGATTGATGCTCCGATTGCTCGTGATAAGAAAGAACGCCAAAGTATGACGGTTGATGAAAATGGTAAGCATGCTGTTACGCATTTCCAAGTGTTAGAGCGATTCAAAGATTTCACACTTGTAGAATGTCGCTTAGAAACAGGGCGTACACATCAAATTCGTGTTCATATGAAATATATTGGCTATCCACTTGCAGGAGATCCAAAGTATGGACCAAAGAAAACATTAGATATGAACGGACAAGCACTTCATGCAGGTATTTTAGGCTTTGATCATCCTCGTACTGGTGAATATATTCAGTTTGAGGCACCGATTCCAAAAGTGTTTGAAGAAGCATTAAATATTTTGCGAAAATAGTATTGACAAATCATAAGAAAACTGAGATACTGACAACAGTTAAATAATGATCCTTTAACACAGCCCCGTGAGGTTGAGAAGGTAACGGTTTGAAATACATAGGGTATGCTATACCCTTTTTCAAAAGTCCTCTCGCACACGCTGAGAGGACTTTTTTTATACCATTACTCTCACGCAAGAAAAAAGCTTGGAGGTGTAGAGCATGCAAGAGAAAGCTGTCGTTTTAGATGACCAAATGATTCGCCGCGCTTTAACACGAATTAGTCATGAAATCGTGGAACGAAATAAAGGTGTCGATAATTGTGTTCTTGTCGGAATTAAAACTCGTGGAATTTTTATTGCACAACGTTTGGCAGAACGAATTGGTCAAATTGAAGGAAAAGAAATAGAGGTTGGAGAGCTAGACATTACGTTATACCGTGATGATTTAACGCTACAATCGAAAAATAAAGAACCACTTGTAAAAGGTTCTGATATCCCTGTAGATATTACGAAGAAAAAAGTTATCCTTGTGGATGATGTATTATATACAGGCAGAACTGTTCGAGCAGCAATGGATGCTCTTATGGATTTAGGTAGACCATCACAAATCCAACTAGCGGTTCTTGTTGATAGAGGTCATCGTGAACTACCAATTCGCGCTGATTATGTAGGAAAGAACATTCCAACATCAAGTGAAGAGCGTATCGAAGTTGATTTGCAAGAGACAGATCAACAAGATCGAGTAAGCATATACGATAAGTAAAGCCCTTTTAAATGTAGTCCTGTGAGGCTGCCAAAGGGTCTTGGCTTTCATATGTCAAATTTGGCATACGAAAGTGTAGGACTCTTTGTGCACAGGCACAAAGAGTTTTTTTATTGCAAAGATTTAAACTGAAGGAGGATGTAACAATGGAACAAAAGCCAGTGTTAGACGTTAATGAAGTACCGAAACCGGGAAAATGGTTATTTTTAAGTATACAACATTTGTTCGCGATGTTTGGATCAACAGTGCTTGTTCCGTTTTTAACAGGATTGAATCCGTCAGTAGCATTAATATCAAGTGGATTAGGAACGTTAGCGTTTCTTCTTATAACGAAAGGTCAAGTACCTGCCTATCTTGGGTCATCATTCGCCTTTATCGCACCGATTATAACAGCGAAAACGGCAGGGGGACCTGGAGCAGCAATGCTTGGTGGTTTGCTAGCAGGACTTGTATACATCTTAATCTCACTCGGAATTAAGAAATCAGGATCAGAGTGGATTATGAAATTACTACCACCAATCGTAGTTGGTCCAGTAGTAATGGTAATCGGGCTAGCTTTAGCACATACAGCAGTTAACATGGCGATGAATGGTGCGGATGGCAAATATAGCTTTACACACTTTTCAGTAGCATTAGTAACATTAGCAATTACAATTATATGCTCAATATTCGGAAGAGGATTTTTCAGTATCATACCAGTGTTACTTGGCATTATCGGCGGATATATCTTCGCTTACTTCCAAGGGTTAGTAGACTTAAAGCCGGTAGCTGAGGCAAAATGGTTTGTTGTACCAGATTTCACAGTACCATTTGTAACATACACACCAGAGTTTTCATGGAAGATTGTACTCTTGATGGTACCAGTTGCACTAGTAACAATTTCAGAACATATCGGACATCAAATTGTATTAGGAAATGTTATTAAAAGAGATTTAATTAAAAAACCAGGTTTACACCGTTCAATCTTCGGTGATGGAGTAGCCACATTAATCGCATCACTAATCGGTGGACCACCGAATACAACGTATGGTGAAAACATCGGTGTGCTAGCAATTACAAGAGCGTACAGTGTATACTTATTCATCGGTTCAGCGGTATTCGCAATCATGTTCGGATTTATCGGTAAGATTTCTGCACTGATTCATTCGATCCCCACACCAGTTATGGGTGGTGTATCAATCTTACTATTCGGTGTAATCGCATCAAGCGGATTACGCATGATGGTAGACGATAAAACAGATTTAAGTGACAAACGAAACTTAATGATTGCATCAGTAATACTAGTAATCGGTATTGGTGGAGCGGTACTTCACGTAGGAGAATCATTCCAAGTAGAAGGAATGGCACTAGCAGCAATTGTAGGTGTACTGTTAAATCTACTACTACCGGAAACGAAACAAATAAAACAATCTAAGCAGATTGCTTCATAATAATAACCTTTTAATTCAGTCCTGTGAGACCGGAAAGGGTGGCTTCTTTCTTGCACCCTAGTCTCACATGACTAGGGTATTTTTATGCAAAGGTTGTTATAAAAATACAAAAGTGGTAACATAAAAATCAGAAAGATGAGGGATGACGATGAGCCATTTGTTAACGATGAGTGAATTATCGGAAGTAGAAATTTCAGAAATCCTAAAAGACGCAGAAGATTTTGCGAATGGAAAAGAGAGCAAAACGACAGAGCAAACTTTTGTTGCAAACTTGTTCTTTGAGAATAGTACGAGAACGAGATTTAGCTTTGAAGTTGCTGAGAAGAGATTAGGACTTGATGTTTTAAACTTTTCAGCGGATGCATCTAGCGTACAAAAAGGAGAAACTTTATACGATACGATAAGAACACTAGAATCAATCGGAACAAAAGCAGTGGTCATCCGCCATGAGCAAGATCGCTACTTCGATGAACTAAAAGATCAGGTGAATATCCCGATCTTAAACGCTGGAGATGGATGTGGAAACCACCCAACGCAGTGCCTACTCGACCTTCTTACAATTAAACAAGAGTTTGGAAGATTTGAAGGTTTGAAGATTGCGATAGTAGGAGATGTTCGTCATAGCCGAGTAGCACGTTCTAATGCAGAAGCATTAACGAAGCTAGGTGCAACAATTTACTTTGCAAGTCCAGAAGAGTGGAAAGATGAAGACAACACATTTGGAACATACAAACCATTAGATGAGCTTGTTCCGGAAGTGGATGTAATGATGCTACTTCGTGTACAACATGAGCGTCATGATCATTATGAAACAGACATTATGAAAGAGTATCATGAGAAACACGGATTAACAGTAGAAAGAGAAAAGCGTATGAAAGAAGGAAGCATTATTATGCATCCAGCTCCTGTAAACCGAGATGTTGAAATTGCAAGTGAACTTGTTGAGTGTGAGCGTTCACGCATATTTAAACAAATGGAAAATGGAGTTTACGTAAGAATGGCTGTACTAAAACGCGCCTTACCAAATGTATTAGGAGGAATGAAACATGAATTATTTGTTTAAAAATGGTCGTTATATGAATGAAGAAGGAAAAATCGTAGCAACGGATCTTCTCGTACAAGACGGTAAAATCGCTAAGGTAGCAGAAAATATTACGGCAGATAATGCTGAAGTAATCGATGTGAACGGAAAGTTAATCGCACCTGGATTAGTAGATGTACACGTACACCTTCGTGAACCAGGTGGTGAACATAAAGAAACAATTGAAACAGGTACGCTAGCAGCGGCAAAAGGTGGATTCACAACAATTTGCGCAATGCCAAATACACGCCCAGTACCAGATTGCAGAGAACATATGGAAGACTTACAAAATCGTATTAAAGAAAAAGCACATGTTAACGTATTACCATATGGAGCAATTACAGTACGTCAAGCGGGTTCTGAAATGACAGATTTCGAAACATTAAAAGAGCTTGGAGCATTTGCTTTCACTGATGACGGTGTAGGCGTACAAGATGCTAGCATGATGTTAGCTGCTATGAAGCGTGCAGCAAAACTGAATATGGCAGTAGTTGCGCACTGTGAAGAGAATACTCTTATTAATAAAGGTTGTGTACATGAAGGGAAGTTTTCTGAGAAACACGGATTAAACGGTATCCCATCAGTATGTGAATCTGTACATATTGCAAGGGATATACTGCTTGCTGAAGCGGCAGATTGTCACTATCACGTATGTCATGTAAGTACGAAAGGATCTGTACGTGTAATACGTGATGCGAAACGCGCTGGAATTAAAGTAACAGCAGAAGTAACACCCCATCACTTAGTGTTATGTGAAGATGATATCCCATCAGCTGACCCTAACTTTAAAATGAACCCACCGCTTCGTGGAAAAGAGGATCATGCAGCATTAATTGAAGGTTTATTAGATGGAACAATCGATATGATTGCAACTGATCATGCACCGCATACAGCGGAAGAGAAAGCGCAAGGAATTGAAAGAGCACCGTTCGGAATTACTGGTTTTGAAACAGCATTCCCACTTCTATACACAAACCTTGTGAAAAAAGGAATTATTACACTAGAACAGTTAATTCAATTCTTAACAGAAAAGCCAGCTGATACATTCGGCTTAGAAGCAGGTCGCCTGAAAGAAGGTAGAACAGCTGATATTACAATCATTGATTTAGAACAAGAAGAAGAGATTGATCCAACAACATTCTTATCAAAAGGAAAAAATACACCATTCGCAGGTTGGAAATGCCAAGGATGGCCGGTAATGACAATCGTTGGTGGTAAGATCGCATGGCAAAAGGAGAGTGCATTAGTATGAAAAGACAACTTATCTTAGAAGATGGAACAGTATTAATTGGAACAGGTTTCGGAGGAGAAATCGAAAAGTCAGGTGAGGTTGTATTTACAACAGGAATGACTGGATATCAAGAAACATTATCTGATCCATCATATTGCGGTCAAATTGTAACATTCACGTACCCATTAATCGGAAACTACGGCATCAACCGTGACGATTTTGAATCGATTCACCCATCTGTAAATGGTTTAATCGTAAACGAAATTTGTGATCACCCATCAAACTTCCGTAATGAAATTTCGTTAAATGACTACTTAAAAGAAAGAAACATTCCAGGATTAGCAGGAATTGATACGAGAAAATTAACGAGAAAAATTCGTCAATACGGTACATTACGCGGACGCCTTTGTAACATGGATGCAGATGTAGAATACATCGTAAGTCAATTAAAAGCGACAGTATTTACAGACCATGTAAAACGCGTATCAACGAAAGATCCATACCCAAGCCCAGGCCGCGGACATCGTGTTGTATTAGTAGACTTCGGTATGAAACATGGTATTTTAAGAGAATTAAATAAACGTGATTGTGATGTAATTGTAGTTCCTTACAACACGACAGCTGAAGAAATTTTACGCCTTAGCCCAGATGGAATTATGTTAAGTAACGGACCTGGGGATCCAAAAGATGTACCAGAAGCAATTGAAATGTTAAAAGACATTATCGGTAAAGTTCCTTTATTCGGAATTTGCCTAGGACACCAACTATTTGCTTTAGCATCTGGTGCGAATACAAGTAAGTTAAAATTCGGTCACCGTGGTTTAAACCATCCAGTAAAAAATCTTGCAACTGGAAAAGTAGCAATTACATCTCAAAACCATGGTTACGCAGTAGAAGAAGAATCAGTTGAAAATACAGAACTTGAAATTACACATGTTGCTTTAAATGATGGAACAGTAGAAGGTCTTCGTCATAAGAAGTTCCCAGCATTTACAGTTCAATACCATCCAGAAGCTTCAGCAGGACCAGAAGATGCAAATGATTTATTCGAAGATTTCTTAACAATGATTGAAAACTTCAAGAAAGAAGGGGAAGAGTTATGCCAAAACGCCTAGACATTAACACAATTTTAGTAATCGGATCAGGACCAATTGTAATTGGGCAAGCAGCGGAGTTTGACTACTCTGGAACACAAGCTTGTCAATCTCTTAAAGAGGAAGGTTACAAAGTAATCCTTGTTAACTCTAACCCAGCGACAATTATGACAGATACTGCAACTGCAGATAAAGTATACATTGAGCCTTTAACATTAGAATTCGTAAGCCGAATCATTCGTAAAGAACGTCCAGATGCAATCTTACCAACATTAGGCGGTCAAACAGGTTTAAACATGGCTGTTGAACTTGCAAAATCAGGCGTACTTGAAGAGTGCGGAGTTGAAATTTTAGGAACAAAATTATCAGCAATCGAGCAAGCGGAAGATCGTGATTTATTCCGTACATTAATGCAAGATTTAAATGAACCAACACCACCAAGTGAAATTATTCATAACCTTGATGAAGCATATGGCTTTGTAAACGAAATTGGTTATCCAGTAATCGTTCGTCCAGCATTCACATTAGGCGGAACGGGCGGCGGAATTTGTCATAACGAAGAAGAGTTAATTGAAATCGTAACAAGTGGTTTAAAACATAGCCCAGTAACACAATGTTTATTAGAGAAAAGTATTGCTGGCTGTAAAGAAATTGAATATGAAGTAATGCGTGATTCAAATGATAACGCGATTGTAGTATGTAACATGGAAAACATCGATCCAGTTGGTGTTCATACAGGTGATTCTATCGTTGTAGCACCGAGCCAAACGCTAAGCGACCGTGAATACCAAATGTTACGTAACACGTCATTACGAATTATTCGTGCACTAGGAATTGAAGGTGGATGTAACGTTCAGCTTGCACTAGATCCATATAGCTTCCAATACTATGTAATCGAAGTAAATCCACGTGTAAGTCGTTCATCTGCACTAGCGTCTAAAGCAACTGGATATCCAATTGCGAAATTAGCAGCGAAAATTGCAGTCGGCTTAACGTTAGATGAAATCGTAAACCCGGTAACACAAAAAACTTACGCTTGCTTCGAGCCAGCATTAGACTATGTTGTTTCAAAAATTCCACGCTGGCCATTTGATAAGTTTGAATCAGCGAACAGAACACTTGGAACGCAAATGAAAGCAACTGGTGAGGTTATGTCAATCGGACGTAACTTAGAAGAATCATTATTAAAAGCGGTTCGTTCTTTAGAACTTGGTATTTATCACTTAGAATTAGACCACTTAAAAGAACTTGATAAAGAAACAATGAAAAAACGCATTATTAAAGCAGATGATGAGCGACTGTTTATCGTAGCAGAAGCAATTCGTCAAGGTGTAACGAAAGAAGAGATTAACGAATGGTGTGAAATGGACTTCTTCTTCTTACAAAAAGTTGAAAATATCGTAAATATGGAACGCGAAGTAAAAGCGAATGTAGGAAATATGGAAGTACTACAAACTGCAAAAGAAATGGGCTTCAGCGATCACTACATTGCAGCAGCTTGGAACAAAACGGAGCGCGAAATTTACGATATGCGTAAAGAAAATAATATGACGCCGGTATTCAAAATGGTAGATACTTGTGCGGCAGAGTTTGAATCTGCAACACCGTATTACTACAGCACATACGCTGATGAGAACGAATCAATTGTAACAGATCGTAAGAGTGTAGTAGTTCTAGGATCTGGTCCAATCCGCATTGGTCAAGGTGTTGAGTTTGACTATGCAACAGTTCACTCAGTATGGGCAATTAAAGAAGCTGGATATGAAGCAATTATCATTAACAATAACCCAGAAACTGTTTCAACAGACTTCAGTATTTCTGACAAATTATACTTTGAACCATTAACGATTGAAGATGTAATGCACATCATCGATTTAGAAAAACCAGAAGGTGTTATCGTTCAGTTCGGTGGACAAACAGCAATTAACTTAGCGGCAAAATTAGAAGAACATGGTGTGAAGATTTTAGGAACATCACTTGAAGACTTAGACCGTGCAGAAGATCGTGATAAATTCGAAGCTGCTTTAACAAAACTTGGTATCCCACAACCAGTTGGTAAAACAGCAACGACTGTAGAGCAAGCGGTAGCAATCGCAGAAGAAATTGGTTACCCAGTATTAGTAAGACCATCTTACGTACTAGGTGGACGTGCGATGGAAATCGTATATCGTCAAGAAGAACTACTGCACTACATGAAAAATGCAGTTAAAGTTCACGCAGATCACCCAGTATTAATCGACCGTTACATGGTTGGTAAAGAAATTGAAGTAGATGCAATTTCAGACGGTGAGAATGTATTCATTCCAGGTATTATGGAACATATTGAACGCGCTGGAGTTCACTCTGGTGACTCAATTGGAGTATATCCACCACAAAGCTTATCTGAAAAATTAAAAGAACAAATTATTGAACATACAATTGCACTTGGAAAAGGATTAAACATTGTTGGATTACTAAATATCCAGTTTGTCGTATTCGAAGATCAAGTGTACGTAATTGAAGTAAATCCACGTGCGAGCCGTACAGTACCATTCTTAAGTAAAATTACAGGTGTACCAATGGCAAACGTTGCAACGAAAGTTATTCTAGGGCAAGACCTAGTAGAGCAAGGATACGGAACGGGCTATCACCCAGAAGAGAAAGAAGTGTATGTAAAAGCTCCGGTATTCTCATTCGCGAAATTACGCTCAGTGGATACAACATTAGGACCTGAAATGAAATCAACAGGGGAAGTAATGGGTAAAGATTTAACGCTTGAAAAAGCATTATACAAAGGTTTAGTTGCTTCTGGAATTAACATCCCAACGCACGGATCAGTAATCATTACTGTAGCGGATAAAGATAAAGAAGAGGCGATGGAAATTGCAAAACGTTTCCATGAAATCGGCTATAACTTATTAGCAACAGCTGGAACAGCAAAATCGTTAACAGAGCAAAATATCCCAGTACAAGTTGTAAACAAAATTGATTCTGAAGACTACAACTTACTAGATATTATCCGCCAAGGAAAAGCACAGTTTGTAATCAATACATTAACAAAAGGCAAACAACCAGCGCGTGATGGTTTCCGCATTCGCCGTGAATCAGTAGAAAATGGTGTAGCTTGCTTAACATCACTTGATACAACGAGAGCAATCTTACGAGTATTAGAATCTATGACATTCTCAGCTCATTCAATGAAAGAAATTACGCAAACAAAGCGTCACGAGGTGGTACATGCATGATGCAAAAGCAAAATATGATCGTCGTTAATCAAAAAGAAATCGCAAAGAACATTTACGAATTAGTGCTTCAAGGAACTTTAGTACAGCAAATGAACGAACCAGGGCAGTTTGTACACATTAAGGTAGCAGAGGGCATTGCGCCCCTTCTGCGCCGCCCAATTAGTATTTGTAATATAGATCAAGAGAAGAACGAATTTACAATGCTATATCGTGCGGAAGGACAAGGAACAAAAACATTAGCAACTAAAAAACAAGGTGAAATGGTAGACGTACTAGGACCATTAGGGCACGGTTTTCCTGTAGAAGAAGCAGAAGCTGGTCAAACAGCTTTACTAGTAGGTGGGGGGATTGGTGTACCACCACTTTATGAATTATCACAGCGCCTCGTTGCAAAAGGTGTACGCGTAATTCACATCTTAGGTTTTCAAACGAAAGATGTTGTTTTCTATGAAGAAAAATTTGCAGAACTTGGTGATACGTACGTTGCGACAGTAGACGGTACACACGGTACAAAAGGATTTGTCACAGATGTAATTGATCATTACGGAATTGACTTTGATATTCTTTATTCATGTGGTCCGTTAGCGATGCTTCGTGCATTAGAAGGACGTTACAAAGAGAAAAAAGCCTATATTTCATTAGAAGAACGTATGGGCTGTGGTATTGGAGCTTGTTTCGCATGTGTATGCCACTTACAAGAAGATCCAAGTGGACATTCTTACAAGAAGGTGTGTAGCGACGGACCAGTATTTCCAATCGGGGAGGTTGTACTATGAACAGATTGCAAGTTGAATTACCAGGATTATCATTAAAAAATCCAATTATACCGGCATCTGGATGCTTTGGATTTGGTCGTGAATATGCACAGTTTTACGATTTAAGTGTACTAGGATCAATCATGATCAAAGCGACGACAGAACAACCACGCTATGGAAATCCTACGCCTCGTGTTGCTGAAACACCGGGTGGCATGTTAAATGCAATCGGACTTCAAAACCCAGGATTAGAAAAAGTAATGAATTCTGAATTACCATGGTTAGAACAATTTGACCTTCCAATCATTGCAAACGTTGCAGGTTCACAAGCTGAGGATTACGTAGCGGTTGCAAAGGAAATTTCTAAAGCGCCTAATGTCCATGCACTGGAATTAAATATTTCTTGTCCAAACGTAAAAACAGGTGGTATCGCCTTTGGTACAAATCCTGAAATTGCTGCTGATTTAACGAAGCGAGTAAAAGAGGTTTCTGAAGTACCTGTATATGTGAAGTTGTCACCGAACGTGGCAAACATTGTGGAAATTGCAAAAGCGATTGAAAATGCAGGTGCAGATGGTTTAACGATGATTAATACATTGCTTGGTATGCGTCTAGATTTAAAAACAGCTAAACCAATTTTAGCAAACCGTACAGGCGGATTATCAGGTCCTGCGATTAAGCCAGTAGCAATTCGTATGGTACATGAAGTAAGCCAAGCGGTTAACATTCCAATTATCGGAATGGGTGGTATTGAAACAGCGGAAGATGTAATTGAATTCTTCTACGCTGGCGCAAGCGCAGTTGCAGTAGGTACAGCGAACTTTATCGATCCGTTCGTATGTCCGACAATTATTGAAGAGTTACCAGCATTACTAGATGAATTAGGATTTGATCACATTTCGGAATGTCAAGGAAGGAGCTGGAAGCAAACATGTCACAGTCGTTAATCGTTGCACTAGATTTTCCGGGGAAACAAGATGTAGAACAATTCTTGCGCCACTTTGAAGGGGAAGAGTTATTTGTCAAAGTTGGTATGGAGTTATTTTACAAAGAAGGCCCTGCGATTATTACGTACTTAAAAGAAAAAGGGCATAAGATCTTTCTAGATTTAAAACTTCATGATATTCCAAATACGGTAAAAAGCGCTATGCGTAGCCTAGCTAGTCTAGATGTTGATATGGTAAATGTTCATGCTGCTGGGGGAAGCAGCATGATGAAAGCTGCAATTGAGGGATTAGAGGAAGGTAAGCAAGAAGGAAAAGAGAGACCGATTTGTATTGCAGTTACACAACTAACAAGCACTTCGGAAGCTATGATGAAAAAAGAGATCGGCATTGAGAAAACGTTAGAAGAAGCGGTTGCTCATTATGCAAAATTAACGAAAGAAAGTGGACTGGATGGCGTTGTTTGTTCAACGCTCGAAGTTCCAAAATTACGTGAAGTATGCGGAAATGAATTTGTAACAGTAACACCGGGGATTCGTCTTGCAAGCGATGATGTAAATGACCAGGTGCGCGTAGCAACACCGAAACGTGCGAGGGAACTTGGCTCAAGCTATATCGTAGTTGGACGTAGTATTACAAAAGCAGAAAATCCGCTTGAAGCGTATAAAACAGTAAAACAACAGTGGGAAGGTGTAACAGTATGAAAAAAGAAATCGCATCGCATTTATTAGAAATTGGAGCAGTATTTTTACAACCGAATGATCCATTCACATGGTCTTCAGGTATGAAATCACCAATTTATTGTGATAACCGTTTAACTTTATCTTATCCGAAAGTACGTCAAGCGATTGCAGCTGGATTAGAAGAGTTAATTAAAGAGCACTTCCCAACTGTAGAAGTTATTGCAGGAACAGCAACTGCTGGTATTGCGCACGCTGCATGGGTAAGTGATCGTATGGATTTACCAATGTGCTACGTACGTAGTAAAGCAAAAGGTCACGGTAAAGGGAATCAAATCGAAGGAAAAGCTGAAAAAGGTCAAAAAGTTGTAGTAGTAGAAGACTTAATTTCAACTGGCGGCAGTGCAATTACATGTGTAGAAGCACTTCGCGAAGCTGGCTGTGAAGTATTAGGAATCGTATCAATCTTCACATACGAGCTAGAAGCAGGAAAAGAAAAGTTAGAAGCAGCGAACGTAGCATCATATTCTTTAAGTGATTACAGTGCATTAACTGAAGTTGCAGCAGAAAAAGGTATGATCGGACAAGCTGAAACGAAAAAATTACAAGAGTGGCGTAAAAATCCAGCTAACGAAGCTTGGATCACAGCGTAACACGAAAAAAGACGACTGCGGGGGAACGCAGTCGTTTTTTTATATTATTGTTAAAACTTCATGTAAAGTTCCATCAATATCAAAGAAAATCATATTCCTGTCTCCTTGCTAACAACTATTTAGCGTTTTCAGCAACCTCATATCCTTTCACAAACAATAGCGTCATATAAGAAACAATAAATGAGAAGATGCTGTACATGCCAACCCAAAAGAAAAATTTTGGAGTAAAGGCGATAACACCTATTATTAAAAAACTAGCAAACGTTACAATCGGCATTACGTAATACGTTTTCGTTTTGCGTGTTCCAATAACAGATACGATAAAGATAAATAACGGACAAATTAATAAGACGAAAATCAATTCATTCATAGGTATGTCCCCTTTTCTAATTGCAGTAATCTGTTTCTTATAAACGTTTTGAAATGATTACTCTCCTAATATAATTTCGCTAAGTAATAACGAATCCCTCTTGAAAACTGATCATTCATGATGAATTTTACAAGCAAAAAACGTAAGCAAGAGAACACTTGCTTACGCTATAGAATAAACATCGCAACGATCGTGGTGACAATTAAGCCAATCATAACTGGTAAAAAGTTTCGACGTGCAAGTTCAAATGGATCGACTTTACAAATCGCAGCGGCAGGAATAAGTGCCCAAGGAATTAACGTCCCGCCCCCGGTCCATATAGCTGCAATTTGCCCGAGTGCTGTTAATGTAGCTGTTCCATGGCCAAGTGCTGTTCCGAAAAGATTGGCAATGGAACCAGCAAGTGATATACCTGAAAAACCTGATCCATCTAAGCCGGTAATGACACCAACGATAGTTAATGTCCCTGCCGATACATATTGATTTAAAGGAACAGTTTGAGATAAAGCGATGCCTAAGTCGTTAATGATTCCGTGTGAACCTTTTGGTAAATAGTCCCCGATAATTTTCAAAAAGCCACTATCTCCTAAATAAAAGAGTGCAGCGATAGGAATAACTGGTCCGAAAATTTTAAAGCCAAATTGGAGCCCTTCTATAAAGTAATCGGTCGTTTTATTCAGTCCATTACCTTTGTAGGCGATGAGAGAAATGATGATAATCATAATAACAGTTGTTCCGCCGATAAGTGCAGTTGCGTCGCTTCCTTGTAGTTTAAATTGAATCATGCAAAGGATATCGATGGCATATACGATCGGAATACAAATAGCGAGCCATTTTTTTGTCCGAGTAGATAATGAAGTGAGTGTTTTAGAAGACGCAGTTGATGAAATAGACTCTTGTATAGATAAGCCTGTATGAAATTCTTTTCGTAAGAAGAAAAAAGCGACGGAAGTTGTCACAATGCCCATAACGATAACGAGTGGAACACTTGCAGAAACAACGCTAGAAACAGGAAGACCAGCAGCGTCTGCGGTTAATTTTGGTGCGCCTTGTATAACGAAGTCGCCGGATAAAGCAATCCCATGACCGAATAAGTTCATAGCAATTGCCACTCCAATTGGCGGAAGGCCGACACGTACAGCAACCGGTAATAAAATAGCTCCCATTAAGGCAACAGCTGGAGAAGGCCAAAAGAAGAAAGAAATTGTCATCATCAAAAGACCGATAATCCAGTAGGCGAGGGTAGGGGTACGAATCATCTTTGTAAATGGTGAAATCATTGTATCATTTATGCCAGTATGAACGAGTAAATTGCTCATGGATACGATAATGGAAATGATTAATATAGTTGGTAATAGCTCAGTAATAGCGTAAATAAAACTTTGAAAAATGCCGCTAACGGCAAGAGGGATAGAACTTGTAGCAGTTAATGCTAATAAAAAGATGAAAACGATACAAATAATCGTCGTATCCTTTCGGAAAATAAAAAAGGTAATAATGGTGAGTAAACAAATAACATAGAGAGCGTGTAATAGCGTTAATTCAACTCCCATAACATTCACATCCTTTAGGCATTCGTGTAGTTTATTGTATGAAAGTAGGGAAAGTATGTGAGTATAGGAAACCGAAAAACCAAAATTTCATGTACCGTAGTGGCAAGGTTAAAAAATGGATGTTAAAATACAATTAATCCTAAAAATGGAATTAAAGGAGGCTTATGCGCAAAATAATTGGGTTTTGGGGCTTTATTCTCTCTTGTAGTCTATTAATCATTTTAAATTTGTTTACAAGCAATGAATGGATCAGTATTATACCTGTTTTTAGGTTTGTACTTATACTTTTATATAACTGGGATGATATGAAACAATATAGCAAGAAAAGTATTGGAATTATGATAGGTATCATCGTTGTTTGTTCATTATTCGTAGGAGTTATTTTAATAGAGGGTCAGAAACAAATGAAGAAAATGTCTATTTTTCAAGAATGGATGTCGTCTGCAAAAAGTCTTTATATTGTAATTGTAGTAGTTATTTTTCTAAGAATTGTTATAAGCATAGCAAGTTACATATTAAAGGAGAAGTAGAATGGGGGAGTACGAATGAGAGAGAAAATAGGTTATTATGGTGTGCTCGTTTGTTTACTATTATCAGTTATTTCAGGGCAATTTTTAAAAAGTGAATGGGTACCAGTTATATTATGTATAGGAGTATTGATTTTTGCTCCTATGTATCGCTGGGATGAGTGGAAAGCATATAGCCGAAAAAAGAAAATTGTATTCAGTATTGAGTTTGTCATGATAATTAGTACGATTCCGTTTTTGTTACTGAAGGGAAATGAGATAATAGATGGAATTGTAATGTTTCAAGGGTGGTTATTTATTACGAAATTGCTATATTTAATTTGCATTTTAATGTTGGTAGCGGTAGTCACTAAAACAGTAAATGAAAAGCTATTCGTTAATGAATAATAGAAGAAAGTGCCACCTTATCTGGTGGCACTTTCTTACTTTATTGAATGAGCTTTTTGCATCTTCTTAATTAAACGAATTTGTCCGCGATGATTGATTTCATCTTCAAATACGTGAAACCACTTAAAATAGTTATTTGCTTGTTTGTCATACCAAAAGTCTGTCGTTTTAAACAGCCATTCATCAGGTAACGATTGGAATGTTTCAATTGTTTTGGAACGTACTTCTTGTAATGTATCAATATAAAATTCTATAGAGTTTCCTTTTATTTCCTCACGTCCAAGAGCTTCTAACTCGAGGCCAGGTAACCATCTTTCTAGTTCGGCCTCCGTTGGTTCGCGGTCTTCAAAAGTATGAATCTGGTAGTAAAATTCAACAGCAGCCATGTGATATAATAGCATGCCGATTGAATTTGCTTCCTCATTATATAAATAATCAAGTTCTTCCATTGTTAAATCTTCCACCGCTTGCATTGTTGTATAGCGAGCGTAATTCATCATGGAAACTAGTTTGGAAAATTCAGGATGTAAACCATCTATTTTATCGATTACAAAGTTCAATTACAATTCCCCCTCTTGAAACGAATACTCCAGAGAAGGAATTCTATGTGCAGAGAAAAAATCCTGTTGGAAATTTCAAAATATTAACAAGGGATTACAATTAGTTCTCTATTTGATTTTGTAATAACTTCATATCCGTCTTTTGTAATGACAATATCATCTTCAATTCTACAACCGCCCCAGTTCGGTATGTAAATACCTGGTTCAACTGTAACGACCATACCCTCTTCTAAAGTAGCCTTACTTTCTTGGGATAGGCGGAGAGGTTCATGAATTTCTAATCCAAGACCATGACCAGTAGAATGTCCAAAATATTGACCGTATCCATGCTCAGTAATGTAGTTTCTCGTTATATCATCGATACGTTTTGCAGTTTCTCCAGGTTTAATCGCTTCAGTCCCGCGTTTTAATGCTTCAAGTACAATATTGTATATCTTTTTGAATTCTTCTGATGGTTCCCCGATTACTACAGTACGTGTTATATCGGAACAATATCCGTCGTAAAGTGCACCGAAATCTAATGTAACGATGTCGCCTCGTTCAATTATTTTATTTGATGCAACTCCATGTGGAAGGGAAGAACGAACACCAGAAGCTACAATAATTTGAAATGATGAAGATGCAGCACCTTTTTTTCGCATGAAAAACTCTAATTCATCTCGTACAGTATTTTCACTTATTCCTGGTTTTAGAAACGTAAGAATGTGGTGAAATGCTTCGTCCGCAATATTAGCTGCAATTTTCATTATTTCTATTTCAGGCGTGTCTTTAATGATACGAATATTTTCGATAATTTCGCAAACTTGAATCATTTCCGCCTGTACGTACTTTTGCAAGTTTTTATATTGTTGCAATGTCATGTTGTTTTCTTCAATTCCGAGTTTTTGAATGTTTAATTTTGACACTTGATTTGCAACTTCTTCCTTTAAATTTCCTTTATGCATAATAATTTCAGCATCTTTTATTTGTGATTTTGCTTGATCTACATAGCGGAAATCTGTTATAAAAACAGCTTGATCGGCAGAGATTAAGACGGCGCCAGCACTACCTGTAAAGCCTGTTGCATATTGGCGGTTTTCTTTTTTTGTAATAAGTAACCCGTCAATTCCGTACTTATGTAGTTGTTTTTGGATATTAGTTATTCTTATATTCATTTTAATGCCTCCTTTTTATATTTAATAAAGCAAAACTTGTGCCAATATACTTATTGACAATAAAAGAGAAGCGGGAGTTTTGTGTCAAAAAAACTAGACAAATATAAAATGAGGATGTCAAAAATTTATACAGTAATGTAAACTTGCATATTATAATCTTTCAATTCTAATATTATATTTTTTGTATAAATAAATGGTGATAATTGGTATAATAAGAGGTCGTTATGTTTTCTTGTAGATAAAGGTGCGTAACGAATAAATAGGAATAAGGAATGTGAGTATATGAAGAAATTAAGTAAAGTCATGTCATTTTGCTTCGCTGCTAGTATGCTAGTTGTAACAGGGTGTGAAAAAAGTGAAATCAAAGTTCAAGCAAATGAAACGATTGAACAGCTTGATGAAGCCCCAGAAGTGACAGAAAAAGAAGCGAAAAAGATTGTAAGAAAGAGTGTAGATGCAATAGCAAATGCATTTAGTGAGATGGAAAAAGAAAATGGATGGAGTCGAAATAATCCAGGAGATTTGGCGACAGCGAAAAAAGGAGTTAAGGGATTGGTTACAGAAAAATTTGTAGAGAACCAGCTTCCTAATTCGCTTGAAACATTTAATAGATCTAGAGAGACAGATATGTTGCCATTCCCTATTAATATTGAACCAGAAATGAGATTAACGTATACACAGAAAGATAAAAATTTAACGATTGAAACGATTATACCTTCAAATGATATGGGAAATGAAGCAGAGATATGGGAATTTATTTTCGTTTATAAAGATGGAAAATGGTTAATGGATAAATGGTCATCGCATACACCGAGAGATTTAAAACTTACGAAGGAAGAAGCTAGTGAGTTTCTGAAAATTCGAGGCTTTAAGAATGTCGATTTTGTTAAAGAGGAGAACAGTGGTGACAAAAAATATATTTTTAAAGAAAATGCTAGATTAATTGCTGTAGATGCAAAAACATCGGTTATTACATATGATTTAGATGAGCAAAAGCAGGAAAAAGAAACGAAAGAAAATAATAGTCAAGAACACGAAAACATTAAGGAAAATAGCATGAGTACGCATGCTATTTCTAAAGAAGAGAAGCAGACTAAAAAAGAAACTTCGTCAGCAGTAGGTAAAACTAAAGCTTTAAATGAGTTAGCGGCTCTAGAAAACCAAGAAAAACATACAAATGTCATGTCAACAAATGACATAGTAAATGAAATAGAAGGAAATTATGAACTGTGGGATAATAAACTAAATGAAATTTACAGTACATTAAAAAATACGATGTCCCCTGATGCATTTCAGTCATTAAAAACGAAACAAATTGCGTGGGTTAAAGAAAAGGAAAGTAAGGTTAAAGCAATTGGTACTGATACAAATAACGGGACGATGAGACGTATAGATGCTTCAGAAGAGAAATACAAGATGACAAAAGAAAGATGTTATGAATTAGTGAATGGGTATATGAACTAGTTGGAACGAATAAAAAAATGCGCTGCTTATAAGCAACGCATTTTTTTATTTAAGCTTTTAATTTCATTACAGTATCAGCATCGGGTGTTACATAAACAGTTTGCTGATTGTCGTACGTAACAAAACCAAGTTTTGCACCACTCGGTTTTTTCACATGGCGTATTTTGGTGAAATCAACAGGTACAGAACTAGACTCTTTTGCTTTACTGTAATAAGCAGCAATTTTGGCAGCTTCTAGTAAAGTTTCTTCAGCAGGTTCTAAAGAACGAATGACAACGTGAGAACCAGGTATATCTTTCGTATGTAACCAAATTTCATCACGACGGGCAAATTTCGTTGTTAAATAATCATTTTGTTTATTGTTTTTACCGACGAAAATCTCTGTGCCATCACTTGCTACATATTTATCTAATACTGGTTTAGTAGGCTTTTTCTTTCCGTTTTTCGTTTTACGATTGCGCATATAACCTTCTTCAGCTAATTCCTCACGAATTTCTTCAATATCTTTTGAAGAAGCAGCTTCCATTTGTTGAAGTAAGCTATCAAAATAAAGAATTTCTTCCTTTGTTTTTTCGATTTGTTCTTCTACAACAACAACGGAATTTTTCGCTTTTTGGTACTTTTGGAAATAGCGTTGTGCATTTTCAGATGGCGTTTTTAAAGGATCTAATGCGATCTTTACAGTTCCGCCATTTTCATCATAATAGTTAACGACTTCAATATCTTTATCGCCTTTTTTCAAAGCGTACATATTGGCTGTAAGTAGTTCTCCAAATAGTTGATATTTATCTGCTTTTCCAGCATCTTGTAATGTTTTTTCTAGTTTAATGAGTTTTTTCTCATTTTTATTTTTTTCGTTTTGCATAAAGCGCTCTAAATCATGAGCTTGTTGTTTTACACGGTCACGCTCTGCTTTTCCAAAAAAGAAACGGTCTAGCAATTCACTAACAGATGAGAATGTCTTGTCTTCTCCAGCTAAGTGCGCAAGAGGGAAAAGATAAAAGAATTCTTTCCCATTTGAAGTAGTCATTGTTGGTGAATATGTATGAGTTAATAATGGTTTTTGTATGGAGAAAAATGCGTCAGCTAATGCTTTTTCATTTACCATACCTGCTTTTTTCACTACTTCTTTTGCGAATAACGGTGATATTCCGGTAAAGGTTCCGACTAGCTGTTTATCCATGTTTCCAGATAGAAAGTCCAGCGGTCTAATAAATTCATCATTTGTTTCGATCTGAAGTGGGTTAATTTTATGTTGTGCTGGTGGTGCAATATATTCAGCTCCAGCGTATACAGTTCGATGTCGGTTTACTGCTAAGGAAACGTGTTTTAAGCTATCTAAAATATTGTTTGTTTTTGTGTCTACTAAAATGATGTTACTATGTCGTCCCATAATTTCAATTACTAATGTTTTTAGCGATTCATCACCAATTTCATTTCTGCTACGAACGGTAATTTGAATAATACGCTCTAAATCAATTTGTTCAATTTTTTCAATGAATCCACCTTCTAAATGCTTACGAAGAAGCATACAGAACATTGGCGGAAGTGCAGGTGAATCATAATTTTGATTTGTTAAGTGTAAACGTGCATATGTCGGATGAGCGGAAAGAATCAGTTTTTGATTTTTTCCGTTTGCTCGAATATGTAATAAAATCTCGTATTTTGAAGGTTGATATATTTTTGAAATTCTTCCCGTGTAAAGAGAATTTGCAATTTCATGTGTAATCGCTCTTGTAAATAATCCATCGAATGCCATAAATGAACACTCCTTTCTAACTAAAAGTTAATTATAGCATTTTTTTGGACGAGGCTGAATAAGCTTTCAATAGAGTATGTCTGGAATCAGGAGGTCGATAGCAGGATGAACTGGTATGGAATGCGTGCACATGAAGTGGAAGAAAGAACGAATACGAATGTGAAGGTTGGACTTACAGAGAAAGAAGCAGAAGGGCGAATTAAAAAATTTGGTACAAATGAACTAGATGAAGCAAAGAGGCCTTCTGCACTAATGGTATTTTTGGCGCAATTTAAAGATTTTATGGTGCTTGTTTTGTTTGGTGCAACAATCGTTTCGGCTTTTTTAGGGGAATACATTGATTCTATTGCGATTGTGGCAATTGTTATTATCAATGGTATTCTCGGATTTTTTCAAGAAAGAAAGGCTGAAAAGTCATTGGAAGCTTTAAAAGAGCTAGCCGCCCCGCAAGTAACTGTACTGCGAAATGGAAAGTGGGTAAAGGCACCGTCTAAAGCACTCGTTTTAGGTGATGTTATTAAATTTTCTAGTGGCGATCGTATTGGAGCTGATGTACGTCTTGTTGAGGCGTCGAGTTTATATATTGAAGAATCAGCTTTAACAGGAGAGTCAGTTCCAGTGCAGAAGAAAGTAGAAGCGTTGCAAGGGCAAGATGTTTCAATTGGTGATCAAAAAAATATGGCTTTTATGGGTACGATGATTACACGAGGGTCTGGAACAGGAGTCGTTGTAGCAACGGGTATGAATACAGCGATGGGCCAAATTGCAAATATGTTGCAAAATGCAGAGCAAATGGAAACACCATTGCAAAGAAGATTAGAGCAACTTGGAAAAATATTAATTATTGTGGCTCTTATTTTGACAGCGCTTGTCGTGTTAGCTGGTGTGTATCAAGGGAATGAAGTATATCATATGTTTTTAGCTGGCGTGTCGCTAGCTGTTGCTGCTATTCCAGAAGGGTTACCAGCAATCGTTACAGTAGCTTTATCGCTTGGTGTACAGCGTATGATAAAAAAGAGAGCAATTGTAAGGAAGTTACCAGCAGTAGAAACGTTAGGCTGTGCTTCTGTCATATGCTCTGATAAAACAGGAACGATGACGCAAAACAAAATGATGGTAACACATATGTGGTCAGGTGGAGAATTGTGGAAAGTGACAGGCCAAGGGTATGAACCTAATGGCTCTTTTATGAAAGGTGAAAAAGAAATTAATCCAGCTAAGACGAAATCACTTTATCAACTACTTACATTTGGTTCGCTATGTAATAACGCAAATATTATTCAAAAGAAAAAGGCGTATGTATTAGATGGAGATCCAACTGAGGGGGCGCTTGTAGCTGCAGCAATGAAAGCGGGGATAACGCGTGAGGCGCTGAAAGGGAAATTTGAAATTATTCGTGAATTTCCGTTTGATTCAACTCGAAAAATGATGAGTGTTATTGTACGAGATCGAGAGGGGAAAAAGTTTGTCGTTACGAAGGGAGCACCAGATGTCCTTCTGCAAATGAGTCAAACGATTTTATGGGGGGATAAGCAGCAACCATTAAGTGAGTTGTATAGAAAAGAAGTACAGGCGGCTATTCATAGCTTAGGTAGTCAAGCACTTCGAACAATTGCAGTTGCTTTTAAGCCTTTAAAAGTAACAGACTCAATTGAACATGAAAGAGATGTTGAAAAAGATTTTATGTTAGTTGGAATACAAGGAATGATTGATCCGCCAAGACCAGAAGTAGAGCAGGCAGTAAAAGAGTGCAGAGAAGCTGGTATTCGAACAGTGATGATTACAGGTGATCATAAAGTGACTGCAATGGCGATTGCAGAACAATTAAGCATTTTACCACCAGGTGGACGCGTTGTTGAAGGGGTAGAACTCGCAACTATGGATGTAGAAGAATTAGAAAATGTTGTAGAAGATACGTATGTATTTGCTCGTGTATCACCAGAACATAAATTAAAAATTGTTAAGGCGTTGCAAAATAAAGGACATATAGTGGCGATGACAGGTGATGGAGTAAACGATGCTCCAGCTATAAAAACTGCGGATATTGGGATAGCGATGGGAATTACAGGGACAGATGTTGCAAAAGAAGCTTCATCTCTCGTATTGCTGGACGATAATTTCGCTACGATAAAATCAGCAATTAAAGAAGGTAGAAATATATACGAGAACATACGTAAGTTTATTCGTTATTTATTAGCATCGAACGTTGGAGAAATTTTGGTCATGTTATTTGCCATGTTACTTGCACTACCGCTGCCGATGGTTCCAATTCAAATTTTATGGGTGAATTTAGTTACTGACGGTTTACCGGCGATGGCGTTAGGTTTGGATAAGGCCGAGGGAGACGTGATGAAGAGAACGCCGCGTCATCCGAAAGAAGGGGTATTTGCTAGAGGGCTTGCCTGGAAAATTATAAGTCGTGGCTTTCTAATTGGGGCAGTGACGCTAGTAGCATTTATTATTGCGTATAATCAACATCCAAATGAACTGAAATATGCACAAACTGTAGCGTTTGCAACATTGGTACTTGCTCAGCTGATTCATGTATTTGATTGCCGAAGTGAGCATTCTGTTTTCCACCGCAATCCGTTTGGAAATGTGTATTTAGTAGGAGCGGTTATCATTTCATTACTACTCATGCTAGTCGTTATATATTATCCACCGTTACAACCGATTTTTAGCACGATGCCAATACAAGCGAGAGATTGGTTGTTAATTGGAGGTTTATCGTCAATTCCGACCTTCTTATTAGTAGGCTCTTTATTAACAGGGAAGAAGGGGAAGAAGGAAAAGCCAATATTATATAAGAAGGGATTAAACTTGAAATAGTCAATGATATGAAAATGTGATATAATTTACAGAAGGTAGTAGAGCCTTGTCTCTATTACCTTTTTCATTGAGTTATTTCATGGCTTGGATGTGATAAAAAATGATTTGTAGTATGACAGGATTTGGAAGATCGAAAGTAGAGAGTGATACTTTTCAAATTACAGTAGAAATGAAATCGGTGAACCACCGTTTTCTAGAGATGAGTATTCGACTACCGAAGCAAATGACGGTATTTGAAGACAAAATTCGTAAAATAATTGCACAGCAAGTTCGCCGTGGACGTATTGAAGTGTCTATTAGTATAGCGGGTGAAGGGCTTGTTGAAAGAAAATTAAGTGTGAATTGGTCGCTTCTTGAGCAGTACCAATCGATTATGGAAGATATAAAAGGAAAATTTCAATTACAAGATTCTATTACACTCGAGCAATTAATGGCAATGCCAGAAGTAACAGCGATTGAAGAGGTAGAAAACGTAAATGAACAATTTGAGAACAGTTTATATGAGGCTGTTCGCCAAGCTGCTCATATGTTAAAAACGATGAGAGATGGCGAAGGAGAACGATTACATAAAGATATAGCGTATCGCTTACAAGAGATTCATAATTGTGTAAATGCTATTATTCCGCATGCACCAATTGTTACACAAAAATATCGTGAACGATTAGAAAATCGCTTAAAGGAATTACATAATCAAGATCTAGATGAACAAAGATTGCTAACAGAAGTTGCAATTTTTGCTGAGCGTTGTGATATTCACGAAGAGTTAGTTCGTTTGCAAAGTCATTTAGAACAATTCCATGAAACACTGCAGATTGAAGAGCCTGTTGGAAGGAAAATGGATTTCATCGTGCAAGAGATGCATAGAGAAATTAATACGATTGGTTCTAAGGCAAATGACTTAACAATTTCAAAATATGTTGTAGAAATGAAAAATAACCTTGAAAAAATTCGTGAACAAGTACAAAATATTGAGTAGCTTTCAAAAAATATATAAAGTTATACGTGGTGGAGAAATCGGATAGACTTACTAGGAGGCGCAAACTATGGCCATGCGGTTTTTAAATATTGGATACGGAAATATTGTATCTGCTCATCGAATTATTGCTATTGTAAGTCCGGAGTCAGCTCCTATTAAACGAACAGTACAGGAAGCACGCGAACATAATGCTTTGCTTGATGCTACGTATGGGAGAAAAACAAGGGCGGTTATTGTTATGGATGATGGGCATGTTGTATTAAGTCCAATTCAGCCAGAGACGATTGCACATCGTTTGAATAATAAAGAAGAGTTAAGTGAGGAAGGGTAGGTTTTACATATTTATGAGAAGTAGAAGAGGATTGCTCATCGTTCTTTCAGGACCTTCTGGGGTTGGTAAAGGAACGGTTCGAAAAGAGCTGTTTAGTCATGAGGATACACGTTTTCAGTACTCCATTTCAGTAACGACACGTAAGCCACGTGAAGGTGAAGTGGATGGTGTGGATTATTTCTTTAAAGAGAGAGAAGAATTTGAGGAAATGATTCGTAATGAAAAATTACTTGAGTGGGCTGAGTTCGTAGGTAATTATTACGGAACACCAATTGACTATGTTGAAAAAACATTACAAGAAGGAAAAGATGTATTCTTAGAAATTGAAGTGCAAGGAGCAATTCAAGTTAAGAAAGCTTTCCCAGAAGGTGTATTTATTTTCTTAGCACCTCCAAGTTTATCTGAACTAAAGAACCGAATTGTCGGTCGTGGTACAGAAACTGAAGATGTTATTGAAAATCGTTTAACGGTAGCGAAAGAAGAAATTGATATGATGGACGCTTACGACTACGTTGTAGAAAACGACCAAGTTGAACTAGCTTGTGAAAGAATTAAAGCAATTGTGGTTGGCGAACATTGCCGCCGCGAAAGAGTAGCAAAATATTATAAAGAAATGACGGAGGGTCTATAATTATGTTAAATCCATCAATTGATTCATTATTAACAAAAATCGATTCTAAATATACACTTGTAACAGTGGCTGCAAAACGTGCGCGCGAAATGCAACTTGCTAATAACTGTGTTGTAGAAAAACCAGTTTCTCATAAATGTGTAGGTAAAGCATTAGAAGAAATCGATATGGAAGCGTTAAGCTACGTACCAAGTGAAGATAAAGTAACTGAATAAGACTTTGTCTTCGACAATTTAAAACATAGACTTTATAATTTTCTATGTAACGGTAACAACCTATTTACAAGTAGGTTGTTATTTTTTTACGGTAGGGAAGAAATATTGATACTGATGAGCTGATAATCTTGTTTCAGTATTATAAGTTTGAAAAAGAAAGAGGACGAGCCATATGCTAAAAGGGAAAAAGATACTTTTATGTGTAACAGGAGGCATTGCGGTCTTTAAAGCGGCTGCGTTAACGAGTAAATTGACACAATCTGGTGCTATTGTAAAAGTAATGATGAGTGAGTCGGCAATGAAGTTTGTTACACCTCTTACATTCCAGGCGCTTTCTCGCCATGATGTATATACGGATACATTCGATGAGAAAGACTCAGCTGTTATTGCTCATATCGATTTAGCAGATTGGGCAGATGTTGTACTTGTTGCACCTGCTACAGCCAATTGTATTGGAAAGTTAGCTAACGGTATTGCAGATGATATGATTACAACTACTTTGTTAGCTACTACAGCCCCAGTGTGGATTGCACCTGCTATGAATGTGCATATGTATGAAAATAAAATTGTTCAAAAAAATATGATGACGTTAAAAACGTTAGGATATACATTTATTGAGCCTGGAGAAGGTTTTTTAGCGTGTGGTTATGTAGCGAAGGGAAGATTAGAAGAACCTGAAGCGATTATTGCACGGTTAGAAGAGGCTTTTTCAGAGCAAAAACCACTACAAGGAAAAAGAATATTAATAACTGCTGGCCCAACTCGTGAAAAGATTGATCCAGTCCGTTTTATGACTAATTTTTCTTCTGGAAAAATGGGATACGCGATTGCGGAAGTGGCAGCGAACTTAGGCGCTGATGTTATACTCGTTTCGGGACCGACAGCATTACATCCACCATTACATGTAACTACGGTGCAAGTGGAATCTGCACAAGATATGTTAGAGGCGGTTATTCAACATTATGAAGACGTAGATGTTGTCATTAAAACAGCAGCGGTTGCAGATTATCGTCCGAAATATGTTCATGATAATAAAATGAAAAAGAAAAATGGCGATGCTGTAATTGAACTTGAGAGAACAGTAGATATTTTAAAAACGTTAGGTGAGATGAAAGACAAACAGTTACTTATCGGTTTTGCGGCTGAAACGACAAACGTAGAGGAATATGCAACGAAAAAATTACGTGAGAAAAATGCGAATATGATTGTTGCAAACGATGTAAAGGCGCAAGGAGCTGGATTTGGTACAGATACGAACATTGTAACAATGTATAGAAAAGATGGAGAAGTTATAGAGTTGCCACTTTTAACGAAGAAAGAGGTTGCTCGTGAAATATTAAAGCAAATTGAAATAATGTTAGAAGATGATCGTCTATGAAATTTGCAAGTGTAATTGTTGATGTACCTGCACGTCAGACAGATCGACCATTTGATTATATTATTCCTAAAAAATGGGAAGATATTGTCCAGACAGGCATGCGTGTAGTAGTTCCGTTTGGCCCAAGGAAATTGCAAGGTTTTATTATTGGGATTAAAGATTCGGTTGAAGTAGAAAGTAAGAAGTTAAAGACAATTCATGAAATTTTAGATGTAACACCCGTTTTAAATGAAGAGTTGTTAAAGCTAGGGTATTGGCTTACAAGTGAAACGTTATGTTATATGATTTCAGCTTTTCAAGTTATGCTTCCAACGGCGATAAAAGCAACATATAAAAAACGTCTACAACTTCGTAAACAAGAAGAAGTAGCACCTGAACTACTGTTTTTATTTCAGGACAAAGAAGCGATAGATTGGGAAGCGATTGAGACGCAGCCACAGCTATACCGCACGATTCAACAAGAAATTAAACATGGCACGATTGAAGTCGTTTATCAAGTAAAAGATAAGGTACAAAAGAAGAAACAAAGAGTCGTTCAACCGGAGTTGCCAGAAGATAAATTAGAATTAGCAGCATTTGAACTGAAAAGTAAAAAACAACAAGATGTCCTCTATTATTTTGTGGAAAATTATAAAAGTGTACCGTTGAAAGTAATAACAGAAGAGTTACAAATAACAGATGCTCCAATTAAAGCACTTGTTAAAAAGGGACTACTCTCAGAAAAGTATGTGGAAGTGTACCGAAATCCGTATGACGATGACGATTTTGAACAAACGAAACCATTCCCACTTACTGAGGAACAAAAGCAAGTTATTACACCGATTTTATCATCAATTACAAATGAAACTTACAATCCATTTTTACTATATGGTGTTACAGGAAGCGGAAAAACAGAAGTATATTTACAATCTATAGCAGCGGTGCTCGAGAAAGGAAAAGAAGCTATTGTACTTGTTCCTGAAATTGCACTAACGCCTCAGATGGTAGATCGTTTTAAAGGTAGATTTGGCTCACAAGTTGCAGTTCTTCATAGTGCGCTGTCTGTTGGAGAAAAATATGATGAATGGCGTAAGATTTTAAGAAAAGAAGTGAAAGTCGTAGTTGGTGCACGTTCAGCTGTATTTGCTCCTTTTGAAAATTTAGGGATTATTATCATTGATGAGGAACATGAATCGAGCTACAAGCAAGAAGATAATCCGAGGTATCATGCAAGGGATGTAGCTGTGTGGAGAGGACAATATCATAAATGCCCTATCGTTCTTGGTAGTGCAACACCGACGCTTGAATCGTTTGCAAGAGCGAAAAAAGGTGTGTATGAATTACTGACGATGGAAAAACGTATGAACGAACAAGCTTTACCGACAGTAGAGATTGTTGATATGCGTGAAGAACTTCGTGACGGGAATCGCTCCATGTTTTCAAAGGCACTGCATGAAAAAATAGCAGATCGGTTAGAAAAGAAAGAACAAATGGTGCTCTTTTTAAATAGAAGAGGTCATTCTACATTTGTTATGTGCCGTGATTGCGGGTACGTTGTACAATGTCCGCATTGTGATATCTCGCTGACATATCATAAAATGAATCATCGTTTAAAATGTCATTATTGCAGTTACGAAGAAAATATGCCGACTGCGTGTCCTGCTTGTCAAAGTACATACATTCGTTTCTTTGGTACAGGTACGCAAAAGGTAGAAGAAGAAATTACAAAACTATTTCCAGAGGCACGAGTCATTCGAATGGATGTAGATACGACGAGTCGTAAAGGGATGCATGAGAAATTATTAAAGGCGTTCGGGGAAGAAAAAGCAGATATATTACTTGGAACACAAATGATTGCAAAAGGGTTAGATTTTCCGAAAGTAACGCTTGTTGGTGTTTTAACTGCTGATACGATGCTTCATTTACCTGATTTCCGGGCGAGTGAAAAGACTTATCAGTTATTGACGCAAGTAAGTGGACGAGCAGGCCGACATGAATTGCCAGGGGAAGTTATAATTCAAACGTATACGCCAGAACATTATAGTATAGAGTTAGCAAAGAACCAACAATATGATGTGTTTTTTGATCAAGAAATGCAAATGAGGCGAACGAGACAATACCCACCTTATTACTATGTTGTACTTGTGACGGTATCTCATCCGGAATTATTAAAAGCAGTACAAGTGACGGAAAAAATTGTCGGTCATTTACGGACGCACTGTTCGCAGCAAACGATGGTGTTAGGACCGGTTGCTTCAGCAATTCCAAGGATAAAAGATAGATATCGTTATCAATGCATGATAAAATACAAACGGGAACCAAACTTAAAGAACGTGCTCAAAATGGTAAATGAACATTATCAAGCAGAAATGCAAAAAGAGCTACAAATCTCAATTGATTTTAATCCAACAATGTTAATGTAGCGGAGGGAAATATGGCAGTTTTAGAAATAGTAAAGCATCCAAATGAAGTGTTAGAAACACCGTGTGAAAGAGTAATTAACTTTGATAAAAAGTTAGTGAAATTGTTGAAAGATATGCATGAAACAATGTTAATTGCGGACGGAGTCGGTTTAGCTGCGCCTCAAGTAGGGGTAAGCTTGCAAGTGGCGGTAGTTGATATCGGTGATGATACTGGGAAAATTGAGTTAATCAATCCATCGATATTAGAAAAACGTGGTGAACAAGTAGGTCCCGAAGGCTGTTTAAGCTTCCCGGGACTTTATGGTGAAGTGGAACGTGCGGATTATATTAAAGTGCGTGCGCAAAATCGTCGAGGCAAAGTATTTTTACTAGAAGCAGAAGGGTTTTTAGCGCGTGCAATTCAACATGAAATCGATCATTTACACGGTGTGTTATTTACATCGAAAGTGACAAGATATTATGAGGAAAATGAATTAGAATAGGTATTAAAAGGAGCGGTTTTTAAATGATAAAAGTAGTATTTATGGGAACACCGGACTTTTCAGTGCCGGTGCTTCGTCGTCTTATTGAAGATGGCTATGATGTAATAGGTGTTGTTACGCAACCAGATCGTCCGGTAGGCAGAAAAAAAGTATTAACACCTACACCTGTTAAAGTGGAAGCAGAAAAGCATGGTATTCCGGTGTTACAGCCGTTAAGAATTCGTGAAAAAGACGAATATGAAAAAGTATTGGCATTAGAGCCAGATTTAATTGTAACAGCTGCGTTCGGTCAAATTGTACCAAATGAAATTTTAGAAGCACCGAAGTATGGATGTATTAACGTCCACGCTTCTTTACTTCCTGAACTTCGTGGCGGTGCACCAATCCATTATGCAATTATGGAAGGGAAAGAAAAAACAGGTATTACAATTATGTATATGGTAGAAAAATTGGATGCTGGTGATATTTTAACGCAAGTAGAAGTGGAAATTGAAGAGCGTGAAACGACAGGTTCGTTATTTGATAAGTTAAGTGAAGCAGGGGCACATCTTCTATCTAAAACAGTACCTTTACTAATTCAAGGTAAGTTAGAACCAATTAAACAAAACGAGGAAGAAGTAACGTTTGCATATAATATAAAACGTGAGCAAGAGAAAATTGATTGGACAAAAACAGGTGAAGAAGTATACAATCACATTCGCGGATTGAATCCATGGCCAGTTGCTTATACAACTTTAGCAGGACAAGTTGTTAAAGTATGGTGGGGAGAAAAAGTCCCCGTAACGAAATCAGCTGAAGCAGGTACGATTGTTGCGATCGAAGAAGATGGTTTCGTTGTAGCAACTGGTAATGAAACGGGTGTTAAAATTACAGAATTGCAACCTTCTGGTAAAAAGCGTATGAGCTGTTCACAATTTTTACGTGGAACAAAACCTGAAATTGGAACAAAGTTAGGAGAAAATGCATGAGACAAAATGTTCGTGAATTAGCTCTTGATGGTTTAATTCAAGTAGAAAAAAGTGGTGCATACAGTAACTTACTTTTAAATAATCTAATTGAAAAAAGTACAATTGATAGAAAAGATATTGGTTTACTAACTGAGATTGTATATGGAACAATCCAACGTCGTGATACATTAGATTATTATTTACAGCCTTTTTTAAAAAAGAAAGTTGAAGCGTGGGTAAGAGTATTACTTCGCTTATCTTTATATCAAATGATTTATTTAGACCGAGTGCCTGAAAGAGCGGCTATTCATGAAGCCGTTGAGATTGCAAAGCGTCGCGGGCATAAAGGAATTGCTGGTATGGTGAACGGTGTATTACGTTCGATTCAAAGAGAAGGTGTACCTTCTGTAGATGAAATCAAAGATCCAGTAGAACGTTTGGCAATTGCAACAAGTCATCCAATTTGGCTTGTCCAAGAGTGGACTTCAGAATATGGTTTAGAAACTGCTGAGAAAATGTGTGAAGTGAACATGTTACCGCCTGTACCAACAGCGCGTGTAAATGTTGATAAAATAACAGTAGAAGAAGCAATTGCATTATTAGCTAGTGAAGGTATAGAAGCGAAGCGTGGCGATTTATCAGATGATGCAATTCAAATTGAAAAAGGGAATGTAGCGCACACAGATGCGTTTAAAAAAGGTTTTCTTTCTATTCAAGATGAAAGTTCTATGCTGGTAGCACGTGCCTTAGAACCAGATGAGGGAGATGTAGTTCTTGATAGTTGTGCTGCTCCAGGTGGAAAAACAACACATATCGCAGAGCGATTAAAAGGAACTGGTCAAGTCATGTCCCTTGATTTACATGCACACAAAGTACGTTTAATTAAACAACAAGCAGAGCGACTTGGTCTAGGAAATGTCGAAACAAAGGCATTAGATGCTAGAAAAGTGCAAGAACATTTTGCAAATGAAACGTTTGATAAAATATTAGTAGATGCCCCATGTTCTGGATTTGGTGTAATTAGACGTAAGCCTGATATTAAGTTAGGTAAAGATAAAGGCGATAGTGAAAGATTATCGACGATCCAACTTGCAATACTAGAAAAAATCGCACCGTTATTAAAACAAGGTGGTCGCCTTGTTTATAGTACGTGCACAATTGAAAAAATAGAAAATGAACAAGTAATAGAACGATTTTTACAAGAGCATCCTGAGTTTGAGTGGGATACTACGATAAAAGAGCGTATGCCAGAAAAGTTAAGTCCGTATATTGATGAAGGTCAAGTACAAATTTTACCGCATTATTTTGCAACAGATGGCTTTTATATTGCTTGTTTAAGGAAGAAGGTGTAGCATCGTGGAAACGACTGTGAGAAAACAAAAGAAAAATTTAGAAACGAAAAAACCATCAATTTACTCTTTACAACTTCATGAAATGCAAGATTGGTTAAAGGAGCAAGGAGAACCAAAGTTCCGTGCTGGACAAATTTTTGATTGGTTATATAAAAAACGTGTAAAAAATTATGAGGATATGTCAAACCTTTCTAAAGGATTGCGTGAAAAATTGTCGAATTCCTTTGATATTACTACTTTAAATACGTTAGTAAAACAAACGTCTTCGGATGGAACAATTAAATTCTTATTCCAATTATACGATGGATATTCTATTGAAACGGTATTAATGCGACATGAATATGGAAATTCCATTTGTGTAACAACGCAAGTAGGTTGTCGTATTGGATGTACGTTCTGTGCTTCAACGCTTGGCGGTTTAAAGCGAAACTTAGAAGCTGGAGAAATTGTAGCGCAAGTAGTAGAAGTGCAACGTGCACTTGATGAATCAGAAGAACGTGTAAGTTCTCTTGTCGTTATGGGAATTGGAGAACCATTTGATAACTACGATAATTTAATGGGATTCTTACGCATCATTAACCATGAAAAAGGACTTCATATTGGTGCGAGACATATGACAGTTTCGACAAGTGGAATTATCCCGAAAATTTATAAGTTCGCTGAAGAAGACTTACAAATTAATTTTGCGATTTCACTGCATGCTCCAAACTCAGAATTACGTTCAAAATTAATGCCGATTAACCGTGCTTATAAGCTACCAGATTTGATGGAAGCTATTAAATACTATGTAAATAGAACAGGGCGTCGTATTACTTTTGAATATGGACTATTTGGAGGAGAAAATGACCAAGTTGAGCACGCTGAAGAACTTGCTGCGCTCTTAAAAGGTGTAAAATGTCATGTGAACTTAATTCCGGTAAACTACGTACCTGAACGTGATTATGTACGTACGCCACGTGAACAAATTTTCTTGTTTGAAAAAACGTTAAAAGATCGTGGAGTAAATGTAACGATTCGCCGTGAACAAGGTCATGATATTGATGCAGCCTGCGGTCAGTTGCGTGCGAAGGAGCGCAAAGAAGAGACGAGGTGACGAGATGAAAGCCGTGTTTCTATCAGATAAAGGAAAAGTTCGTCAACATAATGAAGATAGTGCAGGAGTTTTTCATAATTTAGATGGAAATATTTTAGCGGTAGTAGCAGATGGAATGGGAGGTCATCGAGCTGGTGATGTAGCTAGCTCGATGACCATTCAATTATTCCATGATTATTGGAAGCAAACGCATAATATGAATGAGCCAAAAAAAGTAGAAGAGTGGTTACATACTAGTGTTGGGATTATTAATGAGCGTATATATGAGTACTCTAAGCAACATGTAGAATGTAATGGCATGGGAACAACACTTATAATAGCAATTTGTACGCCGAGCTTTGTGACAATAGGTCATATAGGGGATAGTCGTTGTTATATGGTATCAGAGGGAGAAATCTCGCTTGTAACGGAAGATCACTCACTTGTAAATGAACTTGTGAGACATGGTGAAATTTCAAAAGAAGACGCAGAATATCACCCGAAAAAGAATGTTTTATTAAGGGCATTAGGAACAGAAGAGAAAGTCGGATTAGATGTTAAAACGTTGGTGCTAGAGGAAGATGATCAGTTACTTCTTTGCTCTGATGGATTATCTAACAAAGTTTCTATTGCTGATATGCAACAAATTTTACAGTTAAATGAACAGCTAGAAACTAAGGGGCAACGTCTCATTCAATTGGCGAATGATCGTGGTGGGGAAGATAATATTACCCTTGTTCTGATTGATTATGCGGGTTCGACAAACGAAAGTAGGTGAAGTGCAACGTGCTGATTGGAAAACGCTTAAATGACCGTTATAAGCTGCTGAAAATGATTGGTGGCGGTGGAATGGCCAATGTATATTTAGCTCATGATGATATACTGGGCCGGGATGTAGCGGTAAAAATATTACGACTCGACTATTCAAATAACGAAGAGTTTATTAAACGTTTCCATCGAGAAGCGCAGTCTGTTACAACGTTGTCGCATCCAAATATTGTGAATATGTATGATGTCGGAGAAGAAGATGGTATATATTATCTTGTAATGGAGTATGTACCAGGACAAACATTGAAGCAATACATAATTGAGCGAGGGATGTTATCGATAGGAGAAGCTCTTGATATTATGGAGCAGTTAACATCCGCCATGGCACACGCCCATCATTTTGAAATTGTGCATCGTGATATTAAACCGCACAATATTTTAATTCGAGCTGATGGAGTAATAAAAGTAACAGATTTTGGAATTGCGACAGCTACAAGTGCAACAACAATTACACATACAAATTCAGTACTCGGTTCGGTGCATTACTTATCACCAGAACAAGCACGTGGCGGGATAGCAAATAAACAATCAGATATTTATTCCCTAGGGATTGTTATGTTTGAGTTGTTAACAGGAAGACAACCGTTTTCTGGTGAATCTGCTGTTGCTATAGCTTTAAAACATTTACAAAGTGAAATTCCGTCTCCAAAAAGATGGAATGAAAATATTCCGCAAAGTGTCGAAAATATTATATTAAAGGCAACTGCGAAAGATCCGTTTCATCGATATCAATCTGCCAATGCGATGAAACGAGATATTGAAACGGCGCTATATCCAGAGAGGATAAATGAGCAGCCATTTTACATACCGGAAGATATGGAAGCGACAAAAGCGATTCCGATTATTCAACAAGAACAATTATTTGAAAACGTTACTGATGAAACAATTGTTTTAAAAGGAAGTAAAGTGGATGAACAGACAAGAAAAGAAGAAACGGATTTAAATAAGAAGAAAAAACGAAGTAATAAATGGCTCAAAATTTTAATTACAATATTTTTACTTTTAGCAATCGGAATAACGTTAGCGCTTACTGTTATTCCAGGATTCTTTATTCCAAAAGATGTAAAAGTCCCTGATGTGTCTGGTATGAAATATACGACAGCAGTAAATACATTAGTTGAAAAAGGTTTTGAGGTTACGGAACCTAATATTGTATATACAGATGATGTTGAAACTGGTGATGTCATAAAAACAGACCCTGTGGCAGGAAGAGTCGTGAAAGAAAACTCTAAAATTACTATCTATCAATCAGGTGGAAAAAAGAAAAGTAAGATGAGTGATCTTACAGGGAAAGATTTTGAGAGCATAAGGTCTGAATTAGAAGAAAAATATAAACAAGTTACAATAAATTATATTGAAAATGATAGACCAAAAGGTGAAATCGTTGAGCAAATTCCGACGCCAGATCAAATGGTAGTAGAGGCGGAACAAGACCTGAAAATTTGGGTAAGTAAAGGTCCTTATCAAATTAGACCAGGTGACTTTTCAGGATGGACTGAAAATAGTGTCAATGGTTATTTGAATGAGAGGAAACTAACTCCAGATATAAAACGAGAGTATTCCGATACTGTTGATAAAGGACTTGTAATTTCGCAATCTCCAAAACCAGGAACGCCGTTAAAAGAAGGAGATAAAGTGACGATTGTTATTTCAGATGGTCCTAAGCCGAAAGTAACGAAAACAGTGAAAGTGGATAATATTTCTATTCCGTATGAATCTTCTATAATAGGTGAGAAAAAACCGCAAACGATAGAAATTTATAAAGAAGATATGCAACAAAAAATGGATAGACCAATTGAAACTAGAACAATTTCAGAGTCGGCAACTATTTCATTAGAATTTGTAATTCAAGAAGGTACAAAAGGACACTATAAAATTGTACGAGATGGTGTAACGATTATTGACAAAGAAGTACCATATCCAACTCAATAATAATGAATTCCATTTTCTTTCTAGAGGGAATGGAATGTATTACTCCTGCCTGTTATGCTGTCTACATATAGTGGACCGTATAACAGGCAAAAATATATGGTTCAAAAAGCTATAAAAGTGATACTGTTATAAATAATATTTTAAATTTAATGGTAGATTAAACGTATTAACTTGTATATATGACGGGTTTTGAAATCTTTATTTAAAGAATGATAATCCATTCAATAGGAATTACAGCTTCACTTTATACAGAATAAAGGAGAATTATATGCCAGAAGGAAAAATTGTAAAAGCTCTAAGTGGATTTTATTATGTGCAGCATGAAGAAGGGATTACACAATGTCGCGGGCGTGGTGTGTTTAGAAAAAATAAAATTACACCATTGGTAGGAGACCAAGTTGTTTTTCAGGCTGATAATCCAAGTGAAGGATACGTGCTTGAAGTATTTGATCGAAAAAATGAACTTGTTAGGCCTCCTATTGCTAATGTTGATCAAGCGATACTCGTATTTTCTGCAGTAGAACCAGATTTTAATCCGGGACTGTTAGATCGATTTTTAGTGCTGATTGAATATCATAACATTAAGCCGATTATTTGCATTAGTAAGATGGATTTAGTAGATGAAAAAATGAGAGAGACTGTTGAATCTTATGCAAATGACTATCGTGAGATGGGATATGATGTATTATTTACTTCTATAAATACATCGGAAAGTATTGACATTTTAAAACCATTCTTAGAAGGTTGTGTTTCCGTCGTTGCGGGGCAATCTGGTGTTGGAAAATCTTCTATGCTTAACGTCTTACGTCCAGAATTAGAACTGAAAACGAATGATATTTCCTCACATTTAGGACGCGGGAAACATACGACAAGACACGTAGAATTAATTGCGATTGGAAGCGGACTAGTTGCAGATACACCTGGTTTTAGTTCACTCGATTTCATAGATATAGAGGTAGAAGATCTTACATATTGTTTTCCAGAGTTGAAAGAAGCGAGCCAATACTGTAAATTTAGAGGGTGTACACATCTTTCTGAACCGAAATGCGCTGTGAAGGCTGCGGTTGAAGAGGGGAAGATTACAGAATATCGTTATAAGAATTACAAACAATTTGTAGAAGAAATTAGAGAGAGAAAGCCGAGGTATTAGTTATGATTAAAATTGCACCATCGATCTTATCAGCAGATTTTTCAAAATTAGGGGAAGAGATTAAAGATGTAGAAAAAGGCGGGGCGGATTACATTCACGTCGATGTAATGGATGGACATTTCGTACCAAATATTACGATTGGACCATTAATTGTAGAAGCAATTCGTCCGATCACATCGTTACCGTTAGATGTACATTTAATGATTGAAAATCCTGATAACTATATCCCGACTTTCGCAAAAGCGGGAGCGGATATTATTACTGTTCATGTAGAGGCGTGCCCTCATTTGCATCGTACAATTCAGTTAATTAAATCTCATGGCATTAAAGCAGGAGTTGTATTAAATCCGCATACGCCAGTTTCAGTGATTGAGCATGTATTAGAAGATATTGATATGGTATTACTTATGACAGTAAACCCTGGATTTGGTGGGCAGAAATTTATCCATTCTGTATTACCGAAAATTAAACAAGTTGCAGAAATGGTTAAAGAGCGCAATCTAGAAGTAGAAATTGAAGTTGATGGTGGTGTAAACGCTGAAACAGCAAGACTTTGTGTAGAAGCAGGAGCAAATGTACTTGTAGCTGGGTCAGCAGTATACAATCAAAAAGACCGCGGTGAAGCAATTCGTGTCATTCGTGGATAATGAATGAACGAGTCTTTATCCCAGTGAATCTTCTAGTGTAGTAAGTTTTCACTATTTATAAAGGGTAGAGAAAAAATATATAAAAAGGCAATCTACCGAATGGCAGATTGCCTTTTTACAATAGAAGGGGAAGGAAACATGATTATTCATATTTTAGCGGGAGGACCCGCGGAATATTGTGCAGATTTTTCTTCATATGAAAATGAGAAAGTAGTGTGGGCGGCAGTTGATAGAGGAGTATATCGTTTATTAAAAAGAGGTATTACTCCTGCTGTTGCGTTTGGAGATTATGACTCGGTTACGGAAGAAGAATTAGCATGGATGGGGCAACAAACAAATGATTTACATATTGTTCCTCGTGAAAAAGATCAAACTGATTTAGAAATTGCGATTAACTGGGCGTTAGAACAAAAGCCGGCACTCATTCGTATTTTTGGTGCTACTGGCGGAAGACTTGATCACGGTTTAGCGAATATACAAATGCTTTTAAAAGGATTAGAAGTAGGAATAGAGATGTGTATTGTAGACAATCAAAATGAAATAAGTGTAAAAAGAGTAGGTACACATATAATTGAAGAAAATAAAAATTTCCCTTATGTATCTTTTGTGCCTGTTACTGAAATAGTGGAAGGGATTACATTACTTGGTTTTAAATATCCTCTAACGAATAAAAAAATAGAGTGGGGATCCACACTTTGTATTAGTAATGAACTCGTTGAGGAAAAAGGTACTTTTTCATTTACTTCTGGCATATTAATGGTGATAAGAAGCACTGATTAAAGAAACAATTTTGCTCCTTACATCATATAGTGACCAAGTGGAGTAATGGGGATTAGGAGGGAAACCATGAGATTTTATACAATTAAGTTACCTAAATTTCTTGGTGGAATTGTTCGTGCCATGTTAAATACCTTCAAAAAAGATTAAAAAAAGCACCTATTACCGGTGCTTTTTCCATTGGTATAGTAAAAAAAGAGCCTAGCGGCTCTTTTTTTTATTATTAAACACGTTCGATTTTGCCAGATTTTAATGCTCTAGCAGAAACGTAAACACGTTGAACTTTTCCGTCGATGCGTACGCGAACTTTTTGAAGGTTAGCGCCCCACTTACGTTTTGTAGCGTTCATTGCGTGAGAACGAGAGTTACCAGAACGAGCTTTTCTTCCAGTAATAGCACAAACACGAGCCATTTATATTTCCCTCCCTTGATACCTTACCATACGTAATTTTTCAATGTTAGTCTTTTATGCGATGCTAAAAACACTACTATAATTTAACACAACTAAAAAGAGAATGCAACACTGTAGAAAAAAGAAATCAAGAAAAATTACTTGACACTATATGTCAATGAAGAAAAGTTGAAATCAAGAAAAATTGCTTGACATATTATAGTGATACATGTTGTATAATAACAATGGACTATTTTGCTCATCATAAAAAAGTGTAGTTTTCAACATAAAATATGAGAGTGAAAAAGAAAGAACGATGGAATTTTCTTTAAAAAGATTATATGATAGTAACTAAAGTAGTCTAACTCACTTTCACCATTTATGAAGGGGGAAAACGAGATGTCAATTGAAATTAAAACGAAGTACGGTCAAATTGATATTAGTACAGATGTAATTGCAACAATTGCTGGAGGTGCCGCGGTAGATTGCTACGGTATCGTAGGTATGGCATCAAAAAATCAGTTAAAAGATGGATTAACAGACATTTTACGAAAAGAAAATTTCACTAGAGGTGTTATTGTTCGTAAAGATGAAGATGAAGTACATATTGATATGTATATTATTGTGAGCTATGGTACGAAAATTTCAGAAGTAGCACATAACGTGCAGACGAAAGTGAAATATACATTAGATCAAACTGTAGGACTAGCAGTAGATTCTGTAAACATCTACGTACAAGGAGTTAAAGTAATAAACTTGTAATGTGCATTAAGGAGGAAAATCTGTGTCAATTCAAAAAATTGATGGAAAACGTTTATCACAAATGATCATTCAAGGAGCGAATAATTTAACGAATAATGTTCAGCTTGTTGATGCATTAAACGTATTTCCAGTTCCAGATGGCGATACCGGTACAAACATGAACTTATCTATGACTTCAGGCGCACGTGAAGTGAAAGCAAATCCTTCACAACATGCTGGTAAAGTCGGCGTAAGTTTAGCCAAAGGATTATTAATGGGAGCTCGTGGTAACTCTGGAGTTATTTTATCTCAGTTGTTCCGTGGTTTCTCGAAATCCATTGAACAAAAAGAAGAATTAACAACAGTTGATTTTGCTGCAGCTTTAGAAGCTGGAGTAGAGGCGGCTTACAAAGCGGTTATGAAACCGATTGAAGGAACGATTTTAACGGTTGCAAGAGAAACGGGTAAATATGCAGTAACAGTTGCGAAAAAACAGCGCGACTTTGTTTTGTTTATGGAAGACGTTGTGAAAGAAGCAAATGCATCGTTAAATCGTACGCCAGATTTATTACCTGTATTAAAACAAGTTGGCGTTGTAGATAGCGGTGGTAAAGGTCTTGTAGTAGTTTACGAAGGGTTTTTAGCTGACTTAAAAGGAGAAACGATTTCTTCTGATGCACCTGCCCAACCATCTATGAATGAAATGGTGCGCGCAGAACATCACCGTAGTGTACAAAGCCAATTGAGTACAGAAGATATTAAGTATGGATATTGTACGGAGTTCATGGTGAAATTAGAAGCTGATAAAGTGAAAGAACATAATTTCTCTGAACAAAAATTCCGTGAAGATATTAGTGTGTATGGTGATTCACTACTAGTTGTATCTGATGATGAAATTGTAAAAGTTCATATTCATGCAGAACATCCTGGAGACGCTATGAACTACGGACAACGTTACGGTAGTTTAATCAAGATTAAAGTAGAGAATATGCGTGAACAGCATACCGCTTTATTAGATGAGCCTGCCATGATGCCTGAGCCAACTAGCCAGCCTAAAGAGAAACAACCGTACGGTATCGTAACTGTAGCTATGGGATCTGGTATTAAAACTTTATTTGAAAGCATTGGCGCGACGAAAGTTATCGAAGGTGGCCAAACGATGAATCCAAGTACTGAGGATATCGTGAAGGCGATTGAAGAAGCAAACGCTGAAAAAATCATTATTTTACCGAACAACGGGAATATCGTAATGGCAGCAGAACAAGCAGCGTCAGTTGTGGATCAAGAAGTGATTGTAGTTCGTTCAAAAACAGTTCCTCAAGGTATGGCTGCAATGTTAGCATTTAATCCAGTTGGAACGCTAGAGGAAAATGAAGAAAACATGAAAGAAGCTTTATCTCATGTGAAAACAGGTCAAATTACGTATGCTGTACGTGATACGGAAATTGATGGTGTGGCAATTCAAAAAGATGATTTCATGTGTATCGCAGATGGAAAAATCGTATCAACAAATGCTGAAAAAGTAGGGGCTGCGAAGCAATTACTAGAAGCACTAATTGATGAAGATTCTGAAATCGTAACGATTCTACAAGGTGAAGATGCAACTGATGAAGAGGTAGCTGAATTAGTTGAATTTGTAGAAGAGAATTTTGAAGATGCAGAAGTAGAAGTACATGCTGGAAACCAACCGGTGTATTCTTTCATCTTCTCTGTAGAATAAGAAAAAATTCGTTTTGAAAATAAATGGATTACTTACTTGCTAATGGATAATAAGTAGTAATATGAAGTTTATTACTAGTTTTTATTCAAAAGGCTAGCATATTGAAGATAAAAAAGAGCCTTGCTGCTAATAGTGAGGCTCTTTTCTTTCGTGTTGTTTATGAGGGATTTGAGTAGTTTCTCTTAGAATGCCTATGATAGAATATATAGGGTGAAAGAGAGCGATTACAGATGTCAATCATGTTAATGGATAATGAATCAAAAAATAATGTGACGGAGCGTGAGAACCTTGAATGAAGTTGTACAAGTTCCTGTTACGGATGTAAAGGGAATCGGAGGAGAAACATCTGAATTACTACACGAGATGGGAATTTATACAGTTTCTCATCTATTAGAACATTTTCCGTACCGTTATGAAGACTATGCGATGAAAGATCTTGCTGAAGTAAAGCATGATGAACGTGTAACAGTAGAGGGAAAAGTTCATAGTGCTCCTTTACTGCAATATTATGGGAAGAAGAAGTCGCGTCTTACGGTTCGTGTCCTCGTAGGTCGTTATTTAATTACAGCTGTATGTTTTAATAGGCCGTACTATAAGCAGAAGTTAAATTTAGATGAAACGGTAACGATTACTGGTAAATGGGATCAGCATCGTCAAACGATTGCGGTATCAGAACTTCATTTTGGACCGGTTGTACGTCAACAAGAAGTAGAGCCTGTGTACTCAGTGAAAGGGAAACTTACAGTAAAACAGATGCGCCGTTTTATTGCACAAGCGTTAAAAGAGTATGGAGATTCTATAGTTGAAGTGTTACCTGATGGATTGCTAAGTCGATATAAATTATTGCCGCGTTATGAAGCGCTTCGGGCGTTGCATTTTCCAACAGGTCAGGAAGATTTGAAGCAAGCGCGTCGCCGTTTTGTATATGAGGAGTTTTTCTTATTTCAGTTAAAAATGCAAACGTTACGAAAAATGGAGAGGGAAAATTCGAAAGGGACGAAAAAAGAAATTCCTTCAGAAGAATTGCAAGAGTTTATCGATGCACTTCCGTTTCCATTAACTGGTGCGCAACGCCGAGTTGTAGATGAAATTATGAAAGATATGACATCTCCTTATCGAATGAATCGTCTGTTGCAAGGTGATGTAGGTTCTGGTAAAACGGTGGTCGCTGCAATTGGTCTTTATGCAGCGAAATTAGCGCATTATCAAGGTGCTTTAATGGTTCCAACAGAAATTTTAGCAGAACAACATTATCAATCGCTCGCAGAGACGTTCTCGCACTTTGGTATGAAGGTTGAATTGTTAACAAGTTCAGTTAAAGGTGTGAAACGCCGAGAGATTTTGGCAAAATTAGAACAAGGAGAAATAGATATCCTTGTTGGAACGCATGCTTTAATTCAAGATGAAGTTATTTTTCATAGGTTAGGTCTCGTGATTACTGATGAACAACATCGATTTGGTGTAGCGCAGCGACGAGTTTTACGTGAGAAAGGTGAAAGTCCAGATGTATTATTTATGACAGCAACACCAATTCCACGTACGTTAGCAATTACTGCATTTGGAGAGATGGATGTTTCTATAATCGATGAGATGCCGGCTGGTAGAAAGGTAATTGAAACATACTGGGCAAAACATGACATGTTAGATCGTGTTCTCGGTTTTGTAGAGAAAGAGATAAAAAAAGGAAGACAAGCATATGTTATTTGTCCTCTAATTGAAGAATCTGAGAAACTTGATGTACAAAATGCAATCGACTTACATAGTATGCTGACTCATCATTATCAGGGGAAATGTCAAGTCGGATTAATGCATGGAAGATTATCATCTCAAGAAAAAGAAGAGATAATGGGGCAATTTAGTGAAAATAAAGTGCAAATTCTTGTGTCGACAACAGTTGTTGAGGTGGGTGTGAACGTACCGAATGCGACTGTAATGGTTATTTATGATGCAGAGCGTTTCGGTTTATCACAGCTTCATCAGCTAAGAGGCCGTGTTGGGCGTGGTAGTGAACAATCGTATTGTTTATTAATCGCGGATCCAAAATCGGAAACGGGAAAAGAACGAATGCGTATTATGACCGAAACGAATGATGGATTTGTATTGTCAGAAAAAGATTTAGAATTACGAGGTCCTGGAGATTTCTTTGGGAGTAAGCAAAGTGGTTTACCAGAATTCAAGGTTGCTGATATGGTACATGATTATCGGGCGCTAGAAACAGCTAGACAAGATGCGGCGTTACTAGTAGATTCAGAAGCGTTTTGGCATAATGATCAATATGCGTCGTTGCGTACGTATCTTGACGGGACAGGTGTGTTCCAGGGAGAGAAGCTCGATTAAAGGGAGGCAACAAAAGTTTTTGTTGCATTCTACTTTTAATGATTATATACTACTGTTAGTACCTAGTCATAAAAATGGATGGTGCGGTATGAAAAAAAGAAGAAGTAAAAAAGAAAGACAAGAATTATTACAACAAACGATAGAAACGAATCCTTTTATTACGGATGAAGATTTAGCAGAGAAATTTCAAGTGAGTATACAAACTGTACGTCTTGATCGTATGGAATTATCTATTCCTGAATTAAGAGAAAGAATTAAACATGTAGCTACAAAGCAACATGAAGAAGATGTGAAATCTTTACCGTTAGAAGAGGTTGTCGGAGAAATTATTGATATAGAATTAGATAGACATGCGATTTCTATTTTTGAAGTGAAGGTAGAACACGTATTTAAAAGAAATCAAATTGCCCGTGGGCATCATTTGTTTGCACAAGCAAACTCACTAGCTGTTGCGGTTATTGATGAAGAATTAGCTTTAACTGCAAAGTCTACCATTCGATACATTCGTCCTGTAAAATTAGGAGAGCGTGTTGTTGCAAAAGCGCGCGTGGAAGATGTAGAGAATGATAAAGGGCGGACGGTTGTCAAAGTGCGTAGCTTCGTTGGAGAAGAACTTGTTTTTACAGGCACTTTTGAAATGTATCGATCTAGTAATTATAGTGAGGAAGGTAACAACTTATGAAAATCGCAATAGATGCAATGGGCGGCGATCATGCTCCAAAGGCTGTCGTACTAGGAGCAATGAAAGCTATTAAGGAATATTCTGATTTACATATTACGTTAGTAGGGAAAGAAGAGGAAATTCGTCAATACTTAACGAGTGAAGAGCGAATTACTATACTCCATACAGACGAAAAAATCGAATCGACAGATGAACCAGTAAGAGCGGTTCGTCGAAAAAAACAAGCTTCAATGGTACTTGCGGCGCAGCAAGTGAAAGACGGTGTAGCAGATGCTTGTATATCAGCTGGTAGTACAGGTGCTTTAATGGCGGCCGGATTGTTTGTTGTAGGTCGAATGGAAGGAATTGAGCGACCAGCTTTATCCCCTACAATGCCAACTGTTGATGGAGAAGGTTTTGTTATGTTAGATGTTGGAGCAAACGTTGATGCAAAACCAATTCATTTATATCAATATGCAGTAATGGGATCTGTATACGCTGAGAAAGTAAGAGGGATTAAAAATCCTCGCGTTGGACTTTTAAATGTTGGAACAGAGGATGGCAAAGGGAACGAGCTTTCAAAACAAGTCTTTGCAATGCTTAAAGATGCGCCAATTAATTTTGTTGGAAACGTTGAATCAAGAGACTTGTTACAAGGTGTAGCAGATGTTGTTGTATGTGACGGTTTTACAGGGAATGTAGCGCTAAAATCTTTAGAAGGAACAGCACTTGCATTATTCTCTATGTTAAAAGAGCAGTTAATGAGTTCGTTTACGAGCAAATTAGCAGCGGCGGTATTAAAACCAAAACTTATGGTATTAAAAGATAAAATGGATTATTCGGAGTATGGAGGAGCCGCGTTATTTGGATTGAAAGCTCCTGTCATTAAGGCTCACGGTTCTTCCAATGACCAATCAATATTTAGTGCGATTCGTCAAACGAGAGAAATGGTAGCGAAAGAAGTTATTCCTACTATTTCAAGCGTAATGGAGAAAGAGCCACTCCAATAAGAGGAGGATTTGAAATGGGAAAACTAGCATTTCTTTTTCCGGGCCAAGGTTCACAGGCAGTTGGAATGGGTAAACAGTTAGCAGAGAATAATAAAGAGGTTGCAAATGTATTTGCAAAAGCAGATGAGGTGTTGCAAGACTCACTTTCAGAAGTGATTTTTGAAGGGCCGCAGGAAAAGCTTACGTTAACAACAAATGCGCAACCTGCTTTATTAACAACGAGTTTTGCTATTTTGACAGCTTTAAAAGAGTATGATATTACACCAGACTTTGTCGCAGGGCATAGTTTAGGTGAGTATAGCGCTCTTGTAGCAGCAGGTGCATTAACTTTTGAGGATGCAGTATATGCTGTAAGGAAACGTGGGGAATATATGGAAGAAGCTGTTCCTGGCGGAGAAGGTGCAATGGCGGCTATTTTAGGTGCTGATCCACATATGCTGAAACAAGTTACAGAAGAAGTAACAAGTGAAGGGTATGCAGTACAAATTGCTAATATGAATAGTACGAAGCAAATTGTGATTTCTGGAACAAAGCAAGGAGTCGAGATTGCTTCTCAAAGAGCGAAAGAACATGGTGCAAAGAGAGCAATTCCGCTTAAAGTAAGTGGACCGTTCCACTCTGCGCTTATGAAGCCAGCGGCGGAGAAATTCCAAAGTGTCTTAAATGAAATTACAATTCAAGATACGAATATTCCGGTAATCGCAAATGTAACAGCAGACGTTATTACAAGTGGTGCGCATATTCAAGAAAAGCTAATCGAGCAGCTCTATTCGCCTGTCTTATGGTATCCATCCATTGAATATATGGTGAGTCAAGGGGTAGATACATTTATTGAGATTGGACCTGGGAAAGTACTTGCTGGACTTATGAAGTCAATTGATTCATCAGTGAAAGCATACGCGATATACGATGAAGAGACATTACAAGATACCATTTCGAATTTGAGAGGAGAAAACTGATGTTAAAAGGGAAAGTAGCATTAGTAACGGGTGCTTCACGTGGAATTGGTCGCGCAATTGCGATTGATTTAGCAAAACAAGGGGCAAATGTTGTAGTAAATTATGCTGGTAACGAGCAAAAGGCAAATGAAGTAGTTGATGAAATAAAGAAATTAGGTTCGGATGCAATTGCAGTAAGAGCAGATGTTGCAAATGCTGAAGACGTTACAAATATGGTGAAACAAACTGTAGATGTATTTGGACAAGTTGATATTCTTGTAAATAATGCAGGTGTAACAAAAGATAATTTATTAATGCGTATGAAAGAAGAAGAATGGGATACAGTTATTAATACAAACCTAAAAGGTGTATTCTTATGTACAAAGGCAGTATCTCGATATATGATGCGTCAACGTCATGGACGTATTGTAAATATCGCTTCTGTTGTCGGAGTAACGGGAAACCCAGGACAAGCAAACTATGTTGCTGCTAAAGCAGGTGTAATCGGATTAACAAAAACATCAGCAAAAGAGTTAGCAAGCCGCAATATTACTGTAAATGCAATTGCTCCTGGATTTATTGCGACAGATATGACAGACGTATTAGATGAAAATATAAAAGCTGAAATGTTAAAATTAATTCCTGCAGCTCAGTTTGGTGAAGCGCAAGATATCGCAAATGCTGTAACGTTTTTTGCTTCTGATCAAAGCAAATATATTACAGGTCAAACGTTAAATGTTGATGGCGGTATGGTAATGTAATAAAAGAATCGATTTCAGCTAGTTTTTTTGGACAATATTTAATATAATATTTGAGGGGAGGTGAATGGAATGGCAGATGTTTTAGAGCGTGTAACAAAAATTATCGTTGATCGTTTAGGAGTAGAAGAAACAGAAGTAGTACCAGCTGCAAGCTTCAAGGAAGATTTAGGAGCAGACTCCCTAGATGTAGTAGAACTTGTAATGCAATTAGAAGACGAATTCGAAATGGAAATTTCTGATGAAGATGCTGAAAAGATTGCTACTGTTGGCGATGCTGTGACTTACATAGAGAGTCATCTATAATGCTTGAATGAAGTCCCGTTTTTTAGCGGGGCTTCTCGGCTTATATCTGGAGGGACCTATGCCGTACCGTAAATATAGAGAAAAAAAATACGAAACAAAATATCGTGAAGCGTTTAAAGTATTTCAAGAAAAAATAGGTATTACGTTTACAGATGAAAAATTATTGATTCAAGCATTTACGCATTCATCGTATGTGAATGAGCATCGAAAAAAACCGCATGAAGACAATGAGCGTCTCGAATTTCTTGGAGATGCAGTATTGGAACTTACTGTATCGCAGTATCTGTTTCAAAAATATCCGACAATGAGCGAAGGAGAGTTAACAAAACTACGTGCAGCTATTGTATGTGAACCATCTCTTGTTCGTTTTGCAAACGAGTTGTCATTTGGTAGCCTAGTTTTATTAGGAAAAGGTGAGGAAATGACAGGCGGACGTGAACGACCAGCTTTATTAGCGGATGTCTTTGAAGCGTTTATTGGTGCCCTTTATCTTGATCAAGGGTTAGAAACAGTATGGGGCTTCTTAAAAGAAATTGTATACCCTAAAATTAATGAAGGTGCTTTTTCTCATGTGATGGATTATAAGAGTCAATTACAAGAGTTGATTCAGCGTGATGGTAGTGGCAATATTGAGTATCAAATTTTGCAAGAAAAAGGACCGGCTCACAATCGAGAATTTGTGTCACGTGTTACGTTAAATAACGTGGCCTTAGGTCTTGGTAGTGGCAAGTCGAAAAAAGAAGCAGAGCAACAAGCTGCTGCAGAAGCGTTGAAAAAGTTAAAAGAACAACTATAAGGAATCCCCCTTTGAATGAGGGGGATTCCTTGTGCATAGAATGAAACTTTCCTTTCGTTTATAAATGTAAGGAAATGAAATCCGTATAATCGTTTGTTTTTGTATAAACAACATTTATAGCAACGGAGAATAGGAGGAAGGCCTTTCGTGTTTTTAAAAAGATTAGAAATAGCAGGATTTAAGTCTTTTGCTGAGCGTGTATCTGTCGATTTTGTCCCAGGTGTAACGTCTGTAGTAGGACCTAATGGAAGCGGGAAAAGTAATATTACTGATGCCATTCGTTGGGTACTTGGTGAACAATCGGCAAAATCATTACGTGGTGCAAAGATGGAAGATATTATTTTTGCAGGTAGTGATACGAGAAGAGCGGTTAATGTTGCTGAAGTAACATTAACTTTAAATAATGAAGATCAACGTTTACCGATTGAATATAATGAGGTGTGTGTAACGCGTCGTGTATCTCGTTCTGGTGATAGTGATTTTTATATTAATAAACAATCATGCAGGTTGAAAGATATTATCGATTTATTTATGGACTCTGGTATGGGAAGAGAAGCTTTTTCGATTATTAGCCAGGGGAAAGTTGAAGAAATTTTAAGTAGTAAATCAGAAGAACGTCGTGGTGTATTTGAAGAAGCGGCGGGAGTGCTGAAATACAAACTTCGTAAAAAGAAAGCTGAAGGTAAATTAGCAGACACACAAGAAAACTTAAATCGTGTACAAGATATAATTCACGAATTAAGTAGTCAAGTAGAACCTTTAGAAAGACAAGCTTCTATTGCAAAGGATTATCTCGAGAAAAAAGAAGAATTAGAGAAAGTAGAAGCGGCGCTTATTGTACATGAAATTGAAGAATTACATGAGAAATGGGAAGCGCTTCGAAATCAGTTTGGGCATAATAAAAACGAAGAAGCGAAAATGTCAACGCATTTACAAAAAGGTGAAGAAGAGCTAGAGGAATTACGAGGCCAATTACAAGCAGTAGATGAGTCTGTAGATTCCCTGCAAGAAGTACTTTTGCTTTCTAGTAAAGAACTAGAAAAGTTAGAAGGACAGCGTGAGCTATTAAAAGAGAGAAAGCAAAATGCAACGACGCATTGTGCACAACTCGAACAGTTAATTGTTGAATTAACAGAGAAAGCTACAAGTTATGATGGTGAAATTGAATCGAGTACAGAAGTATTGATGCAATTTGTAAATCATGTAAAAGAGTTGGAGACGAAATTGCATGATAATGAGCAATTACTTGCAACGTTTGCTGACAATTTAGAAGAGCAAATTGAGAATTTAAAAGGTGACTATATTGAACTTTTAAATCAACAAGCTAGTCATCGTAATGAGTTATCTATGATTGAAGAACAATCTAAACAACAAAACTCAAAAAATGAACGCCTTGATGAAGAAAATGCGAAATATGTAGAAATGCGTATGGAAATTACAGCGAAAAAGACAAAACTTGTGGAAAGTTATGAACAAGTAAAAGAAAAAGTAGCTGGAATCCTTTCGAATATACAAAAGACAGAAGCGGCACTTGGGAAATGCAAGGCGCAGTATAGTGAAAACGAAACAAAACTGTATCAAGCATATCAATTTGTACAACAGGCACGTTCTCGAAAAGAAATGCTAGAAGAGATGCAAGAGGACTACTCTGGTTTCTATCAAGGGGTACGTGAAGTATTGAAAGCTAGAGAAAATAGGTTGCAAGGTATTGAGGGTGCTGTTGCAGAACTGCTAACGGTACCGAAAGAATATGAAATTGCAATGGAAATTGCTCTAGGTGCAGCGATGCAGCATATAGTTGTACAAAAAGAAGAACATGCTCGTAATGCAATTGCGTTTTTAAAACAAAATAAACATGGACGAGCAACGTTTTTACCGCAAGCTGTTATTAAAGGTAGATCGTTATCATTTGAGCAATTACGTATTGTAAATCAGCACCCATCGTTTGTAGGTGTGGCAGCAGAACTCGTGCAATATAACAATAAATATGAAAATGTAGTTTCAAATTTATTAGGTACTGTTATTGTTGCAAAAGATTTACGCGGAGCGAATGAGTTGGCGAAACAATTGCAATACCGTTATCGCATTGTAACAATCGAAGGTGATGTAGTAAACCCTGGCGGTTCTATGACGGGTGGAGCGGTAAAACAGGCGAAATCATCTTTATTAGGACGTCAACGTGAACTAGAAGAGTGGACGAGTAAGTTAACTGATATGGAAGAAAAAACAACGAAGTTAGAAAACTTTGTTAAAGCAGTAAAACAAGAGATTCAAGAAAAAGAAGTGCAAATACGCGAACTAAGGCAAAGTGTAGAAGCAGAGCGTGTAGATGAACAGAAATTAAGAGAAGAAATTAGTCGCTTAGAATTAGAAGAACATCGTATTAATGATCGGTTATCTATTTACGATTTAGAGATTGAAGGGTTCTTGCAAGACCAAGTGAAAATGCAAGGCCGTAAAGAAGAGTTAGAAAAGATTTTAGCGACTCTTCAGGCAGAGATTACGGAATTAGATAGCAAAATCACAGCTTTAACAAAACAAAAAAGTGAGCAACATTCTTCGAAAGAAAAAGTTCAAAAAGAAATGACTGAGTTAAAAGTGTTAGCAGCTGAAAAGCAACAACGCTTATCTAATCAAAAAGAAAAAGTAGAACGATTGACGAAGGAAAAAGAAGAAACCGATGCAACGCTTGTCAAAACGAAAGAGGATTTAGCATTCTTAAAACAAGAAATGACATCGAATTCAAGTGGTGAAGAACAAATTACGAATATGATTGAGAAGAAAGCATATGATCGTAATCAAACTTCAGAGTTAATTCGCTCTCGTCGTGAACAACGTGTATCGTTACAAGAGAGAGTAGAACAGTTAGAGCGTAACCTGAAAGAAACAACAGGTAAACATAAATACATTCTTGAGATGTTGAAAGATCAAGAGGTAAAAATAAACCGACTTGATGTAGAGTTAGAAAATAGATTACAACATTTACGTGAAACATATACGATTTCATTTGAAGCGGCAAAACTGAAGTATACAATGGTGATGCCTGCTGAGGATGCACGTAAAAAGGTGAAACTAATTAAACTCTCCATCGAAGAGCTAGGTACAGTAAACTTAGGAGCAATTGATGAGTATGAGCGTGTGGCAGAGCGTCATACATTCTTACTAGAGCAAAAAGATGATCTAGAAGAAGCAAAAACGACATTGCACCAACTTATTACTGAAATGGATGAAGAAATGAAAAAACGCTTTTCTACTACGTTTGAAGGAATTCGAATGGAGTTTCAATCGGTGTTCTCTGAATTATTTGGAGGCGGTAGAGCGGATTTAGTTATGACGAATCCAGAGGACTTATTAAATACGGGTATTGATATCGTAGCGCAACCGCCAGGGAAGAAACTGCAAAACTTAGGTTTACTTTCAGGTGGAGAGCGTGCTTTAACGGCAATTGCGCTGCTATTTGGTATTTTAAAAGTACGCCCAGTCCCATTCTGTGTATTAGATGAGGTAGAGGCTGCTCTTGATGAGGCAAACGTTGCCCGTTTTGCTCAGTATTTAAAGAAATTTAGTGATGAGACACAGTTTATTGTAATTACACATAGAAAAGGTACAATGGAAGAGTCTGACGTATTGTACGGTGTAACAATGCAAGAGTCAGGGGTATCTAAACTTGTTTCGGTTCGTTTAGATGATGGAGAAGAACTAGTTGCAAGCAAATAGAAAGGATGGGACAGTATGAGCTTTTTTAAAAAACTAAAAGAAAAAATTTCAAAACAAACAGATACGGTAACAGAGAAGTTTAAACAAGGATTAGAAAAAACGAGAAATTCGTTTGCAGATAAAGTAAATGATTTAGTCTTTCGTTACCGTAAAGTAGATGAAGATTTCTTCGAAGAATTAGAAGAAATTTTAATCGGTGCAGATGTTGGCGTTTCGACAGTGATGGAATTAATCGACCAGCTGAAAGAAGAAGTGCAACGTCGTAATATTCAAGATCCAAAAGAAGTACAAGCTGTTATTTCGGAAAAATTAATAGAGATTTATAAAGGTGACAGTGATTTTACTAATGAAATTAATGAGCAAAAGGATGGATTGACAGTTGTTTTATTTGTTGGTGTGAATGGTGTAGGTAAAACGACAACAATTGGTAAGATGGCTCATAAGTTTAAATCAGAAGGTAAGTCTGTCTTATTAGCAGCAGGAGATACATTTCGTGCTGGAGCGATTGAACAATTAGAAGTATGGGGCGATCGCGTTGGGGTAGAAGTGATTAAACAAGGATCAGGGTCTGATCCAGCAGCGGTTATGTATGACGCTGTACAAGCTGCAAAAGCACGTAAAGTAGATGTATTACTATGTGATACAGCAGGACGTTTACAAAATAAAGTAAACTTAATGAAAGAGTTAGAGAAGGTAAAGCGTGTAATTGAGCGTGAAGTACCAGGAGCTCCTCATGAAGTATTACTTGTTATTGATGCAACAACAGGACAAAACGGTTTAAGTCAAGCGAAAACATTCCGTGAAGCAACGAATGTGACTGGTATTGTTTTAACGAAGTTAGATGGAACTGCTAAAGGTGGTATTGTATTAGCAATTCGTAACGAAATGGATGTACCGGTGAAATTCGTTGGATTAGGAGAGCAAATGGATGATCTGCAACAGTTCGATCCAGAACAATATGTATATGGTTTATTTGCGAACTTAGTAGAAACAGAAGAAGTATAAGTGAAAGAAGCGGTATTTTCCGCTTCTTTTTCTATAAAAATATGAGATGTTAAGAAAAAAACTTGACACTCTTTTGTACTCCATGTAAACTAATTCATGTAAAGGGAAATCACTTAACAAAGGATGATCCAACATGCTCGAAAAAACAACGAGAATGAACTATTTATTTGATTTTTATCAATCGTTGTTAACGCAAAAACAAAGAAGTTATATGTCGCTTTATTATCTAGATGATTTATCTCTTGGTGAAATTGCGGAAGAATTTGATGTAAGTCGCCAAGCCGTGTATGATAACATTAAACGGACTGAAGCGATGCTTGAAGAATATGAAGAAAAATTAGTATTACTTCAAAAGTTTCAAGAGCGACAGCGACTTGTTGCAAAGCTAAAACAGCTAATCAGCGAAGAAGAGCATGTGAATGAAGAAATGAAACAAGTTGTTGAAGCTATCGAAAAATTAGATTAGGAGGGCGGCAATATGGCATTTGAAGGATTAGCCGACCGACTTCAACAGACGATGCAAAAAATCCGCGGCAAAGGGAAAGTTTCTGAAGCCGATGTGAAAGAAATGATGAGAGAAGTTCGTCTAGCTCTTTTAGAAGCGGACGTTAACTTTAAAGTAGTAAAAGATTTTGTAAAGCGTGTATCTGAACGTGCTGTCGGACAAGATGTAATGAAAAGTTTGACACCTGGACAACAAGTAATTAAGGTTGTACAGGAAGAACTTACAGAACTTATGGGCGGAGAGCAAAGCAAAATTGCTGTTGCTAATAAGCCACCGACTGTTATTATGATGGTTGGTCTGCAAGGTGCAGGTAAAACAACGACGACAGGTAAGCTTGCGAATTTGCTTCGTAAAAAGCATAATCGTAAACCAATGCTTGTTGCGGCGGATATTTACCGTCCTGCAGCGATTAAACAGCTTGAAACATTAGGGAAGCAATTGGACATGCCTGTATTCTCTTTAGGAGATCAAGTAAGTCCTGTTGAAATTGCGAAACAAGCGATTGCAAAAGCGAAAGAAGATCATCATGATTATGTTTTAATTGATACAGCAGGTCGCCTGCATATTGATGAAGAACTAATGGATGAATTAGCGAAAGTGAAAGAAGTTGCGAAACCGGATGAAATTTTCCTTGTTGTCGATGCGATGACAGGACAAGACGCGGTTAATGTTGCACAAAGTTTCCATGAACAGCTAGGTTTAACAGGGGTTGTATTAACGAAGCTGGATGGTGATACGCGCGGTGGTGCGGCATTATCTATTAAAGCTGTTACAAATACGCCAATTAAATTTGCTGGTATGGGTGAAAAACTAGATGCACTTGAAGCGTTCCATCCAGAACGTATGGCATCCCGTATTTTAGGGATGGGAGACGTCTTAACGTTAATTGAAAAAGCGCAAGCTACAGTTGATGAAGAGAAAGCAAAAGAACTTGAGCAAAAAATGCGTACGCTTTCGTTTACACTTGACGATTTCCTAGAACAACTTGGACAAGTGCGTCAACTTGGACCGCTTGATGAATTGTTAGGAATGCTTCCTGGTGCAAATAAAATTAAAGGGCTGAAAAATGCACAAGTTGATGAAAAACAAATTGGGCATATTGAGGCAATTATTCGTTCTATGACTAAATTAGAGCGAGAACAACCGGAAATAATCAATGCTAGTCGCAAAAAACGCATTGCCAAAGGTAGCGGTACAACGGTACAAGAAATCAATCGTTTAATCAAGCAATTTGATGATATGAAAAAAATGATGAAAACGATGACTGGAATGCAAAAAGGTAAGAAAAAAGGACTAGGTGGATTGAAGTTTCCATTCATGTAAGGAAAAAAGATGGCTCTGTTAAGAAAAAATACTTTACAAAGCAATAGTCTTTTTGCTAATATAATTATCTGTGTGAAATAAATTCGGAGGTGCTTTATAAATGGCAGTTAAAATTCGTTTAAAACGTATGGGAGCTAAAAAAACTCCTTTCTATCGTGTAGTTGTTGCAGATTCTCGTTCTCCTCGTGACGGACGTTTCATTGAGGAAATCGGTACTTACAATCCGGTTGCTCAACCAGCTGAAGTTAAGATCAACGAAGAAGCAGCATTAAAATGGTTAGGAAATGGTGCTAAACCATCTGATACAGTTCGTAACTTATTCTCTAACCAAGGTATCATGGAGAAATTCCACTTATCTAAACAAGGTAAGTAATTGAGGCAATGACTATGAAGAAGTTAGTCGAGACGATTGTCAAGCCTCTTGTCGATTATCCTGAAGATGTAAAAGTTACACAGGAACTTTACAACGGAGAGATAAAGTATCGATTAACTGTACATCCTGAGGATGTTGGAAAAGTCATTGGAAAACAAGGGAAAGTTGCGAAAGCAATTCGAATGCTCTTGTATTCAGTGGGACATCACAATAGTGAAAAAGTAACACTGGAAATTCAATAAACGTAAAAAGGGCGAGGAGTTATTCCTCTCCCTTTTTTAACATTTAAAGAGAAGTTGCATGTTCCATATGTGAAATGGGGATGCTTAATTTATATAGAAACCAGGGGTGACATACTGTTTATGACAAAATGGTTTAACGTAGGAAAAATTGTAAATACTCATGGCGTAAAAGGAGAAATTCGTGTGGTTTCTCGTACGGATTTTCCAGAAGAGCGATATAAAGTAGGGAATACGTTATACATATCGAATGAAAAAGGTGGAGAGCCTTTCCCAGTAAAGATTACTTCTCATCGTCAACATAAAACATTTGATTTATTGACATTTGAAGGATATGGGAATGTAAATGAAGTAGAACAGTTTAAAGGTTCTCTTTTAAAAGTGCCTGAAGATCAATTAGGCGAACTAGCTGAAGGTGAATACTACTATCATGAAATTATTGGTTGCAACGTTGTAACGGAAGAAGGAGAAGTGCTAGGGACAATAAAAGAAGTTCTATCTCCTGGTGCAAATGATGTTTGGGTAATTAAACGTCCAAAAGGTCAAGATTTGTTAATTCCTTATATTGATGATGTTGTGCTTCAAGTTAACATTGAGAATAAATTAGTAACCATTCATGTAATGGAAGGGCTACTATAATGAAAATTGACATTTTAACTTTGTTTCCAGATATGTTTACAGGTGTGTTTGGATCTTCAATTTTAAAGAAAGCACAAGAAAAAGAAGCGGTAGAGCTTCGTGTTGTCAATTTCCGCGATTATACAACGAGTAAGCATAATAGTGTGGATGATTATCCGTATGGTGGCGGCGCTGGGATGGTGTTAACTCCTCAGCCTATTTTTGATGCTGTAGAAGATTTAACGAAAGAGACAGAGCGGAAGCCGCGAGTTGTCTTAATGTGTCCGCAAGGTGAAAGGTTTACTCAGAAGAAAGCGGAAGAGCTTGCAGAGGAAGAACATTTAATCTTTGTATGTGGGCATTATGAAGGATATGACGAACGAATTCGTGAACATCTCGTAACAGATGAGATTTCTATCGGTGACTATGTATTAACGGGTGGAGAGTTAGCCTCTATGGTTATAACTGATAGTGTCGTACGTCTCCTTCCAGGAGTACTAGGAAATCATGCTTCACAAGTCGAGGATTCGTTTAGTACAGGTTTATTAGAGCATCCTCATTATACACGTCCAGCTGATTTTCGTGGTATGAAAGTGCCAGATGTATTAATGTCGGGAAATCATAAAAATATTGATGAATGGCGACATAAAGAATCGTTGCGTCGTACGTACACGCGTAGACCGGATTTACTAGAAGAACGAGAATTGTCTAAGCAAGAAAAGAAGTGGCTAGAACAGATTAAAGAAGGCAAATAAGTGCTTGATATATTTTCTATTGCAACAGCCTTAGCAATATGCTATTATAACACTTGTGCTGCTGAAATCAGTAGCCGTATTAACGATGTTCCGCTGTAATTTATTTAGACTTTATAAGAGCATCTGTTTAAAGGAGAGAATTTAATATGCAACAATTAATCGCAGAAATTACAAAAGGCCAATTAAAAACTGACCTTCCTTCATTCCGTCCTGGAGACACTTTACGTGTACACGTAAAAGTAGTTGAGGGAACTCGTGAAAGAATTCAGCTTTTCGAAGGTGTTGTAATTAAACGTCGTGGTGGCGGAATCAGTGAAACATTCACAGTTCGTAAGATTTCTTACGGTGTAGGTGTAGAGCGTACATTCCCAGTTCACACGCCAAGAATCGCGAAAATCGAAGTACTTCGCCGTGGTAAAGTACGTCGTGCTAAGTTATACTACTTACGTAACCTTCGCGGTAAAAAAGCACGTATTAAAGAAATTCGATAAGACATGTATGGGAGCTTGTAAATGCACAAGCTCCCTTTTTCCAATCTATATAAAATTTTGATATAATACGATCAGCTTACATAATCGTGGAGGGGAAAAGCATGAAGAAAGAAAAGAGTTCACTTTGGGAATGGATCAAGGCAATTTTGATAGCTGTTGTATTAGCAGGTGTTATTAGACAGTTTTTCTTTGCGCCAATTCTCGTAGATGGAGTATCGATGGCGTCTACATTACATGATCGCGATCGAATGATTGTTAATAAAATTGGTTATCACATAGGAGATCCGAAACGATTTGATATTATTGTATTCCGAGCAACGGAAGATAAAGATTATATTAAGCGTATTATCGGCCTGCCAGGCGATGAAATAGAGTATCGTAATGATAAACTATATGTTAACGGAAAGGCTTATGAGGAGCCGTATTTAGACAAGCAGAAAAAACAAATTGCTGACGGACCGCTTACATATGATTTCACTCTTGAAGAAATGACAGGAAAGAAAACTGTTCCAGAAGGTCAATTATTTGTTTTAGGCGATAATCGTCGTTTTAGTAAAGATAGCCGTTCGATTGGTACAATTTCAATGGACCAAGTGATTGGAAAGGCAAATATACTATATTGGCCGTTAAAAGATGCTCGTATTGTGAAATAAAAGAAAAAGAAGGTGGCAACATGGTAATTCAATGGTTCCCGGGACATATGGCAAAGGCTAGACGCCAAGTAACAGAAAAATTAAAGTTAATTGATGTTGTAATTGAGCTTGTAGATGCTCGATTACCCTTATCTTCTCGAAATCCGATGATCGATGAGATTATTACACATAAACCGAGGCTTGTTGTTTTAAATAAAGCGGATATGGCAGATGATCGTTTAACAAAGCAATGGATCGCATATTTTAAAGAAAAAGGCCATATGGCAATTTCAATTAACGCACAGGCTGGACAAGGTATGAAGGAAATTGCAGCGGCTTGTAAAGTGTTAGTGAAAGAGAAATTTGATAAAATGGTTGCAAAAGGTATTAGACCGAGAGCGATTCGTGCATTAATTGTGGGGATACCGAATGTTGGTAAATCTACGTTGATTAATAAGTTAGCGAAGAAAAATATTGCTAAAACAGGAGATCGTCCTGGTGTGACAACAGCTCAGCAATGGATTAAAGTTGGGAAGGAAATGGAATTACTTGATACACCAGGTATACTATGGCCTAAATTTGAGGACCAATTAGTTGGATTACGTCTAGCTACGACTGGTGCAATTAAAGATTCTATTTTAAATCTACAAGACGTAGCTGTTTATGCGCTACGTTTTATGGAGAAACATTACCCAGAGCGATTAAAAGAGCGCTATAATTTAAATGACATTCCAGAAGATATCGTGGAGTTATTTGATGCGATTGGAAAAAATAGAGGCTGTTTAATGGGCGGCGGAATGATTGATTATGATAAAACATCTGAACTTGTACTTCGTGAGCTTCGTGGTGGCAAACTTGGAAAAATGACGTTTGAAACACCAGAAGAGTTTGCAGAGCAGACAGAAGATGCAGAAAAAGTAGAAGAAGTATAAGACGTGCGTTTGTACGTCTTTTCTTTTTTGTATATAAAGGGAGTGGCATGAATGCAAAAAGTGACGATTCAAGAGGCGGAACATTTACTACAAGAAATTATGAGTGAAGAGGACGACCGCTTTCAGATATTAATGAAAGATGAGCGAAAAGGGGTACAAAAGCTCATTTCGAAGTGGTATAAACAAAAAGAGTTAGCACAAAAGGAAAAAGAAAAATTTCTAGAAATGTCTAAATATGAAAATGCATTACGTGAAAAAGGTCTCACATATATCGCAGGTATAGATGAAGTAGGTCGTGGACCGTTAGCTGGGCCTGTTGTGACGGCAGCTGTCGTTCTTCCTAAGGATTTTTATATTCCGGGGTTAAATGACTCGAAAAAGTTGAGTGAAGCGAAACGTGAGCGTTTTTATGATGAAATTAAAGCGCAAGCAATTGCAATTGGAGTTGGAATTGTATCACCGCAAGTTATTGATGAAATAAATATTTATCAAGCGACGAAACAAGCGATGTTAGATGCTGTTGCGAATTTATCTTGTACACCACAATATTTATTAATTGATGCGATGAAACTCCCTACACCAATTCCGCAAACATCTATTATTAAAGGTGATGCAAAAAGTATTTCTATTTCAGCTGCATCCATTATTGCGAAAGTAACGAGAGATCGTATGATGAAAGAGCTTGGAGAAAAGTATCCTGCATATGGATTTGAACAACATATGGGATATGGCACAAAACAACATTTAGAAGCGATTGAAGCGCATGGCATATTAGAAGAACATCGAAAATCGTTTGCGCCAATTAAAGATATGATTCAAAAATAAGCTGCGAAAACGCAGCTTATTTTGTATTTTGACATATAAACATTACTATTTTCCAAAAAGAATAAAGCGATTTCAGTTTTCTGACACTTTATTGTAGACAGCGTGCCAATCATCTTATACAATGGCAATGTAATGTTTTTTAAACATTAAAAAACTTTTCGAGTAAAACAGGAAAACAGGGGAGGATGGGACCATGAATATCCATGAGTACCAAGGTAAGGCAGTCCTTAGAAGCTATGGGGTTAGCGTTCCGAACGGGAAGGTTGCATTTACAGTAGAAGAAGCTGTAGAAGCGGCGAAAGAATTAGGAACGGATGTATGTGTAGTGAAAGCACAAATTCACGCTGGTGGACGCGGCAAAGCTGGCGGAGTAAAAGTTGCAAAAAATTTAGATGAAGTTCGTACATATGCAGAGAGCATTTTAGGAACTACACTTGTGACACATCAAACAGGTCCTGAAGGTAAGGAAGTAAAACGCTTACTTATCGAAGAAGGTTGCGATATTAAAAAAGAATATTATGTAGGTCTTGTTTTAGACCGTGCAACTTCTCAAGTTGTTTTAATGGCTTCTGAAGAAGGCGGAACAGAAATTGAAGAAGTAGCAGAAAAAACACCTGAAAAAATCTTTAAAGAATATATTGATCCAGCAGTAGGCTTACAAGGCTTCCAAGCACGCCGAATTGCATTTAACATCAATATTCCAAAAGAGCTTGTAGGACAAGCTGTGAAGTTTATGATGGGCTTATACCGTGCTTTTATCGAAAAAGATTGCTCTATCGCAGAGATTAACCCACTTGTTACAACAGGTGATGGTAAAGTTATGGCATTAGATGCGAAATTAAACTTTGATTCTAATGCTTTATATCGCCATAAGGATATTTTAGAACTTCGTGACCTTGATGAAGAAGATGCAAAAGAAATCGAAGCTTCTAAATATGACTTAAACTACATTCCTTTAGATGGAAATATCGGTTGTATGGTTAATGGTGCAGGTTTAGCGATGGCTACTATGGATATCATTAAACATTACCATGGCGATCCAGCTAACTTTTTAGATGTTGGTGGCGGTGCGACAGCTGAAAAGGTTACAGAAGCATTCAAAATTATCCTTTCTGACAAAAATGTAAAAGGTATCTTCGTTAACATTTTTGGTGGCATTATGAAGTGTGATGTTATTGCAGAAGGTGTTATTGAAGCAACGAAACAAGTAGGTCTTGAATTGCCTTTAGTTGTACGTCTTGAAGGTACAAACGTAGAGTTAGGTAAGAAAATTTTAAATGAGTCTGGCTTAAATATTGTTGCAGCAGAATCTATGGCAGACGGTGCACAAAAAATTGTTTCACTAGTGGGCTAATAGAAAGCGGGGGAGAAAAATGAGCGTATTAGTTAATAAAGATACAAAAGTTATTGTTCAAGGTATTACAGGTTCTCAAGGGTTATTCCACACAAAGCAAATGATAGAATACGGTACGAAAATTGTCGGTGGTGTAACGCCAGGTAAAGGTGGCACTGATATTGAAGGTGTACCAGTATTTGATACTGTAGAAGATGCAGTGAAAGCAACAGGCGCAAACGCTTCAGTTGTATACGTTCCACCCGCTTTTGCGGCTGATGCAATTATGGAAGCAGTTGATGCAGAAATTGATTTAGTAGTATGTATTACTGAAGGAATTCCTGTATTAGATATGGTAAATGTAAAGAGATATATGGCTGGTAAACATACACGTTTACTTGGACCGAACTGCCCAGGTGTTATCACACCTGATGAATGTAAAATTGGTATTATGCCAGGGTACATTCATAAAAAAGGTCATGTAGGTATCGTATCTCGCTCTGGTACATTAACGTATGAGGCTGTACATCAGTTAACAAAAGAAGGTATTGGTCAATCTACGGCTGTAGGTATCGGCGGAGACCCTGTTAACGGTACAGACTTTATTGATGCGTTAAAAGCATTTAATGAAGATGAAGAAACACATGCTGTAATTATGATTGGTGAAATCGGTGGTACAGCGGAAGAAGAGGCAGCTGAATGGGTGAAAGCTAATATGACAAAACCGGTTGTAGGCTTCATTGGCGGCCAAACAGCGCCTGCTGGCAAACGTATGGGTCATGCTGGTGCAATCATTTCTGGCGGTAAAGGAACTGCTGCAGAAAAGATTAAAACGATGGAAGCTTGTGGTATTAAAGTAGCGGAAACTCCAGCAGTTATGGGTGAAACGCTAATCTCTGTCTTAAAAGAAAAAGGTCTATTTGAGACTTGTAAAAACTACTAATCTGTTGAAAGACACCTTCTTGCTTGAAGGTGTCTTTTTACAAACTTCTTGTTAACATAATAAAAATTATGGGTAAGGAGAATTAGGATGAAAAGAGAACGATTATTACATCTTCATTACTTGTTAGCAGACCATTGGAAGGCGATAGAGAGGCTATTACATGTCGATCCAGAATTGAAGGAAATATACAATTTTAATGCAAAACAAATTGAATGTTACACTGGAATATCCTCGAAAAAATCTTCAGAATTAGTAAATTTTCTTCAAAGTTCAAATCTCCCACAATATATATCTTATTTAGAGAAAAATCGATTCTTTTATATGACAATATGGGATGAAGATTATCCAAAATTATTACGTGAAATACAAGATCCTCCCTTTGTATTATATGGAAAAGGAGAAAAAGATTTTCTCAATAAAGTGAATAAATTAGCGGTTGTTGGAACGAGAGAACCGACTTTATATGGATATGAAAGTTTGAAATTTATTTTACATCCATTATTAGAAAAAGAATGGCTTATTGTCAGTGGATTTGCAAGAGGGATAGATGCGATGTCTCATGAAATTACAGTAAGACGGCATTGCCCAACAATTGCGATACTAGGACATGGATTATCGTATATATATCCAAGAGAGAATCGATATTTATATGAAGTGTGGAATGAATATATATTGTTATTAACAGAGTATCCTCCGCACTACGCACCGAAAAAATGGTATTTTCCAAAAAGGAATCGAATTATTAGTGGCATAAGTAAAGGTGTTTTAGTTGTAGAAGCGAAATCAAGAAGTGGAACACTTATTACCGCAGACCTTGCTCTAGAGCAAAATAGAGAGGTATTTGCACTGCCTGGACCTATATTTATAGATAGTGCATCAGGAACAAATCATCTCATTCAACAAGGAGCGAAACTAGTAAGAAATGCAGAAGATATACTGGAAGAGATTTTAAATTAACCTTATATTTTTATGTTTTTATTAAACAATTATTGACAAATGGTAGATAGGCACTGTATGGTATATTCATTCTTGATTGACAAAAACAAGAGAAATCAATAAGATTAATGAAGACTTGAATCCACCTCTTAAGGAGGCACTAGCATGTCAGATTACCTCGTAATCGTGGAGTCGCCTTCTAAGGCGAAGACCATTGAGAAATATTTAGGGAAAAAATACAAAGTTGTCGCGTCTATGGGACACGTTCGCGATTTACCTAAAAGCCAAATGGGGATAGAAGTAAAGAACAACTTCACCCCGAAGTATATTACCATTCGTGGTAAAGGTCCCGTCTTAAAAGACTTAAAATCAGCAGCAAAAAAAGCAAAGAAAGTCTATCTCGCGGCCGATCCAGACCGCGAAGGGGAAGCTATTGCTTGGCATTTAGCCAATACGTTAAATGTGGACGTTGAATCAGATTGCCGAGTTGTGTTTAATGAGATTACAAAAGATGCAATAAAAGAATCATTCAAACATCCTCGCGCGATTAACATGAATTTAGTAGATGCACAACAAGCAAGACGTATACTAGATCGTCTTGTTGGTTACAATATTAGTCCTTTATTATGGAAGAAAGTAAAAAAAGGATTAAGTGCAGGACGCGTACAATCTGTAGCAGTTCGTTTAATTATCGAACGTGAAAGAGAAATACAAAGTTTCGAGCCTGAAGAATTCTGGACAATTAAGACAGAATTTGTGAAAGGGAAAGACACATTTGAAGCAAGCTTTTACGGTGTAGATGGTGAAAAAGTTCAATTAACGAATGAAACACAAGTGAATGAAATAATTGAACGGCTGAAAGATAATGCGTTCTCAGTTGAAAATGTAACGAGAAAAGAGCGAAAACGTAATCCAGCATTACCATTTACAACATCTTCCTTGCAACAAGAGGCGGCGCGTAAGTTAAACATGCGAGCAAAGAAAACGATGATGCTTGCGCAGCAATTGTATGAAGGAATTGATCTTGGAAAACAAGGAACTGTAGGTCTTATTACGTATATGAGAACTGATTCAACACGTATCTCAGAAACAGCTCAAACAGAGGCACGTACGTACATTACTGAGGCGTTTGGTACGGAATACATAGGAACAGAAAAGAAGAAAGAAACGAAGAAGTCGAACGCACAAGATGCGCATGAGGCAATTCGTCCTACTTCGGTAATGAGAAAGCCAGAGGAACTAAAGAGTTTCTTAAGTCGTGACCAACTTCGATTGTATAAATTGATTTGGGAGCGATTTGTTGCAAGTCAAATGGCGTCTGCTATAATGGATACTGTGACAGCGAGACTCATTAATAATAATGTTCAGTTCCGTTCAAGTGGATCGGTTGTAAAGTTCCCAGGATTTATGAAAGTGTATGTAGAGTCGAAAGATGATGGGGCTGAAGAAAAGGATAAGATGTTGCCACCTTTAGAAGTAGGGGAAACCGTATTTTCGAAGGATTTAGAACCGAAGCAACACTTTACACAACCTCCGCCGCGCTATACAGAGGCTCGTTTAGTAAGAACACTTGAAGAGCTTGGAATTGGAAGACCGTCGACTTACGTACCGACACTTGAAACGATTCAAAAACGTGGATATGTAGGTTTGGATAATAAACGCTTCGTTCCAACTGAACTAGGTGAAATAGTAATTGAACTTATTTTAGAGTTTTTCCCGGAAATTATTAACATTGAATTTACTGCTAACATGGAGCAAAGCCTCGATGAAGTAGAAGAAGGAAATGCGAATTGGGTAAAAATTGTTGATGATTTCTACGTAGGATTTGAACCGCGTTTAGAAAAAGCGGAAAAAGAAATGCGTGAAGTGGAAATTAAAGATGAACCAGCTGGGGAAGATTGTGAATTATGTAATCACCCAATGGTCTTTAAAATGGGTAAATACGGGAAATTTATGGCTTGCTCGAATTTCCCAGATTGTCGTAATACAAAACCGATTGTGAAAGAAATCGGTGTTACTTGTCCGAAATGTGATAAAGGTCAAATTATTGAACGTCGTAGTAATAAAAAGAAACGTCTTTTCTATGGGTGCGGTACGTATCCAGAGTGTGACTTTGTATCTTGGGATAAGCCGATTGGCCGTAAATGTCCGAAGTGTGAAGGTATGCTAGTAGAGAAGAAGTTGAAAAAAGGCGTACAAGTACAATGTATTTCGTGTGATTATGAAGAAGAACAACAAATGTGAGCGTAACTGCTCACATTTTTTTCGGGAAGAAAAGGAAAGGTGATAAATATATGACAACACAAGTAGTAAACGTCATTGGCGCAGGTCTTGCAGGAAGTGAAGCAGCTTACCAAATTGCAAAACGTGGTGTCCAAGTAAGATTATACGAAATGAGACCGGTAAGGCAAACGCCAGCTCATCACACAGATAAATTTGCAGAATTAGTATGTAGTAACTCGCTTCGCGCAAACACATTAACAAATGCTGTTGGTGTTATTAAAGAAGAAATGCGTTTAATGGATTCTGTTATTATTCGTGCAGCTGATGAGTGTTCTGTACCAGCAGGAGGGGCTTTAGCGGTAGATCGTCATGAATTTGCGGCAAAAGTAACGGAATATGTGAAAAATCATCCGAACGTAACTGTGGTGAATGAAGAAATCACTGAAATTCCAGAAGGTCCTACTGTTATTGCGACAGGTCCACTTACGTCGCCTGATCTTTCTGCGCAATTAAAAGAATTAACGGGTGAAGACTACTTTTATTTCTATGATGCAGCAGCACCGATTGTTGAGAAAGACAGCATTGATATGAATAAAGTGTATTTAAAATCTCGTTACGATAAAGGTGAAGCGGCATATTTAAACTGTCCAATGACGGAAGAGGAATTTGACCGTTTTTACGAGGCTTTAATCGCTGCTGAAACAGTACCTTTAAAAGAATTTGAAAAAGAAATTTTCTTTGAAGGTTGTATGCCGGTAGAAGTTATGGCAAGTAGAGGAAGACAAACACTAGTATTTGGACCGATGAAACCTGTTGGATTAGAAGATCCAAAAACAGGGAAAACGCCATATGCTGTTGTTCAGTTACGTCAAGATGATGCAGCGGGGACGTTATACAATATCGTAGGTTTCCAAACGCATTTAAAATGGGGACCGCAAAAAGAAGTGTTACAGTTGATTCCGGGACTGGAAAACGCAGAGATTGTACGTTATGGTGTAATGCATCGTAATACGTTTATTAATTCACCTAACTTACTTCGTCCAACATACCAATATAAACAACGTGATGATTTATTCTTCGCTGGTCAAATGACTGGAGTAGAGGGGTATGTTGAATCGGCGGCTTCAGGATTGCTAGCAGGTATCAACGCTGCTCGACTTGTAAAAGGTGAAGAGCCGGTTGTATTGCCACCTGTAACTGCAATGGGAAGTATGGCGAATTATATTACTGCGACAAACGCGAAAAACTTCCAGCCAATGAATGCAAACTTCGGTCTGTTTGCACCGTTAGAGAAGAAAATTAAGAAAAAAGCAGAACGTAATGAAGCCTATGCAGCACGCGCTTTAGAAACGATTCGAAATTTTGTAAATATTTAGTTAAATTTCTTGCAAAGGCTACTAAGTTGTGATACGATTTAGTAGCCTTTATTGAGGTGAATTGTGTGAATGTGAAGAAATTGTTACAATTATTCGTTGGATATTTACAAATTGAAAGAAATTATTCAAAATATACAATTGCAAGTTATCAAAATGATTTAGAACATTTTGTGCAATTTATGGAGCGAGAAGGCATATCCTCTTTTTTAGATATTACATACGCGGATGTTCGTTTGTACTTAACGACGTTGCACGATGAAAAGTTAGCCCGTAAATCTGTCGCAAGAAAAGTATCAAGCTTACGAAGTTTATATCGTTTTTTGATGCGTGAAGGTTATCGGAAGGATAATCCGTTTGCACTTGCGTCACTCCCCAAAAAAGAATTGTCAATCCCAAAGTTTTTATATGCTGAAGAATTAGAGGAATTATTTGAAGTTTCTGATACGGAAACCCCGTTAGGTCAAAGGAATCAAGCTTTATTAGAGTTGATGTATGCGACCGGGATCCGTGTGAGTGAATGTGTCAATTTACAACTTACCGATATTGATTTTGCGGTGGGAACAATTTTAGTAATGGGAAAAGGAAAAAAACAAAGGTATATTCCGTTCGGGAGCTATGCACAAGATGCTTTAATTACTTATATAGAGAACGGGAGAAAACAGTTAGCCAAGAAAACTGAAGAACAATCTCATATGGTATTTTTAAATGCGAAAGGCACGCCGCTGACAAGTCGAGGAGTACGCTATGTATTAAATGAACTCATTAAGAAAGCTTCACTGACAATGCGTATAAGTCCTCATATGTTAAGGCATACATTTGCTACACATATGTTAGATGAAGGGGCAGATTTACGTACTGTACAGGAGCTACTCGGTCATGAAAATTTGTCTACGACACAAATTTATACGCATGTCTCTAAAGAAAGATTGCGTTCTGTCTACATGAAGCATCACCCACGGGCATAAATTGCTTTTAAAGCTATAAAAACATATAAAGGAGTTTTTTCTATGGGAAATTTCCACGCTACAACGATATTTGCAGTTCATCATAATGGAGAATGTGCAATGGCTGGAGATGGCCAGGTGACAATGGGAAATGCTGTTGTAATGAAACATACAGCTCGTAAGGTTCGTAAACTTTTTCAAGGGAAAGTTTTAGCTGGTTTTGCAGGTTCAGTTGCTGATGCATTTACTCTTTTTGAAATGTTTGAAGGGAAATTAGAAGAGTATAATGGAAACTTGCAGCGTGCTGCTGTTGAGATGGCGAAGCAATGGCGCGGTGACAAAATGTTACGTCAGCTAGAAGCGATGCTCATTGTCATGGATAAAACAACGATGCTCCTTGTTTCAGGTACGGGAGAAGTGATTGAACCGGATGATGGTATTTTAGCAATTGGATCTGGCGGAAATTATGCGCTTTCAGCAGGTCGTGCTTTAAAACAATATGCAAGTGAACATTTAACAGCGAAGCAAATTGCGAAAGCGAGTTTAGACATTGCAGGCGATATTTGTGTGTATACAAACCACAATATAATTGTGGAAGAATTGTAGAATCGTAAGGGAGGCATTTTATATGCATTTACATTTTACTCCGCGTCAAATTGTGGAAAAATTAGATCAATACATTATCGGTCAAAAGGATGCGAAGAAAGCGGTTGCTGTAGCTTTAAGAAATCGATACCGCCGAAGTAAATTAGCTGAAAATCTACGTGATGAAATTGCACCTAAAAATATTTTAATGATTGGACCGACAGGTGTTGGTAAAACAGAGGTAGCACGACGAATGGCGAAACTCGTTGGAGCACCTTTTATTAAGGTTGAAGCCACGAAATTTACAGAAGTTGGATATGTAGGTAGAGATGTAGAATCGATGGTACGTGACCTTGTGGAAACGTCAGTTCGCATTGTGAAAGAAGAAATGGTAGTAAAAGTACAAGACAAAGCAGAAGAACAAGCGAACCAACGTCTTGTTGAAATTTTAGTGCCGAGTCCGGAGAAGCAATCTGGATTTAAAAACCCATTAGAAATGCTATTTGGTGGCGCTCAAAATTCGAATCAAACAACAGATTCACAGGAAGATGTTGAAATCGAAAAGAAACGTCAAGATGTGGAAAGAAAGCTTGCTGCAGGACTTCTTGAAGATGAAATTGTATCGATTGAAGTGACTGAACAACAGTCTTCCATGTTCGATATGCTGCAAGGAACTGGCATGGAACAAATGGGGATGAATTTTCAAGATGCATTAGGAAGTTTTATGCCGAAAAAAACAAAAAAACGTAAACTTTCTGTAAAAGAAGCAAGAAAAGTCTTGACAAATGAGGAAGCACAGCGCTTAATTGATATGGATGAAGTTACACAAGAGGCTGTTTATCGTGCTGAACAGCTCGGGATTATTTTTATCGATGAAATTGACAAAATTGCTGGTAAGCAGTCGAATAGTGTAGATGTATCACGTGAAGGTGTGCAACGTGACATTTTACCAATTGTAGAAGGATCAAATGTTGCGACAAAATACGGATCAGTAAAAACGGATTATATTTTATTCGTTGCAGCTGGAGCGTTTCATATGTCTAAACCGTCAGATTTGATTCCGGAATTACAAGGGAGATTTCCGATTCGAGTAGAATTAACAAAATTATCGACGGATGATTTTGTTAAAATATTAATCGAGCCTGATAATGCGTTAATTAAACAATATATTGCTTTATTAGCGACTGAAGGTATAGAAATTGAATTTTCAGACGAAGCTATTCGTAAGATTGCTGAGATTGCTTATCAAGTTAATCAGGATACAGATAATATTGGAGCAAGAAGACTTCATACGATTATGGAGAAGCTCCTTGAAGATTTATCGTTTGAAGCATCTGAAATTACGTTAGAGAAAATAACGATAACGCCTCAATACGTTGAGGAAAAATTAGCAACGATTGCTAAAAATAAAGATGTGAGCCAGTTTATTTTGTAATAGTGTCATCAGGTGACTCGCCCTAGTTTCCAAGTGATGAAAAAATATGTGAGTAACATGTAGGAGGAACTTTTGAAATGGAATTATTAGCAAAAACAAGAAAATTAAATGCGTTATTACAGAGCGCAGCAGGAAAGCCTGTAAACTTTAGAGAAATGTCTGACACAATGTGTGAAGTAATCGAAGCGAACGTATTCGTAGTAAGCCGTCGTGGTAAATTACTAGGTTATGCAATTCACCAACAAATCGAGAATGAGCGTATGAAACAAATGCTTGCAGAGCGTCAATTCCCAGAAGAGTATACACAAAGCTTATTCAACATTACAGAAACATCTTCAAACTTAGATGTAAACAGTGCTTACACAGCATTCCCAGTAGAAAATAAAGAATTATTTGGTCAAGGCTTAACTACAATCGTACCGATCGTTGGTGGCGGTGAGCGTCTAGGTACATTAGTTTTAGCTCGTCTTGGTCAAGAGTTCTTAGATGATGATTTAATTCTTGCTGAGTACAGCTCAACTGTTGTAGGTATGGAAATTTTACGTGAAAAAGCAGAAGAAATTGAAGAAGAAGCACGTAGCAAAGCTGTTGTTCAAATGGCGATCAGCTCATTATCTTACAGTGAGTTAGAAGCAATCGAGCACATCTTCGAAGAATTAAACGGAACAGAAGGTTTACTTGTTGCAAGTAAAATTGCTGACCGCGTAGGAATCACTCGTTCGGTAATCGTAAATGCACTTCGTAAATTAGAAAGTGCTGGTGTAATTGAGTCGCGTTCTTTAGGTATGAAAGGAACATACATTAAAGTACTAAACGACAAATTCTTACATGAACTTGCTAAATTAAAAACAAACTAATTTATAAAACTCTTCTCATTTTTTGAGGAGAGTTTTTTTGTATAACAGATTGATGTTGTTCGTACATAGCGTCATAATCGCATTTTTTTGAAAGGCCATGAATTGCATTTCACTTTTTTTGCTTAAAAGAAATGTAGGTTGGTAATACTAGAATTCGAGTATGAACAAAGAAAGTTTTACATTGTTCGCATTTTCGACTTGATTGTAATATTTCAGTATGATATAGTAAGCAGTGGTGTCAGTACAAAGTACACACGTTTACTGATTTAAGTGTTGGTGCTACGTTTGTAGTTTCGCTTAGAGATGAAGTAAACGGAGGATATCAAAAACCATTTAGGAGGAACTATATTATGTCAGTAATTTCTATGAAGCAATTGCTTGAAGCTGGTGTTCATTTCGGACATCAAACTCGTCGTTGGAACCCAAAAATGAAGCGTTACATTTTCACAGAGCGTAACGGTATCTACATCATCGACTTACAAAAAACTGTGAAAAAAGTTGAGGAAGCTTTCAAAGTTATGCGTGACATCGCTGCTGAAGGCGGAGACATCTTATTCGTAGGTACTAAAAAACAAGCACAAGAAGCTATTAAAGAAGAAGCAACTCGTGCTGGTATGTACTTCGTTAACCAACGTTGGTTAGGTGGAACTTTAACTAACTTCCAAACAATCCAAAAGCGTATCAAGCGTCTTAAAGACATCGAAAGAATGCAAGAAGATGGTACTTTCGAAGTACTACCTAAGAAAGAAGTTGTTCAACTTAAAAAAGAGTTAGAGCGTCTTGAGAAATTCTTAGGCGGTATTAAAGATATGAAAGGTCTTCCAAGTGCATTATTCGTAGTAGACCCTCGTAAAGAGCGTATTGCAGTTGCTGAAGCACGCAAATTACACATTCCAATCATCGGTATCGTTGATACAAACTGTGATCCAGACGAAATCGATCACGTTATCCCAGCGAACGATGATGCAATTCGTGCTGTAAAACTTCTTACATCTAAAATGGCAGACGCGATCCTTGAAGCAAAACAAGGTGAAGAAACTGTTACTGCGTAACAAAGTTGGAAAGGTGATAAGGGGTTCGGCCTTTTATCACCTTTTTTAAGGTATAAACACCTTTATAAAAGGTATAAATACATATTTTAGGAGGATGAAAAGTATGGCAATCACTGCACAAATGGTAAAAGAATTACGTGAAAAAACTGGCGCAGGTATGATGGACTGCAAAAAAGCTTTAACAGAAACTAACGGCGACATGGAGAAGGCAATTGACTTCTTACGTGAAAAAGGTATCGCGAAAGCTGCTAAAAAAGCAGACCGCATCGCTGCTGAAGGTTTAACTTTCATCGAAACAAACGGTAACGACGGTTTAATCTTAGAATTAAACTCTGAAACTGATTTCGTTGCGAAAAACGAAGGTTTCCAAACATTAATTAAAGAATTAGCTGCTCACCTATTAGCTAAGAAGCCTGCTAACGTTGAAGAAGCTATGGCTCAAACAATGGAAAACGGTAAAAAAGTTGAAGAGCACATCAACGAAGCAATCGCTAAAATTGGTGAAAAGCTTACACTTCGTCGTTTCGAAATCGTATCAAAAACTGATGCAGATGCATTCGGTGCTTACCTACACATGGGTGGACGCATTGGTGTTCTAACAGTTCTTGAAGGTTCTACTGATGAAGCGGCTGCTAAAGACGTAGCAATGCACATCGCTGCAGTTAACCCAAAATACATCGATCGTGATGCTGTAACAGCTGAAGAAGTTGAGCATGAGCGTCAAGTATTAACACAACAAGCATTAAACGAAGGCAAGCCTGAAAAAATCGTTGCAAAAATGGTTGAAGGCCGTCTAGGCAAATTCTTCGAAGAGATTTGCTTACTTGACCAAGCATTCGTTAAAAACCCTGATATGAAAGTTCGTCAATTCGTTGAGTCTAAAGGCGCAACATTAAAAGGATTCGTTCGCTACGCTGTTGGTGAAGGTATCGAAAAACGCGAAGACAACTTTGCTGAAGAAGTAATGAACCAAGTAAAAGGTAGTAACTAATACAGATTAGGGAACACATTGTGTTCCCTTTTTTAAAATAAAGATGTAAGCAATTGGAGGTTCATTATGAGTAAACCGAAATATAATCGTGTCGTTTTAAAGCTGAGTGGAGAAGCTTTAGCTGGCGAGCAAGGATTTGGAATCAACCCAGCTGTTATTAAGTCAGTTGCGGAACAAGTGAAAGAAATTGCAGAACTAGATGTAGAGGTTGCTGTTGTTGTTGGCGGCGGTAACATTTGGCGTGGAAAAATTGGAAGTGAGATGGGCATGGATCGTGCAGGAGCGGATTACATGGGCATGTTAGCGACAGTTATGAATTCATTAGCTCTTCAAGATAGCTTGGAGAACATCGGAATTCAAACTCGCGTACAAACTTCAATTGAAATGCGTCAAGTGGCAGAGCCTTACATTCGTCGTAAAGCAGTTCGTCACTTAGAGAAAAAACGTGTTGTTATCTTTGCAGCAGGTACTGGTAACCCATACTTCTCTACAGATACAACGGCAGCATTACGTGCAGCGGAAATTGAAGCTGACGTAATTTTAATGGCGAAAAACAATGTGGATGGCGTATATAATGCAGATCCATCTATTGACCCAACAGCTACGAAATACGAAACACTTACTTACTTAGATGTATTAAAAGAAGGTTTAGGTGTAATGGATTCTACAGCTTCTTCTCTATGTATGGATAATGATATTCCATTAATTGTATTCTCAGTTATGGAAAAAGGGAATATTAAACGTGCCGTGTTAGGCGAAAATATCGGAACAGTTGTAAGGGGGAAATAAATATGGGACAACAAGTATTGAAGTCTGCAAATGAAAAAATGGAAAAAGCGGTTGCTGCTTATTCACGCGAATTAGCAACAGTTCGCGCTGGTCGTGCAAACGCGTCTGTATTAGATAAAGTACAAGTTGATTACTATGGTGCACCAACACCAGTTGTGCAATTAGCGAACATTACAGTTCCAGAAGCACGTTTACTTGTAATTCAACCGTATGATAAAACTTCTATCGGTGATATCGAAAAAGCAATTTTAAAAGCAGATTTAGGCTTAAACCCTTCTAATGATGGAACTGTAATTCGTATTGCATTCCCTGCATTAACAGAAGAGCGTCGTCGTGATCTTGTAAAAGTTGTGAAAAAATATGCTGAAGAAGCAAAAGTTGCTGTTCGTAACGTACGTCGTGACGGTAACGATGATCTTAAGAAGCTTGAAAAAGCTGGCGAGATTACAGAAGACGATTTAAGAGGATATACTGAAGATATCCAAAAAGAAACAGATAAATATATTGCAAAAGTTGACGAAATCGCAAAAAACAAAGAAAAAGAAATCATGGAAGTGTAATAGCGATACTTTCGCAAATATGACCCTCTTCTTAAGGGGGTCTTTTTACACTTTTAGGCATACGTCTGCTTGTTGGAGGGTATGAATGATGTTTAAAAACTTTCCTTTTTTTAAAGGTAAAAAGGACACATCGTTTGATCATCTCGTTGAAGAAGTGAAAAAAGGATACATCCCAGAACATATTGCCATTATTATGGATGGTAATGGAAGGTGGGCAAAGAGGAGAGCGATGCCTCGTATTGCGGGACATCATGAAGGCATGCAAGTTGTAAAGAAAATCACAAAATTTGCAAGCAAACTTAATGTGAAAGTATTAACTCTTTATGCTTTTTCAACTGAGAACTGGAAAAGACCAAAAAAGGAAGTTGATTATTTAATGAAGCTTCCAGAAGAATTTTTAGGTACATTTTTACCAGAATTGATTGAAGAGAACGTACAAGTCCGTGTAATAGGGCAACAAGATCGTCTTCCTACGCATACACGCAGAGCGATGGAGAAGGCCATGGAAGAGACGAAAGAGAATACGGGATTAATTCTGAATTTCGCGTTAAACTATGGAAGTCGAGATGAAATCGTTTCTGCTGTGCAACATATGATGAAAGATAGTGAGGAAGGAAAAGTTCGTGTTGAAGATGTAAGCGAAGAAATGCTTTCTTCCTACCTAATGACGAGTTCTTTACCTGACCCAGAATTGTTAATCCGTACGAGCGGAGAGCTACGTATTAGTAATTTCATGTTATGGCAAATTGCATATTCGGAATTTTGGTTTACAGATGTGTATTGGCCAGATTTTACCGAGGAACATTTGCTAAATGCGATTACAGACTTTCAGCATAGAGGGCGCAGATTCGGAGGCGTGTAGAAAGAGAGGGTTTGGTAGTGAAACAGAGAATTATTACTGGAGTGGTTGCTGCCGCGCTATTCATTCCCATCGTAATTTACGGTGGCGTGCCTTTTACGGTTTTAGTGTATGCACTTGCTTCTATAGGTTTATATGAATTAATTCGTATGAATAAGCTTACGCTTATTTCAGTACCAACAGTTTTAGCTGCAGTATTATTATGGATTATTTTAATTCCAAGTAGTGCATCAGAACTGTTTACTTGGATTGGATTAGGTAAATTAGAAATCACATTTGTGATTGTTCTATTACTTTTATCATATACAGTCCTTTCTAAGAATACATTTACTTTTGATAATGCTTCATTTTTACTAATGGCGACAACATATGTTGCAATGGGATTCTTATATTTGAATGAAACGAGAATTTTAGGAATTAAATATGTGTTTTGCGCATTATTTGTTATATGGGCTACTGATTCAGGTGCATATTTCGTAGGAAAAGCATTAGGAAAAAGAAAATTATGGCCAGAAATTAGTCCAAATAAAACGATTGAAGGTTCATTAGGCGGCATCGTTTGTGGAATTATTGTGGCGCTTGTTTACAACATGTTCTTCCCAGTGGAATCGAATGTAGTAATTTTAATTGTGCTGACAATTATCATTTCTATTTTTGGACAAATTGGTGATTTAGTACAATCTGCATTTAAACGTCATTATGGCGTAAAAGATTCAGGTACAATTTTACCTGGACATGGTGGTATATTAGATCGAACAGATAGTTGGTTATTCGTTTTACCAATTCTCTACTTCTTATTACAATACAATTAATAAATGAACGAGGGGTTGGAGTCATGAAAAACATTAGTTTATTAGGTGCAAGCGGATCAATTGGTACACAAACTTTAGATGTATTACGCTCGCACCCAGACCAATTCCGTCTCGTTGCTTTTTCTGTAGGGAAAAATATTGACTATGCAGTAAAAGTCATTCAAGAATTTTCTCCGCAAATTGTCTCTGTGCAAAGAGAGGAAGATGTTTTAAAATTACAAGCTGTCTCTGGTAATACAAAAATTGTATATGGTAGTGAAGGACTTTTAGAAGTAGCATTACATCCAGATGCGGAGATTGTAGTAAATGCTGTTGTAGGTAGCGTAGGGTTGTTACCGACACTTCGTGCAATTGAGGCGAAAAAAACAATTGGAATTGCAAACAAAGAAACGTTAGTAACTGCAGGGCATCTTGTAATGGAAGCAGCGCGAAGACATAATGTTTCGTTACTTCCAGTAGACAGTGAACATTCAGCTATTTTTCAATGCTTGAATGGTGAAAATGAAAAAAGAATTTCTCGACTAATTATAACGGCTTCTGGTGGAAGTTTCCGTGATAAAACGAGAGATGAATTGCATCATGTGACCGTAGAAGATGCGCTTCGACATCCAAACTGGTCAATGGGTTCGAAAATTACAATTGATTCTGCTACAATGATGAATAAGGGGCTAGAAGTAATTGAAGCACATTGGCTTTTCGGTATCCCTTATGAGCAAATCGATGTTGTTTTACATAAAGAAAGTATTATTCATTCTATGGTTGAATTTGAAGATCGTAGTGTGATGGCACAGCTTGGCTCACCTGATATGCGAGTGCCAATTCAATACGCACTTACATATCCTGATCGATTACCTCTTTCAGACACAAAGCAGTTAAATTTATGGGAAATGGGTACATTGCATTTTGAGAAAATGAATCAAGAACGTTTCCGTTGCTTGCGCTTTGCGTATGAAGCTGGAAAAACAGGTGGAAGTATGCCAGCTGTAATGAATGCAGCGAATGAAGTAGCTGTTGAAGCTTTTTTACAAAAGAGAATTGGTTTCTTGACAGTGGAAGACCTCATTGAAAAAGCAATGAACCATCACAATGTCATTGCACGTCCAAGCTTAGAGGAAATTCTGGAAATTGATGCAGCCACAAGACGGTTTGTGATGGAACAAATTTAGCAAAGGTGGTATGGAATTGAATACAGCGATTGCCTTTATATTAATTTTCGGTGCACTCGTATTTTTCCATGAGCTAGGGCATCTATATTTCGCAAAACGAGCAGGTATTTTATGCCGTGAGTTTGCGATTGGTTTTGGTCCGAAAATATTCTCATTTGAAAAGAATGAAACGGTGTATACGATTCGATTACTGCCCCTTGGCGGCTATGTAAGAATGGCTGGCGAGGATGCAGATACAGTTGAGTTAAAGCCTGGGAAAAAGGTTGGACTTGTATTAAACGAAAAAGACGAAGTTGTAAAATTAGTTTTTGATGGATATGAAAAGTATCCAAATGTTCGCGTTATTGAAGTCGAACAATCTGATTTAGAGCATAATTTAACAATTTCGGGTTATGAAGAGTACGAGGAAGAGCTGCAAACATTCCGAGTGAATGAAAAGGCCCGTATTATTACTGCTGGTGAAGAAATTCAAATTGCTCCGTATAATAGACAGTTTGGCTCTAAGAAATTAGGTCAACGTGCTTTAACGATCTTTGCGGGTCCTGCAATGAACTTCATTTTAGCATTTGTTATTTTTGTGATTCTTGGATTTGTACAAGGTGTTCCTGTTGACAAACCAATGGTCGGAAAAGTGATGGAGAATAGTGCAGCAGAGCAAGCTGGATTAAAAGAAAATGATACAATTCAAGCTATTGATGGGAAAAACACAAGTACATGGAAAGATGTTGTTACCATTGTACGTGAAAACCCGAATAAAGAACTTACGTTACAAGTAAAGCGTGATAGTGAACAGTTTAATGTGAAAGTAACGCCAACGCTTGATAAAGAAGGTAAAGAAGAAATTGGTAGAATTGGTGTTTACACTCCAGTAGAGAAAACAGTAATGGGTTCGATTAAATCAGGTTTTGAACAAACATATTATTGGACGAAACTAATTTTTGAATCTCTTGTGAAATTAGTAACGGGTCAATTCTCTATTAATGAGTTGTCAGGTCCAGTAGGAATTTATAATCTTACAGATCAAGTGGTAGATTATGGATTTACGCGTGTATTAAATTTAGCAGCCGTTTTAAGTATTAACCTTGGTTTATTTAATTTACTACCAGTTCCTGCTTTAGACGGTGGACGTTTGTTCTTCTTCTTAATTGAAGCGTTACGCGGGAAACCAATTGACCGTCAAAAAGAAGGAATGGTTCACTTTATTGGTTTTGCATTATTAATGTTACTTATGTTAGTTGTAACTTGGAATGACATTCGTAAGTTTTTCTTGTAAAATAAAGTGAAACTTATAATGAAATAGAGCTCGTAGAATAAAATCCCTCACCTAACTCGAGGTGAGGGGTTTTCCTGCGTGTAAGAGTAAAATGAAGAGGTGCGAATAAATGAAACAAAGTATGGTATTTAGTCCTACATTACGTGAAGTTCCAGCTGATGCGGAGATTAAGAGTCATCAGTTATTACTTCGTGCAGGTTTTATGCGTCAAAATGCTTCTGGTATTTATAGTTTTCTACCATTTGGATTAAAAGTACTACACAAAGTAGAACGTATCGTTCGAGAAGAGATGGAGCGCGCAGGTGCTGTAGAATTATTAATGCCAGCGATGCAAGCTGCAGAATTATGGCAAGAGTCAGGTCGTTGGTATTCTTACGGATCTGAATTAATGCGTATGAAAGATCGTAACGCTCGTGAATTTGCATTAGGAGCGACACATGAAGAAGTAATTACGGATCTTGTACGTGATGAAGTGAAATCGTATAAAAAATTACCGTTAACATTATATCAAATTCAAACAAAATTCCGTGATGAACAAAGACCTCGTTTCGGTTTATTACGTGGAAGAGAGTTTCTAATGAAAGATGCATACTCTTTCCATGCTACGCAAGAGAGCTTAGATGAAGTGTACGATCGCTTATACAAAGCATACTCTAACATTTTTGCTCGTTGTGGCTTGAATTTCCGTGCGGTTATTGCTGATTCTGGAGCAATGGGTGGAAAAGATACACATGAATTTATGGTATTATCTGATGTTGGTGAAGATACAATTGCATACTCTGATACATCTGATTATGCAGCGAACATCGAAATGGCTCCTGTTGTAGCTACGTATACGAAGAGTGACGAAGCAGAAAAAGAGCTTGAAAAAGTAGCAACACCAGACCAAAAAGCAATTGAAGAAGTATCTGCATTCTTAAACATCGAAGCTGAAAAGTGCATTAAGTCTATGGTATTTAAAGTAGATGAGAAATTAGTAGTGGTACTTGTTCGTGGTGATCATGAAGTAAACGATGTAAAAGTGAAAAATGTATACGGTGCTTCCGTTGTTGAGCTTGCCTCTCATGAAGAAGTAAAAGAATTATTAAATTGTGAAGTTGGTTCATTAGGTCCAATTGGTGTAACAGGTGATATCGAAATTATTGCTGATCACGCTGTAGCATCAATTGTCAACGGATGTTCAGGAGCGAACGAAGAAGGATTCCATTATGTAAATGTAAATCCAGAACGTGACTTTAAAGTAAGTCAATATACGGATTTACGATTCATTCAAGAAGGAGACCAATCTCCAGACGGAAACGGAACAATTCTTTTCGCACGCGGAATTGAAGTTGGTCATGTATTTAAATTAGGAACTCGTTATAGTGAAGCAATGAACGCAACATTCCTAGATGAAAACGGAAAAACACAACCACTTATTATGGGTTGTTACGGCATTGGTGTGTCTCGTACAGTGGCAGCAATTGCAGAGCAGTTTAATGATGAGAACGGTTTAGTTTGGCCAAAAGCTGTTGCACCGTTCCATGTGCATGTAATTCCAGTGAATATGAAGTCTGATGCACAACGTGAAATGGGTGAAAACATCTACAACTCATTACAAGAGCAAGGATATGAAGTATTACTAGATGATCGTGCAGAACGTGCAGGTGTTAAATTTGCTGATGCTGATTTATTCGGCCTTCCAGTTCGCGTGACAGTTGGTAAAAAAGCAGACGAAGGTATTGTAGAAGTGAAAGTACGTGCTACAGGTGAGTCTGAAGAAGTAAAAGTAGAAGAACTTCAAACATATATTGCTAATATTTTAAAATAGGAAGAGGTACCTCGTAATGAGGTACCTTCTCTTTCTTTGTAAACGTATTTTGTAAAAGAAGAAGGGAGAAATCTTTCTTTGTAGTACGTTTCAATTTATAATAGCAAATGGAAGGAGAGTGCTTATGTCTTTAACAAATGAACAAAAAGAGCGATTTCAAATTTTGCTCCAGCAGTTGCAAATACCAGACGACCTTATAAATCAATATTTACAAGGCGGTGGTATTGAAAGGCTCGTTATCGATAAAGCGAATAAAAGTTGGCATTTTAATTTACAAGTGCCACGTATTTTGCCTACAGAATTATATGAATTGCTAGAAACAAAGCTTAAGCAATCATTTTCTCATATTGCAAGAACAACATTTGCATTAGAAACAGAGAACAAACAATTTACTGAAGAAGAAGTGAGGGCGTATTGGCCACTTTGTACGGAACGAATTACATTTTCACCTATGTTTGCTTATTTAAAGAAGCAGCTTCCGCAGGTCAATGGAGTGAAGTTACTTATAAATGTGAATAATGAGCTGGAATCTACTGCTTTAAAGAAAAACGTTGCGAAACCAGTAGGGGATCAATACGAGGCTTTTGGATTCCCGCGTTTCCAGTTAGACACACATATACAGCAAAATACAGAAGAAATGCAAAAGTTTCGTGAGCAAACGCAGCAAGAAGACCGCGAGCGTGTTATACAAGCTATGGAAGAAATGGCGAAGAAGCAAGCTGAAGAAAGCAGCGTTGTGCATGAAGGGCCGATCACACTCGGGTATCTTATTAAGCCAGATGAAGAGATTACACCAATGCGAGAAATTCAAGATGAAGAAAGAAGAAAAACAGTTCAAGGATATGTCTTCCATGTGGAAACGAAAGAGCTTCGTAGTGGACGTACGTTATTAACTTTAAAAATAACGGATTATACAGATTCGATTATGATCAAAATGTTCTCACGTGATAAAGAAGATATTCCAATGCTACAATCCTTGAAAAAAGGAATGTGGGTGAAGGCTCGTGGTTCTGTTCAAAATGATACATTTGTTCGAGATTTAGTAATGATTGCAAATGATATTAATGAAATAACAGGACCGTCTCGTAAAGATAAAGCACCAGAAGGTGAAAAACGAGTAGAGCTCCATCTTCACACGCCAATGAGTCAAATGGATGCTGTTACTCCAGTTTCTAAGCTTGTTGCTCAAGCTGGTAAATGGGGGCATGAGGCTATTGCCATTACAGACCATGCTGTTGCACAGTCATTCCCAGAAGCATATTCAGCTGGGAAAAAAGCTGGAATTAAAGTTATATATGGTGTGGAAGCAAACTTAGTGAATGACGGTGTACCAATAGCGTATAACGAAGCGCATCGTTTACTTGCAGAGGAAACGTATGTTGTTTTCGACGTTGAGACGACAGGTTTATCAGCTGTATATGATACAGTTATTGAGTTAGCTGCTGTAAAAGTAAAAGGCGGCGAAATTATTGACCGCTTTGAATCTTTTGCAAATCCGCATCAACCATTATCGGCAACGATCATTGAATTAACAGGTATTACAGATGATATGTTAACCGACGCACCAGAAGTGGACGAAGTGTTTAAAAAGTTTGAAGAATGGATGGGCGACCATACACTTGTTGCTCATAACGCAAGCTTCGATATGGGCTTTATTAACGTAGGATTTAAAAAAGCTGGTTTAGAAAAAACAAAAAATCCAGTAATAGATACGTTAGAGCTTGCACGATTCTTATTCCCAGAAATGAAAAATCACCGTTTAAATACGTTGTGTAAAAAGATGGACATTGAATTAACTCAGCATCACCGTGCAATTTATGATACAGAAGCAACGGGATACTTACTAGTGAAAATGTTAAAAGATGTAATTGAAAAAGGTTTTGAATATCACGATCAATTAAACGATAGTATGGGACAAGGGGATGCATATAAGCGCGGGCGTCCAAGTCATATGACATTACTTGCTACATCGGATGTTGGATTGAAAAATTTATATAAACTTGTTTCATATTCTCATTTAAATTACTTTTACCGTGTACCACGAGTACCAAGATCACTATTAAAAAAGTATCGTGAAGGTATTTTAGTAGGAACGGCTTGTGATAAAGGTGAAGTGTTTGAGGCGATGATGCAAAAAGCTCCTGAAGAGGTAGAAGAAATTGCGCAGTTCTACGATTACATTGAAGTAATGCCACCAGAAGTGTTACGTCATTTAGTAGAGCGTGAACTCGTTCGAGATGAGGGACAATTAAAAACAATTATTTCTAACTTAGTAAAACTAGGTGAGACGTTAGATAAACCAGTTGTGGCTACAGGAAACGTGCATTACTTAAATCCAGAAGATGCAATGTATCGTAAAATTTTAGTAAGTTCACAGGGTGGAGCGAATCCGTTAAACCGACATTCATTACCACCTGTACATTTCCGTACAACGGATGAAATGTTAGAGTGTTTCTCATTTTTAGGTGAAGATGTAGCGAAAGAAATTGTCGTAACGAATACACAAAAGATTGCATCATTAATTGGTGATGTTCATCCAGTAAAAGATGATCTATATACACCGAAAATTGAAGGTGCAGATGATGAAACGCGTGATATGAGTTATAAAATGGCGCGTAGCATTTATGGTGAAGAGTTACCTGAAATTGTAGAAGCTCGTTTAGAAAAAGAATTAAAAAGTATCATCGGGCATGGATTCGCCGTAATTTATTTAATTTCACATAAGCTTGTGAAAAAATCGTTAGTAGACGGATATCTAGTAGGTTCGCGTGGATCGGTAGGTTCATCATTCGTTGCAACGATGATGGAAATTACAGAAGTAAATCCATTACCACCACACTATGTATGTCCGAAATGTAAGCAATCAGAATTCTTTAATGATGGTTCTGTAGGTTCTGGTTTTGACTTACCGGATAAAGAATGTCCAACTTGTAATATTCCATATGTAAAAGATGGACATGACATTCCGTTCGAAACGTTCCTTGGATTTAAAGGAGATAAGGTACCCGATATCGATTTGAATTTCTCCGGGGAATACCAACCACGTGCCCATAACTATACGAAAGTACTATTCGGTGAAGATTATGTATATCGTGCAGGAACGATTGGTACAGTTGCGGAAAAAACTGCTTATGGATATGTAAAAGGTTATGCAAATGATCATAACTTAACAATTCGAAATGCAGAAATTGACCGCTTAGTAGCAGGATGTACCGGTGTAAAACGTACAACAGGGCAGCATCCAGGTGGTATTATCGTTGTGCCAGATTATATGGACATTTTTGATTTCTCACCAATACAGTATCCAGCAGATTCAATAGGTGCTGAGTGGAGAACAACACACTTTGACTTCCACTCTATTCATGATAATTTACTGAAGCTTGATATACTAGGACACGATGATCCGACAGTTATTCGTATGTTACAAGATTTAAGTGGTATTGATCCAAAAACAATCCCAACGGACGATCCAGAAGTAATGAAAATTTTCTCAGGGCCAGAATCGTTAGGCGTAACGGAGGAACAAATTAACTGTAAAACAGGTACACTTGGTATACCAGAGTTTGGTACGAAATTCGTAAGACAGATGTTAGAAGAGACGAAACCGACGACGTTCTCAGAGTTAGTCCAAATTTCTGGGTTATCACATGGTACGGACGTATGGCTTGGTAATGCAAACGAGTTAATTTATAACGGTACATGTACGCTGAGTGAAGTTATCGGTTGTCGTGATGACATCATGGTATATTTAATCTATCAAGGTTTAGACCCATCATTAGCCTTCAAAATCATGGAGTCAGTACGTAAAGGTAAAGGTGTACCAGAAGAATGGGAAGAGGACATGAAAAGTAATAATGTACCAGGTTGGTATATTGATTCATGTAAGAAGATTAAGTACATGTTCCCGAAAGCCCATGCGGCTGCTTACGTACTTATGGCTGTGCGTATCGCATACTTTAAAGTACATTTCGCGCTTTTATTCTATGCGGCATACTTTACGGTTCGTGCAGATGACTTTGACGTAGAAGCGATGGCAAAAGGTTCAGCATCTATACGTGCAAGAATTGATGAAATTGCGCAAAAAGGTTTAGATGCAGCACCGAAAGAGAAGAGTTTATTGACTGTACTAGAAATGACACTTGAAATGTGTGAGCGTGGATACTCATTCCAAAAGGTGGATTTATATCGCTCACATGCAACAGACTTTATTATTGATGGAGACTCATTAATCCCTCCATTTAATGCGGTGCCTGGTCTTGGTACAAACGCAGCTTTAAGTATTGTGGAAGCACGCAAAAATGGAGAATTCTTATCAAAAGAAGACTTGCAGCAGCGTAGTAAGGTTTCGAAAACAATTATTGAGTATTTAGATAGTCAAGGTTGTTTAGGTGATTTGCCGGATCAAAACCAGTTATCGCTGTTCTGATAGGTAGGAAAAGTCTTTGCAAATCAACATTTGGTATGGTATACTATTAACCGAGATAACCATGTCATGTATATTGTGTGAAAAGAAGAGTGGGGAAACCCACTCTTTCGTGTTACTATCTACATTTTATTGATGTGGAGAGGTAAGAAATTTCTGTCGTATATACATATTTTGTTACAAGTTTTACTTCTTAAATTTGGTAATACTAAGACAGATATTCCCTGCTTAACGGCAGGGGCTTTTGTTAGCTAACGAGAAAGAATAAGATAGACCGTTCTATGGACGGGGTCTTTTCTTGTGAATGGTACATGGCGGCAGGAAGGAGGCTGTTTATGGATAAGAAAGTCACAGAAGTTGTAGAAGCATTTGCGCAGCCAATTGTTGAAGAGTTAAATCTTGAACTTGTAGATGTAGAGTATGTGAAAGAAGGACAAGACTGGTTCTTACGCGTATTCATCGATTCTGAAAAGGGAGTCGACATTGAAGAATGCGGTGCGGTGAGTGAACGTTTAAGCGAAGCTTTAGATAAAGAGGATCCAATTCCTCATCTTTACTTTTTGGATGTGTCATCTCCTGGAGCAGAACGTCCATTAAAGAAAGAGAAAGACTTCCAGCAAGCGGTAGGAAAACAAGTGGCAATTAAAACATATGAGCCGATTGATGGTGAAAAGATGTTTGAAGGAAAAATGCTTTCCTACGATGGTACTACAATTACACTATTATTAACAATTAAAACACGTAAAAAAGAAATCCAAATTCCAATGGACAAAGTTGCAAATGCGCGACTTGCTGTTACGTTTTAGTTAGAAGGGGGATCTTCATGAGCACTGAGTTGTTAGATGCCTTGCTCGTATTAGAGTCAGAAAAAGGAATTAGCAAAGATATTATTATTGATGCGATTGAAGCAGCGTTAATCTCTGCTTATAAACGCAATTTTAACCAAGCACAAAACGTTCGTGTGAGCTTTAACCCACAAGTGGGAACAATCCAAGTTTTAGCACGTAAAGACGTTGTTGATAATGTGTTTGATCCACGTCTTGAAATTTCTGTTGAAGAAGCAAGACAAATTAATCCAAACTATCAAGATGGTGACGTACTAGAAATTGAAGTAACACCAAAAGATTTCGGTCGTATTGCAGCACAAACTGCAAAACAAGTTGTAACACAACGAGTGCGTGAAGCTGAGCGTGGTGTTATTTACTCTGAGTTTAGTGACCGTGAAGAAGATATCATGGTTGGTATCGTACAACGTCAAGATGCTCGTTTCATCTATGTAAGCTTAGGAAAAGTAGAAGCTTTATTACCTGTAAGTGAGCAAATGCCAAACGAACAATACAAACCACATGATCGTATTCGCGTATTCATTACGAAAGTAGAAAAAACAACAAAAGGACCACAAATTTACGTATCACGTACACATCCTGGTCTTTTAAAACGTTTATTCGAAATGGAAGTTCCTGAAATCTATGATGGAACGGTTGAAATTCGTTCTGTAGCACGTGAGGCAGGAGATCGTTCTAAAATCTCTGTACATGCAGAGAACATTGATGTAGATCCAGTAGGTTCTTGTGTAGGACCGAAAGGACAACGTGTACAACGCATTGTAGACGAACTAAAAGGTGAAAAGATTGACATCGTTCGCTGGTCAAATGATCCAGTAGAATATGTTGCCAATGCTTTAAGCCCATCACAAGTTGTGAAAGTACTTGTAGATGAAGAAGAAAAAGCAACAACAGTTGTTGTTCCAGACCACCAACTGTCATTAGCTATCGGTAAACGTGGACAAAATGCACGTCTTGCAGCTAAATTAACAGGTTGGAAAATTGATATTAAGAGTGAGTCTGATGCGAAACAACTTGGTATTGTAACAGAAGAAGATAGCGTAGTCGCATTCGGATTCGATTCTGTTGAAGACGAAATCGAATAGAGGTGATGAGTATGAGCAATCGAAAAGTTCCGTTACGAAAATGTGTTGCAACGCAAGAAATGAAATCAAAACGAGAGCTCGTTCGCATTGTTCGTTCCAAAGAGGGAGAAGTGTCTATTGATTTAACTGGAAAGAAATCAGGACGAGGTGCTTATTTATCAAAAGATAAAGAAAGCATTCTTCAAGCTCAAAAGAAAAATGTTTTGGAACATCATCTAAAAGCGAAAATCGACAGTTCTCTTTATGAAGAACTTCTTGAGCTTGTTGAGAAGGAGTCGAAATAAGTGTCCGATTGGAAATCGTTTTTAGGACTAGCAAACCGGGCTCGAAAAATTATTTCGGGTGAAGAACTCGTTTTAAAGGAAGTACGAAGTGGCAAGGCAAAACTTGTGTTGCTATCTGAGGATGCGTCAGTAAATACTACAAAGCGTATCACGGATAAAACGACGTACTACAACGTACCAATGAGAAAGGTCGAAAATCGACAACAATTAGGGCATGCGATTGGGAGAGATGAGCGAGTCGTTGTAGCTGTGTTAGATGAAGGCTTTGCGAAAAAGCTGCGTAGCATGCTCGATACAAATTACCGGGGGTGAAGGTATGAGTAAAATTCGAGTGCATGAATATGCGAAAAAACATAATATCTCAAGTAAAGATCTTATGACAAAACTAAAAGAAATGAATATCGAGGTTTCGAATCATATGACAATGTTAGACGATGAAGTAGTAAACAAATTAGATAATGAGTATCAAGCTGAAAAACCTTCTGTTGCAGATGAGTTTGAAGTAGAAGAAAAAGTTGTTCGTAGTAAAAAGAACAGCAATAAGAAAAAGAAAAAAGGCAAAGGAAACGAAGATAAGCGTCAAGAGAACTTTGCTGGAAGACAACAAACACAAACTGTAGAAACACCAGATAAAATTACTTTCTCTGGAAGTCTTACAGTAGGTGATCTTGCTAAGAAATTAAGCAAAGAGCCATCTGAAATTATTAAAAAGCTCTTCATGCTTGGAATTATGGCAACAATTAACCAAGATTTAGATAAAGATACAATTGAGTTAATTGCTAACGACTACGGTATTGAAGTAGAAGAAGAAGTAATTGTAAGCGAAACTGAGTTTGAAACATTCATCGATGAGCAAGATGATGAAGAGAACTTAAAAGAGCGTCCAGCTGTAGTTACAATCATGGGACACGTTGACCATGGTAAAACAACATTGCTTGACTCTATCCGTAACTCTAAAGTAACTGCTGGTGAAGCGGGTGGAATTACTCAGCATATTGGTGCATACCAAGTTGAAGTAAATGACAAGAAAATTACATTCTTAGATACACCTGGTCACGCGGCGTTTACAACGATGCGTGCTCGTGGTGCACAAGTAACGGATATTACAATCCTTGTTGTTGCAGCTGATGACGGTGTTATGCCACAAACAGTTGAAGCAATTAACCATGCGAAAGCAGCAGGAGTACCAATTATTGTTGCTGTGAATAAAATGGATAAACCAGCTGCGAACCCTGATCGCGTAATGCAAGAACTAACAGAATATGAATTAGTTCCAGAAGCATGGGGCGGAGACACAATTTTCGTACCAATTTCTGCGATTCAAGGCGAAGGAATTGACAACTTACTAGAAATGATTCTTCTTGTAAGTGAAGTAGAAGAGTATAAAGCAAATCCAAACCGCTATGCAACTGGTACTGTAATCGAAGCCCAGCTTGATAAAGGTAAAGGAACTATTGCGACATTACTTGTTCAAAACGGTACGCTTCGAGTAGGAGATCCAATCGTTGTTGGAACTACATTCGGTCGTGTTCGTGCAATGGTAAGTGATATTGGTCGTCGTGTAAAAGTTGCTGGTCCATCAACTCCTGTTGAAATTACAGGTTTAAACGAAGTACCACAAGCAGGAGATCGTTTCATGGCATTCGCTGATGAGAAGAAAGCTCGTCAAATCGGTGAATCACGTGCACAAGAAGCGTTACTTGCTCAACGTGGTGAGAAATCTAAATTAAGCCTTGAAGATTTATTCCAACAAATCCAAGAGGGCGATGTAAAAGAAATTAACTTAATTGTGAAAGCGGACGTACAAGGTTCTGTAGAAGCAATGGCAGCATCACTTCGTAAAATTGATGTTGAAGGTGTTAAAGTTAAAATTATCCATACAGGCGTAGGTGCGATTACAGAATCTGATATCATTTTAGCTTCTGCATCTAATGCAATTGTAATTGGATTTAACGTACGCCCAGATGTAAATGCGAAGCGTACAGCTGAATTAGAGAACGTTGATATTCGTTTACACCGCATTATTTATAAAGTAATCGAAGAGATCGAAGCAGCGATGCAAGGTATGCTAGATCCAGAATTTGAAGAAAAAGTAATCGGTCAAGCAGAAGTACGTCAAACGTTTAAAGTAACAAAAGTTGGAACAATCGCAGGTTGTTACGTAACAGATGGTAAAATTACACGTGATAGCGGCGTGCGTATTATCCGTGATGGTGTGGTAATCTATGAAGGTCAACTTGATACGTTAAAACGTTTCAAAGACGACGTAAAAGAAGTTGCTCAAAACTATGAGTGTGGTATTACAATTGAGAAATACAACGATCTTAAAGAAGGGGACATCATTGAAGCGTACATTATGGAAGAAGTGAAGCGATGATTATCGCTTCTCTCTCATTTGAGTGTATGATTTACGATGTGCATTCTTTAAAAGAGAAACGAGCAATTTTGCAACGGGTGTTAACTCGTGTGAAACAGCGTTATAACGTAGCTGTTTCAGAAGTAGGGCATCAAGATGTATGGCAACGTACAGAAATTGCGATTGTTTCCGTATCCTCAAATCGTGTTATTTGTGAAAAAGAAATGAATCGTGTACTTGAATATATCGATTCATTTCCTGGAATTGAACGTACGATAACACAATTGGAATGGTATTGAATGAGGTGAAGAGTTATGAAATTACGTGCAAACCGTGTAGGCGAGCAAATGAAAAAAGAATTAGGCGACATCATCAGTCGTAAAATTAAAGATCCACGTGTCGGATTTGTTACTGTAACAGATGTACAAGTGAGTGGAGATTTACAAATTGCTACAGTGTATATTTCTGTTTTAGGTGATGAAGAGCAGAAAGAAAGTACACTAAAAGGTTTAGCGAAGGCAAAAGGCTTCATTCGTTCAGAAATTGGCCAACGTATTCGTCTTCGTAAAACGCCTGAAATTTCCTTTGAATTTGATGAATCTATCGGATATGGTCATCGAATTGATACACTTTTACATGAAATTAATAAAGAAGGTAAACGTGAAGAATAATGGATAGACATTTGTCTATCCATTTTTTCAATGTAAAATAAGTTTTAGGTAATGATTATGAAAGAATTACGATGAGGTGAACATATATGGAAGGTGTAGTATTATTACATAAGCCAAAAGGCATGACATCACACGATTGTGTATTTAAATTAAGAAAGATATTGCGTGAAAAACGAATTGGTCATACAGGAACATTAGATCCAGATGTAACAGGAGTATTGCCTATTTGTGTTGGACGAGCAACGAAGATTGCACAATTTTTAACAAGTGAAACGAAAACATATGAAGGTGAAGTAACATTAGGGTTTTCAACAACAACTGAAGATGCTTCAGGTGAAGTTGTGGAAACGAAACATGTAGATCGTGTTATTACTCGTAAAGAAGTGGAGGAGGTTCTTGCCACATTAACAGGTACGATTGAGCAAATGCCTCCGATGTTTTCGGCTGTAAAAGTTAACGGAAAAAAATTATATGAATATGCAAGAGCAGGACAAGAGGTTGAACGTCCAGTTCGTACAATTACAATTCATGAATTTGTATTACTAGATGATCGTGAAGTGTTTGAAGGAGAAAATATTTCATTCCGTTTCCGTGTAACGTGTAGTAAAGGAACATATGTAAGAACATTAGCGGTAATGATTGGTGAAAAACTTGGTTTTCCATCACATATGTCACACCTTGTAAGAACGGCTTCTGGTGAATTTTTATTAGAGGATTGCATATCATTTGAAGAAATTGAGGAAAACGTGCAAAATGGAACAGTAGAGTCTATCTTCATTTCAATTGATGAAGCATTAAGTAAATTCCCAAAAATGGTTGTAGATGAAAAGCAAGCAGAAAAAATAAAGAATGGTATGTTCTTAAAAAATGAATTGCAAATAACGGCGCCATTTATAACAGTGTTTGATAAAAACGATCGTTGCCTTGCAATTTATGAGCACCATCCAAAGCACCCTGGTATGCTAAAGCCGATGAAAGTACTTGTGAATAATCAAGAACTAAAGCTATAATGAATTATTGGAAGGATTATTACAGAAAAAGGTGAATTCAAGCGTGAAACTTATTCATTTAACTCATCCACATGAACAAAATAAATTAGAATTACCACCTACTGTAATGGCATTAGGATTTTTTGATGGCATTCATTTAGGACATCAATGTGTGATTCGAACTGCGAAACAAATAGCGGATGAAAAGGGATATAAAAGTGCAGTGATGACATTTTATCCGCATCCATCTGTTGTTTTAGGTAAAAAGGAAGCGCATGCGGAGTATATTACACCAATGTGTGATAAAGAAAAAATAGTCGAGAGTTTAGGAATCGATATATTATATGTTGTTAAATTCGATGAATCATTTGCAGGCTTATTGCCACAACAATTTGTAGATGATTATATTATTGGTTTAAATGTAAAGCATGTAGTAGCAGGGTTTGATTATTCATATGGACGTTTAGGAAAAGGAAAGATGGAGACTTTACCATTTCATGCAAGAGGGGAGTTTACACAGACTGTGATTGAAAAAGTTGAATTTCAAGAAGAGAAAGTAAGTTCTACGGCATTACGAAAGTTAATTCGAAATGGCGAAATGGAGCAAATTCCATCTATTTTAGGTAGAGCATATACAGTAGGAGGAACGGTTGTACACGGTGATAAACGTGGACGTCAAATTGGTTTCCCAACAGCTAATGTAGGTTTAAGTGATGAGTATCTATTACCACCTGTAGGTGTTTATGCAGTGAGATTAAAAGTTCACGATGAATGGTACGATGGTGTATGTAATATTGGATATAAACCAACCTTTAAAGAAGATGAGCGCCAACTATCTATTGAAGTGCACTTATTTGAATTTAACAAAGACATATATGATCAAAATGTTACAGTAGAGTGGCATATGCGTATAAGAGAAGAGAAGAAATTCAATGGCATCGATGAGTTAGTTGAACAAATCGCAAAAGATAAGAAAACAGCACAAGAATATTTTGCGAACGAAAATAATATACTTGCTTTTTCAAATGAAAAGTAGTATTCTATGTTATGTACTTTATGACAACCATTGCTTGGCATTGCGACTCACCGACGCTTGCTAGGTAATCGGGGGTTTAATTAATAGGAGGTGAAATAGGATGGCTTTAACACAAGAGCGTAAAAATGAAATCATTGCACAATTTAGAACTCATGAGACTGATACTGGTTCTCCAGAGGTTCAAATTGCTGTCCTAACGGAGCAAATTAACACTCTAAACGAGCACTTACGTACTCACAAGAAAGATCATCATTCACGTCGTGGTCTATTAAAGATGGTTGGTAAACGTCGTAACTTACTAACTTACCTTCGTAATAGCGATATCACACGTTACCGTGAATTAATCACAAAGCTTGGCTTACGTCGATAGTCAAAGAAGCGGGAATATTCCCGCTTTTTTGTTAGGTAAAAATATATCTTCTACTCTTTATAGCTTACTTCATTTTCGGTAATACTAGAGGTAGAATATTGTGATATACTATCCATTTACATAGAAGAATTGAATACTTTAAATTGAGAGGGGTACTTAAATGAGTCAAGAAAAGCAAGTCTTCTCGATAGATTTAGCTGGTCGCCAGCTAACAGTTGAAACAGGTCAGCTTGCAAAGCAAGCGAACGGAGCAGTATTAGTAAGATATGGCGATACAGCGGTTCTATCTACAGCAACTGCATCAAAAGAAGCAAAAAATGTAGATTTCTTCCCACTTACAGTAAACTATGAAGAGCGTTTATATGCAGTCGGAAAAATTCCTGGCGGTTTCATTAAACGTGAAGGTCGTCCAAGTGAAAAAGCAATTTTGGCAAGTCGTTTAATCGACCGTCCAATTCGTCCACTTTTCGCAGATGGATTCCGTAACGAAGTACAAGTTGTCAGCATCGTAATGAGTGTTGATCAAGATTGTTCTTCTGAAATGGCAGCTATGCTTGGTTCTTCATTAGCGTTATCGATTTCAGACATTCCATTTGAAGGTCCGATCGCGGGTGCAACAGTTGGTCGTATTAACGGCGAATTCGTTATCAACCCAACAGTAGAACAGCAAGAACAAAGTGATATTCACCTTGTTGTAGCTGGTACGAAAGATGCAATTAACATGGTTGAAGCAGGAGCAGATCAAGTGCCTGAGGAAACAATGTTAGAAGCAATTATGTTTGGTCATGACGAAATTAAACGTCTAATTGCATTCCAAGAAGAGATTGTACAAGCTGTAGGTAAAGAGAAATCAGAAGTGAAACTTTATGAAGTTGACGCTGATCTTAACCAAGCTGTACGTGAAATGGCTGAGAAGGATATGCATTCTGCAATTCAAGTACATGAGAAACATGCACGTGAAGATGCAATTAACGAAGTGAAAAAGCGTGTAATTGAGCATTACGAAGCGCAAGAAGCTGATGCTGATACATTAGGACAAGTAAATGAGATTTTATATAAAATTGTAAAAGAAGAAGTACGTCGTCTTATTACAGTTGAGAAAATCCGCCCAGATGGCCGTAAAGGTGACGAAATCCGTCCATTAGCATCAGAGGTTGGCATTTTATCTCGTACACATGGTTCTGGTTTATTCACACGTGGACAAACACAAGCATTAAGTATTTGTACATTAGGCGCATTAGGCGATGTGCAAATTTTAGATGGCCTTGGTGTAGAAGAATCAAAACGCTTTATGCACCATTACAATTTCCCATCATTTAGTGTTGGTGAAACAAGACCAATGCGTGGACCAGGTCGTCGTGAAATTGGTCACGGTGCACTAGGAGAACGTGCTCTTGAGCCTGTAATTCCGTCTGAAAAAGATTTCCCATACACAGTACGTCTTGTATCTGAAGTATTAGAATCAAATGGTTCTACTTCACAAGCGAGTATTTGTGGTAGTACTTTAGCAATGATGGATGCTGGTGTTCCACTTAAAGCTCCAGTTGCAGGTATTGCAATGGGTCTAGTTAAATCAGGTGAGCATTACACAATTTTAACTGATATTCAAGGTATGGAAGATCATTTAGGTGATATGGACTTTAAAGTAGCAGGTACAGCACACGGTGTAACTGCACTACAAATGGACATTAAAATCGATGGTCTATCTCGTGAAATTTTAGAAGAGGCATTACAACAAGCGAAAGTTGGTCGTATGCACATTCTAGATCATATGTTATCTGTAATTGCAGAGCCACGCACTGAATTATCAGCGTACGCTCCAAAGATTATTACAATGACAATTAACCCGGATAAAATCCGTGACGTTATCGGACCAAGCGGTAAACAAATCAATAAAATTATTGAAGAAACTGGCGTTAAAATTGACATCGAGCAAGATGGTACAGTATTCATTTCTTCAATAAATCAAGAAATGAACGATAAAGCTAAGAAAATTATCGAGGATATCGTTCGCGAAGTACAAGTAGGTGAAATCTACGAAGGAAAAGTGAAACGTGTTGAGAAATTCGGTGCTTTCGTTGAATTATTCAGCGGTAAAGATGGATTAGTTCACATTTCTGAACTTGCACTTGAGCGTGTAGGTAAAGTAGAAGACGTTGTGAAAATCGGTGATGTAATTACAGTTAAAGTTATCGAGATTGACAAGCAAGGTCGCGTGAATTTATCTAGAAAAGTATTGCTAAAAGAAGAGCAAGAAAAAGAAGCTGCTAAAGAAGAAAACAAACAAGAGCAGCAATAAGCAAAAGCCAGTTTAACTGGCTTTTTTTGTTATGTAAAAATATGATTTGCATATATTTTTATGTCAGTATAGGTATAGTTTTCATTATAACGCTCAAATTAACAAAGATAAGAAGAAAAATGGTTTTTTATATAGTTAATGGGAGGGTTTATATGAAAACTCGTATATTGGCATACATATGTATATTCTTTTTATATGTCAGTGCAGGTTCTTATTCTGTTTTTGCACAGGATCACTTATATGAAGAAATTCAAAAGCATGCAAAACAATATGAGATTGCACCGCAAAATGCGATGATTGATAAGATATGGAAAGCAACACCAGGATATAATGGAAGACAAGTTGATATGGAAGCATCCTATAACAATATGAAGAAATTAAAGCAGTTTGATCAAAAACATCTTGAATTCAAGGAAGTATCACCGAGTGTCCACTTAGAAGATTTATCACCAGCACCAATTTATAGAGGTCATCCGGATAAAAAGATGGTCGGGTTAACAATAAATGTGGCATGGGGAAATGAATATTTGCCTCGTATATTAGAAATATTGAAAAAGCATGATGTGAAGGCGACTTTCTTTTTAGAAGGACGTTGGGTGAAAGAAAATTTACGATTTGCAAAAATGATTGTCGATGCAAATCAAGAAGTTGGAAATCATTCTTACACACACCCTAATATGAAAACGTTATCGTCTGATGAAATAAGAGATCAGTTACAAAAAACAAATCGAATGATCGAAGCAGCTACGAATCAAAAGGTAAGATGGTTTGCACCGCCGAGTGGAAGTTTTCGGGATGAAGTCGTGAAAATTGCAGATGATTTTCAAATGGGAACGATTATGTGGACTGTTGATACAATTGATTGGAAGCGACCTGAGCCAGGTGTACTATTGCAGAGAGTAATGAGAAAAATACATCCAGGTGCTATCGTATTAATGCATCCTACTTCGTCCACAACAGAAGCATTAGATACAATGATTACAAAATTGAAGGAACAAGGATATAAAGTAGGGAATATAACAGAATTACTGGATGAAAAACGTGTAGATTAAATACATTTGCATGACATTCATCCTTAAACTTGTTATCATTAAATAATAGCACTTATTTAGAGAAACTGGCAGTAGGAGGAAAGTTTTTGATTAAAAAATATACTTGTAAAAATGGTGTAAGAATAGTTATGGAGAATATACCAACTGTAAGATCGGTTGCGATTGGTATTTGGATCCATGCAGGATCAAGAAATGAAAATGAAAAAAATAACGGGATTTCTCACTTTTTAGAGCATATGTTCTTTAAAGGAACAGAAACACGTAGTGCACGTGAAATTGCAGAATCATTTGATAGCATTGGTGGGCAAGTGAATGCTTTTACTTCAAAAGAATACACTTGTTACTATGCAAAAGTGCTAGATGAGCATGCTAAATATGCTTTAGATGTATTAGCAGATATGTTCTTTAATTCAACATTTGATGAAGAAGAACTGAAAAAAGAGAAGAATGTCGTATGTGAAGAAATTAAAATGTACGAAGATGCTCCAGATGATATTGTGCATGATATGTTAACGAAAGCAACATATGAAACGCATCCGCTTGGATATCCTATTTTAGGAACAGAAGAAACGCTTAATACGTTTACAGGTGATACGCTACGTCAATATATTAAGGATCATTACACACCTGAAAATGTAGTTGTATCAATTGCAGGAAATATTGATGAAGCCTTTTTACAAACAGTAGAGCAATATTTCGGTAGTTATGAAGGAACGACAAACCGTGAACAAGTACATAGCCCAATTTTCCATTTTAATAAGGTAGCACGTAAAAAGGAAACAGAACAAGCTCATTTATGTTTAGGATATAAAGGCTTACAAATGGGACACGAAGATATTTATAACTTAATTGTATTAAATAACGTTTTAGGCGGTAGTATGAGTAGCCGTTTATTCCAAGAAGTACGTGAGCAACGCGGGTTAGCTTACTCAGTATTCTCTTACCATTCTTCTTATGAAGATACAGGTATGTTAACGCTGTATGGTGGAACAGGTAGCCAACAATTGGATACACTGTATGAAACAATGCAAGAAACATTAGAAACATTGAAAAATACAGGTATTACAGAAAAAGAGCTTATGAATAGTAAAGAGCAATTAAAAGGAAACTTAATGTTAAGTTTAGAAAGTACGAATAGTCGTATGAGCCGTAATGGTAAAAATGAATTGCTACTTCGTAAGCACCGTTCACTTGATGAGATTATTGAAAGTGTAAACACGGTAACAAAAGAAAATGTAGATGAGTTAATTCGTAACATGTTTACAGATGAATTTTCTGCAGCATTAATTAGTCCAGATGGAAAACTTCCAAAAGGAATAAAACTGTAATTACTATATATGATTTAAAAATAACCGTATCTCTTTTAAATGAGATACGGTTATTTTTTGTGGGTATATAGAATAGGTACTAATTATGGATAACTTAAATGAATAATTTGGGTAGGGGGAGAGAGTATGCGATTAAGTGAACTAAGTGGGAAAGAAATTGTTAATTTAGAAAGAGCAGAAAAAATGGGGGTTTTAGGTTATGTGGATTTAGAGGTTGATGAGAAGGATGGACAAATACAGGCTCTTATTATACCTGCTGGGAAATGGGGAGGTTTCAAAAAGGAACCACAAGAAATAAGAGTAGCATGGAGGCAAATTAAAAAAGTGGGGCATGATATGATTCTTTGTGATATTACAGATCGTTCAAATTCGAAGTGAAAGATGGCCATTTTGGTCATCTTTTTTTGTTCATTTTACTCAGAGCAAAATCCAACAGAATATCTTTCCTATGCCGAATTTTGAGGTAGGGCCTTCCTACATACAAATAGCGGGATACATGATAGGTGCTTTTTGTTTTTCAATCACCTAAAACTCGTACATTACATATGATGTGGAGGAAAAAGAAAAAGTAGGCACTTTTCTTATAAATGACAGAAAAAGAAGGTGAATTAGGGAATGTTGACTGAGATGCATATTGCTGTCATAGGAGGAGATGCAAGACAGCTAGAAGTAATTCGCAAGCTCGTTGAATTGGATGCGAAACTTTCATTGATAGGGTTTGATCAGTTAGACCATGGCTTCACAGGGGCAGCAAAAGAAAGTATACAAAATTTAGATTTCACTTCTTTAGATGCAATTATTTTGCCAGTTGCAGGTACAAATGCCAAGGGAGAAGTAGATACTATTTTTTCAAATGAAAAAGTTTCTATAACGAAAGAACAAATTGAAAATACACCAGAACATTTTACTATATATTCAGGTATTGGTACGCCTTACTTGGAAAATCTCGTATCTACTACAAACCGTAAACTAATTAAATTATTTGATCGTGATGATGTGGCAATCTACAATTCTATACCAACTGTAGAAGGTACATTAATGATGGTAATTCAACATACCGACTATACAATTCATGGTTCTAATGTAATGGTTTTAGGATTTGGTAGAACAGGGATGAGCGTTGCCAGAGCATTTCAATCATTAGGAGCCCATGTCAAAGTTGGAGCAAGACGATCGGAACATATTGCACGTATTACAGAAATGATGTTTTCTCCTTTTCATATGCAGAACATTGAGAAAGAAGTAGGGGATATCGATATTGTCATTAATACAATTCCGCATCTCGTTGTGACAGCGAATGTCATTTCAAAAATGCCGGCTCATACGTTAGTAATTGATTTAGCTTCTAAACCAGGCGGTACCGACTTTAGATATGCAGAAAAAAGAGGAGTCAAAGCGTTGTTAGCACCTGGATTACCAGGTATTGTTGCTCCAAAAACAGCAGGACAAATTTTAGCGAACGTTCTTTCTCAGTTATTAGCAGAAGATGTAATCGCAAGAAAGGAGAATGGGGAATGAATTTAAAAGGGAAAAGAATAGGGTTTGGTTTTACGGGTTCACATTGTACGTACGAAGAAGTAATGCCTCATTTAGAAAAGTTAATTGCTGAGGGAGCTGAAGTGCGTCCAGTTGTTTCTTACACTGTTCAATCAACAAATACGAGATTTGGCGAAGGGGCAGAATGGATTAAAAAGATTGAAGAAGTAACAGGTTTTAAAGCGATTAATTCAATCGTTGGCGCAGAACCACTTGGACCTAAAATCCCATTAGATTGTATGGTAATTGCTCCTTTAACAGGAAATTCTATGAGTAAATTTGCGAATGCAATGACAGACTCTCCAGTACTAATGGCAGCAAAAGCGACGCTAAGAAATGGCAAGCCTGTCGTATTAGCCGTTTCGACGAATGATGCTTTAGGGCTTAATGGAGTAAATCTCATGCGCCTAATGGCCACAAAAAACATCTACTTCGTCCCATTCGGTCAAGACGCACCAGAGAAAAAACCGAACTCAATGGTAGCACGCATGGAGCTGCTTGAAGATACAGTATTAGAAGCACTGCAAGGGAAGCAATTGCAACCGGTTGTCGTAGAAAAATTCAGATATATGAATTAAAAAACGAAAAAAAACGGACAATTTTTGATGAAACCATCATTCTTACTGTAGAATATGATAAAATTAACGTTATTAAGATTAGAAGGGGTATTCTATACTCCTTCTCATTCTAAGTTATAGAAGGATTGGTATCTAGAAAGGGGCATAGTGATGGAAAAGCAAAAAACTTTTCATGTCGCTGTAGTTGGAGCAACCGGCGCAGTTGGTGAACAAATGTTAAATACTTTAGAGAAACGAGAATTTCCAATCGGGAAGTTAACGTTACTTTCATCTAAACGATCTGCAGGTAAGAAACTTGTATTTAAAGGCGAAGAATTTACAGTTCAAGAGGCAACTCCTGAAAGTTTTGAAGGAGTAGATATCGCACTATTTAGTGCTGGTGGATCTGTATCAAAACAATTAGCGCCAGAAGCAGCAAAGCGCGGTGCGATTGTTGTTGATAATACAAGTGCATTCCGTATGACAGAAAACGTGCCACTTGTTGTACCTGAAGTAAATGAAAACGACTTAAAAGAACATAACGGTATTATTGCAAATCCAAACTGTTCTACAATTCAAATGGTAGTAGCTCTTGAGCCAGTTCGTCAGCAATATGGTTTAAAACGAGTAATCGTTTCCACATATCAAGCTGTATCAGGTGCTGGTGCGGCAGCGATTGAAGAACTTCATGAACAATCACAAGCAATCTTAAATGGTGAAGAAGTGAAGGCGAATGTTTTACCTGTATCAGGTGATAAGAAACATTTCCCAATTGCTTTCAACGCGATTCCACAGATTGATAAGTTCCAAGATAATGGATTTACATTTGAAGAAATGAAAATGATTAATGAAACGAAAAAAATTATGCATATGCCAGAGCTAGAAGTAGCGGCAACATGTGTACGTTTACCAGTTGTATCAGGTCACTCTGAGTCTGTTTACATTGAAGTAGAAAAAGAGGGCGTAACAGTAGAGGAATTAAAGAACTTACTTGCAAATGCGGAAGGTATCGTTCTGCAAGATAACCCAGAAGAGCAATTATATCCAATGCCAGCTACTGCAGTAGGTAAAAACGAAGTATTCGTTGGAAGAATCCGTAAAGATTTAAATAACGATAAAGGATTCCATCTTTGGGTCGTATCTGATAACTTATTAAAAGGCGCTGCATGGAATTCTGTTCAAATTGCAGAGCGCTTAGTAAAATTACAATTAGTGTAAACGGCTAAGAGAAGGTGCAAAATATGAAAATTATTGTTCAAAAATTTGGTGGCACATCTGTACGTGATGAAAATGGACGTAAGCATGCGCTTCATCATATAAAAAAATCGCTAGATGCGGGTTATAAAGTAGTGACTGTCGTATCTGCTATGGGTCGTAAAGGTGAACCATATGCAACTGATACGTTGTTAAGTCTTGTAAATCAAGAGGAATCTCACATTTCTAATCGTGAGCAAGATTTATTATTATCATGCGGAGAATTAATCTCAGCAATCGTTTTCTCTAACATGTTAAATGAGAACGGTATAAAAGCGGCGGCATTAAATGGTGCACAAGCTGGTTTTGTAACAAATGATGATTTTACAAATGCTAAGATTATTGAAATGAATTGTGATCGTATACACGAAGAGCTAGAAAATGTAGATGTAATCGTTGTGACAGGATTCCAAGGACAAACGAAAAAAGGTGATACGACAACACTTGGACGCGGAGGTAGTGATACTTCAGCTTCAGCTTTAGGTGTTGCGCTTCATGCTGAATATATCGATATCTTCACAGATGTAGAAGGTGTGATGACTGCGGATCCTCGCATTGTAAAAGATGCACGTCATCTTCAAACTGTAACGTATAACGAAATTTGTAACATGGCATACCAAGGTGCAAAAGTCGTTCATCCACGTGCAGTTGAAATTGCGATGCATGCAAAAGTACCGCTTCGTGTACGTTCTACGTACTCTGATAGTGAAGGTACGCTTATTTCAGCATCTGACGGCGCTACAAAAGGCCGTGATGTAGAAGAACGTCCTGTTACAGGTATTGCACATGTATCAAATGTGACGCAAATTAAAGTACTTGCAAAAGAAACAGCATATGATTTGCAGCAGCATGTGTTTAAAGAAATGGCGAATGAAGGAATCAGTGTCGATTTAATTAACATTTCACCTACTGGGGTAGCTTATACGGTGAGTGATAATGTATCAAATCGTGCAGTTGAACTATTACAAAACCTTGGATATGAGCCAATTGTGACAGAGCATTGTGCGAAAGTATCTATTGTAGGAGCTGGAATGGCAGGATACCCAGGGGTTACTGCGAAAATCGTTACAGCTTTAGCTGAAAAAGGTATTCAAATTCTGCAATCAGCAGATAGTCATACAACTATTTGGGTTCTTGTAAAAGAAACTGATTTAGTGGAGGCTGTAAATGCATTACATAGTGCGTTTGAGCTTTCAAAAGAAAAGCAACTGGAACAATAAGGAGTGAGACCATGATAGATTTTGGGACAATTGCAACCGCGATGGTAACACCGTTTGATATAAACGGCAATATCGATTTTGCAAAGACAACGAAATTGGTAAATTATTTAATTGATAACGGTACAACAGCAATCGTGGTAGGAGGAACGACAGGAGAATCTCCTACATTAACTTCAGAAGAAAAAGTAGCGTTATATCGCCATGTCGTATCTGTTGTCGATAAAAGGGTGCCCGTAATCGCTGGAACAGGTAGTAATAATACGCATGCTTCTATTGACTTAACAAAAAAGGCAACAGAGGTTGGTGTTGATGCAGTAATGCTAGTAGCACCGTATTATAACAAACCGAGTCAAGAAGGAATGTATCAGCACTTTAAAGCAATTGCTGAAAGCACGCCGCTTCCGGTTATGCTATATAACGTTCCAGGACGATCTATTGTACAAATCTCCGTTGATACAGTTGTTCGTTTATCAGAAATAGAAAACATTGTTGCGATTAAAGATGCAGGCGGCGATGTGTTAACAATGACAGAAATCATTGAAAAAACAGCGGACGACTTTGCAGTATACAGCGGTGATGACGGTTTAACGCTACCAGCTATGGCAGTTGGAGCGAAAGGTATCGTTTCTGTAGCATCTCATGTTATCGGAAATGAAATGCAAGAAATGATTGCAGCGTTCCAAGCAGGTGAATTTAAGAAGGCGCAAAAATTACATCAATTACTTGTAAGAGTAACGGATTCATTATTTATGGCGCCAAGTCCAACACCAGTAAAAACAGCGTTACAAATGGTTGGATTAGATGTAGGTTCTGTACGTTTACCACTTCTTCCATTAACAGAAGAAGAAAGAGTAACGTTACAATCTGTTATGCAATCTATCCCTCGTTAATAAAAAATGACCTAGTATAGAACTAGGTCATTTTTTATTTGTATGAAAGTCTTTCCCTCTCTTTTCTTATCTTGCCTATATATGTTTTTATAAGATCATTAACTGGTTTTTCATTATATATTGCAACATGTAAAAGAAAATAATCTTAACCCTTTAAAGGAATTAAAAAGTCATAGTTATTTATAGAATGAACGCTTATATAAACGTAATAAAGTACCAATTCTATTTTTGAGAGTAATTACTTCAAATATGACGTAATTCATAAAAAAACTCCATTTTATAAGTATTTTTGTTCAATTCTAGAAAAATAAGTCTTTAAAATCTATATTATGAAATAAATTTAGAGTATTTATAGCTATTTCTTTAAAACGATATGGGGTACGAAATCGGAGTAAATATAAAGGACATCAGTTCGATAAGTTTGTTGGGAATGCGTTCTTTTCCTTTTTCTTTCGCACGATTTAACTTGTGTTCTATTTCTTGTATCAGGTATAATATGGCTAAGTAGCTTAGTACGGGTATGCTTAGCAAAATTGGTAAAAATTATAATTTGATTACATTTTCATATCATATCGAATAAGATATTTGATTTATATAATGAAAGAGAGGTGAAACCTGGTTTAAAAAATAAACAAGGACATGATATCGCATAACGGTAAGGACATTCGTCTTGGACGGTGAATATATGGTGGTTGTAGAGTTTCCCCTGGTGTCTCTGCAATTTTAGTGAAATCAGTGTTTGAAAGATTTTTAAACCAGGCAACAACATGAAGAGAAAAGAGAATGAGTCTGTTAAAGTATTTGCTCTTGGTGGAGTAGGTGAAATCGGGAAAAACATGTACTGTGTTGAAATTGATTCTGAAATCTTTATTGTAGATGCAGGGTTAATGTTCCCGGGAGATGAAATGTTTGGAATTGATATCGTTATTCCTGATATTACATATTTAGTAGAAAACCAAGAGCGAGTAAAAGGTTTATTTATTACTCACGGTCATGAAGATCATATTGGTGGCATTGTTTACGTACTTCGTAAATTATCAATTCCAGTGTATGCAACGAAATTAACGGTAGGACTTATACAAGAAAAACTTGGCGAAGCGGGTATGTTAGGCCGTGTAGATTTAAAAACAATCGATTCAAATTCAACAGTAGAGTTCAATACTACAACGGTGTCATTCTTTGGAACGACACATAGTATTCCAGATTCTGTTGGTGTTTGTTTCCATACATCAAAAGGTGCGATCGTATATACGGGAGACTTTAAATTCGATCAAACTCCAATTGGAAATAGTGGAGCAGACCTTGGGAAAATGGCTCAAATCGGAAATGAAGGCGTTCTATGCTTATTATCTGATAGTACAAATGCTGAGCGTCCAGGCTATACAGGTTCTGAAAAAGAAGTTGGTGTAGAAATTTCTAAAGTGTTCTACGGCGCAGAAGGACGTATTATCGTTGCTTCATTTGCATCGAATGTACATCGTATTCAACAAGTATTTGATGCAGCTGCTGAAACAGGACGAAAAGTAGCGGTTGTAGGACGTAGTATGGTGAAAGTGGTAGATATCGCAAGACGTCTTGGTTATTTAGATGTTCCAGAAGGTATGGTTATTTCACTACAAGAAGTAGACAATTTCCCAGAGAAAAAGGTAGCTATTTTAACGACAGGTAGCCAAGGTGAACCGATGGCAGCCCTTTCTAGAATGGCAAAGCAAGCTCATAAACAAATTTCAATTCGTAAAGGTGATACGGTTATTATCGCGGCATCTCCAATTCCAGGTAATGAAATATCTGTATCAAAAATTATTGACTTGTTATTTAGAGCGGGAGCTGAAGTTGTTTATTACGGTGAAAGAAAAGTTCACGTTTCAGGTCACGGTAGCCAAGAAGAATTAAAATTAATGTTAAATTTAATGAAACCGAAATATTTTGTACCCGTACATGGTGAGTTCCGTATGCAAAAAGCACATGCATACTTAGCTGAAGATGTAGGTATTGCAAGAGAAAATATCTTTATTGTAGAAAAAGGCGATGTAATTGCTTTTGGTGACGATGAAGCAAACTTAGTTGGCAAAGTGCAAGCTGGTAATGTGTTAATTGATGGATTAGGTGTAGGTGACGTTGGTAATATCGTTCTTCGAGATAGAAAAATGTTATCTCAAGATGGAATATTAGTAGTTGTTGTAACACTGGGTAAAGATGAAAAGAAAATTATCTCTGGTCCAGAAATCATCTCACGTGGATTTGTATATGTACGTGAATCAGAAGCGTTAATTGACCGCTCTACAGAGATTGTACGTATGATTGTTGAGCAATCAATTAAAGAATATTCAATTGAATGGTCTATGTTAAAACAAAATATTCGTGAATTATTAGGGCAGTTCTTGTACGAAGAGACGAAGAGAAAACCTATGATTTTACCGATTATTATGGAAGTATAAAAAAATCACCTTTACGGGTGATTTTTTTTCTTTTTTCACTCTATCGAATGAAATTTATAACTTAAGAAATACTAATTATATACGAGTGAAAGGGGATGCGATATGACAGAACGTGATCGTTATACAAATGAAGAGAAAGAGGCTGAGCCGAAAGAAACCGGAAAAGAAGCTTCAATAGTGGAAAAAATTCAGCAGCTTGGACAAACGAATGTACCGCAAATGAATGAATCACGTATTCATTGTTTAACAATTGTTGGACAGGTGGAAGGTCATGTTCAGTTGCCACCGCAAAATAAAACAACAAAATATGAGCATATTATTCCGCAAATTGTTGCGATTGAACAAAATCCGAAAATTGAAGGCTTGCTTTTAGTGTTAAATACAGTTGGAGGTGACGTTGAAGCTGGGCTAGCAATTTCTGAGATGGTCGCTTCACTTTCAAAACCGACAGTATCTTTAGTTTTAGGCGGAGGGCATTCTATCGGTGTACCGATTGCCGTTTCTACAGACTATTCATTTATTGCAGAAACTGCGACGATGACAATTCATCCGATTCGTCTAACAGGTCTTGTTATAGGTGTGCCGCAAACATTTGAGTATTTAGATAAAATGCAAGAAAGAGTCATTCGCTTTGTGACGAAGCATTCGAAAGTAACGGAAGATCGTTTTAAAGAGCTTATGTTTGCGAAAGGGAATTTGACGCGAGATATTGGTACGAATGTAATTGGTGGAGATGCAGTGAAGTATGGTCTTATAGATGATGTCGGTGGTATCGGAAATGCGATTCGAAAATTAAACGAATTAATAGATAATCGCGCGGATGATCATGTAGAAGGGACAATGTTACAATGATTTTATATACAATTATGCCAGAGCAACTCGTGTATCCAGCCGATTATTCGCAATGTGAAAGTCAAAAAGTCGTAAATATAAATGGTGTTGAATTAATGGTTTCAGAGGAAGAACATGGGTATTATTCTATTGTACGCGTGTTAAGTACGGATCCGCTTCACTACTTAGAGTTTGAGCCGGGACAGAAAATAACCTTTTAGCAAAAAGAAGGATTTTGTTTAGAAGCTATGGTATAATATAAAAAACAAGACGGTTGAGCAGCCATGAGAGGGCTGCTTTCTTCTGTTTATTTAACATTTTACAAGAAGTGTAAAAATAGAAGATATAAAGACCTGAAAAAATAGAGAAAACAAACATATAAGCAGAGTTTTTTAGGAATTTTTACTTATATGTAGATCACGAGGTGAAGAAATGGCAAAACAAAAGCAAAGAGGGACGAAGGCAAAGGCAAGACGTACGATAAAGCCAACTTTGTATTATGAAATCGTCGGTTTAACTCTTTTTGCACTTTCAATCATTACGATTTTACAGCTAGGCGTTGTAGGAAAATCGTTTGTGTTATTTTTTCGCTTCTTCTTTGGTGAGTGGTACATAATTGGTGTGTTAGGTGTAATAGCTTTATCCGTTTCATTCGTTATAAAACGTGGATGGCCGAACCTTTTAAATAAACGGTTAATCGGTTTTTATTTAATAGTATTGGCGATATTAATGTTTAGTCATATTACATTATTTAACCTTCTTACGAAAGATGGAGCAGTGCAAAATACTTCTGTTATTGTAAGTACGAAAGATAATTTCTTTCTTGAAATGAAAAAAGGGCCAGATAGCGTTCATTTAGGTGGTGGCATGTTTGGTGCACTTATGTTCGCCACTTGTTACTTCTTATTTGACGAAGTTGGAGCTTATATTATTGGTATTATTTTAGTTATTCTCGGTATACTTTGTATAACAAATAAGCATATTGGAGAAGTGTTAGCTCCAGTTGGTAGAATTCTTAGAAGTCAATTTCAAGTGATGCAAGGGGACTATAAAGATTGGAGAGCCAAAAGAACGGCTGAACAAACAGAAAAGAAAAAAACAACAAGAAGCACAAGGAGCAAACGTGCTGCAGAACATGAAGAAATTATTGAGCCGATGGAAGAAATCTCAATTGATCCTCCGATTATTTCGAATTTCACTGAGAATTATCCTGTAAATGAAGAAGAGGATAAACGAATTGAAGTAGAGGAAGAAGAGTTAATCACTTCACCGTTTATTGAAGAGGCTCCACCAGTTGAAGAGCCGAAGAAAAAGCGTGGAGAAAAAATCGTTGAATCGCTAGAGGGGGAAACACAAGCACCTCCTATGCAATTTTCAAATGTAGAAAATAAAGATTACAAGCTTCCTGCGCTTGATATATTGAAATTTCCAAAGAATAAGCAAGTTACAAATGAAAATGCGGAAATTTATGAGAATGCTCGTAAATTAGAACGTACTTTCCAAAGTTTTGGAGTGAAAGCGAAAGTAACAAAAGTACATAGAGGTCCTGCAGTTACAAAATATGAAGTGTATCCTGATATGGGAGTAAAGGTAAGTAAAATCGTCGGTTTAAGTGATGATTTAGCACTTGCGTTAGCGGCGAAAGACATTCGTATTGAAGCGCCTATTCCCGGGAAATCAGCTGTAGGAATTGAAGTTCCGAACTCAGAAGTCTCCATGGTAACGCTTAGAGAAGTTCTTGATTCTAAAGCTAACAATCATCCGGAAGAGAAGTTGTTAATAGGTCTTGGACGAGATATTACAGGTGAAGCTGTATTAGCCCGCTTAAATAAAATGCCCCATTTGCTAGTGGCAGGTGCGACAGGTAGCGGGAAAAGTGTATGTATTAACGGTATTATTGTTAGTATTTTAATGCGTGCAAAACCACATGAAGTAAAATTAATGATGATTGATCCGAAAATGGTAGAGTTAAATGTATATAACGGTGTGCCTCATTTGTTAACACCAGTTGTAACGGATCCGAAAAAAGCATCGCAAGCATTGAAAAAAGTTGTAAGTGAAATGGAGCGTCGTTATGAGTTATTTGCTCATAGTGGCACGCGAAATATTGAAGGATATAATGATTATATAAAAGAGCATAATAATCAATCAGAAGCGAAACAACCGGAATTACCTTATATTGTCGTAATTGTGGACGAGTTAGCAGATTTAATGATGGTTGCTTCGTCGGATGTAGAGGATGCGATTATGCGTCTAGCGCAAATGGCTCGTGCTGCCGGTATTCATTTAATTATTGCAACGCAACGTCCATCAGTTGATGTCATTACGGGAGTTATTAAAGCGAATATTCCGTCACGTATTGCATTCGCTGTATCATCTCAAACAGATTCTCGTACAATTCTTGACGGCGGTGGTGCAGAGAAACTGCTAGGTCGTGGGGATATGCTATTTATACCAATTGGTGCATCGAAACCTGTACGTGTACAAGGTGCGTTTTTATCAGATGATGAAGTTGAGAGAGTTGTAGAATATGTTATTGGTCAGCAAAAAGCGCAATATCAAGAAGATATGATCCCGCAAGATGTTCCTGATACGAAGCAGGAAGTAGAAGATGAATTATATGATGAAGCAGTTCAGCTCGTAGTGGAAATGCAAACAGCCTCTGTTTCTATGTTGCAACGTAGGTTTAGAGTTGGTTATACCCGTGCTGCCCGATTAATTGATGCAATGGAAATGAATGGTGTAGTAGGTCCTTATGAAGGTAGTAAACCACGAGAAGTGCTCATTAATGATGTACAAGAAAAAAGTTCATAAAAAAAGCCTAATTGTTTTTACAATTAGGCTTTTTTATATGCTGGTTTTGTTATATACTATATTCAGCGATAAAGAAAGGGCTTACATTTAAGGTGGTTCTTTAGAATACGAATACTTTGGTATGGTTTTTTGTGAATGTTCGATATTTCATGTAGAAAAATGTTAAATTTTGTTGACACGTATGGGAGCAAGTGGTAAGATTACTTCGAAAAGAATCACTGCCTCATATAATCTTGGAGATAAGGTCCATAAGTTTCTACCTGGCAACCATGAATTGCTAGACTATGAGGGGAAAAGTGTGTAACAAAGGATGTAAGAGATCTTTGTGCCGAACTTTTTCTCGCTATGAGGAATGTTTATGGTGCAAAGTTTTTTTTATGCAGTAAAGAGTGAAAATTTTTTTTAAAAAAATTATTAATATTTATTCGACAATTATGCTTATTTTTAGTATTTAGCAATTTTTATTATGTTGTAAGTTGAAAAAAGAGAAAAGAAGTCTTACATCAGAGGTCGAATAATTGAAATGCGGGGGAGTCTTATGTCAGTAAAATCCGATAGTCGTCACCTATATTTACGGGTGATTGATCACATCAAAGAAAAGATTAAAGATGGGGCTTACAAAGAAAGACAAAAGTTGCCATCAGAGTTTGATTTAGCGAAAGAACTTGGCGTAAGTAGAGCGACTTTAAGGGAAGCGCTGCGTATTTTAGAAGAAGAAAATGTTGTCATTCGTAGACATGGTGTAGGAACATTTGTAAATGCAAAACCGCTATTTTCTTCTGGGATTGAACAACTTTCTAGTATTACAGATATGATTTCTAGTGTGGGGAAAACACCAGGAACTATCTTTTTATCATCATCTACAACAAGTTTAACAGAAGAAGAAAAAGAGAAGTTTAATAGTGAAGATGGTTTTAATGCAGTGATGATTGAGCGTGTGCGTACAGCAGATGGGGAACCTGTTGTATATTGTATCGATAAACTTGCAAAAGAAATCTTGCCAGATTTATCGGGATACAACGAAGAATCATTGCTTACAGTGATACATAACAATACGCACAAACGTATCACATACGCAGTTGCTCATATTGAGCCAATTGGCTATCATCCGAAAATCTCACCGATTTTGGAATGTGAACCGGAAACGGCACTGCTAGTATTAAAACAAATGCACTATGATCAAAATGATGAGCCAATCTTATATTCTATCAATTACTTTAGAGCTGATAAGTTTAGCTTCCACGTATTAAGAAAACGTATGTAGGTAGGTTCCTTTTTAGGGAGGTGACAGCAAGAAGTTAGGGACAGCAGCGTATAAAAAATAGACAAATCATTTCAGGAGGGGTTTCTAGTATGAAGAAAAAAACAGGTCTTTTATTATCATTAACATTAGCAGCAAGTGCGGTGTTAGGTGCATGTGGTAACTCGGATAAAGCGAGTAGCGACAAAAAAGAGTTTAAAGTTGGTATGGTTACGGATGTTGGGGGCGTTGATGACAAATCATTTAACCAATCAGCTTGGGAAGGTTTAACGAAATTCGGTAAAGACAATAATTTAAAGAAAAATGAAGGATATCGTTATCTTCAATCAAGTAAAGATGCTGATTATATCCCGAACTTAACGAAGTTTGCGAAAGATCATTATAACACAACATTTGGTATTGGTTACTTAATGGAAAAATCAATTGCAAAGGTAGCTGAACAATATCCAAAAGAGCAATTTGCGATTGTAGATACAGTTGTAGAGAAGCCAAACGTAACAAGTATTACATTTAAAGACCATGAAGGTTCATTCCTAGTTGGTGCTGTAGCAGCGATGACGACAAAATCAAATAAAGTTGGGTTTGTTGGTGGTGTAAAAAGCCCATTAATTACAAAATTTGAATCAGGCTTTAAAGCTGGTGCAAAAGCAGTAAATCCAAATATCGAAATCGTATCACAATATGCTGATGCATTTGATAAACCAGAAAAAGGCTCTGTATTAGCTTCAGCAATGTACGGTGGTGGAGTTGACGTAATTTATCATGCTTCAGGTGCAACTGGTAACGGTGTATTCACAGAAGCGAAAAACCGTAAGAAAAAAGGTGAAAACGTTTGGGTAATCGGTGTTGACCGTGACCAAAATCAAGAAGGTATGCCTGAAAACGTAACTTTAACATCAATGGTAAAACGTGTTGATATTGCAGTAGCAAAAGTAGCGCAAGAAGCGAAAGACGGTAAATTAAAAGGCGGTAAAGTAGAAGAATTCGGATTAAAAGATGACGGTGTTGGTATTGCGAAAACTACTGACAATGTGAAAAAAGTAAATCCAGAAATCTTAACAAAAGTAGAAGAGCTTGAGAAGAAAATCACTGACGGTGAAATTAAAGTCCCTGCAACTGATGAAGAATATAAAACATATGAAGCTTCTCTAAAGAAATAATAATAGAGAAATAGCAAAGGTTAGTTCGTAGAACTAACCTTTGCATATATAAAAATACTTTTAATAGAGTGTAATTAGGGAGTGTTCCCTGCTAAAAGGAGGAACAAAATGGAATACGTAATTGAGATGAACAATATTACAAAAGTATTCCCAGGCATTGTAGCGAATGACGATATTACGCTGCAAGTAAAACAGGGAGAAATACATGCTTTACTTGGAGAAAATGGTGCAGGGAAATCCACATTGATGAATGTACTATTTGGTTTGTACCAACCAGAACAAGGTGAAATTAAAATTAAAGGAAAACCTGTAAAAATTACAAATCCGAATATAGCAAATGACCTTGGTATTGGGATGGTCCATCAGCATTTTATGCTTGTTCATAATTTTACAGTTACAGAGAATATTATTCTTGGAAATGAGCCGAAGAAAAACGGGAAAATTGCTGTTGAAGAAGCGGCAAAAGAAATTAAGCAATTATCTGAACAGTATGGTTTGGCTGTTGATCCACATGCGAAAATTGAAGATATTTCTGTTGGGATGCAGCAAAGGGTTGAAATATTAAAGACTCTTTATCGTGGTGCTGAGATTTTAATATTTGATGAGCCAACCGCGGTGTTAACTCCTCAAGAAATTCATGAGTTGATTCAAATTATGAAAAAGCTTGTGCAAGAGGGGAAATCTATTATCCTTATTACACATAAGTTGAAAGAAATTATGGAAGTTTGCGATCGTTGTACAATTATTCGTAAAGGTAAGGGGATTGGTACTGTTGATGTAGCGGAAACGGATGAGCATAAACTTGCAGAGTTAATGGTCGGACGTCAAGTGAATTTTAAAACAGAAAAAATAGAAGCTAAACCAATGGAAGAAGTACTATCTATTGCAAACCTAATTGTTCATGATACGCGCAAGTTACCTGCTGTAAAAGGCCTTGACTTAACTGTTCGTGCAGGAGAAATCGTTGGGATTGCAGGGATTGATGGAAATGGTCAAAGTGAATTAATAGAGGCGATTACTGGTTTACGAAAAGTTGAGTCAGGTTCTATTGCAATTAAAGGAAAAGAAATAACGAATTGGCCTGTTCGAAGAATAACAGAAGAGGGGATTGGTCATATTCCTGAAGACCGTCATAAACACGGACTTGTTCTCGATTTTTCTGTTCGGGACAATATTGTTTTACAAACATACTATAAAAATCCATTTTCAAAGAAAGGGATTTTAAATTTTAGTAAAATTACAGAAAAAGCGAAAGCACTTATTGAACAGTTTGATGTACGTACACCTAGTGAACAAACGTTAGCTCGCGCTCTATCTGGTGGAAACCAACAAAAGGCAATTATTGCACGTGAGGTAGATCGTAATCCAGATTTACTAATTGCAGCACAGCCGACACGTGGTTTAGATGTAGGTGCGATTGAATTTATTCATAAAAAATTAATTGAGCAGAGAGATAATGGTAAGGGAGTATTGCTTTTATCTTTAGAACTGGATGAAATTTTAAATGTAAGCGATCGAGTGGCTGTTATATATGAAGGGAAAATTGTAGCAATTGTGGATGCGAAAGAAACAAATGAACAACAGCTTGGATTATTAATGGCCGGCGGGACAGGGAAAGAGAAGGTGAACACAAATGGCTAAAAAATTTTTAACAGAACGAACAATTAATATTTTAGTACCTGTGTTATCCGTAGTTTTCGGTTTACTTGTTGGTGCCATTGTAATGTTAGTTAGTGGATATGATCCAATTGTTGGATATGCCGCGCTTTGGGAAGGGATGGTTGGCAATCCACAAGCTATCGGTGAGACGTTGCGTACGATGATTCCGCTTGTATTAGCTGGTCTTTCAGTAGCATTTGCATTTCGTACAGGTCTTTTCAATATTGGGGTGGAAGGACAGTTATTAGTTGGGTGGCTCGCTGCTGTTTGGTTTGGATATGCAGTGTCGTTACCAGCAATTTTGCATATTCCGTTATCTATTTTAGTGGCGGCAATTGTCGGCGGTTTATGGGGCTTTATACCTGGATATTTAAAAGGGAAACTTAAAGTAAATGAAGTAATTGTTACAATTATGATGAACTACATTGCACTTTATGTTACGTATGATCTTATTAAACGTTTTATCCACGAAGGTAATGAAAAATCTTATGACGTACAAGCAAGTGCTTCGTTAGCTTCTGATTGGTTATCTTCATTGACAGATGGATCTCGTTTACACTGGGGAATTGTTGTGGCTATTATCATTGCGATTGTAATGTGGTTCTTATTAGATAGAACAACGTTAGGGTATGAATTAAAATCGGTTGGTTTTAACCAAAATGCCTCTCAATACGCAGGAATGAAAGTATCGCGTAATGTTGTATTATCAATGACAATTGCTGGTGCTTTTGCAGGAATTGGTGGAGCTATGGAAGGATTAGGGACATTCCAAAGTATGACAGCAATGTCTTCGTTTACTGGTATTGGATTTGATGGGATTGCGGTAGCACTTTTAGGCGGAAATAATCCATTTGGTATACTATTAGCAGCTTTACTGTTTGGTGGTTTGAAAAGTGCAGCACCACAAATGAATTTCGAAGCAGATGTACCTTCGGAGTTAATTAACGTTATTATTGCATGTATTATTTTCTTTGTAGCGTGCAGTTATGTTTTACGCTGGGCACTTACACGCATGAGCAAGGAGGGGAAATAAATGAGCTTTTTAGATATTTTAGCCATTCTTGTGACGGGTACGTTATATACGGCAGCGCCACTTATTTTTACGGCGTTAGGTGGAGTGTTCAGTGAACGTTCTGGAGTTGTAAATATAGCGTTAGAAGGTTTAATGTTATTTGGTGCATTTATTGGTATTGTTACAACGTTATTAATGGGTGATACGTGGGGATCGATGACTCCTTGGATTGCATTATTATTTGCAGCAATTGGTAGTGGATTGTTTGCACTTCTTCACGCAGTAGCATCCATTACATTCCGTGCAGATCAAGTAGTGAGCGGAGTAGCAATTAACTTCTTAGCACTTGGTTTAACAGTATTTGCGATTAAGAAAATCTTTGGCAAAGGACAAACTGATTTCATTCAATACCGCATTGAAAAAATCGATGTTCCGGGTCTTTCGGATATTCCGGTAATCGGAAAAATCTTTTTCTCTAATGTACCGTTAACATCATATATTGCTATTATTTTAGCGTTTGTCGTTTGGTATATCATTTATAAAACGCCGTTCGGTCTTCGTCTTCGTGCGGTTGGTGAGCATCCAATGGCAGCGGATACGATGGGGATTAACGTATATAAAATGCGTTATATTGCAGTTGCTATATCTGGAATGTTTGCAGGAGTTGGTGGAGCGGTCTTCGCTATGTCGATTTCTGGTAACTTCTCAGGTGCTACAATTACTGGACAAGGTTTCTTGGCGTTAGCAGCAATGATTTTCGGTAAATGGAATCCACTCGGTGCTCTTGGAGCGGCTCTGTTCTTCGGATTTGCTCAATCATTAGGAATAACAGGCGGTACAATTCCAGTACTAAAAGAAATTCCAAGTGTATTCTTAACGATATTGCCGTATGTATTCACAATATTAGCACTTGTTGGTTTTGTAGGTCGTTCTGAAGCTCCGAAAGCATTAGGAACTCCTTATGAAAAAGGAAAACGATAAGTATAAAAAAAGCTCGCACATTAGTGCGGGCTTTTTTACATAGACTATATTTAATACGGAATTTTACTATGTTCCTTACATATTACCGTTTTTAGAAAGGGCCTAATGTAAGTATAGTGAGGAAGAAAAGTTGATTTTTCATTTCTAAAAACTGTATATTGAAGAGGAATATTCCTATATACGTAAAGGAGGGCTATAAATGAAACTGATGGAACAACAGTTACATGAGTTAGGTGGTTTACGAGTACATATTATTCCAACTGATAAATATAAAACAAATACATTTGTATTTCGTTTTAAAGCACCTTTAAATGAGGAGACGGTGACAGAGCGTGCCCTATTGCCATACGTATTGCAAAGTGCGACAGAAAAGCTTCCTTCTGTAATTCGTCTTCGTCAATATTTAGAAGAATTATACGGATCTTCTTTGGCAGTAGATGTAAGTAAAAAAGGAGAAGATCATATCATCTCTATTTATGTAGACATTGCAAATGAAGTATATTTACATGATGCACCACCGTTATTTGAAAAAGCACTTTCTATGTTATCGGATATCATTTTACATCCAGCAACAGAGGGGAATGGTTTTCTGCCTTCTATTGTAGAAAGTGAAAAGAGAGCGCTCTTGCAACGAATTGAAGCGACTTATGATGATAAAATGCGTTATGCAAACGAGCGTTTAATTGAAGAAATGTGCAAAGTAGAACCGTATCGTTTAAGCGCAAATGGGAAAAAAGAGAGTGTTTCTTCTATTACAAATGAAAGTTTGTATCAATATTATCAAAAAGTGTTAGCTGAAGATGAAATGGATCTATACATTATTGGTGATATTTCAGAAAACGCAGTTGATCTTGTAAGTAAGTATTTTTCTATTTCAGCGCGTCCTGTGAGGGAAAGGAATGTACTTCTTCATAAGAGAAATAATGAAGAAAAAGAAGTTGTGGAAAAACAAGAATTAAAACAAAGTAAACTGCACATTGGTTATCGTACATTTATTACGTATAAAGACGAAGATTATTTTGCACTGCAATTGTTCAATGGATTGTTTGGAGGATTTTCTCATTCAAAGTTATTCGTTAATGTTCGTGAAAAAAATAGTTTAGCGTACTATGCAGCATCCCGCTTTGAAAGTCATAAAGGCTTATTATTTGTCATGTCAGGGATCGAAGCGAAAAATTATGAAAAAGCTGTTGAGATTATTAAAGAGCAAATGCTTGCAATGCAAAATGGTGATTTTTCTGAAGAAGAGATGCATCAAACGAAAAGTGTTATTCGAAATCAAATATTAGAAGCAATTGATACACCGCGTGGATTTGTGGAAATGCTGTATCATGGTATTATTTCAGATCGTACGCGTCCGGTTGAAGAATGGCTTACAGGTATTGAAAGTGTGACGAAAGAAGAGATTGTGAAAGTTGCTAAAAATATTGAATTAGATACAATTTACTTTTTACACGGAACGGAGGGAGAATAAATGGAGAAAATTGTTTATGAGCAATTAAAAGAGACACTCTATTATGAAAAACTTCCTAATGGATTAGATGTATATATTTTACCGAAGCAAGGATTTAATAAAACATTTGCAACGTTTACGACAAAATATGGTTCTGTGGATAATACATTCGTACCACTAGGTAAAGAAGAAATGATTCGTGTGCCGGATGGGATTGCTCATTTTCTTGAGCATAAACTATTTGAAAAAGAAGATCACGATGCCTTCCAATTGTTTAGTAAACAAGGGGCATCGGCAAATGCTTTCACATCATTCACAAGAACAGCTTACCTTTTTTCATGTACATCAAATGTAGAACAAAATTTAAATACATTGTTAAATTTCGTACAAGAGCCTTACTTCTCTGAAAAAACAGTTGAAAAAGAGAAGGGTATTATTGGGCAAGAAATTCAAATGTATCAAGATAATCCAGATTGGCGCTTATACTTTGGATTAATTGATAGCTTGTTTGTAAAGCACCCGATTAAAATTGATATTGCAGGTACAATCGAGTCTATTAGTAAAATTACGAAAGACCTACTATATGAATGTTATGAAACATTTTATCATCCAAGTAATATGTTGATGTTTGTTGTAGGTGCAATTGATCCAGAGAAAACGATGGATTTGATACGTGAAAATCAAGCAAAAAAAGATTACAAAAACCAACCAGAAATAGTACGTTCATTTGAAGAAGAACCAGATGCGGTAAATGAAAAGAAGAAAATTATTTCAATGCCTGTACAAACTCCGAAATGTTTAGTTGGTATTAAAGCGACAAACTTAAAAGAAAAAGGGGAAGCCCTTTTAAAACAAGAAATTGCGCTTACGTTACTTTTAGATTATTTATTTGGGAAAAGCTCCGTTCATTACGAATCTTTATATAATGAAGGGCTCATTGATGATTCGTTCTCGTATGATTATACGGAAGAGAATAACTTCGGTTTTGCAATGGTTGGCGGCGATACGAAGCAACCTGATGAGCTGGAAGAGCGTTTGAAAGGTATTTTATTAAATACAAATTATGATCAATTAGATGAGGCGGCATTAGAACGAGTAAAGAAAAAGAAAATAGGTGGCTTTTTACGTTCCTTGAATTCACCGGAATATATTGCAAATCAATTTACACGATATGCGTTTAATGAGTCGAGTCTGTTTGATGCATTGACTGTATTAGAAAGTTTAACTGTTCAAGATTTACAAGAAGTAGCCAAATTACTATTATCAGAAGAAAAAATGAGTGTTTGCCAGGTTTTACCGAAAAAATAAAAGATTTTATAATAATACCTTCATCTTATCATTGATAAATTGTAAGATGAGGGTATTATTTATTTGTAGAAAAAAGATTTTGTTGAGATAAGAGAGGAATTGTATGAAAAAGTATGCATTAGTAACTGGAGGGAGCGGAGGGATTGGCTCTGCTATTTCGAAACAATTAATTCAAGATGGATATACAGTATATGTTCATTATAATAACAGTGAAGAGAAAGTGAATGAGTTGCAGAAAGAATGGGGTGAAGTAATTCCTGTTCAAGCAAATTTAGCTTCTACTGATGGAGCAGAGCAATTGTGGAAACAAATTGAACATCCTCTTGATGTTATCGTATATGCAGCTGGGAAGAGTATTTTTGGACTCGTAACAGATGTAACGAACGATGAATTGAATGATATGGTAGAACTTCAAGTGAAGAGTATCTATAAATTATTATCGATGGCATTGCCATCTATGATTCAACGGAGAAGCGGTAATATTGTACTTGTTTCGTCTATATGGGGACAAATTGGCGCGTCATGTGAAGTTCTTTACTCGATGGTAAAAGGTGCGCAAAATTCATATGTGAAAGCTTTAGCAAAAGAGGTTTCATTAAGTGGAATAAGAGTGAACGCGGTGGCGCCAGGTGCAATTGAAACGGAAATGTTAAACGTATTTTCAGAAGAGGATAAGAATGAAATTGCGGAAGAGATTCCGTTAGGACGATTAGGATTACCGGAAGAAGTAGCAAAAACTGTGTCATTTCTCGTATCACCAGGTGCATCTTATATAACTGGACAAATTATTGGAGTAAATGGCGGGTGGCATTGCTAAAAATTTCTTACATAAAAAATGAAAAACTGTACAAATTAAGCATGATTCTATTACTAAGTAGTGAGGTGCTTACACATGTCAGTTTTAGATAATTTTGATCAATGGAAGAGCTTTTTAGGAGAACGTTTAGAACAAGCGCAAGGAAAAGGTCTTGATGGTGGTGCTGTATCAGATATGGCATTTCGTGTTGGTGATTATTTAGCAAATGAAGTAGAAGCACGCAACGATCAAGAGAAATTATTAGCTGAACTTTGGAAAGTTGCTGACGAACAAGAGCAACATACAATCGCAAACTTAATGGTAAAGTTTGTACAACATAAGTAAAAAATAGAGAGGGGATTCTCCTCTCTATTTTTTTTGTATAATAATTGAAAGGGATAGATTATACATTTAGCTTCCCTATTAAGGTGAAATCATATAATATAGTACGTAGGTGTAAAGTAAGCAAGGGGAGTGATCTTGGATGATTGAATGGTATTTTGAATATGAAATACATAAAAACCGACCTGGCTTGCTTGGTGACGTTTCTTCGTTAATCGGTATGCTCGGCATTAATATTGTCACAATTAATGGTGTAGATAATGCAAGGCGTGGATTACTCCTTATGTGTGATAATCAAGAGCAAATCTCTAGACTAGAATCAATTTTAAATACGATGGATAACATAACGGTAACGAAATATCGTCCGCCAAAGCTAAGAGATAAGCTAGCGGTTAGACATGGTAGGTACATACAACGAGATGCAGATGATAAGAAGACATTTCGGTTTGTGCGTGATGAATTAGGGTTACTTGTAGACTTTATGGCTGAAATAATGAAAAAAGAAGGCCATAAGCTAATTGGTATACGAGGAATGCCTCGTGTTGGAAAAACAGAATCCATTGTTGCCGCAAGTGTTTGTGCAAATAAAAGATGGTTATTTGTATCGTCTACTCTTATTAAGCAAACTGTTCGTAGTCAATTGATTGAAGATGAGTATAGCGACGACAATATTTTCATCTTAGATGGAATCGTGTCAACAAAGCGTGCTAACGAAAGGCATTGGCAGCTTGTTCGTGAAATTATGAGATTGCCTGCAACGAAAGTTGTGGAACATCCTGACGTATTTGTGAGTCAGTCAGAATACACATTGGATGATTTTGATTATATTATCGAGTTGCGTAACGATTATGATGAAGAAATTCAATATAATTTAGTAGATGAAATTGAGCAAGGTACGCAAAATAATTTCTCTATGTTTGACTTTTAAAGAAATATTGAGGTGTTAGTAGTGACAGAATTAGGACAAAAGCTGAAAGAAGCAAGAGGAACGAAAGGCTTGTCTATTGATCAGCTGCATGAGATTACAAAAATTCAAAAACGCCATTTAGTAGCAATTGAGGAAGGCAATTATGATGTATTGCCAGGAGCTTTTTATGCGCGTGCATTCATTAAACAATACGCAGATGCGGTTGGATTAAATGGAGAGGAACTGCTTGTAGAATATCAGAGTACGATACCACAATCTGAAAAACGCGACGTTCCACAAGTGTCAACCGGACAAAAAACACAAGAAACAATGCAGAAATCTTCATCATGGCCAATTGCAGATCATATGCCGAAAATCTTAGTTGCGCTGCTAGTAATCGCAGTTGGAGTGGTAATTTGGTTTATTTTCCAAGCGTTAACTGGAAAAGGTGATGAGAAGGTTCCGAATGCTCAAAGTGAGAAAATTGAAGTTAAAAAAGCGGAAAATTCTCCGTTAGATACGAAGAAAGATGAAGTGAAAGCGGAAGAGCCGAAAAAAGAGGAACCAAAAAAAGAAGAATCGAAAAAAGAAGAGCCAAAGAAAGAAGAACAACCAGCGCAACCAACAGGACAACAAGAAATCAAAGTAGTTGGGACAACTGGTAAGGAGTCCACTTTGGAAATTCATAACAATAAAACGTTAGAATTAGAAATTACAACAAAAGGTGCAAGTTATGTAGGTATTAAAAATGAGGCAGGAAATGATATCTTTAGTGGAACAATAGAGGAAGGTCAAACTCAAAAATATGATTTATCAACAGCGAAAGTGGTAAACCTTAATATAGGAAGTGCACCGAATGTTGAATTTAAATTAAATGGCCAAGTGGTTACATTCCCGTTGAATCCAGAAGAGAATTATCATCAAAAATTCTTGATTAAAAATCTAGGGATAGAGCAACCTGCACAATAACAGTCATCGCTTCGATGACTTTTTTCAATGAACAAATGTTTTTGATATGATGGAGGAATAGCTGTGAATTTACCAAATAAAATTACAATATCTAGAATCTGCTTAATTCCAATTTTTATGGTAATTATGTTAGCGCCCTTTGATTGGGGTTCATACACAATTGGTGATGTTGATTTACCAATTCAACATTTAATAGGAGCGCTTATCTTTATTGTTGCTTCGGCTACAGATTGGATTGATGGACATTACGCAAGAAAGTATAATCTTGTAACGAATTTAGGGAAGTTCCTTGACCCGTTAGCTGATAAATTACTTGTTTCAGCGGCACTTATCACGTTAGTTGAGATGCAATACGTACCTGCTTGGATTGTTATTGTCATTATAAGCCGTGAGTTTGCGGTCACTGGTTTACGTCTTGTACTTGCTGGAACAGGGGAAGTAGTTGCGGCAAATCAGCTAGGGAAAATTAAGACGTGGACACAAATCATCGCGATTGCGGCATATTTATTACACGATGTACCTTTAAATTTAATCCATATTCCAGTTGCTGATATCTTTATATGGATTGCATTAATTTTTACTGTTATTTCAGGATGGGATTATTTCTGGAAAAATAGAGCTGCTTTTGTAAACTCAAAATAGAAGTTTATGGGGGAATTGGGATGAATGCTGAAATTATTGCGGTTGGAACAGAATTATTACTTGGACAAATTGCAAATACGAACGCCCAGTTTTTATCTGAAAAGTTAGCTTCAATTGGCATTAATGTGTACTACCATACTGTAGTTGGAGATAATAACAAACGATTACAGCAGGCGATTGAAGTTGCAGAAGAACGTGCGGACATGCTTATTTTTACAGGTGGATTAGGACCGACAAAAGATGATTTGACGAAGGAAACAATTGCGTCTAGCTTAGCGGAAGAGCTTGTATATGATGAAAAGGCATTGGCATCAATAAGCGATTACTTTAAGCGAACAGGTCGAGAGTTCACGGAGAATAATAAAAAGCAGGCGCTCGTTTTGGATGGAGCGACTGTATTTGCAAATGATCACGGTATGGCACCTGGTATGGGATTAAATAAGAACGGAAAAGTTTATATTTTATTACCAGGACCACCGAAAGAAATGAAGCCGATGTATGTAAGTTATGTGGAGCCTTTTTTACGTAACTTTACAACAGGAGAAAACATTTATTCTCGCGTGCTTCGCTTTTTCGGAATTGGGGAATCTCAATTAGAGGTGAAAGTTCAAGATTTAATTGATGGACAAACGAATCCGACAATCGCCCCGCTTGCCAATGATGGAGAAGTGACATTACGTTTAACGGCTAAACATCAAAATGTTCATGAAGCGGAGAAACTCATTCAGCATGTGGAAGATTTGATTTTAGAAAGAGTTGGAGAATTTTTCTACGGGTATGACCAAGAGTTTCTACATTATAAGGCGATAGAGTTATTGAAGAAAAAAGGATTAACTTTAGCGTGTGCGGAAAGTTTAACAGGTGGTCTCTTTGGTAATCAAGTAACAGAAAACGCTGGTGTGTCTTCCGTATTTAAAGGCGGTGTCATTTGTTACCATAATGATGTGAAGCAACATGTATTACATGTACCTGAGGAAGTCTTGTCTACTGACGGTGCAGTTAGTAAAGAATGTGCTCGTTATCTTGCTGAAAATGTTAGAGAATTATTAAAAGCGGATATCGGAATTAGTTTCACTGGGGTAGCAGGACCAGATGCTTCAGAACATAAAGAGCCGGGAACTGTATTTGTTGGATTGGCGATTAAAGATGAACCAACTGTAGTCTTTCCTCTAAATTTAAGCGGAAGTCGTCAACAAATTAGGGAACGCTCAGCAAAATATGGATTTTATCATTTGTATAAAAAGCTAGAAGAGATATAAGTCTCTTTTAGCTTTTTTTAATGGTTAAATGTGGTTATATTTAATGAAAAATAAAAAAATCGAATAAATGTTCGATTTTTGTTGGCAAATTGAATTGAAAATAGGTATAATAAGATTAGCAATTCAGTTAAGGAGGAATTTTGAATGAGTGATCGTCAAGCGGCATTAGATATGGCGTTAAAACAAATAGAGAAGCAATTCGGTAAAGGTTCAATTATGAAATTAGGAGAACAAGCGGAGCGTAGAGTTTCTACAGTTTCTAGTGGTTCTTTAGCACTTGATGTGGCATTAGGGGTAGGCGGATACCCACGTGGCCGTATTATCGAGATTTATGGACCTGAGAGTTCAGGTAAAACAACAGTTTCATTACATGCAATTGCAGAGGTACAGCGTCAAGGTGGACAAGCAGCATTCATCGATGCGGAGCATGCAATGGATCCTGTATATGCACAAAAATTAGGTGTTAATATCGATGAATTACTATTATCACAACCTGATACAGGGGAGCAAGGTTTAGAAATCGCAGAAGCACTTGTACGAAGTGGTGCGGTTGATATTATCGTAATTGACTCTGTAGCAGCTCTTGTACCAAAAGCTGAGATTGAAGGAGACATGGGTGACTCACACGTAGGTTTACAAGCTCGTCTAATGTCTCAAGCACTTCGTAAACTTTCAGGTGCAATCAATAAATCAAAAACAATCGCAATCTTTATTAACCAAATTCGTGAAAAAGTTGGGGTTATGTTCGGAAACCCAGAAACAACTCCAGGTGGTCGTGCGTTAAAATTCTATTCAACTGTTCGTCTTGAAGTACGTCGTGCGGAGCAATTAAAACAAGGTAACGACATTGTTGGTAATAAAACAAAAGTAAAAGTAGTTAAAAATAAAGTGGCACCACCATTCCGTGTTGCGGAAGTTGATATTATGTACGGAGAAGGTATTTCAAGAGAAGGTGAAATCTTAGATATGGCTTCTGAACTTGATATCGTTCAAAAGAGCGGTGCTTGGTACTCTTATAATGAAGAACGCTTAGGACAAGGTCGTGAAAATTCGAAGCAGTTCTTAAAAGAAAATACGGATTTAAGAGAAGAAATTGCCTTCTTTATTCGTGAGCATCACGGAATTAGCGAAGATTCAGGTGCTGAAGATATGGAAGATCCAAGTCTTCTTGATTAAAGTGGGATAAAAGACACGGCTTCGTGTCTTTTATTTTTGTATCATTATGAAAGCGTTGTATATCGTTGGAGATAAAATATTTAATCCATCTAAAACAGTATGTGTACAGAGGGATATATGCTTGTTTTACATGAATAAACTGGAATTTACTAAGGTTTTCCAGGATAATATGCTCTCTGCTTTTTAAATTCCTATATAAATTAGAGCTGAAGGTAAAGAAAGTAAAAGTAGACAACGCTTGACAATGAAAATTGCGATAGATACAATGAGAATGTATATTTTTTCTTATATACGAAACACTCTTCTCAAGAAGAGAAGTAATATTCGGAGTAAGACTTAAATCTTGCCGAAATAATAATATGACATTTTAATTGTGAAATGAAGAAAGTCCCTTAAAAAAGCGGGACGACGGTCTTTGCTGTATGTTGTTATTCAATGTACATGCCGACAGTCTTTTTTCATTCATAGCAAGGGGAGGTGAAATCATGAGTAGTACTGCAGTTTGGATACTCATCTCCATTTTGCTTGCAACAGTCGGTGCAGTTGTTGGCTTTTTTGTTCGAAAGTCTATTGCTGAAGCGAAGATTAATGGTGCAGCTAATGAAGCGAAACGTATTATAGATGAAGCGAATCGTGAAGCTGAAGCACTTAAGAAAGAAGCGCTTTTAGAAGCAAAGGATGAAATTCATACACTTCGTACAGAAGCTGAATTAGAAATTCGTGACCGTAGAAGCGAATTACAAAAACAAGAAAATCGTTTAATGCAAAAAGAAGAGAACCTTGATCGTAAAGACGAAACGCTCGATAAACGCGAGCAACAGTTAGAAAAGAAAGAGGATTCTCTTGTAGCGAGACAACAACAGATTGAAGAGTTGGAAAGCAAAGTGGGAGAGTTAGTTCAAAAGCAACAAACAGAATTAGAGCGCATTTCCAATCTGACACGCGAACAAGCGAAAGCAATTATTCTTGGTAAAGTAGAAAGTGAAGTTTCTCATGAAATTGCCGTAATGGTAAAAGAAAGTGAAGTTCGTGCGAAAGAAGAAGCAGATAAGAAAGCAAAAGAGATTTTATCTCTTGCAATGCAGAGATGTGCAGCTGATCATGTTGCTGAAACAACCGTTTCGGTTGTAAATCTTCCAAATGACGAAATGAAGGGACGTATTATCGGACGTGAAGGTCGAAATATTCGTACGTTAGAAACGTTAACAGGTATTGACCTAATTATCGATGATACACCAGAAGCGGTTATCCTTTCTGGATTCGACCCAATTCGTCGTGAAACAGCTCGTATCGCTCTTGATAAACTAGTACAGGACGGACGTATTCACCCAGCGCGTATTGAAGAGATGGTCGAAAAATCAAGACGTGAAGTGGACGAGTATATTCGTGAAGTCGGAGAGCAAACAACGTTTGAAGTGGGTGTTCACGGTTTACATCCAGATTTAATTAAGATTTTAGGTCGTTTAAAATACCGTACAAGTTACGGGCAAAACGTCTTAAAACACTCTATGGAAGTTGCATATTTAACTGGACTTATGGCAGCAGAGCTTGGTGAGGATGAAAAACTAGCAAGACGTGCTGGTCTATTACATGATATCGGTAAAGCGATTGACCATGAAGTAGAAGGTAGCCACGTTGAAATTGGTGTTGAACTCGCAACGAAATATAAAGAGCATCCTGTAGTTATAAACAGTATTGCATCTCACCACGGAGACACAGAACCAACTTCTATCATTGCAGTTTTAGTTGCAGCAGCAGATGCATTATCAGCTGCAAGACCTGGAGCTCGTAGTGAAACACTTGAGAACTATATTCGTCGTCTTGAAAAGTTAGAAGAGATTTCAGAGTCTTATGAAGGCGTAGAAAAATCTTTCGCAATTCAAGCAGGACGAGAAGTTCGTATTCTGGTAAAACCAGATACAATTGATGATTTAGAAGCTCATCGTTTAGCTCGTGATATTCGAAAACGTATTGAAAATGAACTGGATTACCCAGGGCATATTAAAGTAACTGTTATTCGTGAAACACGCGCAGTGGAATACGCAAAATAAAGTGGTGAAACACCACTTTATTTTTTTGTGTTGGAATTGGTTAAAATAAAGGAAATTAGTTATACCTAGCATACAAGTGAAACAAACTTATAATAAATATATTGTAAGATAATTACTTGAAGCTATAGTAATAAAAAATGTAGTACATAGGAAGGGTAAGACATATGAGAATATTATTTGTTGGGGATGTAGTAGGATCTCCTGGTAGAGGTATGATTCAACAATACGTACCGGCATTAAAGAAGAAATATACACCTACAGTAACCATTATTAATGGGGAAAATGCAGCAGGTGGACGTGGAATTACGGAAAAAATATACCGAAACTTTTTAGAATGCGGAGCACAAGCGGTTACACTTGGAAATCACGCTTGGGATAACCGTGAAGTATTTGAATTTATTGATGATGCAAAATATCTTGCAAGACCAGCTAACTTCCCAGAAGGCACTCCAGGAAAAGGGCTTATTTTTGTGAACTGTAATGGAACAGAAGTTGCAGTTATTAACTTACAAGGACGTACGTTCCTTCCTCCGATTGATTGTCCATTCCGTAAAGTGGATGAATTAATTAGCATTGCGAAAAAACGTACGAATATTATTTTTGTTGATTTCCATGCGGAAACTACAAGCGAAAAACAAGCGTTAGGTTGGTATGTAGATGGTCGTGCTACAGCGGTAGTAGGTACACATACGCATGTTCCTACAGCAGATAATCGTATTTTACCAAGCGGAACGGCATATATCACAGATGTTGGTATGACAGGACCGTACGATGGAATTTTAGGTATGGACCGAGAAGCGGTATTGAAGAAGTTTTTAACAAACTTACCAGTACGATTTGAAGTGACAAATGGTAGAACACAATTAAGTGCAGTGCTAATTGATGTGGACCCTAATACGGGAAAAGCTAAGAAAATTGAGCGTATCTTAATTAATGATGATCAGCCATTTTTTGAGTAATTCCTATTAAAATTTAGATAAGTTATTATTTTTTAATTTTTTAGAAAAATTACAGAAATTTAGCAGGAATACGTGTCATTCCTCGTGAATATAAGTTAAAGTGAAATAATTGCTAATACTTTTTATAGAAACGAGGAGGAAACGCGGAATGGAAATATTAAAAGTTAAAGCAACGTCGGTCCCTAATTCTGTAGCTGGTGCACTTGCAGGTGTTATTCGCGAACGCGGAACAGCAGAAATTCAAGCCATTGGTGCAGGTGCATTGAACCAAGCTGTAAAGGCAGTAGCAATTGCAAGAGGATTTGTAGCGCCTAGTGGTTTGGACCTGATTTGTATCCCAGCGTTTACGGATATCATGATTGATGGGGAAGAACGTACAGCAATAAAATTAATTGTAGAACCTCGTTAAGTTTAAACAACCTGTTTGCAGTATGCAAACAGGTTGTTTTTATAATGGAGGAATGAAAATGAAAATTTTTGATGCTCATTGTGATGTGCTTCTTCAGTTATGGAGTGCACAAGGGAGAAAGGATTTTAAACATGATTCGCAATTACATATTACATTTGAACAGTTAAAGAACAGAAAAGGAAGTATACAATGTTTTGCTATATATGTGCCAGAAACAGTGGCATATGAAAACCGATTTGAAGTAGCATTGCAAATGGTAGATATTTTTTATAATGAAATTTTATCCTTACCAGGTGTGAAGTTTATTCAGACAAAAGATGATATGAACATGTTAAAACAGGACGAGATTGGAGCGATATTAACATTAGAAGGATGCGAAGCAATTGGAAAAGATGCAATGAAATTACGGTTGTTGTATCGCCTAGGAGTACGTTCTTTTGGACTAACATGGAATTATGCCAATCTATTAGCTGATGGTGCGCTAGAGACACGTGGGGCAGGTTTAACGACTTCTGGTAAACATGTTGTACAAGAACTGAATGCGTTACATGTATGGACTGATGTGTCTCATTTGAATGAAAGAAGTTTTTGGGATGTGATTGAAATTGCAAAAAATCCTATTGCTTCCCACTCAAATTGTATGAAACTTTGTCAGCACCCACGTAATTTAAACGATGAACAACTTAAAGCTCTTATAAAGCGAAATGGCATGATCGGTGTCACTTTTGTACCGCAGTTTCTAACAAATGAAAAACAAGCGAATGTAGCAGATATAGTAAGACATATCGAATATATTTGTTCATTAGGTGGAGAGAACAATATAGGGTTTGGTTCGGATTTTGATGGGATAGTAGAAACAGTTGTAAATGTATCAGCGTATCGAGATTATGAAAATGTAATGAACGAGCTTTGTAAACACTATGCTGCATCTACTGTAGAGCGATTTTTATATGATAATTTTGTTGAACATATAAGCTTTTAAAATTTTTGTTTTAAAAATCCAGAAAAATTAGAATTAATTCATTTGATATTATTGCTTTTTTTAAGACCTAATACTAGAATGAAAAACAAAATAGCTTTATACTAAAGATTCAGGGAAATCAGAAGAGGCATAATTTGCGTCCATTGTAGTTTATTTGCATAAAAAATGCTAAACTATTACTGTAAAAAAATACACTACAATGAATGCAGCCAAAAGGGGTGTAGGAGATGATTAGTCAACTTTCATGGAAAGTTGGAGGCCAACAAGGTGAAGGAATTGAAAGTACAGGAGAAATCTTCTGTATTGCATTAAACCGATTAGGATATTACCTATACGGTTACCGCCACTTCTCATCACGTATAAAAGGCGGCCATACAAATAATAAAATTCGTGTAAGTACAACAGAAGTACGCGCGATCTCAGATGATTTAGATATTTTAATTGCTTTTGATCAAGAAACAATTGATTTTAACTTCCACGAACTACGTCCGGGCGGGATTGTAGTTGCAGATGCGAAATTTAATCCGACAATACCTGACAATACAGATGTAAATCTATATGTGATACCGTTTACAGATATTGCATCAGAATTAGGCACATCATTAATGAAAAACATGGTTGCTGTTGGAGCATCAAGTGCGGTATTAGGATTAGATGAAACAGCTTATTTAGATGTTGTTGAAGAGATCTTTGGTCGTAAAGGAGAGCAAGTCGTTCAAAAGAACATGGACGCAATTAAGCGCGGCTCTCAATATATGAAAGAGTTACTAGGTGAGAAAGTAAACATGATGCAGCTTGAAAAAGCTGATGGTCAGAAGCGCATGTTTATGATTGGGAACGATGCGATCGCATTTGGTGCAGTAGCTGGTGGTGCTCGCTTTATGTCTGCATATCCAATTACACCTGCATCTGAAATTATGGAATACTTAATTAAAAAATTGCCAAAAGTCGGCGGAACAGTAATCCAAACTGAGGATGAAATTGCAGCTTGTACAATGGCAATCGGTGCAAACTATGCTGGTGTTCGTACATTAACTGCATCTGCTGGTCCAGGTCTATCTTTAATGATGGAAGCGATTGGTTTAGCAGGTATTACAGAAACGCCATTAGTAATTGTTGATACACAACGTGGTGGTCCAAGTACAGGATTACCAACGAAACAAGAGCAGTCTGATTTAATGGCAATGATTTACGGTACGCACGGTGAAATTCCAAAAATCGTAATGGCGCCAAGTACAGTGGAAGAAGCTTTCTATGATATTGTAGAAGCGTTTAACTTATCTGAAGAATATCAAGTACCTGTTATTTTCTTAACAGATTTACAGCTTTCTTTAGGGAAACAGACAGTAGAACCACTTAAGTTAGATAAAGTGGAAATTCGTCGTGGTAAGCTTGATTTAGAAGCGGAATTACCAGAACGTGAAAATAAAGCATACTTCAAGCGTTATGAAGTAACAGAAGATGGCGTTTCACCACGTGTTTTACCTGGTATGAAAAATGGTGTTCACCATGTTACAGGTGTAGAACATGATGAAACTGGTAAACCATCTGAATCAGCATTAAACCGTAAAGATCAAATGGACAAACGTTTCCGTAAAATGGAGAACTTGAAGTTTAATACCCCTGTTTATAAAAATGTTAAGCATGAAGAAGCAGACGTATTGCTTGTTGGATTTAACTCAACTCGTGGTGCGATCGAAGAAGCAATGGAGCGCTTAGAACAAGAGGGTATGAAAGTAAACCATGCTCATGTGCGTTTAATTCACCCGTTCCCAACAGCTGAAATCGATCCACTTGTGAAAAATGCGAAGCGTGTTGTAGTGGTAGAAAACAATGCAACAGGTCAACTTGCTAACATTATGAAAATGAATCTTGGTAACGGTGAGAAAATTTCTAGTCTTTTAAAATATGATGGGAACCCATTCTTGCCGAAAGAGATTTACAACGAATGCAAAAAAGGGGTTGTATTAAATGGCAACATTTAAGGACTTTCGTAACAGTGTAAAACCAAACTGGTGCCCAGGTTGCGGAGACTTCTCGGTGCAAGCTGCAATTCAACGTGCGGCAGCTAACGTTGGCTTAAATCCAGATGAACTTGCTGTTATTTCTGGTATCGGCTGTTCAGGTCGTATTTCAGGTTATATTAATTCATATGGTGTGCATAGTATTCATGGTCGTGCCCTTCCAATTGCACAAGGTGTAAAAATGGCAAACCGTGATTTAACAGTTATCGCATCAGGTGGTGACGGTGATGGATTTGCGATTGGTATGGGACATACGATCCATTCTATTCGTCGTAACATTGACATTACGTACATCGTAATGGATAACCAAATTTACGGATTAACAAAAGGGCAAACTTCACCACGTAGTGAAGCTGGATTTAAAACGAAAAGTACACCACAAGGTTCAATTGAACCGTCACTAAATGTTATGGAAATGGCTTTAACAGCTGGTGCAACATTTGTGGCACAAAGCTTTTCAAGTGATTTAAAAGAATTAACACAAATTATTGAAGCTGGTATTAACCATAAAGGATTTTCATTAATTAACGTATTCAGCCCATGTGTTACTTACAATAAAGTAAATACTTACGATTGGTTTAAAGAGAATTTAACAAAACTAAGTACAGTAGAGGGATATGATCCGTCTAATCGCATGATGGCTATGCAAACATTAATGGAAAACAACGGATTAGTAACAGGGTTAATTTATCAAAATACAGCGCAACCTTCATACCAAGAACTAGTAAAAGGCTATAGTGAGAAGCCTTTAGTGCAATCTGATTTAAACATGGATCAGAAAATGTTTGATGAGCTTGTTGCTGAATTTATGTAATATAAGAAGAGGAGGTTGCCATTTGGCAGCCTTTTTTAATGAGTAAAAATATAAAGCAGTCTTATTTACTTGGAAAATTCAGAATGGTAAAATAATATATAAATCGTTGTATGAAAATTGCATGTTCATTAACTAGGAAATGTAATAATAGGATAAGCCTTCTTCTTTGTAAAAATTGGCGAAACACTTCATACTATGGTAATGTGTATAGGGATAAAGCAATATGCTTTTGAGTAGGACAAAAGAAATACAAAAAGGGAATGTCTATTTGTGTGGGGAAGACTTCATTCTTATAGATGATTAGATTGATTACTCAAGTTTCAAAGGACAAGTATCTCTCAAGCTATCTAACCATTTTTGAGGTGGGTCTAAGCGCATTAAAATGGACTATAAAGTGTGTATAGTTAAGGGTGAAAGGAGATTACCGATGAACGAGCAACAACGATTAGCAAGTCAACAAGTGAATTCCTCTACGAAAAAAGAAGAGAAAGATTATAGCAAATACTTTGAAAGTGTATACCAACCACCTTCCTTAAAAGACGCGAAAAAGCGAGGGAAAGAAGAAGTTAAAATTGAACGGGATTTTGGCTTACCTGAAGAGTTTCGCAATTTCGGTACAGGAAGAAAGTTTTATATTCGTACATATGGTTGTCAAATGAATGAGCACGATACAGAAGTAATGGCGGGTATTTTCACTGCACTTGGATATGAACCAACCTTTTCAACTGAAGAAGCAGATGTAGTATTATTAAATACTTGTGCTATTCGTGAAAATGCTGAAAATAAAGTGTTCGGTGAACTAGGGCATTTAAAGGCACTAAAACGAAGAAATCCTGATCTTTTAATTGGTGTATGTGGTTGTATGTCCCAAGAGGAATCTGTTGTAAATAAAATTATGCAAAAAAATCAGCATGTAGATATGGTGTTTGGAACGCATAATATTCATAGATTACCGTACATTCTAAAAGATGCAATGTTCTCGAAGGAGACGGTAGTTGAAGTTTGGTCCAAAGAAGGAGACGTAATTGAAAACCTTCCGAAAGTACGTCGTGGTGATATTAAAGCTTGGGTAAATATTATGTATGGCTGTGATAAGTTCTGTACATATTGTATCGTACCGTATACACGCGGAAAAGAGCGAAGCAGACGTCCAGAAGACATTATCCAAGAGATTCGTCATTTAGCTGCGAATGGTTATAAAGAAATTACGTTACTTGGACAGAACGTAAATGCATATGGTAAAGACTTTGAAGATATAGAATACGGTCTTGGCGATTTAATGGACGAGCTCCGTAAAGTTGATATTGCCCGTATTCGTTTTACAACGAGCCATCCACGCGATTTCGATGATCACTTAATTGAAGTGCTTGGAAAAGGTGGCAACTTAGTAGAACATATTCACTTACCAGTTCAATCTGGAAGCACAGAAATGTTAAAAATTATGGCGCGTAAATATTCACGTGAGCATTATTTAGAGCTTGTAAGAAAAATTAAAGAAGCAATTCCAAACGCGGTATTAACAACTGATATTATCGTCGGTTTCCCGAATGAAACAGATGAGCAATTTGAAGAAACGATGTCGTTATATCGTGAAGTAGGGTTTGATACTGCCTTTACCTTTATTTATTCTCCGCGTGAAGGTACACCAGCTGCAAAAATGAAAGACAATGTACCGATGGAAGTAAAGAAAGAACGTCTTCAACGCTTAAATGCATTAGTAAATAAATTGGCAATTGAAAAGAATAATCGTTATAAAGGTCAAATTGTAGAAGTGTTAGTTGATGGAGAGAGTAAAAATAATCCAGAAGTACTTGCAGGTTATACTCGTACAAATAAACTTGTAAACTTTGTTGCTCCAAAGTCTTTAATTGGTCAGCTTGTGAAAGTAAAAGTAACGGATGCAAAAACTTGGTCTCTTAACGGAGAATTAGTTGAAGAGCCGATTGAGGTGGAATAATAGATGAAAGTATATTCGAAAGATGAAATTGTTGAGCAAGCGAAAGAATTAGCAAAAATGATTTCTGAAACAGAAGAAGTTGATTTCTTTAAGAAAGCAGAGGCACAAATTCATAAAAATGAAAATGTGAAGCGCGCAATTGATGAAATTAAAGCACTGCAAAAACAAGCAGTAAACTTGCAACATTACGGGAAATGGGAAGCTTTGAAAAAAGTAGAAGCTGAAATTGATGCCCTGCAAGATAAGTTAGATAGTATCCCAGTTGTACAAGAATTTAAATCTTCACAAACATATGTAAATGACTTACTACAGCTAGTTGCAAGTACGATTTCTAACAACGTAACAGATGAAATATTAATTTCAACTAATGGCGATGTATTGAAGGGTGAAACGGGCGCAGCGGTAGAAAGTAAAAAAGGAAATTGTGGTTGTTAAAGAGATGTCGAATTGACATCTCTTTTTTTAGTGGATTAAACGTAAGTTCTTCTCAAAAAAAGAATGACACATTCCGCTATTGTCACGCATATGATTAAGTGAATAGTGATTGAGGAGGGTTACGAATGTCCGAATTTAGAGAGATTATTACAAAAGCAGTGGTTGGAAAAGGACGTAAGTATACAAAGTCAACGCATACATGTGAATCGAATAATGAGCCAACAAGTATTTTAGGGTGCTGGGTAATTAACCACTCGTACGAAGCAAGAAAGAATGGAAAACATGTGGAAATTGAAGGTTTCTATGATGTGAATACTTGGTATTCATTCGATGGCAATACAAAGACAGAAGTTGTAACAGAACGTGTAAACTACACAGATGAAGTAAGCATTGGATATCGTGATAAAAACTTTTCTGGTGATGATTTAGAAATTATTGCTCGTGTCATTCAGCCACCAAATTGTTTAGAAGCTCTTGTATCACCAAATGGTAATAAAATTGTTGTAACGGTAGAACGTGAATTTGTAACAGAAGTAGTTGGCGAAACGAAAATTTGTGTAAGTGTAAACCCTGAAGGTTGCGTGGAATCAGATGATGCTTTCCAAATTGAAGATGATGAGTTTGAAGAGTTAGATCCGAACTTTATCGTTGATGCAGAAGAAGAGTAATAGAAAGCTAGGGAGAAGTTCTTCCTAGCTTTTTACTTTACATAAGTGGTGCTTAGATGAACATGATTGCTAATGAAATGTGCTATAATGAAGAAAGACTCCTGAAATAGGAGATAAGAGTGTCCGTGAAATGTGACATATATGAATATAGATTATTATGTAAGAATTATGGAGGATAAGTATGACGCAATATACGCCTATGATACAGCAATATTTAAAAGTTAAGGCAGACTATCAAGATGCCTTTTTATTTTTCCGCTTAGGTGATTTTTATGAAATGTTCTTTGAGGATGCGGTTAAAGCAGCCCACGAACTTGAAATTACATTAACGAGCCGAGACGGTGGTAGTAGTGAACGTATACCGATGTGCGGTGTACCGTATCATGCGGCTAAAAACTATATTGAACAACTTGTTGAAAAAGGATATAAAGTAGCGGTTTGTGAGCAAGTAGAAGACCCAAAAACAGCTAAAGGTGTAGTGCGCCGTGAAGTAGTACAATTAATTACGCCAGGAACGATGATGGAAGGGCGTACGATTGATGAGAAAGAAAATAACTTTTTAGCCGCATTAACACATTTTGAAGATGGATCATATGCGTTAGCTTGTAACGATTTAACGACTGGGCAAAATACAGTAACGTTATTGACTGGTTCAGTAGAGGATATTTTATTAGAAGTGTATGCAACTGGTTCGAAAGAAATTGTTGTAGATTCTTCCTTTTCTAAAGATGAACTAAACAAGTTAACGGAAACGTTAAAAATGACGATTTCATATGAAGATGCAACGGCAATTCCTGAAGGGCTAGGACATCTTGTGAAAAATGTTTCACAAGCAAAGTTAATTAAAGCAGTTGGGCGCTTATTTAACTATGTAATAAGAACGCAAAAACGTTCATTAGATCATTTGCAGCCTGTGGAAATTTATTATACGAATCAATTTATGAAGATTGATGTGCATTCAAAACGAAATTTAGAGCTGACAGAAACACTTCGAACGAAAGAAAAAACAGGATCATTATTATGGCTATTAGATAAGACGAAGACTGCTATGGGTGGTCGTATGTTAAAACAGTGGATGGAACGTCCACTTATACAGAAAGAACGAATCGAAGAGCGTTTAGAAATGGTTGAAACGTTTGTAAATGATTACTTCTTGCGTGAAGATTTAAAAGAAAAGTTAAAAGAAGTATATGATTTAGAACGTTTAGCAGGGAAAGTTGCATTCGGTAATGTCAATGCAAGGGACTTATTACAGTTAAGACGATCTTTACTGCAAGTACCAGCTATTTTAGAAGCGATTAGTTTGTTAGATAACGCGTATGCAGCGAGATTAATTCAAGGTGCAGATCCATGTGAGAACTTAACAGAATTACTAGGAAGAAGTATTCAAGAAAATCCACCGCTTTCTATTAAAGATGGAGATATTATTAAAGATGGTTATAATGACAAGCTTGATCAATATCGCTATGTGAGTAAAAACGGAAAAACGTGGATTGCTGAGCTTGAAAAACGAGAGCGTGATATTACAGGAATTAAATCGTTGAAAATTGGATACAACCGTATTTTCGGTTACTACATTGAAGTAACGAAAGCGAACCTTGGAGCATTACCAGAAGGCCGCTACGAGCGTAAACAAACGCTTGCTAATGCGGAACGTTTCATTACAGATGAACTAAAAGAAAAAGAAACATTAATCTTAGAAGCTGAAGAAAAAATTGTACAACTAGAATACGATTTATTTACAGCGCTTCGTGAAGAAGTAAAAGTATTTATTCCGAAATTACAGCATTTAGCGAAAGTAATTAGTGAATTAGACGTACTGCAAAGTTTTGCAACAGTTAGTGAAGAAGAACAGTTTGTAAAACCTGTACTAACAACGAAGCGCGAAATCTTTATTAAAGATGGTCGTCATCCTGTCGTTGAAAAAGTATTGAACGGGAAATTGTATGTACCGAATGATTGTATTATGCCAGAGAATATGGATGTATTTTTAATTACAGGACCGAACATGTCTGGTAAAAGTACGTATATGAGACAATTAGCACTTGTAACGGTTATGTCGCAAATTGGTTGTTTCGTACCAGCAACAGAAGCAGTATTACCTGTATTTGACCAAATCTTTACGAGAATTGGCGCGGCGGATGATTTAATTTCAGGTCAAAGTACATTTATGGTCGAAATGTTAGAAGCGAAAAATGCCATTGCAAATGCATCAGAAAGAAGTTTAATTTTATTCGATGAAATTGGACGCGGTACATCTACGTATGATGGTATGGCACTTGCACAAGCAATCATTGAACATATTCACGACCAAATTGGTGCAAAAACGTTATTCTCTACACATTATCATGAATTGACAGTGCTAGAAGACAGTTTAGATCAACTGAAGAATGTACACGTTTCAGCTATTGAAGAGAACGGAAAAGTAGTATTCCTTCATAAAATTCAAGACGGGGCAGCAGATAAAAGTTACGGAATTCACGTTGCGCAACTTGCAGAGCTTCCAGATAGCTTAATCGCTCGAGCGAAAGAAGTATTAGCGCAACTTGAAGGACAGGAAGAAATTATTATTCCAAAGCGTGTAGAAGTGAAAGCGCAGGCGCAAGAAGTTATTCCAGAGCCTGTAGTTGTAAAAGAAGAACCAGTAGAAATAGAAGAGACGAAAGCAGAGACTGAAGAAGAATCACAACTATCATTCTTTGGTGGAGAACAATCTTCGAAAAAACAAGACAAGCCAGTTTTAGATGCAAAAGAAACGGCAGTACTGACGCAAATTAAAAAAATTGATTTACTTGATATGACACCTTTAGAAGCGATGAACGAACTGTATCGCTTACAAAAAAAGTTAAAGAAAGGATGAGTAAGTAGATGGGTAAAATTCGCAAACTAGATGATCAACTCTCTAACTTAATTGCGGCAGGGGAAGTAGTAGAGCGCCCTGCCTCAGTCGTAAAAGAACTTGTGGAAAATTCTATCGATGCGAATAGTACATCTATTGAAATCCACTTAGAAGAAGCTGGTTTATCGAAAATTCGCATCATTGATAATGGGGACGGCATTGCAGAAGAAGATTGTATCGTCGCTTTTGAACGACATGCGACGAGCAAAATTAAAGATGAAAACGATCTGTTTCGCATAAGAACACTCGGTTTCCGCGGCGAGGCATTACCGAGTATTGCCTCAGTTAGTGAATTAGAATTAATCACTAGCACAGGTGATGCACCTGGTACGCACCTTATTATTAAAGGTGGAGACATTATAAAGCAGGAGAAAACAGCGAGCCGAAAAGGAACAGATATTACAGTACAAAACTTATTCTTTAATACACCAGCGCGTCTTAAATATATGAAAACCATTCATACAGAGCTTGGGAATATTACAGATATCGTGTATCGTATTGCAATGTCACACCCAGAAGTATCGTTAAAGCTATTTCATAATGAAAAGAAATTGCTTCATACATCAGGAAATGGTGATGTAAGACAAGTACTTGCATCGATTTATAGCATTCAAGTTGCAAAGAAGCTTGTTCCAATTGAAGCGGAATCTTTAGATTTCACAATTAAAGGCTATGTAACATTACCAGAAGTAACGAGAGCATCTCGAAATTATATGTCAACAATCGTAAATGGTCGTTACGTTCGAAATTTCGTATTAATGAAAGCTATTCAGCAAGGATACCATACATTATTGCCAGTCGGACGATATCCAATCGGCTTCTTATCGATTGAAATGGATCCAATGCTAGTTGACGTTAACGTACATCCTGCGAAATTAGAAGTTCGTTTTAGTAAAGAACAAGAATTACTAAAGCTTATCGAAGAAACATTGCAAGCAGCATTCAAAAAAATACAGCTCATTCCAGATGCAGGTGTAACAACGAAGAAAAAAGAAAAAGATGAAAGTGTGCAAGAACAGTTTCAGTTTGAGCATGCGAAGCCGAAAGAACCATCCATGCCGGAGATCGTTTTACCGACGGGCATGGATGAAAAACAAGAAGAACCGCAGGCTGTGAAACAGCCAGCGCAGCTTTGGCAACCGCCAAAACAAGAATGGCAACCACCACAATCGCTCGTAAGAGAAGAACAAAGTTGGCAGCCATCTACTAAACCGATAATGGAAGAACCGATTCGAGAAGAGAAATCGTGGGACAGTAACGAAGAGGATTTTGAACTAGAGGAATTAGAAGAAGAAGTTCAGGAAATAGAAGAAATCGAAATGAACGGTAATGATTTACCGCCGCTTTATCCAATTGGACAAATGCATGGAACATATATTTTCGCTCAAAATGATAAAGGCTTATATATGATTGACCAACATGCCGCGCAGGAACGTATTAATTATGAATACTTCCGTGATAAAGTAGGACGAGTAGCACAAGAAGTACAAGAACTACTCGTACCATACCGTATCGATTTATCTCTTACCGAATTTTTACGTGTCGAAGAGCAACTAGAAGAACTAAAAAAAGTTGGACTATTTTTGGAGCAATTCGGCCATCAATCCTTTATCGTTCGCTCGCATCCAACGTGGTTCCCAAAAGGGCAAGAAACAGAAATTATCGATGAAATGATGGAGCAGGTCGTTAAACTAAAAAAAGTTGATATTAAAAAATTACGTGAAGAAGCAGCCATCATGATGAGCTGTAAAGCTTCAATTAAAGCAAATCAATATTTAACGAACGATCAAATATTTGCTTTACTGGAAGAACTTCGTACAACAACAAACCCATACACATGCCCGCACGGAAGACCAATTCTTGTGCATCATTCTACTTATGAGTTGGAGAAGATGTTTAAGAGGGTTATGTAGGGATAATATGATTTAATAAAAAGAAGCGATGAAATAAATCGCTTCTTTTTTGTTTAGATATTCTTTTTTTATAAATTCTTCATCTGTAACCAATTATAGAAAAATTATATGAATCCATAGTTTTCATACAGGTTGCATGTAAAAACTTCTTTTTCTCTCAATGTTTTTTCTTTTCCTTATAGAATCCTTATAATTATCATTTATTCTAGAATTACAATATACGAGGAGGAAGTTTAGGATGAATGAGATTATGTTAGAAACAAAAAATCTTTGTAAAACATTTAGAAAGCAAAGTGTCGTACAAAATATTTCGCTTTCTGTACCGAAATATTCAATCTATGGATTGTTAGGTCCTAATGGAGCGGGGAAATCGACCACTTTAAAAATGATAACAGGCATGCTTACACCTACTTCTGGTGAGATTTACTTTGATGGTCATAAATGGACGCGGCACGATCTACATTCTATTGGTGCTTTAATTGAGTCTCCTCCGCTTTATGAAAATTTAACAGCAAGAGAAAACCTGCAGGTTCGTACGACTGTTTTAGGTTTGCCTAAATCAAGGATTGATGAAGTATTGCATATTGTGGAGCTAGAGAATACAGATAAGAAAAAAGCGAAGGATTTTTCTATGGGGATGAAGCAACGACTGGGAATTGCGATTGCATTGCTGAACCATCCGAAATTTTTAATATTAGATGAGCCGATGAATGGACTGGATCCTTTTGGAATTCAGGAATTAAGAAAACTCATTCTATCCTTTCCTGGAAAAGGAATTACGGTCATTTTATCGAGTCATATTTTAAGCGAAGTAAGTCAAATTGCAGATCATGTTGGGATTATATCAGGTGGTGTATTGGGGTATCAGGGGAAATTGAATAAGAATGATGACTTGGAAGATTTATTTGTACAAGTGGCTGGAAAGTATAGAAGGGAGGCATAAGAAATGAATCTATATATTGCATCTGAAAAAATTAAAATTAGACATACTTTTTTGAATAAACTTATATGGCTAGTTCCATTTGCTACAATACTAATTGCCTTTTTATTATCGGCGGATTATTTTCAATTATCTAGTTACAACTGGTGGTACATTACGATGCTTCCGGGAATGGTTTCTTTAAGTTGTGTACTTCTTGCGGAGAAAGATAAAAAAATGAATAATCGTTCCATTTTATCGTTACCAGTTTCATTAAAACGAGTGTGGATTTCTAAAGTATTACTAATTTTAGGGATTTTGAGTTTTTCATGCATACTGTTTTTCTGTGGAATCGAGTTATCTAGTTTACTAGTAAATAAAGAGAATTTCCGCATCATTCCTACGGTAAATGCACTATTAGGAAGCGTTCTTTTAATCGTTACTTTTATGTGGCAAATTCCAATCTGCTTGTTTTTAGGTAACAAAATAGGTCTATTTCCGACGCTTCTGTTGAATGTAGGGGCAAATGGAATTTTTGGAGTTGTATTGGCAACAAAAAATATTTGGATGATTAGTCCATACACATATCCAAGTAGACTGATGATCCCTATTTTGAAAATACTACCAAATGGTTTGTATGCAGAAACCGGAAGTGTAACGTTTAAACCAGAACTACTTTCCTACGATGTGATTTTGCCAGGCATAGTAATTTCTGTTGTGTTGTTCCTGTTATTCACTTATGTGACGGCAAAGTGGTTTGAAAAGCAGGAGGCAAAATAATATGGCGGTTTTGTCGAGGATATTAAGAGCTGATTTTATAAAAATGAAACACACGATTTTTTTCTGGATACATGTAGCGATGCCAATCATCGGTATTGCTCTTTTTTTAAGTTATTATTCCTTTTCAAAATTTGATTCTATAAATAAAGTTTCAGGCTATATACAAGTATTATCGATATCTTTTCCGTTGCTAATTAGCATAGTGTGTTCTTCTGTCGTGGAACAGGAAGCTTTGGCAGGAAATTTTAAAGAACTTTTATCAACGGAATACGGAAGACGTAAAGCGTTAATTAGTAAAGTATGTTTACTTTTAATATGTGGGTTTTGTTCCACTATGTTGGCAGTCGTTGGGTTTGCGACAGGTTTTCATTTTCTGTTAGGACAAAATGAAATTCCATTTGCTTTGTATGTTGAAATTTCATTCATTCTTTTTAGTTGTCAAATCTTTATGTATATATGGCATCTGTTCTTAAATTTTCGCTTTAGTAAAGGTGTTTCCATTGGGATTGGAATTATAGAAAGCTTGTTGGCAGCTTTAATGCTTACAGGGATGGGGGATGTAATTTGGAAATACATACCATGTGCATGGGGCGCGAGATTATGCAATTATTTTTTGGGATACAAATTAAGTCCTAGTTCTATTCGTGTCTTAGCAGTAGAGGCAGCAACTGGAGCAGTGATTTGTGTTTGTTTCACGATCATTGCATTTGTTATTTCTCTTATGTGGTTTTCCTTTTATGAAGGACGCAAAGAAATGTAAGTGTAATTGTATTATAATGGAAGAGTGGGGAGGGATTCTATATGGCAAGAATATTAGCAATTGATGATGAAGACGGCATCCTTTACATTATAAAAAGTGCTCTAGAGAAAGAAGGTCATGAGGTAACAGCCGTTAGTAATCCTCTTACTATACCAAAGGAAAAATTTTGTCATTTTGATTTAATTCTGTTAGATGTCATGATGCCAGAAATAGATGGTTTTACACTTTGTAAGGAAATACGGGATTTGGTTGATAGTCCAATTGTATTTCTAACAGCCAAAACAATGGAGAAGGATCTAATCACAGGGCTTAGTCTCGGTGGAGATGACTATATTACAAAACCTTTTGGAATTGGAGAACTGCGTGCGAGGGTATCCGCGCATGTAAGGCGTGAGCATAGAGAAAAGCAAAATGCATTTTTCCTGTCAGGTCTTACATTTCATCTGTCATGTAAAGAAATATGGTATGACGATACATCTATCGCATTTACGAAAAGTGAGTATGGAATTTGCGAATATCTAGCTTTGAATCATGGACAAGTATTTTCAAGAGAAAAGATTTACGAAAATGTTTTTGGTTATGAGGGAGAAAGTGATAACCAAGTAATTGTGGAACATATTAAAAATATCCGTCATAAATTATCTAAGTATGGCATGAATCCAATAGAAACAGTATGGGGAATTGGTTATAAATGGAGAAAATGAAAAAGCAAGTCAACCTTAGTAAGATTTTAATACAGTATATTTTTGCATTTTCAATAGGGACGATTGCTTTAGTGACTTTTTTTATGATTCTATTCCAAGTTGGAGTTAACGCAGAAATAATCTTACCAGCAAATTATTATGAAAAACAGATTGAGTCGCAAAGAGATGCTATAGTTAAAGCGGAACAGGAAGATGATCAAATTTTAAAACAATATAAATATGCTCTGTATGATTTTTCAGGAAACGTTATACAAGGGAGTATTAATAAAGATTATGCAGGACAAATATGGAATAACATACATAATGATGAAAAAGGTGACAGTACGTACTACTATGCAATTATAGAACGCGATAAAGATATTTGTGTCATTCTATATACGTTACACGCTACTTTTAAAAATCCTATTTTGCAGAAGTATTTACCGAGTCCGGAAGTTTGTGAAATTGTTCTTTTTATTCTACTATTTGTTGCCGAAGTGATATTTCTATCTCGCTCTTTTGGTAAATCATTGTCAAAGGAAATGATGATTTTGAGAAAGGTAACAGATAAAATTCAAAAGGAAGATTTAGATTTTCAAGTGGAACAATCTAAAATAAAAGAAGTGAATGAAGTATTAACTTCTTTAGTAAAAATGAAAGATGAATTAAATCATTCGTTACGTACACAGTGGAATATGGAAACAAATAGAAGAGAGCAGATTGCTGCTTTGGCACATGACATTAAAACGCCGTTAACGATATTGAGAGGGAATGCAGAGCTATTAAATGAATCAATGCTAGATTCAAATCAGAAGAAATGTAATGAGCATATTTTGAAAAGTATTGATGAGATGGAAATATATATGAAATCTTTACTCGATATTACGAAATGTGAGGAAGGCGCTCCACTTCAATTCAAGCAAACAGATCTCCGAGACTTTATTCATAATATTATAGAAGAAAGTGCAATTTGTGTTTTAGGCAAACAGTTAAATCTAATTGAAAATGTTCAGGACATACCAAATTTTATTCCTATTGACGAGACCGCTTTGAAAAGAGCAATTATGAATATAATGATGAATGCAATTGAATATTCTCCGACAAAGGGTGACTTGATGTTCTCAGTGGAAATGATTAGTGAAAAACTGCAATTTATTGTAGAGGACTCGGGAAGAGGGTTTACAGAAGAGGAAATGCATTCAGCTACAGAGCAGTTTTATAGGGGAGATAAAAGTAGAAACTCCAAAGATCACCATGGAATGGGGTTATACATTGCTAAAAGCTTTGCAAAGCAACACGGTGGAAATCTTTACTTAAGTAATTCGAAAAAGCTGTACGGTGCAAAAGTTGTTTTGGAAATATCAGCGAAGTAGAGGGAGGGGGGCAGATTATAACAATTCGCTCCTTTTTAATATACTTCTTTTACAACTATATGTTAAAAATTCATTTATAAACTAGAGATAACCTCAACCTATTTGTAATTTATATGTACGTTCTTAATTTGTTTGTAAGGAAAGAGGTTTTTAATTTACAGACTTATCGGAATTATGTAAAGTGTAGATAAAACCATAAAATGGGGTGTTCTTTATGTGTACTAGTTTGACATTAGAGACAAAAAACGGTCAGCATCTTTTTGCAAGAACGATGGACTTCACATTAGATATGAATCAAGAAGTAATAATCATTCCTCGACATTACCAGTGGAATAATATAACTGGTGAAATCATTAATACGAAACATGCTACGGTCGGAATGGGAATTAATCATCAAGGAAGGATCATTATGGCGGACGGAGTAAATGAAGCAGGTATGACATGTGCAACACTCTATTTTCCAGGATTCGCTACGTATAGTCAAAGCATAGATGACAATAAAACGAATTTAGCTCCATTTGATTTTGTGACTTGGAGTCTTACACAATTCAATTCTGTCAAAGAGTTAAAGAAATCTGTAGATAGCCTTACCTTTTTGGATATACCGTTACCGGATTTAGGACTTACGCCACCACTACATTGGATTTTGGCAGATAAATGGGGAGATTGTATTGTACTGGAGCCGACAAATGAAGGATTAAAAATGTATGACAACCCACTAGGAGTGATGACGAATAGTCCGGAGTTTAATTGGCATTTGCAAAATTTAAGACAATACATAGGTCTTAAATCGCAGCCATTCGCGCCAACAGAGTGGAGTAACTTACCATTAAGTGCTTTTGGTCAGGGATCGGGCTCAATGGGACTTCCAGGGGATTTCACTCCACCCTCAAGATTTGTGCGGGCAGCATATGGCAAACAAAACATTCAAGGTATAGATAGCGAAGAAGAGGGAGTATCAGCCCTTTTTCATATCTTATCAAATTGTGAGGTTCCTAAAGGTGGAGTAATAACAGAAGAAGGTGCATTAGATAATACCATATATACAAGCGTAATGTGTATGGAATCCGGAACATATTATTATCATACTTACGATTGTAGACAAATTATAGCTGTTCATTTATTTCATGAAAATTTAGATACAGATGAGATTAAAGCCTATCCGTTCCAACGGAAACAAAAAATATTTTATGAAAATTAAGTAGCTTTGAAACAACGTTTGGTAAATTTTTAAATATATATAATAGAGCAATAATGGCCTATATAATTCATGGGTGCTTCTTTAACTTTGGGATTTATCATAAATCTACTCCTTTCTTCAATGACTCCAACGAGTAGAATTTTGCTGCTAGGAGCATTAGCTAAGGAGCAGTGAAGGTGGAATTTATTTATAAATAGTAAAGAACCAAAAAGGTGTGGAAAATATCCATACCTTTTTGGTTCTTCTATTATCTATGTATAAAAAAGCGCTGTATATCAGCACTTTTTAAAAGTACATGAGTTGTATAAGAAAAACTTATATATTACCTATAACTATACAAGGTCTAATATAGATTCTTATTTGATTAATTGTTATAAGAGCCTATACGCTTATTTATTTTTATTATTATTAATTTTTTCCGTATATAGCACCTGCTCTTTATAATGCTTCTTAATTGGGAAAGTATGTGTACCAGAGCCGTTTTTGAAATTTTTATTGATAGGATTTTTTAGCGGGATTGTTGTAGTTTCGGTAAATTCATATGGGTAGTTTATTTTAGATTTATCTTCAAACATGAAAATGCCTCCTTTTAGGATTTCCTGAATTCTTTACTATAACATGATATGCATATAGATTTTTTTTGGACTAGTTATTTATAGAGGTTAATGGAATTTAATTACGAAACTACTGAAATGTTTTAAAGGAAAATAATTTGTGAAATATATGATATTGATTTTTGTTATTTGTTTTGGGAGGTGTTTTTTGCATATGTATTCGTTATAAATTGTTTTTATAATATGATTCATATAGGTTTTTCCTGATAATATAATGCGGAATATTATAGTGTTATTATGTTATTAGGAACATTTAATGCTGTTTCATAACTGAAAGGGAATTGAAAAAAAACTGAAACTTTTCTCATAAAAATTCAATCTAACTTGAAAAATGAAAGGAAAATGAAATTTTCCAAAAGATATTCTTTGTTAAGATAAAAAACATACATAAATAAAGTGTTGACATATCTTAAAAATGTATTTTCAAGATATAGTGGGGGAAAAGATGAGAATAGAAAAACAATTAATAAAAAAAATGTATTATGAAACATTCCTAATGGAGAATGTAACAAAACCACCTCTTGACGTGCTTGGAGAAGCTTATGTAAACGAAGAAAAAAATGAGATTTCTGATGGATCTTATATTCGTTTTGCGCAAGGTGAATTTTATTATCAGCATCAAGATTTTGAAGCAGCTATTTTTAAATGGGAGAAGGTTAGTAATGAATTAGCACCATGGGCACAAAAAAATATTGCGGATGCTTATTTCGAACTGAATCAATTAGCAGTTGCTGAAAATGTTTATACTTCCATTGCTACTGATAATATAATATTGATGACAGAAATTAGATTACAATTACTTTCTCTTTACATAGAGCAAAATAATTTTGAAGCAGCTTTCGCTGTTATTAAAGAAGCGGTTTCTTTAAATCCGGATTATCCGAATGTCACAAAAATTGCCCGTTCCTTTTACGAGGAACAACAAGATTTTGATAGTGCAGTAGAGCTTGCTGTGAATGAGTTAATTCGAATAGAATCTTATCCGTGGTTTGAGGTGTTAAAAGGATATATCGATAAAGGATTTACTAAACATATTTCACCAGATTATTTTTATGATGCATTAGTTACATTAAATAATGTAGATCAAGTACAATTTACGCAAATGGTTTCATCACTTTGGAACAGTTATAAAAATGAACAAAATTACTTATTGTGGCTTAACACAATAAATGAATTTTTCTTACATATTGAAATAGAGTCGTCCGATATATGGGACAAAATTTCTTCTCTTTACGAAGAAACGTACTTTGCATTAATTCAAGGGCAATATACGCTTAAACAATTACACGATATCATTCCAAGTCTTTTAACAAATTGGTTAAAAGTAGTCAATCCGTCTTATGCTGTATTTCCATCAGCAGCTGTATTGGCATGGGATGAAATTTTTCCTACCCAAATAGATTCATCAAATATAAAACATGCGGAAAAGCTACTGTTATATTCTATGAATCATGTGAATGGTTTAGAGTACAGTCTACATCTTTTTGAATCTATTACACAGTGGGCACAAAAGAACAATATAGAAATAGGTCAACGATTTAGATGGTTAGTTGACGAACTTGCAGATTTAAGAACAAATCGTATTTTAGTAACAGGAACTTCAGGGAACGGAAAAACTACATTTATCAACTCTATATTAGGAGAAAATCTATTAGAAAAATCAATTTCAAATGTAGTAGTTTTAAAAAATGATGCTCATACAGAAATTAACGCCATAACAGATGCTGCAATTACAACAACGGAAGATATCTCTGATTATCATAATATGATGTCTCAACACCATCAAACGTATAGAGATAGAGCATGTGTTGAATTTAAATTACCATGCAAATTTTTAAGTGAAAATAAACTTACATTTGTAGTTACACCTGGCTTTAATAGGAATAACGACACTAGGGATGAGGTATTTGAATATCTAAATTCCGTGGATGAATTATTGTTTGTATTGAATGCGGATTCACCTTTTACTGATAAAGAGCGTGATATTCTATTAAGCATTCAAGAACATACACCAAATTTACAAATTCATTTCTTATTAAATAAAATCGATAACATTTACAGTGAAGCAGAAGTGAAAAGAGTATTACAAGATACGGCAGCGAGAATAAACACATATTTCCCGCAAGCGAGAATTTTTCCTTATTCTTCGTTATATACAAGTAGTCAACAATTAAATGAGTTAAGTGAGTTTATTCATTTTAACTTTAATCATAAAAATATTGATGCAGAACGTACTGAAAAGCTATTGTTCTTCATCCGAAAAACAATTACATATCTTTTAGCTAAACGCGTTGAGAAAGAAAACAATCTAGTGGATGCGATTAAGTGGAATGAAGATATGCTAGTGAAACTAAACGGTAGCATGAATAACCTTACTGCATTTGAGAGGGAAAAAATTCATTTCATTACAGAGTCATATCGTACAATGAAAACGGAAATTACGAATGATCTTACTGAAAATATACCGAAGGTATTACAGAGTTGTTCTGATTTAATAAGTGAAGAAAGCGATTTCGGTCACATGGATACGCAACTAAATAAAGCAATGAATGAAAGAGTGCATAAATATTTAGAACAAACGGTATTACCTCATCTTGCTCTTTCTATGCAAAATTGGATTGCAACTTCTCATAATGAGCTCCTTCAAAGTCAATCGTACTTAGAAGAACTTAGTGAAGGACTTAATTCTTTATTTGGAGAAAATCGAATACAGTTAGAATGTGACTTTAAAGTGTTGGATGACTGGCGCAGAGATACTGACAGAATGACGACTAGAATACAAATGGATGAAGTAAATATTTTACGTCGATTTACGCCAGCACAATTTTTATTGAAAAGTGCCGGTAAATTATTTGGAGTTCTTCCTAAAAATAAAACTATGTTATATAACAAATACAAACAGTATGTAGAAAATGAAGATTATACTGAGGTAACGGATTCTATTATGAAGAAATTTTTCTTGCAATTTGAGCTATTCGAAAACACACAAGAGCGAGATATTCATATCTTCTTTAGGAATCCATTTAACTCCTTGAAACAAGCTGTAGAAAATATGCAATTAGAAATACAAGAAAAACAAGAGATGTTACATAAAATGAAATCAAATCCTGAAGTTTATCATGATTCTATCATGCTCTTTGAATTGAGATTACGTCAATGTGAAGTAATTTTACATATGGGTGATGATCATACTTATACAGATGTAATTTTAGAAACAAGTGCAGAATAAAAGTAAAATATTTAAGATTTTTTATGTGAAATTGCATCACATGTTATAAGAGAGTAAAAGGGAGCAACTGTAATGAGTTGCTCCCTTTGCATATTCACATTATTTTTCAGTTTCTTTAATTTTAGTTTGTACTTCGCCAGTTTTAATTTTATTACTTTCTGAGAAACGTAGTAAATCTCCTTCAATAATTTTGTCAGACATTCGTAATTCATTTTGTGCACGGTTAATGAGTGCTTGAGCTTCTTTTTTTGGTAAATCTACAATTTCACCTGTTATGCGGTCATAGAAAGTGTTGTTTTTGTATGCATATTTGTCTGTAATGAAGCTACCATCACGTAAAACAACAAAACCGGTATATTCATCTGAAAACATATCATGACCAAAACGAATATCGTTCGTAGTATCAATCCCTAATAAATTGAGAATAGTAGGTTTCATATCGATTTGTCCCGTAGGCTTTGAAATCGTTTGACCTTCTGTTTGTCCAGGGACATGAATATATAAAGGTGTACGTTGTAAATTTAAAGTATCAAATTCTGTTATTTGATCTTTTTCTAAAAACTGTGCCATTGCACGATTATGTTTTTCAGAAATGCCATAATGATCACCGTATAATACAATAATAGAATCATCATACATTCCCTCGGCTTTTAAACGCTCAATAAATTTTTTAATTGATTCGTCTAAGTAACGTGCTGTTACGATATAACGATCAAATACGCCATTACCAGAGTTATATGGTTCAATGAATTTTGTATCTTCATCATACGTAAATGGATAATGGTTCGTTAAAGTAAGGAAACGAGCATAAAATGGTTGATCAACAGTTTTTAATATATCTACTGATTGATCAAAGTATTCGATATCTTTTAATCCCCAATTTAAATTAGTTTCGGGCGTAATTTTGTAATCAAGTTCATTATAGTAACGATCATAACCGAGAGCAGAGTACATGATATTACGATTCCAAAATGTTGCGTTATTCGCATGGAATACAGAAGTGAAATAACCTTGCTGACGTAAAATTTCTGGAGTCGCAGTATAATCATTGTTACCGTGTGTGAAGAATACAGCTCCTCGATTTAATGGATATAACGACGTATCAATTAGAAATTCAGAATCGGATGTTTTTCCTTGCCCAGTTTGGTGGAAAAAGTTATCAAAGTAATAGCTTTCATTTATGAATTCATTCAAAAATGGTGTAACTTCTTGTCCGTTAACTGTTGCGCCTATTAAAAAGGTTTGTAAGGATTCAAGAGTAACAACAATTACGTTTTTTCCTTTTGCTACACCAAACATGTTAGGATTCGGCTGACTTTCGTTTGCCTTCACGTAGTTTTCTGTTTCTTGTAATTTACTACTATCAGCAAGTGCCTTTTGTGATCCTGCTTTTACTTGTAGTGTTAAATCATATACTTGATGCGTGTATAGTCCTAAATTTTTAACAAGCATGACTCGGTCGAATGATCTCGTTAGTAATTCAGGTCGCTCTTTTTCTGCAAGATGTAGATTTGCAAAAAATACACCAATCGTTAAGAGAAAATATAACAAGCGTGCCGAATGAGTTACGCGCCCCGTTTGGAAGACTAGTGCCTTCTTCTTTAATAAAATAAAGAAGAAAATAATGTCTGCGAATGCGAGTATAATTTTGTAGTTCAATATTTCTATAATACTACCGCCTAATTGGCCAAAGTTTGATGTTTGTCCAAGTACTGGTAACGTAACGAAATCACTATAAAAATCATAGAACATTACATTCCCAACAAGTACAATTGTTAATAAGAAATTAATACATAGCGCGATATAATTTCGCTTTTCACCGGTTGCAAATAATGCGAATCCGACAAAAGCTAATGAAGCAGCGAGAGGGCTAATAAACAAAATAAGCTCTTGTGTAGAAGATTCAATTTTTAAATCAAAACTGAATCTTGTAATAAGATATGTTTTTAACCATACTGCTAAAGCAATTATTAAAACAAAGCTTATATTTTGCATTTGTAAATTGATTTTATTTTTCATTTTTACTCCTTCTTTATATAATTTATTTAACTTGTATTATATATTATATTTTTATAACTATTAGAGTGTAATGAATCAACTAGCTAATGGTTTCTAAAGGTAAAAATATAAAGTATTCACATACGTACAATGAGGAATTTTCAAGCGCCAATCTATTTTTTAGAACAGGCAGAAAAAGTCATAGTTGTAGTAAAAAATACTTATAGACATCCTAACATATTAAACACTATGATGATGTTACAAAATATCGAACAAATGAAGGTGGAACTGAATAGTTTTATATACACGTTTATATTACATATGTATCTCATGAAATCTCGATTCCTTGTGGGATAATCGTTAGCGGAGGGAGGATAGTGATTTATGCTATTACTACATAAATAAAACGTTGTGAAACTTAAAATATTTGATTGGTATCTTAATTATGCAATTAGATGTCAGATAAATATTTTCCAACATATAACCCACTTGCAGCAGCTTGAGATAATGAATGAGTGACGCCTGAACAATCTCCAACTAAAAATAGACCATGTATACTCGTTTCAAAATGATTATTGAGTCTTATCGTAGGAGCATAAAACTTTCCGTCAATTCCATATAATAAAGTATCTGTATCGATCGGTTCTTGGATGAATTGTTCTAATCGTAATAAAAATTCTTTAAGTCCTTCAATATATAACGGAGGAATTTCTGTATTCAAATTTCCATAATCTCCTTGTAGCGTAGGTTGTATACGGTTATATTTCATGTCGTTCGCTATTGTAGGCTGTTTATTTAGTAAGTCCTCTAAGCGCTGTATAACAATCCGATCTCGTCCTTGGTTAATGTTTTTAATAATTGAACTTGCATATATATTTGCTTCTTTGAGAGTTGGAAAATAGCGCGGGATGAATAAAGTGAAATTTAAGTTAGGTGTGCCAGTTCCTTTCTCTCGAAAATTTTGACCGTCAGGCATAACTAAACCTTCTTCGTACTTTCTAATAATGCGTCCTTTTGGATTCATACAGTACGTAGTCGCTGTGAAATCCTCATGCTCATAAGAAAGTTTAGTCTCAAATGTATCTTTTAATATAGAACGTAATTGGTGTTCTTTCATCTCTACTCTAATACCTAAATCTACACGAGTTTGTTCCTGAGAAATATGTAGAGAAGTGCACATCTCCTTTAACCAATCTGCTCCGGAACGCCCAGTTGCAAATACTAGTTGCCTAGATTGAAATGTTCCTTCATTTGTATCTATAGTAAAATGATCTTTCTGTTTCATAATATGTTGTACATCTATATGAAATTGTATATTTATTTTCGTAAGTAAAAATTCGTAGAGTTGCTGAAAAATTTCCTTTGAAAGGGTAGTACCAAGATGCCGTACTTCTGTTGTTAGCATTTGTAAACCACACGATTCAGCTCTCTTATTGAGATTTGGATTTTCTGTAGAATATTTTGAAACTGAATTTCCTCCGAACTGACATAGAATTTCATCTACTTCAGCCATAAGTTGTATAAAGCCCTCTTTACCAACTTTTTGCTCAAGTTCTCCACCAAATCCGTTTGTATAATTAAATTTCCCTTCAGATTTTCCTAAACCAGCAAATCCGAAATATTTATCACATGTAGTACAATTACACGCTTTTCCTTCGTCTAAAGGACAATGGCGAGCTCCTAGCGCTTTACCTTTATCAAGAATTAAAACTTTTTTGTTACTTTTAACTAGTGAATAAGCCAGAAAAATGCTACTTACTCCAGCGCCGATAATTGTAACATCATACATATTCTTTCACCTGCTAACGAATAGTTTGTTTTTTATTTTTTTAGTGTATAACAATTTTATGAAGGTAAGAAATAAATTTTATTAATAAAGGGGAGTTTTTGAACTTGATGCTTTTTTAATTTCTTAGAGTGATGAAGTAAATACAAGTGTCTTTATTTACAAGAAGAATTAGTTTTCAAAGACCACTATATCACATGATAAATAAATTCTTACATACAAAAAAACAGACCTTTTAAGTGAAGAGGTCTGTTAATGATTTTAAATGTTATTTAGCGAAGACGTGGTTACCAATTACTGCTACTGTTTGACGTGTCGTAATCCATTTGTCTGTTGATGTTTTCGGATTATAGAAATAAAGCCAATCAGAATGTATTCCATTTGTGGAGATAGCCTCTTCTACAGCCATTTTTGCTTCTGCGCTTGCAGGTTGATTAATTCTTCCATCTGTAACAGGAGTAAATGCATATCCGTATGTAATAGGTTCATAAATAACGCCTGTTATTGTATTTGGAAACCCATTTGCATTTACACGGTTTAGTATAACTTTCGCTACAGCAACTTTTCCTCTATATGATTCTCCACCTGCTTCAGCGGTAACTAAGCGTGCCATTAAGTCTTTTTCTTTTTCTGAAATGCTTGAGTTGATTTTCAAATGTTGTCCTGCATAGAGCTTGTTTCCGACTGTATTGTTAATTTGTTTTATAGATTGAACGGTAACATTGTAACGCTTTGCTATCGTTTCCAATGAATCTCCCGGTTGTACTTGATAAATAATTTGCTCAGAAATGTTCGCAGGTTTGGCGTTTTGGTGAACAGTGGTTTCATTTGAGTTGACGGAACCTGGAATATGTAACTGTTCGCCAATGAAAGTTTGATCGTTTCCTTTATGGTTAGCCTGTTTAATGGATTGTATTGAAACGTCGTATCGTTTACTAATGCCCCAAAGTGTATCATTCTTTTTTACTGTATGAATGGTAGAAGCCTCAGCTGTACTTTGACTACATACGAATGTAATTGCAGCCGCAGATAAAGGGATTATATGTTTTATTTTTAATAATTTCATTGTAAATCCTCCTAAGAAAAAATTAAGGTGAAGCTGTTAAGTACTGTAGTTCAAAATGTCTATATATAATATTTTAATGTAAGTATATTAGCACATATAAAATAAATAATCATTATAAGTTTCTTATTTATGTAGTGTAGAGTCCGAATATGAAATATTGCATATGAAAATCCGTTGAAGTTCATATTGCTGATTACTATAATCTATTTAGTAGAAGGGGGATATGTTATATAAATAAAATTATTATAGATTAATATAATGATTAAATATTATTAATAGGAGAAGTGATGTAATGAATATATTTAAAAGAATATTTGTTTCAGCTGTAATCATTTCAATGTTTTTAGGAATAGGAGGCACTGTCAATATTGTAAATGCTGATTCTATAGAACAGCAGAGTAAATTAGGAATAGACCAAGAAACAGATAAGCAAATCATTGTAAAATTCAATGCGAATTTGAAATTACCATATGAAGATGGTATTGAAAAACAAATACAATCTCAAACGAACGATAAAGTACTAGAAGATCTTTTGGTAGAATATCCAGATGTAACATTCATGCGTTTATTCACATCTGTAAGTCCAGAGGAAATAGAAGACCTTGAAGTGAAAGCGCCAAATAATGTATCTACAAGTTTATTAAACTACTATATTCTTCAAACTCAAAATGGTGAACAAGAGGAAGAACTAGTAGATAGGTTAAAGAAATCTTCTTTAATAGAAGATGTGTATATGAAGAAACAAGAAAAAATAACGCCACCAGAAGTGCAACCATCAAGTGTATCTCTTAATCCTAATAACAATCCTAGATTTAAACAACAAGGTTATTTAGAAGCAGCACCATACGGTATTAATGCGCCCTTCGCCTGGGAAGTTCAAGGCGGTAAAGGAAACGGTATAACTTTTGTTGATATGGAATATGGATGGTTATTAAATCATGAGGATTTAGTACATCAAAATATTGAATTAATGTCTGGAATAAATATAGATCAACATGTCGGTCATGGGACGTCTGTACTAGGAATTGTATCCTCTGAGGACAATGAAGTTGGGAATATTGGGATTGCGCCAAAAGCGAAAGCAAAGGTGATTTCTCAAATAAGAGATAACGGACAGTATAATACAGCTGATGCAATATTAAGTGCTGTAAATCAGTTAGAAGCTGGGGATGTTTTATTGTTAGAGGCACAAGCATCTTTCGATGGATATGGTGATAAATATTTACCTGTTGAAGTACAACCAGATATCTTTGATGCGATCCGTGCTGGTACAGATAAAGGTGTTGTCATTATAGAAGCTGGAGCAAATGGTTGGAATGATTTAGATCAATTTAAAGATAGAAATGGTAAACAAATTTTAAATCGTAATAGTAAAGATTTTAAAGATTCAGGTGCAATTATGGTAGGAGCGGGCTCTTCATCTCTCCCTCATGAGCGTATGTGGTTTTCGAATTATGGCAGCCGTATTGATGTGTATGGTTGGGGAGAAAACGTAGATACAACTACAGCAGAGCAAAGTCGAAGTGCTGTAAACCTGTATACATCTAGCTTTAGTGGCACGTCGAGTGCGTCGCCTATTATTGCCGGAGCAGCGACTTTAGTACAAAGCATTGCGAAAGAAAATTTAGGACAACCATATAGACCGAGTGAACTAAGAGCGATATTAAGCAACCAGAGCACAGGAACAAAATCTAAAGATCCATATTCAGATAGAATTGGTGTTTTACCAGATTTGAAGTCTATACTAGTTAACTTAGGGTATGGAAAAAGAAAACCAAACGGTGGGAATGAGTTACAAGTAACAGAAAATGAACCAAATAATGAACGTATACAGGCAAATAAAGTTAACTTTCATACACCGGTGAAAGGAACGTTACATAATAGTGATAGAGTAGATGTATTTACTTTCCAAATTGACTCTATGGAAAATATTGGTATATCCCTACTAAATGAACAAAATATCGGAATGACATGGGTACTTCATCATGAATCAGATTTAAATAACTATGTAGCATATGGTGAAAATGAAGGAAATGTAGTGAAAGGAACTTATAATGCAAAGCCAGGTAAATATTATTTATACGTCTATAAGTATGAGAATAAAGATGGTTCATATGTATTGAATATAAAGTAAACGAAAGGAGCTTCAGATGAAGTTCCTTTAAATTTTTCTAATTCAGGATATATGAATGTTTTTTAACTTTATTTCTATGCAATATTTCATACTTATGAAATGATATTTATTTTTTACTCACTAGATTATATTATATTCAATAAGTTTGATATAAAACAAAAAAAGGAGGAATAATAATGAGCAGTAAGAAATTTATTTTGAAATTATTCATATGTAGTACGATATTTATCACATTTGTATTTGCTTTACATGAGAAGAGAGTCGTTGCGGCTAGCTCTGTTAATGAGCTTGAAAATTGGTCAAAATGGATGCAACCTATACCTGATAATATCCCGTTAGCACGAATTTCAATTCCAGGAACACATGATAGTGGAACGTTTAAGTTGCAAAATCCGATTAAGCAAGTATGGGGAATGACGCAAGAATATGATTTTCGTTACCAAATGGATCATGGAGCTAGAATTTTTGATATAAGAGGACGTTTAACAGATGATAATACGATAGTTCTTCATCATGGGCCATTATATCTTTATGTAACCCTACACGAATTCATAAACGAAGCGAAACAATTTTTAAAAGATAACCCGAGTGAAACAATTATTATGTCTTTAAAAAAAGAGTATGAGGATATGAAAGGAGCAGAAGGTTCCTTTAGTAATACGTTTGAAAAAAATTATTTTGTTGATCCTATCTTTTTAAAAACAGAAGGAAATATAAAACTTGGAGATGCTCGTGGGAAAATTGTACTACTAAAAAGATATGGCGGTAGTAATGAATCTGGAGGATATAATAATTTTTATTGGCCAGATAATGAAATGTTTACGACAACTGTAAATCAAAACGTAAATGTAACGGTACAAGATAAATATAAAGTGGGTTATGATGAGAAAGTAAAATCTATTAAAGATACGATCAATGAAACGATGAATAATAGTGAGGACTTACATCATCTATATATTAATTTTACAAGCTTGTCTTCTGGTGGTACAGCATGGAATAGTCCATATTACTACGCCTCTTACATAAATCCTGAAATTGCAAACTATATAAAACAAAAGAGTCCTACAAGAGTAGGTTGGATCATTCAAGACTACATAAATGAAAAGTGGTCACCATTGCTGTATCAAGAAGTTATAAGAGCGAATAAGTCATTAATAAGAGATTAAAGATGATGAGAGTAAGAAGCGATAAAATACGTCGCTTCTTATTAAAAAACAGTGTATCTTGTAAATGGACCAATTTTTGAGTTATCTCAATCGATGTTTCATTATGAGAAGGCTAAACTTTTAAATCAAATTAATTTCAAATGAAAATTAGCATAAATAATCCTGCAAAAAAGCAACTGATCATACGTGTTCAGTTGTTTTTTTATTTTTAAAGTGGATGAGCAAAAAAACATAAAAGTGGTTGGTCCGTTTTTGGCAAACATCCATTATGATAAGAGAAGAAAGGTAGTATGTTATTAACATTTTAAAGAGGAAATTCTTTATTAAAATAGATTGTCTTTAGAGAGGTGAAAATACAATGATTTTTGCAATTTCACTAGTCGTTATTATTGTAATTGGATCACTGTTTGGAACCGTACTAGTTGCACGGAATGTGGAGGAGAATTACGGCAAGTCTACAAAGAGAAATGTGAAAAACTTATCCACTATTTATATTATCCTTCTTTTCGTACTACTTGTTGGGGTAACGTGGTATGCGGTAATAATTTGATAGTTTGTAACAGAACTGCAACGAGAGTATGAAGCTGGAATTTCAGAAGCTATCGAGTAATCAGAAACGGGGCTATTTTAATATATCCATTTTAGGATGAGAAAATGTGACTAATTAATACTATTTTTACGGTAAATACTGTTAGTAATAAATTGAGGATAGTTAGCTTTGAAAGGAGGCAACTATATGGAATGGAAACCAAATCGTGCAGATAAGACGCCTGTATATAAACAAATAGCGGATTATATTGAAAGAGGTATTTCTTCAGGTGAGTTTCCTTCTGACAGTAAGTTACCTTCTGAGCGCATGTTAGCAAAAGAATTACAGGTAAATAGGAGTACGATAGTAGCTGCATATGAAGAATTAAAATCACTTGGAGTAGTAGAACGGCAAAAAGGAAGCGGAACACGGGTGAATACAGACATATGGGGTGTTTCACATAAACGAATACCGAACTGGGGTAGGTACGTTGAGGATGGATCGTTCTTACCTAACGTACCACTTGTTCAACAAATTAGAACGGAAACACAAAAAGAAGACTTAATTAATTTAGCGAGTGGTGAATTGTCACCAGAATTAATTCCGAGTGATAGATTCCGAACAATTTTGTCGGAGAAAACATTTATGGAAAACCTCGGTTATGACCATCCACTTGGAAATGAAATGTTGAGAAAAACAATTGCGGCACATGTTCAGCAATATAAACAAATTGAAGCAGATTCGAATTCTATCCTTATTACATCAGGAGCACAGCAGGCACTTAATCTTATCGTTCAATGCTTATTAAAACCTGGCGATGCGATTGCAATTGAGGACCCTTCGTATTGTTTTTCACTGCCGATGTTTAAATCTGCTGGCTTAAAAATATTCCATTTACCTGTTGATCAGCATGGAATGAATCCAGAAGACTTAATTGATTTGCATAAAAAGCATCGTATTCGTATGGTATTTTTAAATCCGGATTATCAAAATCCAACTGGAACTGTGCTTTCATTAGCAAGACGTAAAAAGATTTTAGAACTGTCTTCTGAATTTGGTATACCGATTGTAGAAGATGATCCGTATAGCTTAACTTCATTTAATGGAGAAGTGAATCCAACATTAAAATCAATGGATCAAAACGGCAATGTTCTTTATATAAGTTCATTATCAAAAATTGTTGCATCAGGATTACGTATTGGTTGGATAATTGGCCCAATGCGTGTAATAGAACGTTTAGCGGATGCAAAGCAGCAAGTTGATTTTGGCCATAGCGTATTTACGCAGTGGGTGGCAAATCAATTTTTAGAATCAGAAGATTTTCATGCACATATTACAATGCTCCGTGGACAATTGAAGGAAAGAAGAGATGCGTTAATTAGAAAGCTTGAAGAAATATTAGGGGACCAGGTTGAATTCTTTGTTCCAGAGGGTGGAATACATTTATGGTGCAAAGTGCAAGGAACGTTTGATGAATATCATTTATTAGGTGAATCTATACGAAATGGTGTAGCGTTTGTCCCGGGGAGTGTTTTAGGTACTAAAAGTGAATATGTTCGTTTTACTTTTGGGAGAGTAAATGTCGAACAAATTCAGCTGGGAATGACGAGATTTGCGGAAACGTTAAATGAAATTTCATAATAGTAATGCGTAATATTGAAATGAGGGAAAGAAATGAAGTACGTGATGCTTTTACTTCAAGTAGGCGTGCTATATGTATTTAGCTTAGTTGGTACGTGGATTCAAGGGGTATTCCATCTATCAATGCCAGGAAGTTTAATAGGGATGTTAATGCTTTTTCTACTCCTTTCTATTCGTATTTTACCATTAAAGTGGTTTGAAGAAGCGACAATCGGTTCGGTGACTATGATTGTAACAGGGATACTCATCAGTATATTTAGACCATATGGAACGAAATTTATATTTTAAATTGTAATGGAGATGATGAAAGTGACAACATGGTTTATAGTTACATTATTTATTTTTGGTGCCCTTAAAGTACTCGTTTCTAGTATGCCAACTTCAGTTGTAGAATCTATTATTAGTAGATTTGAATTACATCAAAAACTTGATGAGGAGAATACCTCTATATCGATAGATGGAAAAAATATAGAGGGGGAAATGAAACTACAAGTTATTCATGAATTTAATGAAGCTTTATTTTTAGATAAACATTATTTTCCACCGCGCGGAGAAGGAATACCAATCGTCATTGATACGAAAAAAGGGAATAAAGAGATTAGATTTTCTCTATACAGCTATGAGGAACACGTTGACGTAATAAAGCAATATAAGAAGAAAGTCGTTGCCTATCGTTTACGATCTAAAAGCCTTCAAACCCGTGCACCATTAGCAATAACTAAAGATTATGCTTAAGAAGAGATCTATAATGATCTCTTTATTTTTTTATACAATGATATACTTTCCAAATAAAAAAAAAGAATATCATATAGCCAAATAAAGAGTATGTATGATTCCAATCTACACTATGAGTAAAGAAACCTAATCTTTCAGCAATCTGTTCAAAAATGCTAGCACAAATACCTATTGTAAGAATAAATAGAATCCTAGAAAATACAGATAGGTTTTTTGAAATGTGTATGAAAATTGTTGTTAAAATCGGTAGTACAAACAAAGTAAAGCCTATGTTAACTGAAAATATGGATGAGAATGGTCTAACCGGAAAGGAATATATTTGTTTCGCAACAAAGAAAGCATCTAAGCAAGTGCCGATAATAGAAGATAGTAAGATTGTAACGACTAATGCGAAAAGGTTATTCTTCTTCTCGAAGGAGAACATTTTTCTTTGCAAGAATGGCCAGTTCAATCTTTTCGAGTGTTTTACAGTAGTCTTCTGTGATTTGTCCATGTATCCTTTCCTCCTTATCAGTTAAATAATGTATGACTTGCCAGTCGTTAAACCAATCTTCATATTCTGCTTCTTCATGTTTCATATTTTTCCATGCATACATAAGTGCAGGGCTATATATACGGTAGGCATCACTTTTTAATTGGCATTTCTTTATTCTTCGTTTATAAAACTCTCTTGAAAAGGATTCATTTACGCTTGAAAATAAATGTGGCCAATAATCTTTTCGTGATCCAGTGTGTGGATGAGTGTCAGCCCATTGTAGTATACGAGCTAAAACATGCTCATCATGAAATAATAGTGCATATAATCTTTTTCCGAGCAAAATTCGTTCGTGTAAGGAAGTGAAGTGTTTCATTGTATCACCAATTAATTTTGTTTTCTGTATAGGCTTTTCTTCGCAGAAAGGGAAGAGGATATGATTAAATTGAAAGAAATCAAAAAGTTTGAATCCAATACTATTTAGTACATTTTTTTTGAAGTGTTTATTTTGAATTACTCTTTTTTCTAAGTAGTTTTGTTCATTAATAATAGTGGAAATAGCTAATATTTGTTTGTTTCCGGTTTTCCAAAAAAAGTTCCATATCGTTTCCATAAATGTTGACACATTGAGATGAGGGAGGAGATAAAAAAGATTTTTGGATTTTTTTACACTCTGTTCATATAACAAAAATTGTGGATACACATCTTGAAAGATAAGCCAATTCCCCCGTTCTAAAAAAGAAAAGAAAGTAAATTGATCTTTCTCAGATAACAACTTCGTATATAAATCCCCCTTTAAATCTGTCATGTTCCAACCGCCGTTACGCGAAACCATATGTCCAAGTAATGCCCAATGTATTTCAGGATACCTTTTGTAAAATTGATAGTAAGCGCGAGTTCTTGTCACATTATTTTGATTTAATAATTTTGTTCTTTCTTTAATTGTATGTATTAATATTTCTTCTTCTTTCGAAAAGGGGTAAAGAAAGTTATTTGCGTTGGTGCATTTTTGTTTTAGCTCATTTTTTATTGAGAAGAGGGATAGGGGAATGTTTTTGTAAAGTTTATGATTTGGATTGTCGTGCTGCATGTAATTCCCTCCAATTCAAGTCTGTTATCATAAATATATTAGTAACTACTTACATAAATGATATGTGAAGGAAATGAAAAGTTGCAAAGCACAAAAAAAGAAAGAGGAGACGGGCTCTTCTTCCTTTTTCTTGTATGTATTTGCGCTAATGGTTATAACGAACACCTTTTTTGAGAAGAGTAGAAAATGAATCAGCATGAATAGGCTTGCTGTAGTAGTAGCCTTGAATCAATTGACAATTATTTTTTTGAAGGAAACTCACGTGTTTTTTCGTTTCTACACCTTCAGCGATAACTGACATTCCTAATGTATTTGCTAATGTGATGATTGTTTTAATAATTTCCATTCCATCGTCACATGTTTCAGACATTGTAATAAATTCTCGTGGAATTTTTAACGTATCGATTGGATATAAAGGTAAGTAAGCTAGCGAAGAATAGCCTGTACCAAAGTCGTCGATTGAAATGTGAATCCCTAAACTTTTTAGTGTACGCAGTTTTATCAATGTTTCTCGCTCATCCATCATTGCAATTCGCTCTGTTAACTCAAGATCGAGAGAACTTGCTGGTAAACCTGTATTTGCTAAAGTAGAAGAAATAGACTTTACAAAATCCTCTTGTTCAAATTCTTTAGCAGATAAATTCACACCTATTTTTAAATGTGAATATCCGAGTGAGTGCCAACGTTTCATTTGCTCACAAGCCTGCTCTAATGTCCATTTTCCTATTGGAATGATTTGTAGTGTTTCTTCTGCAATCGGAATAAACTCGTATGGAGAAATAACGCCTAATTCGGGATGATTCCACCTGATTAGAGCTTCTGCACCGATAATTTTATTAGATTCACTATTAACTTGAGGTTGATACAAAAGGAATAATTCTTCATTTTGTATTGCATTTGGTAAATCTTTCTCTAATCGTAATCGTCTTTCAATTTTTTTAGCGATTACATCGTCATAAATAGAGACAGCGTTAAGCTCTTTTGCCTTTGCATCATACATTGCAACATTAGCGTTTTTCAAAAGTGTAGCGGTATCGATTCCAGAATGTGGATAAATAGCGATGCCGATACTCAGTGATAAAGTTAATGTATATTCATGTATGACAAACGGCTTTTCTATGCTTTCAAATAATTGGTTACATAACTCGAATAAGGCATATTCGTCAGTATAATTTTCAATTAAGATTGTAAACTCATCACCACCAATTCTTGACAGATGAGTATGTGATGGAAGACATGATTGGAATCGCTTTGCAACTTCTTCTAATATGTAATCTCCGGCCGAATGTCCAAGTGTATCGTTGATTGCTTTAAAGCGATCGAAGTCTAAATATAATAATGCAAACTCGTTTTCTGTTTTTTTAGCACTTTTTATAACTTTTTTTAATTTCTTATGGAAAAAGGCACGGTTCCCAATTTTCGTTACAGTATCATGGAATGCTAAATATTTAATTTCTTCTTGCTGTTTTTTTAGTGCAGTAATATCTTTCACCATAATATAGCTTCCTGAAATTTGACCGTCTATCATAATAGGGACGATGGTAACGTATAAAAAATAAGTAAAGCCATCTTTATATTGAGAACTAAGTTGTATGGATGCCGATTCTTGTTGTTTCACTTTTTCTAATGCTGATGCTAGTTTATGTTTATCTTCATCTAAAATAATCGAAAAACAAGTTTCACCAAGTAACTCATCCGTTGGTGCACCGAGTAGTATACTTCCAGCTTTATTTACATTTAAGAATACGCCATTTAAATCAATTGTAAAAATAGGGTCAGGATGATATTCATATAATGATTTGAATTTTTGTTGCTTTTGAGATAGAGCCTCTGATTTATGAACTAAATCTGAAGTTCGTAATCTAACTTTTTCTTCCAATTGGGCATTGAATACTTGTAAACGTTTGGTTAGAGAATTGTTTTGCATACGTACAATAGAATGACGAATGAGTACGAAAATAAAAGCAATACAATTTCCCGTAATGAGAATGGAAGATGCTGTTTGTTCTTTTAACGTAAACCCGATTAGTATTGCAACAGCAAGATAGGGAAATACAACTAAAGCCTTTTTTCCTATTATAGGGTTTACAATGAAATAATTTTTATGACTATTACGATCTTCTGAAATAGATCCAGCTATTGCAATAAGTAATATAGGTATTCTATATAAAAGACGTAATAGTGTTATCGTTTCAGTTGATAAATGGTTATGTAAGTAAAAATAAATATAGTTAAAAGTTGCAGAACTTATTAATACAAAAATAAAGATATAAATTTTCCGTTTAGAATTAAAAATTGTTGGACGGAAAAAGAGACTAACACCTAGTAGAAGAAATAATAAATCTGCAATTGGATATAGAAATGAAAGGAAAACATCTCCTAGTGAAAGAGAGAATATATTTAAATTTGGTTGATTAAATAAATACCACTCCAATGTGAATATGGAAGTAAGTACTATGCATATATCACAAATAAAGAACGCTTTTTCCCATTTATCGCATTCTTTTAGGATTTTATAGCAGAAAGCGATAAGACAGAAGAGTAGAAAAAGCATATAAAACACATCAGAAATAGTAAAACGATGTATTGGAATTTTGAAGAAACTCTCTTGATATGTATATACTATTTTTCCTAATAAAAAACTACCAATTGCTATCGTGATACATATCCAAAACGGATTTGAACTAACTTTTTTAGAATATATAGAATAAATGAGTGATACAAATGTAATGGCTTCAACAATAAGGGAAGCAAAGCGTACATCCGAATTTGAAAAATGAGTGGGGAACAGATAGAAAAACATAAAATAGATTGAATAACACATTAATGTTCCAATTAATATACATAGCTGTAAATTTTTATTTAATTCCAATAAAATCACCTTCTTTAATTATGCACTATATTCGTAATATCTATACATAATAATATTATTTAAGAATTGTATCAGATTTCCTTATAAAAATCATGTTTATAAGGAAGTTTTGAAAAGTGTAATTGCTCTAAAAAATGAAAAATATTGCATTTGATAGTATATACTGTATAAAGATTTTAAATAGAAATTGTATATTTAGTCATCTTTTGAATTGTAAAGGTTTTTTAGTGATTTGAAAGTAGAGAGGCAAAATTGCATATAAAATGATAAAGGCTTTTTTGAATTTTAATTTTTGACTGATAGAGGTTATTTTAAGTAAGACCTTTGTATGTATTTATTCTTATACTAATGAGTAATTTCAAAAATGTGTTACGTATGTACAATAATACGTAACACATTTTTGAAATTTTTAGTATGGGAGGAAAATCATGGAAAATTTGGTGAAGTTTCGAATTGCACGTCCGACGAATAAGTTTGAAGAGGTTATAGCATTCTATGAAAAAGGATTAGGCTTAAAACGTATAGGTGAATTTTACGATCATGAAGGTTATGATGGGGTCATGTTTGGGCTCCCAGATGAAGAGTATCATTTAGAATTTACAAGACATATTGATGGGAGTCCTTGTCCAGCTCCGACAAAAGATAATTTACTTGTATTTTATATGAGTGAAGATAGTGAAATGAAAAAGGTGAGTAAAAGGCTGCATGCATTGGGATACGATGAAGTGGAACCAGAAAATCCATATTGGAAAGATAAGGGGATAACGATTGAGGACCCAGATGGTTGGAGAATTGTGTTGATGAAAATAGAAGAATAAGGGGTAACAAAACTGATAAGAACAAGGTTTCAAATTGGATAGGGTAAAATAAATCAGCTTTCTTCTAGGAAATAAAAATAGAAGGAAGCTGATTTATTTTTAGTCTGAAAATTTAAATTTGACAATCAATTGTAGGGGATGTAAATTGGGAACGTGTATTCTTATAAATTTGATAGTGTTGCCATTCAAAAGGAATGTATAAATAGGGAGGATTTTTTATGTTATTTCGAATTGAAGATGCAGAAATATACTATGAAATTGTTGGAGAAGGAAAACCAGTCATTATCATACATGGCTGTGCTCCTGACCATAGGTTAATGATGAAATGTATGGAATCAGTATTTCAAAAAGATGAAGGTTATAAGCGAATATATATTGATTTACCTGGAATGGGAAAGTCGAACGCTCCAGATTGGATAAATAGTTCAGATCATATATTAGAAGTGTTAACTATGTTTATTGAAGAAATCATTCCAAAGGAAGATTTTTTACTAGTAGGAGAGTCTTTCGGTGGATATTTAGCTAGAGGGATACTTTCAAAAATGTTTGAGAGAGTCAATGGACTATTATTAATATGTCCTGTGGTTGTTGCGATGCAAAAAGAAAGATGTTTACCGGATAAACAGATAATTGTACAAGATAAGGAGTTTTTAAATACGTTAACTTCTACCGAAAGAGAAGAATTTAGCGAGTTAGCAGTAGTAGCAAATGAATATACATATAAGCGATTTCAAGAGGAAATTAAGCCGGGGTTAGATGTTGCTAATTATGAGTTTATTGAAAGGTTGCAAAAAAATTACTCTCTTACTATAGATTTTCACCGTAAGAAATATGAGAAACCTGTTCTGTTATTAGCCGGAAGACAAGATATATCGGTAGGTTATCAAGATATTATAGAAATTATTGATGATTACCCAAGAGCGACATTAGCGGTGTTAGATATGGCAGGGCATAATTTGCAAATTGAACAGCCTGAATTATTTGAGAGTTTAGTAGGAGAATGGATTAGACGAACAAATCAGCAAAGTTTATAAAAAACGAATGAATATTTTCAAGGAGGAAGTATGAATACATATATTTATATGGTTAGGCATGGTGAATCACCAAAATTAGAAGGGAGTGAAAGAACACGGGGATTAACTGAAAAGGGAAGTTTAGACGCTCATAGAGTAACGGACATATTAAAAGCAGAGGCAATTGATACTTTTATTTCAAGTCCGTATAAAAGGGCTGTGTTAACGATAGAAAAAGCAGCCAATTTCTATGAAAAAGAAGTATTAATATATGAAAATCTCAAAGAGTGTATGTTTTTAAGTGAGGATCAGGTTATATCAGATAAAGAAGTGTATCCACTTGTAAAGAAGATGTTCTCTAATCCGGATTTTGCACGAACGGAAGGAGAGTCATATACGGATTGCCAGAGAAGAGTAGTGAAAGTATTAAGAGAAATCTTAATGGATTTTCAAGGACAAAAAATTGTAATTGGTACACATGGGCTTGTCATGACATTAATGATGAACTATTTTGATGAACAATATGATTTTGAATTTTTAATGAATACGTCAAAACCAGATATATATAAGATGGAATTTAATGAAGAACAATTAATGAATGTAGAGAGATTATGGAAAGCGGAATAAAGTTGGTTGTATGGATTTTGTTGTAAAAGTTACTTTTATAGCAAAATCTTTTTTATTTCAATAGAAAGCATTTTTATCAACTATTTTTAGAATGTTAAATCAATAAGTAATTATTCAGTTTCTGAATAATATAATTAAAAATTGGTTTAAGCAAACAATTTTAAATGTGACAAAACTCCAAACGTTGGATTTATATTCAATAGGAGAAAAAGATGTAGAAGTTTGTCTTACTGTCCTCGTTTACTTTTTATTTCATTACATATAGGCTTTGTGGTGTAAGGGAGGACATCACCTTTACGCAAAATCTATAAGGAGGTCATTGTAATGAAACAAATTAAAAAGTTTGCGGGAGTTGCTTTAGCGGGGACGATTGGATTAAGTGGACTACTGTTTTTAGAACCAAGTATAAGCGCTGCGGAATCACAGCAAGTGAAAGAGGAGAATTTCAATGCAATTGATGTATCGATGAATCTAAATGAATTATATGTATTAAGTGGCAGAAGCATTGATATTCTTTCTGGAGATAAAGAAGCAATTCAGCTAAATAAATACACAATTCGTTTTAGTAAACCCGGGAAGTACATTATTAGGGTAAATGGTTGTATTTATAACGATGTATATACTTTTATTGTGAATGGTTAGTATATCTTCTTAAATTATGGAATAAAAAAGAAACGCCCTATTTGCGGTGAGAATCGTAAATAGGGTGAATTTATTTGTATTAAATTGTACTTTAAACATGTTCACTAATTTTCTTTTTGTTATGTAGAGTATGTAAAAGTGTTTGAAATACCTTAAATGATTGCTGAAAGATTGGACTTTGAATAAAGGTATACAGAAAAGTTACGATAAAAACAGGACCACCTAGCATAAATCCAATAACTAGTACAATGCATTCTACAATGATTCGAGCACGGCTAATAGATAGACCTGTTTTGTCGGAAATAGTAAGCATGAATCCATCACGAGGTCCAGCACCAATTCCAGCCGCAACATACATACCTCCACCGATACCTGTAATGGCAATACCAGAAAATAAAATGAGTAAGTTTATCCATAAATAATCACTAGCGTTTGGAAGAATATTTGATTGTAAGAAAAAGTCCATAATGGGACCGGTAAGTAGTGCATTTAAAAATGTTCCCACATTTATATATTTTCGATCTACTAGTAAAGAAATGAGAACGAGACATAACCCACATATGACACTCCACGTACCAATCGTCCATCCAAACCTTTGGTAGAGAGCCATATTTAAAACTTCCCAAGGATGTAAACCGAGAAATTTTACTTTGACTGCAAGAGCATTTCCAAGCCCAAAGAAGATTAACCCTAAGAAAAAAAGAAAATAGCGAAAGAGAGTTAGCCTCATTTTTAAAACCTCCCATATTGTATAATTATGTATATTACATGTAAGGGTTTTAATGTACAAATTTTACGACTTTTCAGCCGGTATTTAAAATAGCTAAAATACAAATGAAATATATGTATTCACAGTCAAAAAAGTTAAAATATTTCGTCTCAAGGATTATAATAGAGAAAGAAGTATAAAAGGGAGTGAATGAATTTGAAACAAGAACTTATTGAAAGATTTACGAGATATGTAAAGATTGATACGCAATCAAATGAAGACAGTCATACAGTGCCAACAACACCAGGACAAATTGAGTTTGGTAAGTTATTAGTTGAAGAGTTAAAAGAAATTGGGTTAACAGAAGTAACGATGGATGATAACGGATATGTAATGGCAACACTTCCGGCTAATACGGATAAGGATGTTCCTGTAATCGGCTTTTTAGCACATTTAGATACAGCAACAGACTTTACTGGAAAAAATGTAAAACCACAAATTCATGAAAACTTTGACGGGAACGCAATTACATTAAATGAAGAGCTTAATGTTGTATTAACGCCAGAACAGTTCCCAGAATTACCGTCTTATAAAGGACATACGATTATTACAACGGACGGTACAACACTGTTAGGAGCAGATGATAAAGCTGGTCTTACAGAAATTATGGTTGCAATGAATTATTTAATACATAATCCGCAAATTAAACATGGGAAAATTAGAGTTGCGTTTACGCCGGATGAAGAAATTGGCCGCGGCCCAGCGCATTTTGATGTAGAAGCGTTTGGCGCTTCATTTGCTTATACGATGGATGGAGGTCCATTAGGTGGTTTAGAGTATGAAAGCTTTAATGCTGCAGGTGCTAAGTTAACGTTTAACGGAACGAATACACATCCTGGAACAGCGAAAAATAAAATGCGTAACGCAACTAAACTTGCTATGGAGTTTAATAGCTATTTACCAGTAGAAGAGGCACCAGAATATACAGAGGGGTATGAAGGATTCTATCATTTACTTTCTTTAAATGGTGATGTTGAGCAAAGTAAAGCGTATTATATTATTCGAGATTTTGATCGTGAAAATTTTGAAGCGCGTAAACATAACGTTGAAAATATTGTGAAGCAAATGCAAGAGAAGTATGGACGAGATGCAGTCGTTTTAGAAATGAATGATCAATACTATAACATGCTTGAAAAGATTGAACCAGTGAGAGAAATTGTTGATATTGCATATGAGGCAATGAAAAGTTTAAATATCGAACCAAATATTCATCCGATTCGCGGTGGAACAGATGGATCACAATTATCGTATATGGGATTACCAACCCCAAATATTTTCACAGGTGGTGAAAACTATCACGGTAAATTTGAGTATGTTTCGGTAGATGTTATGGAAAAAGCTGTTCAAGTTATTATAGAAATTGCAAGACGATTTGAAGAACAAGCTTAAAAAAGAACCAAGTAGTGCAAAAACGCTACTTGGTTTTTTAGTATAATACTCGCCACAAATAAAAAGTTGCGTAAGACTCCCAGTTGATCCAATTTGCCGCAAAATCTTTTATTTCCTGTTTAGTCGGTTTACTTTTAGAACCTGTTATATATTTAATTGCATTGTGCAAACCAACATCGTCAATTGGAAAAGCGGAAGGGAATCGTAAACAGCGCATTAAAACATAGTGAGCAGTCCACGGACCTATACCATGTATAGCAGTTAATTGTTTTTCAGCAATCTTTACATCTTGTGTTTGTAGTAAAGATTCTTTTGATAGTTTTCCTTCTGTAATAAGCTTTGCAATACCGATTAAATATTCACATTTTCTAGTCGTCATTTTTAAATTTTTGAGATCCTCTACGTGTAAATTGGCAATTGTTTCATGTGATGGGAATATCCAATGCTTTCTATCGTTCCATTCTACATAACTTCCAAATGTCTCGACTAATCTTCTTTTTAGTGTATAAGCATAAGTGAGGTTAATTTGTTGCCCGATAATTCCCCAGGAAAGTGCCTCAAATAAGTCTGGAATACCTAAAGTACGAAGGCCAAAATATTGTTCAATTGGTCTTTGAAGGAGTACATCATGTTTAGCTAATGTATAAAAGGGAGCTAAATCAGTAGTTAAATCAAACCATTCAGTTACATAGTTAGCTACAGCATCGCGTATCGGTTTTGCAGAGATATAGGCTTCTCCTAAAAAACGTATTTGAATAGTATCATCCGCATTCATACTAATTTCAACTAAAGGATTTACATCGTGAACAGGGATAACTTTATAAATTTTGTTATCTTCAATGTGGAACATACATTCATTGTTAGAACGGGATAGATAGCGTAAATTTTCTTGAAAACTAAATTCTGTTGGAACTGTTAAAGTTAATGCGTTACTATATTCGGCTGTCATATGAATTCCACCTGTAATTTTTCTAATGCAAGCAATTCTTTCTTCATTTCTAATCCTCCTCTAAAACCAGTTAGTTTACCATTCTTTCCGATAACACGGTGGCAAGGAATCATAATGAGAATTGGGTTGGCAGCAATAGCAGACGCAACGGCACGTACCGCTGTAGGTTTTTGAATTCTATCTGCAATTTCTGTATAAGAATATGTTTTTCCATAAGGAATTTCACGTACCGTACTCCAAACAGATAATTGAAATGCAGTTCCGTAAGCAGCGATAGGGGATGTAAAGGTTTCTCTCTTGTTTTCTAAATACTCGATCATTTCTTTTGTATATACTTGTAAGTAATCTGGACTATGGATCAATATATGTTGAGGCAGTTTTTTTCTAGCCCATATATTTACTTCTTCAAAGGTTTCGTTTTGTGATCCAATGAAACATAGTCCAGTTTCAGTTGCAGCAATATGAAACTTCCAATTTGCATGTGTAAGTAGCGTCCAATATATATAATTATTTTTGTAAGAATTCATTATTGTATCCCTCTTTTATTTCATTCTTTTTTCGATATTCAGTAGGGGTAAATCCAGTTTTCTTTTTAAATAAAGTTGCGAAATATTCTGGGTTTTCTATCCCGACGGCAGTACTAATTTCTTTAATGGGTTGATTTGTGTGTAAAAGGTGTTCTGCTGCTTTAACAATTCTGAACTGCTGTATATATTCTATCGGACTTATTCCTGTCATTTTTTTGAAAGTGCGTTGTAAATGAAAGGGGCTACCATGGCACATTTCCGCAAGTATGTCTAGAGTTAATAATTCATCAAAGTGTTTTTCGATATACTCTTTAATTTGTTCTACCCACTCTTCATTAGGTAAAGTGAGCCCATTTGGTTTACAACGTTTGCACGGGCGAAAGTTTTCACTTAATGCTTGCTCTGCATGATGAAAAATTCGTACATTGTTTTTATTCGGTATTCTTGATTTGCATGACGGTCGGCAAAAAACCCCGGTTGATTTCACGGCATAAAAGAATTTGCTATCATAGGAAGAATCATTATGAATAATTGCTTGCCAATGTTCATTTGTTAACTTAACTCCTTCATTGTGCAAAGAACATCACCTCTGAAATTAGTATAACCTGAATAAAGTGTGTATGTATGTATTCATAAATGTAAGAGCAAGATTACAAAGGTGAAAATATTGGATGGCGTTTAGATTATTTTGTTGTTTCCGAGAGAATGAAAGACCAAATAACAGTGGCGAAAATTAATAGTGAAGTAATGGGGTCAGACCATTGCCCAGTTGAATTACATATAAATTTCTAAAAAAAGAAGTATCTACCTAACATGAGGCGGATACTTCTTTTTTAATTCAGTTTGTTAAAATTTTTCAAATCTTTCTTGAAATAATTGCATATTAAATATATAATTAGTAACGATAATCATTATCAATGAAAAGGATTATCAATGGGTGAGGTATAAAAGAATTATAGCTTAGGGGAAGTGAACGAGAATGAGTTCTGGATAGAATTATTAATCTAATAAAATATATATGTAGGACAAGTTTCATATAGTTAAATTTTATTGAGAATATAGTTTGGAAATTCGAGAGGAGATATTTAAAGATGAATAAGAAGTTATTTACATTAGGTATGGTAACAGTTTTAAGTGTAGGACTAGCAGCATGTAATAGTGCGGATAAAACTTCAGGAGAAAAAACTCAACAGACAAAGGCTAGTGAGACGAAAAAAGACGAAAAACGAAAAATTACATATTTAGGTAAAGAATATACAGTGCCAGCAAAAGTAGATAAAATTGCAACAGCTAGTTTAGAGTCAATGGAAGATGCAGCAGTACTTGGAATTAAACCAGTTGGTGCGATTACGGTTGGTGGTAAATTACCAAAGTATCTGGAGAAAGATTTAGAAGGTGCGAAATCTGTTGGTGAGAAAATGCAACCAAATTTCGAAACATTACTTCAATTAAAACCAGACGTTATTACATCTAGTACGAAATTCCCAGCAGAAACAGCTGAAAAGTTTACGAAAGTAGCTCCTACATTCCCGGTATCACATGTTTCAACAAATTGGGAGGATAACTTAAAGTTAATGGGAGAATTAACTGGTAAAAAAGATAAAGCTGAAAAAATTATTAAAGATTACAATGCGGACGCTGAAAAAGCAAAAGCAAAACTAGGAGATAAGTTAAAAGACAAAAAAGTCCTTGTAATTAGACTAAGAGCAAACGAATTATTCCTATACCCAGAAGGAGTATACTTCAACCCTGTAATTTATAAAGATCTTGGATTAACTGTTCCAGAACAATTGAAAACTGTAAAAGCACAAGAGAAAATTTCATTTGAAAAACTTGCTGAACTAAACCCAGATTATATTTTCTTACAATATGAAACAACTGAAAATAAAAACCCGAAAGTGCTAGAAGAAATTGAAAGTAATCCAATTTGGCAAAGTATGAATGCTGCGAAAGAAAAGAAAGTATTTGTAAACGTTGTTGATCCAATGGCACAAGGTGGTACTGCTTGGAGTAAAACAGCGTTCTTAAAAGAAGCAGTGAAAAAATTATCTAAATAATACAATAAGTAAGGTGCGTTGAATGATATGCAGAAAACAAATGCAGTACCAGTAACTATATTATGTATAGCACCCATACTCATCTTATTTACAGTTATACTTTCTATTTTGTATGGGGCGAAAAGTATTGATGCTGAAACGGTGTGGAACGCGTTATTTCATTTTGATTCAAGTGATGTAAATCATAATATCATTATTACTTCACGTTTACCAAGGGTAGTTGCAGCTCTTTTAGTTGGAGCATTTCTAGCCATATCAGGAGCACTTATGCAGGGGATGACAAGAAACTATCTTGCATCCCCTTCTATTATGGGTGTGACGGATGGGGCAGCTTTTGTTATTACACTTTGTATGATTTTTCTTCCGGGAATGTCATCGATTGGTATGGTTGTATGTTCAATGATTGGTTCTGCATTAGGAGCCGGTATCGTATTTGGTTTTGGTTCGCTCCTTCAAAATGGTTTATCGCCAGTTCGGTTAGCGATTATTGGGACAGTTATTGGAACATTTTTAAGCAGTGTGTCTGCTGCAATGGCTTCATACTTCCAAATTTCTCAAAATGTTAGTTTTTGGTTTAATGCAAAATTAGACCAAGTAGACCCTAATATCATTAAAATTACGATACCGTTTGGGATAATTGGAATAGTTTTAGCGCTGTTAATATCAAAATCTATTACGATTCTTTCTTTAGGAGAAGAAGTTTCTATTAACCTAGGGCAGCGTACAAAACTAGTTAAAGCGATGGCTATTTTATCAGTTATCTTTTTAACAGGAACGGCAGTTGCTTTAGTGGGGAAAGTTGGTTTTGTAGGTTTAATTATTCCGCACATTACTCGCTTTATAATTGGGGTAGATTATAAGTGGATTTTGCCATGCGCAGGCGTTATTGGCGGCGTTTTTCTAGCGTTATGTGATATTTTAAGTAGGTTTGTAAACTATCCATTTGAAACACCGATTGGAGTCGTTACCTCCTTAATTGGAATTCCTTTCTTCCTTTATTTAATCCGTACAAGAGGAGGAGAGAGACATGCTTAAAAGTTCAAGTCAACGTTTTGGAATGACGATGGGGATTAGTATATTTTTAATACTATGTGCTATTTATATTAGTTTAACGAATGGTACGTTTGATATTACGATTACAGATGTATGTAAAACACTCCTTAGAATAGATCCAGTACCAGACCATGATTTAGTTATTTTTGAGTTTCGTCTCCCGCGCATCATAATTGCGGGATTAGTAGGGGTAGGTCTCGGTGTTGCAGGTGCTGTTATTCAAGGAATTACGAGAAATGGATTGGCAGACCCAGGTATTTTAGGAGTTAATGCAGGAGCAGGAACAGCAATCGTCATTTTTATGTTTTTCTTCCAAGGGCAATTAAAAAGCACAGACTGGGTTTCTATTATGATGATGCCAATGTTTGGTTTAGTAGGCGGATTAGGTGCAGCTATCATCATTTATCTGTTTTCTTGGAAAAATGGTAAGTTAGATTCGCAGCGTCTTTTATTAACAGGGATTGCGATTGGATCAGGATTTGGAGCCTTTTCTATGTATTTATCACTCAAAATGAAGTCAACCGATTTCGAGATGGCTGCAGTTTGGGTGTCAGGCAGTATATATAGTGCAAACTGGAAGTATATTATTGCAATGTTACCGTGGCTTATCATACTGATTCCACTTATACAAAAGAAAGCTTATTTATTAGATTTATTTCAATTGGAAGAAACGAGTATTACAAGTTTAGGTGTTTCAGTAGAAAGAGAGAAATCAATTTTACTACTAAGTAGTATCGGACTTGTAAGCGCATGTGTTGCAGTTTCAGGAAGTATTGGTTTCATCGGATTAATGGCACCGCATATAGCGAAAAGACTTGTCGGTATTCAGCATAAGCATATCATTCCTACGTGCGGAGTAATTGGAATGTTTCTTGTAATTGCTTCAGACTTTATCGCAAAAACAGTTTTCACACCTGTAGAGTTACCAGTTGGAATCGTTATTTCTATTGTCGGTGTACCTTATTTCTTATATTTACTTTATAAGGCGAAAGCGTAAGAGGAGGAATAAAAGTGAGTATTTTAAGTGCGAAAAATTTAGAAACAAGTTATGAAAAGCTTACAGTGTTTCGCGATTTAAATGTGGAAATACAAGAAGGAAAAGTAACGACAATTATAGGACCAAACGGGTGCGGTAAATCGACACTGTTAAAAACGATGGGAAGAATTTTAAAGCAAAAGAGTGGTAAAGTATATTTGCAAGGACAGGATTTACATACAATTCCAACGAAAGAAATTGCGAAGCAGTTAGCTCTACTTCCGCAAACTCCAATTGCACCAGGAGAGCTTAAGGTAGAAGAATTAATTTCTTATGGACGTTATCCACATCGAAATAATGTAAATAAGTTAACTTCAAAAGATAAAGAGATGATTGACTGGGCATTAGATATAACGAAAACTTCTGCATTTCGAACGAGACAAATTGCAAATCTATCAGGTGGTCAACGACAAAAGGTATGGCTAGCGATGGCTTTGGCACAAGAGACAGAAGTGTTGTTATTAGATGAGCCAACTACATATCTTGATATGTCTCATCAATTAGATGTATTACAAATTGTGGAGAAATTAAATAAAGACCATAATTGTACGGTCGTTATGGTATTACATGATATTAACCATGCAGCAAGGTTTTCAGATGAAATTATTGCAATGAAGGAAGGAGAAATCGTTACAACTGGTAGCCCAGAAGAAATCATTACAAATGAAGTGTTAAAAGAAGTATTTCATATTGATGCACGTGTCATGATTGATCCGTATAATGGGTCTCCTGTTTGCTTCGGTTATGATAGCGTTGTATTTCAAGAAGAAAAAGTAGAAATATATGTAACGAGTTAAGAAGGGGGGATATAAGATGAACACTACGATTGAAAAACAGCAGATTGTAACATCTAATACTGAACAGTGGAACATGTATTCAAAATTAGATGGTAAGGAATATCAAATTCATATTTCAAAGCCGAGGCAACCAGCACTGGATTCAGGATATCCTGTCATTTACGTATTAGATGGTAATGCCTTTTTTCAAACATTCCATGAAGCGGTTAAAATACAATCAGTTAGAGCAGAAAAAACAGGTGTTTCACCAGCCATTATAGTAGGTATTGGTTATCCAATCGAAGGGGCATTTTCAGGTGAAGAAAGATGTTATGATTTTACGCCTAGCGTAATTTCAAAAGATGCGGCTTTAAAACCAGATGGTAAACCTTGGCCTAAAACAGGAGGAGCACATCATTTCTTTACTTTTATTGAAGAAGAATTAAAGCCGCAAATTGAAAAGAATTTTGAAATTGATAAAGGAAAGCAAACAATATTTGGGCATTCACTAGGTGGTCTATTTGCTTTACATATATTATTTACAAACATAAATGCCTTTCAAAATTATTTTATTAGTAGTCCATCTATTTGGTGGAATAACCAATCTGTGCTTGAAAAAGAAGGGAATCTTATAAATGAATTAAACAATGCAAAGGTTAAAACAGGAGTATTTCTTACAGTTGGTTCACTTGAACGAGAGCATATGGTTGTAGGGGCAAACGAATTATCAGAGCGCCTTTTCAAAGTAAAACACGATCAGTTTCGATTTACGTTTTATGAGGCGGAAGGGGAGAACCATGCATCTGTTGTACCGACTTCTTTAAGTAAAGGATTGAGGTTTGTTAGTCACATATAGAAGAGGGAAAAGGTGAGCGATTGCTTACCTTTTTTCATTATTGTTTAAAAGCAACGTATCCATCAATTAAAAAGCTAGTGAGAAAGCGAGTAATTTAATATAAACGAGAAACATTCAAATGAACATTTGAATGTTTCTCGTTTATAAGGTATACTACATACATAATCAAATATATATTTGAATAAGAGGTGTTATATATGAGTGAAGAGTATTGTGAACTTTGTTATCATGATGAGCAAAAAGTAAAACATGCAAGTGATATGCTAGAGAAAGAGAAGATAAGTAGTGTAGCGAAGATGTTTAAGGCACTTGCAGATGAAACACGTTTAAAAATTGCTTATGCGTTGTATACAGAAAAGGAACTTTGCGTACGTGATGTCGCAAGTATTATTCATAGTAGTATTGCAACAGCTTCACATCACTTAAGACTATTACAAACGATAGGATTGGCGAAAAAGCGTAAAGAGGGGAAACTTGTTTTTTATTCATTAGATGACTCTCACGTAAATGGATTAATTGAATTAGCGTTTAGTCATAGTAGTGAAATAAAGAAAAAAGAACTAAATATGTAACAATGCATTTTCATAAAGATACTTCTTTATGAAAATGCAACTTTCAAAGGAGAGGAGATAATAAGTATGGTTAAACTTGTATTAATAAGACATGGACAAAGTGAATGGAATGTTGAAAATCGGTTTACAGGTTGGACAGATGTTGATTTATCAATGAAAGGTATGAAAGAAGCAAGAGAAGCTGGAATAATGCTGAAAGCTAATGGTTTCTCGTTTGATATCGCATATACATCTGTTTTGAGAAGAGCGATGCGTACTTTATGGATTACTCTCGAAGAAATGGATTTGATGTGGATACCTGTTCATAAAACATGGAAATTAAATGAGCGACATTACGGTGCGCTTCAAGGATTAAATAAGGAAGAAACAGCGAGAAAATATGGCGATGAACAAGTAACATTATGGAGACGTTCAACAAATGTACGCCCACCAGCACTTACAAAAGATGACGAAAGATATGAAGCAGCACATCCGAAATATAGAGATGTAAAAGATTATGAGTTTCCTCTTACAGAAGATCTAGAAGATACAGAAAAACGAGTTGTTTCCTATTGGAATGAAGAGATAGCTCCTAACGTAAAAGCTGGTAAACAAGTAATTATAGCAGCACACGGCAATACAATACGTGCTTTAGTAAAACATTTAGATCAAATTTCAGATAAAGATATAGAAAATGTGAACATTCCAACAGGAACACCATTGGTTTATGAATTAGATAGCGATTTAAAACCGATATGCTATTATTATTTAACTAGAGAAATAGAAACTTTAGAAGGAAGTTTGGTATAAATATACCCTACCTACGTATTGTATATTTATATCGGAGGTGATTTATAGTGTTATATTATACGGTTGTAAATAAAAAGAATTGTGAGGCATGTGGACTATGTATTTCTATAGCACCTGATATATATCAGGTAGACGGAAGAGGAAAATCATTTGGTGTATTAGATAATAACCAAGGAATAATGGGTATTCCAAAAACTTTCTTGCAAGCAATGTTGGCGGCAAGTGACGGCTGTCCAACAAGTTCGATTCAAATAAGAAAAGAGCCATTTGTAAATAAAATAAAAATTTAATAGTGGAATTATGAAAGACAAACAAAATTAAAAGGAGGTATTTATATGGGACATCATCACGGTCACCAACATCATGGGCATGCTCACGGGCATTCCCATGGCCATCATCATTTTGAGGAAAGTAGGAAAGGTAACAGAAAAGGATTAATTACAGCCTTAGTGATTACAGCAACTATCATGTTCCTTGAATTTTTCGGGGGACTAGTTACAAATAGTTTGGCTTTATTATCTGATTCAGGACATATGTTAAGCGATACAAGTTCCTTATTATTAAGTTTAATTGCTATTGGATTAGCAGCTAGAACGGTTACTTCTAAAAAAACGTATGGATATTATCGTTTTGAGATTTTGGCGGCATTAATTAATGGAATTACGTTATTTGTTGTAGCAGGGCTTATCGTATGGGAAGCAATTGGTCGGTTTTTTGAACCACCAACTGTTTCAAGTGGTCCAATGATGTTAATCGCATCAATTGGTTTACTAGCAAATTTAATTAGTGCATGGGCACTGATGAGACAAGGTGATGTGAAAAATAATGTAAATTTACGTAGCGCGTATTTACATGTTCTTGGAGATGCTTTAGGGTCAGTGGGAGCATTAGTAGCTGGGGTACTTATGTCGTTATTCTCATGGTATATAGCAGATCCAATTATTTCAGTAGTTGTTGCTTTATTAATTTTAAAGAGCGCGTGGGGAGTAACAAAACATTCCATTCATATACTTATGGAGGGTACACCCGTTGCAATTGAACTAGAGAAAGTGAAGCAAGCGATTAGAGGAGTAGAAGGTGTACGTGATTTACATGATCTTCATATTTGGACAATTACATCTGGATTAGACGCATTAAGCGTCCATGTAATGATTGATAAAAAACAGGATGATCAAGAAGTACTTCAAAATATTATTGATATGTTAAAACAAGAGTTTCATATTGAACATGCTACCATTCAAATTGAAACACTTACTATTAAACATAATGAAATGATCGTCTAATTAAATGTAAGCAAAAGGCTATGGGGAAATTCTCCATAGCCTTTTGTTTGCGTAAGTAGAATTGTCCTTTTTGAAAGTTTTGTTTCAATTTTTCGTCTAAAGAGACAAAAAGTTGTCACAATTCGTTCACAATTAGCATAAACATAAAATAGACGAAATGAACTTATTTCCGAAAAGGCTTGGTTCATTCCAATTATGATTCGTAGAGCTGAAAAAGCACGGATGAAAAGTTCACTATATTCTCAAGGAGGTAGATCGTATGAAAACTATTCTCGCTATCGCTGGACTTATTTGGGTTTTATCGCATGGTATCCCAATTTATGAAGGAGAACAAATTCGCAGTGCTCTAAATAAAAATTTTAATGAATATCATATCATTGATCGGCAAGATAATGTTGTGACAGTTCGTGTAAATGACTGTTTTCATACGGTAACCGTTGAAGGAACTTCAGTAGTGAATGATACAAAAGTATGTGATCAGCAATAATTATATATAGGAAGAAAAAGTCTCAATTTACATGTGTGAAGATTGAGGCTTTTATATTTGGGAATGAATAATAAGCGGGGATGGACAACCCTCGCTTATTATTGTTTTTTGAAAAAAGGAAAGGGTATAATGAAAATTAAGACTGAGAAGCTAACAATGTGTTAAGAATAATCATAAAGTGGAAATATACTCATATGGGGTATCATGCATAGATATTTAATGCTATAATTGGTATACTCGTAAAAGTAATTGTTTTATTGGATGAAGAGAAACTTTAAGAAGGTGATAATATGGGGCATAAAGAGCATGAAGCAGTAACACATAGATCAGAAAAAGAAAAAGAGCAAATTATAAATAGATTGAAGAGAATTGAAGGGCAAGTTCGGGGTATTCAAAATATGATTGAAAATGATCGGTATTGCGTGGATATTTTAGTGCAAATTTCAGCGATTAATGCAGCGATGAAAAAAGTAGGAATGGGTGTATTAAAAAACCATACGAGTCATTGTGTTTCAGGTGCAATTAAAAATGGTAATGGTGACGAAGCAATCGAAGAATTAATGACAGTATTTGAACGTTTTTCAAAAGCGTAAAAACAAGCTAGTGTGTAACTAGCTTGTTTTTTGTTTATCCTTGTATTGGTGTGAAAAAGTGTGTGTAAAATAAACTTTTAGAAAATAATTGAAAAATCATGATAAAAAACCATTGATTACCTTAGGGGGGTATGGTAAGATGTAACTGTGATTAACAAACAATGAATAAACAAGAGGAGGATTTTAAATGGAACAGTTAACATTACAAGTTGAAGGTATGTCTTGTGGACATTGTGTAAATGCTATCGAAAGCAGTGTGAAAGAGCTAAACGGTGTTGAACAAGTGAAAGTTCAATTAGCAGAAGGAACTGTTGAAGTTACTATCGACTCGTCAGTTGTAACATTAAAAGATATCGTTGCTGTAATTGAAGATCAAGGATACGATGTTCAATAATTATTTTTAGATATGGAAATAAATCGTACTTTATAGGAAGTACGATTTATTTTGCTAATAATTATACCTCATAAGGGTATGTAGAGGTGAGAGACATGAATGAACAAAAAGAGGCCAATCTTCAAATATCAGGAATGACATGTGCCGCATGTGCAAATAGAATTGAAAAAGGCCTAAAAAAAGTAGAAGGTGTTCATGATGCAAATGTAAATTTTGCACTTGAAAAAACGAAAATAATATATGATCCCCAAAAAACAAATCCGCAACAATTTAAGGAAAAAGTTGAATCGTTAGGATATGGAATTGTAAGTGATAAAGCTGAATTTACTGTTTCAGGAATGACATGCGCAGCATGTGCCAATAGAGTAGAAAAGCGTTTAAATAAGTTAGAAGGTGTGAACGGGGCGACAGTAAATTTCGCTTTGGAATCAGCTACAGTAGATTTTAATCCTGATGAAATTAATGTAAATGAAATGAAGAGTGCAATTACGAAATTAGGATATAAATTGGAAGTGAAATCAGATGAGCAAGATGGATCAACTGATCATCGCTTACAAGAAATTGAGCGACAAAAGAAGAAGTTTATTATTTCGTTTATTTTATCATTCCCGTTACTGTGGGCAATGGTAAGTCACTTCTCATTTACATCGTTTATTTATTTACCTGATATGCTTATGAACCCTTGGGTGCAGCTAGCTCTTGCAACGCCAGTTCAATTTATCATTGGTGGACAGTTTTATGTTGGGGCTTATAAAGCGTTACGTAATAAAAGTGCTAACATGGATGTTCTTGTGGCACTTGGAACGTCGGCCGCCTATTTCTATAGTGTATATTTAAGCATTCAATCTATCGGTTCTTCGGAACACATGACAGATTTATATTTTGAAACGAGCGCGGTACTTATTACACTAATTATTTTAGGTAAATTATTTGAAGCAAAAGCAAAGGGACGTTCATCAGAAGCAATTAAAAAGTTGATGGGTTTACAAGCAAAGACAGCTACAGTTGTGCGAGATGGAACAGAAATGAAAATTTTAATCGAAGAAGTAGTAGCTGGTGATATCGTTTATGTAAAGCCTGGTGAAAAAATTCCGGTAGATGGTGAGATTGTAGAAGGAAAGTCAGCAATAGATGAATCGATGTTAACAGGTGAAAGTATTCCAGTTGATAAAACAATTGGGGATGTAGTAATCGGTTCTACAATGAATAAAAATGGATTTTTAAAAGTGAAAGCAACTAAGGTAGGAAGAGATACTGCATTAGCTCAAATTATTAAAGTAGTAGAAGAGGCTCAAGGTTCAAAAGCTCCTATTCAAAGGGTAGCAGATCAAATTTCAGGTATTTTCGTACCGGTTGTAGTTGTGATTGCTATTATTACATTTGCAGTGTGGATGATATTTGTTACACCAGGTGATTTTGGCGGAGCACTTGAGAAAATGATAGCAGTACTTGTTATCGCTTGTCCATGTGCATTAGGTCTTGCGACACCTACATCTATTATGGCTGGATCAGGAAGATCAGCTGAGTATGGTATTTTATTTAAAGGCGGAGAGCATTTAGAAGCAACGTATCGATTGGATACAGTTATTCTAGATAAAACAGGTACTGTGACAAATGGAAAGCCAGTGTTAACGGATGTAATTGTCGCAGATGGATTCAATGAAGAAGAAATATTACGTTTAGTAGGTGCGGCAGAAAAAAATTCTGAACACCCACTTGCAGAAGCGATTGTAGAAGGAATTAAAGAAAAGAAAATTGATATTCCAAGTTCAGAAACGTTTGAAGCGATTCCTGGATTCGGTATTGAATCAGTCGTAGAAGGAAAACAATTATTAATTGGTACACGCCGATTAATGAAGAAATTCAATATTGATATTGAAGAAGTTTCTAAATCGATGGAAGAGTTAGAACGAGAAGGTAAAACAGCAATGCTTATTGCAATTAATAAAGAATATGCTGGTATAGTGGCTGTTGCAGATACTGTAAAAGATACTTCAAAAGCAGCTATTACAAGGCTTAAGAAAATGGGTCTAGACGTTGTGATGATTACAGGAGATAATACGCAAACTGCTCAGGCGATTGCGGGGCAAGTTGGTATTGAACATGTAATTGCAGAAGTATTACCAGAAGGAAAAGCAGAAGAAGTGAAAAAACTTCAAGCGCAAGGTAAGAAAGTAGCAATGGTTGGAGACGGAATAAATGATGCTCCAGCACTTGCTACGGCGGATATCGGTATGGCAATTGGAACAGGAACGGATGTAGCGATGGAAGCGGCAGATATTACGTTAATTCGTGGCGATTTAAATAGTATTGCTGATGCAATCTTTATGAGTAAGATGACGATAAGAAATATTAAGCAAAATTTATTCTGGGCACTAGCTTATAACGGTTTAGGAATCCCGATTGCAGCGTTCGGTTTCTTAGCACCTTGGGTTGCAGGAGCGGCTATGGCATTTAGTTCTGTATCAGTTGTATTAAATGCATTACGATTGCAAAGAGTGAAGTTAAAATAATAAAACTTTAAATCTATAGAGTAATTGCATATGCTTTTAAACAAAAAACAATACTTTGAAATAAGTATTGTTTTTTGTTTATATAGAAAGAAAAAAGATATAATAAAGCAGAAATATTGAATACTAGATGGTAGAAAAGTTAAATGATAGTGTAGTAAGGAGGTTCATATATGTTAAAAGATATAATCATTAGAACATTCCATAAAGAGGATTTAGAACAAGTATTACAGTTGTTCTATGAAACAGTTCATACAATTAATGCAAAAGATTATAACGTGTTACAGCTACAGGCATGGGCACCAGATCAACTAGATAGGGAAAGCTGGTTAAAGTCTTTAGAAAAGAATATTAGTTATGTAGCGGATTATAACGGTATGATAGTCGGATTTGGGGATTATAATGAGGATCATTACGTAGATCGTTTATTTACACATAAAGATTATCAAAGGAAAAGGATAGCTTCATACATACTACAAAAGTTAGAACAAGAAGCAGTGAACTTGGGGCATAGGGGGATTTATACAGAAGCAAGTATTACAGCAAAACCCTTTTTTGAAAGTAAAGGCTTTATTTGCATAAAGGAACAAAAGAAAGAGCATAATGGTCAGATTTTTATTAATTATGTAATGAAAAAAATAGCCCTCTCGTAAACGAGAAGGCTATTTTTCATTATTTTACAGCTTCTTTTAGTTCTTTACCAGCTTTGAAAGCAGGTACTTTAGAAGCTGCGATTTGCATTTCTTCACCAGTTTGTGGGTTACGGCCTGTACGAGCAGCTCTTTCGCGAACTTCGAATGTACCGAATCCGATAAGTTGTACTTTTTCACCAGCAGCTAAAGTGTTAGTGATTGATTCTACTACAGTTTGTACAACTACAGTAGCTTCTTTTTGAGAAATCTCAGCATTTTGTGCTACGTTTTTGATTAATTCTGTTTTGTTCATGTTTTTCACCTCATATGTAAATAATGCTATTTAAGTTGTTATTATAACGTATAAAACATTCGAGAACAAGTGTACGCACATATATTCATAAAAAAAATGGAATTTGTAATATTTTTCAGGATTGCTGTATAGTCGTTCCATTTAAGCGGATACAGATTTTTTCTTTAATTCCGTTTGTTCTTTAGTAGAAGGTAGTTTCTTATTATAAGATATGAAATAAGGTAACGCTACAAATAACATACCTCCTACTAAGTTTCCGAAGAAAACAAAAATGAAGTTTGGAAAATATTCAAACCAAGTTAAATGACCTGCAAAAATTATAGCTGGGATGACAAACATATTGGCTACAACGTGTTGAAATCCAATTGCAACAAAAGTCATAACTGGGAACCAAATGCCGATAATCTTTCCGATAAATTCTTTACTTCCCATACTAAGCCAAACAGCTAAACAAACGAGCCAATTACATCCGATTGCAGAAATGAAGGCTTGTAGTGGTGTATCTTGTAGTTTAGCTTGCGCAATAGAAACTGTTTTTGCTAAAAAAGCTCCCTCTGTTAATCCGACGATATGACCGAAAAAATAAGCAACGAATACAGCACCTATGAAATTGCTCAATGTAACAATAATTAAATTTCGTATGAAATAAAATAAAGTAATTTTCTTTTGAAGCCAGGCCATGGAAACTGTCATCATGTTACCAGTTACTAGTTCACCGCCTGCAAGAATAACGAGAATAAGACCGATAGGGAATACAGCAGCGCCTAGAAAACTAGTAAATGATCCCCAAGCCTTTGGCATTGTTCCAATAACATGAATATCGAGTAAATACCCTAATGCTATGAAAGCACCGCCAAAAAAACCGAGAATTAGCATAGGGAGTAATGATAAATGAGCTTTTTTTCTTCCGGAATTAGCAGCAAGTTCCGTAATTTCTTCTGGTGTAAATACAGACATGAATAATCTCTCCTTAATAAAATGATAAAAGAATAAATGGAACATTTTTAAGAATCTATGTATTATAAAAATATGTTATGACTTCTGTATAAATTTGTCAAAGTGAGCAGGGCTGGAATTAAATATAACTAACATTGTTCGTGTTGTCACATTCATGTAACAATAAGGTTTTAAAGTACTTCTAGAGGTGAGAACATGAATACGTATCACGTAAAAGAAGAACAAAAAAAATCAATCGTCAAGGTATCTATAATCAGTTTTGTAAGTGTAGTAATGATTTCTATAAGTTTGTATTTCTATGCGACAGAAATAGAACGAAAACTAGTAACAGTTACGTGGAATGAAATAGAATCTTCTACAATTCCTAAAGAGTTTCATAATAAAAAAATATTGCAGTTCTCAGATGTACATTTAGGGCCAGAATTCACACTGAAACAATTAGAAAATTTGGTGGAGAAGATAAATGCATTAAGTCCGGATGTAGTAGTTTTCACAGGGGATTTAATAGATAAGTTTGGATCGTATAAAGCCGAAAGAGAAGAAGCGAAAGGGATTTTACAAAAAATACATGCACCCTTAGGGAAATATGCAGTGTTTGGGAATCATGATAGAGGCGGCGGAGGTAGTTTATTTTATAAAAAATATATGGAGGAAGCTGGTTTCGCTGTGTTAGTCAATGAAGTGCAGAAAATTAAAGCGGAAAACGGCAAATATATTACAATATCAGGTTTGGATGATTTTTTATTAGGTAAGCCGCAAATAGACTCAACTTTAAAACATGTAAGGCAACAAGATTTCAATATGTTATTAGTACATGAGCCGGATGTTGTAGACAAAGTAGCACGTTACCCAGTTGATTTTCAAATGTCAGGCCATAGTCACGGAGGACAAGTTCAAATTCCTTTTATCGGTCCATTCATTACGACAAAACTAGCTGAGAGTCATGTTGAAGGTATGTATGAAGTAGAGGGGAAGAGTAAGCCGTTATATTTATATGTAAATCGTGGTATTGGGACAACCCGAATGCCTGTTAGATTTTGGAGTGTACCTGAACTTTCAGTATTTGTATTGAAGCAAAAGAGTAACTAATGTATTCAATTCCACATCATCATTCTCAATTTGATTTTGATGAACGAGCGATGTTAATTGGTGGTAAATAAAAAACAACAATAGGTCATATAAAACCTATTGTTGTTTTCATTATTTTTGCAAGGGAATCGCATCGAAATATGTTCTATAGTTACTAGAGAATTCAAAGTTGTTTTTTGCATCCCAATTAATAGACCAAGACATTAGGCCGCGGAATGCAGGATAGCCACTCTCATTTGAAAGTTTATACTTTCCTCCGAAAGGAATTCCCTTAATGATATAATCTAAAGCTTTTTTCATTTCAGTTGGAGAAATATACCCACCACTTGGAGCGGCCGCTGGTGCTGCAGGAAGTCCAATCATTACTTGATCCGAACGCAGAGCTGGGAACATGTTATTTGCATTACCACCTACAGGAAAACCATGTAAGAGCATATCTGCCATAGCGACCTCGTAGTCTGCAGTACCTTGATTGTAGTTATTACCGTCCATTCCAACCCCGCTGCCAGCGTTGTAGTGTTGAACGTGAATGTATGTCAGTTTGTCTTTCACTCCGTAAATAATCGGTAAATATGCACCCCAGATGCTACCGTATGCACTATAACCGCCTTGAACATAAGCTGTTTCAGGAGCCATGCTTAATAGAAAGTCGGGACCGTAATGATCTGAGATTGTTCGAATAGCCGAAATAAGATTTACGATTTGAGGAGTAGTTGGGTTTTTGAAATTAGTGTCATTTCCGTTTAAGTAAATACCTGATTCAAGGTCAATATCTATTCCATCAAAACCGTATTTATCAATGAGAGATTGTATGGAATTAATAAAGCGTTGCTTAGCGGCATTGTCAGGAAGTAAAACGACTCCATTTTGTCCACCAATTGAAAGAACTACTTTTTTTCCTTTACTCTTTAAATAAGAAATATCTGATTTGAATTCTGCATCTGTACCATACACAGGAGAAAATTCAACAGTAGAACGATCACCACCAGTTTCCCCGAAAGATACATTAATTACATCCCATTTTGGTGAAACGTCTCTTAATTTAATAATGCCAGTACCGTTATCAAAGTTATGCCAGTATCCAACGAGTAGTTTTGATCCTAAATTGTTTGCTGCTTGTGCTTGAAAGGGGGCTAGTGGTAGCAGTAAAAAAATGACTAACGTACAACAAATGAATTTGAACTTGTTTAACATATCAACACTCCTATACAAAAAGTTGTCTAGATGTATAATCTTGTTTATTTAATGATATCTGAAAATTCGTTCTTTCGTAAGGTAGCTATAATTTTCTCAACAATTGTATATGGAAAATTAGTAAACCTAATGTAATAATTTTTATAGGAGCTTGCATTACAATTGTTAAATTCAGAATATTTTGATATATTTTAAAGTGTAGGCAAGGTTTTCACATAATACTCTTACATAAATTTCAAAATTACGTTTGGAAGGGGATGTATAAGAGTTGGATAAAAATCTTAAGAAAGACCTCAAAATACGCCACATTACAATGATCTCAATTGGCGGCGTAATAGGAGCTGGCTTGTTTGTTGGAAGTGGGGCAGTTGTGCATTCAGCAGGACCAGGTTCTATCGTTTCATATGCATTAGCAGGACTTCTAGTCGTTTTCGTTATGAGAATGCTTGGGGAAATGGCAGCTATTAACCCGACAAGTGGGTCATTTGCAACATATGCAAGAGAAGCAATTGGTCCATGGGCCGGTTATACAATTGGGTGGCTATATTGGTTTTTCTGGGTAATTGTTATTGCGATAGAAGCCACAGCAGGTGCTGGTATTATTCAATACTGGATTCCAGAAATCCCACTTTGGTTATTAAGCCTAATATTAACGATTTTATTAACATTGACGAATGTTTTTTCGGTGAAATCATTTGGAGAGTTTGAATATTGGTTTTCTTTTATTAAAGTAATAAGTATTATTTTGTTCCTTTGTCTTGGACTAGCTGTTATTTTAGGATTTGTACCAGGAACGGAAGCACCTGGCACTTCGAATTTAGTAGGACAAGGAGGATTTATGCCAAACGGTATAAGTTCGGTGCTACTTGGAATTACTGTCGTTATATTTTCATTTATGGGATCTGAGATTGTTGCAGTAGCTGCTGGAGAATCTGCTGAACCTGTAAAAGCAGTAAAAACAGCAACAAATAGTGTAATTTGGCGTATTCTCGTATTTTTCATTGGATCGATTGCTGTAGTTGTTACACTTCTTCCATGGAATTCAGCGAACATATTAAAAAGTCCGTTTGTAGCGGTACTGGAACATATAGGGATACCAGCGGCAGCACAAATTATGAATTTTATCGTTTTAACAGCTGTACTTTCTTGTTTAAATTCTGGTTTATATACGAACTCAAGAATGCTTTTTTCGATGGCAGAAAGAGGAGATGCTCCAAAGGCGTTTTTGAAATTGAACAATAGTGGTGTTCCAGTTCGGGCCGTTTTATTCGGAACGTTCTTCGCTTATATTGGAGTTGTTTTTAGTTACATATCTCCAGATAAAGTCTTTTTATTTTTAGTCAATGCATCTGGCGGAATTGCGTTACTCGTTTATCTCGTTATAGCTGTTTCGCATTTAAAGATCCGTAAAAAAATGGGGAAAGTAGAACAACAAAATTTGAAAGTGAAAATGTGGTTTTTCCCGTATGTAACGTATGTTACAATTGCCGCTATTATAGCTGTTTTAGTTGCGATGCTTGCAATTGAATCTTTACGTTCACAAGCACTTTTGACGATGCTTGTTACTGTTCTTATAATACTTTCTTATTTTATTTTTAATAGAAATAAAAATAGTACAGTATCGAATACTACAAGTAAGAATGAGGAATCTGTTCGATTCTAATTTCTTGTTTTCGAAGAGAGTTACACCCAATCATTGCTATAAAAGAATCATATATAATCATAAAAATGAGTAATTACTATTGTCATAGTGAATATAAACTTTTTTCTTGACTTTTTATGCGAAGGCGAGCAAAATGATAAAAAAGGAAGGGGGGATGACGATGGAAGAGTACGTATTAGAGCTGTATAACCTGCTATATACGACAGAATGGCAAGATATTGTTTCGTTTCTAGGAATCGTATTTTGTATGAAAATTGTAATTGTATATATGGAAGAGCAAGGTATGTTCTATTCCTTCTCATCCCCGTTCGATATGCAACGCGAGCCGTTGCTGAACTATGCCAAGGTAAATTACGAACAATTTCCTTTTGTATTTTTCTTTATGATTCAATTTATTACAGCAATTGTAAAGAAAAAGGAAAGTGACGATGAAGAGTGCCACTCAACTTGTAATATAGCGAATGTTCTTTAAGCTAAATACAAGGAGGAGATTTATATGTGGTTTCGATTTCTTATGATTGGTTTCTTTTCATTAACAGCAATTTCTTTAATGGGATATCAAGTGTCTGAAATTTTTCAAGCATATAGCGATACATTTTTTAACAAAAACTAATCGCATTGCTATTTGAATAATAAAGCGATAAAATCCTTCTTAAGAAGTTTTATTAAGAAGGATTTTTTCTTTGTTTTGTCTTGCTGTGTCAAACTATTGTCACATTTACACTGTGAATAGTATGTTAAAATAGTGAGGTTACGTATACATATTTGAAGGAAGAGGGAGTGACCATTTTGGTGGATCAATCAACAAATCAGAAAAGCTATGCTCCTATTGTGATAACGCTTTCTGTAATTGTAAATGCGATTATTTTATTTTTGTTCTTTGGACCTGTTGGCTATGAAGGAGAAGTACATTTTGATGTAACGATTTTACCAATGTTAAACGCAATTTTTAATAGCTTTACGTTCGTATTCTTATTAGCAGCTCTATACTCTATTATTAAGAAGAATGTGAAAATGCACCGTGGTTTTATCCTAGCAGCATTTACGACGACATTGCTATTTTGTGTTTCTTATTTATCGTATCATTACTTAGCGCCGGCAACACATTTTGGTGGAGAAGGATTCATTAAATATGTGTATTTCATCATTTTAATTACACATATTATCCTTGCAGCAATTATTGTACCACTTGCATTGTTTGCACTTGTATTTGGTTTTACAAATCAATTAACACGTCATCGTAAAATTGTACGTTGGACGATGCCGATCTGGTTATATGTAAGTTTATCTGGTGTTATTGTTTACTTAATGATTTCACCTTATTATCAATAAAAAATCCCAGCCTATAGGCTGGGATTTTTTCGTTAGGCAAATATTTTTGTAAAATGAAAAAAATATGGTATACAAAAGTATAGTTGCTTTTCATATAGAAGGGATGGTAAAGGGATATGCAAAATTTTGTATTTCGTAATCCAACGAAACTTATTTTCGGTAAAGGTCAATTAGAGCAATTGAAAACTGAAATTCCACAGTTCGGTAAAAAAGTTCTTCTCGTATACGGGGGAGGCAGCATTAAAAGAAACGGTATTTATGATAATGTAATTTCTATTTTAAAGGATATAAATGCGGAAATATTTGAATTGACAGGTGTTGAACCGAATCCACGTGTATCAACTGTAAAGAAAGGAATTCAAATTTGTAAAGAGAATGGTGTTGAATTTATTTTAGCAGTTGGTGGAGGAAGTGTAATTGACTGTACGAAGGCAATTGCAGCTGGTAGCAAATATGATGGAGATGTATGGGATATTGTAACGAAAAAAGCATTTGCTAATGAGGCATTACCATTTGGTACTGTACTTACGCTTGCGGCAACAGGATCTGAAATGAATGCTGGTTCTGTCATTACAAATTGGGAAACGAATGAAAAATATGGCTGGGGTAGCCCAGTTACTTTCCCTCAGTTTTCAATTTTAGATCCACTCCATACTGCGTCTGTGCCAAGGGATCAAACAATTTACGGTATGGTAGATATTATGTCACATGTATTAGAGCAATATTTCCATCATGGAACAAATACAGAATTACAAGATCGTTATTGTGAATCTGTTTTAAAAACAGTCATTGAGACAGCTCCTAAGCTTTTAAGTGATTTAGAAAATTATGAGCATAGAGAAACGATTTTATATTGCGGTACTATGGCGTTAAACGGGATTTTAGCGATGGGAGTAAAAGGAGACTGGGCAACTCATAATATTGAACATGCAGTTTCTGCGGTTCATGATATACCACACGGGGGTGGCCTTGCGATTTTATTCCCGAACTGGATGAAGCATGTTGTAGATGAAAATGTAAGTCGTTTTAAACAGTTCGCTATTCGTGTATTCGATGTAGAAACAGATGGAAAGACTGATCGAGAAATTGCGTTAGAAGGAATTGAGGCTTTACGTCAATTTTGGACTTCAATTGAGGCACCAGTAAAGTTATCTGATTACGCTATTGGAGAAAATGAAATTGATGTAATGGCGGATAAAGCGATGGCTTATGGCGAATTTGGTAACTTTAAAAAATTAAATAAAGACGATGTTTTAAGCATATATAAAGCTTCCTTATAAGTGAAGCGAGTAAAGGAACCCATTTGATATAACAATCCAATGGGTTTCTTTTTTGTTGTTTATAACTGTTTGTGATTGTTTTTGGTTATTTGTGAATGTTTATGGTTGATTTTTGTGATCGTTTTCATTATACTGTAATCAAAGAAGAGGTGAATAAAATGTTAACTCCTGAACGTCATCAAATGATATTGCAACTTGTAAAAGAGCAGAAGGTTGTTAAATTACAACAATTAGTGGAAAGAACAGAAAGCTCTGAATCAACAATTCGTCGTGATTTAGCGCAATTGGAAAAACAACGGTTATTAAAAAGAGTTCACGGTGGTGCAGCTGTTTTAACAGGAAAAGGACAGGAGCCGACGATGGTTGAAAAATCATCCAAAAACATTCAAATAAAACAACAAATTGCGAAGTATGCGGTTAACGTTGTGGAACAAGGTGATTGCATTTATTTAGATGCAGGAAGTACAACATTTGAAATGATTCCATTTTTAATAAATAAGGATGTTACCGTTGTTACGAATGGACTTATGCATATTGAAGCTTTAGTTGAAAATCATATTCGTGCATATTTACTAGGCGGAATGATGAAGAGTAGGACGAAAGCTTTAATCGGTGCTATGGCACAGGAAAGCATGCAGAAGTATCGTTTTGATAAATGTTTTTTAGGAGCGAATGGTGTACATGAACAACTTGGTTTTACAACACCAGATCCGGAAGAGGCACTTTTAAAGCAAATGGCATTAACATTAGCAAATGAAGGATATTTCTTAATTGATGAAAGTAAGTTTTCGGAAGTTGCGTTTGCGAAAATTGCCAATGTTGAAGAGGCGAATATTATTACAAACCATTTAGAAATTGATTTAGAAAAATATAAAAGACAAACCAATGTAATTGAGGCTGATAAACGATGATCTATACAGTAACTTTAAACCCATCTATTGATTATATAGTACAAGTTAATTCCTTAGAGTTAGGCGCAGTAAATCGAGCAGAAAAAGATATGAAGTTTCCTGGAGGAAAAGGAATTAATGTTTCTCGCGTTCTTCATCGTTTAGGTGTTGAAAATGTAGCGCTAGGATTTACTGGTGGATTTACCGGTCGATTTATTAAAGATGTATTACAGGCGGAAGGTGTAACAACAAACTTCGTCCAAGTAGATGGAGATTCTCGAATTAATGTGAAAATAAAAGGGCAAGAAGAAACAGAATTAAATGGGCAAGGACCTAGTGTGACTAAGGAACAATTTGAACAATTAATGAAACAAATTGAAAGTATGCAAAAGGGAGATTGTGTTGTACTAGCTGGAAGTGTACCAGCGTCTATCCCAACTACCTTTTATGAATCAATCGCAGCGTTCGGAGCTGAAAAAGGCATTCGTGTAGTAGTAGATGCAAGTGGTAGTGCCTTGCAGCATGTAGTTAAAAATAAACCATTTTTAATAAAGCCTAATCATCATGAACTTGGTGAGTTATTCGGAGTAGAGATTTCCACAGTAGAAGATGTTTTACCATATGGAAGAAAATTAGTTGAACAAGGTGTAGAGCACGTTATCGTATCAATGGCCGGAGATGGAGCTTTATTATTTACGGCAGAAGGTATATATGAAGCAACTATTCCAAAAGGTGTTGTAATTAATTCGGTTGGGGCTGAGATTCTCTCGTTGCGGGATTTGTAGGAAGATATGAACAGACAAAAGATATTGAAAAGGCATTTCAATATGGCGTTGCAACAGGGAGTGCAACAGCATTTTCAGCCGATTTATGTGAAAAGGAAAAAGTAGAAGAATTATTGTCGCAAGTAATTGTAACTAAGCGATAGGGGGAAGCAACATATGAAAATTACAGAACTATTAAAAAGGGATACAGTTATTATGAATTTGACAGCTTCAAATAAAGAAGCTGTCATAGATGAGTTAGTTGAGAAATTAAACGGGGCAAATCGTTTAAATAGCAAAGCTGAATTTAAAGAAGCTATTTTAAAGAGGGAGTCACAAAGTACAACCGGCATTGGTGAAGGGATTGCTATACCTCATGCGAAAACAAAAGCGGTTAAGCAACCAGCGATTTGTTTTGGTAGAAGTGTAAGCGGTATCAACTATGAATCGCTTGACGGACAACCTGCGCATTTATTTTTTATGATTGCTGCAAGTGAAGGGGCGAATAATACGCATTTAGAAACGTTATCACGCCTATCTACACTATTAATGGATGAAGGGTTTCGTAAGCAATTGTTAGAAGCGAAGGATGAAGAAGAACTTCTTTGTTTATTTGATGAAAAAGAAAATGAAAAAGAAGAAGAGGTTGAAGTTGCAAAACCAGAAGGGAATGAACCGTACGTATTAGCTGTTACAGCTTGCCCGACTGGAATCGCTCACACATATATGGCTGCAGATAGCTTGAAGGCAAAAGCAGCAGAGCTAGGAATTGCAATTAAAGTTGAAACGAATGGATCAACAGGTATAAAAAACGGTTTAACGAAAGAGGATATTGAACGCGCAACAGCTATAATTGTTGCGGCAGATAAACAAGTAGAAATGAATCGTTTTGCTGGTAAACATGTTATTCAAGTGCCAGTCGCTGATGGGATTAGAAAAACGGAGACGCTTCTTAATCGGGCTGTAAAACAAGATGCACCAATCTTTAAAGGTGTAAAAGAGGATGGAAAGGCAGAAAATACGGAGAAAGAAAATGGATTAGGAATTTATAAGCATTTAATGAACGGCGTAAGTAATATGCTTCCATTCGTTGTTGGTGGCGGGATTTTAATTGCGCTAGCGTTTTCGTTTGGTGGTATAAAAGCAGAAGGTCCTTTAGCTGAATTGTTCATGTCTATTGGAGGAGGGGGAACAGGGGCATTTTTATTCCTTGTACCAATTTTAGCAGGATTTATTGCTAGTTCTATTGCTGATCGTCCTGGTTTTATGCCCGGTGTTGTCGGAGGATTTTTAGCGGCACATGCGAATGCTGGATTTTTAGGTGGATTAATTGCTGGTTTCTTAGCCGGATATGTTGTTTTAGGATTGAAAAAATTATTTTCAGGCCTACCAGTACAATTAGAAGGAATTAAACCTGTATTGTTATATCCGGTCTTTGGATTATTGATTACAGGAGTTGTTATGCAAAAAGTAGTAATTCCGCCTGTAGTAGCATTGAATGAAATGTTAACAGGATGGTTAAATGGTTTGAACGGTACAAATGCTATATTACTAGGCCTTATTTTAGGTGCGATGATGGCAATTGATATGGGGGGTCCAATTAATAAAGCGGCATTTACGTTTGGTATTGCTGCGATAGAAGCGAAGAACTTTGGAGTGCATTCAGCGGTTATGGCTGGTGGTATGGTGCCACCGCTTGCAATTGCGTTAGCAACTACCTTCTTTAAATCGAAGTTTACAGAAGCGGAACGTAAGTCTGGTTTAACAAATTATATTATGGGGGCATCGTTTATTACAGAAGGTGCGATTCCATTTGCAGCAGCAGATCCGGTTCGGGTAATTGTCAGTTGTGTTGTCGGTTCAAGTATTGCAGGTGCATTATCAATGTTATTCCAAATTACATTACCAGCACCGCATGGTGGATTGTTTGTTATCGCTTTAGTAAATAAACCAGTGTTATATATTTTCTCGATATTGATAGGGGCAGTTGTTTCTGCTCTTATGATGGGAATTTGGAAAAAGAAAGTTAAATAATACGTGTAAAGGGAGTAGCTTTTATTAGCTGCTCCTTTTTATTACAAAAAAGGAGGTTGATAATTGGAGAATGATGAATTTTGGTAAAAGATGTAATGAAATATGATTTTTTTGTAACAAAAAAGTAATACTGTAATTTTTTCTGGAAAAAAATTCTGGTGCTTGTATGTGGAAAATATATGAAAACTATTGGGAATTCTATTGGAAATGTAATTCATTAATATGGAAATTTATGTTACAGCTCATTAATCGTATATTACGAATGGTTTGTAATTGTGTGTTTTCTAAAAATCTTAAAAATCCGTTGCTATAATAAAAATACGAAAACAAAGCAAATGGAGGCTATTCATGAAAAAATTATTAGGTATAGCAACGGCGGCAGTTTTTGGTCTTGGGATTTTTGCAGGTTCTGCGAAAGCGGAAACGATTGTAACAACAGACGTATTAAATGTTAGAGAAAACCCAACTGTAGAGTCTAAGCTTGTAGGTAAAATGTTAAGTGGAAATAAATTAGATGTTGTAAATACAGAAAACGGATGGACCAAAATTAAATTAAATGGTCAAGAAGCATTTGTAAGTGCTGAATTTACAAAAAGTACATATTATGTGACGGCGGGTGTGTTAAATGTTCGCGCTGGAGCGAATACTGACTCAGAAATTCTTGGAAAACTGAATAAAAATGATGTAATTGAAACGACAAATCAAGTTCAAAATGAATGGTTGCAATTTGACTATAATGGAAAAACAGGATATGTTCATGTGCCATTTTTAACAGGAACGGCACCAGTGATTGAAAAGAAAGAAGTTGCAACGAAAGAAGAAGCGCCGGAAAGAGTAAATACGCCGGTTAAAAGTAATAAAGTAGTTAAGAGTAAAGAATCTGTTAAGAATGTAGAATCAAGTAAACCTGTGGCAAAACAGCAGTCAACTACGAAACAAGTTGCGAAATCTAATGAAACAAGTGCACCGACTAGTGGACGTGAAATAACGGTAGAAGCGACAGCATATACAGCAGATCCGAGTGAGAATGGTTCGTATGGTGGTCGTGTATTAACTGCAATGGGGCATGACTTAACAGCGAATCCAAATATGAAAGTAATTGCTGTTGATCCTAAAGTAATTCCACTTGGATCAAAAGTATGGGTAGAAGGATATGGAGAAGCGATTGCTGGAGATACTGGTGGTGCGATTAAAGGAAATCGTATTGATGTTTTAGTTGGCTCAGATGATAGTGCGAATAGCTGGGGGCGCAAATCTGTAAAAGTGAAAGTTATAGAGTAGTATATATGTATTAATATAAAAGGCGGTTGCTTGAAAGTATGTAAGCAATCGCCTTTTATGGATTATTGAAAAGGATAAATAGTTTTACCTGTAATAATTTTATATGCGCTGCAAAATTGGTTTTGTATATACTCTGTATCTTTATTTTCTAGATGTAATGTTGTTTCTTGGAGAGCAGAATGAAAAGAACGTAGTAAACAATTTAAGGCGAAGTATAATTCTTCTTGTGAACAATTGTGTTCTTTTGTAGCAGTAGCTAAAATGAGGTCTTTTGTCAAAGATGAAAAATTGATAGTGGATTGTTTCATAGTTAACTCATCCTCTCGAAGGTATTTTTAATCATGTATATGCGGAATTGGACAAACTATGTTCTTTTTTATTTATAATTTCATGTACCGTAATGAAAGAACTTGCAATCATGCCGTTAAAATTGGTAAGATTGGATATAATCAATAGATGGAGTACATTACATAAAGAGAGTTGAATGATATGGGAGAAGTGCAACGTGAAAAAGTTGCTGTCATCATTGGACCAACTGCTGTTGGGAAGACGAAGTTAAGTATTGATCTTGCCAAAGCGTTAAATGGTGAAATTATAAGTGGAGATTCCATGCAGATTTATCGTACGATGGATATTGGAACCGCAAAGGTGACGAAAGAAGAGATGGACGGAATTCCACATTATATGGTTGATATAAAAAATCCGGAAGAATCATTTTCGGTTGCCGAATTTCAAGAACGTGTTCGTAAGCATATTCGCGAGATTACAAAGCGTGGTAAATTGCCGATTATCGTTGGTGGAACTGGTCTGTATATACAATCTGTTTTATTCGATTATCAGTTTACGGATGATGCTGGTGATGCTATATACCGAGAACAAATGGAAAAGTTAGCATTAGAACGTGGTGTGGAATATGTACATAAGAAATTACAGGAAGTAGACCCAGACAGCGCTGAGCGTATTCATGCAAATAATGTACGCCGTGTCATTAGGGCGTTAGAAATTTTCCACACGACGGGTGAAAAAATGAGTGATCAACTTGAAAAACAAGAAAACGAGTTATTATACGATGTTTCCTTAATTGGCTTGACAATGGATCGTGAAATGCTATACGATCGCATTAACTTACGAGTTGATATAATGATGGACCAAGGTTTATTAGAAGAAGTAGAAGGGTTGTATAATCGAGGGATACGAGATTGTCAATCTATTCAAGCGATTGGGTATAAAGAAATATATGATTATTTTGAGGATCGTGTCTCTTTAGAAGAAGCAGTATCACAATTAAAGACGAATTCACGTCGTTATGCAAAACGTCAATTAACGTGGTTCCGTAATAAGATGGATGTCACATGGTTTGATGTTACAGACGGTGAAAAAACGTCAGAAATTTTACGATACATAGAAGGAAAGCTACAACTAAAGTCGAATAATAGTAAGTAGAGAAAAAGAGGAGGATTCGACATGAAGCAATCAATCAATATTCAAGATCAGTTTTTAAATCAACTCCGTAAAGAGAATACGTTTGTTACGCTGTACTTATTAAATGGTTTCCAGCTTCGTGGATTAATTAAAGGATTTGATAATTTTACAGTCCTACTGGAAACAGAAGGTAAGCAACAGCTTATTTATAAACACGCAATTTCTACATTTGTACCACAAAAAAATGTTTCAATTGAATTAGAATAGTAATGAATTATTGTACATAACAAAAAAAGAGCGAGTTTCTCGCTCTTTTTTTATTTGCCATAAACGATAAATAGTGAAATTTAAGCGATTCTAAATACAGTTAGACGAATGTTAGTATTTCCTGTTGCAGGGATCGTAATCTCGTTAAGAGTAGATTGGACAGAAATGTTTGCTCCTGCAGCTAATGTTTCGATTGTAGTAAATGAAAGTGAGTCGCCTATTAAATTTGAAGAGAAGTTGTCAGTTGCGACTGCTCCATTTATTGAAATTCCTACTCCGAGTGGCGCACATCCTGGTGCAGTTGTAGAGATGGATACGCTAATTACATAAATACCACCGTTGATAACTGTAACTGTGTCTGTGCCATTAAAGATAATATTATTTACGTTAATTGCAGTACTGAAGATAAAGTTATTAAATTGTAGTACTGTTTGTTGAATGTTGTTTGTTACAACAATTGTTGCTATAGGGAAGCTAGGTCCAGTAGGCCCAGTAGGTCCGGTAACTCCTATACCAGTAGCGCCCGTTGGCCCTTGAACGCCTTGAGGTCCAGTGGCACCAGTAGCACCCGCCGGTCCTTGAATACCTTGAGGCCCAGTGGCACCAGTAGCACCCGCCGGTCCTTGAACGCCTTGAGGCCCAGTGGCACCAGTAGCACCCGCCGGTCCTTGAATACCTTGAGGTCCGGTAGCACCTGTATTACCTTGAGGTCCCTGAGGTCCAGTAGGTCCAGGAGGCCCACCAGAAGGTCCAGTAGGTCCGGTAACTCCTATACCAGTAGCACCCGTTGGCCCTTGAACACCTTGAGGTCCAGTGGCACCAGTAGCACCTGTGTTACCTTGAACGCCTTGAGGTCCAGTGGCACCAGTAGCACCCGCCGGTCCTTGAATACCTTGAGGTCCAGTAGCGCCGGTAGCACCTGTGTTACCTTGAACGCCTTGAGGTCCAGTAGCGCCGGTAGCACCCGCTGGTCCTTGAATACCTTGAGGTCCAGTAGCGCCGGTAGCACCTGTGTTACCTTGAACGCCTTGAGGCCCAGTGGCACCAGTAGCACCCGCCGGTCCTTGAATACCCTGAGGTCCAGTAGCACCAGTAGCACCTGCCGGTCCTTGAACGCCTTGAGGTCCAGTAGCACCAGTAGCACCTGCCGGTCCTTGAACGCCTTGAGGTCCAGTGGCGCCGGTAGCACCCGCCGGCCCTTGAGCACCCTGAGGTCCAGTGGCACCAGTAGCACCTGCCGGTCCTTGAACGCCTTGAGGTCCAGTAGCACCTGTGTTACCTTGAGCACCCTGAGGTCCAGTGGCACCAGTAGCACCTGCCGGTCCTTGAACGCCTTGAGGTCCAGTAGCACCTGTGTTACCTTGAGCACCCTGAGGTCCAGTGGCACCAGTAGCACCTGCCGGTCCTTGAACGCCTTGAGGTCCAGTAGCACCTGTGTTACCTTGAACGCCTTGAGGTCCAGTGGCGCCGGTAGCACCCGCCGGCCCTTGAGCACCCTGAGGTCCAGTGGCACCGGTAGCGCCCGCCGGCCCTTGAACGCCTTGAGGTCCAGTAGCACCAGTAGCACCCGCCGGTCCTTGAGCACCTTGAGGTCCAGTAGCACCAGTAGCACCCGCCGGCCCTTGAGCACCCTGAGGTCCAGTAGCGCCGGTAGCGCCCGCCGGTCCTTGAATACCTTGAGGTCCAGTAGCGCCGGTAGCACCCGCCGGCCCTTGAGCACCTTGAGGTCCAGTAGCGCCGGTAGCGCCCGCCGGTCCTTGAATACCTTGAGGTCCAGTAGCGCCGGTAGCACCCGCCGGCCCTTGAGCACCTTGAGGTCCAGTGGCACCCGTGTTACCTTGAGGTCCAGTGGCACCGGTAGCGCCCGCCGGCCCTTGAACGCCTTGAGGTCCAGTAGCACCAGTAGCACCCGCCGGTCCTTGAGCACCTTGAGGTCCAGTAGCACCAGTAGCACCCGCCGGCCCTTGAGCACCCTGAGGTCCAGTAGCGCCGGTAGCGCCCGCCGGACCTTGAATACCTTGAGGTCCAGTAGCACCCGCCGGCCCTTGAGCACCTTGAGGTCCAGTAGCGCCCGCCGGACCTTGAATACCTTGAGGTCCAGTGGCACCAGTAGCACCCGCCGGCCCTTGAGCACCTTGAGGTCCAGTAGCGCCCGCCGGCCCTTGAATACCTTGAGGTCCAGTGGCACCAGTAGCACCCGCCGGCCCTTGAGCACCCTGAGGTCCAGTAGCGCCGGTAGCGCCCGTGTTACCTTGAACGCCTTGAGGTCCAGTGGCACCAGTAGCACCCGCCGGCCCTTGAGGTCCTTGAGGTCCAGTAGCGCCGGTAGCACCCGCCGGCCCTTGAGGTCCTTGAGGTCCAGTAGCGCCGGTAGCACCCGCCGGCCCTTGAGGTCCTTGAGGTCCAGTAGCGCCGGTAGCACCCGCCGGCCCTTGAGGTCCAGTCGGTCCAGGAGGCCCACCAGAAGGTCCGGTCGGTCCTGTAACTCCTATACCAGTAGCACCGGTAGCGCCAGTAGCCCCTGTATTACCTTGAGGTCCCTGAGATCCGGTAGCGCCAGTAGCCCCCGTATTACCTTGAGGTCCTTGAGGTCCAGTGGCCCCAGTAGCCCCAGCAGGTCCTTGAGATCCGGTAGCGCCAGTAGCGCCCGTGTTACCTTGAGGCCCTTGAGGTCCAGTGGCCCCAGTAGCCCCAGCAGGTCCTGTGTTACCTTGAGGTCCGGTAGCACCAGTAGCGCCCGTGTTACCTTGAGGTCCAGTAGCGCCAGTAGCGCCCGTGTTACCTCGAGGTCCGGTAGCACCAGTAGCGCCTGTGTTACCTTGAGGTCCAGTGGCGCCAGTAGCGCCCGTGTTACCTTGAGGTCCAGTGGCGCCAGTAGCGCCCGTGTTACCTCGAGGTCCGGTAGCACCAGTAGCGCCTGTGTTACCTTGAGGTCCAGTGGCGCCAGTAGCGCCCGTGTTACCTTGAGGTCCAGTGGCGCCAGTAGCGCCCGTGTTACCTCGAGGTCCAGTAGCACCAGTAGCCCCCGTATTACCTTGAGGTCCAGTAGCACCAGTAGCCCCCGTATTACCCCGAGGTCCGGTAGCGCCAGTAGCACCGGTAGCCCTGCTGGCCCAGTAGGTCCAGTAGGTCCTTGAATGAATGAAGCAGAATTAACTAGAGCGGTTTGTAATGCTGCGATTAATTTAAGAAGCTCTTGAAGTGTGCAAGGGTCAATTCGGAATAGTTTTGTAATGGATAGTAAATAATTAATTAGATTTTGAAGCTCGATAAATACAGCGCTTGCTACGAAAGTTGGATTTTTTAATATAGTTATTAAGTTTTTAATAATAGCTAACCCTTGTGCTTTCAGGGAGGAAGTAGCATCTAGTGAACAAATAAATTTACTTAGTAGGTTCAATGTATCAATTAGATCTTCAATATTTTGGGGAGATGGATTTGCGAAAAGTTTTGGGATTATTTTTGTTAAATCGATAATGATTGCGCGGAATGTTCTAAGTTGTGCCTTAGTAACTGGGATTGATGGAGTATTTGGAATTCGTCCAGCGCTACTTGGAAAGCATGGTTTGGAGAATTTGTTCTGACTGTCGTTATAATGAGACATTAAATCTCTCCTTTCTAATGAGGATATGAACGAAACTCATCATAGTAGATGCAAAAATTAGTTAAATGGTCATAGTAAAATCGTTTGTTTGAAGAAAAAATAGAAAAAACGCCTTATAATAAGGCGTTTTTTCTATTTTCTGCGTATTGATAATATCGTTTTAGTGAAATCTTTGATTTGAAGCCAGCTAGCTTTATAATTTCTGACTCCGGAGTTTCTTTTTTTATTAAGTTTAAAATATAGGTGTTACGAAAGTGTTGTCCTGAGATTCCTTTGCGTAAATTAGCTCTGGATACTTCAAGGCGAATCATTTTTTGGATAGCGATTTCTGTTAATCCCTTCGGTGCATCATTTTCGTATACCCATCTATATGTTCCGCGATTAAAATCGAATGCGACAAATAATGGGTCATTACTATGATATTTTGGACGAACGGGTTCGGGGATGCTTTTGTAATAAGTATATAGTTGTTTTTTGTCTTCGCTAGTTAAAGTAATTGTTCTTTCTACTCCTGCGGTTGCAGGTATAGATAATGTGTTAGTTTCAAAGTGGACGTGATGCATAGTTAATGCTGTAAGTTCCTGTAAGGATAATCCATAGTCAATTAATAAATTTAAAATAGCGATATTACGATCCATCAATAAAGGGCGTACAGGACGTTGTTTTTCTGAAAGTCCTTCTAATGAAGTGACTATATGTTTTAATCTTTTTTCTTCATCAGATGAAATGAAATCTTCATTGCGGAGTGTGCGGTCTGGTTGAATAGAAATTTCCATGTTCTTTAATGGGTTGGGAATATTTAGAAAGTGATGCATTCGATTTAATACAATGAATACACGGTGCATCGTTTTCTCTGAGTAATGTCGATTCTTTTTTAAGTCGGAAAAGTAATCTTCGTAGTCTTTTGTACAAAGTGTAGCCCATATATTACTGGAAGGGAGCTTTTTGTTTTTTTCTAACCAATGTCCGAAATCTTCAATGTCATAAACATAACGTTTAATGGTTGAAGGTTTTCGGCCTTTATTCAATAAAAAAATAGAAAAGGCTTGTATTGTATCATGGAATTCCGTTGTCTCCATAGTCCCACCACCTTCATTATTTCTTTTATTATAGCAAACTTTTCTGAAAATAGTCATTTGCAAAGGAGACAAGAATAATAATATTTGGTGAGTGGATAAAATGAGGTGATTGTATGGAACAATCGATGCGAAAGAAAAATAATAATCAAATTAACATTGTGTTAAATCATCGAAAGAAAATTTCTTTACCGGCTGCAGAAAATAAAACAGTAATTTCAAATGAAACTACTACGAAACATGAGATGCTGCAAAGAATTGAAGAAGAGATGGGAAAACTCGTTGGGATGGATGATATAAAAAAGATAATAAAAGAAATATATGCTTGGATTTATGTGAATAAAAAAAGACAAGAAATAGGATTGAAGTCTGAGAAGCAAGTACTCCATATGTTGTTTAAAGGCAATCCGGGTACAGGGAAGACAACTGTTGCTAGAATGATAGGAAAATTGTTATTTGAGATGAATATTCTATCAAAAGGGCACTTAGTTGAAGCTGAACGTGCAGATCTTGTAGGAGAGTACATCGGTCATACGGCTCAAAAAACAAGAGATTTAATAAAAAAAGCAATGGGGGGAATTTTGTTTATTGATGAGGCTTATTCATTAGCACGAGGGGGAGAAAAAGATTTTGGAAAAGAAGCAATTGATACGCTCGTAAAACATATGGAAGATAAACAACACGGTTTTGTATTGATTTTAGCTGGATATTCCAGAGAGATGAATCACTTTCTTTCATTGAATCCAGGACTGCAATCTCGTTTTCCGTTTATAATTGAGTTTGCGGATTACTCAGTAAATCAGCTGTTAGAAATAGGGAAGAGGATGTATGAAGAACGTGAATATCAGTTATCGAAAGAGGCTGAATGGAAATTTAGAGATCATTTACATGCTGTAAAGTACTCATCGCAAATTACATCCTTTAGTAATGGACGATATGTTCGGAATATTGTTGAAAAATCAATTCGTACACAAGCTATGCGGTTGTTACAAGAGGATGCGTATGATAAATATGATTTGATTGGAATATCAAGTAGTGATTTGATGCTTGAAGAGGAGACGCACAGTACGTAAACTGTGCGTCTGTTTTTTTATATAAGTGCTCTACTATTTTTTTGCTTTTTCTTGATAAGATTTATGGAAACGTTCCATTTTAGCGCTTTTTTCGTGTGCAGAATTAGGATCATGTCCAATTTGACCTACTGAGCTTTTTTGAGCCCCTTTATTCACATGGTTTGTCATTTGTGTTCACCTCGCTTTGAGAATTAGTATAAACATTATGTAAGGAAAAACTCGTTAGAAAAGAAAAACCTCTTTACGATCTGTAAAGAGGTTGGATTGCTATTTATGCATTGAACGTTCGTTTGTGTCGATGCGTCTATGCGGTAAATGCCATTTGTAATGAATAGAAACCATGCGGAAGCAAACAATTAAAATGAATAAGGTGTATAGAGCCCAATCGCTAACAATAATTTGAGCGCCGATTAAGAAACCTGCCAGAATCGTCCAAAAAGCATATACATCAGCTCGAAGAACGAGAGGTTTTCTACGGGCTAAAAGATCGCGGATAATACCGCCTCCAATGCCAGTTAAAACGGCTGCTACGATTGTAGCGCTAATTGGTAAATTTAATTTTTGAGCGTATAATGCCCCTTGTACGGCAAATGCTGATAAGCCGATAGCATCAGTGATGTTTTCCCACTTTTTCCAGTGTCTAATTAATTTATTTGGAAAAAGAAAAATAATCGTCATTGATAAAAGTGCGATTTGGAATAACATGTCTTGTTGCCAAAATGCGACAATCGGATAACCAATTAATAAATTACGAAGGGCACCTCCCCCAAATGCGGTTGCCATTCCTAAAATATACACCCCGAAAATATCATAATCCTCTTCCATTGCAACAATAGCCCCGCTTAATGCGAAAGCAATTGTGCCTATGATGCTAAAAATCTCCCATGCCATGAATTTTCTCCCCCGCTAACTAGATGAAATGTGCTTCCTCTGCTATTATATTAGAAGGTTTAAATTTCGAAAAGGATGAGTGAACATATTTGATGGAAGAAAAAGAGAAAGTCATATTAGTGGGCTGTCAATTGCCGCAAGATGATGATGAAAAATTTATGCATTCCATGAAAGAACTTGCATCATTAGCGAAAACTGCACGAGCAGAATTGTTAGTGTCTACAACGCAAAAACGACCGAAGTTTCATCCGGCGACTTATATAGGTAAAGGTAAATTAGAAGAGCTTACAATGTTAACTGAAGAACTAGAACCGGATGTTATCGTATTTAATAACGAATTAACACCGAGTCAAATTCGGAATTTATCCGCAGTATTAGATGCGAGGGTAATTGATCGAACGCAACTCATATTAGATATTTTTGCGCAACGTGCGAAGTCGAGAGAAGGGAAGCTTCAAGTAGAATTAGCTCAGTTGCAATATACAATGCCGCGTCTTATGGGGCAAGGATTGTCTTTATCACGTCTTGGTGGTGGTATTGGAACGAGAGGGCCAGGTGAAACGAAACTTGAGACTGATCGTCGTCATATTCGAGCGCGCGTTGATGAAATAAAGAAGCAACTTGCAGTTGTTGTGGAACATCGAAAAAGATATCGTGAGAGAAGAAAAGATAATAAAGTATTTCAAGTTTCGTTAATAGGATATACGAATGCGGGAAAATCTACACTGTTTAATAGATTAACGGAAGCTGATACGTTTGAAGAAAACTTGTTGTTTGCAACACTAGACCCGACAACAAGGAAGATGCCGCTACCTTCTGGTTATACAGTATTACTAACTGATACAGTTGGTTTTATACAAGATTTACCTACGTCATTAATTGCTGCATTCCGTTCGACGTTAGAAGAAGCTGGTGAAGCGGATGTTATTTTACATGTTGTGGATTCTGCAGATCCTAATTATGTAGGGCATGAGAAAACAGTAAAACAATTATTGTCAGAACTCGAAATAAATCATATTCCTATTATTACGTTATATAATAAAAAAGATGAATTACATCAAAACTTTATTCCGTTTCCGAAAAATGACTTCTTAATGACTAGTGCTTTTGAAGAAAAGGATCTATTACATATAAAAGAAGCGATAGAAACGAAAATGAAGGAAGAAATGAATCGTTATCAAGTGGAGATTCCTCCGAGTGAAGGTAAGTTATTAACTCTATTAAAGACGGAGACGCTATTAACAAAAATGGAGTTTTTGGAAGATAAATTTGTATATGATTGCGCGGGGTATATTTTTGCTCATTCATCGCTTAATGTACAATTAAAGAGATTTTTAGTGGAAGAAGGAGAAAATAAAAATGTTTGATCGTTTGAAAAATGGAGAAAAAATTGCTCCAATCGTAAAAGAAGTAGAGAGCCAAATTACAGAAGTACATAAACGTGCGGATGAAGTAATTGAAAGTAATCAGTTTCGTGTGTTAGAAAGTTTTCGTAAACATAAAATTAGCGATTCACATTTTATTCCAACGACAGGTTACGGTTATGACGATATTGGTCGTGATACGTTAGAGAAAGTGTATGCGGATGTATTTGGAGCGGAAGCTGGTCTTGTTCGTCCGCAAATTATTTCAGGTACTCACGCTATTTCTACAGCGCTATTCGGTATTTTACGTCCAGGAGATGAGTTATTGTACATCACTGGTAAGCCGTATGATACGTTAGAAGAAATCGTTGGTGTACGCGGAAAAGGTGTAGGATCATTCAAAGAATATAATATTGGTTATAATGCAGTTCCGCTTACTGAAGAGGGGCTTGTTGATTTAGGAGCTGTTGCGGCTGCCATTCATAGTAATACGAAAATGATCGGTATTCAGCGCTCAAAAGGTTATGCTACTCGTCCGTCTTTTACTATTTCTCAAATTAAAGAAATGATAGCGTTTGTTAAAGAAATTAAACCGGATGTTGTCGTGTTTGTAGATAACTGTTATGGCGAGTTTATTGAAGAACAAGAGCCATGTCATGTTGGTGCAGATTTAATGGCAGGTTCGCTTATTAAAAACCCGGGCGGGGGAATTGTTAAAACTGGTGGTTACATTGTTGGTAAAGAACAGTATGTTGAAGCGTGCGCCTATCGTTTAACATCTCCAGGAATCGGTGCGGAAGCAGGGGCATCTTTATACAGTCTGCAAGAAATGTATCAAGGTTTCTTCTTAGCGCCGCATGTAGCAGGACAAGCGCTAAAAGGTGCGATTTTTACAGCTGCATTTTTAGAAAAGTTAGGAATGAATACATCACCAGCGTGGAATGCACCAAGAACAGATTTAATTCAATCTGTTCAATTTGATGATAAAGATCGCATGATTGCATTCTGCCAAGCAATTCAATATGCATCTCCGATTAACTCTCACTTCACTCCATATGCCAACTATATGCCGGGGTATGAAGATGATGTAATTATGGCTGCGGGAACGTTTATTCAAGGTGCAAGTATTGAATTGTCGGCTGATGGTCCAATTCGTCCGCCTTATGTTGCTTACGTACAAGGTGGGCTAACTTATTCGCATGTGAAGATTGCGATTTGTTCTGCAATTGATGCATTAATTGAAAAAGAATTATTAACAATTTCTTAAAGGGAAGCTGTCGATTTCGACAGCTTTTTTCGCGTGAAAGTAATGATTTATTTCATTAGAAAAAAGAATGAAAAAACTTTTTAAAAAAATCATGTAAGAAAAGCTAACATCTATTGACATCAAACATAACATGGTATAAAATGAGAAGCAGTTAAGGCGAAGGAGGAACTGAAACGATGAAAGAAGATAGACGTTCTGCCCCGCTGTTTCCTATTGGTATTGTTATGGATTTAACACAATTATCTGCACGTCAAATTCGCTACTATGAAGAGCATAATCTTGTTTCTCCAACCCGTACAAAGGGGAATCGTAGATTATTTTCATTTAACGATGTAGATAAGTTGTTAGAGATTAAAGATTTATTAGATCAAGGCTTGAATATGGCTGGTATTAAACAAGTGTTACTAATGAAAGAAAATCAAACAGAAGCAGTGAAAGTAAAAGAAGAAACGAAAGAAATTTCAAAAACTGAGCTTCGCAAAATACTTCGAGACGAACTACAACATACAGGTAGATTTAATCGAACTTCATTGCGACAAGGTGATATTTCAAGGTTTTTTCACTAAAGAGAACTGATTCTGAAGGTGTTTAGAGGGACTAAGGAGGAATTTATAATGGCTAGGTACACAAAAGAAGATATTTTCCGTTTGGCGAAAGAAGAGAATGTAAAGTATATACGTTTACAATTTACGGACCTTTTAGGGGTAATTAAAAACGTAGAAATTCCAGTGAGCCAATTAACAAAAGCTCTTGATAACAAAATGATGTTTGATGGATCTTCTATTGAAGGTTTCGTACGTATTGAAGAATCTGATATGTACTTATATCCAGACTTAGATACTTGGGTGATTTTCCCTTGGACAGCTGAAAAAGGTAAAGTAGCTCGATTGATCTGTGATATTTACAATGCAGATGGCACTCCATTTGAAGGGGATCCACGTAACAATTTAAAACGTGTATTAAAAGAAATGGAAGCTTTAGGATTCTCAGATTTCAATCTTGGACCAGAGCCAGAATTCTTCCTATTCAAAGTAGATGAAAAAGGAAATCCAACATTAGAATTAAACGATAACGGTGGATACTTCGACCTTGCGCCGATGGATCTAGGGGAAAACTGTCGTCGTGATATCGTTCTTGAACTTGAAGAAATGGGCTTTGAAATTGAAGCGTCTCACCATGAGGTTGCTCCAGGGCAGCACGAAATTGACTTCAAATATGCAAATGCAATTCGTTCATGTGATGACATTCAAACATTCAAACTTGTTGTAAAAACAATTGCTCGTAAACACGGTTTACACGCAACATTTATGCCAAAACCATTATACGGTGTGAACGGTTCAGGTATGCACTGTAACTTATCACTATTCAAAAATGGTGAGAACGTATTCTATGATCAAAACGGTGACTTACAATTAAGTGATGATGCTCGTCACTTCATCGCAGGTATTTTAAAACACGCACCAGCATTTACAGCGGTGGCAAACCCAACTGTAAACTCTTACAAGCGTTTAGTACCTGGATACGAAGCTCCTTGTTACGTAGCATGGTCTGCACAAAACCGTAGTCCATTAGTACGTATCCCTGCATCTCGTGGTATTAGTACACGCGTAGAAGTACGTAGTGTTGACCCAGCTGCAAACCCATATTTAGTAATGGCTACATTATTAGCAGCAGGTCTTGATGGAATTAAAAACAAATTAACTCCACCAGCTGCAGTAGATCGTAACATCTACGTAATGACAAAAGAAGAGCGCGAAGAAGCAGGTATCGTTGACTTACCAGCAACATTAGCGCAAGCTTTAGTTACATTACAATCTAACGAAGTAATTAGTAACGCATTAGGAGATCACTTACTTGAGCACTTCATCGAAGCGAAAGAAATTGAGTGGGATATCTTCCGTACGCAAGTTCACCAATGGGAACGCGATCAATATATGTCTCTTTACTAAGAGGTGAGGAGCCCTGATACTACGGTATCAGGGCTTTTTTATTTGTTGGCAATATAGGTGTTAGTTGAAATGAATTGAATAGATGTCTGAAAAAATTATGACGGTATTTAAATTTCTATTCCATAACTTTAATGTAACGTGGTGAAATTCGAATTGTTTTGTGTTCCAAAAGGGTGGATAAGTAAAAGTAACATGCGTAATATCTATGGATATAAAAAATTGAATGATATGTTGTGTTCGGTATTGGATATGTTTCATACTAAAGTTCGAGTGTTTAAAAATATAGTACCTTGCAATAAACAATACTAAGTGGTATATTATGGATAAGGAAGGTACTGTGTATTGAACAGTACTGAAATGAGAAAGGGGGATTGTCCTTGAACGTTCAGTTTAAAAAAGGTGTGTTAGAACTATGTGTACTGGCACTTGTGAAACGTAAGGATTGTTACGGCTATGAACTTGTTCAGCAAATCTCAAATAAATTTTTAATATCGGAAGGGTCAGTATATCCTTTATTACGCCGTTTAACGAAGGAAGGATATTTTCAAACGTATTTAAAAGAATCTACGGAAGGACCACCTCGCAAATATTATCAACTAACTGAGCAAGGGGAAACGCAACTGAATTTGTTAGTAACAGAGTGGCGTGATTTTGCGAAAGGTGTACAAGAAATTATTGAAGGGGTGGAATGGGATGAGTAAAGAACAGTTTCTTAAGGAATTATCAAGTCATCTTAGAAAGTTACCGGACGAAGAGAGGAAAGATATTTTATTTGATTATGAAGAGCATTTTCAGTTTGGGATAGAAGAGGGGAAAACTGAATCGGAAATAATAAAGGGTCTTGGCTCTCCGAAAGTAATTGCAAAAGAATTACTTGCGATGTATCGATTTGATGAAATGAAAAAAGATCCGTCAACTTCAAATGTGACAAGAGCTGTCATGGCAGCGATTGGACTTAGTTTGTTTAATTTCATTATTGTATTAGGCCCGTTAGTTGCAATTATCGCTTTTATATTCTCTTTTTGGGTCGGTGGGATTGTTAGTGTAGTGACACCATTTTTCGTTATTGGAAAAGTATTTATGGGCACATTTATATGGTTAGATGTATTCGTAAGTATAACATTTGTTGGGATAGGTTTGTTGTTATGTATTATCGCTTATTATAGTACGAAGTGGTTTAAAAGGTTATGTGTACGTTATGTCATATGGAACTTCAAAATGATAAAAGGGGAGTAGATGATGAAAAAAATATTGTTAGTAGCGATCGCTTGTATCATTATTGGAGTAATAGGAATTTCACAAACATATGAAAAAGCAGTGCAAACTGCAGAAAAAGGAAACAAAGAAGATATAATTAAAAACGAAACACTAAAAAATATAGAAGTTAAGTTAGATGTCGGGGATATTGTTGTCCAAAAATCTCCTGACGCTTCTTTTTATGTAAAGCAATTAGGAGATGCGCGTAAACAAGAGATTCATATTACTGAAGATGGTGACACATTAAAAATCATTGGGGAAAGAGAAAAAGGTGCTTCATTTGATTTTTCTTTTTACGATTTTAGGTTTCAAACGTCTACATTGACTCTCCTTGTGCCTGAACGCTCTTACCAAGATGTAAAAGTAAATTCATCTGCGGGACAAATTGAAATAAGTGATGTGAAAAGTGACCGTGTAAGTGCTAGAACACTTACTGGAGAAGTGGATTTGAAACATGTAACGGCTAAGAATGTGGAGGGATCTACAAAAGCTGGTGAAGTAAACTTTAAAAAAGTAATAGGGAAAGTGACTGCAAAAACGACCAGTGGGGAAATAAATATTCTAGATCATGATTCTAAGTACAATCTAGAAGCAAGTTCAACTGCGGGAGATGTAAATATTACTTTATCGGAAAAACCAAAAGATGCGGTAATTACTGGGCAAAGTGCTGCCGGGGATGTAATAATTTTTAATGAAGAAAATAAAGACGTAACGATTGGTAATGGGAGTAAAAAGATTAGCGGTAAAACAGCTGCGGGCGATGTGACGATTGAAACGCGTTCGTAAGAAATAGAATGTGTGAAAATCTATCAAAATACAAAAAAGAAGATAATTACCTTATATAAATAAGGTAATTATCTTCTTTTTTATTCTTAATGTAAATCACGATATACGCCAATTACTTTACCGATAACTGACACTTGCTTTAAAATAATAGGTTCTAATGAAGAGTTTTCCGGTTGTAGACGGAAATGGTCTTTTTCTTTATAGAAACGTTTAACAGTTGCTTCATTATCTTCTGTTAAAGCGACTACAATTTCACCATTATATGCAGACTGTTGTTGGCGAACAACAACTAAATCTCCATCGAAAATACCAGCTTCAATCATACTATCTCCAGAAATACGTAACATAAACACTTGATCTGCTCCTGCGACAATGCTAGCTGGAAGAGGGAAGTGTTCCTCAACGCTTTCGACTGCTGTAATTGGTAATCCAGCAGTAACTTTCCCGACAATTGGAACTTGAATAACAGATTGTGTTTCTGTATCCATTCGGTCTTCACCTAAAATTTCAATTGCGCGTGGTTTTGTTGGATCGCGTCGAATGTATCCTTTTTCTTCTAATCTTGATAAATGTCCGTGCACTGTAGAACTAGAAGCGAGGCCGACTGCTTGGCCAATTTCACGTACGGAAGGTGGATATCCTTTTTCTTGTACTTTTAGCTTAATAAAGTCGAGAATGTCTTGCTGGCGTTTCGTTAACTTTTCCATGTTTTCTAACACCTCGTTTTCTTTCATTTTTCTTATTAATAAGTATAACATGTGAAAAAACATTCTACAAACATAAGTTCGAACAAAAGGCGAATTTATGTTACACTAAAGGGAAATTATAGTGAGAAAGAGGGGTTCATAATGAATGCAATTATTTATGCGCGTGTGAGTACAACAAAAGAAGCGCAAGAAACATCATTATTACGTCAAAAAGATGAATTATTGCATTTAGCGGAGCGCTATCAAATGAATGTTACTAAGGTGATTGAAGAGCAGGCTAGTGGCTATACAATTGAACGTGATGGCATATTAGAAGTGCTAGATACAATTCGAGACGAACAAATTGATGTGCTACTTATACAAGATGAAACGCGCCTTGGTAGGGGGAATGCAAAGATTGCGTTAATGCACTGTTTACATAAAGAAGGAATAAAAGTATATACGCATACACATAATGGTGAATTGCAATTGTCGGATTCTGATTCAATGGTATTAGATATTATTGGTATTGTTGAAGAGTATCAAAGAAAGATTCATAATTTAAAAATTAAACGTGGTATGCAACGAGCAGTAGAAAAAGGCTATCGTCCAGAAAATAATTTAAAGAATCGTCATTTAAGTGTAGGACGAGAGAAGAAAGAAGTGCCAATTGAGGAAATTGTACGTTTACGTAAGAGTGAACTTACTTTCGAAGAAATTGCAGCAACACTACGTGGCTTTGGTCATAATGTTTCAAAAGCGACGGTACATCGTAGATATGTAGAGTATACAAAGCAATTGCTTGATAAAGAAGAGTAACTATTGTATGATAATAATCAGTTTTGAGTAGAAGGGGGATTCGAGATGCTTAGTCACGAACTCGTTGAACGCATTAACTTCTTAGCGAAAAAAGCAAAAGCTGAAGGTTTAACTGAAGAAGAACAACGTGAGCGTCAATCGCTACGTGAACAATATTTAAAAGGATTTCGTCAAAATATGTTAAACGAACTAAAAGGAATTAAAGTCGTTAACGAACAAGGTACTGATGTTACACCGGCGAAATTAAAAGCTTTAAAAAAGCAAGATAATGCAAAATTAAACTAAAAGATGGGCGAAGCCCATCTTTTTTTATTTATTTAATAACTTTCCAGTTGTTATTAACTGTTGCTTCTATCTTTTTATGCTTCAATATATAGTTAGCGATAAGTTCAGACATATCTGTTGGTATATCTTTTATTACGGGCTTATTTTGAAACATAAAGAAGTTCCCTCCGCCGCTCGCGCGATAATTATTCATAACGACATCATATTCTTCACTCATATTAAGAGGAGTGCCTTTATGCTGTAAAGATTCTACTCTGTCGCCAATTGGTTTGGAAATGTTTAATACGTACGAAATTCCTTCCCACATATCGTAATTATAGTGTTGCGGTTTTGGTTCTATGTAGCTAGGGTTTACGATGATGGTTCCATCTTCTTTTAATGTGAAATAAGAAGCAGAGAGTTCGAGAGCATCTTTTATATCAGCTCCAGTTATTCTAATTACTTTTAATGTATTTGGATAAATATAATTAGAAACGATGTCACGCATTGTTACATATGTCGGGAAACCTGGAGATGTATTATGGAATAAGCTTGTACAAGAAATAGAAACATTAGCCATATCCATCTGTATTTTATTTATGAATTCAATAAAAGGATGGTCTTGCAAACGAGTTTGCATAGCATCTGAAATTTGCATGTCACCGTGGATGGTTCCAATAGGTTGATCAAGCCATTTTTGTGTTTTCTCTTCATAATCAGTTACCAAGTAAAGAACATCTGGATCTGCCTCGATTTCTTGCACAGTCAATAGTTCGGAATAACTCTCTTTTTTTACCCACTCTTGTTTCATTTTTTCAAATGTTACAGTTACTTTTCCAACTGAATGTCCGTTACATCCAGTCTGTAAAATTGTTACATCATTACCCACTGTTTGAGCCATTTCTCGGTGCTGATGGCCTGTTAATAAAATATCTATGCCCTCAATTTCATGACACATAGCATACCCTTGGTTTTCGCCTGTTAAAACTTCAGTCGGTTCTCCAGTTTGTAAATCGCGTTCAAATCCCCCATGATACGCTACGACTAGTAAATCTGGTTTCTCATGTTCGTGAATGTAAGAAACCCAATTTTTTGTTGTTTCTAACGCATCTTCAAATTGCAAGTCTTTAATGTGATGGGGTTGTTCCCAATTTGGAATATAATGCGTTGTCACCCCTAAAATAGCAATTTTTATATTTGCTTCAATATGTTTTATTATATATGGTTTCCCGAAATAAGGTTTTTTACTGCTTTTGTCTAAAATATTTGCTGATAAATATGGGGAGTTTGCAGTAGAAATAGCATTGTTTAATACATCCATTCCATAATTAAATTCATGATTCCCAATCACTGCAGCGTCATAACGTAAATAGTTTGCTATTAATGACATTGGGTTTTTCTTATCTTTTTCATATGTAGCGTAATGGTAAGTAAATGGTGTTCCTTGTATGAAGTCACCGTTATCAATTAAAAGAACGTTTTTATTTTGGGACCGTTCTTTTTTTATAAGAGTAGAAATCTTAGCTAAACCAATTTCTGCTGGAGAGTTATCTTGGTAGTGAATTGGATAAACAGTACCATGTATATCACTTGTTAATAGGATGTTTAAAGTTACAATTTGATTTTGATTCAATATCATTCACCTTTTCTATTATTATCTACTGATTAAGCATATCAAATATATGGAGAGAATTTTAATGTGAGTGTATAGAATGTGTAAAGATTCTGTAAATAATCAATTATTTGTAAAAATGTGTGATATATTTCTTCATGTTTATGAAAGGTTATTTTATAACAATGAAAAATGGAGGCATTAACATGTTGAAAAAAGTTTTTGCAATGAGCACAACAGTTGTATTAGCAGCGGGTTTGTTAAGTGGCTGTGGAACGAAGGAATCAAGCGCAAGTAAAAATGAAGATACGAAAAAAGGGTATGTACCGAAGACTTTAAATGTTCAATTTGTTCCTTCTCAAAATGCAGATACGTTAGAGGCGAAGGCAAAACCACTTGAGAAGCTATTAAGTGATAAGTTAAATATTCCAGTAAAAGTTAGTATTTCAACGAATTATAATACAATTGTAGAAGCGATGGCATCTAAGCAAGTAGATGTAGGATTTTTACCCCCAACAGCGTATGTGTTAGCACATGAGAAAAAGGCAGCAAACGTAATTTTACAAGCGCAACGTTTTGGCGTAGATGATGAAACGGGAGCTCCTACAAAGGACTTAGTAGACTTTTATAAATCTGAGTTTGTTGTTAAGAAAGATTCAAATATTAATAGTGTAAAAGATTTAAAAGGTAAAAAAATTGGCTATCAAGATGTAACGTCATCAGCGGGATATGTGTGGCCTGCGGCTGTACTATTAAAAGAGGGCGTTGATCCGTTAAAAGATGTGAAACCTGTTACATTAAAAGGTCACGATCAGTCGCTTATTGCTCTTTTAAATGGTGACGTAGATGCAGCTGTTGTATTCCAAGATGCTCGTAATATTGTAAAAAAAGATTATCCGAATATATTCGATCAAACGAAAATAGTGAAATTTACGGAGAAAATTCCAAACGATACGATTTCGGTACGTTCTGATTTAGATGAAGAGTGGAGCAAGAAATTACAGGATGCTTTCATTGAAATTGGAAAGAATGAGGAAGGTCACAAAATCATTAAAGAAGTATATTCACATGAAGGATATGTTAAATCTGATGATAGTAAATTTGATATCGTTCGTGAATATGGAAAGAAAGTAAAAACGCAATAATACATATGGAAATGGCAACTAGCTGGAAAGGTATGTTTTCAGTTAGTTTGCCGTTTTGAATACATAGAAGGTAGGTAAGATGTGTGATAGAGTTTCGAAATGTTTCCAAAGTGTATCCAAATGGTACAAAAGGATTGAATAATATAAACTTGAAAATTCAAAAAGGTGAGTTTGTTGTAATGGTAGGGCTTTCCGGAGCTGGAAAGTCTACACTTCTAAGATCGGTAAATCGTCTTCATGAGATTACAGAAGGAGAAATCATGATTGAAGGTGAGTCTATTACGGCTGCGAAAGGAAAAGGATTACGCCGCATGCGCCGGGATATTGGTATGATTTTTCAAAGTTTTAACCTTGTAAAGCGATCAACAGTATTAAAGAACGTATTAGCTGGCCGTGTTGGGTATCATTCGACGTTGCGTACAACGTTAGGTCTATTTCCGAAAGAAGATTTGGAGCTTGCTTTTCAATCGTTAAAAAGAGTAAATATTTTAGAAAAAGCATATGCGCGTGCTGATGAATTATCAGGAGGACAACAGCAACGTGTATCGATTGCTAGAGCGTTGGCGCAAGAAGCAAAAATCATATTGGCAGATGAACCTGTTGCATCGTTAGATCCGCTAACAACAAAGCAAGTATTAGATGATTTGAAGAAAATTAATGAAGATTTTGGAATTACAACAATTGTAAACTTACATTCTATTGATTTAGCTAGGCAATATGCGACGCGCATTATTGGATTACATGCAGGAGAAATTGTTTTTGATGGTTTAGTAGAAGAGGCAACGGATGAAAAGTTTGCTGAAATTTATGGTGACGTAGTACAGAAAAGTGAATTGTTAGAGGTGGCAGTTAAATGAATGACGTGACGATATATTCGAAATCGATACCGAAGCCACCGAGTAAGTTGAAACATATGTTAACGGCTGTTCTAGTCATTTTACTGTTGTGGGGAAGTAGTGTACAGGTCGATGCATCATTGTCAAAACTAGTAGCTGGTTTTCCTAATATGATGGATTTGTTAAAAGAGATGGTGCCGCCAGATTGGAGTTATTTTCAAGTTATTACAACAGCAATGTTAGATACAATACGTATGGCGATTATTGGGACGACTTTAGGTGCGATTTTAGCTATTCCGCTGGCACTATTTGCGGCAAGTAATGTATTTACTAGTACATTTTTATACAGTCCAGCTCGATTGATTTTAAATTTTATCCGAACGATACCAGATTTATTATTAGCGGCAATTTTCGTGGCGATTTTTGGAATCGGGCCACTTCCAGGTATTCTGGCTCTTACTTTTTTCTCGATTGGGCTCGTGGCGAAATTGTTGTATGAGTCAATTGAATCAATTGATCCAGGTCCTTTAGAGGCGATGACAGCAGTAGGAGCAAATAAAGTGCAATGGATTGTTTATGGAGTAATTCCGCAAGTGAAAGCGCATTTTGTCTCTTATGTTCTGTATACATTTGAGGTGAACGTACGTGCAGCAGCTGTTTTAGGTTTAGTAGGAGCAGGTGGTATTGGATTATACTATGATCGTACACTTGGATTTTTACAATATCAGCAAACTGCATCTATTATTATCTATACCCTTGTTGTTGTATTGTTAATTGATTATGTAAGTACATTGTTGCGGGAGAAATTATAATGAGTAAAACGACGATAATCGTACCAAAACCGAAGAAACCGAGTGTGTATCGCTTGTTTATTTTTATAGCACTTACATTTGTTTACGTATGGGCTTTTTCAGGAGTACCGCTAGAAGGAATTAAGGATACGGCAGGAGAAATTACAAAAGCAATTATGACAGGTGTATTGAATCCAGATTGGGCGTATGTATCTTTGCCAGATGGTGAAGATTTATTACATGGTTTAATTGATACGTTGGCAATTGCGATATTGGGTACATTTATTTCTGCCTTTTTATCTGTTCCATTTGCTTTTTGGGCGGCGACGAATATGAGCAGTGGAAAACTAACTTCAGGAACTGGGAAATTTGTACTTAGTTTTGTTCGTACATTTCCTGAATTAGTTATGGCCCTTTTATTTATAAAGGCTGTTGGACCAGGCTCTTTTGCCGGCGTTCTAGCTTTAGGATTACACTCTATTGGAATGTTAGGGAAATTATATTCAGAAGGAATTGAAAATATAGATAAGGGGCCGACAGAGGCGTTAATAGCTACAGGTGCAAACCGGTTCCAAATACTTTGGTATGCAGTATTGCCACAAGTATTACCAGATTTTCTATCGTATACATTATACAGGTTCGAAATTAATGTGCGATCCGCTGCCATTTTAGGTGTTATTGGAGCAGGTGGTATTGGTACGCCCCTAATTTTTGCGCTGAGTTCCCGTAATTGGTCTCGCGTGGGAATTATTTTATTGGGCATCATTTTAATGGTCATTATCATTGATTTTATTTCAAGTTCGATTCGGAAACGGATTGTTTAACTGATTTGAAAAGCATCGAATTTAGATGCTTTTTTGTATTTTTAACCCATTATCCGAAAGAAATCTCCTTCCTGGGGCGTGTGAAAGACGATAGTCTAGCGGTAGGTGGGAGATGAATTTCGGTTTGGCGTAGCCAAACATTGGGTTTTCCTATTTATTTGACCCCTGATATAATCAGTCTTATAAGAGGTAAAGTTTGGTATAACAATGAAAGTAGATAATAATCATGTTAAGTGGGGGTAGTTCGCAAGTGGGTTAAAAAGTTAGTATTAAAGAATTTTGTATATCTGTATAAATATACAGATAATTCCCTTTCTTTTCAAAATAAAAATATTGAAAAAGTATGTCATATTGAATGCCCATACATTCCCGGAATCATTGATTTTTTTATAAAAAATCAAAAAAACATCAACATATTTGTCGATACATGTTGTATAATCTTGCGTGGGAAGCTATCATATAAATGTATAAAACGTTTACTAATATAAGCGAAGGGAAGAATAGCATGTCACATTCAATCGAACAACTTTCTATCAACACGATTCGCACATTATCCATCGATGCGATTGAAAAAGCAAACTCTGGTCACCCAGGAATGCCAATGGGTGCAGCACCAATGGCTTATACATTATGGACTCAATTTATGAAACACAATCCAAATAACCCAACGTGGTTTAACCGTGATCGTTTCGTATTATCTGCAGGTCATGGTTCAATGTTATTATACAGCCTACTTCACCTATCTGGTTATGATGTAACAATGGATGACTTAAAGAACTTCCGTCAATGGGGAAGCAAAACTCCAGGACATCCTGAGTACGGTCATACAGCTGGTGTAGATGCAACGACTGGTCCACTTGGACAAGGTATTGCAACTGCTGTAGGTATGGCAATGGCAGAAAGGCATTTAGCTGCTAAATATAACCGTGATGCGTATAATGTAGTAGATCATTATACATACGCTATTTGTGGTGATGGAGATTTAATGGAAGGCGTTTCTGCTGAAGCATCTTCATTAGCTGCTCATTTACAATTAGGTCGTCTTGTTGTGCTTTACGATTCAAACGATATTTCATTAGATGGCGATTTAAATCGTTCATTCTCTGAAAGTGTAGAAGATCGTTACAAAGCATACGGATGGCAAGTAATCCGTGTTGAGGATGGAAACGATATTGAAGCTATCGCGAAAGCAATCGAAGAAGCGAAAGCTGACGAAAAACGCCCAACGCTAATTGAAGTAAGAACGACAATTGGTTTCGGTTCTCCAAACAAATCAGGAAAATCAGCTTCACATGGTTCTCCACTTGGTGTAGAAGAAACAAAGTTAACGAAAGAAGCATACGCTTGGACTGCTGAGCAAGACTTCCATGTAGCAGAAGAAGTATATGACAACTTCCGTAAAACAGTACAAGATGTTGGTGAAACTGCGCAAGCTGAGTGGAACACGATGCTAGGTGAATATGCACAAGCATACCCAGAATTAGCAAACGAACTGCAAGCGGCAATGAATGGTCTTCTTCCAGAAGGTTGGGAGCAAAACTTACCAACTTATGAATTAGGATCAAAAGCAGCAACTCGTAATTCTTCAGGTGCTGTAATTAATGCAATTGCAGAGTCTGTGCCATCATTCTTCGGTGGGTCTGCTGACCTTGCTGGTTCTAACAAAACATACATGAATAACGAAAAAGACTTTACAAGAGATGATTACAGCGGTAAAAACATCTGGTACGGTGTACGTGAGTTCGCAATGGGTGCAGCAATGAACGGTATTGCACTACATGGTGGTTTAAAAACTTACGGTGGTACGTTCTTCGTATTCTCTGACTACTTACGTCCAGCAATTCGTCTTGCAGCATTAATGCAATTGCCGGTAACATATGTGTTCACACATGACAGTATCGCTGTTGGTGAAGATGGTCCAACACATGAACCAATCGAGCAATTAGCAGCGCTACGTGCGATGCCAAATGTATCTGTTATCCGTCCAGCTGATGGTAACGAATCTGTTGCAGCTTGGAGACTAGCTCTTGAATCTACAAACAAACCAACTGCTTTAGTATTAACTCGTCAAGATCTTCCAACATTAGAAGGTGCAAAAGACGATACGTATGAAAAAGTAGCAAAAGGTGCATATGTAGTTTCTGCAAGCAAGAAAGAAACAGCTGATGTAATCTTACTTGCAACTGGATCAGAAGTAAGTCTAGCTGTTGAAGCTCAAAAAGCATTAGCAGTAGACGGTGTTGACGCATCTGTTGTCAGCATGCCATCTATGGATCGCTTTGAAGCTCAAACTGCTGAGTACAAAGAATCTGTATTACCAAAAGCAGTAACAAAACGTTTCGCAATCGAAATGGGTGCTACATTCGGATGGCACCGTTACGTAGGTCTTGAAGGAGATGTGTTAGGTATCGATACATTCGGTGCTTCTGCTCCTGGTGAGAAGATTATGGAAGAGTATGGATTTACTGTAGAGAACGTTGTTCGTAAAGTAAAAGAAATGCTTTAATGATTTTAGAAAAATCTCTCCGGCATGGAGAGGTTTTTCTATGTAAATGAGTTTTTTCGACAGAAAAAGTTTTTTCTCTCTCCGCAGTCAGACAATCATTGCAAAATTTCTTCTATATAATGAAGAGAAAAGGTTGTCCAGATTGGGAGGCGAAAGATGAAAACGTATGAATTGTATTTAATTCAAGAGGATATTGCGAAATCTTACTTTGGTCGTGAATATTTGTTTTTTGATTTATTTGCTCGATTTTCAGAATCTGGGTCCCTTTCGGAGAAAAAAGTGTTATATAAACAAATGATGTATATAACGATGCCATTACAAGTAATGAAAATTCATCATAAATTAGAACAAGCTTTGCGCGTTCTTGGTAAATATGATCGAACACATCATACACATACACTTTATACAGGGGCGGAATATGGCGAAATAATGGTGAAACCACACTATATTCGCATGAATACCTCTGGAAATGTTTCTATGGAAACGACTTTCTTTGAGGTGCTTCGGAAGTGTGAATTAACATTTTTAGCTATGGATTATGAAAATACAAAGTACGGATGGCTGAATCCTCTAAAACAAGTACGAACATATGTGTAAAAATGTCGAATTGTATCTTGTCTTATTGAAAAGGTTTTAGTACACTGTAAGGTAGACAACATGAAGGAGGAAAATATATGCCAATTTGGTTAGGTATTCTAGTGGGCGTAGTAGCACTAGTAGCAGGCGTGGCGTTAGGATTTTTCATTGCCCGCAAATACATGATGAATTACTTACAAAAAAATCCACCAATTAACGAACAAATGTTAAAAATGATGATGATGCAAATGGGACAAAAACCTTCCCAAAAGAAAATCAATCAAATGATGAGCGCGATGAATAAGCAACAAATGAAATAAGCGCTAAAAGACACTCGCTAAGAGTGTCTTTTCTTTTTGATATGGACAGAGTTTAAAACTTTTAAAAATTCTGTATTTTTGGTAAACTGAAAACATCGCTCATTTTAAGAGAGGGGGAAAAATATGAAAGTGTTTATGAATTTAGCGTGGTTTTTTAAACAAGAAAAACGAGCGTACATAACCGGAATTATTTTATTATTTGGCGTTGCACTTTTAGAACTTGTAGCACCAAAAGTGATTGGGATTGTTGTAGATGAAATTAATGAGGGAACATTAACGACTGATAAGTTACTAAAATGGGTTGTACTCTTAGTACTCGTAGGTATTACGATGTACATATTACGTTACGTGTGGCGTATTATGATTTTCGGATCTTCATTAAAATTAGCTCGCCAATTACGGAAAAATTTGTATGAACATTTTACAAAGATGAGTCCATCTTTCTATCAGTCAAATCGCACAGGTGATTTAATGGCGCACGCGACCAACGATATTCAAGCAATTCAGCAAACTGCTGGGGCGGGTGTTTTAACACTTGTTGATTCATTGGCTGTTGGAGGATGTGTACTCGTAGCAATGGGTTTTACAATTAGTTGGAAGTTAACATTGTTAAGCTTAATTCCAATGCCGATTGTAGCAATATCGACAAATTATTACGGCACTTTATTACATAAAAGGTTTCATAAAGCACAGCAATCGTTTTCGGAAATCAATGATAAAGTGCAAGAGAGTATGAGTGGGATGAAGGTAATTCGATCGCTTGGACAAGAAAAAGAAGATTTGCAAGCGTTCCGAAAAAAATCAGAAGATGTCGTACATAAAAATATGTTAGTTGCACGTATTGATTCGTTATTTGATCCAACAATCGCTCTTATCGTAGGATTTTCATTTTTAATCGCAGTATGTTACGGGTCAGTATTAGTTGTGAGAGGTGAATTAACAGTAGGTGATCTCGTTACATTTACGACGTATTTAGGTACCCTCGTTTGGCCGATGTTAGCGTTTGGATGGCTGTTTAATATTATGGAGCGTGGGCGTGCTTCGTATGACCGTGTAGAAAAAATTCTCTCACAAAAATCAGATGTAGTAAATAGAGAAAATGCTGTGCATACAGTAGCGAGCGGTGATGTTTCATTTGCGGTCGATTCGTTTTCGTATAAGAAAAATGAACTGTTACATTTAACAGATATTCATTTTGATTTGAAGAAAGGGGAAACGTTAGGGATTGTAGGACGTACAGGTGCAGGGAAAACGACTTTATTAAAATGTTTAATCCGTGAGTATGATCATTTTAATGGTGAATTAAAAGTTGGAGAGCGGGATATTCGCGATGTAACACTTTACGGTGTCCGTTCTGCTATTTCATATGTGCCGCAAGATCATTTTTTATTTTCAGCGAGTATTGGGGAGAATATTGCCTTTGGAAAGGCGGATGCTACATATAATGAAATTACCCGTGCTGCAGAGATTGCTTGTATTCACAATGACATCCTTCAATTTTCAGAAGGATATGAAACAGTAGTTGGGGAAAGAGGCGTTTCTTTATCTGGAGGTCAAAAACAGAGAATTTCTATTGCGCGTGCTTTATTAACGGATGCTGAAATATTAATTTTAGATGATTGTTTATCAGCGGTAGATGCAAAAACAGAAGAAACGATTTTAAATGCTTTAAAGAGGGAGAGAGCAGGGAAAACGACAATTATTACTGCCCATCGTTTAAGTGCAATTCAGCATGCCAATCTTATTCTTGTTGTGGATGAAGGTAAAATTGTACAACGAGGTACACATGAACAACTAATGAAAGAACATGGTTGGTATAAAGAAATGTATGAGAGCCAGCAGTTAGAAGCATTAGTCGAGAAAGGAGGCGTATGATGGCTGAGAAAAAACAGAGCGATTTAAGAAGATTACTGTCTTATATGAGGCCATATAAAGGACTGTTAGCATTAGCATTTTTATTTCTAGTTGGTGCAACTGTAACAGAAATGATGGGTCCTTTTTTAATTAAACAATTCCTTGATGAACACTTAGTACCACGTAACTTTGATCAATCAGCACTTGTTACTCTATTTGTAGTGTATATTGTTGCTCACTTATTAAAAGTATTATTTACTTATTTAGACTTGTTATATTTTCAAAATATCGCTTTTAAAATTGTTCAAGATATGCGTGTTGAAGTATATGAGCATGTTCAAAAGTTGTCATTAAGTTTCTTTGATCGTACGCCGATTGGTACGCTTGTATCGCGCATAACGAATGATACAGAAGCAATTAAAGACTTTTATGTCAGTGTATTATCAACATTTGTTAAAAATATCGTATTTTTAGTAGGGATTTTAGTAGCGATGTTTTTATTAAATGTAAAATTAGCGCTATTTTCTCTCGTATTAATTCCGATCATGTTTGCGATTATGGTATTATATCGCCGGAAAAGTGCAGCTTTTTATTTAGAAGTCCGTAATCAATTAAGTGTGTTAAATGCAAAGTTAAACGAGTCCATTCAAGGGATGAATATTGTTCAAGTGTTCAGACAAGAAAAGCGCATGAGAAAAGAATTTGAAGAAGTGAATAATAAACATTATAGTGCAGGGCGACGTACATTAAAGTTAGATGCATTGCTTTTACGTCCAGCAACTGATTTAGTTCATATTGTAGCTATTGCGTTAGTACTTGGTTTATTTGGAATTGATGCTTTGAAGAGTCCTGTTGAAGTAGGCGTTTTATATGCGTTTGTTAACTATATCCATCGTTTCTTCCAGCCTGTAAATGAGATGATGATGAAATTATCATTTTTCCAACAGGCACTGGTTTCATCATCACGTGTATTTCATTTAATGGATGAGAAAGATTTAGCGCCAGTTCAAAAAGGGGATGGAAATCCTCAAGTTATTAATGGAGATATTGAATTTAAAAATGTTACTTTTTCGTACGATGGAAAACGTGATGTTTTAAAAAATGTATCTTTTCACGTGAAACAAGGGCAAACGGTTGCTTTCGTTGGGCACACTGGTAGCGGAAAGAGTACCATTATGAATTTATTACTGAGATTCTATAATATTAAGTCCGGAAATATTGTAATAGATGGTGTAGAGTTAGAGAAATTTGAAGAACAAGAAATTAGAAAGAAAATAGGACTTGTATTGCAAGATGCATTTTTATTTGCGGGAAATGTAAAGCAAAATATTCGTATGTATAATGAAGAAATTACGGATGAAGAAGTAAAAGAAGCGGCACAATTTGTGCAAGCGAATACGTTTATTGAAAAATTACCAGAGCAGTATGAAACGGAAGTAGTAGAAAGAGGAGCTGCATTTTCTAGTGGTCAACGACAATTAATTGCTTTCGCTAGAACGATAGCAACGAATCCGAAAGTGTTAGTATTAGATGAAGCAACAGCAAATATTGATACAGAAACTGAAGATGCAATCCAAACAGCGTTACAGCAAATGCGAAAAGGACGGACTACGATAGCGATTGCACACAGATTATCTACCATACAAGATGCAGATCAAATTTTTGTTATGCACGATGGAGAGATAGTAGAGAGAGGGACACATCAAGAATTACTGAGTGAACAAGGATTGTATTATAATATGTACTTACTACAAAATAAAGGAAGTTTACAAAAGGCCTTGTAGAATTACAAGGTCTTTTGACTGCGTGTGAAATTTTTACAAAAAATATAGGAATTACATAGTATAATGTAGTAGAAATGTGAATGGAAAAAAGCAGGAAATGAAATAAAGGAGAAGAATTATGGATTACGTGTTAATAGGTGTAATTTTATTATTATTAGCTGCAGTATTCGTGCTGTTTTATAAAAATAAACAGCTAGAATCAGAGAGTCAGCAAGCGGAATTTGAAAAAAAACAAGCAATTGAAACGTACGAAAATGAAATTGCAGCTACGGTTACAGAACATAAAGAGCAGCAAAATACATTAAAAAATATGGAACAGAAAAAATACAATGATTTACAAATAAGTGCAGCGAGAGAACTTGAAAATATGCGTATGATGAAAAATCAATTAGCTGTGCAACATAGTAAAGAACGCAGTGAAATGCAAGAAAAACATAGTAACGAAATACATATGTTTCAAAAGTTAATTGCAGATTTGCGAGAGTATACGAAAAATGGAGCCGAAGTGAGTACACACGAAACATTACAATATATGAAGCGTGGCTTCGTAGAGCAAGGCATAATACTAGATAATGAATTTCATATAATGCCGAATGTTTTTATGAGGAATCAGCATGGAAGAAATGATTTTCGAATTCATCATCTTGTTTTAAGTAAAACGGGTATGTATGTACTTGAAACGAAAGAATGGACAGGGAAATTAATTCATGGCTTAACGAAAGAAAATGCTAGTACATATTCATTTATGATTGATGAAATTGGCAAGTATCAACAAGAGATAGAGAAAGAAGAGACGTTTGAATATATTACAGGTGAAGATTCATTAACGATACAAGTGAAAAATGAAGGGAACCCAGTATATAGAGCGAAGAAACTATCTCATATTCTATACAATTGTTTGAAAGAAATGCAAGTTGATATTGTAAAGGAAAACATAAATCCGATTGTATATTTTTATAATGAGAATGGGAAAGAAGTGCTAGATCTTTCTGAAGAAAAAACGCCGAGATTAAAAGATAGAGAGCAAATTGTATCGTTCTTCAGAAATGAATTCTTAACGGGGAAAGTAATATATACAGGTCAAGAGTTGGAAAAACTTCGAGAAACCATTAATCGAATGAATTATATAATGAATTAAAAAGAGGTGGGCTTTCTGAGTGTTATATTAAGGGGTATTTTGTATGTTTATTAATAGAATGTTAAAAGTAATAGAAAGTAAATAATGAAAAAGCATTCGCGATTGCGAGTGCTTTTTTTATTTTTCAATACGTTATGGAAGGGAGAGAAGGGTTTTGAAGGGAATAAGGAATGAAAGCGGAGGTGATGCATATATATAGATGCGTTAAGTTGTTTTTTGCATATTGTATAAATGAAAAGGAGGTAAGACGGTGAAAGCTATACCGACTGATGTCCTGAGTAAAGAATTGATGGAAAGAGAAGGCGTTATATCTATTACAGTAAAGGAATTTGAAAAAATCGAAGTAGCTGGAGTAGTAGTCGCTGGTCCCGCGATTATTTTGATTAATCAAGATTAAGTACATAGTATTGAAATAAAAAGTATCCTAGATGGATGCTTTTTATTTGTGTAGAAGAAAGAATATGGTGGATAATTGCCTTACTGGAGGGAGAGTATGTGGCAATTATTATAACGATGTTAGTAATGGGGATTTTATTAGGGTTTGTTGGAGCTGGGGGAGCCGGGTTTATTATCGCGATACTCACTTTAGTATTCCATATTCCTATTCACGTTGCACTTGCAACGTCTTTAACTGCTATGGCATTTACGACATTATCTGGGGTTATAAGTCATTATCGTGAAGGAAATGTAGTACTTACTATAGGCGGGATTGTTGGGGGATGTGGAGCGCTTGGTTCTTATATCGGTTCAAAAATTGGTTCACTTATACCAGGACATCTTCTTCATTGGTTTACAGCTGGGATGCTATTTTTATCTGCAATTTTTATGTTTATTAAATTAATTAAGTTTCAAAATAGGGAAGAGTTACTTTTAGCAGAGATTAAAGATTTTTCGAAAGAGAACATAATGAAATGTATATGTCTTGGATTAGTCACTGGAATGATGGCTGGTTCATTTGGGATTGGTTCTGCACCATTTATTCAACTTGGATTAATGGTTCTATTAGGATTGACGATTCAGCAATCTGTAGGAACAACAATGCTTGTTATATTGCCCATTGCGATTGGGGGTGGGTTAGGGTATAGTTCAGAAGGGTATCTAGATTATATATTATTATTGCAAGTATTAATTGGGACGATGCTAGGAGCTTATATCGGTGCGAAGTTTACAAATTATGCACCACGTATGCTTTTGAAGTTTTCAATGATTATGACACCAGTTTTCGCTGGATGTATGTTATTAATGGGATAAAAATAATATAGCAAACTAATATGTTTTACGAATGAATTATGTAAGTAATTCATATTTCCCATATAAAAGGATTTGCTTTAATATAATGAGTGTAAAGTTCGAGTATTCGAAGTACTACTTGAATTATATCCCTATCCCTTTTCTAAAAATGCGAACAAGTTTTGCCCTATTCTATTCAATATTTAATTGTATAGAAATATATTGTTCGATGACCATTATGGAACGTACATAATGGGAAAATCCCGATCCTTAAAGAGGATGCCCCTAATCTTCATGTGAAAATATGATCGGATATGAAAGCTGACCAATTTATGGTCAGCTTTCTTTTTGTTCAAAAACTATTTCTTCTTTAATTTCAGTTTGTAATAATAAAGCTTTTCCGAAACGACGTTTACATTCTGCACGCACTTTTTCAATGGCTAGTAGCTGAGTAGTAGCAGGAACTGTGACGATAGCTTGGCGAGGTTTTCGATTTTCTTCACAAAAGACACATTCCACAACATATTTAAAAATCATGCTTTCATCCTTCCGTTTTTAATTTCTAAGAAGGAACTGCCTATGAAGTTGATGTAAAATTTCGTCATTGTTTTCCTTTTTCCTCTTTTTTCAAGGAGAAAATACAAAAGGAGACGAATAGTAGTAGGGGAGGGGTGTATATGGAAAGATGGATAGGTTGCGCAGCAGTATGTGTAAATGAAAGAAATGAAGTTTTAATGGTATTACAAGGACAAAAGGATGAAGAAAAAGGTGGTCCGTCCCAAGTGGAGGACTTGAAAAAGGAGAAACATTAGAGGAATGTTGTATCCGAGAGGTTTGGGAAGAAACAGGCTACAATGTGGAAGTTGTAAGTAAAATATACGAAAAAGAAGCGATTACATATGGGGTTCCTGTATACGTTCATTATTATGTCGTAAAAAGAATAAGCGGTAGTATGAAAATCCAAGATCCTGATGAGTTAATACATGAAATTGCTTGGAAGAGGATAGACGAAATGAAGGAATTAACGTTATCTTTCCCGGAGGATTATGAGATTTTAAACAAATACATAAATAAAAAAGCAAGTGTGTAAACACTTGCTTTTTCAATGTATCCACGATAAGAAAAGCGGAACGATAACTAAACTAGCTCCTGCAGTTAAAAGCATAGATAAACTTGCAATCGTTCCTTCTACAGGACCGATTTCGAATGCTTTTGATGTACCAGTTCCATTTGCGCTCGTTCCTAACATAATACCTTTTGCAATTGCTGTTTTAATACGGCATATACGAATGAGAGAAGGTCCGAGCAATGCTCCTGTTAACGCAGTTAAAACAACAAATACTGCTGTTAATTGTGACATACCACCAATCATTTCTGAAATGGCCATTGCAATTGGCGTCGTTACAATATGAGGTGCTAAACTATGCTCTAACGATGAATCAATTTGAAAATAATTTGCTAGTAGTGCTGAAGTAATAACTGATAGAAACGAACCGACAATGACATTAAGTAAAATAGCCATTCCATGTTTCTTAAGTAAATCAAAGTATTTATAGATTGGCCATGCAAAAGCAACTGTTGCAGGTTTTAATAATTCTGTTAACCAGTGGCCTCCAGTTTCATACGTTTCATAAGATGTGTCTAGTCCGAGTAATAACGCGATTAAAATAATAGGACAGACGAGAAGAGGAGAAAGTAAGCTCCAATTCCAGCGTTGATACATTTTTTTCGATATCCAATATGTGAATAGTGTTAATAGTAAACAAAGAAAGCCGATCATTGCACGGATCCTTTCCGCTTTAGTAGCAATTCTGTTAAGAGTCCTGTAACGAGAGTGACACAAAGTGTACTAATCATAATAATTAAGATGAGATCGATTCCATATTGTGATAGTGTATCTTTGTAGCGTATGACAGCGACTGCAGAAGGAATGAAAAATAAAATAAGTTCTTTTAATAAAAAGTCTGCACCGTCTTGTATCCACTCTTTTTTCACTAGGTTAAATTTTAACGAGATTAATAATAAAAAAATACCGATAATACTTCCTGGAACTGGGAGGTGTGCCTGTTTTGCAATCCATTCACCTGTCCAAGCGAAACAAAATAATAGTAAAATTTGTCCGCTTAATTTCCACCATTTCATACAGTAAACACCTCTTTCTTTTTTTACATAAAAATTGTAAAAAAGAATTAACAATTTCTACTATACGTTCATTCAAAAAATTTGTCTAATATATAAATTATATGTTATTAATATATTAGACGTATTAATTGAAATGGAAAAGGGTGTCCAAAATGGAATTACGGCATTTGCAATATTTTGTTGTAGTGGCAGAGGAGTTACACTTTGGACGAGCAGCTGCTCGTTTACAAATGACACAACCACCGCTTAGTCAACAAATTCAGCAATTAGAAAAAGAAATGGGAGTTATGTTATTTTCAAGAACGAAGAGAAAGGTTGAATTAACAGAAGCTGGAGAAATGTTTTTGAAAGAAGTAAAAAAAGCGTTTGAACAAATTGAAAAAGCTGTAGAAATTGCACAAAGTGCCCAAAGGGGAGAAGTGGGCTCACTTTCAATTGGTTTTGTAGGTGCGGCGATATATGATATTTTACCATCTATCGTAAGGGAGTATAGAAAGAAATTTCCGAGGGTGTCTGTTGCATTACATGAATTATCTACTCCAGATCAAGTGCATGCACTTCATGATAATCGTATTGATATTGGATTTTTGCGTCCACCAATCCCAACACAATTATTAGAATTAGAGCCAATTCAAAAACTATCTTGTACGTTATGTTTACCGAAGGCTCATCCACTTGCAGAGAAAGATGAAATACATATAGAAGATTTACGGGATGAACCGTTTGTATTTATTACGAGACCAGTATGGCCAGCGTTATATGATACAATTTTATCACTTTGCCGCGACGTCGGGTTTAGTCCGCGTATCGTACAAGAAGCGACGGAATATCAAACAGTTATGGGACTTGTAGCAGCGGGGATTGGAATTACAGTCATACCGGTATCGGCAAATAAATTATATAAAACAGAAGTTGTATATAAAGAGCTATATGATTCTAATTTTGTTGCAGAAATGTCAGTCGCGTACAAAAAAATGAATAGCAATCCAGAGCTTTTAGAGTTTTTAAAAATTGCAAGAGAGAAGAAAAGAATAGAAGTTGAGGATGAGATTAATTAAGTTGTTGAAAAATACACCTCGTTAAACACTAAAGCGGAAATGTAATTGCATTTCCGCTTTAGTGTTTTTTTAGTTCTATACGAAAGAGATAAACATGTTCATTTTGTTTTCTAGGACTAAAGACTTAGAGAAAATTCCGATTGTAGTGCGATGTTTAAAATGTCATATTTTTATACACTAGTAGTATAGAATGCGTATGTAATAAGGTAGGGGAAGAATTTTATGTCTTTATGTCGGTTAGCGAGAAAAAATATAAGAACATTTGCTACCAAAAGGATGAAGCAATTTATGTGGATTGCTATGAGTATTATGATTTTGTTTTTTATGATATCGCTACAATTTAATGAAGTAGTTGCTGGGGAATTAGGGACTACATTTTTATTTCAAATGTGTTTTTACACGTTGTTTATCGTAGTCATTTTCATATGTACGTTTATTACATATAAAATGACTTATTCTCTTCTGCAAGCGAGGAAAGAAGAAATTAAATCTTATGTAGCAGAGAATAGGAAGAGAAATGATGTACTATGTTTATTATGTCAGGAGCAATTATTTATTTATGGAGCAGCGTTTGTTTTTGGATTAGTTAATGGGATGTTATTTTTAAAATTATTTACGATTATCTTTATGAAAATAACAGGAATACAAGGGATAAATAGTGCACCGATTACAATATATGCAATAGTAGTAGTGAGTATAATTATGATTGTTATTCTTCTATTATCGATGGTGCAATGTATTCGATTTGTTCAAAGTTTACAAGATGAAAATTCATTTCAGTTTAAAGAAAAGGCATGAGAAATCATGTCTTTTTCCATTTTACACATAAAAATAATCATGTTACAGTGTAAAGACCTGACAAAGAATGGGAAGGAAAGGTTGTATAGCATGACAAATGAACAATCGATTGTAAAGGTTGAGCGGTTAACGAAGCGAATCGGTTCAAAGACACTTGTAGAAAATATTAGTTTCGAAGTTAAAAAAGGTGAAGTAGTTGGTCTGCTTGGACCAAATGGTGCTGGAAAAACGACTTTAATGAGAATGATGGTCGGCATGATTCGTATGACAGAGGGCGAAGTTTGGATTGATGGTCAATCTGTAAAACAGCAATTTGAAAGTACTGCCTCGAAAATTGGAGCGGTAATTGAGACACCGGAATTTTATCCGTTTTTGAGTGGCTATGAGAATTTAACATATTTCGGACGCATGAATGGTAACGTTACAGAAGAACGTATCGATGAAGTAGTGAAACTGCTAGGTATGGGACAAGTCATTGATCGCAAAGTAAAAGCATATTCACTCGGCATGAGACAACGTTTAGGAATTGCCCAAGCGCTTATTCATGATCCAGATGTATTAATATTAGACGAACCAACGAATGGATTAGACCCTAGTGGAATACATGAAATGAGAATGTACATAAAGAAAATTGCACATGAACAAGGAAAAGCGGTACTGGTATCTAGTCACTTACTTTCGGAAGTTGAATTAATGTGTGATAGAGTTATCATTATTCAGCACGGAGAATATGTCGCGACGCAAAATATTCAGCATAATCAAAGTGAAGAGATGGAGACAATCCGTATACGCGTAGATGATGCGAATAAAGCGGCAGAAATGTTAGACCAAGATGTTTTAATAAAAGGTAATGATTTACTTATTCATGTAAAAGATGAAGAAATCCCAAATGTTATTCGTACATTGCTTGAGAAAAACATTCAAGTGTATCGTGTATATGAAGAAAGAAAAACGTTAGAAGAGCAATTTTTAGAATTAACAGGGGGAAAAGATATTGTTTAATTTAGTGTATAACGAATTGTATAAAATATTTAAGCGAAAGCGAACGATTATTCCATTTGCAGTTATTGCAGTATTAATAATCGGATTAGGATGGGTTACTGTAAAGTATTTGGAGCCGGAAACAAAAGGATGGAAAGCTGATTATACAGAACGAACTGTAGAAATTGAGAAAAAGCTAGGCATGGAAAAAGGAGCAATTTTAGCGGAACGATCTGGGGATGAGCTTGTAAAGGAATATCAGCTCAAGATGAAGCATTTAGACACAGATACAGCACCGGCAAGTAGTTCTCCACTTTCTTTCATGAGAGATACAGGCTTTATCGTATTTCCAATATTACTTCCGTTTATCCTCGTGTATGCAAGTACAATTTTTGCGAATGAATATAGCTGGGGAACATATAAATTTTTAACAATACGACCAGCGAGTCGCTTTAAAATTTTGACAGCTAAGTTTTTAGCAATTGTCATATTTGCAGCATTATTGTTTATATTTAATATGATTTTCTCCATTTTATGTGGACTGGTTATTTATAAATTCCAGCAGCCTGCATGGAGCGAGTTTATTTTCCAAGATGGAAATATTATAAAACAAAATATTTTTGTAGAAGCTAGTAAGTATTATATTTTATCGTGGTTGCCGACGATTGTGTATGCAGCGTTTGCGTTTATGATTTCTGTGCTAACAAGATCTAGCGGAGGCGCGATTGGTATTTCACTATTTCTTGCTTTATCAGGAAACATCGCATTACTAGCAGCAACTAGATATGATTGGGCGAAATATTTATTGCCAGCAAACACAGATTTATATAGTATTGCAAAGAATGGAAGCTTTATTGATGGAGTAACGTTCCCGTTTGCATCATGTATGTTATTACTGTATTTATTTGTATTTTTAATCATTTCCTATACAGTATTTTTAAAACGTGATTTAACTTAAAAAAAGGAGCCGTTAAGCATTTCTTAACGGCTCCTTTTTTAGGAAAAATGTTTAAGTGCCCTTTCAGCTAACAAAGCGAAGTATTCTGCACTTATAGGTAACGCTCGCTCATCTACTGTAAAGCTTGGATGATGCCATTCATGTGTACCACTCGTTCCCATAAAGACGAATGATCCTGGTATGTGTTGTTGATAAAAAGAGAAATCTTCGCCAGCCATGGAAGGAGTAGGGGTAATCACGTCTAGTGACATTTCCTGTGCAGTTTGTGTACATAAATGAGTAAGACTTTCATCATTATAGACAGCAGGAGGACCTGAATGAAAATGGAATTCTGTTTTTACACCTAGTGCATCAGAAACGCCCTTAATGATACGTTCCATTAAGGCTGGAATTTTTTCGCGTGTTTCAGCTTGGAAAGTACGAACAGTACCTTCTAATATTGCTTTTTCAGGAATAACGTTCCACGTATTTCCTGAGTGGATGTTTGTGACACTAACGACGGCATTATGTGAAGAACTTATATTTCGGCTTACAATAGTTTGTAGTGCCATCACAATTTGAGAAGATGCGACAATAGGGTCTACCCCAGCATCTGGTACAGCTGCATGTGTACCAACTCCGTGAATTTCAATTTCAAATCGATCAACTCCGGCCATCAGTGGACCATCTTTAATACCGATTGTACCTACTGGTAAATCAGGTTTATTATGCATACCGAAAATAGCTTGTACACCACGTAAATGCCCGGCTTCGATGACGTTGCAAGCACCATTACTACTTTCTTCAGCTGGCTGGAATATAAAGCGTACAGTTCCGCTAAGAGAAGATTCTTTTTCTTTTAGCAAATAAGCAGCCCCTATAATAGCAGCTGTATGAAAATCATGCCCACAAGCGTGCATTTTTCCATGGATTTTTGAAGCGTAGGATAAATTTGTTTCTTCCTGAATAGGAAGGGCATCAATATCAGCACGGATTGCTATAAGCGGTCCGTTACGATTCCCCGAAATTTCAGCAATAACGCCCGTTTCTAAATTAGAATTTATAATCGTAATGTTTTTCTCTTCCAACCAATTCTTTATAGCTTTCGTCGTTTCAAATTCTTCGTATGATAGTTCTGGATGCTCATGTAAATTTCGACGAATAGAAATTAGCGTCTCAGTTAATTGCTCTAGATTTGCTGCCACTTATAATGCCTTCTTTCTTAAATAAAGTATTTACATTAAGTATACAATATTAAAAGAGAGGATTCTCAAATGAAAATCCCCTCTCGTTTATGCTGCCAATTTTTTGTGTGTATGATGTTTACGATAACGTCCACGCATTGCATAAGCAATTTGCGGGATTGCAATCCCGATTAAAATAAGTGATACACCGAACCATTGTGAAGATAGTACAGCTTCTTTTAAAACGAATACAGACATAATTGTTGTAACTGGTAGTTCCGCAGCGCCAAGAATAGTCGCTAAGCCAGAACCAATCTTTGGAATACCAATTGTAAAGGCGATAGAAGGAATGACGATACTGAATGTTCCTAAACCTAAACCGTATTTCCAAAGTCCTTCAGAAATTGCACCGTTAAAAATAAATGTTGGAGGGAATACGATCATTACTAAAGTTAAAGCACCAGCCATTAAAAGAACACCGCGTGGTAATGAAGGTACTTCAACAGCAACTTTTCCGCTCACGAAAATGTATGTTGCAAATGTAACAGCAGATAATAGGCCTAATATAATTCCAGTCGTATCGAAATCACCTGCTGATTTTTCTAGTAAACCACTTGATAAAAATGTACCTGCAAGTAAGAAAATAACAGAAATAACTTTTTCTCTTGAAGGTAAAGTTTTTGTTGCGACTGCTTCAATAATAATTCCGACCCAAACGAATTGGAATAAAAGTATAATGGCGATAGATGCTGGTACAGTTTTTAATGAAGCATAATAAAAAATTCCAGTGAAACTTGCAGATGTACCTGCAACGAATAAAATTAAAGCTTGTTTTAATGGAACACGATGTCTAGAAAATAGAAGTGTAATAGCAAGCAAAATAATCCAACCGAACAAATATTGGCTGCCAATTACCTCTCCAAGTGAAAATCCTTCTGCATATGCAAGTTTAACGAAAATAGCTAAAATTCCATAACTACACGCTCCTAATAAAACTAAAAGAGAATAACGAAGCATGAAATATTCCTCCCATCTATATGAAATTGTTCCGTAACGGACATATATAACTAGAGGGAAGTATACAAAATTAAAAATGAAGGGTCAAATAAAAGAAAAGTGTGACATTTTATAGAATAATAATAAAAGTATGATATTTATGCATAATCTTGAAATTAGTAATAATAGAAGTATTGTGAAATCAAGTTTGTATTGTATAAAGACAGCATTTGAAAAAAATATTTTTTAATCAATATGTATATAAACGTACGAATAACATGCTAATCATTTGAGAAACTATATTACCTTTGTTATGTTAATAACATTAGAGAGGTTTTGTAGTGTAATTGAGATTTTTCTATATAAATAGAAGGAAATGAAAACGTTTTTTCAGAAAAAGTGTGAAAGGGTAGTTTTTCTTATTATCACGTTGGAAAAGTGATTTCACGAATTGTTCATAGTATTTTTATATGTTTTTGCTACAATATGTAAGGAGAGGAGTGGAATAATGCAAGATATTAGTATTTTTTTAGCGTTTGGTGCTGGGTTTTTATCATTTATTTCCCCATGTTGCTTACCGCTTTATCCGGCATTTTTATCGTACATAACAGGTATGTCGGTTTCTGAGTTGAAAGAAGAAAATGCAATGCTTCGCAAAAGAAGTATGATACATACAGCGTTTTTCTTACTTGGATTTTCAATTATATTTATTGCAATTGGATTTGGTACAAGTTTTATTGGAGGCATCTTTACAAATTATAAAGATTTAATTAGACAGTTAGGTGGTATATTTATCATCGTGTTCGGTCTTATTATTGTCGGTGTGTTTAAGCCGAAGTTTTTAATGCAAGATCGTAAATTTACGTTTAAAAATCGTCCGAGTGGTTATTTTGGATCTGTTTTAATTGGGTTGGCATTTGCTGCAGGGTGGACGCCTTGTACAGGACCTATTTTAGTGTCTGTAATCGGATTAGCAGCAACAAATCCAGAATCAGCAATGATTTATATGATTGCATACATACTTGGATTCGCTATTCCGTTCTTCGTGCTATCATTCTTTATTACGAAAATGTCTTGGATTAAAAGAAATAGTATGAAGTTCATGAAAATCGGGGGATACATTATGATTATCATGGGTATCTTCTTATACTTTAACTGGATGACGAAAATTATCGTATATTTCTCAAGTTTATTTGGTGGTTTTACGGGTTTTTAGTATTATTCTGTGAAAATGTTGGAAATACTAACGGAAAAGCATATAATGAAAGTATATTTTGCATATAGCCACAAAAAAGGATGAGAAAATATGAACATAGTTGTTTTATCCAGTATCGTTGCTGTTTGTATGGCTGTTGGTGCGATGTTTATTCGTTTAAAAGCAGCTAAGAAACCTGCAACATTGAAAAAAATTATACTTCCACCATTTTTTATGAGTACGGGAGCGTTGATGTATGTTTTTCCTGAATTTCGATTAACTCCAGCAGAAATGTTAGAAGCAATTGGCGTCGGTTTGTTTTTCTCTATTTTTCTTATTAAAACATCTAAATTTGAAATTAGAGGACAAGAGATTTATTTGAAGCGTTCGAAAGCATTTGTCTTTATTTTAATCGGATTACTTGTCGTGCGTATTGTATTTAAAACATATTTAAGCCAATCGCTTGATTTAGGACAACTTAGTGGGATGTTCTTCTTGCTGGCATTTGCGATGATTGTGTCATGGAGAATTGCCATGTACCGTTCCTTTACAAAATTACAGAAGGAAATGGAAAAAGAAGATGGTTTTTATAATGAAAAAGATATGAAATTAACTTAAAAACTGTATATGTATAAAATAAAAAGACAGCGTTTTTTGACGCTGTCTTTTTATTTTATATTGCTAACATCTTCTATTCCAACCGCGCCGGATAAAACGTTCCCCATTAAAGAAACAATTTAAATTTGGTGAGACGAACGGACCGATAAACGGAATAATGTTTGGCTCTGAAGTTTCATCAACGAAAGTCGGTGGTTTAGTAGGATCTGGTCTGAGTGTATAGCGAATGCGGGCGGTATTTTGAATGAGACCATTTCGTGGCTCTGCTGTTACTTGAACGATAAAACGAACAACAACGGATTCACTTGGATTAACAGTATTGATAAGAATACCGATAGTTGGGCTAGTTCCGGGACGTGCTACTCCATTTACTGTTACTGAATTTGGATAGAAAGTAACTTCAGGAGGAAGTGGGTCGGTAATGAGTACGTTATTTACTGGGATGGTGCCATTGTTAGTAAAGGTAAGTGTATATGTGATGAAATCACCGAGATGGGCGCTATTTACATTTGCGGTCTTAATAAATGTGTTTGGCTCATTAGGGTTTACTTCTATCGTAATTGGTGGTGTTGTAGTCGTTGTTGTGATAGGTGGTCTAGTAGAGTCGGGTTGAGAAGTATACGTAATGGATGCGATATTTGTAATCATTCTATTAGCTGGAAGTGTAATAACCTGTACTTTGAATGAAATAGTTACGGATTCTGTTGGATTAAGAGTTCCGACTGGAATGCCTGTGGATGGATTTGCGTTTGGAACGGGAATGTTATTAATTGTGACACTATTTGGAACGAATGATGTGCCGACAGGAAGTGAGTCTGTAACAGAAATGTCAGTGACAGGAATCGTACCTTCATTTTGGAATGTGATAGTAAATGTAATCGTATCACCTACTGAAACGATGGATTTATCAGCGGTTTTTATCGGGTTAATAGTCCCAACGTTTACAGGAGTAATTGTAGTAGGTGTAGGCGTAGTAACGGATACAGGTGGTTTAGTAGGATCGGGTTGGTACTGGAAGGAAACGTTACCTTGGTTTTGAATTTCTCCGCTTGGTGGAATTGAAGTAACTAGGACACGGAAAGAAATCGTTGCGGATTCAGAAGGAGCAAGTGTTGAAATTGGGATGCCTGCTGATAGATTTGCAGTTGGTTGCGGCACGTTGTTAATTGTGACACTATTTTGGATGAACGAAGTACCGATAGGAATTGTATCAGTTACAAGTATATGATTAGCAGGAATGGTACCTGTATTTTGGAGAGAAATCGTATACGTAATGATATCACCTAAAGTAACTGTTTCCGGCGTGGCTGTTTTTTTCGGATTTAATATAGCTGTAGTTACATTCGTTGTGTTAATTGGAGTAGGGTCTGTAATTGTAATAGGAGGTTCACCAGGACCTGGTTCATATGTGAAAGTAACAGTTGCTTGATTTCGAATAATACCACCAGGTGGTACACTTGTGACTCTTGCTTGGAATTGAACAGTAATTGTATCGTTTGGATTGACTGTTCCAACAGGTATACCTACAACAGGATTTGCTCCAAGATCTGAAATGTCATTTATTACAACAGTACCTGGAAGAAACGTTAACCCATTTGCTAACGGATCAGTAATGATAACGGAAGTTGCAGGGACTGATCCGCGATTTTGGAAGGTTACAGTATACGTTATGATTTCATTTATATCTACAATTTGTTTGTCGGCTAGTTTATTTGGGTTAGGTGTAGGTGTAATAACGGATACTTCAACAGTTGGAGTAGGATCTGTAATAGTAATAGGGGGTTCGCTAGGGTTTGGCTGGAATGTGTAAGTGACAGTTGCAGTGTTTTTAATAATACCGTCTGGTGGGAGTTCAGTTACAGTAACTTGATAAGTTAATGTAACAATTTGTCCTGGAGTTACAGTCCCAACGTTTACACCATTATTTGGATTTGTTCCAGGTTGCGTGACGCCATTAATCGTAACGCTATTCGGAATGAAAGTAGTACCAGATGGAGTAGGGTCTGTAATAATAACATCTGTCGCATTAATATTCCCGACATTTTGGAACGTAATTGTATATGTGACAGTATCACCAAGATTAATAGTTTGAGGGTTACCTTGTTTGTTAGGATTAATAGTAACTTCACTTACTTGCGTCTTTGTAGTAGGTGTAGGCGTAGTAACAGATACAGGTGGTCTAGTAGGATCTGGCTGATATTGGAATGAAACGATCCCTTCATTTTCGATAAAGCCTGTCGGTGGTATCGAAGTTACTTGAACTTGGAAAGTTACGACGGCTGAAGTGTTAGGTTCTAATGTACCGATAAGAATTCCGGAACTAGGAACGATACCAGGTTGCGTGACGCCGTTAATCGTAACGCTATTCGGAATGAAAGTAGTACCAGCTGGAATAGGATCGGTTACAAGTACATTTGTTGCAGGGACAGTTCCTGTATTTTGTAAGGAGATTGTATAGGTGATTGTGTCACCTAATAAAGCAAATACTTTATCAGCGGATTTTGTAGGGTTTGTTGTTGCCGTGTTGACATTGGTAGTAGTAGGAGGCGTTGGAGTAGTCACTGTTACTGGAGGTTCTCCAGGATTAGGTTGGAATGTGTAGGTGATAGTAGCTTCATTTATAATAATTCCGTTAGGTGGTATGGAAACAACGCGAACTTGAAAAGTTACAACAACTGATTGACTAGGATTTAATGTGCCAAGAGGAATGCCAAGAGCTAGATCAACATCACTAGTTGGGATACCATTAATTGTTACACTATTTGGAATGAAAGTCGTACCAACTGGAATCGAATCTGTAAAAATGATATTTGTTAGTTGAACAGTTTGTAAGTTTTGGAATGTAACGGTGTACGTAATGATATCGTCTATATCAACGTTGTTTCGATCAGCCGTTTTCGATGGATTAATAATACTATTAATGATTTCAGTATTAACTGGTGGTGTTTCTTCTGTTTTTGTAATAGGAGGTTCATTTGGATTAGGCTGAGAGGTAAAGTTGATTGAACCAACATTTGTAACAACCCCATTAGGGGGTATATTCGTAATCGTTACTTGGAACGTAATGGTTATTATTTGATTTGGTTGTATTGTACCAATGAGTATCCCAATGCTTGGATCAACACCTGGTTGTGAAAGGCCATTTACTGTAACAGAATCTACAATAAATTGTGTGCCTACTGGTGGTTGATCAATGACAGATACATTTGTCATAGGAATATTTCCAGTGTTTTCAAGGGTAATTGTATAAGTGAGTGCATCGCCAATGTTAGCGATTGGCAAATCTACTGTTTTTGTTGACTCTAATTCTGCATTTTGTACAATTGTTTCTGCGATTGGAGTCGGTGTGGTTGTTGTAATAGGCGGGAGTGTCGGATCTGGTTGAGATGTGTAAGTGACATTTGCTTCATTTGAGATAATGCCATTTGGTGGTAAAGCTGTTATTTGTACTTCTAAAGTAACAGTCACTACTTGTCTAGGGTTTAATGTGCCAACTGGGATTCCTGTTTCAGGGGTCAAATTAGGTTGTGGAATGCCATTAATCGTAACGCTACCAGGGATAAATGTAGTTCCAGTAGGGATAGAATCTGTAATAATGACATTAGTTGCAGGTATATTACCAGTATTTTGAAGGGTGATTGTATAAGTGAGCGTATCACCAATACTTGCAAACTCACGATCCACTGTTTTTTGCGGGTTCGGGTTAGCGGTACGAACAGGTAAAGTTACGGTAGGAGTCGTTTCTGTTGTTGTAATAGGAGGTTCGCTAGGATTAGGCTGAGAAGTGTAGGTAACACTTGCTGTATTTTCTATTTTTCCATTAGGAGGAATAGCGTTTATTTGAATCTGGAATGTAACAGTAACTGTCTCGCCGGGATTAACTGTTCCAACAGGAATTCCTGTGACTGGACTTACGCCGGGTTGAGCGACATTGTTTACAGTAACACTATTCGTAATAAAAGTTGTACCCGGTGGTAAAGAATCTGTAATTGTTACACCAGTAGCAGGTATAGTTCCTTGGTTTGTAAATGTGACAGTATAAGTTACAATATCGCCAATTTCTGCAAACGTAAGGTTTGCTGTTTTTGTTGGACTTATGACTACAGTTTGGATAGGAGTTGTTGTTTCAGGAGTTGTTTCTGTTTTTGTGACTGGAGGTAAATTTGGATCCGGTTGATAATTAAATGTTGCACTACCTTGATTTCGGATTTCGCCGCTAGCAGGGATGTTTATTACTCGTACTTGGAAAGTAATCGTTGCGCGTTCGGATGGCACTAAAGTTCCAAGTGAAATTCCTGATGATGGATTTGTTCCTGCTTGAGGAATCCCATTAATCGTAACACTATCTGGAATAAATACAGTACCGGCAGGGATAGAATCTATTACTGTTATATTCGTAGCAGGAACAGTACCGGTGTTTTGAAATGAGAGAGTATAGGTAATGACATCATTTAATGCAACGAAGGAGCGATCTGCTGTTTTTTGTGGATTTAGTGTAGCGGTATTAACTGCTGTTTCTGTTTCAGGAGTTGTAATAGTTGTCGTAACGGGAGGTTCATTTGGATTTGGCTCGTATGTGAATGTAACATTTGCTTGATTTCTAATAACTCCTCCGGGCGGGATACTATTTACTACACCTTGGAACGTAACTATAATACTTTGACCGGGATTTACAGTGCCGACGGGTATACCAATTTCAGGGTTTTCTCCAAGTTGTGATGTGCCATTTACGACAACGCTACCTGGAACGAAAGAAACACCAGATGGAAGTGTATCTTTTATAATAATATTTGTAGCGGGGACGGTCCCTCTATTTTGGAATGTTACAGTAAAAGTAATCGTATCCCCTATATCAACAACTTGTCGATCAGCAGATTTTGTAGTCGTTGGATTAGGATTATTAATTGGAATGTTTACACTTGGAGTGGTGGTAGTTGTTGTGACAGGAGGCTCACTTGGGTTCGGTTGATATTGGTAAGTGAAGGATGCTTGGTTTCTAATTATTCCATCAGGTGGTAAGTTTGTAACGACAACTTGATACGTGATTGTTTTCGTTTCTCCGACAGAAATGGTACCAAGTGGTATACCAAGTGATGGGGCTGTTCCTGGCGTTGTAATGCCATCGATTGTAACACTATTTGGAACGAAAATAGTTCCGTTAGGTGTAGGGTCTGTAACGACTACATTTGTAGCCGGAACGGTCCCGTTATTTGTAAATGTGACCGTGTAGGTAATCGTATCTCCTAAATCAGCAACTTGTTTGTCGGCAGATTTTGTAGGCGCTGTAATAACGGTCCCAACTTGAGTTTCTGTTTTAGGAGTTGGGGTAGTTGTTGTAACAGGAGGCTCATTTGGATTAACAATATAATTAAATGATACACTGCCTTGGTTTTCTATAATTCCATTTGGCGGGACACTTGTAACTTGAACTTGGAATGTAATTGTTTTTGCTTGATTTGGATTTAAAGTACCAATCGATATACCGTTTTCAGGATTACTGTTAGGTTGTGAGACACCATCAATCGTGACGCTATTTGGAATAAATGTTGTACCGTTTGGAATTGGATCTGTTAGTACAATATTTGTTGAGGGAACAGTGCCGTTATTTTGTAAACTAATTGTATACGTAATAACATCACCAATATCAACGAAAGTACGATCAGCAGATTTTGTAGGGTTAACTGTAGCGGTATTAACGGAGACTGTAGTAGGTGCTGTCGGTTCGGTTGTGGTAACCGGCGGCCTTGTTGGATCTGGCTGGTACGTATATGTCGTTGAAGCTTCGTTTGCAATAACGCCGCCAGCTGGAATTTGTGTAACAAGAACTTGGAAAGATAGTGTTTTGGTTTCACCGGGATTAATTGTTCCAACCGGGATTCCTAGTGCGGGATTTGAATTTGGAACCGGTACATTATTTAAGATTACGCTATTCGGAATGAATGTTGTACCAGTAGGAATGGTATCAGTAAAAACTACATTTGTAGCAGGGATCGTACCATCATTAGTGAAAGTAATCGTATACGTAATAACATCACCAATATCAACAGTAGTTTTATCCGCCGTTTTAACAGGGTTTGTAATAGCGGTGTTAACAGGAGTAGTAGTAGGTGGTGTAGGGTTTGTTGTTGTAATAGCTGGTTTTGTAGGATCTGGTTGATACGTAAATGTTGTGGTTCCGATATTTCGGATTAGGCCATTCTCTGGGAGAGCGGTAACTTGAACTTGGAAAGTGACAGTGACAGTATTACCAGCTGCGATTGTTCCAATTTGTATACCACCAGAAGGGTTTACGCCAGGTTGTGAAGTACCGTTAATTGTGACGCTATTCGGAATAAATGTAGTGCTACTTGGAATTGGATCAGTTACAATAACGTTCGTTGCAGCGATGTTTCCTGTATTTGGTACAGTAATCGTATACGTAATAATATCACCGATATCAGCAATTTGTGGACTAGCAGTTTTTGTTGGATTTACAATTGCAGTTCGTACAGAAGTAGTTGTTGGAGGTGGTGTTATCGTAGTGGTTGTTGAGGGTTCAGCCGGATTCGGTTGCGACGTAAATGTTACATTTGCTTCGTTAGTAATCGTTCCGTTAGCTGGGAGGGAAGTGACTTGGACTTGAAATGTGACAGTTTTAGTTTGACCAGCAGGAATTGTACCTAGCGGAATATTTGTTGGAGTTACGCCAGATTGTGCCGTTCCATTAACTGTAACACTGTTTGGAATAAAAGTAGTGCCAGTAGGGATAGGGTCGGTGATGGAAACATTTGTCGCTGAAATATTACCGTTATTTGGAACAGTAATCGTATACGTAATGATGTCACCAATATTCACAATTTGTTGGTTTGCACTTTTAGTTGGATTTATGATAGTAGCATTAATTTGTGTTTCAACTATATTACTTGTAGAGTTTCTGTTAATTGGTGGTTGGTTTGGTGGATTATATTGAAAGCCTGAAGTTGCACTATTTGGAATAGGGTTAGGTGTAGGGAGAGTATTAACTTGAACTTGAAACGTAATTGTAGCATTCCCGTTTGCAGCAATCGTTCCTACATTTATTCCAGTAGCAGGATTATCTGTAGTAGAAGTACCATTAACTGTAACGCTACCCGGTACGAACGATGTGCCGGCAGGAGGCGTGTCTGTAATGATAACATTATTAGCAGCTAATGTGGCTTGATTTGTGGCCGTAATTGTATACGTAATCGTATCACCGATAGTAGCAATTGTTTTATCTACTGCTTTTGTTAATGCGACATTAGCTGTGAAAATATCTGTATTAACAATATTGCTTGTTGTCGTACGTGTGATAGTGGGTGCGTTAGGTGCAGGTTGAAATTCGTATCCAAATGATGCTACGTTACTTGCAACTGGTGGGGTAGGGACACTTGTAACATCTACTTGAAAGGTAATTGTAACAGAGCCGCCAGCAGGAATGTTGCTAATGGGAATACCAGTAGCAGGATTTCCAGCTGTTGCAACGCCATCAACTGTAACGCTGTTTGGAACGAAAGTAGTGCCAGCGGGTATGGGGTCTGTAAATGTAACGTTTTGGGCAGGAAGTGTTCCGGTATTTTGGACAACGATTGTATAGGTTAAACGACTTCCTATTGTTGCTATTGCCATTAGATTCGTCCTTTCTGTATAAATTTAAATCCGGTCAAGGCATGGAATATTTACAAATAGCATTATTTAATAATCTAGAAACAATACTATGTGTAAATATTAGTATAAAATGAGCTCGTCATTGCATCCTATTCAAATTTAAATGAATAGGAATAGGCAAAGGCTTTTTTTTGCCCAAATTAGTCTGTGCATATACAAATGGAACTTTTTTTACTTGTTTGCATTAAATGAAATAGCGAATAAATATTTATCTTATATGGAAGGGGAGTGGAATTGTTGGCTTTTGTACAAACATATACGAAAACAGACTCTTTATTTATGGTACACACAGGTAATACAGTTGGCATGCGTGGTATTACAACAGCGACGGCGTATCAATACAATGCATTAATAACAAGAGATACAAATTTAAGTTTTGCAGGAGTTCCTTCTTCGGTAGATCCATTAACTTTTGCGGGAACGACAAATGATTGGACATTAAATGGTTCTTGGGCAAGACTTAATCCTTCAGTAACAGATGTACCAGCAACAGCAACTGTAGACTTTGCAATGCTAGTATGGCAAGGAACATTGAGTGCAACTGTGACAGAAACGGTGGTAAATAACAATATACCTACTTTACAAACACCGGATGGGGTCACTCATACAATTACGAGTGTTCCTGCATGGGGAGAGACGAGATCAAGCGGAACATTTCAAGGTACCATTTATACACGTGCTGCAAATGTAACAAATATTCTACAAGGGCTTTCAAATCGAGCAGCGGGGGATTATTTTGTAGAAAGGGTTCCCACGGCAAATCCTCCGACGCAAGGGACAGGCGTAGGATGGGCATTGGTTGTTGTATATCGCGATAATTCATATCCTATTAGGAATGTTAGTTTATATACTGGTTTACTCATTTCTACATTGGGTGAGACAGCAACGATTTCAAATTTTATCACTCCAGTTGTAGCGCCGGTTAATGCTCGTGTATTTACAATGGCAATTAATGGTGATACTGATGCGACAGGTGATAGATTTAACTTAAACGGTACGGGACTTTCAGGACCTAATAATTTAATAAATAACTTTTTTGCTTCACAAGTAAATAATTATTTGGGAAATTTAAATACAGTCGGAAGTTTTGGGGATAGAAATATGCCAATTGGTACTTCTGCGACTAATCGGCGTGCAGAGTTTGATGTGACAAATGTACCCGCAAATGGCGTGTTAACAGCCGGCTCTACTTCTACTACCGTGAATATCCCAAATACATTTGATTATCTTTACGCTGGTGCTGTCGGTTTACAAATAGATTTAGCGGAGGCACGTTTAACTGCTACAAAATCAGTAATAGTGAGTTAAAAAATTGAAAACTTTAATAAAATTTTTTATCCTAATAGGAGTGAATTCTATTGGCTTTTGTTCAAGCTTACGGTAAAAACGATAACTTATTTATGATGCATACGGGTAATACGATGGGAATGCGCGGTACTGCAAATACAAACTTTGCTTACAATGCACTTATAACATTAAATACAGATTCTACTTTTGGAGGAGTTCCTTCATCGACGGACCCGAATACATTTGGAGGTACAACAAATGATTGGACATTAGATGGCTCATGGGCTGAATTAAATCCATCAACTACTATCGTTCCAGCTACGGCGGTTGTAGATTTTGCGTTACTTGTTTGGTCAGGTGGATTGGATACGGCTGTTACAACTGCTGTTGTTGATGCGAATCCTCCAAATTTAGTTACGCCTGATGGAACGAGTACACAAGTGACAATTAATTCAGCATGGTCATCAGAAGGGACAAATCTCCCTTTTATAGCCAATGTTTATAATCGAGCAGCAGACGTTACATCTTTACTGCAAGGTTTACCGAATCGAGCAGCAGGAAGATATAGTGTGACAAGATTACCTACGCGTCAGCCAGTTGGTTATGGTGCAGGATGGTCGTTGATTGTTGTATATCGTGATTCCTCATATCCGATGAGAAATGTGAGTTTATTTCCAGGTTTTTTATTATCCGGTACACCACAAACCATTTCAGGATTTTTTACACCAGCTACAGGGACGGTGACAGCAAGAGCTTTTGTAATGGCGGTAAATGGTGATCCGAATTTTACAGGTGATAATTTTCAATTGAACTCTGTGACATTAACAGGACCAAATAATCCAATAGGGAACTTTTTTAGAGGGCAAGTAAATGATATTAATGGAAATTTAAATACAATTGGTAGTTTTGCAGATCGGAATTTTTCTGGAACGACTACAACTGCAAATGCAAGAGCTGAGTTTGATATTACAAATGTAAATGCAACAGGTTCTATTGCACCAAATACGACATCTACACAAGTAAATATTACAGGTACTGGAGATACAATTTATACAAGTGCGGTTGGATTACAAATAGACTTGGCGGAGGCTAAATTAACAGCAGTAAAATCAGTAACTGTAAGTTAAAAAAGATTGCTATAAGTTAGCAATCTTTTTTTATGAGGTAGATTTTGTTAGTAAAGATTGATAATGAGAATAATCAATCTTTTTTTCTTGTAGTTTTTTTACTAAAAATTTATGATCACGCTTCGGTGTAGCAATAATATACCCTTTAATAATTAAATCTTGTGTAATTTGAGAGGCTTTTTCTTGTAAGGCTAGTTCACCGATTTTGCCAGCAATTTTTGATTTAGCAACATCGCGAAATAGCTCTGGAACAGGACTGACGAGCTCTTCTAACAATTGTTTTTGTTCGTCATCCCATAAATGCCTCGTTTTATTAATATAGTGCTCTTCCCAATCTAAAATGGACATACCATCTTCTTTTGGTAGTCGTTTTAAAAATTTTCTGAACATAAAGTATCCACCGATAGACATAAGTCCTAATAAAATAACAGTCCACAGTACAATAAACCAACTGAACCATCCTTCGAGCAAGAGTATCCCCCCTTAATGATTGCGGTTTTCTTTTATTTATATTATAAACAGTGAGATTGATAGAAAGCAAGAACGCTTGGTCATTTTGACCAAGCGTTATCATTTAAACGAAGTATAGTTGTTCCACACATAAATTATTATTATCATCTTCTACATATTCAATGATTAATGTGCCAACTTTACGATCTTTATCTTCAGTTGTGAAAATAGAGTAAGAAGTAAAACGTGCTGTTGATAGGCCGCTTATATGTGTAGGTAAAGAAATGTAGTCGTTATCGCGGAAGAATTCCATCAGTTCAATATCCTCAAATTCTTTTCGGTCAACTTGTTTGTTTGTATAGCGGCGTTGAAGTTGTTTTAAAGACTCGTTCCAAGAAATTGCTTTTGTATCGTATACCATTGTCTTATCTCCTTACTGTATGTAATCATTAAGAACATACGTTCTAATCTAGTATACTCTTTTTATTTGAAAAGGGAAAGCAAAAAATAATGTAAGCTTGGATTTCCAAGCTTACATTATTAATGCGTCCGTCATAATCTCTATTTTTTATTATATGTTAGATAAGAATAAGAAACAAGATGATATATATTTTGTTGATAGTTTTCAAGATTCTGTATATTATAGTTTTACTAAAGCGCAAGGGAATGAGAGGAATGGCATATGTAATTTCACTCCAAGGACCGATGGCAAGCGGAAAAACGACATTGGCTAAAAGGTTAGAGCGATGTGGGTTTTCAGTTATATATGAAAACCCTTATCCAATTGTAGAAAAGCGAAGAGTATTAAATTTGGATATAAATTCAAAAGAAGGGTTTATTCTAAATCAAAAAATGTTTATGGAAGCAAAAATAAAGGAGTTTCAAAATGTAAAAGATTCAGTTGTAATTTTTGATCGCGGGCCAGAAGATATTGAGTTTTTTACGCTCTTTTATCCAAAGATTATAGGAGAAGAGTGGGATATAGAAACTGCATTAAGAGATGAATTATATAAATTAAGAGAATGTCGTTCAGATGCTATTTTTTATTTAGATGGCTCGGAAAGTAATTTATATAATAGAAAAAATAATGATAGAACAAGAAACAGAAGTACATTTGAGGAGCAATTTAAATTAGTAGAAACTGAAAAAGACTGGTATAAACAATTTCCTGTAACTTATGTGGACACGAATAGATTAACAGCGGAAGAATTAGAGGGATATTTTATGGATTGGTTAAAGGAGAGAGGGATATGAAAAAAATACTTTTATTTGTATACCCAACATTTGCGGAGTTTGAAATAACAGTAGCAACGGCATTGTTGAAAAATAAATATGAAATTATTACAGCGAGTTTAACGAAAGAATTGATTATAAGTGAAACAGGTTTGCAAGTGCAACCGCATATAGAATTAAGTGAAGTACGTGTAGAAGAATATGAGGGGATTATTATTCCAGGCGGAGATGCGATACATATGAAGGATGCAGAAGGACTCTTTTCAGTCATCCGTCAGTTTCACGAACAAGAAAAATTAGTAGCTGCTATTTGTGCGGGACCGTATGCACTAGCAAAAGCAGGCTTATTCAAAGAAAACTCGTATACAGTAACTATGGACTATAGAAAATTAGATTGTTTTCCAGTAGAAAATTTTGTGTATGAAGAAGTTGTGGAACATTCAAACATTATTACAGCGCAGGGGCATGCATTTGTACCATTTGGAATAGCGATTGCCTCTTATTTTGGGATAGCGAACGAACACAATATAAATTTTTACAGTGGTAAGGGGAATGTGATGATGGAGGAGCTTTTGCCTGAGAATGTATAAAAGCTAGCATTTGCTAGCTTTTTTCTTTTTGACATCGATAAATGGCTAACGTTTTCGGATCGCGCCATATACCGTTATGAATTGCCAATTCATTTTCTACTTCTTCTTTTAGCCATTCCTTCATTTCGGCGTGAAGATGTGTATTATCAGGTATATTTAGCGACGGAAACATGCTAGAAATATAGTTTACAATTGGAGTAGCATGATGAAAAACGAGAGCATTATGAATAACTGCTTCTTCAACAGTTGAAAAAACAGACTGTAATATCTCTTTACCATTTTCCAAACAAAATGGCGTGACTGAAGATGTTGTTTTCGGTAAATCAAATGCGTCTAACATGCGATTACACATTTCAACTATACGAGGTAATGTAACGTCAGAATTTGTAGTAGCTAAAAGTGAGCCACCAGGACGTATTACTTTATGGAACCCTTGGATAGTTTTTTCAACATCTTTCATATGATATAACATATGTCTTGCGACGATCCAGTCGTAGCAATTGGCTTCAAAAGGAAGTTTTTCAGCGTTACCTAGTCTCCATTCAATTAAAGTATTTGTTTTAGTGGCTTCAGAGAGCATGGCTTCTGATTGATCAAAACCTGTTAATTGACCTTTATGGCCATTCGCTTGCAAAAAGGAAAGAAATTTTCCGTTAGCGCACCCAACCTCTAATATTTTCTCGTCTCCTTGAAGTTGTAAATGATCCATGACGACTTCATCTAAATTCACTTGTTTTTCTTCGTAATGTTTATGCGTATCAATACGTATTTGTAAATGGTGGCTTACATTGTACTGGCGTTTTACATCATTCATCTTTTCGCATTCCACCTTCGTGCAAAATTGCTGAATTGCGTGCGTTAATACGTCGGTTTTCTTTAAGCCTTCGTAATGGAGTGCAGCTTCAAACCTTTCAAGTAATTTTTCTTCAATTCGAAAATGAATGTTTTTTCGCTTTGTCACTGAAATCTCTCCCCTTTGTATCGGTTAGTGAGACTATAACACGCCTGGAAAATTTGTGTAAATCATTTGTGTACACAAATGGAGGGGATGAAAAAATTGTTTGAATGTGAGTTTAAACTATTGACGATTTAACCGTTTTCATATATTCTTAAATTAAGAAATATTCAAATAATTAAAAGAAATGAGAGAGTCACATGCTTCTTCAAGGAACACATCGAATTGGTCGTATGGCCATGCTGTTGGCACTTGCGGATGAGAATGAAAGCCCTGTATTATCTATCCCAAAAGGTTGGAAGTATTGTACGGGGAAAGTGGGTTCGATGAATTCGCAAAAGGTTGTCGCAGCAATGGAAACAGCGGCTAAGAGCAACCAAGTTATTGAAACAGACGTTTACAGAGAAACACATGCACTTTATCACGCAATTATGGAAGCTTTGTACGGAGTGACGAGAGGTCAAATTCAGTTAGCAGACGTTCTTCGTACAGTAGGACTTCGCTTTGTAATTGTGCGCGGTACACCATACGACGGAAAAAAAGAGGGCGAATGGGTTGCTGTTGCATTATATGGAACGATTGGTGCACCTGTAAAAGGATCTGAGCATGAGGCGATTGGTTTAGGAATTAATCACATATGATTTGCCCATAGTCTATTAGTTAGAAGGGGGCCTTACTTTTTTAGGACAGAAGTCTGTCTTAAAAAGATAAGGTCCCCTTTTGCCTTTTTAAGGAGGAAAAACAATGATTACGTTAACAGGACACACATTGACAATTGAAGAAATGAAGAGGTTGTTACTTGAAGGAGAAGGTGTAACAGCTTGTCCAACTAGTATGCAAAAGGTGGCAGAGTGCCGCGAAGTAGTTGAGAAAATTGTAGAGGACGGAAAAGTTGTTTACGGTATTACAACTGGATTTGGAAAGTTTAGTGATGTGCTAATTCAAAAAGATGATGTAAAGGCACTTCAACATAATTTAATTCAGTCACATGCATGTGGGATAGGCGAGCCATTCCCTGAAGAAGTATCACGCGGTATGTTAATTTTACGAGCAAACACGATGCTTAAAGGAGTATCTGGTGTTAGACCGCTCGTTGTAAATATGCTTCTTGAGTTTGTAAATCGTAAAATTCACCCAGTTGTTCCACAACAAGGCTCACTTGGTGCGAGTGGCGATTTAGCACCTTTATCTCATCTTGCGCTCGTATTATTAGGCGAAGGTGAAGTGTTCTATAAAGGAAAACGCGTTCATGCAATGGTCGCTCTTACAGAAGAAGGTCTTGAGCCAATTGAACTTGAAGCGAAAGAAGGTCTGGCGTTAATTAATGGTACGCAGGCGATGACAGCGCAAGGAGTTCTTTCTTATATAGAAGCAGAAGCAACGGCTTATCAAGCTGAATTAATTGCATCTATGACAATTGAAGGTTTACAAGGCATTATTGATGCATTTGATGAAAATGTTCATAAAGCACGTGGTTATAAAGAGCAAGTGGAAGTAGCAAGCAGAATTCGTGACATCCTTCATGATAGTAAATTAACAACGAAACAAGGAGAACTACGTGTGCAGGATGCCTATTCACTTCGCTGTATTCCGCAAGTACACGGTGCTTCTTGGCAAGTTTTAAATTATGTGAAAGAAAAATTAGAAATTGAAATGAATGCCGCGACAGATAATCCACTTATTTTTGATGGCGGAGAAAAAGTAATTTCAGGTGGTAATTTCCACGGTCAACCAATTGCATTTGCGATGGACTTCTTAAAAGTTGGAATGGCAGAACTTGCAAATATTTCAGAGCGCCGTATTGAACGCTTAGTAAATCCACAGTTAAACGATTTACCACCATTTTTAAGTCCAGAACCAGGACTTCAGTCTGGTGCAATGATTATGCAATATGCTGCAGCGTCACTAGTTTCTGAAAATAAAACGTTAGCACATCCGGCGAGTGTTGATTCAATCCCGTCATCAGCTAATCAAGAAGATCACGTAAGTATGGGAACAATTGCTTCACGCCATGCACATCAAATTATTCAAAATGTAAGACGTGTTCTTTCAATTGAGATGATTTGTGCGATGCAAGCAGCAGAATATCGCGGTATTGAAAACATGAGTACAGTGACGAAGAGCTTCTATCATCAAGGTCGTCAACAAGTACCTTCTATTACTAATGACCGTATATTCTCAACGGATATTGAAAATATTGCGTATTGGTTAAAAACGAATTATTCGATAAAAGAAAGATTAGATGTAAACGCAGCACTATAAAATGAGAAAAGGGAGAGATTGAAATGGAAAAAGTTAAACAAACAATTCGCGCGCCAAGAGGTACTGAGTTACAAACGAAAGGGTGGGTGCAAGAAGCTGCACTTCGTATGTTAATGAACAATTTAGATCCGGAAGTTGCTGAAAAGCCAGAAGAATTAGTTGTATATGGTGGAATCGGCCGTGCAGCTCGTAACTGGGAAAGCTACAATGCAATTGTAGATTCATTAAAAACGTTAGAAAGCGATGAAACATTACTTGTTCAATCAGGAAAACCAGTTGCAATCTTTAAATCACATGAAGATGCACCTCGCGTTCTTTTAGCGAACTCAAACTTAGTACCGAAGTGGGCGAACTGGGATCACTTCCGTGAACTAGAGAAAAAAGGTCTTATGATGTATGGACAAATGACAGCAGGTAGCTGGATTTACATTGGAACACAAGGTATTTTACAAGGGACATATGAAACGTTTGGTGAAGCGGCACGCCAACATTTCGGTGGTTCATTAAAAGGTACATTAACACTTACTGCTGGTTTAGGTGGTATGGGCGGTGCACAACCTCTTGCTGTAACGATGAATGGCGGTGTTGTTATCGCTATTGATGTTGATAAGCGCAGTATCGATCGCCGTATTGAAAAGAGATACTGTGATATGTATACAGAATCATTAGAAGAAGCATTAACGGTTGCGAACGAGTATAAAGAGAAGAAAGAACCGATTTCTATTGGTTTATTAGGAAATGCGGCAGAGATTTTACCAGAGCTAGTGAAGCGTAATATTACGCCAGATTTAGTTACAGATCAAACATCTGCTCATGATCCATTAAACGGTTATATTCCAGTAGGTTACACATTAGAAGAAGCAGCAAAACTTCGTGAAGAAGATCCGGAGCGCTACGTACAATTATCAAAAGAAAGCATGACAAAACATGTAGAAGCAATGCTTGCTATGCAAGCAAAAGGCGCAATTACATTTGATTACGGAAATAACATTCGCCAAGTTGCTTTTGATGAAGGTTTGAAAAATGCATTCGATTTCCCAGGATTCGTTCCAGCATTTATCCGTCCATTATTCTGCGAAGGAAAAGGACCATTCCGCTGGGTAGCGCTTTCTGGTGACCCAGAAGATATTTATAAAACAGACGAAGTAATTTTACGTGAGTTTGCTGATAATGAGCATTTATGTAACTGGATCCGTATGGCTCGTCAGCAAGTTGAGTTCCAAGGTCTTCCGTCACGTATTTGTTGGCTTGGTTACGGTGAGCGCGCGAAATTTGGTCGCATCATTAATGAAATGGTTGCAAATGGTGAATTATCAGCACCAATCGTTATCGGTCGTGACCATTTAGATTGCGGATCAGTAGCATCTCCAAACCGTGAAACAGAAGCGATGAAAGATGGTAGTGATGCAGTAGCTGACTGGCCAATTTTGAATGCATTAATTAACAGTGTAAACGGTGCAAGCTGGGTATCTGTTCACCACGGTGGCGGCGTTGGTATGGGTTATTCACTTCACGCTGGAATGGTTATCGTTGCAGATGGAACAGAAGCAGCAGCAAAACGTATTGAGCGCGTATTAACTTCTGACCCTGGTATGGGTGTTGTTCGTCACGTGGATGCAGGATATGACTTAGCTGTGGAAACTGCGAAAGAAAAAGGCGTTAACATTCCAATGATGAAATAAGGAGGAGAAAACATGCTGGACACTTTACTAATAAATATCGGTCAATTGCTAACAATGGATCAAGAAGATGGCTTGTTAAGACGGGAAGCGATGAACACGCTTCCTGTTATCGAAAACGGTGCGGTTGGAATTGAAAATGGTGTGATCACTTTCGTTGGAACAGCGGAAGAAGCAAAAGGGTTACAAGCGAAAGAGGTTATTGATTGCGGCGGGAAAATGGTTTCCCCTGGCCTTGTTGACCCGCATACTCATCTTGTATTTGGTGGATCTCGTGAAAATGAAATCGCGCTAAAATTACAAGGAGTTCCGTACTTAGAAATTTTAGAACAAGGCGGAGGTATTCTTTCGACTGTAAATGCAACGAAAAAAGCGTCGAAGGAAGAACTTGTTCAAAAAGCGAAATTTCATTTAGACCGTATGCTATCTTTCGGAGTTACAACTGTAGAAGCGAAGAGTGGTTACGGATTGGATGATGAGACGGAATGGAAACAATTAGAGGCAACTGCACAATTACAAAAAGAGCATCCAATCGATTTAGTTTCTACATTTTTAGGTGCTCATGCAGTTCCGAAAGAGTATAAAGGTAGATCGAAAGAATTTTTACAATGGATGTTAGACTTACTGCCAGAAATGAAAGAGAAGCAATTAGCTGAATTTGTTGATATTTTCTGCGAAACAGGCGTGTTCTCTGTTGAAGAGTCGAAAGAGTTTTTATTAAAAGCGAAAGAGCTTGGCTTTGATGTGAAAATTCATGCGGATGAAATTGATCCTCTTGGTGGTGCGGAAGCGGCAGCTGAAATTGGTGCAGCATCAGCGGACCATTTAGTTGGTGCTTCTGATAAAGGAATTGAAATGCTTGCAAACTCTAATACAGTAGCCACTTTATTACCAGGAACAACTTTCTATTTAAATAAAGAAAGCTTTGCTCGCGGTCGTAAAATGATCGATGAAGGTGTTGCGGTAGCTTTAGCTACAGACTTTAACCCAGGCAGCTGTCCAACGGAAAACATTCAGCTTATTATGAGCATCGCAATGCTGAAGTTGAAAATGACACCAGAAGAAGTTTGGAATGCCGTAACAGTTAACTCTTCTTACGCAATTAATCGTGGTGACGTAGCTGGGAAAATTAGAGTAGGTCGCAAGGCAGATCTAGTGCTATGGGATGCTTACAATTATGCTTACGTACCGTATCATTACGGCGTAAGTCATGTAAATACAGTATGGAAGAATGGTAATATCGCATATACAAGAGGTGAACAATCGTGGAGCACGGCCACTATTTAAAGAAAAATGCCAAGTTTATCGATCGTGAAGTGACAAAATGGAGTGAAATGATCAAAGATTGGGAGGAAGGCGTGGAAATATTCGGTGCGGCCTTAATTGGAGCACCCCTTTCTAAACCGTCTATTAGTCATTCAGGAGCAAGTTTTGCTCCAAAAACAATTCGTGCGATGTTAGATGCATATAGCACGTACGCAATTACAGAGGAACATGATATGAAAGAAAGTGTCTTATATGATTGCGGCGATATTACGATGCATGTGACGGATATAAAAGAAAGTCATAACCGAATTGCGAAAACAGTTGGTCATGTAACGAAAGTAAATCCGAACATGATACCAATCGTTCTTGGTGGGGATCACTCGATTAGTTTTCCGAGTATAACAGGATTTGCAAATAGTAAAGGGAAGGTCGGTATTATTCAATTTGATGCCCATCATGATTTGCGCAATTTAGAAGATGGTGGTCCGTCAAATGGTACACCGTTCCGTAGTTTACTAGAAAATGGTGTTATTACAGGAAAACAACTCGTTCAAATCGGTATTCGTAATTTTTCAAATGCACGAGCGTACCATGAATATGCAAAAGAACATGGCGTGACAGTGTATACAATGAAAGATGTACGAGAGCGAGAAATAAAAGATATTATGACGGAAAGTATCGAAGTATTAAGAAAGCAAGGCGTGACCTCTATTTACATTTCTCTTGATATGGACGTACTAGATCAAGCATTCGCACCAGGTTGTCCAGCAATCGGTCCTGGCGGAATGGACAGTATGACTTTACTTGATGCGATTGAATTGCTTGGTAAAGAACCGCTTGTGCAAGGGATGGATATTGTAGAAATTGATCCAACTCTTGATTTCAGAGATATGACGAGTCGAGTAGCTGCGCAAGTGATTATGAGTTTTCTTTTAGCGAGGGAAACAGTTAGTAAGCAGGTTAGTATATAGAAGGAAAAGTAGATTTTTATTTACGCTTTATCAAAAACACATTACTACTCAAATGTAGTGATGTGTTTTTATGTTAAAAGAGAATGAATGTGTGTGGAACCGTTAATAAAATTGCGGTTTTTTATAGTGTATTGTGTGAATTTAATTTCTTGCTTCTGAAGTGTTGACGTGTAAAATATTTTTGTGATAAAATAAAAATTTTGCTAAAAAACTAAAAGTGTGTTAAACTTGAGAAGGTTACCATATATGGAGGTGGATTATTTGTTTCAAATTGGCGATAACATTGTTTATCCAATGCAAGGAGCAGGTATAATTAAAGCCATAGAAGAGAAGGAAATCGCAGGAAAAAAACAACAGTATTATGTTATAAAAATGTCGGCTAGTAATATGGAAATAATGATTCCTGAAGGGAAAATATTGAGTTCAAATATACGACCAGTAACGGATATCACGGCATTAATACACATAATAGATATTTTTCAACATGGAGAATCAGATAGATTACTTACGTGGAAACAAAGATATAAATTGAACACTGATAAAATAAAAACGGGTAAAATGCAAGAAGGTGCTGAAGTTGTGCGTGATTTAATGCGTATACAGAAAGAAAAGGCACTTAATGCAAGCGAAAAGAAAATGTTAGATAACGCACATGAATTTTTGATTAGTGAACTGGGATTAATTGAAGGTATCACAGAAAATCAAATAAAAAGCTTTTGTTAAGGTTCATTACAAATAATATATGGCATCCCAAAAAAAGGTTTTGAATTTTTGGGGAACATAATTATAGACAATCAATCATTTCAAAGACATTCAACTCTTTCAAACCACTTTTAGAGCATTAACCTCTTTTGTTATTACTACAATCAAATCCATTTTTATTTTTTAATTCTTTTACGAATGTTCGAAGTTTAATTCAATACTTCGATAAAATAGTTACTTGATTTTTGCAATCCTGATTCACACTGGCACGGACGAGGAGCCGTAAGGATGAAAGAGAGGTAGGGCTTTCATTGTTTTAGGTATATAAGTTATTATTTTTAGAAGAATACTGAACCATTTTCACTTCTATTGATAAGGGATTCTTTATATTAAAGAGATGAAGAAATTGACAGCCATATATGATCAACTAAAAAAGGTTTCCTACTAAGGAAACCTTTTTAGTTTATTTATAGCATTCTGTTTTTTGGATATTCGAATGTTTTATAGAAAAGTCGTATAAATTGACGTTACTATTTAAAAGTAAGTATGATGCGATTATAGCAAGAATTTTTAAGGGGGAAGAAAAATGGCAAGTTCTAATAATAAAGCGGCAAGTATTTATGAAGGAACAAATGTAAACGCTTGGGGATCTTTTGAAAATATTGAAGAAACGAAGTTGTTTGATCAGATTCAAGTCGGAGCTTGGTCTCTTCGTAATCGCATAGCAATGGCACCGATGACAAGATGCTTTGCAGACAATGAAACTGGAGTAGTTGGTGCTGATGTAGTGGAGTACTATAGAAAGCGTGCTGCTGACGGAGTTGGATTAATTATTACAGAAGGAATTGTCATTAGTCCGAGAGCGAAAGGCAATCCAGGAGTACCAGGGATTTATACGCAAGAACAAATTGATTCATGGAAACCTGTTACAGAGGCAGTACATAAAGAAGGCGGGACAATTATTGCTCAAATATGGCATGTTGGTCGTATGAGTCATCATGAAATAATTGGTGGGCAAATGCCCCAAGCGCCTTCTGCCATCGCTGCAGAAGGGAATGTTCCACGTTTTCGCAAACCATTCGATACACCAGAAGCAATGACATTAGAAGAAATACAAGAAGTTATCAGTCAATACGCACAAGCAGCAAAAAATGCGATTGAAGCTGGGTTTGATGGGGTAGAAATTCACGGTGCACACGGATATTTAATTGATCAATTTACTTATGAGTTTGCTAATAAGCGTACTGATAAATATGGCGGTGACTTAAAGCAAAGATTAACGTTTATGAAAGAAGTAACTGAGGCTGTAATAGAAGCAGTTGGAGCTGATAAAACACTTCTTCGTTTCTCTGCTTTTAAAGGGGATAATCCTACTTATATGTGGGAAAACCCTGAGCTGGCAATTGAAACATTTGTAAATATGTTTAAAGAAGTTGGATTAACGATGATTCATCCTTCAACGATGAATTATACGCAAGTGATTGCTGACGGAAAGAATTTTCATCAATTAGTAAGAAAATATTGGGAGGGTACGATTGTTGGGGTTGGTAATTTGAATCCGAAAGAAGCTGAAGAAGCGTTGCAAGAAGGAACAATTGACGTAGCTGCATTCGGAAGACCGTTAATTGCTAATCCAGATTTTGTTCATCGAATTAAACATGCTGAAAGTTTAGTTGAATATGACGCGAAAGAGCATCTTGCTACATTAATTTGAATAAAGATAAAAGGAGAACACATGGAGTGTTCTCCTTTTATTATGGAATTTCATAGGGGGAAGCGAGATGAGTGAAACGCTACTCGTTATTATTAGTATATTACTATTATTAATGTTGCTTTTAATCGTCTTTTTTATTATCACATTTTTTATAAAAAAACGGACGCATCATTCTATTTTAAAATTACATCCATACTTAGGAAGAATGCGTTACTTACTGGAAAAGATAGGGCCGGAATTCCGACAATATTGGTTTGATCACGATACAGATGGAAAACCTTTTTCACGTTACGATTTTCAAAGTGTTATGTTTTTAGCGAAGTATCGCTCTGAAATACTTGGTTTTGGGTCGAAACGAGATTTTGAAGCATCTGGTTATTATATTGCTAATACGTTGTTTCCGGTATTAACAGAAGAATTAAGTGTGAACGTAACGCAAGAACGTGAAGGGAAAAAGTATGTGATTCATAAAGAAGGATTATTTTCACGGAGAGAAAAATTGACAGCGGATACAACGAATCTTTGGTTATACGAAGAAGACGATGCAATTATCGTCGGCGAAAATCGTAAATATCCGTGGAAACTGTATGGCATGTTTGGGGCATCAGCAACTTCTTACGGTGCGATTGGCGAAAATTATATTTTAGCGAGCGGCTTTGGAGCGAAAATGGCAGGCGGATCGTGGATTAATACTGGTGAAGGTGGCGTTATTCCAGAACATTTACATACAGGGGCGAATATCGTTGCGCAAATTGGTCCAGGGCTATTTGGATACCGTGATGAGGACGGGAATTTTTCAATGGAGAAATTTATGGAGAAAGTGAAAGAAAGTAATATTAAAGCATTTGAATTGAAATTTGGGCAAGGTGCGAAAATACGTGGTGGTCATTTAGAGGGGCAAAAAGTAAACGAGAAAATTGCTTTTGTTCGGAATGTACGAGAGGGAGAGACAATTAATTCACCGAATCGATTTTCATTTTTAAATAATGCAGCAGAGACACTTTATTTTATTCAACAGTTGCAAGAAACTGGCGGGAAACCAATCGGTATGAAAATTGTAATTGGACAGCAGGAGCCGTTGGAAGATTTATTTAAAACGATGAAAGAGTTAAATATCTATCCGGATTTTATTACAATTGACGGTTCAGAAGGTGGATCAGGAGCAACATATAAATCGATGGCAGATAGTATGGGGATGCCGCTTATTCCAGCGTTACTGACATGTATTGATACAGCGAATCAGTATGGTGTTCGTGATAAATTCAAAGTGTTTGCCTCGGGGAAATTAATTACACCAGATAAAGTGGCAATTGCTTTAGCGATTGGTGCAGATGCTGTAAACTCGGCACGTGGTTTTATGATGGCAAGCGGTTGTATTATGGCGCTTCAATGTAATTCTGGCCAATGTCCATCTGGTGTGGCTACGACGAATCCGCACTATCAAAAAGCGTTAGATCCGTATGAGAAGAAGTGGCGAGTTATGAATTATATTATTAGTATGAGATATAGTTTGTTTTCGTTAGCAGCAGCAGCGGGAGTAAAGAGTCCACGTCATTTAAAGAGAGATCATATTGTATTTAAAGATGAGGTGGGGCGGATAGTTCCTCTCTCAGAATTGTTTCCTACTAGTAAATAGAAGTAAGCTATGTTTAATAGATTAAAAGTCATACATTTGTATGGCTTATTTTTATTAAAAAAATAGGTGTTTTATTTTCTGAATATTTTTACTTTAATTTCTTTTAAAAACCGGGTAATCCACTGGGATAAAGGCGTTTATGAAGGTTTTCACATGCAGTAAAAAACACCTGTTCACTTGAAAGAACAAAAAATGTTTGTTAAGGTAGGGAACCATAAGCGAAAACAAGAAAATAGAAAAAGTCATTTTTCGAAATTTTGAATGGCTTATGTAACTAAGGGAGAGATTTGGTGAAGATTGAGATTATGGTTTCGCTTGCTATTTATATGGCAGGTATGTTGTATATCGGTTATTGGTCTTATAAGAAGACATCCGATTTATCAGATTATATGTTAGGCGGAAGGGGACTCGGTCCAGCAGTTACAGCTTTATCAGCTGGTGCTTCTGACATGAGTGGTTGGATGCTAATGGGATTACCTGGTGCGATGTATGCGACAGGGTTATCAAGTGTGTGGATTGCGATAGGTTTATTAATAGGTGCTTATGTAAACTATTTAATTCTTGCCCCGCGTTTGCGAACGTATACAGAAGTGGCTAATGATTCAATTACGATTCCAGACTTTTTAGAGAATCGATTTAAAGATCGTACGAAAATACTTCGTTTTGTCTCCGCTATCGTCATTTTAGTATTTTTCACATTTTATGCGTCGGCTGGTTTAGTATCAGGTGGACGTTTGTTTGAAAATTCTTTCAACCTTGATTATAAAATTGGTTTATTTGTAACTGTTGGTGTCGTAGTTGCTTATACACTATTCGGTGGTTTTTTAGCAGTAAGTTGGACCGACTTTGTGCAAGGGTGTATTATGTTTATTGCTCTCGTATTAGTACCAATTGTTGCTTTTACAGATGTCGGTGGTGTAACAGAAACATTCAATACGATTAAGCAAGTTGATGCATCGCATTTAGATATGTTTAAAGGGACCACAATTCTTGGTATTATTTCCTTTTTAGCATGGGGTCTTGGGTATTTTGGTCAACCACATATTATTGTCCGCTTTATGGCAATTACCTCTATTAAAGATTTGAAAACTTCTCGTAGAATCGGTATCGGTTGGATGACGATTTCAATTATAGGTGCAATGCTTACTGGTCTAGTTGGTATTGCTTATTACGCTAAAAATAATGCGACATTACAAGATCCGGAAATGGTCTTTGTAACATTCTCAAATATTTTATTCCATCCGTACATTACTGGATTTTTATTATCAGCTATTTTGGCTTCGATTATGAGTAGTATTTCCTCGCAATTACTTGTTATTTCAAGTGCAGTAACGGAAGATTTCTATAAAACATTTTTCCGTCGTAACGCAAGTGATAAAGAACTTGTATTTATCGGTAGAATGTCAGTTTTAGTAGTAGCTATGATCGCAGTTGTTTTAGCGTATCATCCAAGTGATACAATTTTAACACTCGTCGGTTATGCTTGGGCAGGATTTGGTTCAGCATTCGGACCTGCCATTTTATTAAGTTTATATTGGAAGAGAACGAACAAATGGGGCGTTCTTGCTGGGATGATTGTTGGTGCAGTAGTTGTAATTACTTGGGTACAAATTCCAAGTTTAAAAGCGACTATGTATGAAATGGTACCTGGATTCTTCTGTAGCTTATTAGCTGTGATTGTTATAAGTTTATTAACGAAAGAACCAGTTAAAGCAATTCATCGTGAATTTAATGAGATGGAAGCAGTGCTGGAAGAAGAAACGAAATGATTAGCGAAGAGAGTAAACGAAACTGGCGTTTACTCTCTTTTTATTTAAAATGAAAATAAGGAACTTGTTGACAACTAAAAGTAAGTAACTTATAATAAATTTGAGTTCGAGTTAATTTGTACTTTGAATAAAGATTTCAAATGGATTAAATATTTTTTTAATAATTATCTCGAATTTGAGATAATTTAAGGAACTGGAAGTTAATGTGTAATTTTAAAATCAATATCTCGAATTCGAGATAAAATTATCATGACGGATTTTACTAGTCAGTATGGACAAAATGAATAATGAATCTTAATGTAAAGCAATTTTTATAATGGAATAAAAAAGGAGTGGAAGAAATGGAAAAGAAAACAATGGGCATCCACCATATTACAGCGATTGTAGGGCATCCACAAGAAAATGTAGATTTTTACGCTGGTGTGTTAGGTTTACGTTTAGTGAAACAAACAGTGAATTTTGATGATCCAGGTACGTACCATCTTTATTTTGGTAATGAAGGAGGAAAACCGGGAACAATTATTACGTTTTTCCCATGGGCAGGTGCTCGTCAAGGAGTTATTGGTGACGGTCAAGTAGGAATCACTTCTTATGTTGTACCAAAAGGGGCAATGGAGTTTTGGGAAAATAGATTAGAAAAATTCGATGTTTCGTATACAAAAATGACTCGATTTGGGGAACAGTACTTAGAATTTGATGATCCACATGGTTTGCATATAGAATTAGTAGAAAGAGAAGAAGGCGAATTAAATAATTGGACTTTTGGGGAAGTTACGCCAGAAGTAGCAATTAAAGGATTTGGCGGTGCAGTTCTTTTATCAACGCAGCCTCAAAAAACTGCTGAACTGTTAGAACATATCATGGGTCTTGAGAAAATTGGAGAAGAGGGTGAATTTGTTCGATTCCGTTCTTCTGCTAATATTGGCAATATTATTGATTTGAAATTATCGACAATCGGACGCGGTCAAATGGGTGTTGGTACAGTTCATCATATTGCTTGGAGAGCGAGTGACGATGCTGATCAGCTAGACTGGAAAGAGCATGTGTCCCGTTTTGGATACCACGTAACTCCTGTACAAGATCGAAATTATTTTAACGCAATTTATTTTAGAGAACACGGTGAAATTTTATTTGAAATTGCAACAGATCCCCCTGGTTTCGCTCATGATGAATCGTTAGAGACGATGGGTGAGGAATTAAAGTTACCGGAACAATATGAAAAACATAGAAAACAGATTGAACAAACGCTTTTACCATTTGAAGTGAGAAATTTAGATTAAAGTGATTGAAAGGGGAAAAGGATTATGATGAAACATGTTTTTCAAAAAGGAAAAGATACGTCAAAACCAGTATTGCTATTACTTCATGGTACAGGAGGTAATGAATTAGATTTATTACCACTTGCAGAAATAATGGATCCGGAAGCTTCAGTATTAAGTGTCCGTGGAAATGTATTAGAGAATGGGATGCCACGTTTCTTCCGTCGATTAGCAGAAGGTATTTTTGATGAAGAGGATCTTATTTTCCGTACGAAGGAATTAAATGAGTTTTTAGACGAAGCTGCAAAAACATATGAATTTGATAGAAATAACATTGTAGCTATCGGTTATTCAAATGGAGCAAACATTGCGGCAAGCTTATTATTCCACTACGAAAATGCGTTAAAAGGTGCTGTGCTTCATCACCCAATGGTGCCTAGAAGAGGAACACAATTGCCTAATTTAGCTGGGAAATCCGTGTTTATTGCTGCTGGGACAAATGATCCAATTTGTTCATCTTCTGAGTCAGAGGAATTGAAGCTACTATTAGAAAATGCAAACGCTAATGTAACAATGCATTGGGAAAATAGAGGACATCAATTAACGATGGGTGAAGTAGAAAAAGCAAAAGAATGGTATGGAAAAACAGTTCTATAAGTATAAATAATAAAAGAAGCATCTGCTAATCGTTAGCAGATGCTTCTTTTATTATTTAAGACTGGATTGCAAGGTGAGGTGAAGAAAGTGGTAGGTGAATATCAACGACCGTACCTTTATTTAATTCACTTGAAATGTGTAATTTACCATGATGTTCTTCAATTATTTTGTAACACATCATTAATCCTAGCCCTGTGCCTTTTTCTTTTAAACTATAAAAAGGTTCGCCTAAACGGGAGATACGATCTTCTGGGATACCGCAACCTTCATCGATAATCCGTATTAAGATGAAATTACCCTCTAATGGTTTTGTTTGGATGAAAATATTTCCGCCATTTGGCATTGCTTCAATCGCATTTTTTAATATATTTATAAAAACTTGTTTTAATTGGTTACCGTCACATTGAATGTCATATACGTAATCAAAATGATCCATAATGATATGAACGCTATGCATAATTGCGGTTGGTAAAATAAATGTAACTACCTCTTCAATTAAAGTTTGTATGTTACAAGTTTGGATTGCTAATACTTGTGGTTTAGACATCGCCATAAATTGACTCGTGATAGATTCCATCTGTGAAATTTCACTTAACATAACATCGATATACCACTTCTGCTCCTCATTTATTTCAGGGAGTAGCAATGTTAGAAAACCTTTTAGAGAAGTGAGTGGATTTCGAATTTCATGAGCAATTCCAGCTGTCAGTTGTCCGACTACTGCGAGCTTTTCAGATTTTCGTAATAACTTTTCCGTTTCCTTTAGCTCAGTAATATCTCTTCCCATTACGATAAGACCTTTACGGGAGCCGTCAGGGTGATAGAGAGGAACTTTCGATATACTTAAGATTAGGTCGAAATCATCTCTATGAATAATAAATTCTTCACCATGAAGAATTTGTCTTTGTTGCCATGCTAATTCATCGACTTCTTCACAATGTAAAAAAGCTTCTCGGTACGCTTCATTATATTGAATGAGTTCACTATCTTTTTTTCCGTGGTAAGGTACATGATGGAAATTGAAGCAAGAAAGTGCGTAGTCATTTGCCTCAAGCCAGCGCCCTTCATGATCTTTAAATATAACAAACGCAGGCATGGAGTTTACTAATGTGCGTAATCTCTTCTCACTTTCTTTCAGCTTTTTCTCAATTCTTTCTGATTTTTCAAGAGGCTTCATAATGGCATATACGCCAGTTAGACGATTTTGGACAAAAATAGGAACTAGTTTTGTCACGACATCTAATAGGAATCCATCTTTATGATAAATAGATAAAATATATTCTTGTTGATTATCCGCTTCCGTATTCTTTATATTTTGTAATACTTGCTCAGAAATATGAGCTTCTAAAATCGAGGTAATGCTTTTCCGCTCTAATTCTGAAGAAGTGTAACCTAGTATTCTTTCGGCAGAAGGATTAGTGTGTATAATAATTCCCTCTAAATTTAATGAAATAATACCATCAGGGTTGTGTTCGAACAGAGATGCGTACATTTCTGTTAATGAACAATCTTGTATATGGTTGCGTAAACGTCTAGAAATGTTCGGATGACGTTTTTTTTGAGTTGATGAATATTTTTTACGACTCATAATAGTTCCTCCGTACAAATAGCATCTAAAAAGATTTGTCTATTCATAACTATAATATAGATGTAACGTGTATTTCTATAAAAAATGGAAGTTATATAATAAATTTTGTTTTCTTTATTTTGGAAAAGTACGTATAGGGTGGTAATAAGGGGAGCTTATATTGTTTTATAAATCATTTGTAAGTTACAGGAGTAGGTTTTCCTTATAACATTAGGGTAGAAGAGGGGGAGAGAAAATGAGAACTTATATTCAAGGGATCGATCATGTACAAGTAGCTGCGCCTGTAGGGTGTGAAGAAGCGCGAGAGTTTTATAGTAATAAAATTGGTATGGAGGAAATCCCAAAGCCAGAGGAATTAAAGAAGCGCGGTGGGTGCTGGTTTAAGTGTGGAAATCAAGAGATTCATATCGGAGTTGAGCAAAACTTTACCCCAGCTAAAAAGGCACATCCGGCTTTTTATGTTTTAAACATAGATGAATTTAAACAAGCGTTAATACAGCAAGGCATTGAAGTAATAGATGATCATGCACGACCAGATGTAATTCGATTTTATGTGTCAGATCCGTTCGGAAATCGAATTGAATTTATGGAAAATAAAAACTAGGTGGAAATCCACCTAGTTTTTTAACCTTTTCTAAACAATCCTAATACTTCAACCGTTTCTGTAATGTTAACAAATGCATGAGGGTCAATTTCAGAAATTGTTAATTTCATACTTGCTAATTCTTCACGAGAAACGACTGTCATAAGTACACGTTTCTTTTCGCTAGAATAAGCACCTTCGCCATCAAGTAATGTAATGCCACGTACAACAGTTGAAAGAAGTTGTTTTTTCATTTTTTCTGCTTCATTTGTTACAATCATAAGTGTAACCTTTCGATGTTTCGTATGAATAGCATCGATAACTTTACCAGTTACATAAATGGAAAGTAAGCTTGTAAGGGCAACATCCCAAGTGAAGAAGAATCCTGCAATGATTACAACGACTGCATTTAAAACAATAAGGAATCCGCCAAGTTTAATATCTCTTTTGCGAGATAACAACATACCGATAATATCAAATCCACCAGTTGATCCATTACAGTTAAAAACAAGACCGATACCAGCTCCGGCAATAACACCACCAAAGATAGATGATAAAAGTGGATCTGTTGCTACAACTTTCACTGGAACATAGTATAATGCAACAGATAATACAATAACAGAGACAATCGTGTTAAAAATGACTTTTTTTCCAAGACCTATGTATCCTAAAATAAGGATAGGTAAGTTTAATACAAAGTTAATAATACCTGTGTTTACAGGAGTTACAATCCCTAAAATAATAGCAATTCCGCCAATTCCACTACTTAAAATTTTGTGGGGGATAAGGAAAAGATTAAAGGCAATCGCAATAATAATAGAACCAATAATAACACCAAGAAATCTGACCATCTCTTTCCCGTCCTTCACTGAAAAATTCATATTATTTCAAGATTATATATGATATTGAAAGTTTTGGGTAAAAACAGTTTATTTCGGAAAATTAGATTAATCAAAAGAATTTGAGTATTTTACCATTTGAAAGGGGATACAGTTGTGAAGATAAAAACATATCAACAGAAAAGCCCGTTGAAGCAAGAATGTGAGGATTCTTATTTTTGTAATGAAGAAAAAAAGATTTATGGTGTATGTGACGGTGCAACACCACTTGTCCCGTTTCGTGATGAAAAGGGACATAATGGAGCATACATCGCTTCACATTTATTTGCAAGTTATTTTAATTCATTCCGCGAAAATCATAGTTTACAAGTTGCAGTTGCAAAAGCAAATGAAGCATTGCAAAGAAAAATGTTAGCATATGGAGTAGATACGAGAAAGAAAGAGCATTTGTGGTGCACATGTATCGCGGCAGTCCAAATAGTTGGTGAGAAAATTGAATACGCACAGTTAGGGGACTGTATGATTGTCGCAATATTTCGGAAAGGAACGATGCAAGTATTAACGAAAGATACGGTTGAAGGAATTAGTAAACGAGCAAAAAAGAAAAGAGAAGAAGATCGTAAAAAAGGGTTATCTGTACCAGAAGAACATGTTTTTCAAGATGTGCGAGAACAGTTAAAATACAATCGTTATCTTGCAAATGTGAAGGGGGGATATTCCGTTGCGAATGGAATGAAAGAAGCAATTCATTATTTGCAGCATGGGGAATTACATGTAGATGAAGTGAGTGGGATTTTTATTTGTTCAGACGGATTATTCCACCCAGATTGGCCACTCGAACAAACTGTTGCATATATAAGAAAGAATAGTATAAATGAATATGTAGCAATTATTGAAGAGTTAGAAGGGGAAAAGAGAATACGACCAGATGATAAAACAATTATGATGATTGATTTTTAAGGGGGATATTCAAATAGAAATTAAATGTGTAAATTTAGCATTTCAAGATGAATTAGTTCCTTTAGAAAAAGTAAACAAACTGATTATTCACCATACATCCGAAGATGGATGGGATGTGTATAAAACACATGAATTTCATCAAAAAGTAAGAGGGTGGAGCGGGATCGGTTACAATTATTTTATTGAAGAAGATGGAACTGTAGTTGAAGGACGTGGTTTACATATTGGAGCACATGCGAAAGATCATAATAGAGATGCAATTGGAATATGTATGACGGGTAATTTTGATAAATATGATCCAACTACCGCACAAATGAATGCATTATATTCTTTATGTAAAATGTTTATGAATCGGTTTGCTATAAAGAAAGAAAATATACTCGGTCATAGGGAGCTAGAAGGCGTTACAAAAAGTTGTCCTGGAAAGCGTTTTTCTATGGTAGAGTTAAGAAACATACTATCTTACATATAGAGGAGTAATAAATGATGATGAATATAAAAATACCAAATGATAAAAAAGAAGAGCTTGTAGCACAAATTCAGCAATTTTTCGTTGAAGAAGATTTAGATGAAATTGGACGTTTCCAAGCAGAGCGTTTAATAGAAGAAATGATTAAATTAGTTGGACCATTTGCATACAATCAAGCAATTGGAGATGCAAGAAAGCTTGTAACAGAGAAACTATCTAATATTGAAGAAGATTTGTATGTGTTAGAAAAAAGTGAAGGGAAGTAAACTTCCGTCAATTATAAAATAAGTGTTATGTCACGTCCTTTTCCGATGTTTTATTTGGAAAAGGACGTGACATTTTTTTATTGTCATCAGGAAAATAATGAAACTTATTCCTCTATCTCGTACTCCATTCTTTTGCCATTTCATCATGATATGCTTCTGTCCAATGATATGGTTGCAACTCTTTTAAAGGTTTAAAAATAATATCTTGTTTAGCATTTGTAATCGCACACTGTACTTTTGGTCCCCAATAAAATAAACGTTCTTGGCATACACCACAAGGCGAGAGTACCTTTAATTCAGAATGCTCATTTTCTCTCGCAAGACAAATAGAATGTGTAACTTTCTTTTGAAATTTATGAGCTTCTAAAATTGCACCTGTTTCCATACAAAGTTCTGTTGAAGCATTTATTACGCCTGGAGCAACACTTGTATAAATTGTTCCATCTTCTACACGAATCGCTGCGGCTCCACCCCAATCGTTTGGATATCTTTGTTCAATTAACTGTTTCACCACATCATATAATTGTTGCTCAATATTCAATTTCTTTTCCTCATTTCTGCCCAAATTCAAGTTTTTTTATTTCGAAATATTCTTTCTTTTATCATGATAACATAAACAAAAAAATAGAATGAACTTTTAATTTCAAGCCATCTTTTTTGCCAAAAGGAACGTTTTTTTATAAAAAAGTTGAGATTAAAAATATATTATCTTAATTTTATCTTTTTTTAATAATTTGTTTATGGGCAATTTATAGTTGTTATTTATAATTCCTATATATAGCAGCTATTGATACTATAAATAAGAAATTTGAATGTGTAACACTTTGTATTCCATTAGCTGTAATCAAAATTTATAACATAAATTGCGCACATAGAATCTTCTTTTGAAAGAAAAGTGGTGTAATTCTTTGTTAAATGAAGGAAGGGTTTGGGAAGCTATGAATAAAACAATTTTAAAAACATGTATCATATCAGCAGTTTTAGGTGGAAGTCTATTAAGTGAAACGACTGGAGTGGTGAAAGCAGAAGAGATTACACCAAAAACGAATCATACTGGTGTATTTAAAGATGTTCCAAAGGGGCACTGGGCATATGAGGCGATTCAGCAATTAACAGACGAGAAAATCATTTTCGGCTATGATGATGGAAGATTTGGTTTTGGAGATAACGTGACACGCGAACAAGTTGCAGCTTTACTATATCGTTATTTTAATTTGGCAGAAGACAAAAATTATCAGAACCCATATGGAGACGTAAGTGAAGATTCGACAAGTTATATAAAGGAGATTTTGTCTTTAACAGAAATGGGCGTTTTTAAGGGTGACGAGCATGGGAACTTTAGACCGAAGGCTTCCTTAACGCGTGCAGAAATGGCACAAGTTCTTACAAATGCTTTTCATTTAAAGGCAAAGAGTGATCACACTTTTAATGACGTTTCAACGAACTCATGGGCAAGCAATGCAATTAGTGCTGTTCAAACAAATAATATTGCAAAAGGAGTAGGCGGAGGAAATTTTGCTCCAAATATGGATGTGACGCGTGAACAGTATGCACAATTTTTATACAATGCAATACAAGAAACTAAGCAAACTCAAAAGACGAAGGGGCAACAACTAGCTAGTATACTTGGTGAAACAAACTGGCAAGGGACAAAAGTCTATGACAAAGATCATAATGATGTAACGAAAGAAAATCAAAATTTCATCGGGCTTGCAAAGTATGATGCTAAAACGGCAAGGTATGAATTTTTTAATGCAAATACAGGAGAGAGTCGTAATGATAGCGGTACCTTTTTTATAACGAATGATGGAAAGAAAAGAGTACTAATTTCTGAGACGCAAAATTATCAAGCAGTTGTTGAATTAACGCAATTAGATAAGGAGAAATTTACATATAAAAGAATGGGGAAAGATACAAAAGGGAACGATGTAGAGGTGTTTGTTGAACATATTCCGTACCATGAAAAAGAACTTTCTTTCACGCGGCCTGATAAAAATTTAGAAAGTTCAACAGGTAAAATAGTTAAAGATGTTGATGGAGATGAAATTTTATCTAGTACACTATGGAACGGAACGGTGGTATTAGACGACCAAGGTAATGATGTAACAAAATATAACTCAAACTTAATCAGTCTAGCAAAATACGATAAAAATACAAATAAATACGAGTTTTTCAATGTGAATACTGGAGAAAGTCGTGGAGACTACGGTTTCTTTGATGTTGTACATGGTAATAAAATAAGAGCTCACGTTTCGTTAGGAAATAATAAATACGGTGCAGTTCTTGAACTTACAGAATTAAATAAAGAGAAATTTACGTATACAAGAATGGGGAAAGATGCGAATGGAAAAGATATAAAAATCTTTGTTGAGCATGAACCGTATACAGGTGATCTAAAACCAAATTTCACAAAGTAAGCCTTTACTGTAGCAAAGGCATTATGTTAGAAAATGTTAGTAAGGAAAAGCTTAAGGGTTGGGTAATTAAAATAGTTATTTATAGACAAATAGATGCCTTGAGGCATCTATTTGTCGTTTTAAAATGATTTTTTATGGGTGCAATTTCTCTTTTCTCAAATCTAGTAACTTACTACTTGCACAACCCTACATTTTCGTTTTTTATTTATTTTCTTTATTCTCTTTATATTCATTAACTTTCTTTTTTACATTACCGACAGTATCTTTAGCAGTGCCTTTTACCTTATCCCATTTTCCTTCAGCTTGTAATTTCTTATTGTCAGTTACTTTCCCGACAACTTCCTTTACTTCACCTTTTACTTTATCAATGGCACCTTCTACTTTTTCTTTTAAACCATGATCATGCTTTGTCATACATTTCTCCTCCTTGTAGTTTGATTAGAATTCTCTTTTCATATTGCAAGTTGAATGATGTATCTAGCAATAGCGTAACAGATTTAGTTTGAATATTCAAATGGTTAATAGAGTTGAAAAGGAATTGTCATAAAGTGTATAAAGTAGTAATGAGAAGAGAAAGGATGTTAATTATATGTTTTTGGCGGTCCAGATTGATTTTGTATAAGCGATCTTCATATGGGCACGTTCCATATTATTTTGACTGCTGCTACCGAATCTTGCTTGTCCGACTATTAAATGACAATTGGATTCAATAGCTGTCTCAATTCGTTTTTGAATTAATGCAGTGTGACAACCTTTACGCTGAAATTCTGGCAAAGTAGCAGAAGCAGCTAATGATGCGACACCCTTATTTATATACAGGACACCAATGCCCGCAGGAATGTTTTGAACTTCAGCTATGAAAAAATGCCATCCTGGTTTATTGTGGAGAATTTCGTTATTTTGGCGCACGCCATCTTTTGTAAAGGATGGCATGTTAAATCCACGTACATATATGTCTGCAAAAACATCAAACTCATTTTCTTTTAGTTTGCGTACTGAAATGTTAGAAGGAAGAAGGGACGGATCTTCTCGCGGTGTACTATATAAAGCGGTATGGAAGCTAGATTGATAAAAACCTTTTTGAGATAAGTATTGAAATAGTTCAGCTGTACCTTGCGCTGGTGTAATTTCAAAACGGCAAGGAATTTGTAGTGATTGATAATAAGAGAGAATCGCATCTATCTCATCTGTATTTGTAAAGGTAACGCCTTTTACTGTATTAAAAGCAGGACCAGCAATTACTTTTGATGAAAAGGCAGTGGCACTACCGAACTTTTTCACTTGTACCTGCATTGGATTTCCGTCCATTGCTTGTAATAGTGCTAATCTAGAAGAAAGCATATGTATTTCTGCGTTTTCAATTTCTTGTGCGGTATTGATTGTCATAATTGTACTCATGAGATTCCTCCGTCAATAAATATATTTCATAGTACATATACGATGTTTGTTCTGAGATTCCTGTTGAAATGTAAGAGAATAAGAGGTTTTTTGGAAGGGAAATGGAAGTGAACTGTCGAAGGGAGTAGAAACAGATTAAAGGTGGTGCTCTCATGAAACAGAAAGACGTGCAGACATGCTCTAATTGTGGTTCTCAAAATATAGGAGAAGGTGAGTTTGTCGGTTATGCACAAATACGGAAAAAGGAGACGATGTTCACATCTTCACCAGTAGATGCTTATATTTGTACAGATTGCGGGAATGTCCTTTTATTAAAAGTACGACATTATGAAAAGTTTAAGCAGAAGCCGTTATGATTATTAAAAAGTGTTTTTATTAGGGAAGTTAATAGGAGAAATATTTACATATATATGAATATGCCTTATATAAAGAGATGACAACATATACTGTGTGGGATGCTTATGAATCGTTGCACAACGTACAAAAATGTATAGAAGAAATTGTGAATTAGTATGAGAAAGAAAAATTAGCTCATCTTAGAATATTTCATATCGAAAACTCCTTTAAATAAATAAAGGAGTTTTTATTTTCGGGTAACAATAATTACCTTTAATTGTTATAATTGGTTATTGAGATGGGAGGTTTTTATTTACACCATAATCATAAAAGAAAACTAGCTAAATTGTATAGAAAACCGCTATATAACACATTCGCAACCGTAAGTTGACAAAGTGCAACCGCAGGAAGATAGAGATAAAGGCAATGTTTACATACAATTTAGGTAAGAAAACAAAGGGGGACACACACATATGGGATTTGGTGAAAAGCTTTTTAAATTAAGAAAGGAAAAGGGCCTTTCTCAAGAAGCATTAGCTGAGAAATTAAACACAACAAGGCAAGCGGTTAGTAAATGGGAAAACGGTCAAGGTTTTCCTGAAACTGAAAAGTTAATAATGATTGGAAATGTTTTTGAAGTATCACTCGACTATTTATTAAAAGAAACTGCAGAGAAAAGTAATGAAAATGTGGATGGCTATTACGTAAGTCAGGAAATGGCAGAAGGGTATGTAGCGTATGGACAAAAAATTTCTAAATATATAGCGCTAGGATTTAGTTTACTCATTTTATCTACAATACCATATTTACTATTTAAAGAAGATGCAACAATGTCGACATTCCTTGTTATTATTATTGCTGTCCTTGGAATTGGAGCGATGATGGTACCTGTAATGATAGAAGAGAGTCGATACAATGTATTAAAAAAGGAAGAATTATTATTTGATCAAAACTTTCTAAAAGAATTGACAACAAGATATGCAATTATTAAGAAAAAGTATGCTGTAGTAATAATCGTTGGATTTTGTTTTATAGCAGCAGGAGCGCTACCTTTTTTATTTGAGAAAAAGCATATCACTTCAGGAGAATTAGTCCAGTATCACCCTTATTGTGTTGTACTTATTGCTATTGGAGTTTATCTTTTTGTTCGTGTGTTAGGAGTATTAGAGGCGTATCGAATTTTAGTAGAAAATAAAGAATATAGTAATCGTCTTATTTTTAAACTGAAAAAGAAAGTGAGAGAAAAAGTGGATAATTTTTAATAAATGAAAACATATTTTTATGAAAAGTTAAGATAGGAGTGTAATGATGTCAAATCTTCTAGAAATTGAAAATTTAAGTAAATCATTTGGAAACAAAGTTGTTTTAAGAGATGTTTCCTTCAATGTGCCGTCTGGATCAATTGTTGGATTCATTGGTGACAATGGAGCAGGGAAATCAACAACCTTTAAAACAGTACTAGAATTAATTTCTAAAGATAGTGGTACAGTAAAAATATTTGGTGAAGAAAATATAAATAAAGATGCCAAGATTAAGGAAAAGATAGGAGTCGTATTTGATGCTATGAATCTACCGGCTCATCTTACGATAAAGCAACTAAACAAAGTTTTTGAAAAGATGTTTGAATCTTGGGATCAAGATAATTTTTATCGATTAGTTCATACTTTTTCTTTACCTACTAATGAGAAAGTAGGTAAATTCTCGCGTGGAATGTCCATGAAACTAACTATAGCTGTTGCGTTATCGCATAATGCAAAATTATTAATTCTAGATGAAGCGACGGGTGGTCTCGATCCTTCATCTAGAGAAGAGGTGTTAGAGGAATTAAAAAGTTTTGTGAGTAAAAGTAATGGTGGTATACTACTTTCTTCTCATATTATGAGTGATGTAGAAAAAATAGCTAGCCATCTTATCATTATAAAAGATGGAGAAATTTTATTGAACGAAGAAAAGGATAAAGTTTTGAAAAGTTACTCCATTGTAGACGTTGATGAAGAACAATTAGCTTTAATTAACAAAGATATAGTTGTGGCTAGAAGGAGACTTGGTTCATATTTCAATGTACTCGTATCAGATATATATAAATTACCAAGTGGTATTGCTCATAGAACTATTTCGATAGAAGAAATGAGTGTCTTATTAACGAGGAGTGAAAAATAAATGAGAGGTTTATTATTGACAAACTATTATCTAGTGTATCGAACTTTCTTTACGTTCATGGGAATAGCGATATTAGGATCGGGATTTGTTTTTTATTTTGGTAATGCTTCAATGTACCGTTTAATTGCTACATTCATTATCTTATTTGCTGCAATTCCTGCACTTGAAGTTATTAAATATGAGAGTAAGTCAGGTTATGAAAAATATGTACTTACTTTACCGGTTACTAGAAATAACATTGTACAAAGTCATTACCTTTTCTATTTTTTAGTTGTAATTATTGGTACTTTATTGTCGTATGGCATATTTTATATACATAGTTTCGTTTCAGATACACCAATTGATGATGGGATATTTAAGAGTGTTTCTTTAGGGACGTTCATCATCCTTAATGCCGGAGCAATAGCCTACCCACTTCTCTATGTTTTTGGAGCAGAAAAATCTGATGCTATTACAATTGGAGGCGCATGCGGGGGACTTGTTACTTATTTTGGATTACAAAGTGTAATTGGCTATCTAATAGAACAATTTCCAATATCAAATTTAAATTCATCTTTATATGCTTCCATTCTATATACAATATTTGGCGTTATCATATATATCTTTTCTTTTGTTATTTCGGTATTTATATATCGTAAGAAGGAATTTTAGCATATCTTCTCTTAGTATTTTCTGAATTATTTCCAAAGAAATAATTCAGAAAATACAGAAAAATGTCGTGATTATTTGTAGAAGTCTGTTATAATAAACGAAAAATGAAAACGCTTTAAAGGGGGATATAACCAATATGATGATGAATGTACCGCTAACAATTAGTTCTATGATGGAAAGAGCAGAAAAACTGTTTTCGAAGAAAGAAATTGTTTCACGGACACATGACACAGTTACGACATTAACGTATAAGCAGTTAGGTGAAAGAACGAGAAGGCTTTCCAGTACGTTAAAAAAATTAGGAATTAAAGAAGGCGAGCGTATAGGAACGTTAGCGTGGAATCATCATCGACATGTGGAAGCGTATTTTGCTATTCCTGGTATTGCTTCCGTTTTGCACACAATTAATATTCGTTTATCTCCTCAACATATTTCATACATTATTCAGCATGCAGAAGATCGAATTCTACTTATTGATGAAGATCTCGTACCGCTCATTGAAAATATTCAATCACAATTATCAACTGTACAAGCTTACATTATTATGACTGATAAAGATGAAATTCCAAATACTACGCTAGAACCTGTATATCATTATGAAAAACTATTAGAAGAAGGCGATCCAAATTTCCAATTTGTAAAAGATATTGATGAAAATACACCTGCTGGTATGTGTTATACGTCAGCGACTACAGGAAATCCAAAAGGTGTTGTATATACGCATCGTAGTACTGTACTGCATTGTATGGCACTCGGTTTAGCAGATACAGCTGCTTTATCGGAAAGTGATGCGGCAATGGCTATTGTACCGATGTTCCATGTGAATGCTTGGGGACTACCTTTCGCAGCTACTTGGTTTGGATCAAAACAAGTGCTTCCAGGACCGATGTTTACGCCAAAAATTTTATTAGAAATGATTCAAGCTGAAAAAGTGACGTTAGCTGCTGGTGTGCCGACAATTTGGCTTGGTGTATTACAAGAGTTAGAAAATAATAGTTACGATTTATCTAGTATGACGAGAATACTATGCGGTGGTGCAGCTGCACCGAAGAGTGTTATTAAAGCATTTGAACAGAAACATAATGTTCCGTTCATCCATGCATATGGTATGACCGAAACAAGCCCACTCGTAACACTTGCACGTTTAAAAAGTTATGAAACAGAATTATCGTATGAAGAGCAATTAGAAATTCGATCAAAACAAGGGTATCTTGTTCCTGGTGTAGAGATGAAAGTAGTCGGTACAAATGGTGAAGTGAAGTGGGATAGTACGGAGATGGGAGAACTATGTTTACGAGCACCGTGGATCGCTGAAAGCTATTATAACGATGATCGTACTGTTGAAGGCTTTCGTGATGGATGGTTATATACAGGAGATGTTGTCACAGTCGATGAGGAAGGTTGCGTAAAAATTGTCGACCGCACGAAAGATGTGATTAAAAGCGGAGGCGAGTGGATTTCTTCAGTAGACCTTGAAAATGCTTTAATGGCACATGATGCTATATTTGAAGCGGCTGTCGTTGCTGTTCCTCATCCGCAGTGGCAAGAGCGCCCAGTTGCCTGTGTCGTTCAAAAGAAAAATAGTACAGTAACAAAAGAAGAAATATATGAGTTTTTAAAACCACAGTTTGCGAAGTGGTGGTTACCAGACGATATTGTATTTATGGAAGAAATACCGAAAACATCTGTTGGGAAGTTTTTAAAACAGGCGCTTCGGAAAGAACTCGAGCATTTGCATAAAGAGAAATAATGGAATTTATATTTGTAAACCTATTTTAAAAATAAGTTGACAAATGCTAGATAGAAAGATAATATAACTCCTATAATATGTTATCTAAAAATCATTTTGAGTTTACAAATAGGAGAAGCAAATATGAATACAAAAAACTTAGTTTTCGTCGCTTTATTTAGTTCTATTATGGGAGTGTTAGGGTTAATACCTCCAATTGCTCTTTCTATTACACCAGTTCCAATTACATTACAATCACTTGGTGTTATGCTTGCTGGTGGATTGTTAGGATCACGTCTTGGTGCATTAAGCCAGCTTATTTTCTTACTTATTGTAGGAGTTGGAGCGCCATTACTTGCTGGTGGACGTGGTGGCTTTAGCGTATTTGTTGGGCCAAGTGCAGGATATTTACTTGGTTATATCGTTGGAGCATTTGTCATTGGTTACTTAATTGAGCGTTTGCGTGAAGTTTCTATTATAAAAGTATTATGTATTAATATAATTGGTGGTATTTTCGTAGTTTATGTATTTGGTATCCTTGTGCAAGCTTTCGTAATGGATATTTCTGTATGGGAAACGATGAAAGTAAGTGTTGTGTTTTTACCAGGTGATTGCATAAAAGCGATTATAGCAGCAATTCTTGTAACGAAATTACATCGTTCATTGAAACATATTATTACGCCTGCTCTAAAGAGAAGCAAATATACAAATGCGGGATAAGAAAGAGAAGAAACACGTTCGTTGCGTGTTTCTTTTTATTATTTTGGAAAGAAAGGACGTCTCATATGGGTATTACAAAAGAATATAAAAAACATGCCTCTTTACAACCAAATAAAATAGCAATTAAGGAAAATGATCGAGTTTTAACATACAAAGAGTGGTTTGAGTCAGTGTATAAAGTAGCAAACTGGTTGAATGAAAAAGAATCGAAGAATAAAAAGATAGCGATTGTATTAGAAAATCGTATAGAGTTTTTAGAACTATTCGCTGGTGCCGCTATGGCCGGATGGGTTTGTGTGCCATTAGATATAAGGTGGAAACAGGATGAGCTTAAAGAAAGGATTGCAATCAGTAATCCGGATATGATTGTGACAGAGCAATATAAGTTAAATGATCTATTGGATGAAGAAGAAAGAGTAATTGAAATTGATAGATGGAAACAAATAATAGAGAACTATCTTCCTACAGAGCACATTGTAGAAAGTTTACAAGATGCTCCTTTTTATATGGGATTTACATCAGGATCAACAGGAAAGGCAAAGGCATTTTTACGTGCGCAACAATCGTGGGTTCATAGTTTTAATTGTAATATACATGATTTTCATATGAAAAAAGAAGACTCTATTTTAATAGCTGGAACGCTCGTTCACTCTCTTTTCTTATACGGTGCAATAAGTGCATTATATATAGGACAAACCGTACATATTATGAGGAAGTTTATTCCAAAACAAGTGTTGGACAAGTTAGAAATGGAACATATTTCGGTCATGTATACAGTTCCGACAATGCTAGAATCTTTATATAAAGAAAAAAGAGTAATAGAAAATGACATGAAAATTATTTCGTCAGGAGCGAAATGGGAAGCTGAAGCGAAAGAAAAAATAAAGAGTATATTCCCTAATGCGAAAAAATACGAATTTTACGGTGCATCGGAGTTAAGCTTTGTAACAGCGCTAGTTGATGAAGAGAGTAATAGAAAGCCCAATTCAGTAGGGAAACCTTGTCACAATGTGCAAGTGCGAATATGTAATGGAGCAGGAGAAGAAGTAACGAAAGGCGAGATAGGAACTGTTTATGTGAACAGTGATCAGTTTTTTATGGGCTACATATTGGATAAGGTTTTAGTTCCAGAGTTGACTGCAGATGGCTGGATGACAGTGCGAGATGTAGGTTATAAAGATGAAGAAGGCTTTATTTATATTGTCGGTAGAGAGAAGAATATGATTTTATTTGGAGGAATTAATATTTTCCCAGAAGAAATAGAAAGCGTATTACATGAACATCCAGCTGTTGATGAAATAGTTGTAATTGGTGTGGAAGATAGTTACTGGGGTGAAAAACCTGTCGCCATCGTAAAAGGAAGTGCTACGAAGCAACAATTAAAAAGTTTTTGCTTACAACGATTATCCTCTTTTAAAATACCGAAAGAATGGTATTTCGTTGATGAAATACCGTATACAAATAGCGGGAAAATCGCTCGTATGGCAGCAAAAAGTATAATTGAAAACCGGGAGAAGATATATGAATAGAGCGGTTATTGTAGAAGCAAAAAGGACACCTATTGGTAAGAAGAATGGGATGTTAAAAGGGTATGAAGTTCAGCAATTAGCAGCACCTCTTCTTACATTTTTAAGTAAAGGAATTGAGAGAGAAATAGACGAGGTCATATTAGGGAATGTTGTTGGACCAGGAGGGAATGTTGCAAGATTATCTGCTTTAGAAGCAGGACTTGGATATCGTATTCCTGGTGTAACGATTGACCGGCAATGTGGTGCCGGATTGGAAGCGATCCGCACCGCATGTCATTTTATTCAAGGCGGGGCCGGTAATTGTTATATTGCAGGAGGAGTAGAGAGTACAAGTACATCACCATTTCAAAATAGAGCGCGATTTTCACCAGAAACAATTGGTGATCCTAATATGGGAGTGGCGGCTGAATATGTTGCAGAGCGTTATAATATAACGCGAGAAATGCAAGATGAGTACGCTTACCTTAGTTATAAACGGACACTGCAAGCATTAGAAAATGGATATTTACAGGATGAAATACTTTCTTTTAATGGATCTTTTGACGAAGCTATAAAACGAGAAATGAAGTATGAAAGAATGATTAAAAGAACAAAACCCGTATTTTTACAAAATGGTACAGTAACGGCCGGTAATTCGTGCGGTGTAAATGATGGAGCATGTGCCGTTCTTGTAATGGAAGAAGGGGAAGCCCGAAAATTAGGATACAAGCCTGTTCTTCGTTTCGTTCGTAGTGCTGTAGTTGGAGTGGATCCAAATCTTCCGGGGACTGGTCCGATATTTGCGGTGAACAAATTATTAAACGAAATGAATATGAAAGTAGAGGACATCGATTATTTTGAAATAAATGAAGCGTTTGCTTCAAAAGTTGTTGCTTGTGCAAAGGAGTTACAAATTCCATATAAAAAATTGAATGTCAATGGTGGAGCAATTGCGCTTGGTCATCCATACGGTGCATCTGGGGCTATGCTTGTAACGCGCTTGTTTTATCAGGCGAAACGAGAGCGTATGAAATACGGAATCGCGACGTTAGGAATAGGGGGCGGAATAGGGCTTGCACTATTATTTGAGAAAGTAGAAGACTAGCAAGGAACTAGTTCTCTACTTTTTGAGGAACATAAGCATTGCTACCAGGCTTTGCTTTTATTTCGTTCCAAGCAGCGATAGCATCAGCTTTTGATTTTCCTTTGTTATTTGGATCTTCGAAAAAGTAACGAGTAAAGCGATTGTATTCAAACTGCGCGCTGATAGTTGTTTTATATGTAGGGTCTTTTTTTCGTTCGTTTTCTTCATACCAAAACGTTATCGCATCTTCATATGTTTTTCCAACATTCTCTTTAAAAAACTTTTGAAGAGCTACTGTAAAGCGGAAGTTTGCTCCAATTTTTTCTTTGAAAAAGGCCCGAACCTCTTCGCTACAGCGGTGATTTTCAGTAATAACAGTTTGAAGAGAAAGGTCTTTATAAGAGAGAGAAGTTTTACTCGCTTTTGGACCAGAGCTGTTTTTTAATATTTTACCAGTATGTAAATAATGGGAGATACGATTGGCTATTTCAATCTTAGAGCCACTAGCTGGCAACCCATGCTCACGACAAAATGTTTGCAGTTCTTCTTTTAACCAATAATAGTTTTGGAAATCTTCAAGTGATATAGACTTTGTTAAAGGTGGACGCATGAATGTAACAACTTCTTTCTTCCATATTTTTCTTTAATTATAAAACGTACGTTCTTTTTATGGAAGGATTAATTTGTAAATATAATGGGAAGAGAAGATTACATATGGAAAATGTAATGCAAGTTCGTGTTACTGGAATTTTAATTGAAGATGAAAAAGTATTGCTAGTAAAGCAAAAAATTGCTAATCGGAATTGGTCTTTACCTGGAGGAAGAGTGGAGAATGGTGAAATGTTAGAAGAGGCGATGGTTAGAGAAATGAGAGAAGAAACGGGATTAGAAGTTAAAATTAAGAAGCTACTCTATGTTTGTGATAAACCAGATGCCAGTCCATCTTTATTACATATTACATTTCTACTTGAAAAGATTACAGGGGAAATTATGTTACCATCAAATGAATTTGATCATAATCCGATTCATGATGTACAAATGATGCCAATAGACGAATTAAGTCAGCATGGTTTTTCGGAAACCTTTATAAAGCTTGTAAATGAAGGGTTTGCAAATGCAGGGAGTTACCAAGGATTGAAACAAAATATTGGCCTGTAAATATAGTTGAAGGATAGCCGTTCGCTATCCTTCATAACATGTTTTACACTGCTGACTGTAAAGAAGAAACAAGTTGATTTAAAAACTCATCCCCAGTCATAATCGCTTTCCCACCGCCACGAGCACTTTTTTTATTTCCGCCACCTTTTCCTTCAATTGTAGGAAGTGCCTCTTTTAAAAGAGCATTCATATCGAGTGTGACTGTTTTGCCACAAGCGAGGATGCATTGTAATTTGTCCTCGTTTTCAATAACGAAATATGTAATGGCATGCTCTTGTTGTTCTGTAATAATAGCGGATAGCTTTGCGATTTCTTGCATAGAACGATTTGTAAACACTTTAGAAATAAGTATGCCAGCATGTATTTTGGTAGGTTGTTGAAGTAGTTCGTTTGCCTCTGCATATAATAATTTTTCATTCATTGTTTGCATAGCTTTTTCGGTTTCTTTTTGAGAAGTTAGAAGCTGTGCTACCTTTACTGGAATATCAGCTTCGCTACTGTTTAATTGTTTAGAAACATCCTTCATAATTTGTTGTTGTTGTCCCATTAATTTAAGTGTGCGCCAGCCAGCGATAAACGTTAGTCGTATGCCACCTTTGTTGCGCTCCCAGCTAAGAACTTGAATAGGACCTACTTCACCAGTACGTTTTGGGTGAGTTCCGCCACAGCCGTTATAATCAAAGTTTTCGATCATAACAACGCGTATATTTTCTGTCATAGTCGGTTCTTTGCGAAGTGGTAATGTTTTCGCTTCTTCTAAGTTCATCCATTTAATAAGAATTGGATGGTTTTCAAAAACAATATTGTTCGCAATTTGCACTGCTTTTTCAACTGTTTCTGCATGCAGATTTTCTGTTTCTAAATCAATTGTTACCGTCTCTTTACCAAGATGGAATCCAATTGTAGGTATGTTAAAATGGTCCCAAAAAGCAGCAGATAAAATGTGCTGAGCCGCATGTTGTTGCATATGATCAAAACGGCGCTCCCAATTAATTTTACCTTCTACTTCTTCTGTATGTAATTGTTCTGCAATGAAGTGGTGGATTTCTTCGTCGACTTCTTCAACACCAAGTACAGCAATGCCATTTAAAGTTCCAGTATCATGGGGTTGCCCGCCACCTGTTGGGTAAAATGCCGTTTCGTTTAAAATAACGTATAAGTTACCGTCTTTATCATAATCTTGCTTTATAACTTTTGTAGTAAAGTCTTGCTTATAAGCGTCAGTGTAATATAATTTTTGCTCCAATTTTCTTTCTCCTCTCGCATTAACTAGTTTCATTGTAAAGCAATTGAAATTCGTTTCCTAATATTTCAGAAGAAAGAAGCCTTTTTTAGAATTTTCTTGCTATAATAAGAAAAAGAAAATGCGGGGGTGGAATGAATATGTTGTATGAAAACGGCGTAGATAAACTGCTTAGTTTAAGTAAAAATATTTCTGAATTGTATCGAGAGTTAAACGAAATGACCCGGATTTTAACGGATTGTAACCGCGAAAGTGTGAAGTTTGATCGGTTATATGTAAAAGAGTTACTGTGGAAGAAAGAAGATGTAATAGAGAAATATGACCAGCTACTTGTGCAACTTTGTATAAATGAATGCTTTGATTTAAAAAGTGTCATTACAGGGGAATATAAGTATACATATGAAGAAGTAGAAAACATCGTTTTACAATTTAATGAAAAGTATAATGTCGCAATTTTAATTAAAGATGTTTGTAAAGAATTACAGTTTACATATGGCATAGATATGGATATAACGAGAACAACGCGGGTATCAACAGCTCAAGTATAAAAAGGGAAAAGAAAGCAGATCCTTTGCTTTCTTTTTTTATGTGATAACAGGGAGAGTAGGTTTTTAAGATGAAGGGGAAGTTACAAAATATTCATCCGTTAGGAATGACAATTATAATCGGGACTTTATTTGCGAGGTTCGCCACGTCAATGAGTATTCCTTTTTTAGCAATTTATTTAACGACTGTTAAAGGCGTATCAGCTGGAATGACGGGTGCTATTATTGGAACGAGTGCACTTGTTGGAGTGTTTGCTAGTTTTATCGGAGGGAATTTATCTGATCGATTCGGTCGAAATATGATTCTAATATGGTCCATGATCGTTTGGGTATTTGTATTCATAGGATTTTCACTTGCAGATCATGTTTTAAGTTTCTTTTTATTAAATGCTTTAAATGGATTATGTAGGTCCTTTTTTGAACCGACGTCAAGAGCGTTATTATCAGATTTAACGAAACCAGAGTATCGTTTACTCGTATATAATTTGCGTTACGGTGCAATCAATGTTGGAGTAGCGATTGGGCCACTTGTCGGATTACAGATTGGAAGCGCAAAATCAACAATTCCTTTTTTAGTAGCAGCTGGAGTATATATTCTATATACAGTTATACTAGCGTTCCAATTTAAGAAATATCCAGTGGAACAAAAGAAAATCAATAAAGAAAAGCCTGTTACAATGCTAAATGCGCTGCGTATATTACGAAAGGATGTCGTATTTTTAGTTGCGTTAGTTGGTATTATTTTGAGTAATTGTGGTTTTTCTCACTTAACGACGACAGTATCACAATATTTTGCAAATGCACATATATTCCAGGATGGAGTGAAATTATTTTCATATATGTTAGTATTAAATGCGATTGTTGTAGTCGTAATTCAATATCCTGTTATTCAAATGTGTAAAAAGTATACACCATTAGCATCCATTATGGTTGGAACTTTATTTGTGAGCGGGGGATTATTTGGATTTGGAATAGTAGAATCTATGCTAGGTGCTGCTATTTGCACAATTATTTTTACAATTGGAGAAGTCTTAATGTTTTCGATGACGGATGTATTTATTGATGATATAGCTGTTGCGCATCTAAAAGGAACGTACTTTGGAGCAATGGGATTTTCAGGAATTGGAGCAGTAATTGGTCCATGGTTTGGGGGAGTACTTCTCGATTATTACGGGTACCAAAATGGATTTGTAGTATTTTCAGCGCTAGCTATATTTTCAACTGTAGCGTTTCCAGTACTGTTAGTTACGAAAGGTTTATTGAAAAAAAGATATGATGGGAATTCTAATATGGAAGTACATGCGAAATAAAATAAGCCCCAGTCAACGACTGGGGCTTATTTTTGTATTTATTTTAATTCTCAATTTGAAAAAGAACTTTCTTTTCATGTTTATTAGCTACTTCGTTTTTGGAAATATGAATGGCTAAATATCCATTCTCTAAGCAGGCTAGCATCTTTTTATAAATAATATTATCGGGTAAAGGAATGATCCTCTGCAAAGAAATATTTTTATGAAGTATGCAAATGTTTAGGCCTGTCTTCATCTTTTTAATGACTACATTTTGTTCTGTCACATTTGGTACATCTGTTTCCAAAATGTATTCTTGTTCCGTTTCACAAAGGTCAATATGAATTTGATTTGGGAAACTAAAGTTGCTACAAGAATCAGAACAAAACTGATCCATCCATTCTTCGAAACCATCAACATGAAAAAGACAATCCTTCTTTTTCTTGCCCATGTAAGACACCCTCCGTAAAATCTCAATTCATACTATGTTATGCATGAATGAAGTAGGGGTGAAGAATAAATGGAAAAATATAAACATTGTATGTGGAAAAGGTAGCTAGTGTGCATTTTTTGTTTTACATATCATGATGTGCATGATGTTTTTGACGTGAATGGTTACGGTTTTTTACTTTATGAGATCCGCTTAATGGTTCGGGTTGTCCTTTTTTTCTTTCGCTTCACGATTGTTTTTGCTCATTGTCTGTGACACCTCCTCTTTCTTTTTAGAATGAGAGAAGTTTGCAAATTTATACGAGAATGTTTTTAGAAAAAAAGGTAAAGATAAGTGGGACTAACTATTATGGAAAGGGGATTGTATAATGCCATATCATAAAGATAAGCAACAAGCTTTTCAAGCAGCGCAGCAAGGTGTTACACAAGCAGAAAATGCATTTAACAACATTGTAAAAAATGATCCAAACTACGGTCATGATTTGAAAGAATTACGCCAAGAGGTTCAGGAAGCCTATGAACAGATTCAAAATGCACTAGAAGTAGCTTCGGAAACACAACGCCCACAACTTGAGCAATACGAAAATAATCTTCAAAATATTATGCAGCATGTAGATCAATTAGAAAAGTAAATGAGGTTGTTGTGTATTCGACAACCTCTTACTTTAACGAATATTATGCGAAAACAGAAAATTTTTCTACTCATTTTTTCTTTATTATGCGCAGTACATATATTTCAAGTTGAAAAAGTGGAAGCGAAAATGTTGCTCAGAAAAGAGCTAGAACCAACTGGATATGTAACATGGGAAGTACCTAATAATGAAAAGATTATTGCTATTACATTTGATGATGGACCGGATCCAATTTATACACCACAAATTTTAAATTTATTGCGCCAATATAAAGCAGAAGCGACATTTTTTATGATTGGATTTCGAGTTCAGCGTAATCCATATTTAGTGAAACAAGTGTTAAAAGAGGGGCATGAAATTGGAAATCATACGATGAACCATTTGTATGCAAGTAATTCATCGGATGAAAAATTAGAAAATGATATTTTAGATGGAAAGAAATTTTTCGAAAAATGGGTGAAAGAGCCTTTGCTATTCCGTCCTCCTGGCGGTTATATTAACGATGCTGTATTTAAAACAGCGAAAGAAGCTGGTTATCAAACGGTTCTATGGTCGTGGCATCAAGATCCACGTGATTGGGCAAATCCAGGGGTTGAATCCATTGTAAATCATGTAGTGAAACATGCTAAAAGTGGTGATATAGTATTGCTACATGATGGAGGAAATAATCGTAGTCAAACAGTAGCAGCGCTAGCAAAAATATTACCTGAACTGAAAAAGCAGGGCTATCGATTTGTAACGGTTTCGGAATTGTTACGTTATAAACATTAGAAAAAATCCCAAAAGGTGAATGCTCCTTTTGGGATTTTTCGTTACTGGTTCTTTTTGCGTTTCTTATTATTTTGTCGTTCTGCAGGAGTTAAGTTTTCATTTGCAAACTCTTCGTTATAACCAGCACCTTGTCCTTGTGCAGATGCTGCATTCATTCCTGAAATAGTATGATTTGCTTTTCTTTTACCCATTTTATTTCACCTCTATAACTTTTTTTGTAAGTTGCATGATGAGCAGTTCATAGTATGTATGAACTGTAAAGAAAGCGCTAATAGAGCACTTTACTTTATGGTAATAGTATTCATAAGGAACATGAACACTATTCAAATTTAGAAACATAAAGAAAACTTATGATAATCTATAAGTTTCTTATTATTTACTTATTTAGAAAGTTGTAATAAGATATTATCGTAAGGTATTGAAAAGTTTGTCTACATTTTATATTCAGACAACTTAGTCACGTTTAACAGGGGGGAAACATAATGGTCAAACATAATCCATTTCAATCACGTGCAACTTTTGAAGTAGATGGAAAAACGTATCATTATTATGATTTGAAAGCGCTTGAAAATGCAGGGGTTGGCAACGTATCTCAATTACCATATTCCGTGAAAGTTTTACTTGAATCAGTACTTCGTCAAGTAGACGGACGTGTAATCACAGAAGAGCATGTTACAAATTTAGCGAAATGGGGAACGAAAGATGTGCAAGATATCGATGTTCCATTTAAACCATCTCGTGTAATTTTACAAGATTTCACTGGTGTTCCAGCTGTTGTTGATTTGGCTTCGCTTCGTAAAGCAATGGCAGACATGGGTGGGGATCCTGATAAAATTAATCCGGAAATTACTGTAGACCTTGTAATTGATCACTCTGTACAGGTTGATAGAGCGGGTACAGCAGACGCGCTTGCATTCAACATGGACTTAGAGTTTAAACGTAATGAAGAACGTTATAAATTTTTAAGCTGGGCACAAAAATCATTTGATAACTACCGTGCAGTTCCGCCAGCTACAGGTATTGTACACCAAGTAAACCTTGAATATTTAGCACCAGTTGTTCACGCTGTAAAAAATGCTGAAGGTGACTTAGTTGCATACCCAGATTCATTAGTTGGAACAGACTCACATACAACGATGATTAACGGTATCGGCGTTCTTGGATGGGGCGTTGGTGGTATTGAAGCAGAAGCAGGAATGCTTGGACAGCCTTCGTACTTCCCAGTACCTGAAGTAATCGGTGTAAAATTAACTGGTACACTTCCAAGTGGTACTACAGCAACAGACGTTGCATTAAAAGTAACACAAGTATTACGTCAAAAAGGTGTAGTTGGTAAATTTGTTGAGTTCTTCGGTAATGGCTTAAAGAGCATGCCTTTAGCTGACCGTGCAACAATTTCAAACATGGCACCAGAATACGGCGCAACTTGTGGATTCTTCCCAATCGATGATATTTCATTAGAATACTTACGTTTAACAGGTAGAGATGAAGAGCAAATTCGCGTTGTTGAAGAATACTGTAAAGCGAACGGCTTATTCTATACAGCAGACAGCAAAGATCCAATTTACACTGATCTTGTTGAAATTGATTTAAATACAATTGAATCTAACCTTTCTGGACCGAAACGCCCACAAGATTTAATTCCACTTTCAGATATGAAAGATGCGTTCCACAAAGCTGTTGTAGCACCAGTTGGAACACAAGGACTTGGATTTAATGAGCAAGAGTTCGATAAAGAAGTGAAGGTTACATTAGAAGATAAAGAAGTAACGATGAAAACAGGTGCAATCGCAATCGCTGCAATTACAAGCTGTACAAATACATCAAACCCATACGTATTAATTGGGGCAGGTTTAGTTGCGAAGAAAGCAATTGAAAAGGGACTTAAAGTACCTGAATACGTAAAAACATCATTAGCACCAGGATCTAAAGTTGTTACGGAGTACTTAGATAAATCAGGTTTAACAACGTATTTAGATCAATTAGGTTTCCAAACAGTTGGTTACGGCTGTACGACTTGTATCGGTAACTCTGGCCCATTAGCACCGGAATTAGAAGAAGCAATCGCAGCAAACGACTTACTAGTAACATCTGTTTTATCTGGTAACCGTAACTTTGAAGGTCGTATTCATCCACTTGTAAAAGCAAACTACTTAGCATCACCACCACTTGTTGTGGCATATGCACTTGCAGGTACTGTTGATATTGACCTGAAAAATGATGAAATCGGTAAAGATGCAAATGGCAATGCTGTTTACTTCAATGATATTTGGCCATCAGCTAAAGAAATTGAAGATGTAGTTCAAAGCGTTGTTACATCTGAGCTGTTCAAGAAAGAATATGCACAAGTATTTAACAGCAATGAGCGTTGGAATGAAATCCAAACTTCAAACGAAGCTTTATATACTTGGGATAATGATTCAACGTACATTCAAAACCCACCATTCTTTGAAGGTTTATCTAAAGAACCAGGTGAAGTTGAAACGTTATCAGGCTTACGCGTAGTTGGTAAATTTGGTGACTCTGTAACGACTGACCACATTTCACCAGCAGGTTCAATCGGTAAGCACACACCAGCTGGACGCTACTTATTAGAAAACGGTGTACAACCAGTTGACTTTAACTCTTACGGTTCTCGTCGTGGTAACCATGAAGTTATGATGCGTGGTACATTCGCGAACATCCGTATTAAAAACCAAATCGCACCAGGAACAGAAGGCGGATATACAACATACTGGCCAACTGGTGAAGTAACATCAATCTATGATGCTGCTATGAAGTATAAAGAAGATGGCACAGGCCTTCTAGTTATTGCAGGTAAAGATTACGGTATGGGAAGTTCTCGTGACTGGGCTGCAAAAGGTACTAACTTATTAGGTATTAAAGCAGTAATCGCAGAAAGCTTCGAGCGTATTCACCGCAGTAACTTAGTGTTAATGGGCGTATTACCGCTTCAATTTAAAGATGGCGAAAGCGCTGAAACGTTAGGTCTTGTTGGTAACGAGTCATTTGAAATTCAAATCGACAAAACAGTTAGACCGCGTGATCTTGTAAAAGTAGTTGCAACTGATGCAGATGGCAACGAAAAACAATTTGAAGTAGTAGCTCGTTTCGATAGTGAAGTTGAAATTGACTACTACCGTCACGGTGGTATCTTACAAATGGTTCTTCGTGAGAAAATGGAAGAGTCTAAAGTGTCGAACTAAACAATTGAAATGAATGATAAGGAAGCTAACAACTGTTAGCTTCCTTATTTTATGGAAAGGGATGAAACCAAATGGTTTCATCCCTTTCTTTTTACTATAAAAATGGAGGGAATACTATGAAAGAATATAAAAGAATTTTGTTACCGTTACAGAAAGAAAAAATATTAGTAATAGCAGCTGTATGCAGTGGGATTTTTGCAGCTATTTTAAATCTATCCCGTCCACTATTCATGGGACTAATTGTAGATAACCTAATTCAACGAGAGCTGAAGGGAGCGTATTTTTACATTACTTTGTTTACAGTTACCCGCTTATTGATGTGGGTGAACAATCTTTCATTTGATTATGTAAGCTCAAAAGCGAGCCAGCGAATATTACGAGAGAAGCGTATAGATGTATTGCGCCATTTTTTCCTATTACCGTTTGAAGAGAGTGAGAAAATCAAACAAGGAGAGCTAGAAACGTTAGTCGTATCTGATATTCCGAACTGGGTCAGGCTATATGGTTCTATATTAATAGAATATATACACGCCATTGCGCAATTTATCGGTGCGATCATAGCACTACAACATATAGATATACAGTTCATATTGTGGATAACTCCGTTTTTATTTTTAAGTGCAATGGTTCCGATGCTTTTAGGGAAGAAGGTAAGAAATATTGCTAGTATTGCTCAAAAAAATCAATCAACTGTTGTAGAGATGGTGTCACAGTTTGTAAAAGGAGCGCAAGATTTACGTAGTTTGCAAAAAGAAAAATGGGCTATTGGCTTATTTAAAGGAGTAACGGCACAATCTTATAAAACAGAAGTAAAGAAGACGATGATGCAGCATTACATTGGAGTAGTTGGAACAGTGATTGAAACAGGAGCATATATCGTTGTTCTTATTATAGGTGCGCAAAAAATAATGCAGGGCGAAATGGAGGTTGGTTCACTTGTTGCAGTGTTAGCGACAATTGAGATGCTCTTTTTCCCTGTCCGTTATGTGGGGGATTTATTAATGATGACACAAGTTGCAGTTGCTTCGGCAAGTAGAGTGTTTTTCTTTTTAGATAAACGAGTGGCAAATAGTAATGTAGAAAGAGCGATGGGGATGACAATAACAAATGTCTCATTTCAGGAAAATGATGAAGAGACATGCAGAATTCATAATATTGATTTGCAGATTAATCCTGGTGAACTCGTTATGATTGTCGGAGAAAGTGGTGCAGGAAAAACAACGCTTTTAAAATTAATGACAGGTTTGTATAAACCATCTAACGGTAGTATTGCTTATTATGGAAATGAGGCTCGATTGACTACAGTGTGGCAAGAACCTCGATTCTTTCGGACGACAGTAAAAGAGAATATGTATTTCGGGGAAGTGGGCTTAGAAAACGAGTTAGAAAAAAGTGCTGAACTTGTAAATGTAACACCGATTATTAGGGGGTTACCTGAAGGTCTTCAAACTGTACTACATAAAAGCGGTGAAGAGTTTTCGGGAGGAGAAAGAAAACGGCTTGCATTATTGCGAGCAATTGGTTCAAATCCGAATTTTATTATTTTAGATGAACCGACTGCGGGATTAGATCCGGGCAATCAAGAATTTGTTTGGAATATGATAGAAGGACTAGGAAGCGATGTAACGAGAATTGTAGCAACGCATGATGTAGAGAAAGTGATACTAGCAGATCGCGTTGTCATCATGAAAGAAGGAAGTATTGTAGCATGTGGAAGTCCTGAAAAATTAATAAATAATCATTCGTTTTTTAAAGGGTGTAAATAAAGATAAGCGCAATGCTCTTATCTTTATTCAGCGTCATTTATTTGATACTCGATAGATTCTGAATGATTCAGATCGACGTTAAAAGTAGCTGTCATAAGGAAAGTTGCAATTCCAAGAATTAAGAAAAGGACGAATGAGATTAGAGAAACGTAGAGACAAATACGCCCTACTTTCTTTTTTTCAAGATCGTTACTAAAGAGTGAAATGATCCATGTAATAATACCGATTGGGTATAAAAGAAAACTAAGAATATATAATGTTATTTTTTCGAATGAATTCATAAACAATCCCCCTTTTGTTGAAGGTTATATAACCATGAAAATAAAAGGTGAATGGGTCTAGAAGAAGATAGGTAATACTTCATTTGTTTTTCTAATTATATGATAAAAAGGAAAAAAATGCACTTTAAATAAGAATATTCTAATTATTTAGACTGTGAATATTTCCAAGCTTGTCCGTATAAGCTAAAATAAGGTATATAGCATTTTGGTGAATATGTTACAAGACAAACACGTTAGGGTGATATAAAATGTGGCGGAAGCTTACGATTATTGTAGTGTTACTTTGTTTAGCGGGATATGCAGCTTATGAACAGTTTGGTAAAAGCGATCAGGTGGCCCAAGGAGAGCAAGAAAAAAGTAAAGCTGCTATGAAAGAGATGATTGCAAGTAACGGTATTGAAATAGGAAAGAGTGCGCCAGACTTTGAATTAACGAAGTTAGATGGAACGAATGTAAAGTTATCGGATTTAAAAGGAAAGAAAGTGATTGTAAATTTTTGGGCAACGTGGTGTGGACCTTGTCAGCAAGAAATGCCAGATATGGAGGCTTTCTATAAAGAACATAAAGAAAATGTAGAAATTTTAGCAATAAATTATACGCCTTCAGAAAAAGGCGGAGGGATAGAAAAGGTGAGTAATTTTGCTAAGGAGAAAGGAATTACTTTTCCTATTTTATTGGACAAGAATATTGATGTGACAACAGCGTATAAAGTCATTACAATCCCAACTTCGTATTTTATAGATACGAAAGGTGTCATTCAAGATAAGTTTATTGGACCGATGACGCAAAAAGAGATGGAGAAACGAATTGCTAAATTAAAATAACAGTGAAAAGGTAGAGATGGAATATAATCATTTCTGCCTTTTCTTTTTCACGTAGTGAAAGCTTCATGATATGATAAAAGAAATATAAACGTTGAGAGATAAAGGAGTGTATTTGGAGTGGGGAATATATCCTTACCGTTAGATTATGTTGTAATTGACTTTGAAACAACAGGATTTAACCCTTATAATGATAAAATCATTCAAGTGGCAGCAGTGAAATATCGTAATCATGAACTAGTAGATCAATTTGTTTCCTATGTGAATCCAGAGCGTCCAATTCCAGACCGAATAACGAGTTTAACGGGTATTACAAATTATCGTGTTTCAGATGCACCGACGATTGAAGAAGTGTTACCTTTATTTTTAGCATTTTTACATACGAATGTAATTGTCGCTCATAATGCATCTTTTGATATGCGCTTTTTGAAAAGTAATGTGAATATGCTGGGGTTGCCGGAACCGAAAAATAAAGTGATTGATACTGTATTTTTAGCGAAGAAATATATGAAGCACGCTCCTAATCATAAACTTGAAACGTTAAAGCGAATGCTTGGAATTCGTTTAAGTTCTCATAATGCATTTGATGATTGTATTACTTGTGCAGCAGTTTATCAAAAATGTGCCTCTATTGAAGGAGAGGCGAAAAGGAAATCGAATACAGAAGTACTTGATGAGACAGCAGTATATGAAGCGGTAAAAGAGATACTTGTACGAAATAAACGTGATATCGAATGGATTCGTTGCATGAATGTAGGAAGCTATTTAGATATAAAAGCTTTTTATCCAGTTATGAGATTAAAGGTAAAAGGGCGAAAGAAATACGTATTAACAGACATATTAGAAGATGATGTGAAAGAAATATGTACGAGTTTAGCCTGTGAACCGGCGTTAAAAAGTGAAGTTGGTAATACGAGAATTATGCTGAATTGCTTAGAGGACGTCCTGAAATTAGAAAGTTATATTTTAGAACAGTATGATTTCGTACTGCAAGCGCTGCATGACTATAAACAAAGTGAAATGAATGCAGATGAAAAGTTAAAAGAGTATTTAAATATTATGGTGTGAAAAACTCCGTGTACGTTTTATTGTACACGGAGTTTTTTTAGGAGTATTAAAACATAAAATTTTCTTGCAAATCTGATTAAAGAGTTTTTCCTTTGCTCATACTATGTATAGTAAGAATGAGAAGGAGAGAGGGTGAACAGCATGAGAAGAAGTCGTCGCAAATCATTTGACGAGCTTGTGAAAGAAAATAAACAACAATTATTAAGCGATCGCGATGCAATCGATCGCATTGAAGAGCGTATTGAAAAACGTTATGAAATGAAACTTTTTAAGCAAGCTGAATAATTCTTAACACTAGTACGATACTACTGTTAAGGAGGCGATAGTAATGGGTAATCCGAAAAAGAATTCAAAAGACTTTGTACCGAATCATATTGGAACACAATCAAAAAAGCTGGTGGCAATAAAGGGAAGCAAATGCAAGACCAAACGGGTAAACAACCGATTGTTGATAACGGTTAAAGAAAAGGAGAATATTGTATTCTCCTTTTTTATGTATAAATTTGAGGGAAGATAGGTAATTTAAGATGGTGTGTATATACAATATTAGGAGGAAAGTACATGCCAAATCCAGATAATCGAAGTGATAACGCTGAAAAGTTACAAGAAATGGTGCAAAATACAATTGATAACTTTAATGAAGCGAAAGAAACAGCGGAGCTTTCTAATGAAAAAGATCGTTCTGCTATTGAAGCAAAAAATCAAAGACGTTTAGAAAGTATTGACTCATTAAAAAGTGAAATCAAAGATGAATCTTAACAGAATGTACAAAAAGGGCTGACTTTTGTCAGCCCTTTTTCGTAATCGTAAAGTTTTCAACGAGTAAACGCCAATTTTGCGGGAATGGTAAACCAATCTTCCAATAACTAATACCACCTATACCTTGTTCTTTCATTAAATTAAACTTACTTTGAACAGACCGTGAATCTTCAAACCAAACTTCGTGTTGTACACCATTTTCATCGAAATAATTAAAATGAGGAGCCTGTGCTGTGAAATCATAGCGGATCGGAACATTGTATTTACGAGCTAGTGCAACAGCTGCGACAGAGCTAATTGCTTTTGCAGGCGGATTTCCTTCTTTGAATGGAAGTTTCCAATCGAATCCGTATAAATTTTGTCCCATCATAATTTTTTGCGGAGGCATTTGAGATTTTGCGTATTGAAGTACTTCTTTTACAGGACCGATAGGAGAAATAGCCATCGGTGGTCCGCCCTGCCAACCCCAGTCGTATGTCATAATGACGACGAAATCAACAATTTGACCTTGTGCTTTATAATCATGAGCTTCGAAAAATTTTCCCTTTTGATTTGAACTTGTTTTCGGTACAAGTGTTGTACTTAGTGTGTACCCATTAGGTAAGCGTGTTTTCACATTTCGTAAAAAACGATTATACGCTTCGCGATCTTCAGGTGCCACGCTCTCGAAATCAAAATGAATGTCTCGCATACCGTACTTCTCAGCTGTTTGCAAAATGTTTGTAATAAATTTATTTTGAATCGTTGCATCACGTAAAATAACGGATGTTAGATCGGCACTAAAGTTTCCATTTTCAATATTTGTAATAACGAGCATAGGAATGGTGTTTCCTTGCGTTGCAATATTAGCAATTTTAGCTGTTTCAGTTGGTTCTTTTAACGTACCATCTCTTTTTGCCTCGAAACTGAAGTAGGCTAAGTATGTTAAAAATGGATTAATAGCACGTGTAGAATTAACTAAACTTTCTTTAATGGGGATAGTTGAAGGTTGTAAATAAGCGATGGATTCTACTGCTCGTTTCGTCCCTTTTGGAATATATAATTGCTGGCCAACATGGAGAATGGATTTTAAAGATAAATTATTCACTTTAGCTAAACTAGCGAGAGGAACGTTATATGTTTGAGAGATTCGATATAAGCTATCGCCAGGCTGTACATAATAATTATTTCCTTTCGTATTCACAATTAGTGCCTGACCAACAACGAGTGTTTCAGCTGGATTTAATCCATTGTCTTTTACTATCTCGTCAGGTGTTGATCCATATTTTGATGCCAAGCTATATACGCTATCACCGCTACGAACCGTTACAATTTGAATCATATGCTTGCTCCTTTCGGTAAAAGATTCACTATTTTTATTTTATTTTTGATGTCACTGTATTATGATTAAATGTATGCAAGGTAGCAGAAGTGAAAGAAGGCGAATACATATGTTTGTAGCAGAACATGAAGTTGAAATCCGTTATGCGGAAACAGATCAAATGGGTGTTGTTTACCATTCAAACTATTTAGTGTGGCTTGAACTAGGTCGCACGAAACTTATACAAGATTTAGGGTTTTCATATGTTGAAATGGAGAAGGAAGGAATTATTTCTCCTGTTTTAGATTTGCAAATTTCTTATCGTAAAGCGATGCGCTACGGGGAAAAAGCAATTGTAAAAACGTGGGTTGATACAGTGAGCCCGCTTCGCGTTGTATATGGATATGAAATTTATAATGGTGATGGCGAACTTTGTATTACTGCAAGTACAACGAATATTTGTGCAAAAAAAGAAGGGTTCCGCCCTGTATCATTTAAAAAGTTCTATCCAGAGTGGTATGCGAAATATGAGGAAATTAAGAAAAAATAAAAAAGCGTGGCGGAAGCCACGTTTTTTTATTTTTCATAATTAAATTGCGGGAAATCATCACCGTCGTTAAATGTAACAACTAAATTATGTCCATCGAAGAACCACTCATCATCGCTTTCAATAAAGAAGTTAATATCTTCTTCTTGAATTTGCACAGCAGGATGTGCAGGATCATCTTTACGAATACCTAAAGAAAGTCCTTTTTGCACAGTACTGCAACCACCGTATTGTACGAAAAAGCGTAGTGTTTCACCTGATTGTAAGTTTAATTCGTTTTTATACCATTGTGCTGCTTCTTTTGTTACGGAAAGATTCATGTATAGTTCCTCCAAATTATGTTGCTTTTTCTTTAGTATAAAAAATAACGCAAAAAGACGCTATTAATATGCTTCACGTTTTCTTTTTGCGTTATGTGGGTTACGATCTTATTTTTGCTTTTTTGAAAAGTTTGCTTTCGGTTCAGTTTTATTTATAATTCGTCCAATATTTGCACGGTGTTTATAAATAACCATACCTGCTAATAAACACATCGCAATAATGAAGATTTTATCCCCGCTAACAATTGATGCGATAACGGCAACGACAGCTGTTACCATAGAAGAAAGTGATACGTATCTTGTTGTAAATAAAAGGCTGAAAAAGACAACAGCTAAAATTGCAAAAACAACTGGTGAGTAGCATAATAGCACGCCAGCAGAAGTTGCAACTGCTTTACCACCACGGAATTTCGCGAAAATCGGATACACATGTCCAAGAACAGCTGCTAATCCGAACCATAGTGGATGAACATCTAACGCGAAAATAATCGGTAGACTCGTTGCTAATGTACCTTTTAAAATGTCAGCAATTGTAACGATAAAACCTGCTTTTTTCCCTAATGTGCGGAATGTATTTGTTCCGCCTAAATTACCGCTTCCGTGCTCACGAATGTCAATTCCATAACCAATCTTTCCAACGACTAGTGCAAATGGAATCGAGCCAAGTAAGTAGGCAACGATAAATAAAAGATATGTAGTAACCATAAGTTCAGTCTCCTTTATTCAAATGTGTTGATAAAGGGTAAAAAGAGTTTTTCCCGTATATTGTACCATACATTTGTAAAGAGCACATTTCTTTTTTGTAAATGAAAAATTCATTATTTCGTGCAAAAAATTTCACAGGAATGTTACATTTCTCACAGAAACAATAAGACTATATGTAGTAACATTTTAATCAAAATACAACAACATATTGGTGGAGGGTTATAAATGTTACAAAAAAATACACGTGGAGAAGAATTAATGAGAGTGTTTGAGACGATTGTCCACGGCAATGAACAAGATTTAATGCAAGAAAATGCAAATGTAGACGGCCGCTCTCCAATGGGAGTAATGGGAACGTTCGCATCTGAGAGTGCAAAATATTATGCTGTGGAAAATTTATTGTCAGATCAAGTGAAAAAAGCGATAAATGAAAATATATTATATCCACATGATTTAGATTTTTATGCGACAGGAACGACGACTTGTTCACAAATTCCGTTAGCGCAAATGCTTGCGAACGGTTTTCATACCGGACATGGACATATGAGACAACCGCAAGACATTAAAAGTGCATTAGCTCTTTCATCTATTATTTTTCAAGCGAATCAAAATATGCAGCACGGTGGTCAATCGTTTGCACTCTTTGATGTTGATTTAGCTCCATATGTGAGAAAAACCGTAGAGAGACATAAGAAACGATTACAGTCATATCCGCTCACGAAAGAACAAATAGAAGAATTTGCGTGGAAAGAAACAGAAAATGATACGTATCAGGCTTGTGAGGCTTTCATTCATAATTCAAATAGTATGCATAGTAGGGGCGGCGGGCAAGTACCGTTTATTTCTATTAATTATGGAACAGACACATCAAAAGAAGGAAGACTTTTAATTAAACAACTTTTAAAAGCGACACAAGCTGGTCTTGGTAAAGGAGAAACACCAATTTTTCCTATTCAAATTTTTAAAATGAAAAAAGGTGTGAACTTTGAAGAAAGTGATCCGAACTATGATTTATTTGAATTAGCGTTAGAGACAACGGCTGAACGATTATTCCCTAACTTTTCATTTTTAGATGCGCCATTTAATGCTGTGCATTATGATGGACGACCGGAAAGTGAAGTATGTTACATGGGATGTCGTACTCGTGTTATGTCGAACATACATGGAGAAGAAACGGCGATTGGAAGAGGGAATTTATCATTTACATCTATTAACTTAGTGAAATTAGCATTAATTAGTGGTTCAAAAGAAGCGTTTTTTGAAGCGTTAAATTATTATTTAGATTTAGGAATTAAGCAATTATTAGAGCGATTTGAGTATCAATGTACGAAACGAGCAAGAGATTTTCGATTTTTATACTCACAAGGTGTATGGCGCGGTGGAGAAAAGTTACAGCCTGAAGATTCTGTAGCATCCATTTTAAAGCAAGGGACGTTAAGTCTTGGTTTTATCGGTCTTGCGGAGTGTTTAGTAGCTTTAACAGGAAAGCATCATGGAGAAGATGAAGAATCATGGAAACTCGGGTATGAAATCATTTCCTTTATGAGAGATAGAATGGATAAAGCGACAGAAGAACATGAACTGAATTTCTCGGTAATTGCAACTCCGGCAGAAGGATTATCAGGGAAGTTTGTGAAAAAAGATAGAGAAGAATTTGGCGTGATTAGCGGTATAACAAATCATAATTACTATACGAATTCATTCCATATTCCAGTTTATTATAACATGCAAGCGATAAATAAAATTCGTTTAGAAGGCCCGTTCCACGCTCTATGTAACGGGGGACATATTACGTATATTGAACTAGATGGAGCAGCAATGCATAACAAAAAGGCATTAAAACAAATTGTACAAGCGATGGCAGAGAATGGCGTTGGATACGGTTCAATTAATCACCCTGTTGACCGTTGTAAGTGCTGTAGTTATCACGGAGTTATTGGAAATGAATGTCCGAGCTGCGGAAATGAAGATGAGGCTAATATAGAAAGAATTCGCCGTATAACAGGTTATCTTGTAGGAGATATGTCGAAGTGGAATAGTGCGAAACGTAGTGAAGAGATGGATCGGGTGAAACATAAATGAAAGTGATGAACATCATTCATGATAGTGTAGTAGATGGAGAAGGGTTGCGGACAGTCGTGTTTTTTGCGGGCTGTCCGCATCGTTGTTTCGGTTGCCATAATCCGAAATCGTGGAATATTTGTAATGGAACTGAAATGACAGTAGAAGAAATTGTGAAAGGGATTGCAAGTAATCCATTAACTGATGTAACATTTTCAGGTGGAGATCCATTTTTCCAAGCTGCTGAAGTGAAAAAAGTAGCAAAAGCTGTGAAAGATTTGAAAAAAAATCTATGGATGTATACAGGTTATACGTTAGAAGAGATACAGAGTTCTCAAAATAATGATATGATAGAGTTGTTACATTATGGGGATGTTTTAGTCGATGGAAGATTTGAAATCGAGAAAAAAGATTTAACACTTCCATTTCGCGGAAGCTCCAATCAACGTATTATTCGATTGAAAGAGTAAAAAGGCGGGATAGATTATTATGAATAAAACAGTATTACTTGTTGAAGATGAAAGAAGATTACGTGAAATTGTCAGCGATTATTTTCGCAATGAAGGCTTTGAAGTAATCGAAGCAGAAGACGGAAAAAAAGCGTTAGAATTATTTGCAGAGCATGAAATTGATTTAATTATGTTAGATATTATGTTACCAGAAATAGATGGATGGTCTGTTTGTAGACGAATTAGAAAAGAATCAGCAGTACCAATTATTATGCTAACAGCACGTTCGGATGAGGATGATACATTACTAGGGTTCGAATTAGGTGCAGATGAATATGTAACGAAACCTTTCAGCCCGAAAGTGTTAGTAGCTCGCGCGAAGACGTTACTGAAACGTGCGGATGGCGTGGTAGGGGTAGCAGAAGAAAATGCTATGTCTTTAGCTGGAATAGAAGTGAATCGTCTATCTAGAACTGTTTTAGTAGATGGAGAAGAAATTATATTAACACATAAAGAATTTGAACTTCTCGTTTATTTAATGGAGAACAAAGGAATTGTGTTGTCACGTCAACATTTATTAGATCAGTTATGGGGATATGACTATTACGGTGATGACCGAACTGTTGATACTCATATTAAAAAACTACGAAATAAGCTAGGAGATAAAGCGAAGCATATCGGTACTGTTATTCGTGTTGGTTATAAATTTGAAGAATAACTTGGAACGTATTGTGTGCTTCAGTCTAGGAAAATAACAATTTTATATCCTCTTTTGCAGGTGGAATGTACAAAAAATGCTTTTTTTGTCTACAATGTTAAATAAGTGTATTTTTTTAATTGGATTTCACGATGAGTTCACAAGAAGGACACAAAACGTGACTATACTAAAAATACGAATTCACCAGAGAGGGGAAGTAAACATGGGATATTACGACGGACCAAATTTAAATGAAGAGCATAGTGAAACGAGAGAAGTGAGAAAATCGGGCAGTAAAAAAGGCTATTTTTTCACAGGTTTAGTCGGAGCTGTAGTTGGGGCTGTTTCAATTAGTTTTGCGGCACCATATATGCCATGGGCTCAAAATAATGGAGCGACTGTATCATCTTTTAGTTCAGATTCAAAAGTTGAAGGTACTGTAGTTCCTGTTGTCAATAAAGCAAAAAATGAAACGGACTTACCTGGTATGATTGAAGGCGCGAAAGATGTTGTTGTAGGTGTTATTAATATGCAACAAAGTATTGATCCATTTGCAATGCAACCGACGGGTCAAGAACAACAAGCTGGTTCAGGATCAGGTGTTATTTATAAAAAGGCAGGAAATAAAGCATATATTGTAACGAACAATCATGTAGTAGATGGTGCAAATAAACTTGCTGTAAAACTGAGTGATGGCAAGAAGGTAGATGCGAAGCTTGTAGGGAAAGACCCTTGGTTAGATTTAGCTGTTGTTGAAATTGATGGTGCTAATGTAAATAAAGTTGCCACTTTAGGTGATTCTAGTAAAATCCGTGCGGGTGAAAAAGCAATTGCAATCGGTAACCCACTAGGATTTGATGGAAGTGTAACGGAAGGTATAATCAGTAGTAAAGAACGCGAAATTCCGGTTGATATTGATGGCGATAAACGTGCAGATTGGAATGCTCAAGTTATTCAAACAGATGCAGCAATTAACCCTGGTAATAGTGGTGGTGCGTTATTTAACCAAAACGGAGAAATAATTGGGATTAATTCAAGTAAAATTGCACAACAAGAAGTTGAAGGAATTGGATTTGCTATTCCAATTAATATCGCAAAACCAGTTATTGAATCTCTTGAAAAAGATGGAGTAGTAAAACGTCCAGCGCTTGGAGTAGGTGTTGTTTCATTAGAAGATGTGCAAGCTTATGCAGTCAATCAATTGAAAGTACCGAAAGAAGTAACAAACGGTGTTGTATTAGGTAAAATTTACCCAATATCACCGGCTGAAAAAGCAGGTTTAGAGCAATATGATATTGTAGTAGCATTAGATAATCAAAAAGTAGAAAATTCACTTCAATTCCGTAAATATTTATATGAAAAGAAAAAAGTAGGAGAGAAGGTAGAAGTTACATTCTATCGTAACGGTCAAAAAATGACGAAAACAGCTACTTTAGCAGATAACTCAGCTACAAAGAATCAATAATCGGAATAAAAGAAAGTCTCTTTCATATTGAAAGAGACTTTCTTTATCGGCTATACTAAAGGAATAGGAGGGATAATTTATGACAATTGAAAACCCAACTCGTACGGAAATTGGTGAAGTATTAAAGAAAAGCAAAACGATTGCAGTTGTTGGTTTATCGGATAAGCCAGAACGTACATCGTATATGGTTTCAAAAGCAATGCAAGATGCTGGATACCGCATTATTCCAGTTAACCCAACAGTAGATGAGGTGCTTGGAGAAAAGGCAGTTGCTTCACTAAAGGATATTAAGGAACACGTTGACATTGTAAATGTATTTCGTCGCTCAGAGTTTTTAATGGATGTTGCAAAAGAATTTGTAGAGATTGATGCAGATGTTTTTTGGGCACAATTAGGAGTACAAGATGAAGATACATACAAACTTTTAAAAGAAAAAGACTATACTGTAATAATGGATCGTTGTATAAAAGTAGAACATGCGATGACAAAATAGTATAGATTGTAAAGGTAGGAAGATTGCTTCAGCCCTCATGATAATAAGTAGGGCCGATGAACGAGGTGTTCATCATGAGATTTTTTAAAGGCTGTTTTTGGGGATTGTTACTTGTAATCCCGTTTTGGATATTGATCATTTGGATCATAATAAAGGTTTGGAATGTGTAATCTTGGAATACATATCCATTTCTCGTTGACAAACGATTATTTTTCTGAAATAGTAGCCTAGAGGAATCCTTGTGAAAAAACAAGGATTTTTCTATTGAAAATGGTATATAAAAGAGATAAGATAACTTGCCAAAACGATAGTCGAGGCGTTATTCTATAATAGAAACATATGTTCTGATTTTGGATTAGGAAAGGGGCAAGGAGTTTGGCGAAGCATCAGTTCCAATATAATGAAGATGCGATTCAAGTGTTAGAAGGACTTGAAGCCGTTCGAAAACGCCCGGGTATGTATATCGGGAGCACGGACAGCCGTGGATTGCATCATTTAGTATACGAAATAGTAGATAACTCCGTTGATGAAGCGTTAGCGGGATTTGGCGACGAAATTTCTGTCGTAATACATAAAGATAATAGTATTAGCGTTATAGATAAAGGGCGAGGAATGCCTACGGGAATGCATAAGCTTGGAAAACCTACACCAGAAGTTATTTTAACTGTACTTCATGCCGGTGGTAAGTTTGGTCAAGGTGGTTACAAAACGAGTGGTGGTTTACACGGTGTTGGGGCATCAGTTGTAAACGCCTTATCTGAATGGTTAGTCGTAACGATTAAGCGTGACGGAAATATTTATGAACAACGCTTTGAAAATGGCGGTGTTCCTGTAACGACGCTTGAGAAAATCGGAAAGACGAAAGAATCTGGTACAACAATGCATTTCAAACCAGATACAACGATTTTCAGTACAACAAATTACAATTATGAAACATTATGTGAGAGATTACGCGAATCTGCATTCTTATTAAAAGGGATGAAAATCTCAATAAAAGATGAAAGAAATGATTTAGAAGATGTCTTTCATTATGAAACAGGAATTGAAGCTTTCGTTTCCTATTTAAACGAAGAAAAAGATTCAATTCACCCAGTTGTATACTTCACTGGTGAACAAAATGGGATTGAAGCAGAACTAGCATTTCAATTTAACGATGGCTACTCAGAAAATATTCTTTCGTTTGTAAATAATGTACGTACAAAAGATGGTGGAACACATGAAGCTGGATTTAAGACAGCAATGACGCGTGTGTTCAATGAGTATGCTCGCAAAGTTTCACTATTAAAAGAAAAAGATAAAAACTTAGAAGGTACAGATATTCGTGAAGGTGTAGCGGCTATCGTTTCTGTACGTGTACCAGAAGAAGTACTTCAGTTTGAAGGACAAACAAAAGGGAAACTAGGTACAAGTGAAGCTCGTTCTTCAATTGATGCCATTGTATCAGAGCATTTGGCTTACTTTTTAGAAGAAAACCCGGACGTAGCCACACTTCTTGTGAGAAAAGCAATTAAAGCAGCGCAAGCACGTGAAGCCGCTCGTAAAGCGAGAGAGGAAGCGCGTACTGGTAAAAAGAAAAAGAAATCAGAAGGTACATTAAGTGGTAAGTTAACACCTGCACAATCACGTAACCCGCAGAAAAATGAACTATACCTAGTAGAGGGTGACTCTGCCGGTGGTTCTGCAAAACAAGGGCGAGATCGACGTTTCCAAGCGGTATTACCGTTACGTGGTAAAGTAATTAATACAGAAAAAGCAAAGCTTGCTGATATTTTCAAAAATGAAGAGATTAATACAATCATTTATGCAATTGGCGGCGGTGTAGGCAATGAATTCGATGTGGAAGATATTAACTACGATAAAGTTGTCATTATGACCGATGCCGATACAGACGGAGCGCATATTCAAGTATTGTTATTAACATTCTTCTACAGATATATGAAACCACTTATCGAAGCTGGTAAAGTGTTTATCGCACTTCCTCCTTTATACAAAGTAAGTAAAGGAAAAGGAAAAAGTGAAGTAATTGAATACGCATGGTCAGATGATGAATTAGATGAAGTAACGAAAAAAGTTGGAAAAGGTTACATGTTACAGCGTTACAAAGGACTTGGCGAAATGAATGCGGATCAATTATGGGAAACAACGATGAATCCTGAAACACGTACATTAATTCGCGTGAAAATTGATGATGCAGCAAGAGCAGAGCGCCGCGTAACAACATTAATGGGCGATAAAGTAGAACCGCGCCGTAAATGGATTGAGCGTAATGTACAGTTTGGTATGCAAGAAGAAGGAAATATTTTAGAAAATGAAATGATTATGGAGACGGAGGTGGAATAACATGCAAGCAGAGAAGTTTCATGACCTCCCGCTTGAAGACGTGTTAGGTGATCGCTTTGCACGTTATAGTAAATATATTATTCAAGATCGCGCACTTCCAGATGCGCGTGACGGCTTAAAACCAGTACAAAGACGTATTTTATATTCTATGTATGTAGAAGGAAACGTGCACGATAAAGCGTTCCGTAAGTCAGCTAAAACAGTCGGTAACGTTATTGGTAATTATCATCCGCATGGTGATTCCTCTGTATATGAGGCGATGGTACGTTTAAGCCAAACTTGGAAAGTACGTAATGTTTTAGTTGAAATGCATGGTAATAACGGCAGTGTTGATGGGGATCCGGCAGCAGCAATGCGTTATACGGAAGCACGATTATCACCAATTGCATCGGAGTTATTACGTGATCTTGATAAAGAAACAGTAGAATTCGTATCAAACTTTGATGATACGAGTGAAGAACCAGTTGTTTTACCAGCAGCGTTCCCGAACTTATTAGTGAACGGATCTACAGGAATTTCCGCAGGTTATGCAACAGAAATTCCTCCGCATCATCTTGGAGAAGTTATTGACGCTACAATGATGCGTATTGATAAACCGAATAGTACTGTTGATGATTTATTAACAGTTATGAAAGGACCAGATTTCCCAACAGGTGGTATTATTCAAGGGATTGATGGTATTAAAAAGGCGTATGAAACAGGTAAAGGTAAAATTATTATTCGCGGGAAAGCAGAGGTTGAAACGGTTCGTGGCGGGAAACAGCAAATCGTAATTACTGAAATTCCATACGAAGTAAATAAAGCAAACCTTGTTAAGAAAATGGATGAGTTACGCCTAGATAAAAAATTAGATGGCATTGCTGAAGTACGTGATGAGACAGATCGTACAGGTCTTCGCATTGTCGTAGAATTAAAAAAAGAAGCAAATTCTGAAGGTATTTTAAATTACTTATATAAAAATACAGATTTACAAATTCCATATAACTTTAATATGGTAGCGATTAATAATCGTCGTCCAACGCTTATGACATTACCGAAAATTTTAGATGCATATATTGGCCATCAAAAAGAAGTTGTTACGAGACGTTCACAATATGAATTACGAAAGGCAGAAAATCGTCAACATATTGTAGAAGGTTTAAAGAAAGCATTATCGATTTTAGACCAAGTTATTGAAACGATTCGTGCTTCAAAAGATAAGCGTAATGCAAAAGATAATTTAAGTGCGAAATTTGGTTTTACAGAAGCGCAAGCGGAAGCAATTGTATCCTTGCAATTATATCGTTTAACGAATACAGATATTACAGCGCTACAACAAGAGGCAGATGAGCTTAATAAGAAAATTATTGAGCTACAGGCAATTTTACAAAGTGAAAAAAGATTACTTCAAGTTATTAAAACAGATTTAAAGAGAGTTAAGAAAACATATAGTGATGATCGACGCGCGATTATTGAAGATCAAATCGAGGAAATTAAAATCGATGTAGAAGTGATGATCCCACAAGAAGATGTCATCGTTACTGTAACGAAAGAAGGATATGTGAAACGTACTGGATGGCGCTCACATAATGCCTCAAATGGCAAAGACTTCGGTATGAAAGAGGGTGACATCTTACTTGAACGATTCGATACGAATACGACAGAGACAGTCCTCTTATTTACGAATAAAGGAAACTATATATATCTGCCAGTATACGAAATGCCAGATATTCGTTGGAAAGATTTAGGGCAGCACGTTGCTAATATCGTTTCACTCGACCGGGATGAAACCATTATTTGGGCAACTGTCGTACCGAACTTTGAGGAAGAAAAGCGATTTATCGTATTTGTAACGAAGAACGGTATGATTAAGAAGACAGAATTAAACCAATATAAAGTACAACGTTACTCTAGAGCATTCGTTGCTGTAAACTTGAAAAAAGATGATGAAGTTGTTGATATATTTGCGACAGATGGAACGAGTGATATCGTTCTTGCTACACATGGTGCATATGCACTTATTTTCCATGAAGATGAAGTAAGTCCAGTCGGTGTAAGAGCCGCTGGTGTGAAAGCAATTAATTTAAAAGAAGATGACTATGTCGCTTCTGGTAAACCATTAAATGCTGATAAAGATCAACTTATTCTCGTAACGCAGCGCGGTGCTGTAAAACGCCTAAAAGCATCAGAAATTGAGAAATCAACGAGGGCGAAGCGAGGTCTTGTTATTTTCAAAGAATTAAAACGTAATCCATACCGCATTGTCGGTATTGAAATCGTTCGAGACGATGAACTAGTTTATATGAAGACAGAGAAACATATCGTAGAAGAAATTGATCCGAAAGCGTATCGAAATAAAGACCGGTATAGTAACGGTAGTTTAGTGCTAGATGTTAACGATACTGGTGAAGTTATTGAAACGTGGACGAAAAAAAGACCGGAATAAAAAAAGCATCTTGCCATGAATAATGGCAAGATGCTTTTTTCTAGGCAACTTATTATGTAAATAATAATAATCTTGTTATAATAACTGAATGAAATCGTTCTCATGAAGTGGACTTACTACCCACAAATAGCGGGATAAATGGAGGGGCAACATGAAAAAAATAGGTGTAGGGATTGTAGGGTTTGGATTTTCTAGTACAACATTTCACATCCCATTATTACAAACGATAGAAGAATACGATATTCGTGCCGTATTATCTTCAAAAGAAGAGGTAGTAAAAGAAACATTACCGAATGCTAACGTCTTGAGTACAATTGATGAATTGGTGAAGCGAGCTGATATTGATTTAGTTGTTATTACTTCACCAAATACAACTCATTTTCCATATGTAAAAGAAGCAATATTAAACGGTAAGCATGTTGTTGTAGAGAAACCATTTGTTGTTTCAATTGAAGAAGGAGAAGAGCTTATTTCATTAGCAAAGAAACATAATGTGGTATTAAGTGTATATCATAATCGCCGTTTTGATAATGATTTCTTAACGATAAAGAAATTATTAGAAGAGGATAGAATAGGAAATGTATACGCATATGAGGCGCATTTCGATCGCTTCCGTCCACATGTACGTGATCGATGGAGAGAAAAAAACTTACCAGGATCAGGTATATTATATGACTTAGGCTCGCATTTAATTGACCAAGCATTATCATTATTTGGGAAACCAAATGCAATCAGTGCAGATGTAATCAAACAACGACCAGGTGCAGAAATTGATGATTATTTCCACATAGTACTTCATTACGGAGTTAAACGTGTCATTTTACGTAGTAGCAGTTATGTGAAAAAGGCAGGTCCACACTTTACACTGCATGGAGATAAAGGTTCTATCGTGAAATACGGTATGGATTCACAGGAAGAACAATTAAAAAATGGAATGAAGCCAGGCGATAACGGTTATGGGGTAGACATTGAACAGAATTTTGCTACTCTAGAAACAGAAGAAGAGTCAGTACGTATTCCAACAGAAGTCGGCTGTTATGACATGTACTATAAAGGTGTAAGAGATAGTATTATAAGTGGTGAGAAATTACCTGTGATAGCACAAGAAGGTTTAGAAGTTATTAAGTTGATTCAATTAGCGGTTGAAAGTAGTGAAACGGGTAGAGTTATCACTATAAAATAAAAAAGACACGAATTTCGTGTCTTTTTATTTTTGTGGAACAGAAAGACCATAGAAGAACATAGTGACTATATCTTGTATATGTTTTTCACGATCCCCTTCAAGAAGCTGTGCCCCGAAATCATCACCTAATTTAGTAAACATTTGAATGTAAAGTAACATCATTTCTTTAGTAAGGTGGGGATTAATTTCATTTTTTTGCTGTGCTTGTTCTAATATTTCTAAATACCAAGGCAAGATTTTTTCGTTTTGATAACTATAAATAAACTTTCGGAGCTCTTCATCTCTTTGCATCATTTGTAGTAACATATCCGGCTGAAATAACCCACCAGTATTCATTTTTCTTACAATCATTTTTTGCATCATATCATGAAAAGGTAATTTTTCCGCTGCAAGATCTTTATAATATTGAAATTCACATATGATAAATTCTTGTATAAGTTCTCTAAATAACGCATCTTTACTTCCAAAATGATTATAAATTGTAACTTGAGAAACGTTTGCTTCTTTTGCGATATGTTCTATTTTTACTTCATTAAATCCACGTTCTGAAAATAATAAGAAAGCTGCCTCTTTAATAGCGCGTTTTTTCTTCTCTTTCACTTTTTCAAAGCCATTCAATACAATCACCTCAATAAAAATATACAGGAAAATATAGGTGAAAACAATAATTTTGAAATATGGACATATAAATATTTCAAAAAGTTGTTGCGAATATGGAAGAGGAGGAGTACAATAATTTTGAAATATCATACATTAAATATTTCAAAAAATGAGGTGGATTTATGATTTCAGTTCAAAATGTCACAAAACAATTTTCGAACGGAAAGGGCTTGTTTCATATTACATTTGATGTAAAAGAAGGAGAAGTGTTCGGTTACTTAGGACCGAATGGTGCAGGTAAATCAACGACGATTCGTAATTTAATGGGATTTATAAAACCGACATCTGGAAAATCTTCAATTTTTGGATTGGATTGTTGGAATGAAGCAGCGAAAATTCAAAGGGAAGTTGGTTATTTGCCGGGTGAAATTTCTTTTATTGAAGGAATGAACGGATTAGAATTTCTGAAGTTAATGCAAGGAATGCGTGGGCTAAAGGATACGAAAAGACGAGATGAATTAATAGAACGTCTACAATTCGATGTGAAAACACCGATTCGAAAAATGTCTAAAGGAATGAAACAAAAAGTAGGGATTGTTGCTGCTTTTATGCATGATCCAGAAGTGTTAATTTTAGATGAACCGACTTCAGGGCTCGATCCACTTATGCAGCAAGTGTTTATAGATTTAATAGTAGAGGAAAAGCAAAGGGGAAAAACGATTCTTATGTCTTCACATATTTTCACTGAAATTGAGCGTACATGCGACCGAGTAGCGATTATTAAAGATGGGTGCCTTGTAACGGTTGAAAATATTCATGATTTACAAAGTATGAGACGACAAGTGATAGATGTAACCGTATCATCAGAGGAAGAGATTAAATCTCTTACGCAATGTAATTTGCAATTTGAAGCGGTAAAAGGTAGAGAGGCATCGATTATCGTACAAGGAAACTATCAAACTGTTTTACAAATACTTTCAAACTATAATGTAACGGCACTTCAAACGAGAGCAATGGATTTAGAACATTTATTTATGCATTATTACGATAAGAAAGAAGGGGTAAAGCATGAATAAGCAATTGTTTTTAGCTAGTTTGAAAGAGACGCAAAAAAGTATTTTGAGTTACGCAACTGGTGCAGCCCTATATTTATGGTTGTTAATTTGGATATTCCCTTCAATGGTATCAGCGAAAGGTTTAAATGAATTAATAAGCGCTATGCCTGATAGTGTGAAAAAAATTGTTGGCATGGAAAGTCCGATTCAAAACGTAATGGATTTTTTAGCTGGTGAGTACTATAGTCTATTGTTTATTATCATATTAACAATTTTTTGCGTTACAGTTGCAACACATTTAATTGCCCGGCATGTAGATAAAGGGGCGATGGCATATTTATTAGCGACACCTGTATCTAGAGTGAAAATTGCAATCACACAAGCCGCTGTTCTCATATTAGGACTACTAATTATTGTAGTTGTTACGTATGTAGCGGGCATAGTAGGTGCAGAATGGTTTTTAAGTGATAATAACTTAAATAAAGAATTATTCCTAAAGATAAATATAGTAGGAGGGCTCATATTTTTAGTCGTTAGTGCATATTCATTTTTCTTTTCTTGTATATGTAATGATGAAAGAAAAGCACTTAGCTACTCAGCAAGTTTAACTATTTTATTTTTTGTACTAAATATGGTAGGTAAATTAAGTGATAAGTTAGAGTGGATGAAAAGTCTATCGTTATTTACACTGTTTCGTCCAAAAGAAATTGCGGAAGGAACGTATAATATATGGCCGGTAAGTATAGGTTTAGCTGCGGGAGCGCTTTGTATTTTTATAGTAGCGATTGTATTGTTTAAGAAGAGGGATTTACCGTTGTAGAGTAGAAAGTCCACTATATGAGTGGACTTTTTTTGATGAGGAGGAAACGAATGGGTTGCAGCTATATGTAAATGATGTAGAAAAGTCATTATTGTTTTATAAGAAAATAATTGCTTTGAAGTTGTCGATCCAAATGGATATCTCCTCAGAGTTACGTATAAAAAAGGTAAACATGAAAAATGTTTACCTTTTTTTATGAAAATATTCAAAAAAATGAACCTTTTTCTAGGCTCATACGTCTAATACATGTAAAGTTAAATTTGAAGCGAGGATGAAACAGGAGGAGCAATTGTGAAAGTAATCCCTTTATATAAAATGTTGGTAAAAGAAGAAACAGATGTTTCCTTAGCGAAAAAAGGTGATCATGAAGCTTTTATGACTCTTATACATACAGAAAAAGTGAAGATGTATCGCATTGCAAAGGCTATGTTACGTGATGAGACAAATATAGAGGATGCGATACAAACAACAATTTTAAAAGCCTATGAAAATATAAAAAAATTAAAGAAGGAAGAGTTTTTTCAAACTTGGTTAATTCGAATTTTAATGAATGAATGTAACAACATTATTAGAACGTATAAAAAGGTAATTGTGACAGAAGAGAATGATTACAATATGAGTGCGTGCGATCAGTATGAAGATATAGATTTGTGTAATGCGATTCAATCGTTACATGAAGAGTTAAGAGCTGTTACGGTGCTTTATTATTATGAAGATATGAATCAAGAGAGTATAGCGAAGCTTTTAGAAGTACCAAAAGGAACAGTGAAATCGAGATTGGCACGTGCGAGGGAACAACTACAGAAACGATTAAAGATGGAATAGGAGGTGCAAAGGATGGATAATGAAAAAATATTTGATGAGAAATTAAAAAAGAGAATAAACGAAGAGAATGTTATAGTACCACCAGAGTTAAATGAAAAGATTAATCGTACACTACATAGTCTTCCGGTAAAAAAGAAAGGTTACAGAGTTTATATGATGGTTATAAGTGCTGCTGTTCTAGCACTTTCCATTGTGTCTATGTCGGAGTTTTCTGATCAAATTTTTGCTCAAAACGGCGGAGTGTTTGAATATGTAAAGAAAAAGGCATTTTCTGATTACGAAAATGAAGAGGAAATAAAAGCGAATGCAAATTATCCAGATAAAGAAAAGATTCATGAAAAGATGCTAGATTCCATTGATCATTTTAATAATATTTCAGGACAATTTGAGGAATATTCTAGTTCGTCAAGAATTGCTACAACATACAAATATGCGATTGATACGGAGCAACAAAGAGGAATCTCTTCAAAAGAAGACAAGCTAACGAAAAAACGAACCATTATATATAACGAGGGCAAGAAAAAAGAATTTGATGATGAGAAGTATACGTACAAAGAAACAAAATGGAGCCCGAAAGAAAGAAACTATGAACTATTAAAATTAAATCCTACGGGAAGGTTATTGAGAAAATCAGGTGAGAAAAAAAGATATGATGATGAATATGTGGGATTCGCGAAGTATAGTATTCAATCCGAATTTGCTGATTTATTAATTCGATATAAAGATTGGAATTATAAAGAAACGAAGTATCTTGGACTGGATTGCTACAAAATAGAAGGGACAATAAATATAGAAATGCCTGTAAGTACATCTGAAGATTTAAGAGGGAAATTTGAAATGGTTGTAGAGAAAAATACAGGGATTATGCTAAAATTCCTTAGTTTCCACGAAGGTATGATTCAATATTCGATTACAACAGAATGGATACAAATAAACAAAGGATTGAAAGAGAATACATTTCAAAAGGAAAGCACTAATTATGAGAAAGTGAAAAATATATTAGATGAATAGAAAACGGAGGAAACTATATGGAGAATCATTCTTCTTCAAGAGAAAAGAAAAATAAACGAAAATATAAAAAGACAACGATAATAAGTGTATTGTTAGCGATATTATTATTTGGCGGATTTGGATATGGTACTTACGTATATATGAAAACTTCTAATCTCGTACAAAAATCAAATGTTAATTTGGCACGTGGTGAAAAATCAAATTTACGTGAGGAAACGGTAAAACCGATTACTAATAATGTTTCACTTTTAATTATGGGAATTGATGAAAATCAAGAGCGACAAAAGGAGTATAATGGTGCATTTCATACAGATGCACTGCTGTTAGCTACTTTTAATAAAGATGATAAGACTGTGAAATTGACGAGCATACCACGTGATACATACACATATGTTCCGGTTGAAAAGAAAAAAGATAAAATAACGCATGCATATGGAAGTGGTTTCGTTAAAAATGGTAAAGATGGAGGGCCGCAAGCTTCAGTGGAAGCGGTAGAAAAGTTATTACAAGTGCCTGTTGATTATTTTGTAAAGTTTAATTTTAATTCATTTACTAAAATTGTTGATGGATTAGATGGGATTGAAGTAGATGTCCCAGTTGAATTTACGGAGCAAAATAGTAAAGATGAACCTGACGCAATCCATTTGAAAAAAGGACTACAAAAATTAACAGGGGAAGAGGCACTTGCCTTAGCAAGAACGCGTCATATTGATAGTGATGCAATGAGAGGGCAGCGGCAACAACTTGTTATGGAAGCGATTTTAAGTAAATTAAAAAGTGTAGGATCGATTACGAAGCTAGAAAAAATAGTTGAGGCGGTTGACGGTGATTTTAAAACAAATTTAGTAATGGATGATATTTTATCTTTTTATAAATACGGTTTAAACAGTTCAGTTGAAAAAATACAATTAGCTGGTGATGATTTATACTTACCTAATGGCCCAAACGGCCAACGTGTATATTATTATAATCCTAATAAAAAAGATCTACAGAGTTTGAGCAATACTCTTAGAACACATCTAGGATTAAGTGAAAAGCAGATTGAGGAGAATTAAAGCAGATGTGATGTCTGCTTTTTATTACGTTAAATAGTATGTCGTTTATATACAAATGTTATATACTGTTTTCAAAATTAACATAATAGTGTAACATAAAGTTAAGGTTTAAGTTACATAACAGAGGGCCATCACATAGAATAAATGTTAGTGATGAAAATAGTTTGGGAGAAATGAAAAAATAAGGGAGTATTAAAAATGAGAATTGTAAAGAATTTAACATTTCAAGTTATTGTGGCCATTATTTGTGGTATTGCAGTAGGAGCGATTTGGCCGAGTGTTGGACAAGAGATGAAGCCAATTGGTGAAACGTTCATCAATATGATTAAAATGGTTATTGCACCGATTATCTTTTTAACAATTGTGCTTGGTATTGCAAGTATGGGAAGTATGAAAAAGGTAGGTCGTGTTGGCGGGAAGGCACTATTATATTTTGAAATTGTTACAACAGCCGCTTTAATAATTGGTATCATTGTAGCGAATGTTGTGCGTCCAGGAGACGGATTAGACCCTTCAAAACTAAAGGGCGGAGATGTTTCACAATATGTACAAAGCGGACAAGAAATGAAATGGATGGATTTCTTTTTACATATTGTGCCGTCTAACATGTTTGAAGCATTTGCAAAAGGTGATATTTTACAAGTTTTGTTTTTCTCCATTTTATTCGGTGCAGGGTTAACGATGTTAGGGAAAAATGGACAACCGGTAATCGACTTTTTTGAAAGATTATCGAAAGTATTTTTTAACATTTTATCAATTGTAATGAAATTAGCACCAATTGGAGCATTCGGCGGGATGGCGTTTACAATTGGTAAATATGGTTTAAGTACACTTATTCCACTTGGTAAATTAATGATTTGTGTATATGCAACAATGGCATTATTTGTTTTTATTGTTTTAAATTTCATTTGTAAATTTTACAAATTTAGTTTGTGGAAATATTTAGCATACATTAAAGAAGAATTACTTATTGTTCTTGGGACATCATCATCAGAATCAGTATTGCCGCGAATGATGACAAAGATGGAAGACTTCGGATGTTCGAAGCCAGTAGTAGGTTTAGTCATTCCGACAGGTTACTCTTTTAACTTAGATGGAACAACAATTTATTTATCTATGGCTACTATATTTTTAGCACAAGTCTTTCACGTCGATCTTTCACTAGGTCAACAATTAACTATAATAGCTATTTTATTAGTTACATCTAAAGGAGCAGCCGCAGTAACAGGTGGAGGCTTTATTGTACTAGCGTCTACTTTATCTGCGATGAATGTTATTCCATTAGAAGGGTTAGCACTATTACTTGGTGTAGATCGTTTCATGTCAGAAGCACGTGCTATCGTTAATTTAATTGGTAACGGTATTGCGACTGTAGTTGTTGCAAAAAGTGAAAATGAATTTGATGAAGAGAAGTATACGAGAGTAATAGAGGAAATGAAAAAAGAGAAAATGGTCGGATAAAAAAGTCAGCAAAGCTGACTTTTTTATTTTTGTAGAAAAGAGGTTTGTTACGGTATACATTATTTATTAACAATAATTTACAAGTGTTTTATGGTGGAGGGATATAAAGACTATTAAATCAATACATAGAATTCAATGAGATATAGTGTTTCGAAAGATTATGGAATTTTTATGAATATTACTGTAAGAAAATAATTTTTTTAAAATTTTCAATAATAACACTTTACAAAACTCGAAAAATTAGTAGAATAATAGTTAATAAGAATCTTCTGATAAATATATAAAGAAAAACAGAATTATCAGAAAATTCTTAAATGAGAGCGTTAAGAATTAGGGAGGGTACAGAAAGTGAAAAAGAAAAAAATGAAAAAACTAACAGCAGTTGTAGCACCAGTTTTAGCAATGAGTATGGCATTGACAGCATGTTCTACATCAGGTGGAGATAAGAAGACAAGCACAAATTCTAGCTCTGGCGGAGATAGCAAATCAGAAGAAAAATTAGCAGCGAAACAAGTGTTCAATAAAACAGAAAATCAGGAAATTCCAACAATGGATACGTCGAAGAGTACAGATACTTTGGGCTCTCAAATTTTAGGGAACACAATGGAAGGCTTATACCGTTTAGATAAAGAGAATAAACCAATCCCAGCTGCGGCAGAATCAAGCACGAAGAGTGAGGATGGTAAAAAATATACATTTAAATTACGTAAAGATGCAAAATGGTCAAATGGTGATCCTGTAACAGCGAAAGATTTCGTATTTGCATGGCAACGTTTATTAGATCCAAAAACAGCTGCTGAGTATGCATTCATTGCATTCCCAATTAAAAATGCAGAAGCGGTTAATAAAGGTGAAAAACCTGTAACAGAACTTGGAGTTAAAGCAGTAGATGACCTTACTTTAGAAGTTGAATTAGAACAAGCAGTACCATACTTCTTAAACTTAGTAGCATTCCCATCGTACTATCCATTAAATGAGAAATTCGTAAAAGAAAAAGGGGATAAATACGGTTTAGAATCTGATACAACTGTATATAACGGACCGTTCGTTCTTACTGATTGGAAGCATGAGCAAGGTTGGAAACTGAAGAAGAATGATCAATATTGGGATAAAAAGACTGTAAAATTAGATGAAATTAACTATAGTGTTGTAAAAGAGCCAGCAACTAATGTGAATTTATATGATAGTGGTCAAATTGATTTCTCCTTATTAACAGGTGAATTTGTTGACAAATATAGAAATAATAAAGAGGAATATGGGGTGTATAACGAACCAAGTACGTTCTTTATACGTTTAAACCAGAAACGTGGTGGACAAGATACACCATTAAAGAGCAAGAAATTACGTGAAGCAATTGCGCTATCAATTGATAAAAAGAATTTAACAAATGTTATTTTAAATGATGGGTCAAAACCTGCAGATTATTTAGTGCCGAAAGGCTTAGCAGCTGGACCTGATGGGAAAGACTTCCAAGAAACGTTTAAAAACGGTGTTAAACCAGATGCGAAAAAAGCAGCTGCTGCATGGGAAGAAGCGAAAAAAGAACTTGGAAAAGATCAAGTTACAATTGAGTTTTTAAACTATGATACTGGTAATGCGAAAAAAGTTGGGGAATATGTAAAAGATCAAATTGAGAAAAACTTAAAAGGTGTAACAGTAAATATTAAACTGCAGCCGTTTAAACAAAAACTTAAATTAGAATCAGATCAAGATTATGATATTTCATATGGTGGATGGAGCCCAGATTATGCGGATCCAATGACATATTTAGATATGTTTGAAAGTAAGCACTCTCATAACCAAATGAGTTTCTCTGATCAGAAATATGATGAAATAATTAAAAAAGCTGGTGGGGAATTAATGAGTGATGCGAAGAAACGCTGGGAGGAACTAGGAAAAGCAGAGAAATTACTTCTTGAAGAAGATGTAGCTCTTGTACCTTTATATCAAAGTGCTAGATCTTATGTTATGAAACCGCATGTAAAAGGTGTTGTTAAGCATAATATTAGCCCAGAATACAGCTATAAGTGGGCATATGTTACTGAAAAATAATAGAGTTGAAAAAGTACTTCAAAGCAGTCTACATGCCTTGAAGTACTTTTTTGTTGTACCATTGAACGTGAAAATGAAAGAGTAGAGAAGAAATGAAATGTAGTAGATGGAGGATACGTGTAGTATGGTCATAGATAATAGAATGTTACTATTGTTAAGTAAAATAAATTTTCTAAATATTTTAAAAATAACTTTACAAAACCGGAAAAATTAGTAGAATATTAATTAATAAGAATTTTCTGATAACTGGTTATTAGAAAATCTCTCAAAAACAGCTTCGTACATATAATTGGGGAGGGTACAAAAATGAAGAAAAAGATGAAAAAGTTCACGGCGGTTGTAGCGCCAGTTTTAGCGATGAGTATGGCGTTGACAGCTTGTTCTGGATCTGGTGGGGAGAAGAAATCAACTACGACGTCTAGCGGTGGTGGGGAAGAGAAAAAATCTGAAATTAAATACGCAGCGAAACAAGTGTTAAATCGTACAGAGAATCAAGAGATTCCGACGATGGATGTTTCGAAATCTACTGATACATTAGGTTCTCAAATTTTAGGGAACACAATGGAAGGTTTATATCGATTAGATAAAGATAATAAGCCAATCCCAGCTGCGGCAGAATCTAGTACGAAAAGCGAGGATGGCAAAAAATATACATTTAAACTACGTAAAGATGCAAAATGGTCAAACGGTGATCCTGTAACAGCGAAAGATTTCGTATACGCATGGCAACGCTTACTTGATAAAAATACAGCGGCAGAATATGCGTTTATCGCTTACTATATTAAAAACGGAGAGGCAATTAATAAAGGTGAAAAACCTCTAACAGATTTAGGAGCAAAAGCGGTAGATGATTATACGCTAGAAGTAGAATTAGAAAAACCAGTGCCATATTTCTTGAATTTAATGGCATTCCCATCGTACTATCCTTTAAATGAAAAGTTCGTAAAAGAAAAAGGAGATAAGTTCGGTTTAGAAGCAGATACAACGTTGTATAACGGACCGTTCGTTATGGCTTCATGGAAACATGAACAAGGATGGCAGCTAAAGAAAAATGATAAGTACTGGGATAATAAAACTGTGAAATTAGAAGAAATTAACTATAGTGTAGTAAAAGAAGTTGCGACGAAAGTAAACTTATATGATACAGGATCAATTGATTTCACGCTATTATCAGGGGAGTTCGTTGATAAATATAAATCGAATAAAGAAGAGTATGGTGAATATTCAGAAGCAAGTACATTCTTCTTACGTTTAAATCAAAAACGTAATGGACAAGATACACCGTTAAAGAGTAAAAAACTACGTGAAGCAATCGCATTATCAATTGATAAAAAAGGTTTAGCAAACGTTATTTTAAATAACGGTTCAAAAGCAACAGATCAATTAGTACCAAAAGGGCTTGCGACAGGACCTGACGGTAAAGATTACCAAGATACATTTAAAAATGGTCTGAAATATGATCCGAAAAAAGGTGCAGCAGCTTGGGAAGCAGCGAAAAAAGAGCTTGGAAAAGATCAAGTGACAATTGAATTACTAAGCTATGATGATGGAACAGCGAAAAAAATTGCTGACTACTTTAAAGATCAAATTGAGAAAAACTTAAAAGGTGTAACGGTTAATACGAAAATTCAGCCGTTCAAACAAAAACTAAAATTAGAATCAGCACAAGATTATGAAATTTCATTTGCTGGTTGGAGCCCAGATTATTCGGATCCAATGACATTTATTGATATGTTCGAATCGAAGAGCCCATATAACCAAATGAGTTATTCGAATCCGAAATATGATGAAATGGTGAAAAAAGCAGGTAATGAGTTAATGTCTGATGCGAAGAAACGTTGGGAAACGTTAGGTAAAGCAGAAAAATTATTACTTGAAGAAGATGCAGGGATGGTACCTTTATATCAAACAGGTAGAGCATATGTAATGAAACCGAATATAAAAGGCATTGTGAAACATAACATTAGTCCAGAGTATAGCTTTAAGTGGGCTTATGTAACGGAAGGTAAATAATAAAAAGAGCGTGTTTAAAAGTAGATAAGTTATTTTTAACACGCTCTTTTTATATTCAATTAAATAGAGAAGAATAAGAAATGTGGTACTGACATATAGTAGATGGGGGAGAATTCGTATAGTAATAATAGTAAAATACATAGTTACTATAAAAATAAGATAATAAAAACTTTAAAAATGAGGGTAATTTATAGCGTGTTAATTGGTGAAAAAGTATTAATGATTATGTTCGTAGAAAATCTCTCAAAGTTAGTTTCGTACATATAATTGGGGAGGGGACAAGAATGAAGAAAAAGATGAAAAAGTTTACGGCGGTTGTAGCACCAGTTTTGGCAATGAGTATGGCTTTAACAGCATGTTCTTCTGGATCTGGTGGGGAGAAGAAACCGACTACAACGTCTAATAATGGTGGGGAAGAGAAGAAATCTGATATTAAATATGCGGCAAAGCAAGTGCTAAATCGTACAGAAACGAATGAAATTCCAACGATGGATACTTCAAAAAATACAGATACACTTGGCTCACAAATTTTAGGGAATACAATGGAAGGTTTATATCGCCTTGATAAAGATAATAAGCCAATCCCAGCTGTAGCGGAATCTAGCACAAAAAGCGAGGATGGCAAAAAATATACATTTAAATTACGGAAAGATGCAAAATGGTCAAATGGTGATCCTGTAACAGCGAAAGATTTCGTATTTGCATGGCAACGTCTAGTAGATCCAAAAACAGCTGCTGAGTATGCATTTATTGCTTACTATCTTAAAAATGCAGAAGCGATTAATCAAGGAAAAGGAGAAGTTTCGACATTAGGTGTAAAAGCGGTAGATGATTATACGCTTGAAGTAGAACTAGAAAGACCAGTACCATATTTCTTGAACTTAATGGCATTTGCGTCATACTATCCATTAAATGAAAAGTTCGTGAAAGAAAAAGGGAATAAATTTGGTTTAGAGTCTGATACAACACTTTATAATGGTCCATTTGTGCTTACTGATTGGAAGCATGAGCAAGGCTGGAAATTAAAGAAAAATGAGCAGTATTGGGACAAAAAGACTGTGAAGCTAGAAGAAATCAATTATAGTGTAGTAAAAGAACCAGCTACTAGAGTGAACTTATATGATACAGGTGCGATTGATTTCGCGCTTTTATCAGGTGAATTTGTTGATAAGTATAGAAATAATAAAGAAGAGTTTGGCGCATATTCGGAAACAAGTACGTTTTACTTACGTCTAAATCAAAAACGTGGTGGGCAAGATACACCGTTAAAGAGCAAAAAACTACGTGAAGCAATTGCATTATCAATTGATAAGAAAGCTTTAACGAATGTTATTTTAAATGATGGTTCAAAACCAGTGGATTACTTAGTACCAAAAGGTTTAGCAAGTGGACCAGACGGTAAAGATTTCGCAGAAACGTTTAAGAATGGTTTAAAACAAGACTCCAAAAAGGCAGCAGCAGCATGGGAAGAAGCGAAAAAAGAACTTGGAAAAGATCAAGTGACAATAGAGTTATTAAATTATGATACTGGTAATGCGAAAAAAGTTGGGGAGTATGTAAAAGATCAAGTTGAAAAGAATTTAAAAGGTGTGACAGTAAATATTAAGTTGCAACCATTTAAACAAAAACTAAAATTAGAATCAGACCAAGATTATGATTTTTCATATGGTGGCTGGAATCCAGATTATGCGGATCCAATGACATACCTTGATATGTTTGAAACAAAAAATTCGCAAAACCAGATGAGCTACTCAAATTCAAAATATGATGACGTTATTAATAAAAGTAAGACAGAATGGATGGCTGATGCAAAAAAACGTTGGACAGAATTAGGGAAGGCAGAGAAATTGTTACTTGAGGAAGATGTAGCACTTGTACCTTTATATCAAAGTGCTAAATCATATGTTATGAAACCGAATGTAAAGGGAATTGTGAAACATAATATTAGTCCGGAATATAGCTTTAAATGGGCGTATATTGAAGAGAAATAAAAAAGAGAAGAGCATTTTCAAGTTGCGGTATCGCACTTGGGAATGCTTTTTTATGTGCACTAATTATGGATGGGTGAATATATGTATTATAGAAAATTTAAAGGAGAATTTTATGAAACGAAACACATACATCGATTTCCTAGCTTATTATGGAATAGGGAGTGCTCATCCTGGTGGTTTTACGTTAACAAAACAACTGTTAGCACAATTGCCTTTTAGATATGGAGCAAATGTCCTTGAACTCGGCTGCGGTACGGGGAAAACAGCAGCGTATATGACAAAAGAATATGGTTATAGAGTAACAGCGGTTGAACAGAATGAGATTATGATTCAAAAGGCGAAAGATAGATGGTCGTTTGAAGGAATAGATATTCAATTAATTGAAGGAAAGGCAGAGCAATTACCTTGTTTGCATGACTCATTTGAATTCGTACTCGGAGAATCGATACTTGCTTTTACAGAGAAAGCAAGGGTTATCTCGGAGTGCTATCGTGTATTACAGAAGGACGGAAAGTTAGTTGTAATTGAAATGATTATTAATGCCCACATTGGGAGGGAAGAGGAAGAAAAAATCGCTCAATTATACGGGATGAAAGAACTATTAACTGAGAGCGAGTGGGTACAATTATTTCAGAAAGCAAATTTTCGGCGGGTTACTATTGCTGGCGGTGGTACAATTGCAGAAACAATCTCTAGCTATATAGAAGAGCCGGAATGGAATGTATCACAATTTATTCCGAATGAGTTATATGAGGCATGGGTGCAGCATGAAAATATAAGGCTTATGTACCAACATATTTTAGGTCATCGTATTTTTATATGTGAAAAATAAAGGAAAAGAGTTGGCTAAAGGTAGTCAACTCTTTACTATGTTAAATGAAAAATAATGCAGCTAATGTAATTCCGAAGATGAAACCAAATCCGAGTTCAACACCCCAGCCACAACCGCCACCGCCCCAGCCGCCGCAACCACAATTACTGCAACCACGACCGCCACATCCACAGCCGCTGAATCCACCACCACAACCAAATCCGCAACTATCACATCTGCTAAGGCCGCCGCAAAGATCGCAACCACCGTTTGCATAAGCGTCATAGTATCCGAATCCTGAATCAAAAGATGAGCGCTGTTGCACCGGTTCAATCCATACAGAGCTTTGTGTCACATCGATTATTTTACCTAAATGTATACGGCCATCACGGTCTTCAATCCGAACCACTTTTCCGAAGTAACGTCGGCACGTATCATAACATTTTTGTCTATGCATATTCATTCCTCCTTCCCCATTACAGTAATACGATATGTAAGGGGGACAAGTGCGGCTTGTACGAATGCCCTAACTATCATAATTGTTATAGGAAAGGGGAAATATAGGAAGAGGATATATAAGGAGGAAAAGGCATGAAATCTACAGATCAGTTTCAGACATACGAAGTACCGTGGGAAGAATTTATTGAAGCATTGCGAGAGGAAATGAAAAAGCAAGTAGGGGCAGATATTATTGATACAGTAGTTTGCAATTTAGAAGATGGTTTTGAAGTGTATACATATGTGCAGGGGGATTTGGATTTTGAATATAAGGAAGCACTGGAAAGGAAATACGGGAGTGATGCAAAAACTCCTAACGTGTTAACGATTATGTTATTAGCTGGCATTTATCGTACAAGTGAAGAGAATATACGCTTACATGCGGATCATAAAGATAATCCGATTGTTGAAGTGTATGTGAAGAAATGAAACACGCTGTGAAGGCGTGTTTTTTAATTTTATGATAAAATGTTAGAAAATTAAGAAAGGTGTTGATGGTTTGAAAATTAAACATCTTAATTTAACAGTTGCAGATGTAGTAGCTGCGAGCGAGTTTTTAGAAAAGTATTTTGGCTTAACTTGTAGCGGAACAAGGGGAAATGGCTTTGCAGTTATGCGTGATAATGATGGATTTATACTAACTTTAATGAAAGGAAAAGAAGTTCAGTATCCAAAAACATTTCATGTAGGATTTCCACAAGAAAGTGAAGAACAAGTAGATAAGATAAATCAAAGATTGAAGGAAGATGGATTTTTGGTTGAAGCTCCTAAACGTGCACATGCGTATACGTTTTACGTTGAAGCACCTGGTGGATTTACAATAGAAGTGATGTGTTAAGTCAAAAATCAAACTTTTTGTTATGTGTTTTTAAAATAAAAAGTAGGAAAAGTCTGTTTTAAGTGTAGAGCTTAAACAGGCTTTTTTACTTATAGTATCGGATAGAAAACGCTAGAAGGAATCATATTCAGTTTTTATAACTGTTTACATAATAAAGTTATGCTGCGTTCGTTGTCCTAAAATACAAGTCATATATCTTGTATCCTCTCATAAATTTAAACATAGGAATTTGTCTACAAAGGTGGCGAAGCCTCATCATGAAAATTCGAATTTGTGCCACATTCATGTTGTTTCTATTTATATGGTTACATCCTTTTTGGACTTTTGCAAAAGGAGAGGAGGCAAAGGAAAGGGTCGTTTCACTTGTATATGATGATTCGGGCAGCATGAGAAATAACGATCGCTGGAAATATGCCAATTATGCTTTGCAAAGTTTAGTTGCGCTATTAGATGAAAAAGATATATTTTCTTACGTTCCAATGAGCAAGCCGAATGATCCATTAAACATTTCGTTAACGAAGGATAAGAGACAAACGGAAATTGAGGGAATTGGAGCGTGGAAAACGTATTTAAATACTCCGTTTAGCGCAGTAGAAACGGCGATGCAATCTATAAAAAAGGAAGCAGATATAGATGGGAAACGTGAATTTTGGCTTATTGTCTTAACTGACGGGGCATTTAATGATTTAGAGAAAGATAAGATTGGCGGAAAAGAACAAATTACACAGAAGCTAGCACAGTTTAAGAAAGAAATGGATGCAAAAAAGATATCGTTACATCCAATTTTAATTACGATGGAAGAGGATTTAGGACAGCAAGAAAAGGCACAACTAAATACGTTTAAAGAAATATGGAAGAAAGAGATAAATGGAGTTACGATGCCATCTAGTGGAGAGGATGGTATTGTAAAAAGCGTCAATCAAGTGGCGGCATTAGTTGCAAATCGTGATCCGTTCTCCTCTGTTGAATCGATTGTAAAAACGAAAGTAGTAGGGAAGAAAGTAGAGATTACAACACCATTTCCGTTAAAGCGTATGACGCTTGTGCGACAATCGCCTTCTCTGCCCGATTATCAGGTCACACAAATTTCTAAACCATTACAATTACAATCTTCTTTTTCCATACATGCACCAGGTGAAGCGAAATTGTTCGGAAATATAGTTCATATCAGTGCGGAAAATGAAGAAGTTATTAAACCAGGAACGTATACGATAGAAGTGGACCGAGATATTGAGAAAGAAGGATTACAAGTACTAGTCGAACCGGCACTTAATTATACTGTTTCTACTTATGACAAAGAGGATAAGGATAGAAAAAATGTTGAGGAAATGTATGAAGATGTGACAGCTGTTATTGAAGCAAAACCTACTGAGTTGCCAGTTCAGTCTTCTTACTTTCAGGCCGAAGTAGAAATAGACGGGAAGCAATATGCGATGAAGTGGGACGATAAAAGACATGTATTTTATTACGAAACGAAGCTTACTAAAGGATTAGTACGCGGGAAAGTTCATATGAACATAAAGGGGTTTTACAGACAGACGAAAGAATTTAAAATCGAAACAACGAAAAAGCCTAAATTATCACTTCAAACTGTCACGAAAGATTATGAAGAAAAAGTAACAAATTTAGAGAATAGTAAACCATTTATTATACAACCACAGTTAGATGATAAGCCGATGACAGAAGAGGCTGTAAAAAAACTATTAAAATCTACTGGTGTCACATCTAAACAATCAATCAACTATGAAATAAAACAGCATGGTAATCAAATTTACATTTATCCTCGACCGCATTACTCCGACACATTCAATTTTACAGATACCGGCACCGTAGAAGCTACCATCGTAGTGCAGGATTCAAAATTACCAAAAGTAAAGAAAGATATAACACTCCATATTCAAAATGCGCCGTTTTATGAAAAGTATGCGCTTATTTTTAAGTTTGTTATTCCTATCACTTTATTACTGTTAATAGTAGGAATAATCGTTTTAGGATGGATTGTCCGTCCAAGATTTCACCGGAAAGCATTATTGTATTACGAATGGGATCAAGAGGTAGCGAAAGATTGGTTATATCAATCTGAGCCAGAGTTACTCAAAAATAAATGGTGGAAACATTATTTTGGTATTCCGTATAGAGCAGAAAGAAAGACTGTGCAATCCGTTACGTTTATAGCAAAGAAAGGATCGAAATCGATATTTGTAGCGAAAGAGTCACAAATAGTAGGAATGATTATTGATGGGATGTTTATAACAGAGGATGAGGTTGGAATGGAACATAAGACACTATATCCAAATGAACTTTTAGTAATTGATAGAGGATATGGTAAGGAGATTTACAAATACGAGTGTGAATAGTAGATGGAGAAAAGAGGAGAGTATTATTTTTCCCTCCTTTTTTCAAACAAGCAAGAATAGGAAGGTGGTTCACATGACGTTACAAGTTCCAACAATATTAATTGGTTTAGGTGGAATCGGTAGTACTGTCACACATCAAATATATGAAAGACTACCTGAGGAGCGTCGGAAAAAAGTAGCAATGCACGTATTTGATACAGATGTGAATACATTGAGTAAATTCGATCATATTCGAAAGTTTAAGACGCAAACGAGCTCTAGTAAAACACCTAGGGAGTATATTGCGGGAGATCCGACGATTCCAGAGTGGTTTCCGATGGATCCAACTATACTTGATAAACCATTAACAGAAGGAGCAGGACAGTTACGCGTCATTTCCCGTTTAGCGTTACGTGCTGCGATGAAAGAAGATAAATTAACGTCCTTTTGGCAAGAAATCGAGAAGATTTTTCCAGTTACAAGCGATCAAACGGAATATGGAGTACGTGTCATTATCGTAACATCACTAGCGGGCGGAACAGGTTCAGGAATGTTTCTACAAATTGCATTATATTTACGTGAAATGCTTCGAAAAAAACTGCAACATCACAACATTTTAATACGTGGTGCGTTTCTAATGCCGGATGTGTTAGTGAAGACGAGAACAGTTAGTGCGAAAGAGTTTGAAACGGTGCAAGCAAACGGCTATGCCTCGTTAAAAGAATTACATGCCATTACGCTCGGTTCTACAGGAGAACTATCCAAACGCGGCGGGGTTACGATTGAATTAGAGTATCGACCGGATCAAGTAGATGAGGATGGGAGAACAAATCACACGATTAAACAACACCATTTACCGTACAATTATTGTTTTTTATACGATTACGAAAATTTACATGGACACCATCTGCATAATTTATCAGATTATATGGAGCAAATGGCAAATACGATTTATTTACAATTATTTAGTCCGATGTCTGCAAATCATTTTGCACAGGAAGATAATCAAATTCAGCAATTAGCAGAATCAAGCGGGAAAGGGCGATATTGCGGGGCCGGAACGGCAAAGATTATTTATCCATATGAGCATGTGTTAAAATATTGTGCTTTAAAATGGGCCGTGCAAGGTTTAGATGAATCGTGGCTTCATTTAGATCAATTGTTTCAAGAGAAGAAGCATAGATATGACCAAGATGTAAAACGGGGTATGCAGCGTGAAAAGCCAGAGCGCGGGAAAAGTTATTTAGAAGATTTAGAACATCTTGCTACTCGTCCAGAGCAGGCTCATATTTTCTATAGACAAATGTACAATGAAACGCGTGAAGGAGCAGAAGGCGGCAAGGTTGGTGTTGCGAAATCTAAACTGTTTTTAGAAGCTGTAGAGAGTTATGTACAGCGTACGGTACAAAAAGACGAGGAATTAAATCGTCTGCAGCATGAGTGTAAAATTTCGGCTGCGAAGCTAAAAATGACGGAACAAATGAAAGGTGAAGTAGCAAGGGTCGATCATGCGGTTCGTTTATATGCGTATGCGATTCCGAGCCGTGTACATGAACATGTAACGACACTTTTATATGACATGATTGAATCAGACCGTTTTTCACCAAGTGGTTCTGAAGGCCAGTCATATCAATTAAATACATGGTTTTTAAAGAAAACAGATCCAGTTCATCCAGTAGCAGCTCGTTTTATGTTGTATGAAATTCGAAAGCAGTTAGTGGAAAAAATGAATCGACTACATGAAAATAATGAACAAAAGCGTAATTTAATTCAAAATTACGATAAGAAATTTAATGTGAGTAACATTGATGGAACGGTAACAGCTGTACGTCGAGTAGAAATTGCGCAACAACAAGGTTGGTTCGGAAAAATGATTAATAACCAGCAGCGTTTATTTAAAAAGGAATTTGAAGATATTGTAACGCAGTACGTACACAAATTAAACGAATACCGTAAAGAAATGCTATTAGAACTCGTGTATCAATCGTTATATCAAGCGGTTAATAAAATGATTCAATATTGGGAAAGGTTTTTTGATAATTTACATGAAACACGTGAAAATTTATTGTTCGAAATTCAAAAACGAAGCAAAGAATTTGAAGGGAAAACAAACCCAACGAATGTATACGTATTAGCGGAAGAGAAGTTACAAGAAAAGATATGGCAAGATATGCAACAACATTTATATTTAGGTGTATTACCGAAAGATATATCAGCAGAAATTTATATGAGCTTATACGGAGAATATTGCCGGGATGCGAAAACAGAAGAAATTCAATCGAAAAAGGTAGAAGACTTTTATCGTGAGCACATACTAAGTTATTGCTATGATGAATTACAAATACGCTATCGCGATAAATTAGAGCTGAATATCGTTGAGGCATTACGAAAAGAAGCGGATTATAAGAATCGTGATCGTGATGAATATGTTCGTGAAAAAATTGAAGACTTGTTCCATTTAGCAAGTCCATTCGTGCCGAAAGTTTCTCATCATAGGGAATTACAATATTGGGGTATACACCCATCTTTAAAGAAAGAACTGCAAGAGGAATTAATGCAAGAAATGTTTAAAGAAAAAGATACAGTAAATGAAGCTTTCTCGCCATTTGAAGTCATTTGTTATCGTGCACATTACGGTTTATCACTACAAGACTTTCCTAAGCTTTCGTCTGGACATATTGCAAATGGATTTATGAATGATAAAGGTGATTATTTTCAGTCGTACTATCGCCGTGTAAACAAGTTGAATAGTAAAAAATCTAGTTTAACACCGCATTTAGATAAGTATTGGCACTTACCAGCATTCATGCCAGACTTAAATGCAACGCAAACGAAGTTAGATTATGATAAATGTAATCGAGCTCTTCTATACGCGTATATATATCGCTGGATTAGTTTAGTTGCTGTTGATGGTCAATTCGTGTATCAATATAACGGCGTTGGACGTAGTTTCTTAATTCAGTCGATGGGGAAAAATATTTCAAGCGAAAGTTATAAATTGCACAGAGCGTTACTTCATAATCCGTTCATTTATGAAAACATCTTATCCAGATTTGAAGAAGAACAAGAAAAGGCGATGATACAAGGTGGGCATTTATATACACATCCATTTGTATTAGGTGCTCAAGATATTAGATGGCTACGTAAAGAGCATGTCCATAATATTTTAGATATGATTTTAATGTATGACCGTGAAGCGAAATATGATCCAACGTTAGAAGAAACTTCTGATGAATTATTAAGGTTATTCCTTGATGAAATTGAGTTATATTTCCAAAACTATTACGGTACAGGTGCCGATATGGTTGCCAAGAAAGAGAAAGAAATGTTTATTAAACAATTGTGGGATCGTTCGTACGCGAAAGGATACGTAGATCCAAATAGTGCGCCTTATAAAAAATGGCAAAATTTATTAAGCGTTCATGATGAAGAAGAAACGCCAAAAACGAATGTATAATGAATGAAAAGGGAATCCTTAAAAGTGGCAATACAACTTTAGAAAAGAGGGATTCCGATGCCGTTTTTAGGAAGTGTATATCAAATATTTGGATTGTATCCAGAAATTTATTATGGGATGATTTCAGCTGAAATTGCGGAGCAGCAAAGATTGGAACAAGCGGAAAGTGAAGAACAAGAAACAGAAGTGTAACTGTATAAGAAGCTTCAAAATAAAAATGATAACACGCTACTTACTCTTTAAACGTATAAGAGCAAGTAGCGTGTTTTTTTGCTATTTAATAATCCCATTTTCTAAAATTTTAATCGTAGGTGTTACTTTCACGTTAGCTTTTGAAAAGACACTCGGCCAAGCGTCTTCAACTTTTTTCCATTCTTCATATTGAAACGCTCTCGCATAATCACCAAATCCGAATGGATCGAGTTGTTGTTTTTGAATTTTGTGGATTAAATTGTTCAAATCTTTGTTTAGTTGTTTTGTAATAAGAGAAGTTAATTTCTTCCTATCTTTATCTATATCCATATTGAATGTAAGTTCAGATACGGCAATTTTTAAATCCATTTTAACATTAAATTTGAAGTGGTTATCGCTATAGCCTGTACGGATATCACGATTCATGCTAAGAACGTTTATTGATACGAAATCTTCACCTTCTGTATCTTTTAGATGACTATTACTTTCAACTGAATGCGAAGGGATTTTCATTGTAAGTGAAACAGGTATATTAGCTTTTTTTTGCAACATGAGCAGAAGGGCACTTTCATAGCGATTTAAAGACATCTTATAAATTCCGCGAGAAGTTAAAAGTGCAGAGCCTGTAACGATAACATCTTTTTTTCCTTTTTTTATTTCTGAAATAGCAGGTGTTATACCTTTATTAAACGTTTGTCTATGAAATTCATGAAATGGTGTGAAAACTGTCCGATTGTATAATTTATTTGTATTAATTAAATCTGTTAAATACTCAGGAAGAGCAGGTTTATCTTTAAAGTTATTATATATAACAGAAGAAATTGGCCCGTCTACTGCAACCATGCGCATGTTTCCTGTATTTTTAGGATCGCGGTACCAAACATCAAGGTAAGGCATAGCACCTTCTTGTTTTAAAAATTTCGTGCTAAATAAAATGAGCTGTAACTTTTCTGTAGACACTAAACCGCTACTTGAACTATTAAACGTTGCTTTTGCTTCTCGGGGTGTACGTACTTTCGCTTCATGAGTTTCGTACTTTTTCTCCACATCTTCATTAAAAATAGGGTTTACGTGGTACACAATTAATTTACCTTTTGCTTTTGCGTCAAAGCCGTAAATTAATGAAATCGATTGTTTTTCTAAGTCTAGACGATCTCCACAGCCTGTTAAAAAGGTTATGAGAAAGCAAAGTATAGTGAAATGAATAAAGCGCCTCATTTAAACTCTTCTCCTTTCCCAATACTGATATAGTGTCATGTATAAGAGAAATACGACTGGAAATAGAAAAACGATAAAATAACTGGCAGCTCCCCAAAATTCTCGCAACGCACTTATTTGGTAAGAGGAAGGGATATAAAAGAATAGAACGAAAATGCATCCGAATAATAAAATCCAAACAGGTAACGAACTCCCTTTTTTGTTAAGTAATTGATTGATTCCATCTGAAGCGGTAAAAATATAAGGAATGCACGAATCGAAAATAATGAAGAGGTAAAATGACAAAAAGATAATTTCAAACCGTTCCAGAAATGAAAAGTGAAATGGTGTAATAAGAGAAAGAGTCGGCCATAAAAACTTAGTTATACCATCTGGGCTAAAATAAACGAAAGAAACGAACGTAACTTGTAGGTAGACGAATAACGTAATCATATTTGCAAGAACGATGCCTTTTTTTGCAGCTGATTTGTTAGTTAGATAGGGATAAAGGACGAATGCAAACTCGAATCCGAGAGATGCAATGATAGTTGATTTCACTGTGGTTACAACTGGTAGCCATCCTTCCTTTAGAAAGGGAAGAAGATATATCCAATGACCATCTTTAAGAGGGATAAACAATAGTAATGGTATCCAGAGGGTAAAAAGCACAGTGAAAACGGCAAAGCGACTAATAATAAGTACACCTTTACATGCAAGCATAAGCATTGGAATAGAAAGCAAAATCATAATTAAAAACATTGGAGTTCTAGGTAAAATCCAAATGTGAATGACATATAAAAGAGAAAAGATTAAGGAGACCGCAGCAAGTATAGCGTATAAAATCCAAAGAAGCATAGCGAATTTTCCTAGCCACTTCCCAAGATAACGAGTCAGCATATCAAGTAAAGTATGCCCAGGATGCTTTTCCATAATTTTTACAATACATAGACTGACTAAAGTAGTGATAGCGCATCCAATAATAATAGAAATCCATCCATCTGTATTCGCCCCTTGTGCAACTTCACGAGGAAGTGTAAGGACACCGAATCCTACTTGAACACCACTAATCGTTAAAATGTATTGAAATAAACTAATCTCCCTCTTTGCACGCTTTGTCACTTCTCTTCCTCCGTTCCTTCTATATCGCGTTGTCGATTCTCTTGTTTTAAGTTAAGGGATAGTGGACGCTTCTTCATTATTTTCCATGGTAAACGTATAAGAATATCTTTTAAATCCGAAGCAAATAACGGAGAAAAAGGACTACCATAAGGAACACCGAGAGATTCCATAGAAAGTATATGAATAATAATGATTGCCATCCCAACCATAATGCCAATGACACCAAATAAAGAGGCAATTATCATCATTGGGAAGCGAAGAAGTCGAATTCCTGCAGACATTTCTAGATTAGGGATGATGAAAGAAGCGACTGCAGTAATAGATACGACGATAACCATGACATTACTTACTATTCCTGCTTGAACTGCAGCTTGTCCGATGACAATCCCTCCTACGACGCCAATGGTTTGTCCAACGGGACCCGGAAGCCGAACTGCAGCTTCGCGGAGCATTTCAAGTACTAATTCCATCAAAAGTGCTTCTAATATAGGAGGAAAAGGAATTTTAGCTCGAGATTCTCCAATCGTTAACAATAATTTAAGTGGAATCACTTCATAATGAAAGGAAATCATAGCAATATAAAGAGCAGGAGCAAAAATTGCAATAAATAATCCAGTGAAACGAAGTAATCGTATAAAAGATGGAATCATTGGCCTGAAGCTGTAATCATCTATCGTCTGAAAAAAAGCTGAAAAAGTCATTGGTCCAATTAATACGCCTGGTGAACGATCTACAACAACAGCAATTCGCCCATCTAGAATATGATGTGCTGTTGTGTCAGGGCGTTCAGTTATTGATAATTGCGGAAAGAGAGTAAAGGAATTATCTTCAACAAACCCCTCTAATTCACCAGTAGTAAGAATCGCATCCACTTTTACTGATTCGATACGGGATGCCATTTCTTTTACGACATCTTCGTCCGCAACATCTGCTAGATAAAGCAAAAAAACCTTTGAAGTAGCTCGTTCACCAACAGTGAATTCCTTCACTTTCAATTCGCGATTTGGAATATATCGACGAATAAGTGCAAGGCTGTCGCTCGCTACTTCATTAAATCCTTCGTGTGAGCTTTTTATGGAGCTCTCTGTTGTAGGCTCTTCAATGCTCCTTTTTGGTGCCGCTTGCGTATCAAGCTCTAAAGCGGATAATTGCCCGTTTATAAATAAAATACTTTTGCCGTGTAAAAGAGATTGTTCAATGTCTGTCCACTGCTCAATCTTTTTAATATTTCCGATAGAAACAGAGGCTTCCCAAAAATCGTCTTCATTCCACTCTTTAAATAAGAGAGGACGAAGGATGTTTACGTTAATAACAGTTTTGTCTACAAGTCCTTCCATATATATAAGTGCAGCTTCCTGTCCGTTTTTTAATGGAAAATTGCGTGTTATTAATTCTGGAATACCGCTAAACAGTTTGGACAAGTGCTTTAAATTAAGGGAAAGGGAAGAAGAAATAGATTTATTTAATGTGTGATCAGCTTGCTCTTGGTTAGAAAAAGATTTTTCACCACGAATCCATTTATTAAAAGACCCCATTTGTTTGCTTACTCCTTGTTATGTTTTATCCCGATTGGTGAGGGCTGATTAAAGTTTCACTTTATATGGGTTATTATGGATAGTTCCATACGGACATATGCGTAGTTTAAATTTTATATTGTATATTTTTAACTTTAACGCTATAATTATAGTGTTAAAGATGGAATCGTGATATGACCTGTTATGACTCTATCGTTTTATTTATGAATAAATGGATTGGTATTTTAGCAAGATGTGCTAATAAACTACTCCACCATGATAATAACGTGCCGAAATGTGGTGCGTATATTTTCGTGGTGGAGTTTTTTTATTCTCAAAAAGGGGGAAAGACCATGAATAACAACATGGTTCATATTACAATTGACGGAAAAAAGTATACAGCGGAGCCCGGTTCAACGATATTGGGTGTTATAAATGAGAACGGGATTGAACATCCGCAAATTTGTTACGTGCCAGAAGTAGATCCTATTCAAACATGTGACACTTGTATTGTAGAAGTTGACGGAAAGTTAATGCGCTCTTGTTCGACAGTAGCGACAGAAGGTATGAACATTGAACGTAATTCTACTCGTGCGAAAGAAGCACAAACAGAGGCGATGGATCGGTTACTAGAAAATCATTTATTATACTGTACAGTATGTGACAACAACAATGGGAACTGTAAACTGCATAATACGGCAGAATTAATGGAAATTGAACATCAAAAATATCCTTATGAACCGAAAGTAGATGTAAGTGAAGTTGATATGACGCATCCGTTTTATCGTTATGACCCGAATCAATGTATTGCATGTGGTCAATGTGTAGAGGTGTGTCAAAACTTACAAGTAAATGAAACATTATCGATAGACTGGGAAGCGGAACGCCCACGAGTGATTTGGGATGAAGGAGTAAATATTAATGATTCTTCATGCGTTAGTTGTGGTCAATGTGTAACCATTTGTCCTTGTAACGCTTTAATGGAGAAAACGATGCTCGGTGAAGCTGGATTTATGACGGGACTAAAGCCAGATATTCTTGAACCGATGGTAGATTTAATTAAAGAAGTAGAGCCTGGATATAGCGGTATTTTTGCGGTATCAGAAGTGGAAGCGGCCATGCGTGATACTCGTACGAAGAAAACGAAAACAGTATGTACATTTTGTGGTGTAGGTTGTTCATTTGAAGTGTGGACGAAAGGGCGTAAAATTCTTAAAGTACAACCTTCTTCTGATGCGCCAGTTAACGCAATTTCTACTTGTGTAAAAGGAAAATTTGGTTGGGATTTCGTAAATTCTAAAGAACGAATTACGAAACCTTTAATTCGTAAAAATGGAACGTTTGTTGAATCAACATGGGAAGAAGCGTTGAATGTAGTTGCAAGTAAATTAGGATCGATTAAAGAAGAGTACGGTAAAGATGCTATCGGTTTTATTTCTTCATCTAAAATTACGAATGAAGATAATTATGTGATTCAAAAATTAGCTCGACAAGTATTTGAAACGAATAATATTGATAACTGCTCACGTTATTGTCAATCACCAGCGACAGACGGATTATTCCGTACAATTGGTATGGGCGGAGATGCTGGAACGATTAAAGATATTGCACAATCTGGTCTTGTTATTATTGTAGGTTGTAATCCGACAGAAGGTCATCCTGTTTTAGCTACACGTATTAAACGTGCACATAAATTACACGGACAAAAATTAATTGTGGCTGATCTTCGTAAAACAGAAATGGCAGAGCGTTCAGATGTCTTTATTAGTCCAAAACAAGGAACAGATCAAGTATGGTTAATGGCTGTTACGAAATATATGATTGATCAAGGCTGGCACGATCAACGATTTATTGATGAGAATGTAAATTTCTTTGAAGATTTCAAAGAGAGCCTTACAGCATATACACTTGAATATGCAGAAGAAATGACTGGTATTTCAAAAGAAACACTGATTCAAATGGCTGAAATGATTCGTGATGCAGATGGTACATGTATCCTTTGGGGAATGGGGGTAACGCAAAATACAGGTGGATCTGATACTTCCGCTGCAATTTCAAACTTACTACTTGCAACAGGTAATTATCGTCGTCCAGGCGCTGGTGCATATCCGCTTCGAGGTCATAATAACGTACAAGGTGCTTGTGATATGGGTACTTTACCAGGATGGCTTCCTGGATATCAACACGTTACGAACGATATGGAACGTGCGAAATTTGAAATGGCTTATGGAGTGAAAATTAATAGCAAACCAGGTCTGAATAATATTGAAATGCTTCACGCGATTGACGAAGGGAAAATGAAAGCTATGTATCTTGTCGGAGAAGACATGGCTCTTGTAGACTCTAATGCGAATCATGTACATGAAGTATTATCAAGCCTTGATTTCTTCGTTGTGCAAGATGTTTTCTTATCTAAAACGGCTCAATATGCAGATGTTGTATTACCAGCAGCGCCATCTCTTGAAAAAGAAGGTACGTTCACAAATACAGAGCGTCGTGTTCAAAGACTATATCAAGTTCTTCCTACGCTTGGAGATGCGAAGCCAGACTGGTGGATTGTGCAGGAAGTTGCGAATAAATTAGGTGCAAACTGGAGTTATAGTCATCCAAGTGAAATTTTTGCTGAAATGGCAAGTTTATCACCACTATTTTCACAAGCAAACTATGAAGTATTGGAAGGATGGAATAGTTTCCATTGGGGAAGTTTTGATGGAACGAATACACCGCTTCTTTTCCAAGATGGATTTAACTTCCCGGATAAAAAAGCTCGTTTTGCGATTGCTGACTGGGTGCGCCCAGCTGAATTCCCAGCTGAGTTCGACCTTCATATTAACAATGGTCGTATGCTTGAGCACTTCCATGAAGGGAATATGACAAATAAATCAACAGGTATTCAAACGAAAGTGCCTGGCGTTTTCGTTGAAGTTTCTCCAGCACTTGCAAAAGAACGTGGAGTAAAAACTGGTTCATTAGTCCGTCTTGTCTCTCCGTTTGGAGCGTTAAAATTACGTGCACTTGTAACAGATCGTGTAAAAGCGAATGAGTTATATTTACCGATGAACTCTACAGATAATGAAACAGCAATTAATTTCTTAACAGGTCCTGCCGTTGATACGCGTACGAACACACCTGCTTATAAACAGACGAAAGTGCGTATGGAAGTGCTGGAAGTTGATGGCGAAAATCCGATGCCAAAAGCGAACCCGCGTAATAAAAAACGTCATCCTCAATCTGGTATTGAGGTACATCGTAAGTGGGCACGTCCAGGGTATGTGCATTTAACGGATAAGTAGGAGGAGAAAAATATGGCTGCACCTATAAAAATGATTCAAAAACAAGAATTAACTGAGGAAGAAATAAAACAGAAAAAATTAGACGATTTAAAAGAGCTTCTAGCTAATAATGAAGACGCTCTAAATCAAATGTTTAATATAGTAGGGGAATTGAATGATATTGGCATGCTAGAAGCAGCAAATTCTATGCTAAAGGCGAAAGAACCAATCGCAAAGATTGTTCTTGGTCAAGTGACTCGTGAGCCCGTTACAAATTTAATTAATAATATGATGGGGGCTGCGGGTGCTTTAACAGAACTTGATCCGGAGCTTACGAAAAAGCTTATAGGTAGCTTATTAGTAGGGCTAGAAAAAGGTAATGAACATCTAGAGAGTAATAAAAAAGTAGGGGTATTCGATCTTATGAAAGTATTGAAAGATCCAGACATTAACCGTGCTATCGGGTTTGGGCTTCATTTCTTAAAAGGTATGGGAAAAGGATTAAAAGAAGAATAAACTTCATGAAGTGAACCCTTTCGCCCAAATGTTTGTACGAAATAGTTTGGGCGGAAGGCTCATTTTGGTAAAATATATAATAAAGTAAAATGAGGTTTTTTGGGAGGTATAATTGTATGTCAAAAAAAGTACATGAATTTAATGATATGATTCGAAAACTTCGAAAGGAACTTTTCGGAAAAGGGCCAGAACGAATTCATACTGTTTTTGCTGAAAATATGGCGATTGCGACTCTTTACGGAAACTTAACACCTACTGAAAAATTCATTTCAAGTACAATGGACGGTGCGGAAATGGTTCATATGGCTAGAACGAAAATGATTCAAGAAGTGTATGCTGCAAATTCCCGTGAACATTTGGAGGAACTTGTTGGAGCGAAATTAGTGAATTTGTTTTCAGATATGAAAGTAGAAGAAGATATTGCAGTTTCGGTATTTGTTTTTGATAAAAATATAACGTGAGAGAAGGATACTGATCGTGAAACCGATACAGGTAGAAAGAGAAATCTTTCGTTATGAACAAGGGGCGTTTAAACATATAGAGGACAGCATTGTAACAGAGTTTCCAGTCACGATTAAAATGAACGGACAGGAGTTTGTTACAATGGTTAGTACTCCAGAATATATAGAAGATATGGTAATAGGCTTCTTAGCATCTGAAGGAATCATTCGGAAGTATGAAGATATTGATGACATATGGGTACAAGAGAAAGAAGGATTTGTACATGTCACGACGGCAAAAGTAAATCCGTATTACGAACAAATGCAAAATAAACGTTATATTACTTCATGCTGTGGTATGAGTAGACAAGGATTTGTTTTTGCGAATGATGCATTAAGTGCAAAGAAAATGAATGGCGTCCATGTACAAGTTACTGCAGAAGACTGTTTTCGATTAATGAAAGAAATGCAGCAATCTGCGGAGACATTTCGTCATACAGGGGGCGTTCATAATGCATCTTTGTGCAATGTGAATGGTATTATTTTAAGTCGAATGGATATCGGAAGGCATAATGCGTTAGATAAAATTTACGGTTATTGTTTAAAAAATAATATTTCTATAAGAGATAAAATTATTGTTTTTAGCGGTCGTATTTCTTCGGAAATATTATTGAAAGTTGCAAAAATTGGTTGTGAAATTATACTGTCAAAATCAGCTCCAACTGAGTTGGCTTTACAGCTAGCTGAAGAATTAGGTATTACTACGATAGGATTTATTCGGAATGAATCCTTAAATGTATATACGCATCCGGAGCGTGTTTTAAATATAAACTAAGTAAAAGCGAGGCAATAAATATGAAATCTGTCACATTAGACAAACTACAACGTCCGTTAAAGGATTTACGTATTTCAGTTACTGATCGCTGTAATTTTCGCTGTCGATATTGTATGCCAGAAGAAATATTTGGTCCTGATTACTCGTTTTTGTCTAATGATAAAATTTTATCTTTTGATGAAATTGAAAGGATAACGCGTATTTTCGTTTCTTTAGGTGTTAGAAAATTACGGATTACAGGCGGAGAACCGTTACTTCGAAGAGGTCTTCCGCAGCTTATCGAGCGCCTGAATAAAATAGATGGTGTGGAGGATATCGGTTTAACAACTAATGGATCGTTACTTAAAAAGTTTGCTCCTGATTTATATAAGGCGGGTTTATCACGTGTGACAGTTAGTTTAGATTCCTTAGAAGAAGAGCGGTTTTTCTATTTGAATGGTAATAGAAGCAAAGTACAAAGGGTTCTGGAAGGAATACAAGCTGCAGCTGAAGTCGGTATGAAAATTAAAATAAACATGGTCGTTCAAAAGGGGAAAAACGAACAGGATATCTTGCAGATGGCGCAATACTTTAAGGAAAATAAACATATTCTTCGTTTTATTGAGTATATGGACGTTGGAAATTATAACGGTTGGGATTTAAAAGAGGTTGTCTCTAAACAAGAAATAGTAGATACGATTCATCAAGTTATGCCATTAGAACGAATAGAAGCGAATTATGCAGGAGAGGTTGCGACTCGCTATCGTTATATTGGAAGTGATGAAGAAATAGGTATTATTTCATCAGTAACAGACTCCTTCTGCTCCTCATGTACGAGAGCTCGTATTTCTGCAGAAGGAAAATTATATACTTGTTTGTTCGCTTCTAAAGGAAATGATTTGAGAGAACTGCTTCGATCAGAATACACTGACGAGGAAATAACAGATGTCGTACGCGATATATGGAACAAACGAGAAGATCGTTATTCAGATGAACGCTTAAGTCATACAAGTAAAAAAAGAGCACCTAAAATTGAAATGTCACATATTGGTGGTTGATATATATAAGTGACAATATGATGAAGTATATACAAAATGGAAGATGTGCAATGGTTGTAGATTTTCTATTTTATAGTAAAAGTGATGGTTGATCTCTCTGTAAAAGATGTGCAGAGAAATTAAGCAGCATTCAAAAACCTTTATTTTGAGGAGGTTTTTTGAAGCTGCTTTTTTATTTGGAGAAAATGGAGGAATTAGTAATGGCATTTCATAAACCGGAACAAATTGCTGAGCTTGTCATTGAGGCCGGTGTTCAAAAAGTAAGTCAGACCTTGCCAGCAATGCTTATTCTCGGTTTTTTAGGAGGAGCGTTTATTTCGCTAGGTTTTTTACTTAACATTCGCGTTTTAGGTAATTTGCCTGAGCGCTGGGGAGTTTAGTAAATGTTTTAGGAGGAGCGGTTTTTCCTGTTGGACTCATGCTCGTTGTATTAGCGGGAGGAGAATTAATTACCGGAAATATGATGTCACTGTCTATGGCGCTATATGCAAAGAAAATTACATTGGTTAGTGTGCTAAATAACTGGATTTGGATTACTTTCATGAATTTTGTAGGAGCTATTTTCGTAGCGTATTGTTTCGGTCATCTTGGCGGATTAACAGAGGGGGATTATTTAAATAAAACGGTAGCGATAGCAGAAGGCAAGTTACATGAATCTTTTGGAAGAACTTTAATTTTAGCAATTGGGTGTAATTGGCTCGTTTGTTTGGCGCTTTGGCTTGCTTATGGGACGAGTGATTTTGTCGGAAAAATAATCGGAATTTGGATTCCCATTATGGCATTTGTAGTGATTGGATTTCAGCAAGTGGTAGCAAATATGTTTGTCATCTCAGCAGTTATTTTTGCAGGTCATCTCACATGGATGGATCTTGCTAAAAATTTTGTTCCTGTCTTTATCGGAAATGTAATTGGCGGGGCTGGTTTTGTTGGATTTGCGTACTTTGCTTGTTATCAAAAACAACATTCTAATATGAAATAGAGTTCGTGAGAGGAAGGGTATATGTAATGGCTGAGCGGTATTCACGACAACATTTGTTTAAATCAATTGGGAGTAGAGGGCAAGAAAAAATTCGAAATAAACATGTGTTAATTGTAGGAGTAGGCGCATTAGGAAGTGCAAGTGCCGAAAGTTTCGTACGTGCAGGTATTGGCAAGTTGACGATCATAGATCGTGATTACGTTGAATGGAGTAATTTACAAAGGCAACAATTGTACTCTGAACAAGATGCAAGAGAGAAATTGCCAAAAGCAATCGCTGCTAAAAATCGGTTAGAAAAACTTAATTCGGAAGTACAAATACATGCTTTCGTAATGGATGCGTGTGTAGAAAACTTGGAAGGGCTATTAGAAAATGTCGATGTAATCATTGATGCAACAGATAATTTCGATATCCGATTTATAATAAATGACTTATCACAAAAACATAATATCCCGTGGGTATATGGTTCTTGCGTTGGCTCGTACGGTATGAGTTGTACAATTATTCCGCAAGAGACACCTTGTTTACATTGTGTGCTGAAGAACGTTCCAGTTACAGGTGTGACGTGTGATACAGCTGGAATTATTAGCCCGACTGTACAAATCGTCGCAGCATATCAAGTGGCGGAAGCACTCAAAATTTTAGTAGAAGATTTTGCAGCAATTAGAAAAACATTTTTCATATTTGATATATGGAGTAATCAAAACCATTTTATAAAACTAGGGAAAATCAAGACAGACAATTGCTCTTCATGCGGTTTGAATCGCATTTATCCTTATTTATTATACGAAAATCAAACGAAGGTAGCTGCTTTATGCGGAAGAAATACAGTTCAAATTAGACCAGTAGACAATAGAAAATACAATTTTGATGATATAGAAAAAGTATTAAAAAAAGTGGGGGAAGTAAATCGGAATCCGTATTTACTATCTTGCCAATTAGATGAGTACCGCATCGTTGTTTTTCGGGATGGTCGTGTTTTTATTCATGGCACAAATGATATTTCGAAAGCGAAACAACTATATTATCGCGTATTCGGCTAATAGAAAGGGTTGTCAACAATGGAAAGAAGAGTACCAATCACAGTTGAAGAGGCTGTTCGTAAAGTGATGGGATTTGCTCATAACGGCTTAAAGGAGCTACTACCTATTGAATTAGCTTACGGATGTATATTAGCAGAGGATTTAGTAGCTGACCATGATGTGCCGTCATTTAATCGTTCACCGTATGACGGGTTTGCTATTAGAGCAGAAGATACGAATTTAGCAAGTTATGAAACGCCAATTGTATTTGAAGTAGTGGGTGAAATTGGTGCAGGATCGCTATTCGATGAGAAAGTAGGTCCGTTTCAAGCAGTTCGAATTATGACGGGAGCACAGATTCCGAGTGGATGTGATGCAGTTGTTATGCTAGAGCTGACCCGTCAATATGAGGAGGCTGGCAGTAAGTATATGGAATTGAAACGGTCATTCAAAACGGGCGATAATATTTCTTTTCAAGGTGAAGATGCTCGTAAAGGAACGGTTCTTGCAAAGAAAGGAACATACATTCATCCAGGCATTTCAGCTCTTCTTGCTACGTTTGGGTATAGCGAGGTGCCAGTTGCGAGAAAGCCTGTAGTTGGACTATTAGCGACTGGCAGTGAATTACTGGATGTAAACGATTCATTACAGCCAGGGAAAATCCGAAATAGTAATACGTATATGATATTGTCTCAAATCCGAAGAGCAGGCGGAAGAGTAAAGTATTTTGGGAAGTTTAGCGATGATTTTTATACGTGTTTTACGGCTGTAAAAGAAGCAATAAGCCAAGTAGATATGCTCATTACAACAGGTGGTGTATCAGTAGGGGATTACGATTATTTGCCAGCTATATATGAAAAATTAGGTGCATCAGTTCTTTTCAATAAAGTTGCAATGAGGCCAGGAAGTGTTACGACTGTAGCGCAATTAAATGGCAAGTTATTATTCGGTTTATCAGGAAATCCATCTGCTTGTTACGTAGGATTTGAATTGTTTGTAAGACCTTGTATTCGAACGTATATGTTTAGTGAAAAAGCACATGTAAAAAGAGAAAAAGCGTTATTAGGAGAAGACTTTTTAAAGCCAAATCCATTTACAAGATTTGTACGAGGAAAACTAACATATAACGAAGGGCAGTTAATCGCTTATCCGTCAGGGTTTGATAAATCTAGCTCAGTTTCTTCTCTAGCAGAGACAAATATATTTATTGTACTTCCAGGTGGTACGAGAGGGTATAAAAAAGATATGTTCGTAGATGTTCTCTTGTTGGAAGATAACGAAGGTAGTGAATGGCCTTGGACATTTTATAAAGTGAGAGGTGATTCTAATGGGACAAGTGCTATTTGAAATTGTAGATATACCGATTGTAGTTGAAGAAGTAACAAATAAGGTTGCAAGAAGAGACGCAGGTGCGATTACAACTTTTATTGGTACAGTGAGAGAATTAACAAAAGGAAGACGAACGCTACATTTAGAGTATGAAGCATATGAAACGATGGCAGTAAAACAACTTATGAGAATTGGTGAAGAAATTAGTGAAAGATGGCCGGACGCAAAAATAGCAATTACGCACCGAGTAGGCCGGCTAGAAATAATGGATATTGCGGTAGTCATCGCAGTTTCATCACCGCATCGCAAAGTAGCTTATGAAGCGAATGAATACGCAATTGAACGTATAAAGCGAATCGTCCCAATATGGAAAAAAGAATTTTGGGAAGATGGGACGATGTGGATTGGCGATCAACTTGAAAATACACCATATCCAGCAGGAAAACCGAAGAAGGAAGAATGAGAAAATGATTACAATTTTACTGTTTGCAAATTTGCGTGAGGAAGTCGGGTTAGATCGATTCGTAATTTCCGAAAAACAAGAAATGACTGTGCAGCAATTAAAAGAATGGCTCAAAGCAAACTATAGTTTACAATCGCTTGATAGAGTGATGGTGGCTGTTAATGAAGAGTTTGTAACGAATGAAGAGATGATACGAGCTGGAGATATTGTCGCATTCATCCCGCCTGTTAGTGGTGGATAATAAGCGTTTCTTGAAACGATAAGAAGATGCTATATATAAATTCGAATACGAGAAGGGATGAGTTCTATGCTTACTCAAGAACAAATAATGAATGCGTTAAAACATGTAGAGGATCCAGAATTACACAAAAGTATTGTGGAGTTAAACATGGTTAGAAATATACAAATGAATGGAACAGAGGTTAAACTTGAAGTAGTGCTAACGATTCAAGGATGTCCGTTAAAAGCAAAAATTCAACAAGATATTGAAGAATCACTTTACGCAATTGGTGCATCAAAAGTAGATTTAACATTCGGTTCTATGACAAAAGAAGAACGTGCAGTCTTAACAGAGAAGTTAAAGAAAAATACTAGAACAGAAACTGGTATGCCGAACATGCTTCGTCCTGATTCAGGAGTACAATTTCTTACTGTAACGAGCGGAAAAGGTGGAGTCGGAAAATCAACTGTAACAATTAATCTTGCAACGGCTTTAGCTCGTATGGGCAAAAAAGTGGGGATATTAGATGCAGATATATATGGTTTTAGCATTCCAGCTATGATGGAAACGAATCAAAAACCAACGATGATTGATCAAACAGCAATTCCAGTTATTAGTCACGGTGTTAAAATTATGTCTATGGGATTTTTTACAGAAGGAAATAATCCGGTTATGTGGCGCGGACCGATGTTAAATAAATGGATTCAAAATTTCCTTGCGAATACGCACTGGGGAGAATTAGATTATTTACTTCTTGATTTACCACCTGGTACAGGAGATGTTGCTATTGATGTTGCAGCAATGATTCCGCAGGCGAAAGAAATTATCGTTACAACACCACATAATGTAGCTTCATTCGTAGCATCTAGAGTAGGCGTAATGGCAAAACATACGAAACACGAGATTTTAGGTATTGTGGAAAATATGGCTTATTATGAAGAACAAGATGGATCGAAAAATTATCTGTTTGGAAAAGGCGGCGGCGAAATGTTAGCAGAACAATTGCAAACAGAAGTAATCGCACAAGTACCTTTTGCAAAACGTGAAGAAAATAGCGGTTCATCTGTATATGATGAAGATTCTCTTGTTGGAGAAGTGTTTACATCGTTAGCAGAAGATATTATTTATAAAGGATAGAGGAGGGATTTTTATGGTGTGTAATATCGATCATTCTATTGAAGATGTAATGAATAAACTTGAAAGTCAAAAGAGTTTTTTATCTGAAGAGATTTTTAAAGGATTAAAAAATTTTTTGCAAGGTAATCACTCACAAGAAATATTAAATGATGTCTTTCATCTTCTAAAAAAGTATGACTTAGTTAGTGAAGAAGAAAGAGAGACGAGAAATACTCAATTATTGCTGATTATAAAATAAATAAGCTTTGGCTTTTGTTTTGTAACAGGAGGGGTAAATGTAATGAATATGAAGAAGATGATTGAAACGATAGAAGCAACAAAAATGACTGATGAAGAATTATCGATTGCTCATTTACATCAAAAGCTCGTGAAGCTATATAGTCAAAAAAATGTTGCTCATTATACGGAGTTATTAAAATATATTTTATCCTTATCCGTGCAGCTTGATTTACATTTCGTATTGAAATATTTTGGTGTGCGACCGGTTGTTGCTATAGACGAGCGTATGCAATTTCAAGAGATATTTAAATGCTTAGCTAATAAGGATGATAATGGGGAATGGTTTTTAAATTTCGTTTCTTTATATGTAGGGCTAATTGTAGTTCTTCACTTTGATGAAAAAGTGATTGAGAGAAGTTTTTTTGATGCTATGGTAGTGGGTGAAGGGAATGAAATATAAGGATCTTGCCCATAACATCTTTCTATTTAATAGCTATAATTAGTCTTTTGATTGGCTATGTAAATATGAAGGTAACGAATTAATAAAAAGTGTTCTTCAGTTGTTTCCATCGTTTTTTCATGTTACCATTAAGCGAATTTTTCATAGGGAGAGAAAGCGATGAAATGGATTTATTTTATTCTTATTAATGTTATAGCTTTTAGCCTTATGGGGCTTGATAAACGGAAAGCGAAGAAGAAACAGTGGAGAACGCCAGAAAGTACGTTGTTTTTATCAGCAGCAGCTGGGGGAGCAGTTGGAGCTTGGATCGGTATGTATATGTTTCATCATAAAACTCATAAAAAGAAATTTGTTTTCGGCATACCGTTACTTGTTGTAATAACGGTATGTTTATTATTCGTTGTATGAGAAATGTCGAAAGAAATGCAGATTGATTATTGGTAAAGTGAGCACGTGGGAACGTATAATGGAGAAAAAATGAGAAGAGGAGAAAAAGGAAGATGGGGAGTCAATCAGCAGAGCAAAAAAAAGGGATTATATATGCGGCTGGTGCGTATACGATGTGGGGAATCCTACCAATCTATTGGAAATGGGTTGAGGAAGTTCCAGCAGATGAAATATTAGCACACCGCATCGTTTGGGCATTCGTGTTTATGTTAATCGTATTAGGTGTAACGAAGAGATTTCGTCAGTTTATTGGGGAGTTCGTGAATCTTTTTAAACGACCTAAATTATTAATGTCATTAACAATAGCTTCAGTCTTGATTAGCGGAAACTGGTTTGTCTACATATGGGCCGTTAATCATAATCATGTCATTGAAGCAAGTCTTGGCTATTATATTAATCCGCTTATTAGTATTTTACTTGGTACAGTCGTTTTAAAGGAAAAGTTAAACTTTTGGCAATACGTTGCAGTTGGTTTAGCTGGAGTAGGAGTTATCATTTTAACAGTACGTTTCGGGGCTATTCCATGGGTTTCTTTATCACTTGCTCTTTCATTTGGGTTATATGGATTAACGAAAAAATTGTTAAACTATGATGCGACAATTGGACTTACGATGGAAACGATGTTAGTGACGCCGTTTGCGATTATTTATTTAGTAATGACAGGAGTACATGGTTTCGGCTCATTTGGCTCTATCTCAATGTCATCGACATTACTATTAATAGGAGCGGGCATTGTTACAGCTCTACCACTTTTTTATTTTGCAAAAGGAGCACAACTTATTCCGCTTTATATGGTAGGTTTTTTACAATATATTGCACCAACGATTAGTTTAATTTTAGGTGTGTTCGTATTTGGTGAACATTTCACATCTACTCATATGATTGCATTTTTCTGTATATGGGTTGCATTAGTTGTATTCTCGGTAGCGAAAACAAAGTTCTTGGTGCAGAAACAACCGAAATTTATAAAAAATAAATCAGCAAAAGTATCGTAATGCGTAGTATTTTCTACGCATTTTTCTTTATACTGATACTATAGGATTTCCATTATAGCTAGTAGGGAGCTGAGAACGTGGAAACGATTTTACATAACGATCCGCTTATGGCCGCTGTAATTTCATGGTTTTTAGCACAATTAACGAAAGTAGTCTTTAAATTATTTAAAACGGGTGAATTTGATTTTGCAAAGTTTTTCGCTTCAGGTGGGATGCCAAGTTCTCATGCTTCAACTGTTACAGCACTGGCGACAGGTGTTGGCGTTGTGGAAGGTGTGGAAAGTACTTTATTTGCAATTGCTGCTATTTTTGCCATTATAGTTATGTATGACGCTTCAGGAGTAAGGCTTGCAGTAAGTAAACAGGCGAAAATATTGAATGAGTTTTTTCACGGTAGACAAACAGAATATAAGAAGTTAAATGAACTTGTCGGGCATACGCCGTATGAAGTAGTAGTTGGTGCTTTATTAGGGATTATTGTCGGAGTAGGATATTGTTTATAAGCAGAGCATCTTATATGTTCTGCTTTTCTTTGTATTCATACATATTCAGCTACTTTCTTGAATATCGTTATACGGATTTCGAAAGGGTGGGTGAGTAACTTGTTATTATATGAAAAAGTGCATGAAGAAATAGCGAGAAGAGCAACTGCACTTCAAACGATGCAACGGCAAGATGGTACGTGGCGATTTTGTTTTGAAGGAGCTCCATTAACAGATTGCCATATGATTTTTTTATTAAAATTATTAGGTAGAGATAAAGAGATAGAACCGTTTGTAAAAAGGTTAGCATCACTTCAAACAAATGAAGGAACGTGGAAATTGTATGAAGATGAAGTGGGAGGTAATTTATCAGCTACCATTCAATCTTATGCCGCCTTACTTGCTTCGCAAAAATATACAAAAGAAGATGCGAATATGAAGCGAGCGGAAAATTTCATTAAGGAACGCGGAGGCGTGGCGCGTGCTCATTTTATGACAAAGTTTTTATTAGCAATTCATGGAGAATATGAATATCCTTCACTCTTTCATGTACCAACACCAATCATGTTTCTACAGAATGATTCCCCCCTCAGTATATTTGAATTGAGTAGCTCAGCACGTATCCATTTAATTCCGATGATGGTGTGTTTAAATAAAAGATTTCGAGTAGGGAAAAAGTTATTGCCAAATTTAAATCACATTGCGGGCGGGGGCGGAGAATGGTTTCGGGAGGATCGGTCTCCTTTGTTTCAAACGTTATTAAGTGATGTAAAACAAATTATCTCGTATCCACTTTCGTTACATCATAAAGGATATGAGGAAGTCGAACGTTTCATGAAAGAGCGTATTGATGAAAATGGAACGTTATATAGTTACGCAACTGCCTCGTTTTATATGATTTATGCTTTACTTGCGTTAGGGCATTCTCTTCAATCATCAATGATTCAAAAGGCTATAGCTGGTATAACATCTTATATATGGAAGATGGAAAGAGGGAGTCACTTGCAAAACTCTCCTTCAACTGTATGGGATACGGCTTTACTCAGCTATGCGTTACAAGAGGCACAAGTTCCGAAAGATCACAAGATGATTCAACAGACAATAACATATTTATTAAAAAAACAGCATACAAAAAAAGCTGATTGGAGCGTACATGCTCCCGCACTTATTCCTGGCGGTTGGGGTTTTTCGGATGTAAATACGACAGTTCCAGATGTTGATGATACAACTGCTGTACTAAGAGTGTTGGCAAGAAGTAGAGAGAATGAAAAGGTAAATAATGCTTGGCAGAAAGGGATTGATTGGGTTAAAGGATTACAAAATAATGATGGGGGCTGGGGAGCGTTTGAAAAAGGTGTGACGAGCAAATTATTAGCAAATTTACCAATCGAAAATGCAAGTGATATGATTACAGATCCTTCCACACCAGATATTACAGGAAGAGTGTTAGAGCTTTTCGGGACATATACGCAAAATGAATTACCTGAGAAACAAAAACAAAGTGCGATAAATTGGTTAATGAATGCACAAGAGGAAAATGGATCATGGTATGGGAAATGGGGGATTTGTTATATATATGGTACGTGGGCTGTTATGACAGGTTTACGGTCACTCGGAATTCCATCTAACAATCCATCATTGAAACGAGCAGCTTTATGGCTTGAACATATACAGCATGAAGATGGTGGATGGGGAGAATCATGCCAAAGTAGTATGGAGAAAAGATTCATTACTTTACCATTTAGTACACCATCTCAAACAGCATGGGCGTTAGATGCTCTCATTTCTTACTATGATACAGAAACGCCAGCTATTCGAAAAGGCATTTCATATTTGCTTGCGAATCCTTATGTGAATGAAAAATATCCTACTGGAACAGGTTTACCTGGTGGGTTTTATATTCGTTATCATAGCTATGCCCAAATTTATCCGCTACTTACTTTGGCACATTATACAAAAAAATATAGAAAATAAACCGAGAGATATCTCTCGGTTTATTTTGTTGGGTAGTAGGTCCCTGTTGAAAAGAATAAGGTTGTGCTTTCCTTATTTTTCAGTTGACTGGCGTTTTTGACGTGCATCAGCGGCATTTGCACGTGCGTTTGCTTCTAAGTCATTGTGGTCAGCAAGTTCACGAGAGAACTCTACATCAATGCCATCAGTAGCTTTGTTTTGTTTGAAATTTTTTTTGTTCATTCGACACAATCTCCTTGCACTTTATCCCGCTTTAATGGGCAGTAAGACCCCCACCTTAAAATTCAGTGAAAGCAAAGAAGTTAGGGGGGACGGGCTGCCCATAAAAGTCCGATTGGTGAGGGCTGATAATCAGTGGGGATGAAGAAAATCCCCACTGATTAAAGTTTCACTTTATGCGACGTTGCAAAGTTAGTTTGACACAAATAGACTTTTTTATACAAAGAGGAATTGGAAAGTAAAAAGCCGAAATATACAGTATAAGTAATAGAAATGGGGGATAGGTATGGAGTTTTTAAACGGGAAAACAGCTGTTGTAACAGGAGCTGCACAGGGAATTGGAAAAGAGATTGCAAGGGTGTATGCAAAACTAGGGGCGAAAGTATTAATTAGTGATGTAAATGAAGAGAAATTACAAAAAACGACACGTGAGTTCTTGGATGAAGGATATGAAGTGAGCTTATATCGATGTGATGTGAGTAATCAAAATGAAGCAAAGTCGTTAATTGAATATGCCGTTCAAAAATTCGGGACATTACATATTTTGGTGAATAACGCTGGGATTACAAGGGATGCAATGTTACATAAAATGGAGAAGTCTGCTTGGGAACAAGTATTACAAGTGAACTTAACTGGAGTTTTTTATTGTATGCAACCAGCGCTGCTTTACATGAGACAACAAGGGTATGGACGTATTATTAATATATCTTCAATTAGTAGAGAAGGAAACATAGGTCAAGCAAACTATGCAGCTACGAAGGCAGGCGTTGTAGGTTTAACGAAAACGGCAGCGAAGGAAGTTGGAAATTTCGGTATTACGTGTAATGCGATTTGCCCAGGATTTATGGATACAGATATGACAAAAACGATACCAGATAAAGTGAAAGAAAAGATGGTCGGCGCGATTCCGGTTGGTAGAATTGGAACGCCAGAAGATATTGCGAACGCAGCTGCCTTCTTAGCATCAGAATACGCATCCTATATTACAGGAGAAGTATTAAATGTGAGCGGGGGACTGCAAGTTTAAAGACATACATAATGAAAAGAACCTGACCGGATAGGTCAGGTTCTTTCTCTTTAATTTAAGTTAAGCCAAACGCTCTTCACTTCTGTATAGTTATTTAATGCATAAGATCCCATTTCACGGCCAAGACCGGATTGTTTAAATCCTCCAAATGGAGATGCTGCATCAAAGACGTTATAACAGTTTACCCATACTGTACCAGCACGTACTTTACTTGCAACGTAGTGTGCTGTTTTAACATTTTCTGTCCACACACCAGCTGCTAAGCCGAATTGTGATTTATTTGCACGTTCAATTACTTCATCAATATCGTTAAACGGTATAGCAGAAATAACTGGACCGAAAATTTCTTCTTTTGCAATCGTCATTTCATCATTTACGTCAGCGAATACTGTAGGAGAAACGAAGTAGCCTTGATCAAATGGATTACTTCCTCCGCAAAGTACTTCAGCACCTTCTTCAATCCCTTTTTCGATGTAGCCCATTACACGTTTTTGTTGTTCTTCGGAAACGAGAGGACCGATTGTAGTTTCTGGACTTAAGCCAGCACCTTGATTTAATTTTTTAGAGTAAAGGACAAGGTCAGCCATGACATTATCATACATTTTCTTCGGAACAAATAAACGTGATCCAGCAGAGCATACTTGTCCTTGGTTAAACATAACACCAGAAAGTGCACCAGGAATCGCGCGAGATAAATCAGCATCTGGCAAGATGATATTTGGTGATTTACCGCCTAACTCAAGTGTAACACGCTTTAATGTTTCAGATGCTTGGCGCATAATTTGCTTACCGACTGGAGTAGAACCAGTAAATGCAATTTTATCAACGAGTGGATGATTAACAAGAGCTTGTCCAGCTGATTCACCGAATCCAGGAACGATATTAATAACACCTTTCGGGAATCCAGCTTCTTCAATTAATTCAGCTAAGTATAAGGCAGATAGTGGAGTTTGTTCTGCAGGTTTTAAAACGATTGTACATCCTGTAGCAAGCGCTGCTCCCATTTTCCACATTGCCATAAGAAGTGGGAAGTTCCAAGGGATAATTTGACCAACGACACCAACAGCTTCATGACGTGTATAGTTAAAATAATCACCGGAAACAGGGATTGTTTGACCAACGATTTTCGTCGCCCAGCCAGCATAATAGCGCATATGCTCAATTGCAAGTGGTATGTCTGCTGCCATTGTTTCACGGATTGGCTTTCCGTTATCTAACGTTTCAAGCTGTGCAAGCTCTTCTTTATGTTCTTCCATTAAATCAGCTAACTTGTACATAAGCCGGCTTCGCTCAGCAGTGCTCATGCGAGACCAAGGACCTTCGTCAAAAGCTATGCGAGCTGCAACGACAGCTTTATGAATATCTTCGCGACCAGCTTCAGAAACGACGGCAAGTGTTTCGCCAGTTGCTGGGTTAGGTGTGTTAAACGTTTTACCGGAAGCGCTTTCAATGAAAGATCCATTCACATATAACTTTTTTGTACCTTGAAGAAACTTTTCTACCTTTTCATGAAGATTTACAGCTAGTTGACTCATTGTATAACCCCCTTGAAAATATAATGTAAACGCAGTACGAGACGGCGTTTATTCCGAAATCAAGGATGTGGAAACTAGATGGAAAGCCTCTAATTAAAATCATAATTAACAAATACTGAAAATTCAAATTTCATTTGTGTTACAATTGTAAAAAATATGTAATGTAAGAAAGTCTTCTATATGATTATAAAAAATCCTGCTTGTTTTTGCTTTCTAGTAGGAAAAACTAGAAGAACAATGGTACAATAATACATCGTGAGAGGAGGGAGAAAAATGAAGAATTATCATGATGATCCACGCTTTCGAATCGCCCATAGAGAAGCGTTAATTGGTCTTGGACTTGCTATTATCAATTTTATAATATGGTACGGATTTGCTTATGGGCTTGGTAGTAAAAATCCAAGTGAATATACATATGTATTTGGTTTTCCAGCATGGTTTTTTTATAGCTGTATCGTTGGATTTATCGTTATGGTTATTTTACTTAGTTTAGTTGTTCGTTTTGTATTTCAAGATATTTCACTCGATGAGGAAGAAAAAAGTGAGGAATAATAGATGAATTGGTATGTAATCATTCCAATGATAATTTCGTTTATCGTTGTATTTTTAATTGGTGTATATGCTTCAAGACGTGTACAAGCGACTGCCCATAATAAATTTTTGCAAGAATATTTTTTAGGTGGGCGTGAGCTCGGTGGTTTATTATTAGCGATGACAATGATTGCTACATACGGTAGTGCTAGTAGCTTTATTGGTGGTCCTGGTATTGCTTACAATATGGGGCTTGGATGGGTATTGTTGTCTGCGATTCAAGTTGTAACAGGTTATATCGTTTTAACAGTTATCGGTAAAAAGTTTGCAATTATCGCTAGGAAGATGGAAGCCATTACTCTTATCGATTATTTAAAGGGAAGATATAATAATAAAGCAGTTGTCATACTTTCTGCGTTATGTATTATTATCTTTTTATTTTCAGCAACAGTAGCTCAGTGGGTCGGCGGTGGCCGATTAATCGAGTCGCTAACGGGTCTTTCTTATACAACAGCACTATTTTTATTTACTTTTTCTGTACTTGTGTACGTATTAATTGGTGGATTTCGTGCAGTTGCTTTATCAGATACGTTATTAGGTATCATTATGTTAGTTGGAACGACAATCATCTTAATTGCTACTGTCGTTGCCGGTGGTGGAATTGAAAAGATTATGCAGGAACTTGTTCAAATCAATCCGAATTTAATTACACCATTCGGAGCAGATGGTAGTTTAACGAAATCATATGTGACATCATTTTGGATTTTAATTGGAATTGGCGTTGTCGGTTTACCGCAAATTAGTGTGCGTGCCATGTCTTATAAAAATTCAAAAGCGATGCATCAAGCGTTAATAATTGGGACGATTGTTGTCGGTACAATTATGATTGGTATGCATTTAACGGGTGTGTTCGCACGAGTCGTACTTCCAGGTATAACGGTACCAGATAAAGTAATGCCGCTACTCGCGATGGAAGTGTTGCCACCTTGGTTAGCTGGGGTTTTCTTAGCTGCACCAATGGCAGCGATTATGTCTACAGTAAACTCGTTATTGCTACTTGTAAGTTCATCAATCATTAAAGATATATACGTAAATTACATAAATAAAGATGCGGCAGATAGTACGATTAGAAAAGGGAGTTTATGGATTACTGCTATCGTAGGACTGCTCGTTTATGCAGCAGCAATTAAACCACCTGATTTTTTAATATGGTTAAATTTATTTTCTTTCGGTGGATTAGAAGCAGCATTCATTTGGCCAATCGTATTAGGATTATATTGGAGGAAAGGAAATGCAACAGGAGCGCTTGCATCTATTTTAGTTGGGGTAAGCTCATATATGTGTATCCATCTTTTCTATCCAAATCCGTTCGGTATACATACAGTTGTCTTCCCAATTTGTTTTGCGTTTATCGCTTATATTGTTGGAAGTATGAGTGCTGTAAAGAAAACAGTATAGGTTAGTGGGAGAACGTAGTCCTTAGAGGACTGCGTTTTTTCGTATAAATTTGTTCTTTTTATTCTGTAATCCTGTGAATATTCATAAATTAATAACAATTGAGGGGATGGAGTTGAGGGTGATGAAAAAAGTATTGTTTTTAGGAGACCCGGGAATTGATGACTCTTTGGCAATTATGTATGGATTGTTACATCCTGATATTGATATTGTTGGTGTAGTAACTGGATATGGAAATGTAACGCAAGAAAAGGCGACAAGTAATGCGGCATATTTATTGCAACTGGCAGGGCGGGAAGACATACCTGTTATTAATGGTGCGAAAATCCCTTTATCTGGAGATATTACAACATACTATCCAGAAATTCATGGGGCGGAAGGTTTAGGACCAATTCGACCGCCAAAAAATCTTTCTCCAAATATAAAGCCTTTTTGTGAGTTTTTTGACATACTTGAAAAATATAAAGGAGAATTAATTATAGTTGATGCTGGTAGGTCAACGACACTTGCGACAGCATTTATTTTAGAAAAACCATTGATGAAGTATGTGAAGGAATATTATATAATGGGCGGTGCTTTTTTAATGCCTGGCAATGTGACACCAGTCGCAGAAGCTAATTTTCATGGTGATCCTATTGCGTCACAATTAGTAATGCAAAATGCCAAGAATGTGACATTGGTGCCGCTTAATGTTACATCTGAAGCTATAATTACGCCAGAGATGGTAAAGTACATTACGAAACATTCTAAAACAAGTTTTAATAAATTAATTGAACCGATTTTTACGTATTATTATAAAGCTTATAGAAAATTAAATCCGAAAATAACAGGGAGTCCAGTACATGACGTCGTTACAATGATGGTTGCGGCAAATCCCTCTATTTTGGACTATGTATACCGCCGTGTCGATGTAGATACAGTAGGGATTGCAAAAGGAGAGAGTATTGCTGATTTTCGTCCTCAACCTGATGCAAAAGCTTTAAAGAATTGGGTTCGAATTGGTTGGTCGTTACACTATAAAAAATTCCTCGAAGATTTCGTTAAAATTATGACGTAGACATAATGGGAGAATACAAGTTAAAATAATGGAGATGATTACTAAAATAATCATCTCCATTATTTTGTTTGTAAGAGATAGATAGAGAAGAGCTACACAATAGGAGAGGAATTTTACTTGAAAAAAACTATAGTATGCGCAGTGATTGTGGGTATTTTCGTTTTGCTAATATCGGGTAATTTTTTAGTGAAAAAAGTTTGGAGTTCGAATAATGATGATGCGCAGTATATCGCATCCTTTATTGAAGAACATAAAGATGAAAAAAATAGCGCGCTTCTAGTAAAAAGAAATGATAAAGTCGTTTATTCTGTAAATCCGAATGTTGTATTGCCAGTTGCTAGTACAATGAAATTAATTGTGGCGCTTGAATTTACGAAACAAGTTACGGAAGGGAAAATTGATTCGTCTAGTTTTGTTTCCATAAATGATGTGAATCGTTATTATGTACCGAATACAGATGGTGGTGCGCAAGATAGATGGCAAAGGTATTTGGAGAAGACAGGTAAGATAACTGAAGGAGCGATTTCTTTAGAAGAAGTGGCAAAAGGAATGGTTAAGTTTAGTTCGAATGCGAATGCTGAATATTTAATGGAAGTGTTAGGATTAGATAATATTAATCGGAATTTACAAAGTTTATCGCTTCCAGCACATCAGCCGCTATTTCCAATTGTTTCATCTTTGTACATTCCAGGATATTTGCATAAAGAACTACACGTTCCGAAATATAAAATAGAGAAAAAGTTAAAAGAAATGTCTCAAGAGCAATATCGTCAATATGCGATGATTATTCATGAGCGCTTAAAAAAGAAGGGACCATTATTACAGAAGGAAATTCCTCTTTATTTAGAGGAACGTTACGATAAAATTTGGTCAGATCGATTGCCAGCTGCTTCTGCAAACGATTATATGGTACTGCTTCAAAAGGCAAATCATAAGGGTGGACTGACAGAAGCAGAAGAAAAAGTATGGGCTAACATCGTTGAAACAGATATGAGCGCTAAGAAATACCGTAAAACATTTAGACATGCAGGGCAAAAAAACGGCTATACGCCATGGACAGTTACAAAAGCAGTTTATGCGATGGATAAACGGGGGAACTGTACAGAAATAGTGTTTTTAGCAAATAATTTAAATGAGGACGACAGTGCAGAAATACGGAAACATTTAGCAAACTTGCATTTCCAAGTGTTGCAAAGTGATAAGTATGATGCGACTTTTATTAAATAAACTCGGTGCAGAGAGCACCGAGTTTATTTTTGTGTACAAGCACTTTTTTGCTATCTCTGGGTATGATGGGTAGTAATACTTAGGTGAAAGGGGAAAAGGTGATGAAACAAAGTAAAGAAGAGTTTATAAAGAGTGAAGGCGCTGATTTCCCTGGGAAAACATATGTGGATTGTGTATTACAACATGTATTTAATTTTCAACGAAATTACTTATTGAAAGATATGTTTCAAGTGCATAAAGCGCATATTACGATGCTGATGGAAGAAAATTTAATGAAAAAGGAAGAAGCTAAAGTTATATTACACGCGTTAAAAAAGGTAGAGGGAATGCCAGAAGAGCAATTGCTCTATACAGAGCAGCATGAAGATCTCTTTTTTTAGTAGAACATTTAATTTCTCAAGAAGCAAAAAGCAATTTTGTAAGTAATATGCATATTGGTAGAAGTAGAAATGATATGGGTGTCACGATGTATCGCATGAGTTTAAGACGGTATGTATTACGATTAATGGAACATCATTTGTTATTGCAAGAGAGTATATTGCAACTTGCTGCTGATCATAAGGAAACGATTATGCCAGCTTATACCCATACACAACCAGCGCAGCCAACGACATTTGGTCATTATACGTTAGCGATTTATGATACGATGCAGAGAGATTTAGAACGCATGAAAAAAACGTACAAACTTTTAAATCAGTCCCCAATGGGAGCCGCTGCGCTAGCTACAACAAGTTTCCCAATTAAACGAGAGCGAGTTGCCGAGTTACTTGGGTTTACAAATGTAATTGAGAACTCATATGATGCTGTTGCTGGAGCGGATTATTTATTAGAAGTTAGCTCTTTACTTATGGTAATGATGACGAATACGAGCAGATGGATCCATGACTTCTTACTATTAGCGACGAAAGAATATGATGGTATTACTGTGGCGAAGCCATATGTGCAAATTAGTAGTATTATGCCGCAAAAGCGAAATCCAGTTTCCATTGAACACGCCCGTGCAATTACGAGTAGTGCTTTAGGAGAAGCATTTACAGTATTTCAAATGATTCATAATACACCATTTGGTGATATTGTTGATACAGAGGATGACTTGCAGCCATACTTATATAAAGGGATTGAAAAGACTATTCGTGTTTTTTCTATTATGAATGCAGTTATTCGAACGATGAAGGTTGAGGAAGAAACGTTGAAAAATCGTTCCTATAAACATGCAATTACGATAACTGATTTCGCAGATGCTTTAACAAAAAACTATGACATTCCATTTCGGCATGCGCATCATGCAGCGAGTGCTATTGCAAATATGTTATTGGAGCAGAAAAAGGAGCTTCATGAATTACATTTGAAAGATGTGAATATGTACTTACAAGAAAAATTTAATATAACTTTATTAGAAAAAGAGTGGAAAGAAATTATATCGCCAGAAGCTTTTATACAAAAAAGAAATGTATACGGTGGGCCGAGTAAAAAAGAAATGGAGCGCATGATTAACAATCGAAAAGAGTTATTTCGACAAGAAGAAGAGGTATTTGAAAAGGAAAAACAGAGAATTTTACAAGCTGAAAATAATTTGAATACGTTAGCTTCGAATATTATTGAATCGTAAAAGAGGGATTTAGTGAATTAATCGCCAATACCTTAATAAAACTATAAATAGAGAGAAGAGATTGTCGATGATTCAATTGCATGTATATGAAGAGATTGTTAATTTTAAAGAAGAGGTTACACCATTTCTAGAAAAGAATGAGCAGGAAAATAATCTCATATTAGGCGTATTACAAATGGTCCACCAACCGATATTTATGGGGATAGCGAAACAAGGAGAAGAAATTGCGGTTGTATTTCTTCAAACAGAAGAGAAGAAACAAATTATTGTTGCTACGTCTGAAATTACGGAAGAGGACATCGTGGAACTTGCAAAAAAATTAGCGGAAGTATATCCAAATGTTCCTGGATTAATCGGTAATAAGAAAATTGTACAGAGATTAGCCGAAGAGATTGCAGTGTTAGGAAATAAGAAAACTACTGTTGCGATGGAGCAAGGTATATATGAATTAAAACAAGTGAAGAAAAAGTGGAACGGAGATGAAGTCTTTCGAGAAGTAAATAGTGATGAGCTAACATTAATAGAACAGTGGATATACCAATTTTGCGGAGATGTGAATCTTCCTACTACGAAAGAGGAAGCAAAACAAACGGCACATACATTAATTACTAATCATCGTTTATTTGGTCTAGAAGTAGATGGAAAACTTGTTTCTGTAGCAGCAAAAACACGTCCAACTAAAAATAATATAACAGTTAATTTCGTATATACGCCGAAAGAAGAAAGGAAAAAGGGATACGCATCTAATTGTGTAGCGGCACTTAGTCAACGTATGTTAGATGAAGGTTACAAAACAACGACATTATATACGGACCTGGCAAATCCAACATCGAATAAAATTTATCAAGAAATTGGTTATGAACAAATTGCGGAGTCTGTGCTTATATTTTTAGAGAAGTAGAACAAAAAGGCGTGCTAAAATAGCACGCCTTTTTGTTATTCATCAATTCTAATAACCTCGCCTTGAGGGAAGTCTTCGGTTTCTAGTAAGTTACGAATAGCTTTTGCAACGTATTCAGGTGATAATAGCTTTCCTTCTTCTTTTAATGCGATGAATCGATCTAAATTTGTGAAGTCTTCTTTATTTGTTTCCCGAATTTGTGCTTGCATATTTGTATCAACAACACCAGGTGCAAAAGCGACGATTTTTACTGGAAATTCTTTTGCTGCTTCTTCCGTTGCCACGCACTGTGTAAACATATTTACGCCAGCTTTCGTTGTACAATAAGCGCCCCATCCGAAGTAAGGATTTTTTCCTGCACCAGATGAGATGTTTATAACACGTTTATCTACTTTCCATTCTTTCGTATGTTTCATGAAAGTAGAGGTGAGAATCATAGGTGCAAGTAAATTAATGTGAACGTTCGTAATGAATTGTTCACTTTCTGCTTTTTCAATTGGCTTCATAGGAGCAACCGTACCCGCATTATTAATTAAATGAATAGAAGATACACTGTCTTCTTGAATAGATGAAATGATTTTGTTAAAGTTCGTTTCTAAATTATGTACATCTTGAAGATCTAAGGAGTGGAAAACACAATTGCTATTATATTGTTCTGCGAGTTTCGTAAGCTCTTTATTTTCTCTTCTAGAAATAGAGATGACAGTTGTATTTTTTTCTAACAATTGTGTGGCAATAGCCTCACCTAAACCTTGTGAAGTTCCTGTTATAATAACGTAGCGCATAGTTTTATAAACCCCTCTCATATGTGCGGAATTTTGTTGGACAACGTACATTGTATAGTTTGTCTACATTTTATAGTATAGAGCACTTTTTACTATAATTGAAATGAGATGATTGTGTGCCTTTTATAAATCGGTTTACGACAACAGTACCTGGTGCCGTCACGTTTACTGGGAATACGCTGGGACTTAGCCCTACATCGCCTGCACCAGGTAATATTTTTGGTACACTTGCTGTGTTTACGACAGTAAATACAGCGTTGCAAGTACCAGGATTCCCAGCGGGGACAACAGATGAGTGGCAATTGAATTCTTCAAGTGCAATTTTAAATCTTCCAGCGGGAAGCAGTGTGTTATATGCAGAATTAGTTTGGGCTGGTACTTTCCGGACTGATACGGAAGATGTTTTACCATTTTTAAATGATAACATTACATTTACAACGCCAGCAGGGACGTTTTCTGTTACGCCAGATCCTGCTACCGCGCAGCAAGGTTCAGTAGGAAACCAGTTTTATTATGCTCGCTCTGCCAATGTAACGAATCTTGTTAGTGCAGGTGGAGCAGGCACATATACTACAGGTGCCGTGCCAGCTGCAAGAACTTCAGCTGACCCAACAATTAGCCGTTCAGCGGGCTGGACGCTTGAGGTTGTGTATCAAAATGCAAGTTTACCACTTCGAAATTTGTCAGTATATGCAGGTCAAGAAATTATTGATGCTTCATCACCACCAGTTGATGCTACTATTTCCGGATTTGCTACGCCAGCTACAGGAGCTGTAACAGGAAGGGTACTTGTAACTGCTCAAGAAGGTGATTCTAACATTTCTGGAGATCAACTTCGCTTTGGACCGAATGCGAGTGCTACAGTTGCATTATTCGGGCCGAGAAACCCTGCAAATAATTTCTTCCAGTCTCAAATTTGTAATGACAGCGGAAATTTAGATACGAGCGGTACATTTGGAGATTTAAATCAGCCGTTAGGGGTAGCTTTGGCTGTCCGAAGACAGGGGTGGGATATTACGAATGTAGATGCCTCCGCATCTTTAGTAAACAATCAAACGTCAGCAACTGTTCGATTTGTTACAAATGGAGATGGATACGCTGCAGCTGGTTTTGGTGTTCAAATTGATGCAACAGGTCCAATTATTAATCCTGTTAAATCGGTCAATAGAACAGTCGCAGGGGTAGGGGATACTCTCACTTATACGATTACGGTCCCAAATACAGGAACAGGAAGTGCAGAAAACGTTGTATTACGTGATAGTATTCCGAGCGGAACGACGTTTGTTGCAGGTAGTGTAACGGTAGGAGGGGTAACACAGCCGAATGCGAACCCTGCTACTGGAATTAATTTAGGTACAATCCCAAATAATACGCAAAGAATTGTTACCTTTCAAGTGCGAATAACATCGTTTCCGAACCCCAATCCTATTCCAAATCGTGCAATGGTATCATATCAATTCCGTCCTTTCGTCGGTAGTCCACTTATTACTAGTATGTCTTCTTCGAATACAGTACAAACGACAGTGAATCAAGCAACTATAAGTATGCAAAAATCTGTAGATCTACAGACGGCAACGCTTAATGATGTATTAACGTACACGGTTAATGTGACGAATAATGGAAACGTTACTGCAAACAATGTTATTTTTGTTGATAGTATTCCTGCAGGAACAACATTTGTAGCAAACAGCGTTACGGTAAACGGAGTAGCACGTCCAGGAGCGAATCCAGCAAGTAGTATTAATCTAGGCAGTATTAATGCTTCGCAAACGACCGTAGTGCGCTTTCAAGTTCGAGTAACATCGAACCCTCTTGTCAATCCAATTCCGAACCGTGCAAGTGCAACATTTACCTTTACTCCAGTGCCTGGTCAACAACCAGTTTCTGGGCAAGCGACAAGTAATACTGTAGTTACGACAATTAATATAGCTGATATAACAACGAGAAAAACAGTGGATAAAGCTTTTGCAACGGTTAACGACGTTCTTACGTACACGGTAACAATTCAAAATACAGGAAATGTACTTGCAACGAACGTTATTTTTCAAGATCCAATCCCAATTGGAACGACATTTATCGCAAATAGTGTGACTGTGGATGGGATTTCACAACCTGGAGCAAATCCAGCGACTGGGTTTACAGTAGCTAATATATCTCCCGGCGGAAGTAGGACTGTTACATTTCAAGTACGAGTTACATCGACGCCATCAGGAGGCACGATTGCGAATCGCGGAAATGTAACTGCTAATTTCGTCGTTATTCCAAATCAGCCACCAATAACGATTAATAGACAAACGAATACAGTTGTGACACAAGTTAATACAGGCGGTTTAAATGTAATAAAAGAAGTGAATACAACGCAAGCCGCAGTAGGGGACACTTTAACGTACACAATTGCCGTTCAAAATACAGGAAACGTTTCGTTAACAAATGTATTTTTCCAAGACGCTATTTCTTCCGCTGTTTCATTTGTTGCAAATTCTGTAACAATTAATGGAGTACCGCAAAGTGGATTGAATCCGAATACAGGATTTTCTCTTCCGAATATTCCTGCGGCTCAAACCGTTGTAGTCACATTTGATGTATTAATTATACAGGATCCAGAAAATGAAGATATTTTAAATCAAGCAAATGTAACAGCAAGTTTTCAAGTGAATCCGAGTGAACCACCCGTAACAATCAATGTTCCGAGTAACATTGTGAATACAACTGTACAATCAGGTAACTTTGAAGTTGTGAAATCAGTAAATACGGATGTTGCAACGGTAGGGGATATTTTAGTATATACAATAGAAGTCATAAACGCAGGTAGTGTACCAGCTACAAATGTATTTTTCCAAGATTCAATTCCACAAGGTACATTATTTATTGAAAACAGTGTCTTTGTGAATGGGATCTTACAAGAAGGGGCAGATCCAGAATTCGGATTCCCATTAAATAATTTGCCCGCTGGTGCGAGTGTAATTGTTACATTTGAAGTATTAATTGATGAAGTTCCACTTGGAAATAATGTTGTAAACAGTGCGAATGTTACAGGAGATTTCCTTGTAAATCCAACAGAGCCACCGATTACTGTAACAGAACCAAGTAATACTGTTATGACGGTCGTAAATTCTTCAGGATTAAATGTAATAAAAAGTGTAAGCGCTACTGAAGCTGGTGTAGGAGATACGTTAACGTATACAGTACGTATACAAAATAGTGGGACAGTAGCAGCAACTAATGTATCGTTCCTTGATCCGATTCCAGTTGGAACCACTTTTGTAGCGAATAGTGTAACAATAAATGGGACACCTCAACCAGGTTTAAACCCGACAACTGGATTTCCACTTGCTAATATTCCAGTAGGAGGGATGGTAACAGTTACTTTCCAAGTAACAATCACGAGTGTACCACCAAATAGAGTTCTTCCGAATAATGCGAATGTAACTGCTGATTTCCAAGTAAGTCCTCTCCAGCCACCAATTACAATTGTAACGATTAGTAATATTGTTGTGACGCGAGTGAATGTAGGATCACTTAATATAATGAAGAGTGTAAATACACCACAAGCAGGAGTAGGGGATACGTTAACGTATACGATTCTTATTCAAAATACAGGAACTGTTCCTGCAACGAATATTATTTTTCAAGATCCAATTCCGTCCGGTACTGCGTTTGTAGCAAATAGTGTGACGATAAATGGAGTCGTTCAGCAAGGCGCGGATCCTATGGCAGGATTCCCAGTACCAAATATTCCGGTCGGGCAAACGGCCACGGTTACGTTTCAAGTTACCGTGACGAGTGTTCCGAGCGGTGGAAATATAAGAAACCAATCTAACGTTACTGCCAGTTTTCTTATAAACCCAGCAAACCCTCCAATAACGACTGTTACAAATAGTAATTTCGTTGTGACGCAAGTAAACACAGCACAGTTAAATATACAAAAAACTTCATCTGTACAACAAGCAGCACTTGGAGAAACTTACACGTATTCTGTTGTCATTCGTAATAATGGTACAGTAACAGCAACGAACGTTTCTTTCATTGATCCAATTGCTCCAGAAACAACATTTGTAGCAAATAGTGTAACGATAAATGGAACACCACAACCTGGATTTGATCCAAATGCTGGATTCCCGCTTCCTAATATTGCAGCTGGAACATCATTGACCGTAACGTTCCAAGTTACTGTGGTTGCACCATCTACACGTGGAGCAGTATTAAATACAGCATCTGCTACAGCCACTTTCTTATTAAATCCTTTACAGCCACCTGTAACAACAACGAACTCAAGTAATACAACGGTAGTTACAATACCATTACCTCCTCCTGGTGAAGTAACAGCAACAAAAACAGTTGACGTTGCAACTGGAGCGGTTGGAGATGTATTAACGTATACCGTGCTCATTTCAAACGTAGGAATTATACCAGTTACAGATGTGTTCTTCCAAGATGTCATACCAGAAGGAACAACGTTTGTAGAAGGTAGTGTAACGATAGGTGGAGTGCAGCAATTTGGTGTAAATCCAGAAATAGGATTTACAGTTACGCCATTATTAATCGCTGGTGGAAGTATTGAGGTCACGTTCCAAGTGACCATTACGGAAATTCCAGATAATGAAGTCATCTTAAATGATGCAGATGTTACATTTACTTCACAACCAAATCCGCAGGAACCACCGATTACAGAAACGATATTAACGAATTTAGTCGTTACGACAATTAATATAGCGTCTATTTTTCCGTTAAAACTAGTAGATAAAGAAGTAGCCACTGTAGGAGAAATATTAACGTATGATGTATTGATATTTAATTTCGGAACAGTGCCAGCGACCAATGTTCAATTTATCGATACGACTTCTGCTGGTGTAGCATTTGTACCAGGAAGTGTGAGCATAAACGGGGTACTGGCACCAGGGTTCGATCCTTTCATTGGTTTTACAGTTCCAAATATACCTGTAGATGATTTTGTAGTTGTCACATATCAGGAAGTGGTTACAAGCATACCAGAAGGTGGTACGATTGTTAACTTTGTAGACGTTACAGCTACATTTGCTGTAAGTGAAACAGAACCACCGATTACGGAGACGACGACAAGTAATACGACATTAACAGAAATCAATGAGCCTGGTTTGAATGTTTTAAAATCAGTAAGTCAGCCGGTTGTTGCAGTAGGTGATACAATCACATATACAACAGTAGTTCAAAATACAGGGACAGTGCCAGCAACGAATGTTCAATATAGTGATGTACTACCTTCTTCTATAGCATTCGTGCCGAACAGTGTAACGATAGACGGTGTGTTACAACCTGGATTCAATCCGAATAATGGATTCCCGCTTCCAGATATAAACCCAGGTGAAAGTGTAGAAGTCATCTTCCAAGTAACCGTTGTTAGTGCGCCATCAAACGGAACAATTGCCAATACGGCAAATGTAACTGGAAGTTTTGTATTAGTACCAGGAGAACCACCAGTTATAGTAACAGAGCCGAGCAATACAACACTTACAACTGTAAATAGAGGGCAATTTAATGTTATTAAACAAGTAAATAGGGTTGCTACTCTCGTTGGAGATATATTAACGTATACGGTTCAAATAACAAATACTGGAACAGTAACAGCTAATGCTGTTCAGTTTGTTGATACCATTTCAGCAGGGGCGTCATTTGTACCAAATAGTGTAACGATAAATGGAGTCCTGCAACCAAACTTAAATCCAATTACTGGCTTTGGAGTTGGAGATATACCAGTTGGTGAAACGGTTATCGTGACGTTTCAAGCGACAGTTACAAACATCCCGTCATCAGGAACAATTACGAACGTTGCAAATATAACAGGAAGCTTTACTTTAGTGCCAGGAGAACCACCAGTTGTAGTAACAGAGCCGAGTAATACGACGATAACTAGAGTGAATAGAGGACGATTCAGCGTTATAAAATCTGTAAATAAAGAAGCGACACGATTAGGAGATACGTTAACGTATAGTGTGCAAGTTACAAATACGGGAACGGTAACAGCAACGAATGTTCAGTTTATCGATGTTCCATCACCTAGTTTAGAATTCGTTCCTGGAAGTGTACAAATAAATGGGATTCCGCAAGTAGGTTTAGATCCATTTGTAGGCTTTTCATTACCGGATCTTGCTGTAGGGGATAGCGTATTAATTACATTTGAAGTAAATGTAATCGCAGTTCCGCCTTCTAGTAGTATTATGAATACAGCAAGAGTAACGGGTGATTTCGAATTGATTCCAGGAGAACCTCCGTCTACAATTACAAATTCAAGTAATACGACGGTTACGCCGGTAAATAGAGGTAGCTTAGATATGCTAAAAGAAGTAGACCATTCAATTGTTGGCGTAGGAGAAACGGTAACGTATACGGTTCGTATATTAAATACTGGTACTGCTGATGCAATGAATGTTCAATTTATCGATGTGCTATCTCAGGAAGCTGATTTCGTTCCAAATAGTGTAACGATAAATGGGGTTCTGCAACCGGGGATAAATCCGCAAATTGGATTTACGATACCAGATATTCCAGTTGGTGAGACGGCACTTGTAACATATAAAGCTACGATTACAAGTTTTCCGGATGGTGGAACAGTAGTAAACGTTGCTGGAGCGTTAGCAGAATATATTTTAGTACCAGGAGAGCCTCCAGTTACAGTGATGGACACGAGCAATACAGTTATTGTAACGGTAAATACTGCAATCTTATTTGTTGCAAAAGGAGCAAACTTTGAAGTAGCGATGGTAGGGGATGTTGTCACTTACGGAATTGCCGTTATAAATGATAGTACAGTTCCTGTGACCAACATTGTGTTAACGGATATCATTGATCCAAATACGTTATTTATAAATGGCACGGTAACGGTAAACGATGTAGCTCTTCCATTTGCTAATCCAAATACCGGTATTCCATTAGGTGATTTTCAGCCAAATGATGCGGCAATTATTAATTTCCAAGTTGTCATAACAGGAGGGCAAATAAATAATTTAGTCACAAATACTGCTATAGCAAATGGGCTCGCAATTGTAAATCCGAATGAGTTACCAGTAGTAGTGGAAGGTGATAGCAATACAGTTGTTATCCCGTTTATTCCTCAAAATGTCTCAACGACAGTCGTAAAAACGGCAGATTTACAGGCAGCAACGATTGGAGATGTCATTACGTTTACGACAGTTATTACAAATACGGGGGATACTGTCATACAAAATATTCGTTTTCAAGATATGTTAGATAGTAGTGTTCGATTTGTACTTGGAAGTGTAACGGTTGATAATACACCAGTACCAAATGTAAGCCCGGTATCAGGATTTCTTATAGGGAATTTAAATCCAGGTGAAGCACGAACAGTTTCGTTCCAAGTAGTAGTTCAGAGTGCCCCAAGTGGTTCGGGGAATTATATAAATCAAGCAAGTATTCGTTTCGAACATCAAGTAGGCACAGTGTTACCACCTGTTACACAAATAGTAGAAAGTAATATAGTTGTTATTCCATTTGTTCCAACGATAGAACAAATTTGCGAAACGAATCTTAATTGTTTAGGGAAAAGTTCTTTTCAATGTTCTCCGTGTGATCACTTGCAAATAAAGAGAAAATAAATGCAGAAAGAGCATCCTGTAAGAGAAGGATGCTCTTTCTATATGAATCAAGTAGATTCTTTTTCGGGTGAGCTGAAAAATTCATCAATTTTGTCGGAGAGTAGAAATGGAATAGCTCCTTTTATAACAGAAATGTCCCAGTCCCACCATGAGATATTTTCTAGTTTGTCAATTGTTTCTTGTGGGAAACGATATCGAACAAATTTTGCAGGATTACCAGCTACAATTGCATATGGTGGTACATCCTTTGTAACAACACTCTTTGCGCCAATAATGGCACCGTTACCAATCGTAACACCAGATAAAATGCAGGATTGATAACCAATCCATACATCATTGCCGACTACAATATCACCTTTTGAAGAGGGGTGACCAGTAATATGGGCTCCTTCGCTGAAAAGAGCGTTAAATGGATAAGTCGTTATCCAGTCCGCGCGATGTTCTCCGCCAAGTATGAAAACAACTTCTTCTCCTAATGAACAAAACTTACCTATTTTTAATTTCGTTTCATCATTCCAAGAAAAAATAGTTGGACCTACTTTACTATAAGTATAATCACCGATATCATACTTACTATATTCAGGTTTTTGATTTAAATATAACATGATTCTTCAACCTTCTTTCTCAATCAAGAAATAAGCGTGGAATATTATATGCAAGGTGTAGTAAGGTGACCAGTGTTAATAGGTAAAATAAATAAATGGGAGTGGAATGTATGAGATATGAAATGGGATTATATAATAAACCTTTTCAGTCAATTCAATCAGGAAAAAAAGTGTATGAAGTGCGCTTATACGATAAAAAGCGTCAACTCATAAAACAAGGCGATCATATTGTATTTACGAACCTTACGACAGCAGCAACGATGGCTGTAAAAGTAACGGAGATAAAACGATATAAAAACTTTCAAGCAATGTACGAACAAATTGATAAAAAATTATTGGATTGTGGAAATGATAGTTTAGAGGAAATGTTAGAAAGTACATACAAAATATATACGAAAGAACAAGAACAAAAGTGGGGAACAGTTGCGATCGGTATTGAGGTAATAAAATGACAAGAAATCGCGGCGCAGCTATCATTGTGCAGGAAGGGAAAATTGCTCTTATAAAACGTATCCAAGAAGATGAAACGTACTATGTTTTTCCAGGTGGAGGAATTGAAGAAGGAGAAACACCGGAAGAAGCAACAAAGCGAGAAATTTTTGAAGAATTAGGGGTACATATAAAAGTGGAGCATCTAATTGCAAAGGTGGAGTATAAGGGTACGGAGTATTATTTTAATGCCGATATTGTAGGGGGAGTTTTTGGAAGTGGTAAAGCTGAAGAATTCGAAATGAAAGATAGAGGGATTTATATTCCGTTATGGTTGCCGATATATGAGTTGGAAAAAGTGAATATAAAACCGTATGAAGTGGTTGAAAGTATATTAGAACATTATAAAATATAAGGTCTGACAACATACAAAAAAAACCATTGACATAGTCTTCTGATTTAAGTATTGTATTCGAGTATGTTTATAATCAGGAGGTTTATATGAGCAATCAAACAACTACACATCATGTGAAAATGACAACAGCAGATCCATCTGGAATTGGTCTATTTGGATTAGCGATGGTAACACTTGTAGCATCATCTCAAAAGTTAGGCTTAACAGATGGCGTTTCACTAGTATTACCATGGGCAATCTTTTTAGGAGGATTTGCACAAATCTTTGCTTGCATTCACGATGCAAAGCATAACAATACATTCGGTACAACAGCATTCGGTGCATACGGTCTATTTTGGCTAGGTGTTGGAATGACTTGGTTAATTCAACTTGGAGTATTTGGCGAAAAATTAGCACAAGCTGCAGATTCAAAACAGCTTGGTGTAGCCTTTATCGGATATTTAATTTTCACAATCTTTATGACAATTGGTGCAATGGAAACACATAAAGTATTATTTATGATTTTCGTCCTTATTGATTTCTTATTTATCGGTCTTTCATTAAGTACTTTAGGTGTTATGCCGCATGCAATGCATAATTTAGCAGCATATTCTGAACTTCTTATTTCATTATTATCTTTCTATGGTTCAGCAGCAGCAGTGTTAAACACACACTTTGGTAAAGTTGTTTTACCAGTTGGAAAGCCGTTTGGTATTTTTAAAAAGTAATAAAAAGCACAGATGATTGTATAGTCATCTGTGCTTTTTTATATGGAATAAATAAAAATAAAAAATACAATTGAAATTGATTATCATTATTAATATAATGAGAATGAGAATCATTTATTGTAAGAGGGGGATGCCAAAGTGGCGAAAATTTTAATAGCTTATGCAAGTATGTCAGGAAATACAGAGAGTATTGCTGATTTAATTAAAGTTAGTTTAGATGCTTTTGATCATGAAGTAGTATTGCAAGAAATGGAAGGCATGGATGCTGAAGAATTATTAGCTTATGATGGAATCATTTTAGGATCTTATACGTGGGGAGATGGGGAATTACCATTTGAAGCGGAAGATTTCCATGATGACTTAGAAAATATAGATTTATCAGGGAAGAAAGTAGCGGTATTCGGATCAGGTGATACGGCGTATGAACTATTTTGTGAAGCGGTAACGATATTTGAAGAAAGACTTGTAGAGCGCGGTGCAGAGCTTGTACAAGAAGGGTTGAAAATCGAACTAGCTCCAGAAGATGAAGAGGATGTTGAAAAATGCAGTAATTTTGCAATTGCATTTGCTGAGAAGTTCTAAGAATGGGAGTGTCAACGTGGAGACAATGTTAAGTGCGACCGCTATTACAAAGTTAAGAGATGGAAAGCTTATGTTAGCTACTACATATAATGGTTTATTTATTGAACAAGACGGAGAATGGAAACAAATTTTAAATGGTTTTCAAAAACGAATTAGGGATTTACATAGCGAAGATAATGTAGTGTATGGTGTAGGTGACGAAGGAATTTTTATTCGTAGTATGAATGGTGGAGAGAATTGGACGGTTCAACGTTTTCCAACAAAGGCAACGAGTTGGAATGTGTGTAGTAATATAGAAGGAACTGTCATTGCTCATGGAGATAAAACGTTGTATCATTCGAATGATTTTGGTTCGACATGGGAAACCGTTCATCCATTTCTTGAATATGGTGGCGGAGCACCATCTATTCGATCGTTGTTTTTATATAAACATTACTTATTTATCGGTACGAAAATACATGCTAAATATGGTGGTGTTTGGCTCTTTAATTTGGAGACACGTAAATTAAAGAGGATTAAAATCGTAATGAATCAGATGATTTCAGCGTTGACGTTACACAATTCTTATTTAGTAGCAGCCAGTGGGTCGTGCAAGGGGATTAGCGGTAATATTTCTTTTTGTAAAATAGATGAAAGTATAGAGAGTGAAAAAACATATTGGCACACATGTCAAAGTGAGCAAAAAGCAAGTAGCTATTTAGACTTAAGTGTAGATCAACATGTGTTATATACAACGTCAACGCAAAATAAGGCTGGGATTAGTACTGTTTGTCGTGTACTTTTAGAAGAAGGAATTGTAACAGTATGTGATTCAGTTAAAGGGCATGGCTGGCGCATTGTGAACCAAAAAGAAGCCTATTTTGTAGCGGGATCAGGTGAATCAAAAGCGATGCAGTGGAAGAAAAAAATTGTATAGCAAAAAAACTTTGCTTTTATTATATTGATATGATATATTATATTTAAACCATTTTACTTTTAATAATATAGAGATTTAAATGAGCTGTAACTTCCGAGGAGGATAGCAATGTTAAATCTCCTCAGAGTTGCAGTTTTTTTAATGTCTGACTTATTTTTGTAAAGTGGTTGAAAATGAATATGTACATATAGGTACATTGTAGGAGGATTTTTTACATGCAAAACGGTAAAGTAAAATGGTTTAACTCAGAAAAAGGTTTCGGATTCATCGAAGTTGAAGGCGGAGAAGACGTATTCGTTCATTTCTCAGCTATCCAAGGCGAAGGTTTCAAAACTTTAGAAGAAGGTCAAGAAGTTACTTTCGAAGTAGAACAAGGTAACCGTGGACCTCAAGCTACAAACGTTAACAAGAAGTAATTGTGGAAGAAAGAAGGGCTTGCCCTTCTTTTTTTTTGCGTTTTAATTGAAGAACCTCCTATGTACATAGCATAATGAGATTGAATTTTCGTTTTTTAGATGAAGTATTACATGCATAAAGTGTATGAATAAATAAATACTGAAAATAAAGTATGTGTGTGAAAAGGAATGTAGAAAGAGGTAAATAAATTGAAAAACACTACACATTTTATTGTGTTTGATATAGAGAGAAATTTTAGGCCGTACAAATCAGAAGATCCGTCAGAGATAGTTGATATTGGAGCTGTAAAAATAGAAGCAAGTACAATGAAGATAATTGGAGAATTTTCGGAGTTAGTAAAACCCGGTGCACGACTTACTCGTCATACGACAAAATTAACGGGAATTACAAAGAAAGATTTAATGAATGTAGAGAAATTTCCGCAAATTATAGAGAGATTTATTCAGTTTATAGGAGAAGATTCTATATTTGTTACATGGGGAAAAGAAGATTATCGATTTCTATCTCATGATTGTACGTTACATGGTGTAGATTGTCCGTGTATGGAAAAAGAAAGAAGAATTGATTTGCAAAAGTTTGTTTTCCAAGCGTATGAAGAATTGTTTGAGCATACACCAAGTTTACAATCTGCAGTAGAACAGCTCGGTTTAATATGGGAAGGGAAGCAGCACCGTGCTTTAGCGGATGCTGAGAATACAGCGAACATACTTCTTAAAGCATATAGCGAGAGAGAGATTACTAAAAGGTATAAAAGACATGGTGAACTCGAGCTTGTAAAGGATGGAAAATTAACAGAAAAAGCGAAAAAAAAGATGCGAAAATGGGTATTTAAAGAAATGAGAAAAAATACAGAGCGTCCTTTCGCTTGGAGTACATTTGAAAGTAGTGACACGTGGGAAAGTATAACGGAAAGATATGATATAAGTGAATCTACAATAGAACTACTGAAAAAGCATTTTCGTACGGCGGTTAGAAAGGCGGAAAGGCAGATTAGGTATTTGGCTGAGATGGAGAAGAATGCAGAGGTTAAATGACATTCTTCTCTATTTCTAGCTACATAAATTTACTGTCATTGTATTGATGGATGAATAAAGTATTCATATAAATAGGAATTGATTTGTTGTGCTACTTTGAAATTTAAGGTGTGGTAAGAAATTTTTTAATATATTCATAAAATTAGAGCCCATAGAAATGAAAGAGGGTAAAGTTGAATGGAAGCAATCTTTAACATTGTAACAGTTTTAGTTTTTGGGATAATATTTACCACGCTATTAGCGGTAATTACACTTCCTTTCATAGCACAGAAGAAGAATTGGAAAAGGCTTAATATATCTTTAAATCGTGGTGTATTAAAGATTAAAATAGAAGAGTAAGCTAAGAGTCTTATATATATGGGAGGTGTGATAGTGATAGACTTGGATATTAACGATGTTACCGTACAGATGGAATTAAACGGAGTCTTTTGGAATGAGGATGGGATTGCTGAAATGACGGTGACTACAAAAGAAGAACATTCTCTTATTCTTCGTCTAGTAGTTGATTTAGAAAGGAAAACGATTAGGGCGACGAGTATTGAAATAGTGAATGGATTCTGTCCGCTATGCAAACAGAAAAGGAACGAATGTAGTGAATTGAATGACTTGCAAAACAAAATGGATATTTTAGAAGAAGCTTACGATTGGGTGAGAGAGCATCCAAAATATCGTTTTCAATTATCTTTTTACGAGTACAATAAATTTGAGGTAGTAAAGTGAAAATTTCATTTTACCAATATACATAGTGACTACTCTAATGGAAATACACTTGTACAACAAAAAACAAATCTACTGAATCCTGTGACAAATGTCCTCTTGGATCAAAAATAAGCATATTTTATTATAAAGCAGAAAAACCGATTCTTAGTAGAATCGGTTTTTTACATAACTTTCAAATATGTCACAAATAAAAGATCGTTTGTTAATAGTGCTCTGTAAAAATAGGTATATAGAAGAATTTATTCAATCCCGTTCGGATCATAAGAATACTGCTGCTTATTCTCAATCCGTTCAATTACGTCTTGCAACTCGTCTGGCTTCAGAAATTCAATAGGAGAGAAGCCTTTCTCAAATGTAAGTGTATCAGCCTCAATCATTAATACGTATCGGTCATTTACCTTTGCGATATGTATTTGATCCCCGAAATCAGCAAGCAGGGCCTTTACAGAGATATGATCTGCTTTTAGCTTTAATTCCACTTCAGGCGCATGCTCGACGATTTGAGCGGTAGCTTCCATTACTTCTTCGGTTGAAAATTGTTCCATAATTTCGCGTTTCGGACTGGCAGCCCATACTTCCATTGCTTGGTCGAACTGTTCGCGCTCTTCCGTACCTTCTTCAAATACATCTTCAATTTGGTCGTATACCATGTCCATTACTTGTGTTTTCATAATTTCAGGCATAGAGCGTTCGTATTCGACGAATTTTAAGAAGTCTTCAAAGTAACGGGCGTGTGATGCTTGGTGAATCTTTAGCTCGCCCACTTCGACCATACCTTCTTCGGGCATGTACGGATATTGGATAGATTTCATATTTTTTGTTGTGATGGCCATTTCAACGTTACGAATTAGTGTGGATTCATCGGAAATGGAAGCGACTTTTGGCTCGAAGTCACATTTCATAACGAAGACGAATGGATCATCAAAGTATTTGCGTAGTTTAGCTTGCGCAATTAAAAATACACCACCGCGTACAGCACTTGTGTCAAGATATGTATAAACGAGAGGTTCGCTCATATCTTTGAAGTTTTCCTTCGTTTCTGCAAAGCGGATGCGATTAAATAAGTTGTAATGAGGATTTGAATCAAGTTCGTGCCCTTCTTCTACAATAAAGCGACCGATCTTTGTCGGAGCTTGTTCTGTTTTCGCATGACGTTCTACTTTTCTCTTTGAAATTTTTAATAATTCTCCATTCAAAAATTCTTTTAAGGAGCTATCTTCATACTCTTCAGCGTCTAATGTTTGAAAATGTTTGTAGCGTTTATCAACAGCTTCACCTTTTCCTTCTACTTGTACAACATAAAAGGAAAGATAATTTATTTCAAAATCCATATTTATCACCTTGTTTCATTTCATTAACTCTTATCAGTATAGAGATGGAAAAAACTTTCGTCAATTTATATAAGGAAGGGGAAGCCCCCTTCCTTCATATATTTTTTATTTCCGAAATTAAAATCCGTCTTCTAATGCTGAAAATGGAATGTTCAGTCTGTTTTCTACTGTACGTAAACGTTGGTTTAAGCGGTTTAATCTACGTGTATGACGTTCAACCGTGTTTTCTAATTGACGTACTCTTTGTTCAAGCTCATTTACTCGTCTTTCTAATTGACGGTTTCCAGCACCAGGAAAAGAGATTGGAAGTTGGAATTGTCGAGTTTGATCATATGGATTAACTTGTTCTACTGGATCTATATATTGTTGGTATTGTGCTTGTAAATCATATTGAGGTTGATAACCAGTTTGGTTATATGGATCGTATGGATTGTAGGGGTACATAAAAACATCCTCCATTTCTTTAAAATAGGTTAATTCACCATAATGTATGTGTAAAAGCGGAGTGTGGCACGGCAAATACCTATTTATGTTCACAGGATGTTTTTTATAAATACGAATATGGAGTTTTACATTTGTATTTCGTTCGTTTTATGGTATATACTGGATAATAGGGAGAGGTTACGTAAAGGTTACAATTCTATCAAACTCAAACTTTTATGTAAATATATATAGACATTTGGAAAAGAAAAGAGTAATTTATATAGAGTAAAAAATAACTTGTAACAATTTATAAATATATTGTAAAATGATTGTAACAAAACATACATAAAAATGAAATAATACATAAAAGTAGTATTGGGGAAAAGGGGAGAGTATATTGTTCCGTAAAGTAAAGGGTATATTAGTTGGGGTTTTATGTGTAGCTGTAGTGAGTGGCTGTGGTACAAAAGTAAGTGATGTTGCATTAGTAAGTGATATTGGTGGCCACACGGTAGAGGCTAAAGCAGAAGTACAGGATTCTATTAGTTTAGTAGATGGGCGTACAGGTACGGAAGTAAAAAAGTTAGATTTGTCGAGTCTAGGTTATTTTGAAGATGAAGCGAAATTTAAAAAATCAGTTGAGAAGGTTGCTAGGGAAGTTGGGAAAAATGTTGACAAAAAGATGGTCCCTTCACGTCTAGGATCTGATGGAAGTTGGCAAGAAGGGAAACCTTCTTATGAATTAATGGAAAAAGAATTAGTAGATAAATTATTAAACGTAGGTATGTGGGATTCTTCCTATCAATTACCTATTGTTGAGAAGAAGCCTACTGCAACATTAAGTGATGCGCAAGGAAGTGGTACGGTAATTGGTAGATATGAAACGAATTTAGGTGGCTCAACAGGTGGCCGTATTGAAAATATTCGTTTGTCAGCAGCGAGCATAAATGGAGTTGTATTAGCAAAAGGAGACCGTTTCTCTTTCAATGCATTAATTGGTGATACAACGCCAGATAAAGGATATCAATTAGGAAAAGAAATTGTAGATGGTAAATTAGTAGATGGATATGGCGGTGGTGTTTGTCAAACATCATCAACATTATACAATGCGGCAGATCAAGCTGGTTTGAAAATGGTAGAGAGAACAACACATTCTAAAACGGTAGGTTACGTTCCACAAGGAAGAGATGCTACAATTGCATATCCATACTTAGACTTAGTGTTTGAAAATACGAATGATGCACCTGTGAAGCTTTATATGGGCATTCAGGGCGGAAAGTTAGTTGCTGAAGTACATAAAATGCGATAAGAATTAGAACAGACTATTTTTGTAAAGTCACCTTTTCTGAAAGTTAGAAGAGGTGACTTTTTATTATGAATATAAAAATAATTGTAAATTCTGACTTTTCTTATTTACATAGGATGATTTTAGTTGTATCCTTCATAGTAACGGTTATATGTAATGGAAGAATATTGGGATAAGGAGATGGAGTTATTCATGGTACAAATTCATCCGAAAACACGTATTGGTCATGTTGAATTTAAGGTGATAGATTTAGAACGTCAAATTGCCTTTTATGAGAATGTTGTAGGCTTAGAAGTAATTAAGCAAGAGGGGAATAAAGCATATTTATCTGGAAAAGGTGGAAAGAATACATTACTTGTTCTTGAAAAGTTAGAGGACGGGGTACTGCAAGAGCCGCGTACGACTGGTATATATCATGTAGCCTTTTTGGTTCCGACTCGTGAGGCTTTTGCGTCGGCATTATTTGGTGTGATTCGTAATAAGAATGTAATTGATAGTCCGGCTGAGCAAGAGGGGCGTTATACATATTCAAATGAAATTTTACCAATTTCAAGGTTTAATAGCGCAAGCGATCATACGTATAGCGAAGCGTTTTATTTACAAGACTTAGAGGGAAATGGTATTGAAATTTATGCGGATCGTCCGCGCGATCAATGGGGAGAAGGGCCAGGAGGAAGTACCCCGCTTGATTTAAAAGAACTAGCAACGCTTGTTGATTATGAGTTCGATGGATTACCTGCTAATACTGTCGTTGGACATGTACATTTACGAATAGCTAATGTAGAAGAGTCACATGACTTTTATGTAGATACAGTAGGCTTTGAAGTGCAGCAACGTGAAGATGACTGCTTATTCATTTCTGCAGGAGGATATCATCACCATATAGGCGCAAATACGTGGAACGGAGTAAATAACCCGCATTCACCAGCACATGCAACTGGACTTAAGGTATATACGATTGTATTACCGCATAAAGAAGCGTTAGATGAAGTGAAAGAAAGATTAATAGAAAAACAACATGGAATAAATGAGATTTTAACTGGATTTACTGTAGTAGACCCGAGTGGTATTACAGTACAGTTTGAAATAGAAACAGCATAAAAGAAGTCGGAAGGTGTATAATTACCTTCCGACTTCTTTTTGATACGTAATCCAGGTAGCACAAGGATTGAAAGGAACGGATTTTAATATCTCCATTGCATATATACTTGTTGAATCGAATTCACCTTGAATGAAGGAATAACCGTGTTTACTTGCATACATAGCTTGTTTGAAAACGAGCAATTTCAGTAAAGATATATCGTCTATAGTGTGAGTCCCACACCATCCTAGTTCTACCGTATTATCCTTTTCTGATGTATGGAGGAAAGAGTATACCATAATTTGATGCTCTTCATTTATAATGAGAAAGCTCCCATCTAGTAGTACGTCATCAGCTAAAATCATCTCTTGCCAAGTTTGTAGTGGGAATGAGGCAACGGGATTTGCTAGGTGGGTTTGCTCATAATTTTCTTTTACTAAGTAGGCTAGTTTTTCTAATAAATTATTATTTGATACGATGTTCGATAAAGTTTGTACATGATAATTTGAATTAGGGACTATATCGATAGAAACTATTTTTTGTAAGTCTAATATCGGCATATATGTTCTTCGAATTTCCGTAAAATTATGTTCTTCAAAAAACGTTTTTAAATGAGCTGATGTTTCCCATATAGAGGTTTGTAATGGGAGTTTAAAGTTTTCTCGCTTTTGAATCTCGTTTAATAAAAATTCTTCAATGTGTAGCTCTGCATAGAAAGGATTCGTATATATTCGAAAGTATGTGCAGTATGGATGGAAGTTACTGCCCCAGGTGAAAAAGATGCCTACTACATCTTTTTTATAGTAGGCAACATACGCACATTTTGTTTTATTATCTCGTAATAAGTGAAATACGTACGATTCTTCATTGTATAAATCAATAAGTTGTTTTACTTTTAATTCATTACTTTTATTATAACTCTCTATAACAAGATTATGTTCATTGGATGACTTCTTCATAGCTCAATCCAAAAACGCCTTACTACATTTCCATCTTCCTCAGTGAAATCCTCATCACGAAGCCCGCCGTTATGTAAAATTGTTTTTTCTGAAGCAGTATTTACTTCATCGCAAACGACAAGTGCTTTCGTGATATTTAATTCCTTCGCTTTTTCCAGTGATAATGCTAGTAATTTCGTAGCATAACCTTTTCTTCTTTCAGAAGGGCGAATGCCATAACCGATATGACCGCCAGCGTTAAATAAATGTTCGGTTAAACTATGGCGTATATTAACAGCTCCTACGATCCTATTATGATCTGTAACGAGCCAATACGTAGAATCTGGTACCCAAGAGTCAGGAAGATTTATTCCATTATGTGCATCGAGTAATTCTTGTACCATAGCGGGGAAGTTAGAAGGATCCTTTGTAATAACCCACGGAATCATCGTTTCACCGCTATCTTTCCATTCGTTATAAAAATCTAAGTATTCTTCTTGTAAATCGATAGTAGGTGTAAGTAAAGAGACGTTCATTGTTAATAAGCTCCTTTATTTATGTAGTATGTATAAAAAAATTACGACACAAAATGAAAGCGTTTTCTTAATTTTCTCAACCTCATTTCATGTTATCCACCTTTGTTTTTTCAAGAAAATGATTGGATGTTTAAAATTAGAAGTTATTTATTTTATGTTAATATTTAAAATATTAACATAAAACGGCCTAGGTATTAAGTGTATTTTAGTAAAATTCCTTCATATCGATAAATGGATGTGTGTGATAATTTTTATTTTATCTATCTATAATGAATGAAAGGGGGAAGAGCTCGTGAGTGTAAATATTGATTTCATTATACGAATCGGTGTTGCTGGTTTGTTAGGAGCAATAATCGGTATTGAAAGGGAAATTCGATCAAAAGAAGCGGGCTTAAAAACACATTTCCTAGTAGCGGTAGGAAGTGCATTAATAATGGTCGTTTCGAAATATGCTTTTTCAGATATTATGAATGAAGAACATATGGCACTTGATCCAAGCCGTATTGCAGCACAAGTTGTTAGTGGTGTAGGCTTTTTAGGTGCAGGGACAATTATTATTCAAAAGCAGGCGGTGAAAGGATTAACGACAGCAGCTGGTTTATGGGCCACAGCAGGAATTGGATTAGCAATTGGTGCTGGTATGTATGTAGTAGGAATTGGAGCGACGATTCTCGTTTTAATTGGTTTAGAGATTGTAAGTCGTATTTTTAAGGTGCAATTTTTATTTCCGCAAAATATAATGGTGCAAATGTGTATAAATAAACGTGAAGCAGTACAACAAATATTAGAAACACTTCATATGAAAGGCATTCCAATACTTTCATATGAAGTGGAAGCTTCACAGCAAGGGATAGAAACTGTTTATAAGGTAGGGATGCAACTGAAAAATATATCGTCAGAAGAAAAGAATGAGTTTATTCAGCATATGCAAACATTACCAGAAGTTACATTCATAAAGTTAAAATCATAGTGTTGAAAACGAGGATAGATGTAGCGGGAATTTCGCTATTATCTATCTTTTTTTGATATAAAACGCACATAAAGTCAAGTGTTAATTTTGCATGGTATGGATACATGTGTGAACGTTACCTTATTTTTTCTCAATACAGTATAAAAAGTAAAAATAGTAAAATAATGGTGCGGTACACTAAAAAATGTAAGGTAGGGGAGAGCATGAAAGGCTATTCAAAAAAAGTGTTAGTAGGGGTAAGTTTTGCTAGTTTCATGTTAGGGAGTTTTCAAGGGGGCGCATTGGCAGAAGGTACAAAGGGAGAGCAAGTTTCATATCGGAATGTGCTCAAAATGGAGCCGGTTGGTGTACAATTACCAGTGCAAGAATTAGCTCATTCATCAAAAGTTTTGGAAAATAAGTCTTTTGAGAAAAGGCTACAATTTGCTGATTTGTCACAAAGACCGCCTGAAGTGAAAAAGGAAAGTAAGCAATTAGCTGTAGCGAAAACGTATACAATTGCTGAATTAAATCAATTGAGCAATCAGCAGTTAGTGGACTTACTTGTAACAATTGATTGGGAGCAAATTACTGGGCTATTTCAGTTTAATAAGGATAGTCTTGCATTCTATCAAAATGATAGTAGAGTGCAGGCAATTATTGATAAATTGAACCAGCAAGGACAAGCTTATACGAAAGATGATTCAAAAGGGATTGAGACTTTAGTAGAGGTGTTACGATCTGGTTTTTATTTAGGATTTTATCATACAGAATTAAGTAAACTAAATGAGCGAAGCTATCATGATAAATGCTTACCTGCACTAAAAACGATTGCGAATAACCCGAATTTTAAACTCGGTACGTTAGAACAAAATAGAATTGTCTCATCATATGGAAAATTAATTGGAAATGCTTCAAGTGATGTGGAAACGATCACATCAGCTGCAAAGATTTTTAAACAATATAATGATAATTTTTCTACATTGGTAGATAATCTTTCAGCTGGAAATGCGATTTACGATATTATGCAAGGTGTTGATTACGATATTCAATCGTATTTGTACGATACGAGAAAAGCACCGAAAGATACAATATGGTATCAAAAAATTGATAGCTATATTAATGAATTAAGTCGTTTTGCCTTAATTGGAACGGTGACAGCGAAAAATGGTTGGTTAATTAATAATGGTATTTATTATACAGGTAGACTTGGTACGTTCCATAGTACAGAAACGAAAGGATTACAAGTTGTAACAGATGCCATAAAAATCTATCCGTATTTAAGTGAGCAATATTTCGTAGCTGCTGAGCAAATTGCGACGAATTATGGCGGGAAAGATGCGAATGGTAAAGTGGTTGATCTAGATCAAATAAGAGAAGATGGTAAGAAAAAATATTTACCGAAAACGTATACGTTCGATGATGGAGCAATTGTGTTAAAAGCTGGAGATAAGGTGACTGAGGAAAAAGTAAAACGTCTATATTGGGCGGCAAAAGAAGTGAAGGCACAATTCCATCGTACGGTTGAAAGTGACCAGCCGTTAGAAAAAGGCAATCCTGATGATGTATTAACGATGGTTATTTATAATAGCCCAGCTGAATATCAATTTAACCGTCAATTATACGGGTATGAAACGAATAACGGCGGTCTTTATATAGAAGGAACAGGTACGTTCTTTACTTATGAACGTACGCCAGAAGAAAGCATTTATAGTTTGGAAGAATTGTTCCGACATGAGTTCACGCATTATTTACAAGGTAGATATGAAGTGCCAGGACTTTGGGGACAAGGGAAGATGTATGAGAATGAGAGATTATCTTGGTTTGAAGAAGGAAATGCGGAGTTTTTTGCAGGTGCAACGAGAACAGATAATGTTGTACCGAGAAAGAGTATTATAGGAGGCATATCTTCAAATCCAGACAGAACGTTATACAGCAGAGAGAACGTTAAACGCAAAGTATGGAACGTGGGATTTCTATAATTATTCCTTCGCTTTACAATCGTACATGTACAATAAGAGATATGATATGTTTGACAAAATTCATGATCTTATTAGGAAAAATGATGTAACAGCATATGATGCATACCGCTCTGCTTTAAGTAAAGATGCGAATTTAAATAAAGAGTATCAAGACTATATGCAAATGTTAGTAGATAACCGTGAGAAATATAATGTTCCATTAGTATCAGATGATTATTTAGTGACGCACGCACCGAAACCAGTTTCAGATATTGCAGCAGAAATTACAGCAGAAGCAAAATTAAGTAATGTATCAGTTAAGAAAAACAAATCACAGTTCTTTCATACATTTACACTACAAGGAACATATACAGGTACGACTGCAAAAGGAGAATATGAAGACTGGAAGACAATTACACAAAACGTAAATGATACGTTAAAACGTTTAAGTGCGAAAGAATGGACAGGCTATAAAACAGTAACAGCTTACTTCGTAAATTACCGTGTGAATGCATCAGGACAATTTGAATATGATGTTGTATTCCATGGTATTAATACAGAAGAAGGTGCTGTGAATAAAGCGCCAGTTGCGGTTATAAACGGCCCATATAGCGGAAGTGTAAATGCAGCAATTTCGTTTAAAAGCGATGGATCGAAAGATGAAGATGGAAAAATTGTTGCTTATAAATGGGAGTTTGGTGATGGTACTGTAAGTAATGAACAAAATCCGACTCATGTATACACAAAAGAAGGAACATATACGGCAAAATTAACAGTAACAGATGACAAAGGATTAACGAATACTGTTACAACGAATGTAACGGTTCAAAAGAAAGAAGATAATAGTATAGAAAAAGAACCGAATAATTCATTCCAGACAGCAAATAAACTGCAACTCAATCAAGTTTTACGTGCTAGTTTAGGAAATGGTGATACGAGTGATTTCTTTGAAATAAATGTGGAAACGGCGAAAAACCTGCAAATTAATGTAACGAAGGAAAATAATATTGGAGTAAACTGGGTTCTTTATTCGGAAGCAGATTTAAATAATTATGTTACGTATGCCCAGCAAGAAGGAAATAAGTTAGTAGGAAGTTACTACACGTATCCAGGAAAGTATTATTTACATGTGTATCAGTATGGCGGGGGAACAGGGAATTATACGGTAGAAGTGAAATAGTAAAAAGGTCGCCGTAAGTGGCGACCTTTTTGTTGCGTGTTATACAAAAAAATTACAAAAGCTTGATAGGCACTACCAAGAGAAAATAACGTAGCTACCATATGTGCAGTCCATTTAGGCATATTTAAATTCAATACGACATTATACAAGATTCCATATAAGATACAAATGATTAATATAAATGCAATGAATTGAAGAACTAATAAAAATAGTGGTTGTCCCATTTATTCTCACCTCTTTATTTAATATATTAATATAATAAATTTATAAACGGAAGAATTATTTCTATAAAGTACCAAAAATGCGATATGAAAGGATCATCACCAAAAGATGGGGTTGATAAAATCAACGTTCTGTTTCTAAGCGAATGCGCAAGAAAAGATGGTCATCACTTCTGTAGCCAAACCCACGCCGTTTGATAAGTTTAATCTTATTGTTTGTTCCCTCCATGATTCCATTGGATAAAGGTGACACAATTGTATCGAGCATCGCTTTCTCACGTAATACGAAGCTTTTCACAATTTTCGCAACTGCACCGCAAACATGGAATTGATAGCGTTTTATCCAATCAGCTAATCGTATTTTTGCCTGTTTCGATTGCCTCTTGATTACGATTCGGAACGACAGTTAAAACACGCCCTGTATCTGCATTTGGCACACTTGTTGCATACGTGTGCCCTTTACGAATCGCAAACTCATCTACACAAATTCGAGTAGCTATTTCATCATGGAATTGTTCAGCTGCATACCAATAAAACCAGCGCTCTACCGTGGTGTAAGGCAAGTTATATTCGCAGGCAACATCTGACAAAGCGCGCCCCTTACAACGCTGTACAATTTCACGACGAAATGAGGCTGTTGAAGAGTGAATCCGCTCTAACCCGTAATCAAAAGTAAATGTATAATTGCACTGTGTACAACGTTGACGAGGTACCGCTAATTCAATCCAAAGCACTCCAATTCATGCTAAGCATAAGTTTACCAATAAAATAAAAAACAAAGTCTGTAAATTTATGTAAAATAATGATATAATTTAATTGAATATAAAGAAAAAGGAAACGGATACAGCTTGTGCGTATGCAGTGCATTTTGGTCTAGGTCGCAGTCTTTTAATGTGCTCGAACTACAGGAGGAGTAAGCATATTCCCGATGGATCCATTTCTGCACTTCCATTATTTTGGGAAACCCCTGGTATCCAAGACTACATTTTACCCTTACATTATTTTTTTGATGTAGCTCTTGAAGATAAAAACTATTTAATTTTCAAGGAACAGTTATTAACTTAAAACTTATTATACTAGGAGGGTGTATCATGAAAAAAATATGCTTTGTATTAATTGTCGACGCTGGTATAAATTATGGTTCAATATTTTCTCTACCATTTTTAAGGAATCACGATGATTTGAAGGGGTATTTTTCTGAGTATTATGATGTTTCGATTAATTATATTAGGGATAAAAACTCAGTTGACTATTTGGTAGTTCCCAAACCGTGTCCACCTTTTGATAATGAAAATAATCTTCCAATAATTGAAGTACCAGCAAACTTATTTATGGAAAAGGATTTTGAAAAAATAAAGACTTATATAGACAATTATTTTTCTAATAACTCATAAAGAAAATAAAAGTATAAAAAGAAGTCCGATAAAAAACGAGTGGTGAAGATTCAATGAATAAGGCACAAGCAACATTAGTAAATTACCAGCACCAACTAGATTTAGCTTCTTATTGGGGAGATGGTACCACTTCGTCTTCAGATGGGATGGGCATGCAAATGGAGGTTTCATCTTTACATGCAGACGCAAATCCACAGTACGGAACAGGTAAAGGTGCTACCATTAAAGTCCGATTAGTGAAGGCTAATAATCAGTGGGAGATGAAGAAAACCCCCACTAATTAAAGTTTCACTTTATCGCTTTATGAGTGATCAATTCTCTAGCTTTCATACAAAAGTGATTAATCCGAATGCTAGGGATGCCGTTCATGTCATTGATGGTTTACTACATCACGAAACAGATTTACATATTGAAGAGCATTCTATTGGATTATTACGCCTCTTAGAACATAAATAAAACCCTTGATTTTCTGCTTAGCGTAGATAAATCAAGGGTTTTTCTTTCAAAATCTTTTTACGCGTTATAGCCGAATAATTTTAAATCTTCCCCTGAGTTCGAAATGATCTCTTCGAACTTCAATCCTACTTTTTCTAAAAGCTTTCCTGACTGGATGTTATCAGTAGTAGTAATGGCTACAATTCGTTTCAGACCTAGTTTTTGTACTCCGTATTCGATTACAGCAGAAGCTGACTCGTAGCCATATCCTTTCGAACGGAATTTCTCTAAAAAGGCAAAGCCAATATCAACATCTTCTAATGAATCTCTTTTAATAAGGCCACACATACCGAGCGGAGTGAGATCTTCTTTTCGTTCTACTAAGTAAAGGCCGAAGCCCATTTTATTATACATATCAACGGGTCCGTTTAAGATGTATTTTTTTGCATCTTCTAAGTTTTTAATCCTTTTATCACCGATATACTGAATCCATGCAGGATCGTTTACTAACTCGAGAATAAATGGAGCATCTTTTAGATGAAACCAGCGAAGAACGAGTCGTTCCGTTTCAAGAACTATCACAATCTACTGCACCACCTTTAACATTTATAATCATTAGTATGGATTGTGTAATACAAAATCGCAACATATTTTACAAGAGCCCGGATTGTTCACATAAAGTTCGTTTGTTTTGTATAAAGGGATATTTTATAATTAGAATTGATTGTAAAGAGTGAGATGCTTATACAATGACTCCTAGGTGACTAGGAGTTTTTACTATATAACTATCATTATTACTAAATATGACACACTACACATTCTACCCAAGGAGGTACATAATGAAGAAATTATATAATGCATCGTTTACGTATTTGATTATCGGTTTATTATCAGGGATTTTCGCTAGGGAATATGGAAAGTATAAGGGGATTGTAGGATCTACTTTGTTAAACCTTTTACATACACATACACTTGTACTCGGCTTTTTCTTCTTTTTAATTGCTTTAGGATTAGCAAAAGTATTCGCGTTTCATGAAGCGAAAAGTTTTAATAAGTGGTTTGTTGTACATAATATCGCATTAATATTAATGTTAGGTTCATTGGCAGCAAGAGGGCTTCTTCAGTTAAATGGAGCGGACTTTAAAGGGTTAACTTATATTGTTGGGTTTTCTCATTCGCTGATGGCATTTACTTTAATTTGGTTTATGTTGTTAATAAAGAAGTCATTTAAAATATAGTTTTATAGAAAAGAACTTGCAGTAATTGTTGCAAGTTCTTTTTTTATTCGAAAGTAAGAAATGAATTTCGTATATGTAAAACTTGAATTATTTAATTTTTCGGATTATTATGTATAAAATAGTTAACATATTTTGTAATTCAAATTTATAGAAAGTAGGAGAGTGTAAGATGGAAATAACGGTAGAGCGTTTAGTAAATGAATTAAAGGGTGTACTTCCCGAAGATCGAGTAGTAATCAATACAACAGTAAGAGAGTTACATAGTAAAGATGAATCTTATCATGCTAGTAGTTTACCTGATGTAGTAGTTTTTCCGAAAACGACCGAAGAGGTTAGCACGATAATGAAAATAGCGAGTGAGCACGGGACACCCGTCGTTCCGTTTGGGGTAGGTTCTAGTTTAGAAGGACATGTAATTCCTTATGAAAAAGGAATTACGGTTGATTTTTCATTAATGAACAAAATTCTTGAAATAAGAGAGAAAGATTTTCTGGTGAAAGTACAGCCAGGAGTGACTCGTTCTCAGCTCAATAAAGAATTGAAGAAATACGGATTGTTTTTTAGTGTGGATCCAGGAGCAGATGCAACGTTAGGGGGAATGGCTGCTACAAATGCAAGCGGAACGACAGCGGTTAAGTATGGAGTAATGCGTGATCAAGTTCGTGATTTAGAAGTCGTTCTTGCTGATGGGGAAGTAATACATACTGGGAATTTAGCTGCGAAGTCGTCATCAGGTTACCATTTAAATGGTGTTTTCGTAGGATCAGAAGGTACGCTTGGATGCTTTACAGAGTTAACATTAAAAGTATACGGCATACCAGAGCATGTTATGGCCGCGAGAGCATCGTTTCCAACTATAAATGATGCAGTAGAAGCTGTTATTAACATATTGCAAGCGGGTATTCCGATTGCGAGAATTGAACTCGTTGATGAACTATCTATGAAACAAGTCAATCATTACAGTGAAACAAGTTACAGAGAAGAACCTACATTGTTTTTAGAGTTTCACGGTAATGAAGCAGGGTTAAAGCAAGATGTTGAGTTTACGAAAGAAATTGTTTTTGATCATAAATGTAAAGAAGTTGCTTTTGAAACGGAAACTGCAGCGAGAAATAAATTATGGGATGCACGGCATAACCTAGCATACGCTTACGTTCATAGCTATCCTGGTAAAAAGCTTATGAGTACAGACGTATGTGTACCAATTTCAGAATTGGCTCGGGCAATTCAACATGCGAAAGATACATTAGATAAGGTTGGGCTTGTTGGTGGTATTCTTGGTCATGTAGGAGACGGGAATTTCCACGTGCTCTTAATGGTTGATCCAAACGATAAAGAAGAAGTGGAAAAAGCAGATGAAATAAATGAAAGTATCGTTTTGTATGCTCTTAAACGAGGGGGAACGTGTACAGGAGAACATGGCGTCGGAGTCGGAAAAAGGAAGTATCAAGAAGAAGAACATGGGGCGGCATTATTCGTAATGGAAAAAATAAAGAGAGCTCTTGACCCGCAAAATATTTTGAATCCGAATAAGGTGTTTCAATTAAAGGATAGGGGCTGATTGGGTGAAAGTACTAGAGGCGATAAGTAATATAGCTGGAAAGTATTTTGCATTTTGGGTTATTTGTATTGCAGCTATTGCATATTTTATTCCTGCTCCATTTCTGGGGTTAACTAGTTACATAACGATTTTACTTGGGGTTGTCATGTTTGGGATGGGATTAACATTGAAGGCTGTTGATTTCAAAATCATAGCTACAAAACCATTACCAGTTATTATCGGTGTATGTGCTCAGTTTATTATTATGCCACTTGTCGCATACGTACTAGCCTACGTTATGAATCTGCCAGCCGAATTAGCAGCTGGATTAGTGTTGCTCGGTTCAGTACCGGGTGGCACCGCATCAAATGTTATGGTTTATTTAGCAAAAGGGAACTTAGCGTTGTCTATTGCAATGACGTCATTATCAACGTTACTAGCACCAATTGCTACACCTCTTATTTTATTATTACTTGCAGGGCAATGGATGCCAGTGAATGCTATGTCCATGTTTCTTTCTATCGTACAAGTCATTATCATACCGATTATTTTAGGATTAGTAGTGAAGAAGTTATTCCCTAAAACTGTTACGAAAGGAATGACCGTTATCCCTTTCATATCGGTTGTAGCAATTATCATTATCGTTTCTGCAGTTGTTTCAGCGAATGTAAGTAGCATTACTTCTTCAGGCCTTCTTATCTTTATTGCCGTTATGCTTCATAATGCTTTCGGTTTTTTACTCGGATATATAACAGCATTCATACTTAGACTAGACGAAGGGACAAGAAGAGCTATTTCAATAGAAGTAGGAATGCAAAATTCAGGTTTAGGTGTTGCGCTAGCAACAGCACATTTTGGACCAGCTGCCGCCCTCCCAAGTGTGTTAGCAGCAGTATGGCATAACATTGCAGGACCGATTTTAGCAACCATCTGGTCAAAAAATGCAAAGGATACTTTCAGTGATGAAACTTTATCGGTAAATATAGAAAAATAGGAATGATAAAGAATGCAAAAACGTATTGTACATTTTGAAGGGCTAGTTGTTTTCATAGCTGCGATTTATGCGTATTCATTATATGAATTTAGTTGGATAATATTTTTTCTGTTCCTTTTAGCTCCGGATTTATCAATGTTAGCGTATGGTATAAATAATCATGTTGGGGCTAACATTTATAATTTATTTCACACATATATCATATCGATATTAATTGTTATCATAGGTGCTTATTTTAAGATAGATATAGTTATTATGATTGGTTTAATATGGACCGCACATATTGGAATGGATCGAATGTTTGGATATGGATTGAAATATGAGACGGATTTTAAGGATACTCATATTCAGAGGTTATAGTTGCTTTTGAGGAGAGGGATACTTTGAAACAGAGAATTACTATCGAAGAGTATAACATCAAATGGGAAAGTGAATTTAATAAGTTACAAACTCTCATTAACGATGTAATGGAAGACAGTATTTTATCCATTGAACATGTTGGGAGTACATCTATTAAAGGACTTGCAGCAAAACCAATATTAGATATTGATATCATAATAGAAGATTATGGGTTTTTTCCTAAAGTAGTAACAAAGCTAGAAGCGATAGGATACTATCATCAGGCAGAATGGAGCTACAAAGGGAGAGAGGCGTTTGGCAGAAAGGACGCTTTCGTTCCGTGGGACGGAGAAAGTACAGATTGGATGGAACATCATTTGTATGTGTGTGATAAAGAAAGTGAAGAGCTAAGAAGACATATAGCGTTTCGGGATTATCTTCGTGAACATGAAGGTGTTGCTGTTGAATATGGACGTTTAAAGAAAGAATTAGCAAGAGAATCGAAAAATAGAGCGGGTTATAGTGAAGGTAAGACGGCATTTATTACAAATATATTAGAAAAAATAAACTAAGGTCGCATTGAGTATATGCGGCCTATTCTTTTTTAATTGAGAGCTGCCATTGTAAAAGAAATACAAACTGGCCCTGTTGAATGCTACGATACTTAAATATAATGAGAAATAAAAGATCGGAAAAGAGGGAACTTATGTATATACCAAAATATTTCGCAATACAAGATGAAGAAATGAAGTACGAAATAATGGAACAAAATAGCTTTGCAACGTTATTTTCTCAACATAATGGGGAACCATATGCAACGCATTTACCATTGTTATTAAATAGGGAGACCCTTACTTTACATGGTCACTTTGCACGGCCGAATGAACAGTGGAAAGATATTGGGAATCAGCAAGTACTAGCTATATTTCAAGGACCACATAGTTACATCTCTCCGTCATGGTATGAAACAAACAATGCAGTACCAACATGGAATTACGTTGCAGTGCATGTATATGGTGAATTAGAAATTGTTGAAGATGAACAGGAATTAATAGACTCTCTTCAAGAGTTAGTACATAAGTATGAAGATCCGGAGAGCACCTACTCACTTAATGATGTAGACCCGAATTATATGGGAGGATTAAGTAAGGGAATAGTGGGCTTTAAAATAAAGATAAATAAAATAGAAGGAAAAGCGAAGTTAAGTCAAAATCATTCTGTGGAGAGACGGAATTTAGTTGTGGAGGAACTTGAGAAAGTTGGTAGTGAGGGGAGTAGGGGGATTGCAGGGTTGATGAACGATTAACGATTAACGATTATATAAAGGATATGTGCGTTTAATTTATATAAATTAAAAATTCGTGCTAATAATTAGCACGAATTTTTGTTATGCTTGTTTAAGCCCGTATGCTGGAGACCATGTATCGCCTTTATTTAAGGCTACATCTTTGGAATTATGACTAAATCCAAAACTCAAAATTAATGTCAATGCTACTGCCGATAGTGCTAAACCAATTTTTTTCATTATTTTAACGCCCCTTTAGCTAATGATTTTTTACGTGCTTGATTGCTTAAATAAAAATATTTACTTGCTTTGAAGTGATTTTCTTCTGCATAAAACTTATTTGCTATTCTTTCTGTATACTCTTCGATGCATTCCCATAACTCTTCTGTTTCGAAATAAGAAACTCCTGCTAAAACTACTTTTTCTATTTCAATTGTATTTGATTCTTTACAAAGCTCGTCTAAGATTTTAAATCGATATTGATATTCTTTAATTTCTAGTTTGTTACAGACGGATAAACCTCTTTCAATAAATTGAGATGCAGATTCTTTTTCACCTAATTTCAAATATTCATCTGCTTGCAGATAAAGAGCTTTAAAATGATTCGGCATACTTTCAGTAACTTCGGATAGATGACGAATTGCTAAAGAAGAAAGATTTTGATTTGCGTACAGTAAACCAATATTATTTCTTGTACGTAAAAGTAATGATTTTTCGCCTTTCTTTTTAAGAATATCGATAGCGGAGTTAAAACTTTCTTCAGCTTGTTCATATTGTCTTAAATCTAGACAAGATAGCCCGAAAACATTGTCACATGCAGCTAAATTAACTTCATATCCTGAGTGTGTAGAGAAAACTTTTTTAGCTTTTTGTATATAGTTGATTGCTAATAATGGGTTGTATATTTGGTAATAAAAAGAGGCGATACGATAATTGAATTCAGCAAGTTCTAATTCTTCAGGTACATATTTTAAAAGTTTTTCAGCTTTCTCGAAGTGATTTTTAGCTTCATTATAGTCTGCAAGAATGGTGCTATGAATGGCTTTAAAGAAGTGATAATAATAAGCAAGACAATTATTTTCGGGTACTGGATAAATATCAATTTTATTAAAAGCATCTTTAGTAATATTTAAACCATCCGTTAAAACTTCATATCTAAAATTAAAAAGTGAATAATACAATAGTAGATTAGTATCTTTTTCAGAACTAGAGATTTTATCCTCAATATCATTTTTAATCTTTGTTGCTTGAATAGTTTGATGTTTCAATATTACTCTATACCAATCATTAAATAATTTCGTAATTTGTTCATTACCTTGTAGTTGAACGTTCATGAAATCCCCTCGCTTTTTGAATATTCTTATAAAATATAGTATCAAAAATAACAATATTTAGAAATACGATTTTTATTTCTCAATATTTGTTTAACAAACTTTTCAGTAAGCCGATTGGAATAGTATTAATTTGTTTTGGAGTAAAGAAAAGGTGTCGGGGGAGGGGGCATTTTAAATTTCTAGTTGAGAGGTGAAAATATAAAAAAGGGTGCGTTCACACAATTTGTATGAACACACCTTTTTACAGATTAAACAATCAAGTCCCACAAAAAGTACGATAAGGGCGATTCGTAGGCGCAGGTGGAAGGCAGTATTCTTCTTGATCTGTAGAATATGCATAAGGATTTGCTAGAGCTTCAAGAAGTTTTTCCATTACGCTATAGTCGCCATTTGTGACAGCGGCTTCTAGTGCTTCTTCTACGCGATGGTTTCTTGGGATGATTGATGGGTTATTATTTTTCATCATTTCGTAGGCATTTTCTTTCGATTCATCTTGTTTTTCTAATCGAGATTGCCACAGTTTGTACCATTCTTTAAATTCAGGGCTATCGAATAGAGGGGTATTTTCTAACGTATTAAGAGTTAATGAACGGAATGTATTTGTGTAATCCGCTTTAAATTTCTCCATCATTTTTAAAAGTTGCTCAATAAGTGATTGATCTTGTTCTTCGTTGCTAAATAGTCCTAATTTCTTTTTCATTCCAAGGAACCACTGGTTTTCATACTGTACGCTAAATTTTGAAATTTCGTCTTGAGCAATCTTTAATGCTTCTTCTTCATCTTCGTGTAGGATTGGTATTAAAGATTCAGCTAGTCGCGCGAGATCCCATGCGGCCATATATGGTTGATTTCCATATGCGTAGCGACCTTGTGTATCAATGGAGCTAAATACAGTTCCTTGGTCGTAATTGTCCATAAATGCACAAGGGCCGTAGTCAATCGTTTCACCGCTAATCGTTATATTGTCAGTGTTCATTACGCCGTGAATAAATCCAACAAGTTGCCATTTTGCGATAAGACTTGCTTGTCTTTTAATGACTTCTTGTAGCAATGCAGTATATCGGTTTTCATGATCTTCAATTTCTGGATAATGTCTTTTTATTGTATAGTCAGCTAGCGATTGAAGATCCTCGATAGAACCGCGAGCTGCAGCATATTGAAATGTGCCGACGCGTATATGGCTGCTTGCTACTCTAGTTAAAATAGCTCCAGGTAACTTTGTTTCACGATATGTTGGTTCGCCTGTTGTGACAACTGCTAAACTGCGGGTAGTTGGAATATCAAGTGCATACATTGCTTCGCTAATAATATATTCACGTAGCATTGGACCGAGTGCAGCACGACCATCACCGCGGCGTGAATACGGAGTAGGACCAGAACCTTTCAGTTGAATGTCAAAACGTTTACCTGAAGGAGTCATTTGTTCACCAATTAAAAGAGCACGACCGTCGCCTAACATATTAAAATGTCCGAATTGATGACCGGCATATGCTTGTGCTAATGGACGAGCTCCTTCTGGGAGTGCATTACCAGCGAAAATAGCGATTTCGGCTTCCTTCTTCAATTCTTCAGGATTAAAGCCAAGAGATATCGCAAGTGAATGGTTTAGCTTAACTAACTCCGGTGAACTTACGGGAGTAGGGGGGATTTCTGTATAAAATGATTGTGGTAAAGTCGTATAACTATGGTCTAAATTCCAACCAGCTTCATTATTTTTAGTCATTTTATCTCCTCCTTGTTTATTTTTTTTATTATGTATTTGTACGTATGTATTCTTTGTAAAATTAGCTAAAAGTATAATATGATATTTCCCCTTGCAATCTATTGTAAGGACTTCACTGCACTATGTCTATTTAACAGTAAATATAAAAACTCCATTTGAAGAAAATGGAGTCTTTATTATTATTTCATTTTTACAATTATTTTTCCTTTTGCTCTTCCGGCCTCTGAATATTCCATTGCTTTTTGCGCATCTTCAAAAGGGAAAACTCGATCGATTACAGGTTTGATTTTTCCGGCTTCAATATAGTTTGCGATAGTACGTAATTGATCTCCGCTTGGCTTCATAAATAAAAATGAATATTGAGCATTATGCTTTTTTTCAAGTGCAGTAAGTTTTTTACTTGCTAATGAAAATAAGAATGTTTTAAAAAATCCAGAACCAAATTCTTTACCGAAACGAGCGTTTGGCATTCCTGAAACGGAAACAATGTTGCCGCCGCTTTTTATAATATTGAATGATTTTTCAAGTGTTGTACCACCAATGGTATCAAATACTGCATCATAATCTTTTAGTATTTCTTCAAATTTTTCTGTTTTGTAATTAATAATTTGATCTGCTCCAAGAGACTTTACTAAATCGGAACCAGCTTCACTAGCAGTTGTTGTAACGGTAGCACCCATTATTTTTGCTAACTGAATTGCGAAAGTACCAACACCACCAGATCCAGCGTGAATTAAAATCTTTTGATCTTTTTGTAATTGCATAATGTCATGTAATGCTTGATAGGATGTTAAGCCAACAAGTGGAATTGAAGCAGCTTCTTCAAAACTTAAATTTTTCGGTTTTAAAGCTATGTCATCTTCATGAATGGCTATATACTCCGCAAAAGTACCAATCTTATTTTTTCTTGGACGTGCATATATTTCATCGCCGACTTTAAAACGAGTTACTTTTGATCCAACCTTTATGATGACACCAGCAAAGTCATTCCCAAGGATTAGGGGCATTTCATATTTAAGTAACACCTTTACTTTTCCATCGCGTATTTTAAAATCAATTGGGTTAATACTAGCTGCATGAATTTCTGCGAGCACTTCATGCTCATTTATTTCAGGAATAGGTACCTCGGCCATACGCATTGGGACTTTTCCGTACTTATCAATTATCATCGCTTTCATTTCTTATACCTCCAAATTTCAATAAAGTGAAACTTTAATCAGTGGGGGTTCTTCATCTCCCACTGATTATTAGTTGAACCAATCGGACTTTTACGGGCAGTTGATCCCCTATCTAAATTCTTTACTTTCGCTGAATTCTGAGGTGGGGGTCTTACTGCCCGTTAAAGTGGGATAAAAGTTGTGCAATAGCTTTTCGATATCTAATACAAGATTTTTTAATAAACTTAATTTTGTACGTATATCAATATAATAAAAGTTTTTTGTACCTTCTTTTCGCATTAAAATAATACCGGCTTCTCGTAAAATTCTAAGGTGATGTGATACCGCTGGTCGAGAAAGGTGTGTTTGTTTCGTAATTTCACCTACACGTAATCCTGTTTGACATTCCGTTTCCATGAGAACTAACAAAATAGCTTGACGTGTTTCATCGCCAATTGCTAATAATACTTTTTGAGAATCAATAAAATCTTTTTTTATAACATTTAATTGTTCTTGTTTATTCATTTCAATTACTTTACCTCCTGCTAATGAGTCGAAAGGTTTAAGATGATGGACCATTACTTCGATACGGTAATGCTACATGATTGTTGTATGAGCTGCAATATTGGGAAAGAAAATCGAGACGAATGAAATTTTATGAGTTGAAAATGGTAGGAGATAGAAAAGGCTTAATAATACGTTGTTTACAGATGAGGATGGTTAAGTCATTGCACAAAAAATTAAGCGGTCGTAACCCTATATAATTTATTGGGTTACGACCGCTTATCATGTTTTTATTATTTTGAAGTGAGTTGTTTCGTTTTACTCTTTCATACATGCATAATTCAAGCAGATTATAGATGTATGAAAAAGTAAAAGTAATTTGGGGCGTAATCTATCTATATGATAATTTAAAATGAAATATAAGTCTATATCTTTGTTGTTTTTTTGATTATATTTATGTCACTGAGCTCAGAACAATGATGTGGAGGATAAGTATATGGAATTGAATTATGTACCAGTTTTAATTGTTGGAGGGGGATTATCAGGATTAGCGTCTGCGTTATTCCTTGCAAAACATAATATTGAATACTTGCTTATTGAAAGGCATCCGTCTACTGCCATTCATCCGAAAGCAGGTGGAATCACTTTTCGTACGATGGAGTTATTTCGAGAATTAGGTTTAGAACAAAGAATTAGATCAGCGGGTAAAACATTAGAAAATTGCCGAGGAAGAATAGCTGTTCATACAATAGCTGAGGCGAATCAGGAAGAATTCGCACAATTGAGGGTGACTCAGTATGGAAACGATGAAAAATTACTTCGAAAAGTAAAAGAGATTAGTCCATCAAAACAAACTGCTTGTTATCAAATTACTTTAGAAGAGATGATGTTACAAGAAGCGAGAACATTAGGCGGAGAATTATCTTTTTATCATGAATTGGTTTCTTATGAACAAAATGAGCAAGGAGTAATCGCAACGATTCGAAATCGTGAAACGGAAAAAGAGAGCGTTGTTCATTGTGACTACGTAATTGCAGCGGATGGAGCGAAAAGTAAAATACGTGAGCAGCTAGGGATTAGTACCGAGGGCCGTGGAACAATTGGTGGTTATTATATGAATATTTATTTTGAAGCGGATTTAAGTGAATTTATACAAGGAGATGCATTTGGTTTTACTATGGTACTTCATCCTGAAGTTCTTGGTGCGCTTATTCCAGTTGATAACGAAAGAAGATGGATTTACCATGTATCCTACGATCCATTAAAAGGAGAGCAACCAGAAGATTTCACTATAGAACGTTGTAAACAAATTATTCAAACCGCAATAGGAAGTACAAATGTTGAGTCAGAAATAGTAAGTGTTTTACCGTGGGAAGCGACTGAAAGTACTGCTACAAAATTTCAAGATAATCGCATTTTTTTAGTTGGTGATTCTGCACATATTATGCCGCCAACAGGAGGGTTTGGTTCCAATACAGGAATACAAGACGCACACAATCTAGCCTGGAAATTAGCGGCTGTTATAAAAGGAAAGGCAAAACCAAAATTGTTAGAAACATATCATGAAGAGAGATATCCTGTTGCAAAATTAACGACAGATTATGCGAGTAGTTTACTGTTTCGTGCTGCGAATAGAGAAGAAGGTATTTTAAATAATATGGACGGTTTAGCTGTTACAGTTGGATATCAGTATTGTTCAGAAGCGATTATAGATGACTCAGTCACTCCACATAGAATGGATAGCGTAGAGTTGAACGGGAGACCTGGAACGCGAGCGCCACACTTTTGGGGGATGTATAAAGGGAAAGAAGCTTCTATATTAGACTTATTTGGTAACAATTTTGTATTACTTACTGGAGTAGACAATAGCTCTTGGGCTGAAGCTGTATTTGATGTTTCATCTAAATTAGGAATAAATATTAAACTGTATCGAGTAGGTGGAAGTGGAGACTTTATTGCTCAAGAAAATGTTTTTCGTGAATTATATAGGATAGAGAATGGAGGAGCTGTATTAATTAGACCAGATGGCTTTATAGGATGGCGTTTGGCAAAAGCAGTGGTAAATCCAGATGTAATGCTGGAAGAGGTAATGGGTAATTTATTATGTGATTTTTAAGTAACTACGGAAGTATTGTCTTATATAGGACGATACTTCTATTTTTTTAGCTTACAAAATAAAGATTGTGTAGTGAAGAGACATTACTATTATAAAAATATATGTAAATTAATTCCCTTTATTTTTTGTTGTTAGAATTTTTTTAGTTTTTAGTTATAAGTGTTGGCAATTACTAGATTGAATCATTTTTTTATTGTATTATATTTCCTAGAGGTTACAGACTACATTACCTTTAGCCGAAGTAAAGCAAAAAAATGATGTAAAAAGACATGTTTTATCACCAAAAGAATTTTTTAAAGGTTCATTGAAATTAAAAACAAATGCTTTAGGTTATGCAGCTGTAGGATGGGATGTAATTAATGATACAAAGGAAAATATTGAAAATAAAGCGTCAAAAACTAAGCTAGCTGGTGATATTATTGGTGATGCAGCAATTGGGGGACCAATTGGAACTGTAGTTGGGGCCGGAATTGGCTTTGGTGTTTTTATCGGGATAAGTTGGTTAACAGATGGAATCAAATTTAACAAAGGTGATTGGAATCATGATGGCAAACAGGATTCGGTAAAAGATAGAGTTAAATCAGGAATTGGAAATGTATTAGATAAAATTTTTAAATTTTTATGGGGTGTATAATGGACAAATATAATGGCAACAGCATAGATGATTGTATGCGGATATTAATACCATTTGATATAAGAAATATTGTAGGGGCCTTTGTGTGGGTTATCATGAATTTTATGCTACTCATCATTTTATTCATATTTCCACCGTACAATATATACTCTTACGTAGCTTTACCATTTTATGTGATATGTAATCTATGGGGAATTTGGGTTTCTATTCATAAGCCTCGGCAGCCTCAATTGCAACATTTATTATATTCTGGATTTGTTGCGTTAAGTATTTCATTTTGTAGTTTTATAGCTGTGCAAAAGTTAGCTTACGAATTCGTAGAAATAGAATCTCCTTTATTTTTTATTCTATCGCTTATTGCATATAGTTTAATTGTTTATAAATCTGAATTATTCTGGATTAAATATTTTACAGCTCGCTTAAGGGGGATCACTGATCAAGATGTGAAAATCTCTAAAATTGTATATTTTTCGGGTTTAGGTTATATGATTGGTCAAGTTAGTATTGGAATTTTGAGCCAAAAAGCTATGGCGATTGTGCTAATCGTTATTTTTTCATTTATTTCAGTTGTTTTCCTAGCGCTAAGTACACATTTGTATTTTTACTTTGATTTCAAAAAACAAGGTATTACTTCGCGACATTTAAAAGAATTATATTTTCAAAAGAAGCCTAAACTGTCAAGGAAGGAAAGGAGACAATCCGTGGCTGCTTTGGGACATGTAAATATACCACATTCTCAAAAGAAACCTAAACTTGCAAGAAAGGATATACGAAATTAAGAATTTGTAATTAAGTAAAGCCTAGATTTACGTAAATATCATGTCAAATGACAATAGAATTTTATCTTGTATGAATTGAAATTAAAGAAGTTAGATAGGAATCGGGCTGTTCGGAAAAATTCGATGTGTTCAAATACTAATTAGTATAAGATAGATATATAACTTATACTGATTAAAGCTTTACCGTACTGAAAAAATAATATTCACAAATATTAATAGGTTTGGTATGATTAATTTCGACAAGTTAATCGAGGCCGGAGATATTTGAGATAAGCCATAAATTTATTTAAGGATACAGAAGTGTCCTCTAAATAATTTATGGCTTTTTTTATTGATGAAATGTAATCAATAGGAAGTTACATGTGAATAGGGGGATATGGAAAATAAATAGTATAGTAATAACATAGGGGAATTATATTTGTAAGATTGGAATTTTAATATAAACTTATAAAAATGATGAAAGTATATCTTCTATTTCGTGTAAATCTCATTAACTTGTTGAAATTTGTAACGTAGGAAGGGTTAGAAGGATGAGAAAAATTATTAGCGTTTTAGTTATCTTCTTTATGACGGGAAGTATCTTTGCTGGGGGAGCTGTTCATGCGAAAGCAGAAGGAAAGCATGAGTGGAATAAGAATAAGTTTTTAAATATTGCACATCGCGGAGCAAGTGGACATGCACCTGAGCATACTTTTGCTTCTTATGATTTAGTGAAAAAAATGAAAGCGGATTATTTGGAGTTAGATATTCAATTAACTAAGGACGGCCAGTTGATTGCAATGCATGATACGGCAGTTGATCGCACGACAAATGGTACAGGTGAAGTACGAGATAAAACATTAAGTGAAATAAAGAGTTTAGATGCAGGATCGTGGTTCAATAAAGCGTATCCAGAAAAGGCTAAGCAAGAGTACGTTGGTCAAAAAGTTCCGACTCTTGAAGAAATTTTCCAAAAGTACGGAAGAAGCATGAAGTATTACATTGAAACAAAATCACCAGATGTGTATCCAGGAATGGAAGAGAAATTATTAGCTTTATTAGAAAAATATAATTTAATAGGTCAAAACATGTCTTCTAGCCGTGTGATGATTCAATCATTTAGTAAAGATAGTTTAACAAAGATTCATAGTATGAATGAAAATATTCCGTTAGTTCAACTGCTTTGGTATTATCCAAATGAAAACAATGAGATTGTTGAATGGTCTGCTATTACACATGAACCGAAACATGTAACGAATGAAGATTTTCAAGAAATTAAAAAGTATGCAGTTGGTATTGGACCAAACTTACGTAATGATAACGGAGAATTAATTATTGATGAGTCATATATGAAAATAGCTAGAAATAATGGACTGCTAATTCATCCTTATACAATTAATGAGAAACCAGATATGAGATTGTTAATAAAATGGGGTGCTACAGGAATGTTTACAAATTATCCTGATCGATTACATAGTGTGTTAAAAGAAAAATAAATAGGAGAAAAGGTATACCGACATTTTGGTATACCTTTTTTTATTATGCTAGATTATAGTAATAGGATACATATTCTTCTAAACCTTCAACCTCATTTTCAGGTGGCTCAATGCCGCCCTTTCTACCGTAGCAAACATTTCTCAAGTATTCTCCAAAAATCATAGAGCGACTTTTTTCATTTTCCATCCAATTATATCTATTAATGATAAACTCACCATCGAAACTTGTATCAAATGTATATGGGATACAAGTAATAGTTTTAGGTAAATGTTTTTTTAATACTCGATATTGCCGACCAGCGCCTAAACTTTTGCAAACAAATAGTAGCTGATTAATCTTTGTAAAATCAAAAATCTTTTTCGCTTCCATTACATTAGCGATAGAATGGAGGGAGTTTTTCTCGAATAGGATAGCATCTTTTGGTACGCCATGTTCAAGTAATTTATTTACAATTACTTCTGCATCTGACAAATCCCCGTAATTCCAGCTCGGATGTTTCATGCCATGTAAACTAGTACCACCTGTAACGATAATTTTATTTCCTAAACCTTGTCGATAAGCTTCTAGAGGAGCTTGCCAATTGCCAGGGTGTGAACCGCCGAAAACGAATATTGCATCACATTTTTGTGGTGTTATTTCTTTTAGAAAAGTGATTTCTGTAATTTGATCGATTTGTTTTTTCGTAAGAGTAGGGACATCAGGATATTTAGGTATTACCATTTGAAAACCTCCTATATAATAAAATGACAAATTCATTATATAGCGATTTTAATAAGTGGAAAAAGGGAAGCTTTTCATTTGAAAGTACCCCTTTTAAGATAACTCTCCAATAAACCAAATCTCTTTTTTATCGATTGTATCTTCATCATAAATGACTTCTTGAAAGTGAAACAGTTGGGCAGTAGGGCGAATTGAAATTCCCCATGTTTCCCAAAAATTAATTTCATTTGAAAGAGGGATCCATGTTTGAAATTCATTATTTCTATTGAAAAAATTTTGAAAGTAGTCATCGTTTTTAAATACGATAATTTGCGATCTCCATAAATTTTCTATAGAAATTATAGTAACAACTCGATATGTATGTGTATCATTCGGTTTTATTTTTATTAAATGATTCACTCGATCTATTAAGGTTTGTATACATAATCGTTTTACTTTTCTAGGTGTTTTATGAGACTCGATAAAAGCTTGAGAAACTGGTAAAGGCATATACCAATATTCATCGTTATAGAAAGTAGAAGGGAATATTTTTGTATGTTCCTCAATGCGTTTAATCATAGTGTTTGTTTTTCGTTTCATCCCACGTATTTTCTTTTCATGCATTGTGAGTCATCTCCATAAATTTTTGTAATGCAGCTGAGCGAAATATATCGTTTCTAGTAATGAAAGTAGTAGGAACCTTTTTGAAGCTATTTGGTAAAGGGTTGAATGATACGTCATGTTCATGTCCCTTTAAAATTGATTTCATCATAATCGCTACGCCTATATTTGATTTTACACATGCAAGTATCGCTTCGATTGTTCCGAATTCTAATACTCGTTTAGGCGAGATGTCTTCTTCTTGAAGCCAGTCTTCTAATAAACTTCTATAATAGCACCCGTGACTAAAAGCGAGTAAATTCATATCTTCTATGTCTGTAAGAGAGGATAAAGGTTTTTTACTAATGAGAACCAATTCTTCTTCATGAAATACAGTTGTATGGAGTTTATTATGCTGAGTAGAGCCAGCTATAAACGCTCCGTCTAGTTTTCGCTCTAATACAAGCTTAATTAGTTGTTCAGTTGTATTTGTTTCCAAAATCAATTCGACTTCTGGGTACCTCTCATAGTAGGCCGTTAATATAGAGGGAAGCCTTACCGCAGTTGTAGATTCTGTACATCCAATTTTTAAAGTACCTTTAGGATCAGTTCCATTACTTTGAACCGCTTTTATAGATTGATCCATTAAGTGGATAATTTGTTTGGCGTACGTTAATAAAATCTCACCGTTAGAAGTTAAAGTTACACCTTTTCCGTTTCTGTAAAATAAAGGAACACCTAATTCATTTTCTAGTTGTTTCATACGCATCGTTACGCCTGATTGCACATAGTTCAAATTTTTCGCTGCGTGAGAAATATTATTTTCCTTCGCGACTTCGTAAAATACAGTTAAATCTTTTATGTCCACGTATCATCCCTCCGAAAAGGTATCAATTTTTTTGATGGATTATATGACGAATCTTTATTTTATATGATATCAGAACTTTCATACAATGGAAGGGGGAGGGATTATTATGTTGATTGAAGAAAGGGTGAATAGTACTTATAAATGGGTTATGTTAATTGTTGCGACGATTGCTCAAACCACAGCGACACTTATAACGTATGGTGTCGGGGTTTTCGCTTTATTTTGGAAAGAAGAATATGCACTTACGAATACGGAGAGTGGATTATTAGTAAGCGTTGTAAATGTTGGACCGTTATTTTGTATGCTTTTTGTCGGTCGGCTACTTGATCAATATAATGAAAAAATATTAATTTCTATCAGTTCATTTTTGCTAGGGAGTTCGCTTTTACTGACTAATATAGTAAATGGATTTAATGGGTTATTATTTGTACTTTTATTAATAGGAATGTTTTATAGTGTTTCCCAGCCAGGAGGAAGTAAAGTGATTTTAAAATGGTTCCGAAAAGAAAATCGCGGATTAGCGATGGGAATAAGGCAAGCGGGTATACCGATTGGTGGCGCGTTAGCGGGAGTGTTAATCCCGTTTCTTACAGTACAATATAATATGACTTACGCGATCAATAGTATCGCATGCATTTGTATAATGGGAGGAGTATTATTTTTTGTGTTTTATAAAGAGCCATATGTTCAGGAGGAAGCGAGGACAGGACATAATAACATTTCCTTTTGGATGGAGCTAAAAGTAGTGATATGCAAAAAAGAGTTGTATCCAATTTATATAACGGGTATTTGCATGATTTCATTACAAATGGTGTTAGTTGGACACTTCATGAAATTTTTAGCAGGGGAACAATCGATTACATCTATTGTAGCCGGAACAGTATTTTCAGTTATGTTCTTTTCTGGAATGATTGGTCGTATTGCATTAGCAGCTATTAGTGATGTGTTGTATAAGGGGAATCGGCGTATACCTTTATTTATAGCTGTCTGCGCTTCTATCGGCTTGATTTTATTGTTAGTAATGAATATACATACAATAATGAGTGGAGTCTTGTATAGTGTAAGTGCATTGTTAGGATTCTTTTCAATTGGATGGTTTAGTCTTTTTATAGCCGAAGTTGCTGAATTGGCAAGTGAAGAATCTGTAGGAATAACAGTGAGTGTAGCACTTACATTAAATCAAATTGCTATTATTGTTGCACCTGTTTTATTTGGTTATATTGTGGATGAGAAAGGGTATGCGTATGCGTGGTTATGTATAGTAGTATTGTTAAGTATCTCGGCAGTCAGTTTATATAGAAAAAACAAGAAAATAAAAGAAAGTTAGCAATGTAAATTTTTTATGAAGAAAATATAAAGAAATGCCGAGTGAGCGACATTTCTTTTTTTATTTGTTGTATAATCAAAGTATAAATGAGATTCATTTTCAATGAAGTTCATTGCCTGTAATTTTAGCTATAATGATTTGTTTTTCTTTATCGTTATTTACATGATTTATTTTGTTTGAAAATTTTTAGTATCATTTCCTTTTAAAGTTGTAATCTATTTTACTTAATATTAAATTATAACTATATTTTATTGTAGGATAATGAAACGTCATATCATCTAAACGATTGTTTTTATCTGTGTTTTTCATCTTAACAACTCCGTTTCTTATCTTGTGTAACAAATGTTACATAAGATGTTGAAATTATAGTAGGGTGCATCCGATTGTATGGTGGAAATTTTGCGAGAAAGAAATACAATAGAGAGTAGCCGAAAACTGAATATGAGAAAAAGGAATCTAGTTCATTTAGGTGAATAATAGGTAGTATTATAAAAAATTTAAAAATTAATAGATATAGAATAGAATGGATGCGCGTTAAGTGAAACTATATAAAAGAGGGTTCCTATTATGCTAAAGAAATGGTTAATCGTTTTCTTTGTTTTTGCTATTTTTTGTGGGAGTGTCGTTGCACTAATACATGCAAATAAAGGTAAGAAATATGATATAAAGGCATTTTCTAATTTAAATAGTAAGCAAAAGGACGATATGCAAGAAGTTGATGCAACTGAGAAAAAACGCTATGAAGCTGTAGCTGGAAAACTAGATCAATATTTAAAAGATAAAGGATTTAATGGGAGCGTTCTTGTAGCTAGTAAAGATCATGTGATTTTACGAAAAGGTTATGGATATGCGAATGTGAAAGATAAAGTAGTAACAACGCCAAGAACGAAATATCGTATTGGTTCTATTACGAAAACGGTCGTTGCAATATCTATTATGCAGCTAAAAGAAAAAGGGAAATTAAATATTGAAGACAATGTAAATAAGTATATCCCATCGTTTCCAGCAGATAAAAACATTACGTTACGAAATCTATTAACACACACATCTGGCTTGCCAGATCAAGGACAAGGTAGGGTGGATGCAGGGTCACGTTTAAAGTTAGTAACGTGGATTGGAGCGCAAAAATTGCAATTTCCTGCAGGGACAGGCTGGAAATATACAGACTATAATTATATGGTGCTTGCATATATTGTAGAAAAAATTACGAATAAACCGCTCGCTGAATACGTGAAAGAAAATATTTTTACTTCTGCTGGCATGTATGAATCTGGAATGGGGGCGACTCTCCCAGAAGATATTTTTTTAGCAGAAGGTTATACGAGAAAAGATAATGAATTAATAGCTGCCCCCCGCTTAAAAATGAACTGGTTGTATGGGTGTGGTGAAATGTATACAACTGTTGAAGATATGAAAAGATTAGATGAGGCAATAATGGATGGAAAGCTGTTATCTAAACAAAGTGTATTAGATATGTTTACTGCATCACCTGCAAGAAAATATGGATTTAGTTTCTATACGTATCCAGATTATTATCATAACCACGGGGTATTAGCAGGCTGGAATACTTTTAATAATTTTAACTGGGATAAAAAAACATTCGTCATATTGTTCTCTAACGTTCAAAATGGTATGAATGATACATTTAATCAAGAGTTTAGGAAAATGGCGAATGATTTAATAGAAGGAAACGGAGCATGAAAGAGAAAGAGCCTCTAGCGAGAGGCTCTTCTTTTTTATAAAGTTGAAAACTCTTCAACAAGTTCACTAAAACGATTTAATGCACTTTCAATCGGTTCTGGCGTAGTTAAATCAACGCCAGCTTTTTCAGTAGATTTAATGGATAATCTGAACTTCCACCTTTAAGGAATTCGAGATAGTTTTTCTGTGCATTTGGATCGCCGCTTAATAATTTATCAGCAATTTGGATTGCAGAAGCGAATCCAGTTGCATATTTGTACACGTAAAATGGACGATAGAAATGCGGTATTCTAGCCCATCCGTATTTTACTTCTTCGTCAAATACGAGGGAGTCGCCATTATATTCTCTAAACAAGTTTTCGTAAACCTCGCTAAAGGTTTGGGCATTTAATGATTTACCTTGCTGCGCCATTTCATGTGTGATTTTTTCAAACTCAGCGAACATGATTTGTGTAAAGAAAGTGCCTTTAAATTTCTCGATGAAGTGATTTACTAAATGGTTACGTACATTAGCATCTTTTGCTTCTTTTAATAAATGATGAATTAATAGCACTTCATTTACTGTAGAAGCGACTTCTGCGACGAAAATAGTATAGTGTGCAGAAATTCTTGGTTGATATCCGTGTGAGTAGTGCGTATGCATGCCATGCCCACATTCGTGAGTAAGGGTGAAAAGGCTATTTAAATCATCGTGATGATTTAAAAGAATGAATGGATGAACGCCGTATACACCAAAGTTATAAGCACCGGAACGTTTTCCTGGCGTTTCTCTTACGTCAATATAACGTTTATCTTTAAAGCTTTTTAATGTTTCAATATATTCTTCACCTAAAGGAGCTAGTGATTCAATCATGATGTCAAACGCGTTATCGTATGGAATATCTTGTTTTACACCTTTTACTAAGTCGACACTTAAGTCATATTGTCTTAGTTCATCGACATTTAATTTCTCTTTTCGAAGTTCATTATATGTATGTAAAGATTGAATGTTTTTTTTCGTCGTTTCAATTAAATTTTCATATACTTCTTTCGGAACCATGTCGCCAAATAATGATTTCTCTAACGCTGATGGATATTTTCTTAGCTTAGAAACAGTAACATTATTTTTAATAGCTGCAGATAAAGTAGAAGCGATAGAATTCTTTAATTGAACGTATGGTTTGTAATAAGCTTTATAGGCTTCTTTACGTTTTTCGCGGTTCTCATCTTCTATTAACTTTGCATACATTCCTCGTGTTAAAGTAACTTTTTCTCCATCATTAGTAGTCACTTCACCAAATAGTATATCTGCATTATTTAGCATGCCATATGTATGTTGCGGAGAGGAGAGTGCTTCGCCCATTTGTGATAAAATCTCTTCTTGGTCCTTATTCAATACGTGTTTTTTATAACGGTATAATTCAAATAAATCTTCTTTATAATATTGTAAGCCTTCAGCTTCTTCTATGTAAGTGTGTAATGTGTTTTCATCTACGCTAAGTAAGAATGGAGAAAAGAAAGATTTAGCTGCACTTACTTTCACTTGTAATTGTGATACTTTATCGACAAGAGATTGAGCGTCAGTATCGCGTGTATCAAGATCAGATTGTAATCGTGCATAAGCGAATAGTAAAGATATGATGCTAGAAATTTCTTCACTCTTTGTTAAATAGGCTAATAAACTATTGCCATCGTGAATATTTCCATTAAACTCGTGTAGTTCTTTCGTTAATACTTCAATTTTATGAAAATCACTTTCCCAATCTTCAATGGTATCATAAATATCCGTTAAATCCCATTTTTCTTTCTCATCTACTTGTAGTCGATCTTTAAGTTCTGTCATAATCATTTCCTTTCTAAATATGTAGTTATATTTCTATATAACTATGAAATACAACAAATTGCAAAAAATCCCTGCTGAAAATTAAAAAGCCTTGCTAAAAGGCAAGGCTTGAAAAATTATAATGTAATTCCGAATTTTGAATGTAAAAGGTTTTTATATTGCCCATCTGTAACTTTTTCTTTCGTTTTTTTACCGTTTTTCGCTATTGTGAGACTATCCTTCGTTAAAGAGGCATGCCCATCTTCAGTTAGTTTTACAATAAGAGGTACTTTGTTAAATGGTGAGCACTCATGTTCAACGATAATTTTTTGTGCTGCATTTGCTTTTTCTTCATCCACTTCTTCTATATAAAATGCATAGCCTAACGTCCAATCATCAGTAGAAGATTGATCCAAAAACTCATTGTTTTTACGCATCTCTAACATGTAGTTTCCTTTTTCGGTCATTTCTTTACGAATACGATAATCTCCTGTAACGGAGTGAATGACTTCACCTGAGAAAGGAACAGGTGCAAGTGGTAAGTATGATCCGAATCCAACTTCAATTAAATAAAGCTCATTATGATGTGTTAAAACGGTTGCGATATGGCCAGAATCAACAGCCCATATAGAATTTGCAGCGTTATACACTGTTCCTGAAACGAGATGAACATCGAATCCAGCGTCTTTAAGGAAGTGATACATAGTAGGATTGAGTTCATAACAAAGACCACCACGATTGTTTACTAAAATTTTTTCTTTTAGATTTTCTTTTGATATTTCCTTAAAATTCTTTTCGAGAACATTTAAGTTTTCAAATGGGACAGTTTGTGCCATCGCGTACATAATGTTAGGTAAATCTTCAAATGAAACTTTGTCTTTTTCTTCTATATGTAATCGTGCGAAAAATTGTTTTTGAAAGTCTGTCATAGAAACCCCTCCGTTAAACGATTTATATATATTGTATCTAATATCGCAAGAGGAAACATCTGCATATGTGCGTACGACTAAAGTATGACACCTTTACTTCTTGCTATACATATAGTATGATGATTTCAGTAAATTAGATTTCAATGACCATAATATAAAATAATGAGAGGTGCTTTTTGTGAGTGCGGTAGGTACTAAATAGGAAAAATTGAATGAAATAAATCGGATAAGAACAGGGGATTTTTATGTATACCATACCCCTAATTTTGTCATGGATTTATTTCGATACCTATGAAGATACCTACAATACTTTATAAAGCGTGTAATAAGGGGATTGCCATCCGTTTTTTATGGTTTATTTCCTCATATGTTATTACTCATGCCTTGTAAATGTAAAAGCTGCGGTATCCCCGCAGCTTTTTTGTGTATATTTTTAATGTTTAAAAAGGGTAATTGAATAATGTAGAACTCATTGGAATCTAATGAGTAGGTATCTTCATTTATGATAGAAATCAATCATAGTGAGGAGAAACAAAATGAATACAATGACTTTTGAAAAGTTACAATATAACGAATTAAAGGATATAGTGAAATCTTATTGTGTAAGTGGATTAGGAAAAGAATTAATAAATAAATTAGAGCCGAGTGCAAGTATAAAAGTAGTAAGGAATCGATTGAATGAAACAACCGAAGCACGAGCTATATTAGATGCAGAAGGGCATGTTCCTTTCTTCGGTATTTCAAATATCGCAAGTACAATTCAAAAATTAGAAAAAGGGATGATTTTAGATCCAGAAGAATTAGTCAGTGTTTCAGACTTTTTACGCGGATGTAGAAAGATTAAAAAATTTATGTTAGATAAAGAATTTTTTGCACCAGTATTAGCTTCTTATGCAAATTCAATGACTGAATATAAAAGTATTGAAGAAGAAATTAACTTTTCAATTAAAGGAAATAGTATTGATTCTGCCGCTAGTAAAGAGTTAAAACGAATTCGAAATAACATGGATTCGGTAGATGGGAAAATAAAAGAACGTTTAACGAAGTTTTTAAATAGCAGTGCAAATAAGAAGTATATTCAGGAGTTCTTTATTAGTAAAAAAGATGATCGTTATACGATTCCGATTAAATCTTCTTATAAAAATCAAGTTGCCGGAAGTATTGTTGAAGCGTCGGCTAAAGGTTCTACTGTATTTATAGAACCGCATACGGTTACAAAGTTAAATGCGGAACTGGCAAGTTTGAAAGCAGAAGAAGCGATGGAAGAATATCAAATTTTAGCGACTTTATCAGGAATGGTAGTAGAAAATATATATCATATAAAAATTAATATGGAATTAATTAGTCAGTATGATATGGTGTTTGCGAAAGCGAAGTTTAGTAAATCGATTGATGGAATAGAGCCGAAGTTAAATGATCATGGCTACGTTCATTTAGTAAATTGTAAGCATCCGCTTTTAAGTGGAAAAGTAGTACCATTAAACTTTGAAATCGGTCAAAACTATCGTAGTTTAATTATTACAGGGCCGAATGCGGGCGGGAAGACAATTGTGTTAAAGACGATTGGATTGTTAACATTAGCGACAATGTCAGGTTTGCATATTGCCGGAGATAAAGAAACAGAAATTGCTATTTTCGAAAATGTATTTGTAGATATTGGTGATAATCAAAGTATCGAAAATGCACTAAGTACATTTTCATCACATATGAAAAATTTATCTGAGATTATGAGGATGTCAAATAATAATACGTTGCTATTATTTGATGAAATAGGAAGCGGGACTGAACCGAATGAAGGAGCAGCACTTGCAATTTCTATTTTAGAGGAGTTTTATCTTGCAGGATGTATTACAGTTGCGAGTACGCATTACGGTGAAATTAAACGCTTCTCAGAAATGCACGATGATTTCATGAATGCAGCCATGCAATTTAATAGTGAGACGCTAGAACCGCTTTATAAATTAGTGATCGGTAAATCAGGTGAAAGTAATGCACTTTGGATTGCAAATAAAATGAACGTAAGAGAACGTGTACTGAAAAGAGCGAAAGAGTACATGGAAAATAAAGAATATACTTTAGAAAAAGTGAATGAAAGTAAAATTAGAAAGCCGAAATTCCTGCAAGAAAAAAGAGAAAATCATTACGAGTATAAAATTGGCGACCGTGTAAATTTATTGGATCATGATGATTTTGGTATCATCTATAAGGAAAAAGATAACTTCTATAATGTCGTTGTATATTATAACGGTGAATTCATTGAAGTGAATGTAAAACGTATTACTTTAGAGGTATCAGCAAAAGAGTTATATCCAGAGGGATACGATTTAAATACGCTATTTGTCGATTATAAAGAAAGAAAAATGCAACATGATATTGAGCGGGGATCGAAAAAAGCACTTCGTAAAATTCAAAAAGAAATGAGAAAGAATAGAGGGTAATCCAGAGTGGTAACGATTAGACAAGAACGACAAACCGATTATAGAAAAACGGAAGAAGTTGTACAACAAGCATTTTTAAATGAAGAATTTAGTGATAAAAAGGAACATGAACTTGTAAAACGTATTAGAGAGTGTGACGCATTTATTCCAGAGTTATCAATCGTTGCAGTAGATGAAGAAATAGTCGGTCATATTATGTTATCTAAAATTACGATAGAACAAGATGGAGCTTCTGTAGATTCATTAGCGCTTGCACCAGTATCAGTTGCTACGGGATATCAGAAAAAAGGAATTGGTGGAAAGCTTATAGTAGCTGCGTTAGAAAAAGCGAAAGAACTTGGATACGGATCAGTTGTAGTATTAGGACATCCAGAGTACTATCCGAAATTTGGTTTTAAGAAAGCCAGTGAGTGGAATATAAAAGCACCGTTTGAAGTGCCTGAAGAAGTGTTTATGGTAATGGAATTAACAGAGAATGCTCTTGAAAGTGTAGAAGGAGTTGTACAATATTCGAGTGCATTTGCTGAGTAGGAATATCGGTTAAGAAATATAATCATAAAAGACGCTATCTTTTTGTATGGATATACAGAAAGGTAGCGTTTTTTATTAAGCGAAGCTACTTACATATATTTTGCTCAATGAATAATTGAGGTGTTAAAATTGAGATAGAAATGTAAAGGGAGAGAAAAAAGAATGAAGAATCGAGAAACAGATAGCAACGTAGTTACGTTATATGTTACAAGACATGGTAAAACAATATTAAATACGAACCATCGCGCGCAAGGTTGGGCAGACTCTCCGTTAGTAGAAAAAGGTGTGGAAGTTGCCTCTAATTTAGGAACGGGATTAAAAGATATTCATTTTACAAGTGCGTATAGTAGTGATAGCGGCCGCGCGATTGAAACTGCTAATTTAGTATTAAAATATAGTGAGCAATCAAAATTGAAACTTGAGCAAAGGAAAAATTTAAGAGAATTAAATTTCGGTATTTTTGAGGGTGAAAAGCTTGAAAATATGTGGGATGTGGTTGGAAAAGCTGCGGGCGTTGCATCACCAGAAGAACTCATGAAGTTTTCTATTCAAGAAGTTATTGATCTTATTAGAGCAGCAGATCCTACGAAACAGGCGGAAGATTGGGAATTATTTTCTACTCGTATAAAAGCAGAGATAGATAATATTAGTGAAGAAGTAGCTAAAGATGGCGGCGGTAACGTTTTAGTTGTTGTTCATGGGCTGTTGATTACTACCTTAATAGAAATGCTAGACAGTAGTAAAACGAAGCTTGGAGTGGAAAATGCTAGTGTGACGAAGATTTTATATCAAGATGGAACATATACAGTCGAGTCAGTTGGAGATATGAGCTATGTTGCAAAAGGGAAAGAAAGTGTGGAAATATAATCCTATCTCAAATAGATATAAGAAAAGGGAGTTAGTAAAATCTAGCTTCCTTTTTATTTTTTAGTGCATCATTTGAAATATTGTATCTTTATATTATGATTTTGTTTTTAATGTGTAGAATGTTTCTTTGTTCAACAATTGGGTCATTTAATTGAATAAGGGCGTATTTTTTTGAATAGGACCACTTTGTTAAAAAGGATACATCCAATTTTTAGCGAATACAGGGTTATAAATAAGAAAAGTGGTGAGGTAAATAGGAAAAGAATGTAATTCCTTTTTGGACAATAAAACAGAAAAATGTATAATTAACAGGCTTCAGAGCGCGGGGTGTGTTTTCGCAGAAGAAGAGACCAGGTTACTTATTTCAGTAGCCCAAACTCCAGAGGACCTCAAGAGAATGGTGGAAATGCGAGCCGATGGTTTACCACTTGAATATGTTGTTGGATACGCAAAATTTTGTGGGATGCGGATAGAAGTGGAGCGGGGTGTTTTTGTGCCTCGTCAACGAACCGAATTTCTTGTTCACCAAGCCGAAGCGCTGTCATGTTTTGGTGATATTGTCGTTGATCTCTGTTGTGGTTCAGGTGCTGTCGGTGCAGCTCTAGCGGCAGCTTTAGGAAGAGTTGAATTATATTGTGTTGATATTGACCCTATTGCGGTACGATGTGCAAGCCGCAATGTAACGAGTTTCGGTGGCCATGTTTTTGAAGGTGATTTGTATAAATCGTTGCCTCATTCACTTAAAGGCAACGTGAATACCATACTTGCAAACGCACCTTATGTTCCTACTGATGCAATAAAACTGCTCCCACAGGAAGCTCGCCTATATGAACCAAAGGTGGCGCTTGATGGGGGAGAGGATGGACTTGACATTCAGCGAAGAGTAGCGAAAGAAGCATTTCTCTGGCTAGCACCTGGAGGTCATCTTTTAATAGAGACGAGCGAAATGCAGGTAGATCAGACCTTTGAAATCTTTGCTGGTGCTGGGCTTACCACGAAAGTGGCTCGAGATGAGGAATTAGATGCTACTGTTGTTATAGGTTCGAAAGCTAGTTTTTAATTTAAATGGGTATGTATAGCCTTATTCATAAATAAAATGATAATTTCCTAGCGATATACAAATAAAAAACATATGCTTTTAATTGAGAAAAGAGATCGAAAATTATCCGAGTGATTTGAAGAAGAAAGGACATAACACATTAGTTATGTCCTTCCATTTATCAACTTTTTTCACTATAGGTTTTCATAAAACTTAACCTAGATTCCTTTTCATTTTGTGAATTATGGAATCAATAAAATCTTCCCTGTACTTTTTCTGCTCTCTAATAATTCATGGGCATGGGCGCCGTCTTGTAAAGAGAATGTAGTAGCACTCGCAATGTTTAATTTTCCACTAGCGATCCAATCAAATAATTGAGTAGAGCGTTTTTTTCGTTCTTCAAAGGTAGTAAGCACGTTCCAAAGGTCCCCGCCAGTTAAAGTTTTTGAAGTATCCATAAGCATGCGCGGATCAACGGGAGCAGGATTGCCGCCGGCCATTCCGTAAAATACAACAGTACCACCAACTTTAGTAGCGTTAAAACTTTCCTCAAGTGTAGATCCTACTGATTCATATACAACATTTACCCCGGTACCATTTGTTATTTCAAGTACTTTCGTAGCCCATGATTCCGTATATAAAAATACGTGATCGGCACCAGCTAATGTGGCTACTTTTCCTTTTTCGTTTGATGAAGTTAGGCCGATTACTTTTCCGCCTAGCAGTTTAATCATTTGAATAAGAAGTTGCCCAACACCGCCAGCTGCAGCGTGCACTAAAGCTATATCACCTTGTTTTATTTCATAGCTATCTTTCGTTAAATAATGTGCTGTTAAGCCTTGTAATAAGACAGAAGCGGCTGTTTCAAAAGAAATTGAATCTGGAAGCGGGATTGCTTTTTCTGATGGAACGGCAACTAATTCTGCATTTGCAAATGGAACATCAGCAAATGCAATACGGTCTCCAGGATTGATATTTGTAACGTTAGCTCCTACCTCTTCAACAATACCAGCCCCTTCATAACCTAATATATAAGGTGGATTGCCAGCAAGATGATAATCACCGCGGCGTCTGTAAATATCAGCGAAGTTTAATCCAATTGCTTTTGTACGGAGAAGAATTTCATTTGGATTTATGATTGGATCATGTATTTCTTTATATTGTAGTACATCTGGACTTCCAAACTGTTCGAAACAAAGTGCTTTCATATGGAATACCTCCATTATATTGTTTGTCGATGCTCTTTATCATACAATACAAATATCAATAGACAAAGAGGATTATTTCGATGAAATCAATCGGGAATTCCGATTGAAAAGAGGGATGATAAATGGAGATAAAACAATTAATTACCTTTAAAATCGCCGCGGACACTTTGAACTTTACCCAAACTGCGAAGAAATTAAACTTTGCTCAATCAAGCGTAACGGCGCAAATTAAAACGTTAGAAACTGAGCTAGGTACGCCGTTATTTGAAAGATTAGGGAAACGTCTTTTCTTAACCGAAGCAGGAAGAAAGTTTCAACTATACGCGGACAAGATAATCGCACTTAGTAACGAAGCGAAGACGGCTGTGAAAGATGATGAAGAAATAGCTGGTACGTTAACGATTGGTGCGCAAGAAAGCCAATGTACATATAGACTTCCTTCTATATTAAAGAGATTTAAAGCACAATTTCCTCAAATAAAACTTATATTTAAACCCGCACATTCCAATAAAGATGCGAAGGAACAATTGATGGAAGGAAAAGTCGATCTTGCATTTATTTTGGATGAATGTAAAACAGAAGATGCTTTACATGTTGAGCCGCTTATGAAAGAAGAATTAAAAGTAGTAGCTGCTCCAGGGCATCATTTACTCCAGCAAACTTCTGTTTCGATAAAAGATTTAGAGACGGAAACACTTTTATTAACAGAACTAGGGTGCTCATATCGGACTTTATTTGAAGAGTTATTTCGCATCCAAGATGTGTATCCAGCAAATAAGATTGAGTTTGTTAGTGTAGAGGCAATAAAACAATGTGTTATTGCAGATTTAGGTATAGCCGTTTTACCGGCGATAGTAGTAGAAAAAGATATACGAGAGGGGACGATAAAAGAGTTACATCTAGAAAATACTATCAATCCAATTTTCACACAAATTGCTTGGCATAAAGATAAATGGATGACAGTGTCACTGCAGCAATTTATTGATGTGACGAGGGAGTTTTTTACAACGGATTAAGTGGAGAAATATTTATTTTCTATAAAAGAAGAAATGGTAATTTTGTATTGAGAATCGATGCTTGCATGAAACGAGTATCGGTTCTTTATGTTTTAAATAAAGGATGTTTTCAAATGTGTATTTCTCAACTTTTTTTCTTACAAGGGTAAGTAAATTTCTTCGTATATTCCAATAATCGTAAGGGAATTTACAACTTTTATTCGTTTCTGTAAGATGCCTCTAGGCAGCATGAAAGGAGGGGCGTACATAGGGGATAGATATACGTACTTATTTTGAGGGAGGAGATTTACAATGTTTAAAAAGTTAATGAAAATATGTGTGTTAAGTGTAGCGAGTGTAGGGGTATTATTTAGTTTTCAAGGAAGTACATTTGCAGCTACCGATCTGAGTAGTTATTATGACGGAAAAATCCAGCAACAACGAAAGTATACGGGGGAAGTACAACGTGTGATGCAGATGGATTTAATGCAAAGTCTACAGCGGTATACGAAGGTAGTAAAAAAGTAGGGACAGTGTATTTACGTTACAGTAATAAATGTCATGCAGCTTGGGCTAAGTTTGTTTTAGATCAACCAGCACCAGCTGTTTCAGGAGGAGTGTATGCGTACGCTGTTGTGAATAAATACAAAAATGGTGTGTTTCAAAAATCAGTCACTTCCAATCAAGGAAATGGCACAATTAAAACTGGTCAAACGAGTACTTATACAGGAATGGTATTTGATTTAACTGCTGATTTCGGATACACAGCAGATGCTGAAGCAGTTACGTTTAATAACGGTTACGGGAAAACAGCACGTTATTAATAAAGGAGTGAAATTATATGAAGCTATTAAAAAAGGTGAGTGCATGTTTATTGTTATCTTTACTCGTTGTAACTAGTATGTTTAGTACGACTAATAGCGATAAAGCATACGCAGAAGACCACTCATATGATGGGAAAAGTCCTTATTATAATAGCTGTGATCAATCAGCAGTAACGAAAGAGAAGAAGTGGATTGATTCAAATTCTTATGTGGAATTAAAATTTAGCACGACGTGTAAAACAGCATGGGCAAAAGTTACTGTAACTCGCCTGGCAGTTTATAATAACGAAGCTGATGCAAGAATTGTTAGAAAAACAGATGGAAAGGCATATACTTGCGGAAGTGCTGGAGGAAATGGTGTTGTAAATAAAGGGCAAACATCATGCTATACACCAATGGTATATGATTTAGATCCAAAAAAGGCACAAGCACAAGGGAAACATGCTATACCAAATAGTGATGCTTATAATTATGCCGAGACTATTTGGTATTGATGAGGATATGGAGATTGTAAGGTAGAATATTTTAAGAGCATGTTTTGATTGGTTTTCAAAACATGCTCGATTTGTATTCATCCTAAGCTTTTTGATATCAACTAATCAGGTCTGTATCAGGAGGAACATATCCAAGGTGTCTAGCCATAGATACAATTTGTCCTTTATGGTGAAACTCATGCGTCTCCGTATGAGTTAAAAGCCATAGCGGCGTTGTACTCCAAGGTTCTTTTTGCCATTTTACTTCATTTGCTATATTGTCGAGCCAGCGGTCATTGTATTCATCTAAAAAGCGTTGTACGGTCGCATCTACTAACTTAAATCTAGTACGAACTTTTTCCACATCTGCATGCTCAATTTCGTAATCGCTAGCAAATGAAAAGTCTGCTCGCTTTTGTTTAAATGCGAATGATCCAAGCCAGTATCGGTAGCAATCGGCTACATGAATATGTGTCTTTATAATGCTACCGCTCCCGAAATTCGGAATTGTGCTATGTAATTTTTCTAGTGGAATTTCTTCCAAAAACGAAAATAGAGTTTCTCTTGTAGAGCTAATAAGGTTATATTGTTGTTTTAAAATGTGTAACATGCAAGTACACTCCTCCTTTATTTACATAGTAAGTAATTCTATATTTACGAGGAGTGAACCTTTTTATTATTTTTAATAAGCATATTAGATGTATTTCTTATTTGTTTCTGATAGATTAAACAAGGTAAAACTTTAATAAGTTGAACATTCTTAGTTCATAATAAATGGTACATGAAGAAGGGGAACGATAAAATGAATAGACTAGTTGGCTTAAAACAATTTGAAATAACGCGCGGTGCGTTACTTACATTTATGGAGACGCTAGATGATAAAACTGCAGATACGCAGCCAAAGGGTTTTAACAATACAATTCGCTGGCATATCGGTCATGTGTTAACGGCAGCAGAAGTTTTCATGTTTGGAAAAGAATTCAAACAATTACCAACGGAATATCCAGGTATGTTTGGATATGGATCAAGACCATCTAAATGGACAACAGCAGGACCATCGTTAGAAGTGTTAACGGTTCAATTAAAAGAACAAGCAAAACGTATTAAAGAAATTCCAGCAGAAGCATTTGAAAATAAACTGCCAGAGCCATTCCTAGGATTGGAAACAGTAGGGGAACTTTACGGTATGATGCTTTATCATGAAGCTGATCATATTGGGCAAATGAAGGCGATGGAACGTATTATTAAAGCTCTTTAGTCTTAATTGCATATAACGAGCAATACAGGTGTAATGTTAAATAATATATACAAAAAAGGTAGATAAATTATTATCTACCTTTTTTGTATAACTTCTTGAAGGATTAGGGATTATCATCGTGATGCTGATGAATAAGGGCGGAAAAACAATATATAAGGATAAAAAAATATTATTTTTATGATGGATTATTAATTATAGTATTCCTAAATATGGAATATGCGTATAATAATAGAGAGGAACTAGAAATAGGGGTGAATACTATGATTACATTAGAACAAAAGCTAGAGCAATATATACATACATATTCACAGTTAAAGGGAGAACTAAAATGGAAAACGAGTGATTCTCGAATAGGAATGATGATTGCTGCTATGTATGCAAGTAGTGATAAATTGCTTGATCTCGGACGTTTTTTAGAAATTAGTAGTTATATTAAGAATGAGGTAGGGATGTTTTCATATTTAAAGTCTTATCATCGCTTTGTAGTGGCCGCAACATTAGATATTCACTTTACAGATTATAAGAAAGCTTTTCGAGAGTTTTTAGACTTATATGAACAATTGGTCGCTGGTGGCTTTAGCCGCAGTATATTTACTTATCTTGCAGCAGCTGTGCTTTTAACAGAAGATAATGAGCATCATGGCACGCACATTCAGCGTTCGATGCAAGTATATAAACGTATGAAAGAGGATCATCTTTTCCTAACAGGTACAAATGATTATCCGCTCTCCGTTTTATTAGCAGGACAATCAGAGCATGTAGAAACACTTATGGACCGAGTGGAGCGTCTTTATCAGAAACTAGCAAAAGCTGGCTTGCGCAAAGGGAATGACCTCCAATTTCTAAGCCATATTCTTTCACTAAAGAAGGATGTCAGGGAAGAAATATTAGTTGCAACATGCACAAACATATGGAATTTGTTAAAGCAAGAAAAGGTAAAAGTGAAACAAATGCATTACCCAGCAATCGGGCTATTAGCGTTACTTGAGGATGGAGAAAAAGAGATTCATTCTATTAAAGCGTTGATTGAAAAATTGCAGGGAGAGAAATTATCCCGTTGGCATACAGATACGAATATTCTTATTGCTATTCAACTGTTCGTAAGTCAGAAAGGTGAGGAAAGTAAAGCTACCAACACAGGTTTACAAACTATGATAGAAGTCCTTATCCAAGCACAACAAGCAGCTATGATGGCAACGATTGCCGCTTCATCTGTAGCAACCTCCTCTGCTAGTAGTAGTTCATAATGTGTAACTGTTTATGCTGTTGTAAATTATAACTCCTTTGATAAGGATGGTTTAAAAAATATTACTAAAAAAAGCCCATCAAATGTGAAGTGAACCCGAATAGTGGCACATGAAAAAAACACCTCCTGAATTCGCATACTAAGTATGCAAATTCAATGGAGGTGTTTTTGGTTTGAAAACAAGAGTTCATTACCCAGAAGAAATAAAGTGGAAAGTGATTGAAATGAAAAAGGATGGATATTCCAATCGGACAATTATGGAGAAGCTTGGAATTAAAAATGTTTCTCAAATTAAGACATGGATGAAATGGTATCGTACCGGTCAAACGTACCGTTTTCAACAACCTGTAGGAAAACAATATTCTTATGGAAAAGGGCCAAAAGAGTTAAATGAATTGGAACAGTTACGCTTAGAAAATAAACATCTAAAAACAAAATTACTTGTATGGGGAAAGTATCTAGAAATCGAAAGGGGCTGAAACCAGAAACTGTAGTTACTTTATGGAACGATTTAAAAACAAAGCTAACGGTAAAAGAATTGTGTAACGTATTAGAATTACCCCGGTCCACATTTTATCGTTGGTTACAACGAACGGAAGATCTAAAAGAGGATATAGAAGAGAAAGTAAAGGATATTTGTCTTAGGCATAGATTCCGGTATGGATATCGAAGAGTGACCGCTACTCTTCGAAAAATGGGACTGTGTGTCAATCATAAAAAAGTATTACGAATCATGAGACAAAATCATATTCTTTCAAAAGTACGTCGAAAGAAAAAGAAATATATCAATGGTGCGGAACCAATGGTAGCCCCTCATCGATTGGAGCGCCAATTCGATGCATCCAGACCAAATGAAAAGTGGTTTACGGATGTAACTTATTTATTATTTGGAGAGCGTACCTTGTATTTATCAACGATTATGGATGCCTTTAATCGTGAAATTATTAGTTGTGTCATCAGCGAGTCGCAAACACTGACATTGGCGATGAAGACATTAAAACAAGCAATGAGAGGGCGAAAAGTAAAAGGTGTCCTTCTTCACTCGGATCAAGGAAGTATTTATACAGCAAAAGAATTTCAAGCGTACGCCAAAGAAAACGGCATTATCACCAGCATGTCCCGGAAAGGAAATTGCCATGATAATGCCGTCATGGAAAGCTTCTTTGGTCATTTGAAAAGTGAAGCTTTCTATTCACAAAAGATAACAAAAGTATCCAACACAACTGTGCGAAAGATTGTGTTAGAATACATTCATTACTACAATTGTGTGCGAATTCAAGAAAAATTAAACCACCTATCCCCTAAAGAATTTAGGGAACAAGTGGTTTAGGTGTTTTGATTAGTGTCCCGTTTTCAGGGTTCACTTCAAATGAGTGATGGGCTTTTTTTATATAATCAGTATTATCTTTTCAACTGCTTCAAATGTTTGAGTTGTGTAACAATCATAATGCTAATAACAACGAGTAAAAACCATGAGCTGATTTTACTTAAGTGAACGAGATTCCAAGCTTCCCGTTGGTTTGGATATTGCCATGCACCGAAAAATGTTGCGATGTTTTCTGCAATCCAAATAAAGAATCCGATAAGAAAAAAGGAGAGAACGAGCGGCATTTTATATGTAACGCCTCGTAATGAAAATTCCACAAATGTTCGAAAGAAAACGATGAATAGAAGTAACGTTAAGAACCATCTAAAATCGTATAGAAAATGATGTGTGAAAAAATTGAAGTAAATCATTGCTCCTAGAGGTATTACAAAAATAGCTTTCGGCCAATGATACATTTGTAAATGTAGTCTTCTCCACGCTTGGCATATGTAACTTGCAACACTTGCATACATAAAGCCGCTGTAAAGTGGAACTCCAAAAACCTTTGAATATGCCTCTTCCGGATAACTCCATGAACCGAAATGAACTTTATATATTTCTAGTAAAAGGCCGATGAGGTGGAAGACAGTAATTACTTTTAATTCGTCTTTCGTCTCAAGGCCAGTCTTGTACATAACCCACTGCATAAGAAGGCATACGATGAGTATGAAATCGTAGCGGTATAACCCTGGGATCGAAACGATTTTTGAAAGGGCCAGTGTTAAGAAAATAACGACTGGGAATAAGCAGGATAATGCTTGTTCATAGGTAAAATAGAGTAGTTGTTTTATATATAACATTGCATCACCTTAGATATTTTTATTTGAAAACTCAAAATAATGATTAAGTATACTACACTTTTAAAAATAAGCTAGTAGTCTATTTTGCGTGTATTTGTAAGTTTTGGAAGGGAATTGTAATAAGTATTTTAATATTTAGCGAAGTGAAAAATAGTTTGCTATTTAAAAAAAGTGGGGATATAATATCTAAATGAAAATGATAATTATTATCAATATTAATTATAAATAAAAAATAATTATAAAAAACAACTGAATATAAAGGATGAAATGAAACATGTTACATAAGTCTACTATACGTGCTGGCAATAACCGCTGGATACAGATTAAGTTTATATGTTTTATGAGCTTAACAATTGTATGTTTAATTGGATCTATATTTTTGGCTGTCGCATTTGGTGCAAAGGATATTCATTTGCAAACAGTGTGGACAGCGGTTTTTGATTATAATCCGAAATTAACACAGCACCAAATTATTTATGAATTAAGACTCCCAAGGGTAATTGGTGCAGCAGTTGTAGGAGCGGCTTTTGCAGTGGCTGGAGCTGTTATGCAAGGAGTAACACGAAACCCTTTAGCGGATGCAGGTGTGCTTGGCATAAATGCAGGTGCGATGTTTGTAGTAGCACTTAGTTTTGCCTTTTTCCCGCATATGCCGTATTCCTATTTAATGATTGTCTCCTTTATTGGAGCGATCTTAAGTACAGTGCTTATTTTTATTATCGGATCAGCAACATCAGGCGGATTAACACCGATGAGATTAACGATCGCTGGGGCAGTTATGGCTGCGCTTTTACATTCGTTAAGTTCAGGTGTCGCGATTTATTATGACTTAAGTCAAGATTTAGCTTTTTGGTACGCTGGTGGTGTTGCAGGGGTTAAGTGGGAACACTTGAAATTTTTGGTTCCTATTATTCTCATAACCATTGTTTTTGCGACAATTTTAGGGCGGTCTATTTCACTCATATCAATGGGTGATGATGTCGCTACGAATTTAGGAGTAAAAACGAACCGAACGAGAATACTAGGGATGATTATAGTAGTCATTCTTGCAGGTGTATCTGTTTCAGCTGTTGGCTCTATTGGATTTGTAGGACTAGTTATCCCGCATATTGCTAGAAAATTAGTTGGTGTGAATTATCGACTCATTATTCCTATGTCAGCATTTTTAGGAGCCATGTTATTAGTTGTAGCTGACTTAGGGGCAAGAACAGTAAATCCTCCTAAAGAACTTGCAATAGGAATTATGGTGGCTCTTGTTGGAGTTCCGTTCTTCCTCTATATAGCACGTAAAGTTGGGAGGGAGTTGTAAGTGAAGAAGATTTTAAACACAGATAAAACGAGAGCCGTTACTGTAACTACAATATTCGGTTGTATTGGTATCGCTGTCATTTTGCTTAGCTTAAATACGGGGACACTTAGCATTGCACCGCTCAAAGTAATTCAAACGCTTTTCGGTCATGGTGATTTTGAGAGTGCAACCGTGCTATACGATTATCGTATGCCAAGAATTATAATCACAATGTTAGCTGGTATTGGCCTTGGGATTTCCGGTGCGATTTTGCAAGGGTTATCAAGGAATGCGTTGGCCGATCCTGGTATTCTTGGACTGCATTCAGGTGCATCTTTCGGGCTAATTATATTCGTTACTTTCTTTCATTCTATTAATGAGAATGCATCGATTTTAATACCGTTATTTACATTTGGTGGAGGAGTATTAGCTGCATTTCTTATTATTTTACTTGCGAGTGATCGTTCGAAAGGTTTACTTCCCATTAGACTTATTCTCGTTGGTATTGCTGTTTCAGCTGGCTTTAGTGCAATTTCGTTATTTTTCTCTCTCAAGTTAAATGATGAGACGTATACATTCGCTTCTAGATGGCTAGTTGGTAACGTGTGGGGAAGGGATTGGATTCATGTCCTAGCATTATTACCTTGGATTTTCATACTTACCCCGTATGCATGGTTAAAATCTAAAACGTTAAATGCATTGTCACTAGGTGATAGTGTGGCAGCGGGACTTGGTGTTTCTGTTCAAAAAGAACGGTTACTACTTTTAGCTACAGCGGTTGGATTATCTTGCGGGAGTGTATCGATGGCAGGAGGGATTGGTTTTATCGGTTTAGTTGCTCCGCATATCGCCAGAAAGTTAGTAGGTACTACCTATCAACATTTCCTGCCACTGGCTGGTATTATCGGAATGATTATTTTAGTACTAGCAGATACGATAGGTCGTTCTATATTTGAGCCAAATTCTATTCCAGCTGGTGTAGTAGTGGCCGCATTAGGAGCACCGTATTTTCTTTATTTACTTACAAAAACAAAATAAATACTTCAAAGAGGAGAACATATGAAAAAGAAACTTACTATTTTATTTAGCATCATGTGTATTTTAGTATTAGCAGCATGTGGTCAAACGAAATCTAATGAAGAGACAACGAAAAAAACGGAAAAAAGTAATGACCCAAAAATTGCTTCAATGTCTATTCATTTAACGAATAATTTACTTGCATTAGGAATTACACCAGTAGGTTCTGTAATTGGTGGAGATTTAAAAGATTTCTTACCACACGCAAAAGAACAACTGAAAGATACGAAGAAACTGGGTGTTGTAACTGATCCGAATATGGAAGCATTACTTCAATTAAAGCCTACTGACATTTATGTGGATGAAAAATACGCGGGTAAAGATGTAGCGAAATACGAAAAAATTGCAAAAACGCATACTTTCAATTTAGATGAAGGTACGTGGAGAGACCATTTAAAACAAGTTGGTAAACTTGTAAACCGTGAGAAAGAAGCGGATCAATATATTCAAGATTACGAAGAGCAATCAAAACGAGTAAAAGGTTTAATAGATAAAGAGCTAGGTAATAACGAAAAAGTAATGGCAATTCGCGTTACTGCCAAAGAATTACGTGTATTTAGTACGAAAAGACCGATGGGACCAATTTTATTCCAAGACTTAGGATTACAACCTGCAAATGGTGTAGAGAAAATCGATGGAAACCGTCCTTTCGAAGTCATTTCACAAGAAGTATTACCTGACTTTGATGCAGATGCTATTTTCGTTGTTGTAAACAGAGACGATAAAGCAAAAGCTGCATTTAAACAACTTCAAGAAACACCAATCTGGAAAGACTTAAAAGCAGTTAAAGGCAAGCACGTATACATTATCAATGACCAACCATGGCTTGACTATTCTGCTTTAGGAAACAAAATGGCAATGGATGAAGCGGAGAAAATGTTTACGAAATAATATAGTTTTGCTATTAGGGAAGGCCCTCTAAATTTGGAGGGCTTTTTATTATTGTTAGAATAAACGAAAAATTATACAATGAAGTTAATTTCGTGTAGAGGAGATGTGCCAATGTCAGCGCTTATTGTAAGTATCCCGTTTATAAAGCAGTTTATGGAACAAGGGGATAAATAGGCTAAAATAAGTATCCCCGTTATTAAAAAAGGGGGAGTTTGAAATGATGATGAATCTTTTTCAAAATAAAACGATTAAATTATCAGCTATTAGAGAAGCTGATACTGCAGTAATGGCAATGTGGCAAGAAGATAGTGAGTATTTAAGAAATGTCGATACAGATGTAGCGTTTCCGCAATCGTTACAAGAAATAGCAAGTGATGGGCTATTAAAGGGACGGAGATCGAATAGTGTATCTTTGATGTTGAGGACAGTTCAAGATGATCGTTTAATTGGTTTTGTTGCAATTCATGGCATAGAGTGGAATAACAGAACAGGGTTATTAGCAATTGGTATAGGAGCTGCAAATGATAGAGGTAAGGGATATGGAAGAGAAGCAATCCATCTTATTTTAAAGTATGCTTTTTATGAATTGAATTTACACCGTGTCGGTCTGGATGTTATTTCTTATAACAAAGCTGCTATTGAGTTGTATAAAAAGATGGGTTTTCAAATGGAAGGCTGTATGAGAGAAGCAGTGCAAAGAGATGGGAAGTGTTTTGATCGCATGATTATGGGGATATTGCGGGATGAATGGATAGAGCTACAAGGTTAGAAAGTATATTCGAAATTATATATGTAGTATGCAGGAGATATAATGAGAATTGGCGAAAATTTACAGTGTATGGATTGAATTTATAAGGAGTCATGCAAAATGAATTTAGAAAAAGCAAAACCAGTAAATGAAGAGGTCGCTGAATTAAAAGAGTTAATTAAAGAATTGCACGGAAGTGTACATCAATTGCAAAGCGAAGTGCAGCAACTAAGGCACGAAAGACCGGTTGTTGAAGTGAGGAAAGGTGTCCAATTATCGCCAGCAATCGTTGGACAAATTGGTGGTATGATTTTAGGTGGTTTAGCAATTATCGGTATATTTTGGTGAACGAAAAAAGGTATGCAGTTTAGCGCTGCATACCTTTTTTCGTTGTCGTTATTTGTCGGTAAGTCGATATTCTCTGTCGAATCGTCGATATACTTAGAAAATCGTTGATATATTTTAAAAATCGTCGATATAATTTCATGCAATCCAACTTTTACATTAAATAACGTAAATATATATAAGCATGTGATAATAGTAATGCAATGATTGTTAACGGCAAACCAATTTTTAAGAAGTCCATATAAGAGAAAGCATGTCCTTCACGTTTAGCAATACCAGCAACGACTACGTTTGCTGATGCTCCGATTAACGTTCCGTTTCCTCCTAAGCAAGCTCCAAGTGATAATGCCCACCATAGTACTTCGATTTGCGGAGAATCAACAGATAGTCCGAGTCCTGTAGCTAAGTCTTGAATAAGTGGTATCATCGTTGCGACAAATGGGATATTGTCAATTGTCGCAGATGCGATACCTGATACCCATAAAATAAGTATCGCAGCGAAACCGATATCGCCATTTGTGACGCCGATTACTTCTTTTGCGAGTGAAGAAATAAGTCCGATATCAATTAAACCACCAACGAGAACGAATAGTCCGGCGAAGAAGAAAATAGTTACCCATTCAACGTGGGTAAATACATCTTCAATATCATGTTCTTTCACACCGATTAACATAAGAAGTGTAGCGCCTGTCATCGCGATAACTGCAGCATCTACATGAATAATCGAATGAAGTACAAATCCTAAAATAGTTAGTCCTAAAATCGAAATGGATTTTAAAAGGAGGCTTTGATCTTTAATATAATCTTTTTCATTTAATGCCATTAGTTTTTCGATTTGTTCAGGTGTTGTTTTTAGTTTGTTACGGTACATGAAGTAAATAATGCCAAGTGTCACAATAGAAATAATAATTACGATTGGAGCTAAGTTAAGTAAAAAGGCGTTAAAGTCTAAATGCTTGTTTGCTGATCCAATCATAATATTAGGTGGATCACCGATTAATGTTGCTGTTCCACCTATATTTGAAAATAGTACTTCTGAAAGTAAATAAGGAATAGGATTAACTTTTAAAATACGTGTAATGGATAATGTAACAGGAACGATTAATAAAACGGTCGTTACGTTGTCCAAAAATGCTGATCCGACAGCGGTTAATAGGGATAGCAGTAATAAAATACGGATTGGTTTTCCGCCAGCTGCCTTCGCTGCTTTAATGGCCACAAATTCAAAGACGCCTGATTGACTCGTAATATGTACGAGAATCATCATCCCAATTAAAAGGGTGATTGTTTCCCATTGAATATGTGATGTGAAAGCGGTATGTAAATCTACAATTCCAAAAATAATCATAATAGCAGCACCGAATAGTGCAATTACAGCACGATTCAATTTCTCAGAAATAATAAATCCGTACGTGACTAAAAATACGGCAATTGCAAAATAATATTGCCAATTTGCTACTTCATGTGCTGATTGTTCCAATCATGTCACCTTCTTTAAAGTATGTATTCAATTGTAAACATGCATCCTTCTGCATAATTTATATTGTAGCAAATTCAAAAAAGAAAGAAAACTATTTAACAAAGTGAAGGAAAAAATGTGTTTTTTACATATGATATAAAAAAATAAAGAAACACAGTGCAAATTATTAGGAAAAGTGAGAGTTGTCCTCTAATATAGAGATAGCAATTTACATTATTTTTGCGTAAAATGGTTTAAAGAGGTGAATTCCGATGGAAATAGTAAAAGATAGTTCTCTTATTCAAAATGAAATTGAACGTTTTGTAAATAAAGATGTATATATTCATTTAGAAACGACGAATGGAGCGTACGCGTCACACTTTAATGAAAAGATGATGACAGTTGGAGCATTCATTCGAAATGCAATTATTCGCTTTGAGCGCGGGAAAATAACTGGAACAAACCCATACCGAGTTGGTCTAAAGATGGATCATGGCTGGGTATATGCAGAAGGTATTACGCACTGGGAAGTAGACGATAAAGAGCGTTTATTACTAGCAGGGCACGATAATCAAGGCCGCTTAGCAGTTGCACTTGAGTTAAGCTTAACGCCATTTAAGTAAGAAGGAGGGAAACTTATGGAGAGACATGTACTTGTTGTATTTCCGCATCCAGATGATGAAGCATTTGCGGCGGGAGGAACAATTCGCTTATTAACAAATCAAGGAGTACCTGTAACGTATGCGTGCGGTACGCTAGGACAAATGGGACGTAACATGGGTAAGAACGTATTTGCTAACCGTGAAACGATTCCGAATATCCGTGAAAAAGAATTAAAAGATGCATGTGAAGCGATGGGAATCAAAGATTTAAGAATGCTTGGTTTCCATGATAAAACGTTAGAATTTGAAGATATTGATTTCGTTGCAGACAAAATTGAAGCGATTATTCAAGAAGTAAATCCATCTCGAATTATTACATTTTATCCAGAGCACGGCGTACATCCAGATCATGATGCATTTGGCCGCGCTGTCGTTCGCGCCGTATCACGTATGTCAAAAGAAGAACGTCCAGTTATTCATGCGGTTGCGATTACGAAAAATCGCGAAGCTGTACTAGGTGAGCCGGATGTTGTAAATAATATTAGTGAAGTATTCGAACATAAATTAGCTGCATTAGGTGCGCACCGTTCGCAAACAGAAGCGATGCTAGAAGAAACACACGTGAAAATCAAAAATAAAGATGCAGCAACATTAAAATGGCTGCAACTTGAACAATTTTGGACTTATAAATGGGAGTAGGCTAGAAGGGTATCTTCTAGTAGCTCTTACATAGAAAAAGCACCGTCACTTGTGACGGTGCTTTTTTGTGCTATTAACAACATTAGCATCATCCCTTGTTCAAGATAGGAGAGCTTTAGCTACTTCCTTATTAGAATGAGGATGTTATAAGAAAGTTATTTGCTTTTATCGTTGTTCGAGATTAAAAAAGTGAATAAATATTGGTATATAATATTTTTTTGTTGAAAAAACAATTAATAATTATTATATATCAAATTGAAAGTTAGTAAGAGAGGTGCTTTGTATGAAATATAAAATGAATGTTATGTACTAAAAAGAAATCGATGGAAATTGGGAATGTTATATATTTTAATAGCAAAAAAAGAAAAGGGAGTTAGAGCACGATTCATAAAACAGTAAAGAAAGTTATCTTAATTGCAGGTGGTTTGTATATTACATATTTAGTAGGTGTAGTCATATTAGCGGAATCTATACCATATCCTACATCATCTCAACAACTTAACGAAGCTGAGAAAGTAGTTGAATGCTATGTAGGTGAAAGTAATGGAGTGAAAATGATAAATACATCTAGCAACTTCACGGCTGAGATGTTCGATCGTATAATTCATATTGAAGGAAATTCAAAAGAGAATTCGGAACAAGTACTTCGAATGGATTTAGATCAAGTTTCTAATGAAAGTGAAAAGATAACCGGAAAATCGATAAATAAAATTTGTAAATCAAATAATGGAGGAAAGAAATTTACGTGTGCTGATGCTGAATAGCTAAAGAGAGGGATGTGTAGCGTTGCGTTGATAACTACTATTCAAGTTAAATAGGAAAAAGCCTCGCAGGGGGCGAGGCTTTAAACAGGGTATTAAAATTTATAGATTCATTAAGAATAGCTTCTTTTGAATAAACTAATTTTAGCATGATAACTCATATATATGTGTTACGAATTTATGAACAAAAAATCAATGATAAGAATATAGAAAAGATAATAATTTATTTAGAATCTATGTCATTACATAAAGTTCAAGTGGAGAAGAGAGTATACTTTTTGTATGGTGTAATAAAGATATAGCCCGCCTACAGAAATAGGCAGGCTATTTTTTATAAAGAAAAGACAACTTAAGGCTAGAGCCCTTGTTAAGAAATAGGGTGAAAACAAGATTTTTTAACGAGAGATAAGGTCGTTCAACAGATAAAGATATCGTATTTGAAACACGTGATTATTCGTGGGTTAAGTTATATTTTTGATAAAAAATCTTTAAAAAGCATTACAATTCCTAGAAGAGATAAGACTTCAATCGAAAACCAAAATACACTTTTTTGAGGTTTTTTAAATTCCATTATTATGGAGAAAAATAAAAAGATAGCAATGAGAAAAAAAATTAAGAGACGAAGTATATCAAACATCAATAGCACTCCTAATAGTTAATTTGTTTCACTATATAGTTATTTCCAATATTACAGAACTTAAGAAGCGACTAATTAATATTAAAGCAAAAAGTTCTCAGAATCCATGAATTAAAAATGAAAAAATTTGAGCCACTGGAAACAGGGGGATTATATATTAATTAGTTTAGCGATTGAAAGAGTAATTTTTTAATCTTGTAAATGTCTGGTTAGTTCAACTAAACAATTAGTGGGGGATAGATACCCCTCTTAATGATTAGAATTTCATTTTATTTGTTTTCTTTTTTATATAAAGTCTTAGAACTGGAATTTAGTAATGGTTTATAAGAAACATATATTTTGAATTGTTTAATAGAATAATATATATTTATATAGATTTAATGATTTTAATTTGTTAAAAATGGGGAAATCGATATGAAGGTTAAATTTGCTGTAATAAAAGATGAAAACTTTGACTGTAGTTTATTAAAAACAAAATTACTGAAAACTTTTAAAGAAGTAGATTGTGAAGCAGATATTGTAAAGGTTGAGGATGGAATTTTTGAAAACAATGGTATACAAACGCATTTATTAGAAATAACCATTCATGTTACTGGAAAAAATATTGGGTATAGGTCTGTTTCCGCCAGTATATTTATTGTTCTAGAGAGTTTATCAATGGAACTATTTCGTATTACTATTAGTATACATTAAGCAGCTAACAAAGTAGACTCTTCATAAAATCATACTGACTATATTGAGTTAGTAAACATGAAAATGGTGATGAAAACAATAGAAATTATCTTAGGTGCTCTCATATGCTGGAGAGCACCTTGTTTGCTGTTACATAAACAAGGGATTCCTTTTCTATATTTAATTTATCCTAACGCTAATTTAAATATAGAAGAATGGAAACATAATTAGATTGTACAAATAATTTGGTGCGCACATATACGGAATGTATTCACCGGTAAGAGGGTTGTCTCATAATATATATATAGATTTTTCTATTAAGATGAACAGAGGGTGTGAATATATGGAAGATGTTTACGCTAAAATTGACAGTCTCAAGGCGGAGCAAAAAGAAATGATGAGAGACATTCGAAATTTAGAAACGCGTACCACTATTAATGAGAAAGACATAGCAACAATCAATAAGCAATTAGAAAAAATAAGTACAAATACGACTTGGATTTTGCGAATTATTATTAGTGCGATAATAATGTCAGTTTTAGGATTGATATTAAAAGGAATGATTTAAAAGAAAGAGGGGAGCTCCCTCTTTCTTTTAAATAAATAAGAAACTATAAATTTTCCGTTTCCTTTTCATCTGCATACTTATCCTCTAAGGAAATTAATAGAGGGATTGATATAGTTACAAGAATGATTAAAGTGGTGATAAAAGATTTAGAAAGAGAAAAAGAACCTTCAATTAAAGGTAATAAAAACTTGAACGAAAGTATACTTGTTAGTAAGGAAATTACTAACAAGCTAAAAAGTAATATATTTTTATTCTTTATAGATGCCTCTATAAAGTCTTTAATACAGGCTATTACGACAAATATAGTTAATATGATCAGAGAAATAAAATAATGTGTTACATTTGTCATACTAATAGTAGGATCGTCTATGATATAAGCAAGTAACTTAGATACTAACATGCCTCCAAACAATAAAATAATAAAAGCGAGTAATCCTTCCGATATATAAGTGCTGAAATTATCTTTCTTGTTAAAAAGCTTATAGTTCAGAGTAGATTGGGTTATTTGAATTAGGAATAGGCTAATAATCCATACATAATATACAATTGGTAATTCTCCTGAGAATAGAGAGATTAGGAAGTTTAATAGTGTCCTTAAAATTTCAATCATTACGAAAGTCCTCCTGTTTGTAAGCTTGGCGAAATTAGAAATATGCTAGTCTATCGTTTAATAATTAGATCTAATTATTCAAACTATTTCTAATTATTCCATAAAAAGGTTGTTGATTCAAGGTATCTCTTTAATAAATCTGCCAAGGCCGAGTACTAGAAAAAGAAACACAATATGTAATATAATTGAAAAAGTATATTTAAAAATCGATGTTAATATTACCCTCCTATAAGTATTAACATACGTAATTGAGGTGTTTTCTTTGTTGTTTTATGAGCGAATTTCTATCATGGCCCCTCCTGTTCCGTAGCTAAAGAAAGTCTTTTTATTTCTGAGATTTTCAAAGTTATAGGAGGGTATGAAAAATGAAAAAAGTCTCAGTACCATCACTGTTGTTAATGATTATTCTTGTCGCATTTCCGCAAATTAGTGAAACGATTTACACACCGTCTTTACCGGACATTTCAAAGGCGTTACATGTAAGTAATAATGAGGTACAGTTAACACTTAGTATGTATTTTGCTGGATTTGCTTTAGGTGTATTTTTTATTGGATGGTTATCAGATATAATTGGCCGTCGCCCGGCAATGTTACTTGGAATTGTCGTATATGGCGTTGGGAGTTTCTTATGCTTTATTACAAATTCCATTGAAGTTTTATTAGTAAGTCGTTTTATTCAAGCGTTTGGAGCAAGTGCAGGATCAGTTGTGACACAAACGATTCTACGTGAAAGTGTAGAGGGGCATAAGCGCCACGTTATGTTTGCTCAAATTTCGGCAGTTATTGCTTTTACACCAGCGATAGGACCGTTAATTGGTGGCTTTCTTGATCAAATGTTTGGATTTAAAATAGTATTTTTAAGTTTAGTAGTTATGAGTATCGGTATTTTTCTGTATACATTTGTTTCTCTTCCAGAAACAAAAACGGACTCGGTAACGAATAAAATAAATGTGTTTGCAGTTTTAAAGAAGTTAATTACAAATCCGAAAGTAGTAACGTATGGGCTATTAATTGGAGGAGCAAATGGTGTTTTATTTAGCTATTATGCAGAAGCACCGTTTATCTTTATTGAATACTTTCAATTATCGCCTAGTATGTATGGATTTTTAGGAATTGTTGTAGCGTCTGCTTCTATTGTTGGAGCGAAAGTTTCGAAACGTTTACTTGCTACTTATAAACCAGAGAAAATTATATATATCGGTTGTCTCGTAATGACAGGAGGAGCTATCCTTTTATCTGTTATTACGTTTGTTGGACCAAATCCGAATGCAATATATATGGTTGTATTTTTAGTAGCGATGTTTATATTGCTATTAGGAATCGGAGTAGCGCTACCTAACTGTTTAAGTTTAGCATTAGTAGATTTTCAAGATGTTATTGGTACAGCAGGTGCATTGTTTGGCTTAGGGTACTATGTAATTGTAACGATGACAATTTGGGGAATGAGTCAGCTGCATACGGGCTCGTTACTAGTGATGCCACTTTATTTTCTAGCTATAGTCGTTATCATGACAGTGTTTACTAAAGTGTTTATTTTAGGTAAACAAACTTCAAAAACGATTTAAATATGTAATGGTAAAAGGGTCTCATTAAAAATGAGACTCTTTTATATTTTATCCCGCTGTTTTGAAGCAGTAAGATTCCTGCCTCAAAATTAGATTAAAAAAGTTAGTAGTTTATTAATATATTAAATTTCTGGTTGGTATATGAATTGGACGCGTGGGAAATTACGTTATCAACTATAACGATTGAAGTACATGAGATGTGAAACCGAGGAAAAAATGCTCTCCTCGGTTATTTATATTGTAATAATATACATACCGGAATCATATTGAATAGATGTATTTTATTGTTAATTCAGTTAAAATTTAAACGTAATCATGCATATTAATTTATTGAAAAAATAATTGAATTTTTCAGATTAATGAATTAATATAAGGTAAGTAATTTTAAGATTTATAGAAAATTGGAAGATGAAAGGTTTTGAGAATTTTATTAGGAGCACAAAACGATTTTAGGATAGCTTTAAAGCTAGTGTAAAATGACGTTTGCTTCATCATTTTCAGGGCCGAAAGGAATTAGGGGAAAGCATCTTGTTTTAAAATGCGGCTATGAATCATCTAAGAGGGGGAAGTGAAGTGGCAAACAAAGAATTGAAAAGAGGTTTAGAAGCACGTCATATTCAAATGATTGCTTTAGGCGGAACAATTGGTGTTGGTTTGTTTATGGGTTCAGCCAGCACGATTAAATGGACAGGTCCGTCAGTTATGCTTGCGTATGCAATTGCAGGTATTTTTATCTTCTTCATCATGCGTGCCATGGGAGAAATGTTGTATATGGAGCCAAGTACAGGATCATTTGCAACGTTCGGTCATAAGTATATTCACCCGTTAGCTGGTTACATGACAGCGTGGAGTAACTGGTTCCAGTGGGTTATCGTTGGGATGTCAGAGATTATCGCGGTGGGGGCGTATATGCAATATTGGTTCCCGGATTTACCAGCTTGGATACCAGGTGTAATCGCAATGGTTATTCTTGGCGCAGCTAACTTAATTTCTGTTAAGTCATTTGGTGAATTTGAATTTTGGTTTGCGATGATTAAAATCGTTACAATTCTATTAATGATTATTGCGGGATTTGGACTTATTTTCTTTGGAATTGGTAACGGCGGAGAAGCAATTGGTATATCAAATCTTTGGTCAAATGGTGGTTTCTTTACAGGTGGTTTCTCAGGATTCTTCTTTGCTTTATCACTTGTAGTTGGTGCATACCAAGGTGTAGAATTAATCGGTATTACTGCTGGTGAAGCGAAGGATCCGAAGAAGACACTTACAAGAGCGATTCAAAGTACAATTTGGCGTATTTTAATTTTCTACATCGGTGCGATTTTCGTTATTGTAACTGTGTATCCGTGGGATCAATTAAGTACAATTGGAAGTCCATTCGTAGCAACTTTTGCGAAAGTTGGTATTACGGCTGCTGCGGGATTAATTAATTTTGTTGTTATTACAGCAGCAATGTCTGGTTGTAATAGTGGTATTTATAGTGCTGGTCGTATGCTATATACGTTAGGTGTAAATGGACAAGCACCGAAATATTTCACGAAACTTTCTGGAAATGGTGTACCTTTATTCGGTACAGTTGGCGTAATTATCGGTTTAGCGGTCGGTGTAGTTCTAAGTTATATTGCACCAAAAAACTTATTCGTATATGTATATAGTGCGAGTGTACTTCCTGGTATGGTACCATGGTTTGTCATTTTAATTAGCCAAATTAATTTTAGAAAAGAAAAGGGAGCAGAGATGAAAGATCATCCGTTCAAAATGCCGTTTGCTCCTGTTACAAACTATTTAACAATTGCCTTTTTAATTATGGTATTAATCGGAATGTGGTTTAACGATGATACGCGCATTTCACTAGTTGTAGGTATTATTTTCTTAGCTATCGTTACAATTAGTTTCTATGCTTTCGGAATAGGGAAGCGAACTCCGTTAGACGTTCAAAATGATCAAGAGATTTCAAGTAAATAAAGATAGTAAAAAGTCCGATTTCTTATTTGGAAATCGGACTTTTTGTTATTAAAACTTTTCTAAAACGATCTTCCCAATTGTACTTCCGCTTTCAAGCAGGGCATGTGCTTTTTTTACATTTTGAGCGTTAATTGGTGTGAATGTTTCATTTAAAGTAGTCTTTAAAATGCCTTCATCTAGTAGTTCGCTTACTTTATTTAATAGTTCGTGTTGCGTAATCATGTCTCCAGTTTCATACATCGCTTTTGTAAACATAAATTCCCAAACGAGTGTAGCACTTTTACTTTTTAAAATGCCCATCTCAAGAGGGTGTTCATTTTCTACGATAGAGCAAATTTTGCCTTGCGGTTTAATGAGGTCACATATTGCTTGCCAATGTTGATCTGTATTGTTTAAACAGAAAATATAATCTACATCTTTTAGCCCAAACTCTAATATTTGTTCTTGTAAAGGTTGGTGATGGTTAATGATATAATCGGCACCGAATTTTTCAACCCAGTGTATCGTTTCATTGCGGGATGCAGTTGTGATAACATTTAGTCCGGCCCATTTCGCAAGTTGAATGGCAATTGAACCTACACCACCAGCACCGCCTATAATTAAAATGTTTTTAAAGGAGTTCGTATCTTTCTTATTATAATCAATACCTAAACGTTCGAATAAACCTTCCCAAGCTGTAATAGCTGTTAACGGAAGTGCTGCAGATTCAGCATCACTTAACGTTCTTGGTTTTTTACCAACAATTCTTTCATCAACTAGGTGGTATTCACTATAGGTACCTTGTCTCGTAATGCTTCCAGCGTAAAACACTTCATCGCCTTCTTTAAATAACGTACAACTTTCGCCAGTTTGTACAACAACACCACTCGCATCCCAGCCAAGTATTTTCGCTACTTCTTCTTTTTTATCTTTCGGAGAGCGAACTTTTGTATCAACTGGATTAACGGAAATAGCGTTAATTTTAACGAGTATATCTCTTCCTGTAGCAACAGGTTTTTCAACTTCCATATCAATTAAACTGTTTTCTTCTTCAATAGGTAAGTATTCATGTAAACCAATTGCTTTCATTTGTATTCCCTCCATTAAAGTAAGAGTCATTTACTCTTTTATTTTTATTATAGTAGGTGGAGTGTCATTATGTAAAAAAGTTAAGTCCCTTCTATTTTGTAAAAGGCCTGTTTCAGCATCATGTAGTACCGTGTAACTGGAGAGGATCCGCCATCGTTTTGATTTTATAGGCGTTGGATGAAAGTTATACTTATTTTTCCAGTGTACCTTGCAATGAACAATACCAAGTGTTATATTATACTTGTGGTTACTTATTATAAAACAGTACTGAATAATAAATAGTAGTGAACATCAATTAGAATAGGGTGAATGAATATTGAATGTACAATTTAAAAAAGGAGTTTTAGAACTTTGTGTTCTTGTCTTACTTGATAAGCAAGACCGTTATGGGTATGAATTAGTTCGAAGTATTTCCAATCGAATTGAAATATCAGAAGGGTCTGTTTATCCTCTACTGCGTAGATTAACTAAAGAAGAATATTTTACAACGTATTTACAGGAGTCTTCAGAAGGTCCTTCAAGGAAGTATTATACGCTGACGGATAAAGGTAGAACGTATTTGTACCAACTTTTGAGGGAATGGAATGAGTTCTCACAAGGTGTCAATCAATTAATAAAAGAAGGTGTAAGTAATGACGAAAAATGAATTTTTACAACAATTAAATGCATCTCTAAAAAGATTATCTGAAAAAGAGCGTGCAGATATTTTAAAAGATTATGAAGAACATTTTACTTTCGGATTAGAGGAAGGGAAAAGGGAAGAAGAAATTGTAGCTTCATTAGGTTCTCCAGCTCAAATCGCCAAAGAGTTATTAGCAGATTATCATATTGAGAAAGTAACAACAAGTGCAACAACAGGAAATGTTTTTCGTGCAATTTGGGCAGTAATTGGATTAGGTTTTTTCAATTTGTTAATCGTACTTGCACCTGCAATTACATTAGCGGCATTGATTTTTTCAGGTTGGGTTCTAGGTATCTCATTTTTAGGTGCACCATTACTTGTTTTAGTTGATACGATTATACATCCAAATACATTCTTGTTATTTAATCTTTTCGTTTCTTTAGCACTTTGTGGACTTGGATATTTCATTGTTATTGCTATGTTATTTTTAACGAAGTTAGCAACGAAAGGATTTGTTCGTTATTTAAAGTTCAATATAGCACTAGTAAAAGGTGGTTTGAAGCATGATAAATAAGAAGAGTTTCTCAATCATTGCAGGTATTATTTTCATTATTGGTATTATCGGAAGTTTATTCACTTATCGTTCAATTGCTGGGGTACCAATTTCAGAAGAAAAGGTCATTAATAATAATGTGTCAAGCGTCATTATCGATACGAATAATGTTCGTGTTAACATCAACCCTACAACAGGTAGTAACGTGAAAGTAAAATTAGATGGTGAGGTTAATCCAAACGTAAAAAGAACATTAGCTACGGATGAGAAAGATTCAACGCTTCTTATTTCTTATAAAGAAAAACAACAGAGTTGGTTCAACTTTAATATTTCTGAAGTGTTGGCGCCATTAACATTAAATGTGTATCTACCTGAAAAACAATATGAATTATTAAAAGTTTCCAATAATAATGGCTATGTTTCTGCTAAAAAACTAAACGCAACAAATTTTAATATCAATACAAGCAATGGACGTGTTGAATTAAGAGAAATCAATTCGCCAAAAATTATCGCGGAAACAAACAATGGAATTATGGATTTCAAAGATGTATTGGCACAAAATATTCATGTGAAATCGAACAACGGACGAATAATGCTAGACCATGTTGAAGGTGAAATAGAGGGGCAAACTAAAAATGGAAGTCTTACTCTGAAAACGAATGAACTGGATCGAAATCTCAATTTTACGACTCACAATGGAAAAATTAATATTGAAACTGAAAAAGAACCAACTAATGTTCAATTTAATGTTGCTGTTGATAATGGTAGAGCGAATATCCTTGATAAATATAATGGAAATACCGTTATTGGAAAAGGAGAAAATGTAATTAAATTAAATACACATAACGGAAATATTACAGTGGAAAAACAATAGCATATCTGCCAAATTTAAACTGCAAAATTATTGAAGGTGATTATGAAGTGGTACCTGGTGTTCGGTTATTGTATACACCAGGACATTCTCCAGGACATCAGTCATTATTAATTGAGACGGAAAAAAACGGTCCTGTACTATTAACGATTGATGCATCTTATACGAAAGAGAATTTTGAAGATGAAGTGCCGTTTGCGGGATTTGATTCGGAATTAGCTTTATCTTCAATTAAACGTTTAAAAGAAGTTGTGACAAAAGAGAAACCAATTATTTTCTTTGGACATGATATAGAACAGGAAAAGGGTTGTAAAGTGTTTCCTGAATATGTATAGTGCAAAAAGTCATGAGCTCACGTGCTCATGACTTTTTCGTTTAAATAATTTTTTTTAATAAGTTATAAACTTTTTTGGAACTATCTTCATTTAGTTGATAGTACGTTAGGTTTACATCATCAGGAGTATCTTGCTGAGCAATCATCACTTCGTTATTGTGATGATCAACTACCCAAATGAAATATTTTTTATAAGTTCCATCTTCGAAAGTAATCCACATATCACAATCTATTAAATCTGATCCTTCTTCATCTAATATTAATTTTCCTTTTTTTGCGGTATCCATACTATTAATAAACGTTTTTAATTCATCTGTTTTTGTGAGGAAGAGATCCTTTTTTGTTTTAATGGATTCGACATGTATATCTTTTATTTCCTGTTTTCCTAAAAAGACAGGGGGCTCATTTGGATCCCTTTGAGTGGAAATAATAGTAGCTTTTTTCTTGGGCTTATTTGCTGTATAGAGATCTTGAATAGATTTTCCAGAGTTTATAAACCATATGATCCCACAAATAATCAATGTGCTACAAAGCAGTAAAATAATTTTCTTAATAGAATATTCTCCTCTCTATTACTTCGTATAAAGAGCTTTTCTATTAATATATGATAGGTAAGCGTAAAGTATTATAGTTGAACGTGGCTATTCTTAACAGTTTTAAGAGGGCGATCAACGAGTAAATTGTAAGTAAGCCCAATTAATACGAAAACACCGCCGATAATCTTTCCAGTTGAGAGTTCATTTGTCAGGAAGAAATCAATGATAGTCCCTGCAAATAACTGTCCGATAAAGATGAGTAACGTTAAATAAAATGCTGATATTTTAGGAGTGATATAGTTCGATAATGAAATAACGATAACGCCTACTAATCCGCCTAAATATACAGCGATAGGTATGGATTGTAACGTATGCATTGGAATATACATTGAATCTGAACTGAAAATTAAAAATAACATAGAGAAAAATAAGCCAGTAATATAATTAAAAAACGTGCCTTCCCAATTTCCAATTTTCGCTGCTAAATTTGCGTTAATAATTCTAGCAACGACGATAGAAACACCAGCTAAAATAGCGATCGTAACATATAACATTTTCTTGCCCCCATTAATAAATTGTCATGATTATAATTCCAGAAGAGATGAAACATAATCCAATTAGTTTTTTCTTTTCAAACTTTGCAACTTTCATTCCTAATAAACCGAAATGATCAATAACGATGGAAGCAATGGATTGACCGAGTAAACTTAATGCGATCGTAATAGAGGCACCAAGGACGGAGAAGCTTATATTGTTAAAAAGAACAGTGAATACTCCAATCGCTCCAGCGCTATATAAAAAAAGTGAAATACTTTTATCAAAATGGATTTTATGTTTGTTTATGATTAAAACGAAAATAACTGCAATTAAACCGACAAAGTGAATGACAACACTTGCTGTATACTTGCCAATTAACTCAGATAAAATCCCATTCAATGGAAGCATAACGGCGATGAGCACACCAATAAAGACAGAAAGAAAGTTATACAATGTAATATCCCCTTTGTATTTCATATTTGTAATGACTGTATCATGCTGAAATTGTGTATTACTATGACATATGTCATAGTGGAAGGAGAAAATTTTGATTACAATGGGGAGTAGTTGTAAAGGCGGGGGAACTATGAAGAAAATATGTAATTCTATTAAATTAGCAGAGTATATGAAACAAAATAATATTGACTCATTTTTTAGTAATGATATGAAACCATATATGGAACTTATATTTTTTAAGAAGAATGAGTTTATTTGTAGAGAAAATGAAGAGATAGATTATTTATTTTTCTTCGTTGAAGGAAAAGCGAAAGCGTTTAATACATTAAGTAACGGGAAATCTGTATTATTATGCTTTTATGATAGCTTGCAGCTGTTAGGAGATGTAGAGTTAATTCATTCTCAAAAGACAACTTCAAACGTACAAGTGATGGCAGATTCATATTGTGTTGGTTTGCCTTTAGGGAAAGTGAGAAATCAACTATTTCATGATGCGAAATTTTTACGATGTATTTGCGGATCGTTAGCGCATAAGTTAAATCGGCTTTCAAAAAATAGTACAATTAATTTACTATATCCTCTTGAAAATAGACTTGCGAGTTACATGTTAGCAGCAGGAGAACGGGCAGTACAGCACGGAAATAGAATCGTATTTAGTGGGAATTTAACGGAAACAGCGGAATTGTTAGGAACGAGCTATCGGCATTTGTTGCGCACATTAAATGTTTTTTGTGATAAAGAGATAATAAAGAAGAATGATGGTTGTTTTGAAGTAGTAAACGTGGAAGTTTTGAGAGAATTGGCGGCAGATGTTTATAAATAATATAGTAAAGTGGGGATTTAGATGGAAATAGCAATCATTTCAGATGTTCACGGAAATAGTCACGCTTTACAAGCAGTATTAAAAGATATTGCACGTCGTAAGGCCGAAATGATAATAAATTTAGGGGATAGCGTGTATGGGCCATTAGATCCTTTAGGAACCATTGAAATATTAATGAAGAACGAGATGGTACATATTAAGGGAAACTGTGATCGCATGCTTTGGGAACCTATACAAGAGCAGTCGGCTACACTAACTTTTGTCCAAAATCAATTAACAAAAAATCATATAGATTGGTTACAACAACATCCGTCACAATTTATTATAGAAGATATGTTATGTTGTCATGGTACGCCAATTTCAGATGAAGTGTATTTGTTAGAAGAGATGAATGAAAATGGTGCGATATTAAAGAATGAAAAAAATATAATGGATCAACTTCAAAATATTGAGCAAAAAATAATAGTATGCGGTCATACGCACATTCCTAGAGTTGTGTATTTAGCAAACGAAAAAATCGTTATAAATCCGGGGAGTGTAGGACTTCCAGCATACAAAGATGAGTTACCTGTTATGCATAAAATGGAATCAGGAACTCCGCATGCAAAATATGTAGTGATAGAAGAGGTTTTGGGAGAATGGATAATTGAACAAATTTCAGTTCCGTATAATTGGGAAGAAGCTGCTCGGTTAGCTACTCAACATGAAAGGCATGATTGGGCACAGGCGATAAAGACTGGGAAGATAGAATGAAGGGGAGCTTACTTTATGGTAAACTGCTCTTTTTTATTTTGAGTACATATTGAATTATATAAAAATAAAATGTTATGATTATGGAAACGTATGAATATATGAACAAGTATTCATATATTTGAGAAGAGGAGGGATTAGAATGAAAGACCTAATTATTATTGGAGCGGGTCAAGCTGGATTAACAATGGGATATTACTTGAAACAAGAAGGGTATAATTTTTTATTACTTGAGGCAGGAAACCGAGTTGGTGATTCATGGAGAAATCGATATGATTCTTTACAGCTTTTTACTCCGCGGCCTTACAGTAGTTTACCAGGTATGGCGTTAATAGATGAAAAAAATGAATTTCCATATAAAGATGAAATTGCAACGTATTTAGAAGAATATGCAAGACATTTTCAATTACCGATCCAATTACAAACTAAAGTTTTTAAAATAAAGAAAGAAAGAGATATATTCGAATTACATACCCCTACAGAAATTTTACAAACGAAAAAAGTTATTATCGCAACAGGTGGTTTTCAGCAACCGTTTATTCCCTCAGTTTCAGCAAATCTATCATCACATGTTTTTCAAATACATTCATCACAATATAAATCACCATCACAAATTCCTAAGGAGAAAGTACTCGTAGTAGGTGGCGGGAATTCAGGAATGCAAATTGCAGTAGAACTGGCAAAAACTCATGAAGTTACACTGTCTATTAGTCATCCTTTAACGTATTTACCGTTACATCTTTTTAGAAAAAGTATTTTCAGTTGGTTAGAAAAATTGGGTTTATTGTACGCCGAAGTAAATACAAAGAGGGGGAAATGGTTTCAAAAGAGAAAGGATCCCATTTTTGGATTTGAAGGTAAGGAACTCATTCGTAATGGATCAATACAACTACAAGAAAAAGTAGTAAGTGCATCAGAAAATAACATTATGTTTCAGAACGGTGAAACATATAGTGCAGAAAGCATTATATGGTCAACAGGCTTTATTCAGAACTATAACTGGATTGAAATAGAAAAGGCAGTGGATGAGAATGGATTGCCTAATCATGTAAAAGGAATAAGTCCAGTAAGAGGATTATATTATATCGGCTTGCCATGGCAGTCTCAAAGAGGTTCTGCACTTATTTGTGGTGTAGGAAAGGATGCGGCGTATTTACTTTCTGAAATCAAAAAAATAGATCAGTAGCAGCGACTACTGATCATCCATATGTACATGAATTAGGAGAGGTCAAACATTTATTGACTTTATTATAATTGATTTTCATAAGAATAAAAACTGAAAATTCTAATTTCGTGTTGAGAAAGTTTTTTGTATCGAAATATATAAAAGAATAGGGGGTTTTTAGTAAAAAGAAATATGATATTTATATTTTAATAAATTATGATATAGTTTATAAAGAGTAGATTACATAAAATGTTATTTTATTACATATAAAGTAAGGGGGATGGCTGTGAAGTTTGATGATCAACGCCTACTAGGAGTACGATTAGGTTCTGTACTTGTAACAGAAGAAAATCAATATTTAGTAATAAAGAAAAAAGATCATTATGCACTTTTAAATATACATAATTTAGAATGCACACATGTTGAAGTGCAGCTAGAACATATTGAAGAAATGTTGCAGGAAGATTTCCAAGAAAGTATAACGGAGATTATCGCACCAGAACATATAAAAATTGTTGCGAAAAATGTAATATAGAGAATGAGAGAAAAAGAAAAAACTTCATCTTTTATCGATGAAGTTTTTTTAGTTAATTCGAAGTGAATGTTTTAAAAAATTTATCGCGGTACATGTACATAAGCCATGAGGCTGTAATTAATGAAATAATGATTTGTTTGTTTTGAATTGGTGCCTTGAAAACAAGCCAGCCAACGATATCAAATAATAAATGTAGTGCAATTGAAAGAACTACAAATTGTAGTAACGTCTTAAAAAATCTTTTCATAAAGTGTCCCCCTGAAATAAAAGGTTTATCAACAGTGTTGTATATTACTATTATACATTAAATGTGTTTCGTGGTAAAATTTACATAAGTTAGTGAAATAAAACAAATGAAAGCTAGTGAGGAGGAATAGTCATGGAATTTTGGATGATCATACCGATAGCGATCTTTGGGTTTATTTATATCGTCGAAAAGTTAAATAAAATTGAAAAGAAAACGGATGCGCGTTTAAAGCGAATGGAAGATAGGTTACAGCTAATTACGAAAGAAATGGGAATTGTAGATAGAGAACCGGAAATTAATAAAGAGTTGCGGCAGCTTATGGAAGAAGGAAAAACAGTTACAGCAGTTAAGAGAGTAAGAGAAGCTTTTGGTTTTTCTTTACTAGAAGCGAAGCAATATGTTGATAAATTATAAAAAGATCATCCGTGTGGGTGATCTTTTTTCACTGCACCATGCGTGTATTTACATAAGCAGCGATTATAAAGTGTCCAATTATAATGATAGGAAATAAGATTTTTACATTAGGAGTAAGGAAGACGCTACCAATTGTGGCAATAACACCAGCAGTTAAATTATAAAGACCAACTATTTTTGATAACTTATCTTTTTCTGGTACACGGCGTTCATTGAATCCTGATAAGAGCCAAGTGTATTGTTTTACTCCGATGAAATAAGCTAGTGCAAATGAAATGATTGCTAGTATGAATAATGATGGGGAAGCGAAGAGAGTCATTGAGAACACCTCCGTTAAAGGGCTATAAATCAATTATAGTATGAATGTTATAATTTAACAAAATATAAGTGTAATAGAAAATGGAGTATGTATCATGAAGGGGGATTAAGTATGAATATTGTGGAATTCCAGAGATATGTATCAAATTTCAGTGAAGAAAAAGGATTTCAAGATACAACAATTGAAGAGCGTACAATGTATACAATGGCGGAATTAGGGGAATTAGCGGAAGTTATATTAAAGCGCGATAAAATACAAGATGCAAAAAGAGAAATCGGTTTAGAAATGTTTGATGTCATTTGGAATATATGTGATTTAGCAAACAAGTTAGAAATTGATTTGGAGAAGGCATTTGAAGAAAAAATGATGATTAATAAAAAACGTGAATGGTAAAAGGGAAGTTAAAAAGCGTACAAAATTTTGTGCGCTTTTTATTAATGGTATGAAAAAAATATGTAAGAAAAGATGGAACAAACACTGAAGATGAATTGTCTATTATAGGTAATAACTATTTCGTTTGAAAGAAAGGGTGGAGAAAATGAAAAATACATTATTAAAATTAGGGGTATGTGTTAGTTTACTAGGAATAACTCCATTTGTTAGTACAATTTCTTCTGTACAAGCAGAACGAACGGTAGAGCATAAAGTAATAAAAAATGAGACAGGAACTATTTCGATTTCTCAGTTAAACAAAAATGTATGGGGTCATACGGAGTTAGGTTATTTTAGCGGAGAAGCAGTTCCTTCGAACGGTTTAGTCCTTATTACTTCTAAAGGGTTAGTACTTGTCGATTCTTCTTGGGATGATAAGTTAACGAAGGAATTAATAGAGATGGTAGAAAAGAAATTTAAGAAGCGCGTAACAGATGTCATTATTACACATGCACACGCTGATCGAATTGGTGGAATGAAAACATTGAAAGAAAGAGGCATTAAAGCGCATAGTACAGCGTTAACTGCGGAATTAGCAAAGAAAAATGGATATGAAGAACCACTTGGAGACTTACAAAGCGTTACAAATTTGAAGTTTGGAAATATGAAAGTAGAAACATTTTATCCAGGGAAGGGACATACAGAAGATAATATTGTTGTTTGGTTGCCACAATATCAAATTTTAGCTGGAGGCTGTTTAGTTAAGTCTGCGTCCTCGAAAGATTTAGGAAATGTTGCTGATGCTTATGTAAATGAATGGTCCACATCGATTGAAAATGTGCTGAAGCAATATGGAAATATAAATTTAGTAGTGCCTGGTCATGGAGAAGTAGGGGATAGAGGATTACTTTTACATACATTGGATTTGTTGAAATAAAAAAAGCGAGGAGAAACAATTTTCTCCTCGCTTTCTTCTAACTATATTTAAATGCGAAGTCCGCATACGTTACTGAGATTTTAATTCCAAGTATACAAATACCAGTACCGTCATAATTGCGATAACAACGTAAGTAGCATCAAGCATAATAAGTGTTTTTAAAGTTTCAGTCATCCTCATTCACCCCTGGTATAAAAAATATAACATAATCTCTTATCAATTAAATCAGAGATTATAAAGATAACAATGTACATGAAATTTATTAAGTAGATTCTATATAAATATATCATATAAATAATGTAAACAATGTTAAGATAATGTAAATGTATTGTAAAGAAAAGGACGGTTCATCATGTCTGTAAATCTATTCATTTATAAATACTATGTATCTCTCGTGTGCCGGATAGAACGCAGTTATAATATGTGAAAAATAGATTCATTTTGATAAATCAATCACGATGCTAGATGTTACTACATTTTCCTCTATTACTTCTACCTGCACTTGTTCATCGTTTCTCCAATTGATATTGAAGTTGTCTGTCGTATACATTTCCTTAAGAGTGACCTCTTTATATTTTTCTAAAATGCTACCTCTTTTCCCATAATAGATTCTTACAGTTGAGCTGGGACTTGGTCCTTTTGATTTTATTGTTTCTCTAAGCTCGATAATATTTATGAGATTTGGAGATTCACTTTTTTGAAAGGTAAAGGAACTGACCACTTTTTGTACCTTCTTAAAAACAGGACCATTAGATTTATTTGATACATTAAATTCCACAACTTCAGGTACGGATTCTTTGCCTCGTAGTGTTATCGTTGCTTCATAATCGTTTTTCCAATCTACGAAAACGTTTGAGGAATCGAGGCGTTCTCCCTCATTTGCAATACTTATGTCAAAATGTTCCCATAAGCCGTATTTAATTCTGACAGGAGAGGAACCATGAGAAGAGTCTGAATCTATTTTCACTACTTTAATCGTATTTTTATTATTTGGAGAATGACTTTTTTCTAGTGTAATGTCCTGTAAATACAAAATGTAAGACAAACAGCCTACTACTAAAATAATCGAAATTACAATACGTAAGGCAGTAATTGGACGGATTCTTTTCCTTTTTTTCTTAGTGCTTTTACTATCTTGTTCAAGTTCTTTTTCAATACTCGTTTGAACTGTTACTTTTGGCGGGCAAATAAACCACCAAACGAAAGCTATAAGTAGTAAGAAAAGAGGTATTCCTTGAATAAAGAAAAATCCTTTCCAAAAATCAAGTGCAGTACTATATGGAGAATCTGTTGCCATCCCCCCTATAAAAAGTGCCACTGGACTTGCAAGTATATTTATCCCTAAACCGATCAATACGAATGAAAGATTTTTATTCCTAATTTTTCGTGCCCCAGCCATAATAAACAGAAATACTGCAATACCAAGTATAAGAAACAGTATTCCGTAATAAAACATCATATATACCATCATATTATCCCTCCATAACTTTAATTGTACCATCAGTAAGGAAAATTTTGTGAAATGTTAGGTGAATATGATATTTGTATTCCTTAAAAGTGTACCGATATATGATGCAAATAAATCATGTGCAAGTATGAATGCCAGGATATAGTAAAAATATTATGTCAACAATATGAACTGCCACAAATCTTTATATATTATTGTGATTGATATCACATCACTTTTTTTCAATGGATATTATGCTTAGGGTGTAATGAATGATTGGGAGAGGGTGGGATGATATGTTTTGTTATCAATGTGAGCAAACCCCAACAGGCGGATGTAAAGTAATGGGTGTTTGTGGCAAGAATGAAACGATTGCGAGTTTACAAGATACGATTGTGTTTGGGTTAAAAGGAATTGCAGCTTATCGCACACATGCTGCTCAGCTAGGGTATACGGATGCTTTTGTAGATGCTACGACGCAAGAAGCATTGTATATGACATTAACCAATTCTAACTTTAATGAACAAGAACATGTTGATATGGCTATGAAAGTTGGGAAATCAGCTTTACGGGTAATGGAGTTGCTAGATGAGGCACATACGAATCATTTTGGTGTTCCAGAGCCTGTTCAAATTACACAAAACCGTGTAGAAGGTAAAGCTATTGTAGTTACAGGCCATAATTTATTTGCGTTAGAAGAATTATTAAAACAAACAGAAGGAAAAGAAATTAATATTTATACGCATTCGGAAATGTTACCAGCACACGGGTATCCGCAGCTGAAAAAATATAAACATTTAAAAGGAAACATCGGTAAGGCATGGTATGATCAAAGACGCCTTTTTGAAAAATTTACAGGTACCATATTAGCGACAACGAACTGTGTTATGCCAATTAAAGGATCATACTCTGATCGATTCTTTTCATATGATATTGCCGGCTTAGAGGGTGTACAAAAAATTGAAAATGATAACTTTGCACCATTGATTCAAAAAGCGCTAGAACTTCCAGAAGTACATATGGAGTCGGATGAACAGTTAGTAACAGGGTTTCATCATAATACAGTCTTATCATTAGCTCCAGAAATTATTGAGGCAGTAAAAGAAGGAAAGATTAAGCGTTTCTTTGTCATCGCAGGTTGTGATGCACCAGGAAAAGGCGGGGAATATTATCGTGAATTAGCAACGTCACTTCCGCCTGAAACAGTGATTTTAACGACTTCTTGCGGAAAGTTCCGCTTCAATGATGTGGATTACGGCGTTGTACCTGGTACCGAGATTCCGCGCTACATCGACTTAGGACAATGTAATAATTCCATTTCTACAGTGAAAATAGCGGCTGCTTTAGCTGATGCTTTCCAATGCGAAGTGAATGAATTGCCAGTAAGCATTGTCTTATCTTGGTTTGAACAAAAAGCGGTTGCTATTTTGCTTGGGCTATTTAGTCTTGGAATTCAAGATATTCGCATCGGTCCAAAGGCACCTGAATTTATTTCAGCTGGCGTGCTCGATGTATTACAAGAAACATTCGGTTTGAAATTAATTACAACTGCAGCAGAAGATATGGATATGATGTTATCGTAACAAGAGGATGATTGGTCTTATTCAGAAGAAGAGCTAGCTTATAGCGCCCCAAAACAATAATATAGAATTATTGTTTTGGGGTATTTTCTTTTCTTAGCGGGGTGGGTAGTAGTTGATTTTAGAAAAATATAAAAATCGAGTTGACATTTACAACTACTCAGTCATACAATGTAGTTGTAATAGGTGATACTGAGTAGTGTTGTTTCTTAAAAAACTTTTCACTAAATAATAGGTAATAGCGGATTTTAGAAGAAATTTGAAAATCAGTTGACATGTACCGCTACTTAGTCATACAGTGTAGTTATAATAAGTAATACTGAATAGTGTAGTTTTACTCAAAAGCTATTCAGTAAAAATTCGCCTTAGTACTCTGTAATACTGAATATAAGTCAGACAGAATAGGGGGTAAAGGAGGATCAGAACATGGAAAATTTAACTGAAATGTTGAAAGGTTCACTGGAAGGGTGTGTGCTGGAAATCATTAGTCGCCGTGAAACGTATGGTTATGAGATTACTCGCCACCTGAATGATCTTGGGTTTACAGAAGTCGTGGAAGGAACAGTCTATACTATCCTCGTACGATTAGAGAAGAAAAAGCTTGTGAATATTGAAAAGAAACCATCAGATATGGGACCGCCTCGTAAGTTTTATTCATTAAATGAAGCTGGACGTCAGGAACTTGAATTGTTTTGGAAAAAATGGGATTTTGTATCGTCAAAAATTAACGTCTTGAAGTCAAACTAGCCTCATAATATAAAATGTTTCGGCTCATATTTGGAGAGTTTCTGGTTCTGCTTTATAAAAAAAGGAGGAAAATAAGATGTTGGAAATATTCAAAAAATTAATTGGTGATAAAAAAGAGTATAGAATGATGATGGCACGTGTTGCAGCACTGCCAGAGGACTATCAGTTTGTGTTTAAGAAAATTCAAAACTACATGTGGAATTTTTCGACCGGAAACGGGATGGATATGCTGCACATTCAGTACGAATTAATCGATTTGTTTGAAGCTGGTGCAGCGGAAGGCAGACAAGTGTTAGATATTACTGGGGAAGATGTGGCATCTTTTGCTGACGAACTAGTGGCAAACGCTAAAACGTATGTTTCTAAGTATCGTGAAGATTTGAATGAAAGTATTATGAAGAAATTGAGAAAAAAATAAATGCAACAAGTAATACCGACTGATTAGCTGGTCATAAATGTGAATTAACGCCATCGCTATTCAGTTATATTTTTAAACCACTACTAAGTAATACAGATTATCAGTGGTACTAAATAGAGGGTGCAGGTAATTTAATTTTATAAGGGGGAAAAAGTATGAGTAATGCAGCGATTTCTGTAAAAGGGTTAAAAAAAGCTTTTAGAGATAAAGAAGTCTTAAAGGGAGTGGATTTTGAGGTGCAGCGTGGAGAAATTTTCGCGCTGCTAGGCTCAAATGGAGCGGGAAAGACGACAACGGTTAACATCCTTTCGACGCTACTGAAACAAGATAGCGGTGAAGGAAGTATTTGCGGATTTGATATTAAGCGCAACCAGATCATGTTCGTCAAAGTATCAGTTTGACAGGACAATTTGCAGCTTTAGACGGCATGCTTACCGGGAGGGAAAACTTAATCATGATTGCCAAGTTACGTGGTGTTTCCAATCCTGCTCAAGTTGCTGACGATTTGCTTGATAGATTTAGCCTGACAGATGCGGCCAATCAAAGGGCAGATCAGTATTCAGGCGGGATGAAGCGCCGGCTTGATATCGCGATGAGTTTGATCGGGGCGCCAGCAGTTATTTTTCTTGACGAACCAACGACTGGGCTTGATCCTGAAGCGCGCATTGAAGTGTGGGATACAGTTAAAGAGCTTGCTGGTGGAGGAACAACTATCTTACTAACAACCCAGTATTTAGAGGAAGCAGAACAATTAGCTGACCGTATCGCTATTTTACATGGTGGAAAAATTATTACGACAGGTACTCTTACTGAACTGAAAGAGATGTTCCCGCCAGCAAAAGTGGAGTATATCGAGAAGCAGCCTACATTGGAAGAAATATTCCTTGCGATCATTGGCAAAAAGGAGGAGATGTAAATGAAAAGCAAAACAGGGGTATTACTTGGGCGCTTAATGCGCAATATTATGCGTAGTCCAGATACAATTATTACGGTAGCGATTACACCGATTATGATGATGCTATTGTTTGTATACGTATTTGGTGGGGCTATACAAACAGGAACAGATAACTACGTCAATTATTTATTGCCAGGAATTTTGCTAATGGCTATCGCATCTGGTGTCGCTTACACTTCTGTACGATTATTTACGGATGTAAAGAGTGGGCTTATGGCACGTTTCATTACGATGCCTATTAAGCGCTCATCGATATTGTGGGCTCACGTTTTAACCTCTCTTGTTGCGAATGTACTTACTATCTTAGTTGTTATTCTTGTTGCGCTCTTAATGGGTTTCCGTTCCAGTGCGAATATTCTAGATTGGCTTGGAGTAGCTGGGATACTAGGGATGTTTACGTTAGCGCTAACATGGTTGGCTATCATTCCAGGGCTGAAAGCGAAGTCTATGGAAGGGGCGACAGCATATTCGTACCCACTCGTTTTTCTTCCATTTATTAGTTCGGCCTTCGTACCTACCGAAACGATGCCGAAAATTGTTCGTGCATTTGCTGAAAACCAGCCTGTAACTTCAATCGTGAATGCGATTCGTGCTCTTTTATATGAAGGATCTGTTGGAAGCGATATTTGGATTGCGCTCGCTTGGTGCGTAGGGATCATGATCATCTCTTACTTTTTCGCTAGTAAAGCATTTAAACGTCAGTTAGGGTAAGTGAAATAAATCGTCCGAAATAATATATATCTTTGAAAAAGCACGGAAAGATTTTCCGTGCTTTTATTATTTGTTGTGCTCTCGCTGTAGTAAATAAAATGATATTAAAAAAGGATATCTACCCAGTGACAATGGCTCACTGCTTATGGAGTGTAAAAGCACAATTGCTTTTGTAAATTCTCTAGTATTTCTTCAGGCATTTCCCTAATTGTAATATCTTTCCCTAGGAAAAGTAGCCAATTTACTATTTCCGTTACTTCATCCGAATTGTTAACATTGATAAATGTTTTTAAAATGGCTGTGGATTGGTAAGGATTTGTATAAGATATTGAAATTTTGAAAGGGTGGTATTTTTTGAATTGGGCAATTGCTTTTGGACCAAGTTCAAGTATAAGGTTAATCACTTCATCCTTCTTACTTAGTTTTTCTAAAATCTTTTTCTTATTTAGCTTTTTTTTCGTCGTGTATGGTTCGATATGGATGAGATGATCGACAGGAAACATTCTCTTCTTTTCTTCTTTTAAGTCAAAACCTTCAATGATCCATTGACTTTTTTCTTGATACAGGTGTAATAGATAAATGGAATAAGACTTGATTTCTTTCTCTTCTTTAATGGAAATCAATAAATGTCTATCCAAAAGAAGGATTTGGATGAGTTTTTCTAACATAGGGTGAGGGAGGTCAGAAAGCTCAAGTAGATCAGGGTTATATGGGTTAGTCCCTTCAAACAGCAAGAGTTGATTTAAAAGAACGATATCATCTTGCTGGGTTTCTGAGATGAGTCCTAACAGTTTTTCGGCTAAAGATTGACGACTTTTTAAATAGGGAAGTTGTTGATTTCTTGTAGCCATAAAGGCAATAAAAAGAGCTTTCACTTCGTTATCAGTAAAGCGAACAACGGGCAGGATAGAGTTATGCATAACAAAATATCCCCCAGTCCTCCCAACTTCAGCAACAAGTGGCATGCCCATAGCTTCTATTTCTCTAATGTCCCTAATAGCTGTCGATCGAGAGATGTTAAATTCTCGTATGATTTCTGAAATTGTAAAGTGGGAGCGATTGTTGATATACCGCATAATTGTATTAATCCGTTCAACTTTTTTCATTTGGTTCTCCTAAACAGTATCATTTTTTGACATGATTTAAAGTTATTATAAACTCATCAGATGAAAAGATAAATCATTTGATTCATTTTAAAAGAAGGAAGGTTTTGAATATGAAAAATTATACGATTGAAGAAAAAGATAGCTTTATTGTGTTAGGTATTGGAACTGAAATTAAGAGTGAATATACAGATTTTGTTGGAATAAAAAAAGAAAAGGAAGACTTTTGGTCGGCTGTTAAAGAAGATGGAAGGTTGGATACTTTAAAAGCTCTAGCTACAAATGATTACATTTTTTCTGTGAGCGAAGCGGTGAATAACAAGATGATGTATTATGCGGGCGTCATGACAGAAGCACAAATAGAAGAAGAATCTAGAGTGATTCAGTTTCCTAAGGGAGAATACTTAGTAGTAAAAGGGGAAGACAAAACAGCTGAAGAGCTAAGTAATAAGCTTACTGGTATCGCCTTCGGTCAGGCTTTACGAGAAGCAACAGATTTTGCTTATGTTGGTGGACCAAATACGACGGTTGAGATGGGGAAAAGAAACGGTTTAGTGTTTGGTGAAATGTGGATTCCGGTTGTTAGGAAGTAAATAGTTAAAAGGAGAGATGAAATTGTCCTGTATCGTTGATTTTAAAAATGTAACTACAGTTGGTTTAGAGTCTTCACCTATAGTAGAAGCGCTAGCTGGTTTACGTGCTCATGAAGCCCGTTACTTTATGAATAAATACAAGCATGAATTTATAGTTGTACCAGCTAGTGCAAGCCAGAAGACTCTTGATTATGTGAACCGCATTTTGAAGGAAGAACGTGATATTGAATTTGCGGCGAAACCTTTAGAAACATCGTATTTTCAAGTGGAAAATATTAAGTTTGCATACGTCTTTTATGAAGATGGTCTTGTGATTAACGTCATGTATACATTGGATAACCCGAAGAAGAGGGCTGTTGGATTTAAGCTTTCTGATGGAATGGAGGTACCAACAGAATTGGCAGAGAAATTTAAGTTTGCTAGGCAGAAGTCTAAATTAGCTGGAACAATTCGGGGTTCGTTTTTTGTAATTAAAGGAGAATATAGTGTAAGTTGAAGAATCCAGTCGTTTGTAGTATTTTAAAATGCAGGATTATGGAATATGGAGGCTAACAATCTTGAATTGTTGGCCTTTTTTACATTCTTTTAAATAGGGAAGCGGCGCATCGCTATCAAGCTAAGAACATGTGAGATTTTATAAAGTTTTTGGTTAATCCAGTAACAAATAAGAACCTAAAATCCACGTCAAGATAGTGAGGAGAGGTATGTAAAAAAATAGATTGGTTGTATGCATAATATACAACGTCTAAAAAGCTACCTTTGCTAAAAACTATTCACCCCTCACATAAATAGAAAGCATTCTTTATGTGAGGGGTTTATTCAATTTAAGTCTATAAAAATTGAATGAAAGCAATGCAAGTTCTCACTTATTTAGAATAAGAGAAAAGATGATGTTTTATTTGTTCAATAAAATAATGATGGTGTATATTATCGTTAGATACACGACTTGCCATAATAGCGCCCTCCATTGAAGAGGCAAGGAAAGAAGCGAGCGATATAATGTCTATATCTTCTTTAAGTTCTTGTTTCTCTATTCCTTCTTTTATGAGAGAAGCCATTAACATTACTGTATCATCATAGCCTTTTGCTGCTGCTTTTTGTAATTCTGGAAATACTCCAGTACTTTCAATTGCGCTATTAAGCAATGGACAGCCTCCGGCGATAGGGGGGTTATTAGCTGCATCTTGATATACAAGGAAAATTGCAAGGATTTTATCGATTGCTGTCTTTTTATTTTCCATTGCTTTATGAAAATGACTCCACATAATCTCACCACTTTTGTCGTAGGCAGCAAGAACAATTTCTTCTTTATTTTTGAATCTACGATAAATAGATCCTTTCGGTAGTTCAGTGGCTGTCATTATATCCTGAATGGATGTGCGAGTTATCCCATTAGTATTAAATAAATATAAAGATGTTTCAATAATTTTTTCTTTTACCTTATCAACTTTAGTCATGCTTTATAGTCCTCCTAATAAAAACGAGCTTAATATTCCAGGTAATGTTTACCCTCTATTTTCTTGATTTTTTGTGAGTATAAATAAGTTTGGAACAAAAAATATCTTATCAATTCCTATCTGATGGAAACCTCAAACTGTATTATCCATACTATTCGAATGAATTTTCTGTCAAAAACAATATGACCAGTTGGTTAATTCAGTCATATCATGCAACTAATTTTACCGTATCGACATATGAGTATTATATATAATTTTAATTAATATGTTTAGCTAAAATGTTTGAACTACTCTCATTTTCACTTCGTTTAATTAGGAGATCTTGCGGTTAAAAGCCGTATCACTTCATACTATAAAAGATTAATTGTTAATAATGAATGAGTACTGGAATTTGATTGTAAATCAGAAGCTGAAATATAAATTTATTGCTTTGTACCGTTTTGATTTTGTAAATAATTTATAAAGGGGGTTTAAAAAACTAGAAACTTATAGTATCATTAGTTTTCGGACCGAACCGTCCGGTTTGGGATTTATATAAGTATATTTAGAAGGAGAACGTTATGCAGAAAGAAAAATCAAAGATTCTAAGTAATTTCATTATGGAGGTAATAAAGTGAGCTTTATAAAAACGAATACAAAAGAACTTATTATGCTAATAGTTTATATACTGTTTGCACTACTTCAAATTGGCTTGTTCATATTATTTGGCATATCCCTTTTAACTAACAGCAACTTAGTTGAATCAGAATTTGCTCTTAGTGCCATCGGTTTGACTGTACCTGCTATTGTAGGAATCATTTTCTTTAGGAAAGAAATTATTGAAAGTTTTACTTATTTTAAAGAGAAAACAATTTTGAAAATAGTAAGCGTTCCTATGGTGGTTTTACTTATGGTAATTGTGGAAAATTCTATTATGCATTTTCTAAATACAGGTCAGCCAGAGAACCAAGAACAGGTCCTTTCAAAGGGCCCAGAGGTGCCTATTATATTCACAGTACTTCTATTTGGGATTATAGGACCAATAATTGAAGAAATTATATTTCGTCATATATTAGTAAATCGTTTTTCGGAATATGTTGGTACTGCTATTGCATCCATCGTTTCGATTATAATTTTTGCAGGTCTTCATTCAAATCAACTTTCGGATCTTGCTATATATTTACCTGGCACGGTGATGCTTACTGCGGCTTATCTTATTTCTAATAGATCCCTTGCATATGTTATAGCGATACATATGTTAAACAATTTTAATGCTATTTTTTAATTACATATGTCATAGAGAGACACATGCAATTGAATATTATAAAAAATTAGGAGGGTGTCAAACATGATTGTAACAACAACGTCTGGAATTCAAGGTAAAGAAATTATTGACTATATTGATATTGTAAATGGTGAAGCTATTATGGGGGCCAACATTGTACGCGATTTATTCGCTTCTGTTCGTGATGTTGTCGGTGGTCGTGCTGGTTCTTATGAAAGTAAGCTAAAAGAAGCTCGTGATATTGCAATGGACGAAATGAAAGAACTTGCAAAACAAAAAGGTGCGAACGCTATCGTTGGTATTGACGTAGATTACGAAGTTGTTCGTGATGGAATGTTAATGGTTGCTGTAAGTGGTACAGCTGTACGTATATAAGTAAATAAAAAAACGGATTCCCTCCTTGGAATTTATACTTTCAGGAGGGATCCTGGTTCTGTTGCAGATTTTAAGACTAAAAACAGAAGTTGATAAATCATTGTACGTCAAAAAACCACAGTTTGGGTGTAAACTGTGGTTTTTTATATAGAGGCCCCAACACGTCCCTATTAAGCTAAGCTTATGCAACGTCAATTTTTGTTAGCTTAATAGTAGCCCTATTACAATTAAAATAATATGTCTATATTGTTTTAAGTACTTTTTTATAATAAAACTTAATCAATTTTAATATATGTTATGTATAACATATATTTATCTAAAATAAGGGGGAATATTATGACTGAAATAAACGAATCTTCAGGAAGCGATTTACAAAAAGATGTGAAGTTTTCTATTATAATCCCTGCACATAATGAAGAAAAGTACATTAGAAAATGTTTGGATTCAATTGCAAAAGCATCAGTGGCATATAAAGAGCAAACGGAAGTTATAGTTGTTTTAAATCGTTGCACAGATAAAACAGAGGAAATAGCAAAATCTTATGATTGTATTACATTAAAAAATGAAGATAAAAACTTATCTAAAATCCGAAATGCAGGGGCAGAAATAGCTAGTGGAGAAATAATCGTTACTATAGATGCTGATACGATAATGACAGAGTCTTTGTTATCTAATGTAGATAAATATTTATCTTCAGGTAAATATATTGGTGGTGGGGTGAATGGGAAGTTCGAAAGAATGTCTTTTGGAATATTCTTTTCTGCAATTCTAATTATAATTCCCTTACTTTTTAAGTACGGAGCTATATCCGTGGGGATTTTTTGGTGTTATAGAAAAGATTTTATGGCAATTAACGGATTTAATGAAAACATGCTTATGGCAGAGGATGCAGATTTCGCGAAACGCTTAAAAGAATGGGGAAAACGAAATAATAAGAAATTTGGTACCATTAAAAATGGCATGATAACTTCATGCAGAAGATTTGATACATATGGAGACTGGGCTTTACTTAAAAATCCAAAAGTAATATTAGCTTATCTAAAAGGAAATGATCAAAAATATGCAGATAAGACATATTATGATAATCAAGAAAGATAACGATGGAGAAAAGCGGCAGGAAATAGGGAGAACAGCAGATTTTTTTATACATAATGAGAGCCTAACTTAATTTAATAGATATGATAAGAAAACCATCAATTTGATTAGTCCTTTTTCAAATCAATGGTTTTTATTTTTGAAATAAATATGTATTTTTTATAAAAAATATTTTTTGACCCCCATAAAACTTTGTATTCCTCCGAATATGTATAGTGAAGAAAATTGATTATGAAAGAATATTGATGTGTTAATAAAATTACTAGATTAAGTGGGGCATCCGAAATAAAAGGGTGAAATTACCAATGATATAGAGAAGAGTTATGCAAGGATTGCAGATAAAATAGAAACAGAGCAAGCAAAACAAGCGGAAGAAAATAAGAAAGTAGAGTGAAATGTAAGCCTAACTGTAAGAACGATAGAAAAGTTGGCTTTGAAAAATATGAACAACAAGAAGACAAGCCTAAAGAAAATGTGGTTGAATGGTCACTTGTTTAGTGACCATTCTTCTATTTCAAGCAGAAGGAGGGAGAGAGATTACCCGTGTTGAGTTTAGTAATGAAGATCTTAAGAAAACCGAAAATAGAAGATATCGTATGTAACATACAAAATAACGAAGAAGATAAAGAAGCATTTATCGTACAGTATCAGCCGTTTATTAGAAAATCAATCTCGTCTGTCTGCCGCCGATATATTACAGAACAGGATGATGAATATAGTATTGGATTGTTTGCGTTTAACGAAGCAATTGAACAGTATTCATATAAAAAAGGGAAATCTTTTCTAGCGTTTGCTGATCTTCTTATAAAAAGAGATGTAATTGACTATATACGCAAGGAGTCTAAGCATAATCGTGTCTTTTTAAAAGAAGATGAGCAAGAGGAAATGTTAGAAATGCAAGTGTCGCTTACGGAGTATATGAAAGAGATGGATAATAGTAACCGTAAGGAAGAAATTCTCCATTTTCAAAGTGTGTTAGCTGAGTTTAAAATCACATTTTCAGAGCTTGCTAAAGAATCTCCTAAGCATCGTGATACGCGTGAACACTTAATAGAAATTGTAAAGATGATTATAAAAGAAGAGGAAATGATGGAGGAGCTGTTCCGGAAGAAAAAGTTACCGCTTAAACATATTGAACCGCGTGTTAGGGTAAGTCGTAAAACGTTGGAACGGCATAGAAAATATATCATTGCAATGTGTATTATCTTCGCAAACAACTATACATACATTCTTGATTATATAAGGGGAGGGAAGCATGATGAATAAAGGAATTGTGATGGATATAAAAAAACATAGCGTAGTTGTTTTAACGCCAAATGGAGAGTTTATTACGTGTAAAAGAAAAGGGGATTCTTGCATGATTGGAGAGGAAATTTCATTTGATGAGCAAGAACAAAAAGCATCGCGTTTTTCAATCCCTTATTTCTTAAAGCCGGCATCATTACTTGTTGCTTGTTTTCTATGTGCGCTGTTATTTTTCTACAACCAACCGGAAGAAAAAGTATTCGCTTACGTCTCAGTTGATATAAATCCAAGTTTAGAAGTGAGCGTAACGAAGGATCTTCGCGTTATAGATTTACAAGCTTGTAATGATGATGGAAGGCGTATTTTAAAAGAATTAAAGCAATGGGAAAATAAACAATTGCAAGAAGTAATACGTACAATTATAAAGCAGAGTCAAGAGGATAAGTATTTAACGAATGATAAGCAAGTTATGCTAACCGCTATTGCAAAGGATAAGTTGCTAGAACCGAAGTTGGAAAAGGTAATGAAAGAATTAAAGAAAGAATATGAGCTAAAACATATTACAGTCGAATATCAAAGTAGCACGATGCAAGTACGAGAGAATGCTAGAAAAGCTGGAATTGGTACAGGTGTCTATATAATGCAAGAGAATGAGAAGAACAAATCGGTTACGCCGCCTGCCACGCCGTCTAATCCGGTGGAAAACGAAGAAGAGGTGCAATCACAGCCGGAGTCATCTCCTGATGTATCGCCAGATTTGTCTTCTGTAAAAGACAAAAAATATGAGAAGCCAGAGCATAAAGAACAAAAGAAAATAGAGGAACAGCCAACGAAGCAAATAAAAGAAAACAATGGTAGAGGATCTCAGCAAGAAAATAGAGGGAATAAGCAGGAGAATAACGGTAGGGAATCCCAACAAGGAAATAATGGGAATCAGCAAGGAAACAACGGTCGAGAATCTCAACAAGGAAATAATGGAAATCAGCAAGGAAACAACGGAAGAGGGTCCCAAGGAAATAATGGGAATCAGCAAGGAAATAATGGGAGAGGGTCCCAAGGAAATAATGGGAATCAGCAAGGAAATAACGGGAGAGGGTCCCAAGGAAATAACGGGAGAGGGTCCCAAGGAAATAATGGGAATCAGCAAGGAAATAACGGGAGAGGGTCCCAAGGAAATAATGGGAATCAGCAAGGAAACAACGGAAGAGGGTCCCAAGGAAATAATGGGAATCAACAAGGTGACAATGGTAGGGGATCTCAACAAGGAGATAATGGGAACCAGCAAGGTGACAATGGAAGAGGATCCCAAAAAGAAAATGTTGGAAACGAGCAAGGAAATAATGGTAGGGGATCTCAACAAGAGAATAGAGGCCACCAGCAAGGGAATGAAAAGAAGAATCAATAGAAATATAGAAGTGGGAGATTCATTTTAAAGTGAAAAGGAGTTATCTCACTATTGCGGGCAGTAAAACTCCCATCTCAAAATTTGGCTAGGGCAAAGAAGTTAGGTGGGAGTTAGGCTGCTTAAAGTTGCACTTTATTATTCTATCGTTCTATTAAGAAGGAGTATGTGAAAAATATAATGGAGAAAAACATTCAACAAGAGAAAGATAAAGTAAAACCTGTTTTTTATGATCCGAAAGGACGAAGAAACATAGCTTTTATTTCGTTTCTATGTATTTCAATAGTTAGCGTAAGTATTGTATTTTATTTTTTCTTTCAAAGTATTTTTTCAACACCAGAAATTCCAAATATGAATACAGCTGTACAACAAGATAATAAACTTGTACCAATTAATCAAAAACTTAGTGATCAGCAGTTAAAGAAGGAAGAGTTTAAACCAAATACCGAAACGAAGGATAATAAAAATTTGGTGAATTCGCCGAAGGATAGTAAACAACGTAAAGAAGTGTATGGTTTTTATGTAAACTGGGATGAAAATAGTACCGCTTCTTTAAAAGAAAATATCGATTCATTAACCACGCTAGTACCAGAGTGGTATCATTTAAAAGCAGATTTAACGATTAGAAGTGAGCTAAAACCTGAGATAGTAAAGTTAGCAGAAAAAAATCAAGTGAAAATTATGCCTTTACTAACTAACTATACTGAGGAAGCTTCTGGTCCGGATAGTGGGCTAATTCATAAGTTGCTGAATTCCTCAAATGATGTAAAGACAAAGTTTATAAATGATTTAGTAAAGCAAGTTGAAAAGAATCGATTTGCGGGTATTAATATTGACTTTGAGGCCGTACCTGAAAGTGATAGAGAAAACTTAACAAATTTTATGAAAGAACTTACTACGGTCTTTCATAAACATGATTTGCTCGTTACACAAGATGTTCCAGCTAATGATAAGGCTTTTGATTATAGTGCGTTAGCAAAAATAATAGATCGAATGATTGTAATGATGTACGATGAGCACTATGGAGCAGGAGAGCCAGGACCAATTGCTTCAAATAAATGGTTTCAACACACATTGAAAGAACTGAATATTCCGTCTAATAAACTTATAGTTGCTTTCGGTAACTATGGATATGATTGGAAAGTAAATAGTAAGGAACCGGCGAAATCTTTAACTTTTTCAGAAGTTATGGTAATGGCTCATAATTCAGATATGAATATTCAATGGGATAAGATGAGTGGAAATCCTTATTTTAGATATAAAACAGGAGATAAAGAACATACTGCTTGGTTCTTAGACGGCGTTACTCTCTATAATCAAGTGAAAATCGCAATGGACAACAAAGCAAAGGGGTTTGCGTTATGGAGATTAGGAGCAGAAGATCCTACAATATGGAAAGTTTTAAAAAATCCGATTGAGGCACAAAAAAATCCTGATGTATTACATAAAATCACTAGTTTAGATGAAGTGAATTATTCTGGACAAGGTGAAATTTTACAGATTGAGAATGAAAAGCAAAATGGATTGAGAGATTTTAAAGTAGGTAAAGATGGTTATCTTACAGATGAAGTATATCAATCCTTACCATCTGCATACGAAGTGCAACGATATGGAAAACCGAAAGGGAAACAAGTAGTACTAACATTTGATGATGGACCAGACCCGAAATATACGCCGGAAATCTTAGATATATTAAAAGAGAATAAGATCAAAGCTGCTTTTTTTGTACTTGGTGAAAACGCACAACTAAATACTAGTATTGTGAAAAGAATATACGATGAAGGGCATGAAATTGGCAATCATACTTTCAAGCATCCTAACGTAGCTGATACGTCTTTACTACGAACCAAAGTAGAACTTAATACGACGCAACGTCTGATCCAGGAAATAACTGGGCATTCTACAGTTTTGTTTAGGCCACCATACGAAGCGGATGCTAACCCGGATTCCTCAAATGAAATATTGCCTATTTTACGGGCACAAAATATGAACTATACAATGGTAGCAGAAAAAGTGGATCCTGAGGACTGGGCAACACCATCAACAAATGAATTAGTAAAGCGTGCTCTTAATCCCGTTTATAAGGGAGAGGGAAATATTATTCTTCTCCATGATGCGGGAGGGAATCGTACCCATACGGTAGAGGCGTTGCCGATCATTATTAAAGACTTAAAAAAGCATGGATATAGTTTTGTAACAATTTCAGATTTAATGAATAAAGAACGTGATGAAATTATGCCTCCTGTTTCTTCTGAGGGGAAGCAATATTTACTTTACAATAAAGCTGTCTTTTCAGGGGCGGGATACTTTAAACATATATTAACAACTATTTTTTATATCGCTATTGGATTAGGGATTTTTCGATTCTTATTCTTAATTTATTTTGCATGGAAGCAGAAAAGAAAAACGCTACCTCACACTATTCATTCGTCCTATCAACCTTTTGTTAGTGTTGTCATAGCAGCATATAATGAAGAAAAGGTGATAGCTAAGACGATTCGCTCAATTTTGGATAGTAAGTATGGAGAATTTGAAGTTATTGTTGTGGATGACGGATCGACAGATGGTACGTCAAAAGTAATGCAAGAAACATTTTATAAACACTCTAAAGTTCGTTTCATTCAGAAAGAAAACGGCGGGAAATCATCGGCAATGAACTTAGGGTTTCAACAATCGCGAGGAGAGATTATTGTCACTTTAGATGCGGATACTATTATTGCGCAAGACGCCATTTCTCTCATGGTTAGACACTTTGAAGATCAAAATGTAGCAGCAGTTTCAGGTAATGTTAAAGTGGGGAATAGACGAAACTTGTTAACTACTTGGCAACATGTTGAATATATAACAGGATTTAATTTAGAACGTAGAGCTTTTGATGAATTAAATTGTATTACAGTAGTTCCAGGGGCTATTGGGGCGTGGCGTAAGAAGAATGTAGTTGAATCGGGATATTTAAGCGAAGATACATTAGCAGAAGATACAGATCTTACTATTACATTTTTACGTCAAGGACATAGAATTGTATATGAAGAAAAAGCGTATGCTTTTACGGAGTCACCTGAAGATGTGAAAAGTCTCATTAAACAGCGATATCGTTGGTCATATGGTACACTCCAATGTCTTTGGAAACATCGAAAAGCGTTATGTAATTCAAAGCATAAAACGTTAGGATTTATTGCATTGCCTAACATGTGGTTATTCCAATATGTTTTGCAATTCATTGCTCCTTTTGCAGATATATTAATGATTATGGGGTTATTTAGTAGTGATCCGCTAAAAGTTTTAGGATTTTATTTTGTATTCTTTTTAATGGATCTTCTCGCATCTCTATTTGCATTTAAATTAGAGGAAGAGAATCCGAAACCATTAGTATGGTTAATTTTACAACGCTTTATTTATCGTCAATTTATGACTTATGTTGTCGTTAAATCTATATTCTCATCGATTCGAGGAGTAGCGGTAGGTTGGAATAAGCTAAAGAGAATAGGAAGTGTAAAACATTCCACGGAACATAAGGAGGCATCTTAAGAGAGCAGGTTATCTGCTCTCTTTTTTATTAATTTTAGTGAGCTGAGTGTAGAGTACATACATCTGTATCTATAAGAGTTCTAATAGTGAGACATTATGTGAAGATACTCCTTTAGTTTCGAGAAAAAGTTTTTTTATATTTTTTTAAAATGACGGACATAAAATTGTATATACCTTCGAATTATATATATGGATAACATAAATATGTATATAAAAGGGGAGCAATAAGATGAAAGAACAAAAAGAAATGTTTGAAGAAATCTCTGAAGTACTAAAGGTATTGGCGCATCCTGTTCGTTTATCATTAGTAAAAATAATGCTTGCAAAAGGTCCTACTAATGTAACAACAATGTATGGGGATTTGGAAATGCCTCAAAGTACAATTAGTCAACATTTATCTAAACTAAAGGCTGCTAAAATGGTTACAGGTACTCGGAAAGGATTAGAAATTTATTATGAAGTAACTGACAATCGCACAAAATCAATATTAGCATGTTTAGTTTAAATGCTGACTTCTATTTCAAAATAAGAAACGCTATTCTTTTCTATGATTTTACAGAGAGAATAGCGTTTTTTATTTTTAAGGAGTATCTTTTTATTAGCTTGATGGTGATATGGTATTATCTCTAAAATAAAAAAATATTGATTTCGCTTTTATTCTTTCTCAGGAGTTTGAGCTCAAAAGGCCGACTATCACTTTGTTTCCAATGCAGTGGACAGTGGAAGAACTTATATTTTTGAATAGAGGGAATTATATGTTTTTGATATATTAATAGTTAGGAACCACAAATAAGGGGTGAAGATATAGAAATGGAATTATTTGATTACTATAAACGAAAAGGAAAGTTGAAACTGTTAATTGGGACGGGTATTTTTATTCTTGCTTTATGCGCTGTATATGAAGATTGGGGACATATTAATTGGGGGCAGTTTATCTTTTTTGTTATCGCTGCTTCTATCTTTTTTGGGATTGGATTTTGGCAGTTAAGAAAAGGAAAGTTGATACAAAAGAATATGATAAAAAGTAATGCAACATTTTGGGATGTTGATACTTTGGTTGTATTAGAATTACCAAAACGAAACAAGCAATTTGGTCTATATCATCCTGATGGTAAGTATATAGCAGGAACAAAGATGGTTTCATCAAATATTCTTTTTTCAGTAATACCCTTTTTACATAATAAAGATGTTTACGGATTAGAAACGAGTAGCGGGGAAATTCTAGCTTATTTTCATACTGAAGTGGACGGATATGATTGGGTAGTCTATGATTCAAATTATAATCAGATTGGTATGTTTAAAGAAAAAATGATACAAGGATTTACTATGATACGAGGTACTTTGATGACAGATAAAGCCACAAAATTGTCAGATGTAGAAGTTGAGTTTGATTTTATTCAAAGTACTCTCCGTACAATAGATGGACGTACATTAGTAATTGGTAAGCAGGGATATATGCCTATAGAATGGAGTGAAAGGTTTATGGGTTTAAATGTACCTACTATTACCTTAGGTTCTAATGCGTCTAATAACGAAAAAATTCTCGGTTTAGGTGTGCTCCTTTATAGTTTACGTACAATTGAGATTAGAAAAAGTCGGGCAAGTGTTTAATGAGGTAGAAGTAGTGTTTATATGCGAAATTGTATAGAAATCTCATTTTTCTAATTATATCTTTTTAGATTGATGGATGTGGGGTCACGTCCATCAATCTAAGAAAACAAGTTAGCCCAAAAACGATAAAAATAAAATTTATAAAAACACAAAATATAAACATTGAGGATTAAACAAAGTATATAGTGCCTTTTTAGTCATGTAATCTTTTGAGCTGATGATCTTTTCCCCATTCAAATAGTTCATTCATAATTTGCATTAAAGATTTCCCGTATTCGCTTATTGTGTACTCAACCTTTGGTGGTACTTCTTGATATACAGTACGATGGATAATCCCATCAGCTTCAAGTTGCCGAAGTTGTTGAGTCAGAACTTTTTGCGTAATGTTTGGGATTTCTCGTCGGATTTCATTTGTTCGCATTTTTCCATCCATCAAAACACATAAAATATGAACTTTCCATTTTCCACCGATTACATCGAGCGTCGTTGCAATTGGACAGTTATCATTTTGATGCATATAACACCTCCAAAGGTACCTCAAGGTTCCTATAGCACCTGAAAGTACGTACTTTTCAATTATATGTAATGCATTCATACTAATATGTAAAGGATTGATTCATTTATAAAGGGGATGGAAAATGATGAGAACACTTGTAATTGTAGCACACCCTCATATTGAAAAATCAAAAATTAATAAAAGATGGATAGAAGAACTTGAGAAACATTCAGATGAAATTACGGTGCATGAATTATATAAAGTGGCACCAAACTGGGAGTTTAATATTGAAGAAGAGCAAAAGTTATTAGTAGAACATGACAGATATATATTCCAATTTCCGCTTTACTGGTACAGCACACCGCCATTATTAAAAAAATGGTTTGATGATGTATTAACATATGGATTTGCATACGGATCAAAAGGGGATAAAGTGAAGGGAAAAGAGTTTGGTGTAGCAGTTTCTATAGGTGGATTAGAAAAAGATTATGAAAATAGCGGAATTACGATGGATGAGTTGACGAAACCATTCCAAGCTACATGCTTATATACAGACATGAAATTTATACCTTCATTTTATTTATATGGTGCCGAATATAAATTAAGTGATGAAGAGATTGATAAAAGTGCACCTGAGTATGTGCAATATGTAATGAACAAGAAGTATTCTAATATATAAGAGGAAATAGCCATTTACTTGTGAAGTAAATGGCTATTTTATATTCTTGTTATATTCACTAAGTGTAATCTTTAGTAAATTAATAGTTAATCTGGTAAAATAAAAAACCTAACATATATAAAGGGGAGTTTTACTTGAGAACGATGCAAAAATTATTACAAAAAAGAGCAATGCAATCACCAAATTTGGAAGCGCTTGTAGGGGGGGAGAAAAGATATTCGTTTCAGCAATATAATGAACGAGTAAATCAGCTTGCATATTATTTATTACATAATGGTGTGCAAAGAGGAGATCGTATAGGAATACTATGCAAAAATAATCACCCATTTCCAAGCGTTATGATGGCAAGTTTAAAAATTGGAGCGGTATGTATTCCGCTAAATCATCAGCTTACTGTATATGAATTAGAAACGATTGTAAAAGAAGCGAAATTAAAAGTGTTAGTTATTGATGAAGAATTTAGTGAAGTGTTATTAAATGTTGATGCTGTTAAAGAAATTCCTTATGTAATTCAAACGACAAAAGAAGGCTTTGGTTCATTTGAATTAGAGTTGCAAAAACAGCCAATGACAGAACCGAACGTAGAAGTTCATGAAGAAGATGATGCCATTTACTTATTTACTTCAGGAACGACTGGACAGGCAAAAGCATGCGTAATTGGACATAAAAACTTACATCATTATTTTGCAGAGATTGCAGGACAAAGAGAAATTCCAGCAGGTGAACGCTTTTTATCCGTGCATCCATTATTTCATATGAGTGGCGTGCTTTCTATTTTAAATTGTATTTATCATGGTGTTACGATGATCTTCTTAGCTGATTCGAATCCTACTCTTATTTGGGATAAGATTGAAGAAGAGAAAATTACTACGATGCTTGCATTCCCGGCTGTTTATAGCTATATGCTTGATGAACTAAATAAAAAAGAACGGAACATTTCAACCTTTAAAGTAGCACAAAGCGGTGGAACAAAAGTGCCAGAAACGCTCATTCAAAAATATATGGAAAAAGGAATCTATATGGTGCAAGGCTATGGTAGTACAGAAGGTTGGGTTGTAACTTCATGGCATCCAATGATGGGAAAAGAAAAGATGTCTTCTGTAGGAAAAGCCTTGAAAAATGTAGAGGTGAAAATTGTTCATCCAGAAACAGGACATGAACTTAAAGCAAATGAAGTTGGAGAGATTCATGTAAGAAGTCCATACATGTTTAAAGGGTATTGGAATAATGAAAAGGCGACAAAGAAGGTAGTAAAAGATAATTGGTTTAACATGGGCGATGCTGGCATGATAGATGACGACGGATTCTTGCATATTATGGGAAGATATAAAGACGTTATTATACGCGGTGGTGACAATGTATATCCAGACCAAGTAGAAGATGTTATTCATGAAATACATGGTGTTTTAGAAGTGGCAGTAGTTGGAGTTCCAGATGAATTTTGGGGAGAGGTTCCAAGAGCTTACATTGTGAAGGATGGCGAAACAACAGTAACAGAAGAAAGTATTATTCAGTATTGTAAGGAGAAGTTAGCAAGTTACAAAATTCCAGAAGTGGTATTCGTAGAAGAATTACCGAAAAACGCTTTAGGGAAAGTGTTGAAGAGGGAATTAAGGGATGTAGTTCTTGTGAAATAAAAATGTTATTAAACGATGAAGAACCCAGTTATGTATAAAGCATGACTGGGTTTTTGTCTATCAAAACATAATAATTTACTAGATTTTGTATTTTGTGTAAGATAATAAAGAATATTCAAATATTAATCAAGGGAAGAGATGTAAATGAAGCTGCCGCTATTACAGGTAGAGACAGAGAGACTGATGATCCGTCCGTTCCAAAATGATGATTATGAAAGTTGGTTAGATGGATTTCATAAGAGGTTACCATCGCAGTATAAATATGACGATGGTTATCAAGTTATGGCATCATCAACGAAAGAATGGTTCACGGAATGGATTAGAGGCTTTGATGAAGCAGCACATCGAGATGAGATGTACGTATTAGGTATTTTTCGTAAAGAAGACGGAGCTAATATTGGTAAGCTAGAGCTGATTAAAATTTTACGTATGGACTATCAATGGGCGATGATGGGATATTCCATACATAATCAATACTGGAAAAACGGATATGGCATGGAAAGTGTGAAAGCTGCAGTATCGTTATTTTTTAATCGTCTTCATTTTCATAGAATCGAATTACATATACGTGTTGATAATGAGCCATCCGTTCGTCTTGCGGAAAGAGCCGGTTTTTCTTTTGAATGCAAGAGAGAGGCGTTTTCATTAGAGAATGGTAAGTGGATGGATTTTCTTATTTATTTTAAAAATAAGGAGATGAATATATGAGAGTTCTAATTACAGGTGGAAATCGCGGATTAGGGTTACAGTTAGTAAAAGTGTTTCATGAAAATGGACATATCGTTTATCCGTTAGTTAGAACTGAGGTTGCGTTAACACAATTGAAGAAAATGTTTAGTTGCAGATGTTTTCCTATATTAGCAGACTTATCGGCTGATGAAAGTACAGAACAAATTAAGAAACAGCTTGAGGAATATACAGAGTATATTGATCTAGTTATAAATAACGCAGGAATTACTGGAAAGGAGACTGAGGTTTTACATACGAATTCAGAAGAGTTAACGGACTTATTTAATATTCATTGCTTAGGTGTAATTCGAGCTGTAAAAGGTACATATGTGGCTTTAGCTAAATCGGATCATCCGAGAATCATAAATGTGTCCTCTCGGTTAGGTTCATTGCATAAAATGGCCAACAAAGAGTTTCCGCAAGGCCATTTCTCATATTCATATCGAATTGCTAAAGCTGCACAAAACATGTTAACGCTCTGTTTACAACAAGAGTTTGAGGATAAAGGAATTCGTGTAACTGCTATTCACCCTGGAAAATTAAAGACTGAAATTGGTGCTTTTGATGCGAATATGACCCCGGCTGAAGGAGCAAAAAATATATATGATTGGATAATAGATTCAAATGAGGATGTTTCAGGGAAGTTTATTGAGCCAGGTGTAGGTGAATTAAAGTGGTGATATACGATCTTGCAATCATTCAGAATTTGTTTGGCCCTTCTAAAAAAGTATTAAATGGCTTACCACATGCAGTAACGATTGAAGAAATAGAAGAAGATGTTTTGTATAACGTACAAACATATAAAGAAAAGATAAGTAGATTTGAAGAGGTTTGTTTTAATTGGGAGTTAAAAAGAGCGAGTATTGTATTAAACAAAAGGTTTAGTAGTTATAACTCAAGTGTGAGGGTGTTACTTGATGCAGGTTTTTCTTTGCACGCAGCAAAGGTAGAAGTATGTAGAGAATTGAACAATATAGAAGAACTTGAAAGACAATATACATATCGATCAATAGCAGAAGGAACGTTATCGGAAAAAGAATTTAAATATATTTGGGAACAATGTATGTCGGGTTCAGGGAATCAAACTTCAATTTTAACTATCGATGAACATTTTTATTCTGTACAAACAGAGTTAGGTAAGGGTTGGGAAAAGTCATGTATTGTTTTTTATGATAAAAATGAGCTGATTGGTATGTCCATACCGCATATAGAAACTGGAACAGAAAGTGAAGGACGATTATTTTATTTTGGGGTAATGCCTTGTTATCGTGGGAAAGGAATTGCTTCCCGGCTGCATCTTCAATCTTTACATATGTTAAAGGAAATAGGGGCTACTTATTACATCGGAAGCGCACATACTTCAAATGAAAAGATGCAGAGAATATTTTGGAGAAATAATTGTTCGTTGAAAACGGAGATAGAGCTTTATTATAAAATTTTTAAAGAAGGTTAGGAGAAAAGAAGATGAAGACTATAAACGTATTTCATTATGACGCATTTACGAATAAACCGAATATGGGTAATCCAGCAGGTATTGTATTAGATGCAGATGGATTAACAGAAGAGGAAATGCAGCGTATTGCTGAAAAAGTTGGATTTAACGAAACAACTTTTGTTCTTTCCTCAGAAGTAGGAGATATAAGAATGCGCTACTTTACACCTGGTTTTGAAATGGATTTATGTGGTCATGGGACAGTTGGGACAATATTTGCCTTGCGTGAAAGAGGTTTATTAGAAGAGAAAGCAAGCCTTACGATTGAAACGAAGGCCGGGATTTTACCGATACAAATAGGTGTAAATGAAAATGGAGAAACCTTTATTAAAATGAGGCAGGCAGCACCTCAGTTTAAAGAATTTACAGGTTCAAAAGAAAAATTAGCTCATAGTATCGGTTTAGAAGTAAATGATTTAGATGTAAGTTTACCGATTGTATATGGAAGTACGGGGAACTGGACCGTAATTGTACCGGTTAAAAATCTAGATGTATGTGAGAGAATGAAACCTAACAATGAGGTGTTTCCATCGGTATTAAAAGAAATACCTAATGCTTCTATTCACCCAATTTGTCTAGAAACTTATGACGAAAAGGTACATATGCATGGGCGTCATTTCTCATCAGCTTATGCTGGAACGATTGAAGATCCCGTGACAGGAACAGCTTCAGGTGTAATGGGAGCATATTATGCGACGTATGTGGAGAAAGATGTTGACCATGAAATGGAGTTAATCGTTGAACAAGGGCAAGAAATACATAAAGATGGTCGTGTAACGGTATATGTAACGAAAGATGTAGAAAATGAGAAGTTACAAATAGATATTGCTGGAACAGCGGTATATGTGAAAGAGTTTGAAGTTTTAATATAAAGTGAAACTTTAATCAGTGGGTGGGGCATCCCCACTGATTATTAGTTGAACCAATCGGGCTTTTACGGGCAGTTGATCCCCCACCTAACTTCTTTGCTTCCGTTGAATTTTGAGGTGAGGGTCTTACTGCCCGTTAATGCGGGATAAAAAAGAAAGCCCAGCATACATCCGGACTTTCACTATCTGTTCAATACTTCAATATACGAAGCATCTCCAGTTGTTCTTAAAGCAGAGCGGAAATTGTTATTTTCTAACGTTTTAGCGACTTGTTGTAACTGCTGTGCATCATCATGATGGATGAGTAAGCTGTCAGCACCGCTTTCCTCTATATGAATGTGTTCGACATTTCCGATGGCATCATGTACAGCTTTTAAAAATTCAGGTTTCATATTGTCCTCCTATATGTATGTAACGTTGTTGTTAGTATTTCCTTATTTTTGAAATATAAAAGTAAATGAAAGGAGAAATAAAAATGAATATAACGCAGTTTAATGAATATATAACATCATTATTTGGAGAGCATCTTCATAAATACGGTGATGGTGAATATGGATTTACTCATATAAGTAAAGATGAATTTCACAAAATTGGTTACACAACAAATTTGACGTTAGAGACGATTGAAGAAGGGTATAAAAATGGAATCGACATGATAGTTACACATCATGCACCGTGGAGTTTTTTATTTGGAATGGAAGAGGCTTGTATTGAGAAATTAAAACAATATGAAATGAATCATTTTTGGATTCATTTGCCGTTAGATTTTATTGAATTTGGTACGTGTACATCATTATTTAATGAAATTGCGATAGATACAATTTTAGAATACTCTACGTATGAGGAAGAGGAATTACCTGGAATAGGAGAATTTAAAGCACCGATTGCATTTTTAAACTTGGTTGAAAGACTTGAAGAAAAAATGGAAGAGAAAGTGAAGAGCTGGAGAAACCATGATAAACCAGTAAAACGAATTGCGATTTTAACTGGTGCAGGGAACAATACAAATTTGATTGAACGTGCATTAGAAAAAGGGTGTGACACGTATATAACTGGAGAAAAAACATTATACACAGTGCAACATGCGAAATTTAAAGGCATTAACTTAATAGTAGGTAGCCACACATTTACAGAAGTTTTTGGTGTAGAAAGTTTAGCTCGTAAGTTAAAAGAAAGAGATAATTTAATAGAAATTACTAGATTAAATGAAGATCATTTGGAGTGAAGAAATTGTATCACATTATCATAAATGGAATGAATTATTTGATGAAATATTGAAGGAAGCAGTTGCAATGAAATAAAATTATTTTTTGTTATATTAAGATTTTTAGGAGGAATTCCCTTGTGTTTGTCAAATAATAGTAAAGTTGTCTTTTGAATTGAAGAAATCTTCGGGATTAAAGGGTGAGGGAATGGACATTTCAACAATCGCTGCACAACTAGTTAAGGAGAAAGTGATTTCACATTATCCAACTAGCGTAAAAGTGCTGAACGGGGGAACGACAAGTACTGTATATTTGTTGGATGAAAAATACGTTGTAAAACTTAATGAAGCGGAAGTAATACGTGAAGAAGCTATTTTTCTTTCTTTTTATGAAAGGAATACTTTGTTTGCAAATCTTTTGTATAAGGAACCTTTACATACATATATTGTGTATTCTTTCCTTGAAGGTAGTACTTCGTGCGGACGAGGACAAAAAAGAATTACGCTTAGTACCCTTGTAAAAGAAGTTATTAATAAGTATGAAATAGTTTCACGTATAGATGGCTGGGGATGGAAAGAAAGTCCGGTTCAATCTTGGAATGAATTTTTAACGACAAATGTGGTGGAAGCTCATAAAAATGTAAGACCGTACATAAGTGAGGAAGAGTATAGAAAAGTTCTTAAGTTAGCGAATAGGGATGCTGGAATAAATCAGCCATTTTTATTACATGGTGATCTTGGATTTCATAATTTTATATTTCAAGGAAATGAGTTGCATGGTGTAATTGATCCCCTACCAGTGTTAGGAGATCCTATATACGATTTAATTTATGCGTTCTGTTCAACTCCAGAAGATTTAACAAAAGAAACGATTGGTTATGCGATGAAACAATGTGTATTTCATAAAAATGACCGTGATTTATATGAAGAGATAGTCATAGGATTATATTTGCGTATAGATACATGTTTACGGCACCACCCGAAAGATTTAGAAGATTATTTAGCAGCTTGGCGTTATTGGATGGATGAGGTTGAGGTGACTTTATAGTACAAATATTTTTGGGGGGATCGTGAAATGAATGTTTCAGAAGCGAAAAAGGATTTAGCAATCAAAACGAAGCGAGGATTACCGATTATATTAGCTGGTGTTTTATTTTGGATAGTTATGAGTATAATGGGCTTTGTTCTTTCTGAAAAACAAGTGGTGTGGGTATATTTAATCGGTATGGGATGTGTGTTTCCTTTTGGATTAATGATAGCTGCTATATTGAAAATTGATATGTTTGCGAAAGGAAACCCGTTAGGGGTTTTGGCAGGATTAATTGGTGGGATAAATGTATTGAATATTCCGCTTGTATTACTTGCCTATTTTCAATTTCCAGAATGGTTACCTTTTGTAGTAGCGATGTTAATAGGTGTTCATTTTATCCCGTACGTATGGATTTATGAAAGCAAAAGTTATGGTTTATTATCCGTAGGGACTGTATTCGTAACGTCAGTTTGCGGGATTCTTTTTGCAGAAAAAGGATTTACTGTCATTCCATTATCTGTTACAGGTGTTTATTTACTTACTTTTATCAGTTTATTAATTGAAAATAAAAAAGCAGATCATTATCAACAAAAATCAGCTTAATAAAAATAGAGGGATAGGGGAAATTATGATGAAAAATTTCGTTTGTACAACGTGTGGCGTGCAGTATGCAGCGGGTGTAGAAGAACCAGTGAGTTGTCATATTTGTGATGAAGAGAGACAATATGTGAATCCGAAAGGGCAGTCTTGGACGACGCTAGAAAGCTTACAAACAAGTGATACATATAAAAATGAAATAATCGAAGAGGAAAATGGGCTTTTTAGTATTACAACAAAACCAGGATTTGCGATTGGTCAAACGGCATATGTAGTGAAAACAGAATCATATCGTTTACTATGGGACTGTATTACTTATTTAGATGAAACGACAATTGCGAAAATAAAAGAGCTTGGTGGACTAGATGCAATTGCCTTGTCTCATCCTCATTATTATTCAACACAAGTAGAATGGGCAGAGACATTTGATGTACCAATTTATATACACGAAGATGATAAAGAGTGGGTGATGCGCCCGAGTAGTCGTATTATTTATTGGTCTGGTGAGTCTTTACAATTAGCGGATGGATTGGTTATTCATCGTTTAGGTGGTCATTTTAAAGGTGGATCTGTCTTACATTGGGAAGAAGGTAATGATGGGAAAGGAATTTTGTTAACAGGTGATATTATTCAAGTTGTAGCGGATGAACGATGGGTAAGCTTTATGTACAGCTATCCAAACTTAATTCCATTACCAGCGAGAAAAGTGGAAGAAATGGTGAATCGAGTGAAGCCGTTACAGTTTAATCGGTTATACAACGCTTTTCATCGAGTAGTAAAAGAACATGCAAATGAGGCAGTGGAACGTTCTGCTGAAAGATATATTAAGGCGGTAGAAGGAAAGTTGTTTCATACGTAAAAGGAGAGTTAGTTTTATGAAAACGTTAGTATGCTTTGGGGATAGTATTACAGCTGATGAAGTGTTTTTCAATGGAACGCCGAGGTTAACACCACGTTTGCGAGAGATGTTTCCGAATTGGAACGTAGTGAATGCAGGTGTTCCAGGTGATAATACGTTTGATGCGTTAAAAAGGATTAAAGAAGATGTATTATCACATAAACCAGATTTCGTAACAGTTTTTCTTGGCACGAATGATGCAGTCTCTTTTTCGCAAGGGTCATTACAAGCATACAAAGAAAATTTAGAGAAGATTGTGAACCATATTTCTTCAGGTAAAGTACTGCTTATTAGTCCTGCCCCAGTTGATGAAGAAAGACAGCATAATAGAACAAATGAAGTACTCGGTCAGTATGCAGACGTGGTAGAGGAAGTGGCGAAAGAAACAGGAAGCTATTTTCTAAATTTGTATGCTGAAATGATTCAAGAACGGAATTATAAAAGGTTTGTAGAAAATGATGAAAGAGATGGGCTACACTTTGGACCAGAAGGCTATGAGTATGTAGCGAAGTTAATTGGTGAAAAGTTAAAAGGGATTTTATAAAAAAGCAAAGCGATATCGCTTTGCTTTTCATTGTTTTTAATAGCTCAATCTAGAAATGCTTGTTGCAATGCTTTCAGTCCATCACTGTAAATACTATGAAAAAGGTTTATTGCCTCTTCATCACTAACTTCAACAGGAGTGAACGTACCAGACCACTCTACTACCGATGTGTTACTTTCAGTACCTTCTTTCACCTGGATTGTAGATAAATAATTAGTGACTGGGAATGGTGCATTCATGATTGAATACGTGTAGTATCGTTCTTTCTCATTGAATACTTCTAATCGTTCTATAATCGTGTCACCATCTGGATTAGCTAGGTGACGTACACGACCGCCTTCCGTTAATTTACTGTTAGGTATATAAGGTAACCAGTCTGGAAGGGAGTTGAAACCTCCGATTAATTGCCATACTTGTTCAGGTGAACCGAAAATTTCCATAGATGTAGTAGTCTGTGCCATGTTCATTACGCTCCTTTTCATCCCGGTATTTGCGGGTAAATAATCAGTGGGGATTGCCCCACTGATTAAGGTTTCAATTTATTTTACGTTGATTGGTAGTGGTGCATTAGGTGCTACTAGTTTTTGTTCGCGCATTTCTTCCCAGAATGCTGCTGGAATTACTGTATTTAAGGCGTTTTGGTCTTCTACAATTCGTTCCGGTTTACTTGCACCAGGAACAACGGCAGCAACTGCTGGATTCGCTAGTGAAAATTGTAATGCAGCAGCTTTGATACTGATTTCGTGACGATCTGCAAGAGCTTTGATTTTCTCAACTTTTGCAATGATTTCTGGTGAGGCTTTTTGATATTCGAAGTGAGCACCTCCAGCAAGAATACCTGAGCTATATGGGCCACCAACAACAATATCCATATTATGCTTAACAGCCGCAGGCATTACTCGTTGTAATGCACGCTCGTGGTCTAGTAATGAATAACGACCAGCTAGTAAGGATATATTTGGCTGCGCTTCTTCTAAATCAAGCATCAGTTCAATTGATTCTACTTTGTTTACTCCAAGTCCCCAGCCTTTAATAACGCCTTCTTCACGTAAACGTGTTAGTGCACGGAATGCTCTTGTTCGAGCTGTTTCAAATTGTGAAATCCACTCATCACCATAAAAGTCTTGTGCTAAATCATGAATGAAAACAAAGTCTAGACGATCTGTTTTTAAACGTTTCAAACTTTGCTCGATAGAACGAAGTGTTGCATCTGCACTATAGTCATTGATCATTTTATTTTTGCGGCCAAATTCGAAAAGTCCGCCTTTTTCACCTAAATCACGTGCAGATGGATCTTCTAGTTCATCTGAAATCGTTCGACCGACTTTTGTGCTTAAAAAGTAATCATCACGATTTCTTTTTGATAGTGCTTCGCCAAGACGAATTTCTGCTAAACCAGATCCATAAAGTGGAGCTGTATCAAAGTAACGAACGCCATTATCCCAAGCAGCATCCACTGTAGCGATTGCTTCTTCTTCTGGAATATTACGGTACATATTTCCTAGTGGTGCTGTACCAAAACCAATTTTTTCTTTTAGTAATTTACTCATTATTAATATCCTCCTAAAATGTATTTAAAAATTAATTCATCATTGTGAATGGATGTGAAAATGAAAATATGTCATTTCATCGTCGGACAAAATGTATGATAAAAATACTCACTTTAAAGTACCGGGACAAGAATGTAATTTCTAATACTGCATGACTCACTCAACTCTTACAAATGCTATTATGAAATGTATTTTACATAATGAAAAGTACGTACTTTAAAGTGATATAGATACTAAAAAGTAATACAGGTACTTTTTAGTACCGTACTACTCATCTGCTGTTTACGTATGCTATTATGAAACATGTTTAATAGGATAAAAAGTACGTACTTTAAGGTGCTATAGATACTTAAAAGTAATATTTAAATCTTTAGCTTACTTGCCTTATCACATTATTAAAGGAGATTTTTATATGAAAACATACAATATTCCTGTAGAGGCGACTTTACAGGTTATCGGTGGGAAGTGGAAAGTAGTGATCCTTTGTCATTTAAAGAAAGATAAAAAGAGAACGTGCGAATTAAAACAATTAATGTCTGGTATTACACAAAAGATGTTAACGCAACAATTACGTGAATTAGAAGAAGATGGTGTAATCGAGAGAAAAGTGTATAACCAAGTGCCGCCAAAAGTAGAGTATTCGTTAACGGAATACGGTCATTCTTTAGATGCTATACTCGATTCTCTTTGTAACTGGGGAGAACATCATCTTGAAAAGAATGGCAACACGTCTATGCTTATTACAGCAGAATAAACAAGAAAAAAACGAACGAGAATACGTTCGTTTTTCTTTTTGTATATAGAAATATTTTTAAACGGCATAATTACTTTTTGGTAATATAGGTACTTTTTTGTGCTGTAGGAACTAAAATGTGCCGTATAGAAAATTATTTGTTTTTACGTAACAATAGAGAAGAAATTTAGAAAAAAGGAGGGAGATCGTGTGAAACAATACAATATACCGATAGAAGCAACTTTAGAAATTATCGGGGGAAAGTGGAAAGTCGTCATTTTATGTCACTTAACGAAAGGAACGAAGCGAACGAGCGAGTTGCAGCGTCTAATTCCTGAAATTTCTGTTAGAATGTTGACGCAACAATTACGTGAGCTCGAAGATGATGGTGTGATTACACGTGAAATCTATAAAGAAATTCCACCCCGAGTAGAATACTCCTTAACTGATTATGGGTGGTCTTTGCAAAATGTATTAAATCAATTGACCGTATGGGGAGAACGATGCATAGATAGAAAAAATAGTAAAGTTAAGTGAAATCTATATATGTAATATTGAAACGCCACCTATTGATGAGGTGGTGTTTTTTCAGTATAAAACTTTAGAAAGTTACTACGGTGAAAAGTAGGGATCTATACCAGAATAGCAGTTGTTTTAGTCGTGATGAATAATGGATTAAAGTTTTCATAGGTACTTAAAAGTGCCTTCATCACTTTAAAGTACGTACTATGCTTCATAATATAACCGTTTTATAATGACACTCGTAGCAAGAAATCATAACGGTTTTAAGCTATGTTCAAAAAGACTTATTAACTAGTATAGTTTTTTGTTCAATTTCTTTAGTAGGAGATGTTTATATGGTTGAAGAACTTTTTTATAAAAAAATACTTAAAAATCTTTTTTCAGATCCAGTTCAAATTACACTTTGGAATGGAGAAACAATACAATATGGAGAAGGGGAACCTCAATTTCATGTAACATTCCATAAGCCGCTTTCAAAAAAAGAGATTGCTAAGGATCCTTCTATCGCATTCGGTGAAGCATATATGAATGGAGATCTTGAAATAGAAGGGAATCTTGAAAAAGCAATTCAATCAATTTATAAAAGGCAGGATAGCTTTTTAGGTGATAGTAAGTTGCAATATTTCAAAAGTAAATGGAATTTCTCAAAACAAAAAAATAAAGATGATATTGCTCATCATTATGATATTGGGAACGATTTCTATAAATTATGGCTAGATGAAACAATGACGTATTCTTGTGCGTATTTCCAAAATGAGCAAGATTCTTTAACGACAGCTCAGCATAATAAAGTGAATCATATTTTGAAAAAGTTGAACCTTCAAAAAGGTGATACGCTATTAGATATTGGTTGCGGGTGGGGTGAGCTCATTACAGCTGCCGCTAAGCAGTACGGTGTGAAAGCGATGGGGGTAACGTTAAGTGAGGAACAATATGCTAAGACTTCCGAGCGAATTAAACAAGAGGGACTTACGGATTTAGTTGAAGTATCTTTACTTGATTACCGCGATATTAAGAATCGTAAATTTGATAAAATTGTTAGTGTAGGTATGATTGAACATGTAGGAAAAGACAACATTACACAATACTTTGAGACAGTGAATGCACTACTAAATGATGGTGGGATTTCTCTACTTCATTGTATTACTTCCCCGGCCAATGGTGGTGCTACGAATGGTTGGATTGAAAAATATATATTCCCTGGCGGATATGTTCCTGCTGTTAACGAATTAATCACGAACATGACAAACGAACAATTTTACATTGTTGATGTGGAAAGCTTACGTAGACATTACGGGAAAACATTACAGCATTGGGCTCGAAATTTTGAAAATGTACTGGAGGAAGTTCGCAAAACGAAAGATGAGCGATTCATTCGTATGTGGCGCTTATATTTAAATGCATGTGCAGCTTCGTTCTTTACAGGTAATATTGATTTACATCAATTTGTATTTACAAAAGGTATTAACGATACAATTCCGATGACACGTTCTTATATGTATGAATAAGAGCATGTAATGAAGCAGCTCTTTAACTACTCATCGAGTGTAAATAAAATGATGGTAGGACATAAGTCTATAACTTAAAGTCGAGATCGGAATCAGAAAATGATTTCCATCTCGACTTTTTTATATATAATTTTAAAAACAAAACTATATACTTTTAATGATAAAAATATATAATAAATATAGAATCAAAAATTTATGAGCAAGGAAGTTGAAGAATATGACATTAACAATGGGCTTTATTGGATTTGGAAAATCAGCTAACCGCTATCACTTACCGTATGTGAATATACGTAAAAATATAAAAGTAAAAACGATTTTTGCTCGCCAAATTAATGAAGAATTAGCGGCTCCATATAAGGAAAAAGGTGTTAGTTTCACTACTAATTTGAACGAATTGTTGAATGATAAAGAAATCCAAGTAGTGACAATCTGTACGCCAGCACATACGCATTACGAATTAGCGAAAAAAGTTATACTTGCTGGAAAATCAGTTATCGTTGAAAAACCATTTTGCGATACAGTGGAACATGCGAAAGAATTATTAGCTTTAGGACGAGAAAAAGGTGTAGTAGTTATGCCTTATCAAAACCGCCGTTTTGATGGTGATTTCTTAGCAGTGAAGCAAGTTGTGGAACAAGGATTCCTTGGTGATATTGTTGAGGTTGAATCACATATTGATTATTTCCGTCCTGGTTCAATCACTCACGAAGGTCCGAAAGAAGAAGGTTCATTTTACAGTTTAGGTATTCATACGATGGACCGTATGATTTCACTGTTTGGCCGTCCAGATACGGTGACATACGATATTCGTAATAATGAAGTGGAAGGTGCGGTTGATAATTATTTCGATGTTGGTCTACATTACGGAAATAAGTTGAAAATTAAACTGAAAACGAACCATGTTGTAGCGAAAGATTATCCGCGCTTTATCGTTCATGGAACAAATGGATCGTTTATTAAATATGGTGAAGATCAGCAGGAAAATGATTTGAAAGCGGGTATTATGCCTGAGAGTGCAGGATTTGGTGAAGATTCACCGATGTACTATGGAATTGCGAAATATCGCAACGCAAACGGTGATTGGATTGAAAAACAAATTAAAACGCCACTTGGTGATTACGGTCGTTTTTATGATGCAGCGTATGAAACAATTGTAAATGGTGCACCAAAGCTTGTGAAAGACGAAGAAGCGGTAACGAATATTGAAATCTTAGAAAACGGATTTGCTGCGCCATCACCTTCCGTTTACAAACTTGAGGCTTTAAACTTAAATGAATAGAAGAGGGAATACAGCATAAAGGAGGTATGGAAATGGCAAGCGGATCCACACAAGTAAAATACCTCGGCATTTATCAAAAAATGAAACAGCAAATTTTAGACGGCGAATATAAGATTAACGAAAAAATTCCAAGTAGCCCCGTCCTTGCTGAAGAATTTGATGTTTCTGTCCTTACTATAAAAAAGGCGCTGGATCTGTTAGTTAGAGACGGCTACATCATTCGCCGGCGCGGAAGTGGAACGGTCGTTCAAGATTGGCGTCAGCAAGAAAAGGCGCGAATGATTCAAACTTTAACAGGTACGAAAGCTGTTTATGGCAGTGAGGTAGAAAGTAAAATTATTGAGTTTACGATTGTCGGTGCCGATGAAGTCATTGCTGAAAAATTGGGTATTTCAGTAGGGGATTTTGTATATAAAATCATCCGCCTCCGCATCATTCACAGTATTCCAACGATTATGGAGCATACATGGATGCCGATTTCGGTCATTCCAGGTGTTGATGTTTCTGTTTTAGAGGAATCAATCTACTCCCACATTCAAAATAAACTAGGTCTTCAAGTGGGAACATCCGTTGTTAGGGTTAAAGGAATTCGCCCGGATGATAAAGAAAAGCAGTTTATGAACTTAACAAATCAAGATTTCCTAATGAGAGTGGAACAGGTGGCCTACTTAACGGATGGACGCACTTTTGAATACTCTTACGCCAATCATTTGCCGGAAACCTTTGAATTCGAAACAGTTATTACTGCAAAAAGTTATAAAGAGGTATAAAAAATAGGTTGGGGCACGTATTGCCTCAACCTATTTTCTGTTTTCAATATAGTAGGAACAGCTATTATTCATCTGCTGTAATCAGCATGGAAGTATTCCCGTTTTTTTCAAGATGAACTTCTCCCCAAGTGCAGAGGGAATCAAGTATGGCTCCTAAAGACGAACCGTAATCCGTTAAAGAGTACTCTACTTTCGGTGGCACTTGGTCATATACCTTCCTTTGGATTACACCATCTTCTTCTAGTTCCCGTAATTGTTGTGTTAACATTTTTTGTGTAATACCAGGCATTAAACGTTTTAATTCACTCGTTCTTTTTGTTCCTTTTTTTAAATGGCAAAGAATAACAACCTTCCACTTTCCGCCAATAACTTCTAAAGTCGCTTCTACAGGAATATTGTATGTCTTCATAAAAAAACTCCTTTGATGAATGTAGATTACAGTTTTGGACTTACATACGCTTTAATAATAAAATTATTTCTTTTTAGTGCCTATAACACTTTAAAGTGCGCACTATTTATTGTGCGAAATATCGTTCATAATAACCGATGTAAGAGAGAAATAAGCAGAACGGCACTTGAAAATGCATACGTTACTTTTTAGTACCTATAACACTTTAAAGTACGTACTTTTTATTATGCTGAATATAATCCATAATAGCACTTGTAAGCAAGAAATGCGTGAAATGTGCTTTGAAGGAGCTACCATGCTATGGGCAATTTTACATGAGAACAATTTGTTCTGTTATTAAAATGAATCCAAGACTTAACAGTTGATTAATTGAACTGTAAAGTTTAAAATTACAGTAAGATTTTTAAAAGTGAGTTGTTATCGTCTGTAAAATATAGCATGAATAATAGAGATAAATAAAACATTGCCGAATAAATAACATTACGTGAATTTGATTCTGAACTGTAATTTTTTTTAATACATTTAAATGACCGATATTTAAAATTGAAGTTTCATAAAGAATATTAAAGGAGTGAGTGAAATATGGTGGTTTTATATACAACAGCAAGCTGCGGTTCATGCCGAAAAGCGAAAGCATGGCTGGAGGAGAATCAAATTGATTATACTGAAAAAAATATCGTATCCAATTCTATGACAGTGGATGAACTTAAATCCATTCTTCGTTTAACTGAAGAGGGTGCTACTGAAATTATTTCAACTAGATCCAAAACTTTTCAAGACTTAAATATAAATATAGATGAGCTTTCGCTGAATGAATTTTATCAATTAATAATTGAGCATCCGCTAATGTTGCGTCGCCCAATTATGCTGGACGAGAAAAGATTACAGATTGGTTTTAATGACGAAGAAATTCGTAAATTTTTACCACGTAGCGTTCGAACATTTTTAAATATTGAACTGCAAAAATTGGCTAATTAATAAGTAATAATTTTTAGGAAAAGTTTTTTGAAAGGAGAAAGCAGGAAATGATAGAAGTATGTGTTACAGTCAATTATAACGATAGAAATTATCAAACAAATGTTATTGTAAGTAAAGGTACGATATGGACAAAAATTAAACAATTGGCAGAAGAACAAGTCAAAAAGCAGTGGGGCTTTTAAATTGGATTATTTAAAAAGTGAAGTTACAAGTTAGAGGCTTTAAATAAACCCAAGACTTTTCAGGACTTAAATATAGATAAGAAATTTGTTTGAAAGGAGGAAGCAGGAAATGATAGAAGTATGTGTTACAGTCAATTATAACGATAGAAATTATCAAACAAATGTTATTGTAAGCAAAGATACGATATGGACAAAAATTAAACAGTTGGCAGAAGAGCAAGTGAAGAAACAATGGAGTCTTTAAATGTATGTTTAACTTAAAAAGCTAAAGGGAGTTATGGAATCTATTTCTTTATGCTAAGAGTGGTTCTTATATATTTTAACGTCTGGCTAACCTATCTGTAATATTTATGGCTACAGTATGTTAATATAGGAGAAATAATATTTTTGATCGTAGGAGGAAAACAATGAGCAGCGACTTTACTTTGGCCATACACAGTTTAACTTATTTAGCTTTACAGCCAGACAGGATGTCAACAAGTAATGCTATTTCAGAAAGTGCGGGGGTTCACCCAGTACGCATTCGCAAAGTGCTAAGTTTGTTAAAAAAACATAAGTTTATACAATCGAAAGAGGGGACTGGTGGCGGTTTTATTTTCGCCCGAGATTTAGATGAAGTTAATCTTTGGCATATTTATCAAATAACCTCTGAAGGTGCATTGCAGCCTAAGTGCCCAGAATCAAATGATCAGTGTATTGTAGGTTCAAACATGCGAAAAGTGCTGTTCACTATTTTCTTAGGTGCGGAAGAACATCTAGGTGAATACTTAAAGAATTACACAATGAAAGAAGTTGTTGATCTTATCAATCAAGAACGTTAAGTGGCTTACTTGTTATATAGAGCCGTAAGTTCTTACCATTGAAATGTAATGGAAAATATTACAGTTTAATTTCGTTTTTATCGTCACAAAAAATATTTATAAGAAGGTGAAAAAGTATGATGTCAAATAATAATCAAGTTGTAAAAGTAGGAGATTGGGTTCGTGGAATATCAAATGAGGGCGAATTCATAGTTGGTTACATTGTATCACTTGATGAAGCGGAAGATATAGTTACAGTTAGTATTGTGAAACGTGACGACAAGTACACAATAAACGAAGCGATTTTACTCTTTAGTAAACATGTTAACAAACTTCCTGAATCAAAGGTAATCAATAAGGAGCAAATTCTTTATCTGATAGACCTTGCATTATTAACAGGAGACGAAGAATGGTTTATCGAGCTTTCTTCAAAATTAAACTCAATAAAAGAGCTAGTTAACGAAGGATTTTAAAGATTACATGATTTGCTTTTAATAGGTTGAATCGTGCAATAATCAATAATATCATCTCTAAGGAAATGATATAAAAACGATTCATTATAAATATAGAAATATTCCTGAAGAAGAGTTGAAAAAACTCGAATTAAGATTACATTGCATTCAGTTGTTTGCATACCTCTGATAACAATTGTTATGTAAATAAGCTGCCCGATATGGGCAGCTTATTGTATTTTTGCGTTTAGCGTAGGTTTTTGTAAAATGTTAGCGGTCCTCTTATTGCCATCAAGTAAAAGGTAGCTTCCTAAAAATGTATATGAATGCAATGTCGATAATATATATCCTGAAAATTGGTTGGTATATTCAAAAAGATATTTCTTTTTAACCACATTAATTATTTATTAGAATATCTTTTTAAATTAAAATAAATTTTTTTGACAAAGAAGAATATAAGTATCTTTATAATAAGTAACTTGGATAAATAATATGTGACTGTGTTTTATGCTAATTCATTCAGTTTTAAGCGATAGGAACAAGGGTTGCATGCGAACTGTAAAATGTTATCTATGTAAAATTATATCCAATTAATATTTCTGAAAATATAAAAATATTAATTTTATAAATATACACGTTATAATGAGGGCGTCGAGAGAAATTTTATTATCTCTGGAGAAAATATAAAAAATGCGATTATTAGTAAGAAAGGTGTGTGATTAGAGGCGAAATGAATGTAATGTGCTTCAGTGGCTTGTGTAAGCAATATTATCAGTGCTACCGAAGTTATGAAAGTTAATGTATAGAATTGAGAAAGAAATGCCTCGCAAATGAAGAGAGGCCGGTTTAGCTAAAATTACTGTTAAAAGTAAAAAAGAGAAACCATGAAGTAATACACTGTTATTAGAAATGTTGCAACGTATTTATGAAGTCTATTCTATATTGTTCTCTTAAGGGGTCTTTATATAAAGAGCGGATATTACGAGTAAACTTTTTTGTGAACGCTAACAATTATATTAGGACGCTAATTAGCGAATGTTTCAATTTGGATTCATTATGATGAAGGACATACAATGTGGGGCAACTTGTAAGGAATTCATTTTCCGGAAAGGGAATATTTGTTAGATGCAAAGAGAGATGCAGGAATAGATACAAGGGGGAGTTATTATATGAACGGGAATACTGCAAAGAAAATAGAAGTTCAAGCTGAAAATACCGCACTAAACAATGAGCAATATGCAGATCCGAAAAAGTGGCATAAGCAGGATACTACATGGGCACTCAGTCTATTTGGAACTGCAATTGGAGCAGGGGTGCTCTTTTTACCGATTAATGCAGGTTCAGGTGGTTTATTATCTTTACTGCTAATTACATTGCTTGCATATCCAGTTATGTACTACTCACATAGGGCGCTTGCTAAAATGATATACGCTTCTAATTCTGCTGATGAGGGGATCACAGGTACAATTAGAGAGTATTTTGGAAATAAAGCGAGTATCATTTTTAACATCGTATATTTCGGTTCAATTTATACAATCGTACTAATGTATTCGGTTGCGCTTACAAACACTGCAAGTAGTTTTATCGTGCATCAATTGCACATGCCAGAACCTCCAAGAGCAATTTTATCACTTGTATTAGTTCTTGGTCTTATCGCTATACTAAATTTTGGTCAAGATATTACTGTAAAGGTAATGAGTATGTTAGTGTATCCTTTCATCGTTTCTCTACTGTTTATCGCAATATCTTTAATTCCACAGTGGAATACGTCAATGCTTAGTTTTTCAGCTGTTTCAACTGCTTCAACAGGAACAGGCTATTTTGGGACGATATTGATGATTCTACCAATCATCGTATTCTCATTTAATCATTCACCTATGATTTCATCATTTGTTGTGAAACAGAGAGCTACGTATGGAATCGAAGCCACTGATGCGAAATGTGCGCAAATACAAAAGGTTTGTTATATCATGACATTCGCTGTTGTTATGTTCTTCGTTTGGAGTAGCGCATTGAGCTTGACTCCAGAGGATATAAAAATGGCAAAAGAACAAAACTTATCAATTCTTTCATATCTTGCGAATGAGCTTAATTCGCCTGTAATCACGATTGCAGCTCCAATTATTGCTTTTGTGGCTATTACAAAGTCATTCCTTGGCCATTATATCGGAGCATTTGAAGTAATGCGTGACATGATTATTAAGTTTGGTAAATCACGTGGAAAAGATATTGAAGAAAAAACAATTAAGACAATAATCCTTACTTTTGTTGTATTATCATGCTGGTTTGTTGCTTATACAAATCCAAGTATTCTTGGACTTATTGATTCTCTAAGCGGTCCATTAGTTGCTGCTATCTTATGTCTATTACCGATGTATGCGATTCAAAAAGTACCGGTATTAGCTAAGTACAAAGGGAAAATGAGTAACGTATTTGTTATTATTGTAGGTGTACTTACTGTTTTAGCAAGTATTAAGTCATTATTCTAATTCACGATTTTTGATTTTAGTGTCAAAGTAGTCGAATATGAAATATCTATTTTGGGACAAACTTCTCACGTTGGAGAGTTTGTCCTTTTTATTTAATCTATCAACAAACAGCCACCTTTTCAGAGATAAGGTGGCTGTTTCGGTATTAATTTATTTTTACTATTCACGTCTAAATGGGCCTTTTGGAGCAATGAGCTCTAAATTAGTACCATCTGGATCACGGAAGTAGGCAACGCCTGTACCAAATCCAGATTTCAAGCCGTCTTCTTCTTGGAAGATAATTGGCTCTCCATCTGGTTCTACCCCAATTGCTTTTAGACGTTCTACAGCGGCATCAATATCTTCTACTTCAAAACAAAGATGCATCGCACTAATTTGATCATTTGAGTAAGATGCTTTATCTGATTTAGGGACAACGTATTCTAGAATGTCGATGTTCAAATTGTCTAAGTGTAGATTGGCATATTTAATACGAGTATCTTCAAGTCCTTGTGTTTGCGCCATTCGTTTCCCGCCAATTTCATCGATGTTTGATACTTTCTTACCTGTTAATGCTTCATAAAAAACGATAGATTTTTCTAAATTGCTTACTGTAATTCCGACGTGATTTACTTGTGAAAAGCCTGCTGTTTTTTCACTCATTTTTGTTACCTCCTATTTTTAGGTGGTGTAATGTATCGTTTCACCAATCTTTTACTGTAATTAAAATGGGCCTTTAGTTGAAGTTCTATTCTAATTCGTTTTTAACAACTCAAAAGAAATATAAGAGTATTTTGTAGATAAGAAAAGAATCTAGTATCGGCTAGATTCTTTTCTTTTTCGTTTGTTTTTATACAAAAATTTGATGGGCTTGCATTACAGCCATTGAGCAAAAAAGTTTGATATGAAAAATATTATTCTTTAGTACATACATTTTTAAGATGTTAAATATATTTCATAATAGTCTCTGTAAGATAGGGATAAGTAAAATAGTACTTTAAAGTACCTATAGCACTTTAAAGTGCGTACTTTTTATAATTTTGAATATCATTCATAATAGCACCAGTAAGAAGAAAACAAGCTTTTCGGTACTAGTTACCACCGATGTTACAGCATTTTATTTAGAATCAAATTGATTGAAAGGTTGTACTATGTGGCCTAATAATTTCAAAAAATGCCGCAGTGGCATAAAACAATTATGGAGGTTAAAGATATGAGTTCTTCAAATTTAAATGAAATAAGTAAACAAATTTTAAAAGAGGAGGAAACACTTCAATTTACCTCTTTTACAAATGAAGATGCCTTGCAACTAGGTTTATTTATCGTGGAAACAGCAAAGCGAGAAGGAAAATTGATTGCTGTTGATATAACGAAAAACGGTGTGCAATTATTTCATTTCAAGATGACAGGGACAAATGCGGAAAATACGAAATGGATTGAGCGTAAAAAGCGAGTCGTTTCCCTGCATGATCGTAGCTCGTATTATATGCAGATACAAAGTGAAATAACTGGAATCTCATATAATGAAAAATATCTTTTAGATACTTCGGAATATGCTGCATTTGGTGGATGTTTTCCTATCAGAATAAAAAACGTAGGGGTTATTGGAATGATAACAGTATCAGGATTACCACCAGAAGAAGATCACGAATTGGTAGTAAGGGCAGTTAAAAATCATTTGAATCAATAGCTGTAGTTAGTGAATAGATAATTAATTTTAGGGGGCAATACTATGCCGTTAATTGAACTAAATACTTGGCCAACGATGTCAACAGAAGAAAAGAAGGAATTCATTTATAATGTAACGGAACTTACAATAAAACGATTAAAAATTGTCCCTGACAAAATTCAAGTGTTGATTACGGAACTTGAGAAAGAAAATTGGGGGAAAGCCGGAGCTGTAGCAAGTGATGCTACCTTTGCTGAGAAAAGTAGGGTGTCCAATTGGGAGACAAAAGAGTCCTACGATACATCGTCTGGTAACGTTGATGGAATGGCTATTATTAAGATTGACATATGGAATACATTTGATCAAGAAACAAAGGATAAGTGGGTAAACGAACTTACACAAGTAACATCTAAATATACGCATGCACCTTTGGATAAAGTGCTAATTCTTATTCGTGAAATGATTCCAGGAAACTGGGGGCAAAGTGGTGTAACGGGAGCCGATAAAGATTTCCTTTCCAAAAGTCGTACATTTTAATGAATTAATAAAAAGGCAAAAATGAACATATTTCTGTTCGTTTTTGCCTTTTTTATTATTTGTTTGTGATAATGAATATGATCCTTTACATTTTCAAGTAATATCCTCTAAAGTCGCCTCTCTAGGAAGAGAGTATTTCTCCATATGAAACCTTTCTTCGTTGAATGTAGATGTTAATTTTGGAGCAAAATAAGCTAGGTTATATAAATGTTACTTTTTAGTACCTATAGTACTTTAAAGTACGTACTTTTTATTATGTTAAATATCATTCATAATAGCACATGTGAGAGGGAAACAAGCTTTATGGTACTAGTAATTAACTATGTTACTTTTTAGTACCTACAGCACTTTAAAGTGCGTACTATTCATTATGTTAAATATATTTCATAATAGTACATGTAGGAGAGAGACAAGCTTTACGGTACTAAAAAGTATCTATAGTACTTTAAAGTGCGTTCTTTAAAAAGAGAATGAAACCATTCATAATAGCGTTTGTAGAGATTAAATATATGTTTTGAAAGATAAAAAGGCCTTTTTATCGCACTATTATGATAGGAATTATAGGGAAGAGGGGAAATCAATTGAATTCATATACAGCATCGTCTTCAGAAGTTCAGACGAATCGAAGAAGTATATTTGCGTTATTAGCGCTAGCAATTAGTGCGTTCGGGATTGGGACAACTGAATTTGTTAGTGTCGGTTTATTACCATCTATTTCGGAAGATTTACATGTGTCGGTGACAACAGCTGGTTTAACAGTTTCTTTATATGCGTTAGGCGTAGCATTTGGTGCTCCGGTATTAACGTCGTTAACAGCTAATATGTCACGAAAAACGTTATTAATGTGGATTATGATTATTTTCATTATTGGTAATGGAATTGCAGCTGTCGCAACAAGTTTCACTGTATTACTTATTGCGCGAATTGTTTCTGCACTTTCGCATGGTGTGTTTATGTCAATTGGTTCAACGATTGCTGCGGCACTTGTACCAGAAAATAAACGTGCTAGCGCCATTGCCATTATGTTTACTGGTGTAACAGTTGCAACTATTACAGGAGCACCAATTGGAACATTTATTGGTCAACAATTTGGCTGGAGAACATCATTTTTAGCAATTGTAGTAATTGGAATTATTGCCTTAATCGCAAATAGTATTCTCATTCCATCTAATATGAAAAAAGGTGCGTCTGTATCATTCCGCGATCAGTTTAAATTAATTACAAACGGAAGACTGTTACTAGTTTTCATCATTACTGCATTAGGATATGGGGGAACATTCGTAACATTTACGTATTTATCTCCGTTATTACAAGAAGTAACAGGATTTAAAGCTAATACGGTTACTATCATTTTATTAGTGTATGGAATCGCCATTGCAATAGGGAATGTGATTGGCGGGAAATTATCGAATCATAATCCGATTCGAGCGCTATTTTACATGTTCTTTATTCAAGCGATTATATTATTTGTTTTAACATTTACAGCACCATTTAAGGTAGCGGGGTTAATCACAATTATTTTTATGGGACTATTCGCATTTATGAATGTTCCAGGGTTACAAGTATATGTCGTAATGTTAGCTGAACGATTTGTACCGAGTGCTGTCGATGTTGCATCGGCAATTAATATTGCGGCGTTTAACGCCGGGATTGCTCTTGGTGCTTATTTAGGTGGTATTGTAACGAATTCGTTAGGGTTAATTCATACTGCTTGGGTAGGCGGCATTATGGTAGTAGGTGCTGTTATTTTAACAGCATGGAGCATGTCATTAGAAAAACGAGATCAAGTAAAATAAAAGGAGAGAAAATATAATGAAAAACTTACAAAGTACAACAACATTGCATAACGGTGTAGAAATGCCTTGGTTTGGTTTAGGTGTATTTAAAGTAGAAGAAGGACCAGAGCTTGTAGAAGCAATTAAATCAGCAATTAAGGCAGGATACCGTAGCATCGATACAGCTGCGATTTATGGAAATGAAGCAGCTGTAGGTGAAGGAATTCGCGCTGGTATTGAAGCGACTGGAATTTCAAGAGAAGAATTATTTATCACTTCAAAAGTATGGAACGCAGACCAAGGATACGAAGAAACAATTGCTGCATATGAAGAGAGTTTAAAAAAATTACAACTAGATTATTTAGATTTATATCTTGTTCACTGGCCTGTAGAAGGGAAATATAAAGATACGTGGAGAGCGTTAGAAACGCTTTATAAAGAAAAGCGTGTACGTGCAATTGGCGTAAGTAACTTCCAAATTCATCACCTGCAAGATGTAATAAAAGATGCAGAAATTAAGCCAATGATCAACCAAGTAGAATACCATCCTCGTTTAACACAAAAAGAATTACAAGCTTTCTGTAAAGAACAAGGTATTCAAATGGAAGCATGGTCACCACTAATGCAAGGTCAATTATTAGATAATGAAACATTACAGGCAATTGCTGAGAAATACGGTAAAACAACAGCACAAGTGATTTTACGTTGGGATCTTCAAAATGGAGTAATTACAATTCCAAAATCAACGAAAGAACACCGTATTATTGCAAACGCTGATGTATTTAACTTTGAATTAACGAAAGAAGATATGGAAAAAATCGATGCGTTAAACCAAAATCACCGCGTTGGTCCAGACCCTGATAACTTTGATTTCTAAGATTAAAGAATGAGTAAAAAGAGTGCAAAGTTGCACTCTTTTTTATTTTCTATTCAATAAAATGTTTCTGTTTATTTGATTAGCGTTTATATTATGGCTGTTGAATTGCTTTTGGCTATGTAGAGAACTTACTCTAAGACAGTATTAAAGTTTGACATGTAATCATGCATTCTATAATATGTATGCTATAGCATGTATATTGCAAGCTATTTGGAGGTGGCATATGGACTTATATGAGTGAACAGGGTATCTTGTTCATCGCACTGATGTGAAATTAACAAAATATATAATGTAAGTTTTTAATCACATATTGATTATAAATTTTATCTTTTATATGCTATAGCATATAAAATTCGCCTCTTAAATTGTAATGGCGAAAATTTAAATAATACAGTAGATATATTATGAAACGAGGAGATTTTAGTTATGGAAAAATTTATATTAGCGTTTGATAGAGAGCTTGTAATTGCAGAAAAAAAAGACTCAACATGGAGTGTCCAATCACAGTTTGTAGGTGCGAATCCAGTTGCGTTAGCTTTAGATCCATACGATTCAGAAAGAATGTATTGTGGTACTTTTGATAGGGGATTATGGAGAAGTAAAGATGGAGGAAGTTCATGGGAAGCGATTGGAACTTTACCTTCTTTTGGTGAAGTGTTCCCAGCTAATGCTATTCATATGAGAGCTATTACAGCGGTTTCTGTATCTTCAGTGAAGGGTGATGACGGTAACGGTATCGTATATGTAGGAACTGAACCGAGCGCCATGTTTGTATCTAAAAATGGAGGAGACAGTTTTGAACTGCTAACGGATTATCGACAAATGCCATCGTATTCATCATGGTTCTTTCCTCAACGAACATATACGCACCACGTAAAACATATTGAAATTGATGCTAATAATCCAGAAACTATATATACAACGATTGAGGTTGGGGGATTAATTAAAAGTGTAGATGGCGGTATGACATGGACTGAGGAAAAAGAGGGGAACTATCCTCAAGATATTCACATTCTTACATCACATCGCAATGCACCGAATCGCTTATACGGGGTGTTAGGTGATTCATTCTTGAAAGAATCAGGTCACGAGTATGCGGAGAGTAATGATGGAGGTAAGACTTGGAACTATATGTGTAGTGGGCTAAAACATCATTACGCATATCAAATGGCAGTTAACCCAAATGATCCAGAAAATATTATTATCGCGACATCTTCAAATCCACACGTAGCGCATGATTACAATAATGGAAATTGTGAATCATTTATTTATAAGAAAGAAAAAGATCAGCCTTGGGCAGAAATGAATGCAGGTTTACCAACTCCTAAAGGCACAATCATACCAGTATTAAAGGCAACAAGTGATGGAACGTTCTATTTATTTAGTAATAAAGGGGTTTATAAGTCGGTAGATGGCGGTTCAAATTGGACGTCATTAGATATTCCATGGGAGAACAGATTTATGGAACAACATCCTTATGAGATGTTAATTATTAAATAAGTAATGAGTATAATTTTTACAACTATTCATTAAGTATGGTTATTTGAATTGAATTTGAAAATGTAAAAAGCTAGGTAATGCGTTATTCGTGTTACCTGGCTTTTTTGACTATCAATTTAAGGTTATTTTCATATTTGTGTAAATATGAAACACGTAGAATATCTGAATGGAGAATGGGTAAAATAGTACCGAATAATGTTATAAGGCTTTTTAGGGAAACTGAAGAAAGCAGTGTGTTTAGATTTAGAATGACTGGCAATGGGTGTTAAGAAGTTCAATGATTTAAAAATGAACTCTTTTAAACGCATATTATCTATGAGATGTATGATTTTGAAGAATATTAAAACTCAGGAGGAATTGAATTATGACAAAAGATTTCTATACTGCACTGAAAGAAAGACGTACTTACTATGGGATTAATAAAGAGGTAAAAGTATCGGATGAAAAAATTAAAGAAATCGTGGAGTTTGCTGTGAAATATACTCCATCTGCTTTCAATTCTCAAACTGCGCGATTAGTTGTATTATTTGGTGAAGCTCATGATAAACTATGGGATATTACAACTGAAACATTAAGAAAAGTAGTAGGAGATGGAGATTTTTCAGGAACGCAACAAAAAATGGATTCGTTTAAAGCTGGTTATGGAACAGTACTATTCTTTGAAGATGAGGCAATAGTGAAATCGCTTCAAGAAAAATTTGCTGCATATGCTGAAAACTTCCCAATTTGGTCACACCAAGCATCAGGTATGCACCAACTAGTCGTGTGGACAGGTTTAGAAGCAGAGGGATTAGGGGCATCTTTACAACATTATAATCCATTAATCGACGATGAGGTAAAACAAGAATGGAATGTTCCTTCTAATTGGAAACTCATTGCACAAATGCCATTTGGTAATCCAACAGCTGCACCAGGAGAAAAAGAATTCCAACCGCTTGAAGAGCGTGTGAAATTTCATAAATAATTAACTGTTCTCTAAAGGATAATTTAAAATTCATATCCTAATTAGGATACATACAAATATTTTTGTGAAAAAGAATCCATTTTCAAAATGGATTCTTTTTTAGGTAATAGGAAAATATTCGTATTTATAAATTAATTAGTAATTCTTTAAGATGTATATATTTTATATAGGAGAGAAACAATAATTTTTGGGGACGGGGTGTAATAGTAACTATGTAGGAGGGATAGGGGTGATGAAAAAATGGATATTTTATTAGCGATTTTACCAGCGTTATTTTGGGGGAGTATTGTACTCTTTAACGTTAAATTGGGCGGAGGACCCTATAGTCAAGTACTTGGAACAACTTTTGGTGCACTTCTTTTCTCAATAGGTATTTATATTTTTGTAAAACCAGTGTTAACGCCAATGGTAATTGGAGTAGGAATTGTATCAGGGTTATTTTGGGCATTGGGACAAGCTAATCAATTAAAAAGTATTGATTTAATTGGAGTTTCTAAAACAATGCCTATTTCAACCGGGATGCAATTAGTGTCAGCTACTTTATTTGGAGTAATCGTATTTCATGAATGGTCCACAACAACGTCTGTTATATTAGGTGTTCTGGCACTTATTTGTATCATAATCGGAATCGTTCTTACATCACTCCCAAATTCAGAAGAGAAACAACAAGCACAAGCAGGGAACTTAAAAAGAGGGATTTTAATTTTATTGGTATCTACTTTTGGCTATTTAGTTTATGTAGTCGTAATACGATTATTTAATATAGACGGATGGTCAGCATTATTGCCGCAAGCAATCGGCATGGTGTTAGGTGGAATCCTGCTAACATTTAAGCATCGACCATTCAATAAATATGCCATTCGTAATATTATTCCTGGCTTAATTTGGGCAGCCGGAAATATGTTTTTATTTATATCACAGCCGCGTGTAGGGGTAGCTACAAGCTTCTCCCTTTCCCAAATGGGGATTGTAATCTCAACTTTAGGTGGCATTTTTATATTAGGTGAAAAGAAAACAAAACGTCAGTTTAATGCGATTATCATTGGGATTATCTTTATTGTCGCAGCTGGAGTTATGTTAGGAATTGCAAAAGGATAAAGAGGAGGAAAAAATTATGTATACAGATTTAAAAGGAAAAGTAGTTGTTATTACAGGTGCTGCAAAAGGTCTTGGAAGAGCAATGGCAGTTCGTTTTGGAGAAGAACAAGCAAAGGTTGTAGTAAATTATCGATCTGATGAATCGGAAGCGAAAGAATTAGTAGACGAGATTAAAAAAGTAGGGGGAAGCTATTGCGATAAAAGGAGATGTAACAGTCGAATCGGATGTTATCAATCTCGTGCAGTCAGCAGTGAAAGAATTTGGTACACTAGATGTCATGATTAATAATGCAGGTATCGAAAATCCGGTACCTTCACATGAAATGCCATTAAGTGATTGGAATAGAGTAATTAATACGAATTTAACAGGCGCTTTCTTAGGAAGCCGCGAAGCAATTAAATATTTCGTAGAGAACGATATTAAAGGGTCAGTTATTAATATGTCAAGCGTTCACGAGCAAATTCCATGGCCATTATTTGTTCACTATGCAGCAAGTAAAGGTGGTATTAAGCTAATGACAGAAACATTAGCACTAGAGTATGCACCAAAAGGAATTCGTGTAAATAATATTGGACCGGGTGCTATCAATACGCCAATTAATGCTGAGAAATTTGCAGATCCAGAAAAACGTGCGGATGTTGAAAGTATGGTTCCAATGGGATATATCGGAGAACCAAAAGAAATTGCAGCTGTAGCGGTATGGCTTGCTTCTTCGCAAGCGAGTTATGTAACAGGTATTACACTGTTTGCTGATGGCGGCATGACTCTATATCCATCCTTCCAAGCTGGACGCGGATGAGTAATTGTATAACAGGATTTTTTCAGAGATTATAGAATCAGTCTTTAAAGTGATTTTTTACTTTAGGAATATCTTTCAGAGTGACGGATATAATGAATCTCATATAAAAAATCATGCGAAAAATATGGATTAATTTTTATATAAAATTCTTATATTAAAACAAAAGGGCATCCAATTAGAGGGTACCCTTTGTTTTATAGTTTTTATTTTTAACGATGGTAAGGTATTGGAAATTGTTGATGCCATTGTTGCCATGTTTGATGAGGATAATGTTGATGCCATTGATTCCAATTCATATAATGTGGCCACATTGTATGATGCCATTGTTGCCATGTTTGATGAGGGTGGTGTTGATGCCATTGTCCCCAAGGTACATAATGGGAAGGGTACATTGAATTATCAGCTCCTTTATAAAGAATCTATATATTTTATGTTTTTTTACTTTTAAGGAGCTTGTTTCTGTATAATATGGGCATCTTGCATTAGAACCCGATGAGCTGGGGATTTAGTTGAAATGGTTACAGAAGATAATTTAAAAGAAATTTATTGGGAAAATAATAATTATGAGCTTGTAACAGCGGAGAATTATTATTTTCTTCTCGATAAGTTAACTAGAGATAAATGGTTTAATCGTGAAGTAAATGAATAGAGAAAACATGAATAAAAACGTTATTTTAATCTCAAAGAGAATTGAAAAAATAGAAGAGAACGGCATCAGTAATGACACCTTGCGCTAGCGTACTTACGTAGATGATTGAACAAAGGAAAAAGCAATTACTAAACATATTCCAAAAGAACAAGGTTGGAAGGTAATAACTATTGTTAAGGAATTCAGAGTTATGATTTGTAAAAGATTACATGGGGGAGGTTAAGTACTTCGACATTAGAAGCTAAAGTGTAAATACCATTAATAATTTATGTTCGTGTCAGTTTTCAGAAGTATTTGTAGTATACATGTGATTTACTGAGGCTTTGATTAAGAAGATGCATAAATCGCTAATAAATACCTAATTTCATTAGAGTATATGTTTATAAAAACGAAAATTAGGCCCTGCCTGTAATAGAGGTGGAACATAAAGCTACAGTTATAGTGTAATGAGAATGAAAATGTTATACGGAAATGAATCTAATAAAAATTCATTTATTTTTTTAAAGGAAAAGCAGTTAGTAAAAGCTAACTGCTTCGTGAATAAGAAGAACACAATGGTTATTCGTATTCGACCTTGGTGTATCTATAGTATTACCATGTATTTAAAAAATTATTCAATACAAAAGCAGTTAGCGAAGGCTAACTGCTTCATTTAAACTTATTAAAACCAAACAACTCAATTATTGATTAATCAACCACGTCCAGCTTGGAAGGATGGATATAGAGTCATGCCGCCATCAGCAAACAGTGTAATACCTGTTACATAACTCGCTTGTGAAGAAGCAAGCCATGCTGCTACCGCTGCAATTTCTTTTGGTTCTCCGATATATCCCATTGGAACCATACTTTCAACATCGGCACGTTTTTCTGGATCTGCAAATTTCTCAGCATTAATTGGCGTATTGATAGCACCTGGTCCAATATTGTTTACACGAATTCCTTTTGGTGCATATTCTAGTGCTAATGTTTCTGTCATTAGCTTAACACCACCTTTACTTGCTGCATAGTGAACAAATAATGGCCATGGAATTTGCTCGTGAACGCTTGACATGTTAATAACTGATCCTTTAATATCGTTCTCTACAAAATATTTAATTGCTTCGCGGCTTCCTAAGAAAGCGCCTGTTAAATTCGTATCAATTACTCTATTCCAATCACTTAATGGCATTTCATGTGAAGGTACCGGATTTTCGATACCTGCATTATTAATCATTACATTCAGCGTACCAAATTCTTTCACAGCAGATTGAATTAGATTAATCATATCTGATTCAACTCTGACATCTCCTTGTACAGCAATGGCCTCTCCACCAGCTTGCTTAACTGCTTGTACTACTTCATTTGCCTCTGATTCGTTTGAATAATAATTAATTACAACTTTCGCTTGTTCTTCTCCAAAACGAATTGCCATCGCTCTTCCAAGACCAGTTGCACCACCTGTAATAACAACTACTTTTCCTTTTAAATCTGTATACATAATTTTTTCCTCCTCTTTATCCTTTTGCAATTCCTAACATAACTCCAGCTGCGACAATAAAGATAATCCCAATGATAATCGCATTAAACTGACGTTTTGTTTTCTTTTCACCTAATATAAAAATGCCACCTAAAGTTGAGATTACAATCCCCATTTGGGAAAGGGAGAAGCTTGTAGCTACCCCTACACGTGGCTGTGAAATAAATAAAAACATATTTCCGGCTGCCCAAATTAAGCCAGGAATAATATTGCGAATGGCATATTTATTAAATGGTTGATGCTTAAATGTTAGCATCAGTCCACCTAACACCATGCCGATCGCTTGCGGCAATAACGCCGACCATCCGTCTATATCGAATAAGCGGATAATTACTACATACACTAAGTAACCAAGAGTTGAGATGAATAACATCACAATCCCTTTTTTGAAATTTCCTGTTTGTTCTTCGTTTTTCTCCTCGTTGCTTTGAAGAGATGTGAGAACGATTCCAACAATGATACAAATAAGTGCCAGAACACCTAATACAACAGACGTTGTTGTGGACCATTCATGAAATACGATTACTCCAAATAAAGTAGCTGACACTAATTGCATTCCTGTTGAAATAGGCATTGTTTTAGAAACCCCTATTAAATCAACACTTTTCAATTGATTGGCTTGTCCTACTGCCCAAAATAGGCCTGAAATAATCCCGATGATTATAACCATTGGCGTCAAAACGGGCTTCATAAAAATATAAACACCGATAGAAAAAACTAGAGCGCCAAGGGTAGTTCCTAGTATTTGACTGTAGGGGCCACCACCTAGTTTAACGTTGAAGAGTACAATACTTCCCCAAAATAATGCTGGTAAAATCGCTAATAAAATATCCATTTTTTAACCTTCCTAAAACATATTTATTTAGCTGAATTCATATAAGAGACAGCAAGCTTAGTTTGTTTGGTATCTAATTACGTCCCCCTTTTATTAAAAATAAGCACCTATTTAAAAATATGTTTTAAAATTAATTTATATTAAATATATTTTTGTTAACAGGTTACTTTATGTAACCAATAATAACTACACAATAATTTTATGTCAAGAATTAATTTTCGATTTTAAAAGGGTAAATAAAAAAATTCGTAATAAGCAAGTCTAATAAAATGGACTTGCTTATTACGAATTTCAATTTTTGAATGATTTAAATATACTTCCCAGTAAAAAAAATTCTCAATTCAAGATAAATAAAAGAGAAAAGTAATACAGTTATATAAATGCGTAAAAATTCTAAAGGAAGTGAGACTGTGCAATCACATCCAAACGAATGGATTTCGGTTATACCGTTGGAGCAAATGACTAATAAAGAATATGACGTTTTGATTGTTGGCAGTGGAGCAGGAGGCGGGGCGGTTCTATGGAGATTATGTGAACAATGGAAAAATAAAAAAAAACAAATTGGTCTTCTGGAAGCAGGGGATTTGCTTTTACCAACTCATGGGCAAAATCTTCCCACAATGAATATTGATCGGCTTTTAAACAATTATTTTCCTAAAGTCGCAACACCTATTGGGAAGCGGTTGCCTCAATATTCGGAAGCAACACTGGTTTTTGCTCTTGGAGGTAGAACCTTGTTTTGGAGTACGGCATCTCCCCGAATGCCTACTTTTGAAATGGAAAAATGGCCTGTGACAGCAAACGAGATGAAATTCTATTATGTTATCGCAGAAAAAGTAATGAATGTCACTCCGTTTTTCGCCCGAGGATCATCTATGCAAAACATCATGTTAGAGCGTCTTAAGAAAAATGGATTTCCGGAAGCTATAGACTTACCAATGGCTGTTAATCTTAAAGGAACACAACAAGGACAAATTGGTTCCGATGTTTTTTTTAGCTCAATCCATTTTTTAGCCTATGCCTTGAATTGGAGGGCTTTTGATTTAGCAGTCAATTCTCGTGTCGTTCAAGTAGTAATCGATCAAGGAAGAACAGTCGGAGTTCACGTGATTTCTCCTGATAAAAAGTCCTATTTCATTAGAGCAAAAACAGTTGTATTATCAACGGGTGCTCTAGAAACACCTCGAATTTTGCTTTACTCAGGAATTCAAGGACCAGCAATTGGCCATTATTTGACGAATCATTCCCTTCTTAGAGCTATAGGGCAAATAAACCGTAGAAACTTTTCAGAGGAACTAGGAAACTTAGTAATAAATATCCCTCAAACAAAACAATCTCCTTTTCAAATTCAAATGCTCGGATCGGAAAAATACTATGCTTATCAGCCTTTTGAGGAAAAACCATTTCTTGAGGAAGTGAAAATTGCGTTAAATACCTTCGGTAAAGTAGAATCCCGATTTGAAAATAGTGTTTACTTAGACCCTACCGAACGTGATGAATATGGTATACCACAGATTCAAGTCAGTTTTTCCTACAGTGAAAGAGACAATATGATCATCCAACAAATGGCACAAGCTAAGATACAAGCTACCTCAGCAATGAAATTATCCTTGACTTCACAAGAGAATAGGCCTCCAATCTCTCTAATGTCTCCTGGAAATGATTATCATGAGTCAGGTACATGCCGTATGGGTGATGATCCTTTAACTTCTGCAACCAATCAATTTGGTCAAATTCATGGCATTCCGGGTCTTTATGTAGCTGATAATAGTGTACTTCCCTCCATTGGAGCAGCTAATCCTACTCTAACTACAATTGCATTGTCTATTCGTACGGCTGATTACATTATCCGACAACTAGGGTAATATGGGGTGATTTACTTATATAAATTTCAATACATAATGGAACGTACAAAGAAATTTTGTACACAGCATATTAACTGCCACTTTCGGATTTCACTTCAAATACCCTCTTTTGTGGGGGCTATTTTTTTTGCGTATCGTGTTTTTTCTAAATGCTGAAGATATCCCAAGTTGCACGAGATAGTTAGGTTATCGGAATTAAATAAACATAAAAAAGCTATCAGGAATTGATAGCTTTTTTATGTTTATCTATAGTGCAAAATAGCGAGTACATATTATTTGAATCAGCAGCTAATTGTAGACTGCAAGGATCTGATTTTGAAATTACCTTATTCTTTAGAGTTTCGTATTTAAAAATATTTAGCAATTTCTTTCGCTTTAAGAATAGCATTTTCCTTAATTTCTAATGCTTTTTCAGGAAACTTGTTATGCCCCTCGATAAAGATACCCTCAAAAGATGAAGTTCCAAAAAACTCCATCATAACTTTTAAATAGCGGTGCCCCATTTCTTTTGATGCTTCTGGTCCGTCAATATAAATATCGCCACTCGCTTGAATGTGCAATGCTTTTTTACCTGTTAATAATCCAACTGATCCTTCTTTTGTATATTTGAATGTTTTTCCAGATACAGCTACAGCATCTAGATATGTTTTTAAAATGGCAGGGATGGAGAAATTCCACATAGGAGTAACAAATACATATTTATCAGCTAAGACAAACTGCCCACCTAATTCAGCTAGACGTCCGACTTTTGAAATTTCAATAGGTTTTAATTCGTTCAATGGGGTCCCGGATCTAAGTTTATTCCATCCGTTAAAGACATCAGCATCCAGATATGGAATATCAGCCTTATATAAATCAAGATGAACGATTTCATCATTAGGGTTTAGTTTTTTATAAGATTTAATAAATTCTTTTCCAACCGCCATACTGTATGATTGAGTATCATCAAATGGATGGGCTGTAATATAAAGAAGATTTGCCATATATTTATTCCAGCCTTTCTAAAATGAGGTCAGTTATTACTTGAATATTAAACAGTGTAAATTTTATAAGATAAATTGTCCATTTATTGAACTTATTAAGTATAATTTTTAGTGAATTATAATTTGTCTTTGTTTGAGAGTTATTTCGCTTGTGAATATGAAAGGAGATCTACATTTATTCTTTCATCCAGCTTTCTGCCCATTGACTAATTGGTCCCAGAATTTCCCCTAATGCTGCGCCTTTTTTGGTAAGTGAATATTCTATTCTTACAGGGCGTTCTGCGAGTACATGTCTTACCACTATATCGTTATCCTCAAGTTCTTTCATTCTTTCTGTGAGCATACGTTTACTTAAATCTGGAATTATTGTATGAATCTCGCTAAAACGTTTAGGACCACTCATTAGTACATAAATAATTAATCCCGTCCATCTTTTTCCTATTAATTCAAAGCTTCTTTCTATTTTAGGTTCTATGTCTCGTTGATTATTCATTTCTCACACCTCCGTGCCAATAAATTGTAATTGTGTGTTTCTATATATGTATTGTAACCATATAAATTATATCAAACAAATAGGATAATTCCGTTATTTATGTAGGGAATTATAAATAATTAGCGGGGGAAAGCAATCTGCGTGTTTCTATTTTAATAATATTTTTTTATAATGTGAAGTTTTTTCCGTATTATATCTAATTAATATACAAAATTTACAATTATTAAGAAAAGTTGTTAGAGATGGAGATTTTTCAGTGGCCTCGAATTTTTCTGCGAGGTTTTTTGAACGTTATCTTATAGATGTGTTATATAATTTGTAGTTAATTAGGATAAAAATAATCCTATAACTGTATGTAAGAATATATAATTTTACACTCTTTTCTATGATAGAAAAGGATACTACGTTAGTAAATATAAAGAGTTAGAAATTATAGTTTATAGGGCACTTTTTTGTTCCTATGGAACTTTAAAGTGCGTAATTTTCTTTATCGTTAATATATATCATAATGGTATTTACTAGTTGGTTTTAGCTTTACTCTGCTTTTGATGTGATTTTTTAATTCCGTACAGAGTGCAATAGCTACATAATTTTCGTTTATACTCTTTTGAAAAAAGGGTGGATCAGCTTATTTTCTGTTAAAGATAAGAGAAATGAACCACAATATAAACGTAATTATTTATTCCAACGTAAGTCAATCATGTAGCACATGAATTTGGAGGGATCTATATGCATATGCAATTAAAAGGGAAAACAGCACTGGTTACTGGATCTACGGCAGGCATTGGAAAAGCAATTGCCACTTCATTAGTAGCGGAAGGAGCTACTGTACTTATTAATGGACGCCGTGAAGAAAATGTTAATCAAACGATAAACGAAATTCGAGCGCAGTATCCTGATGCCATTCTTCAACCTGTAGTAGCTGATTTAGGAACAGAACAAGGGTGCCAAAATGTGATTGAAAAGTACCCTGAAGTAGACATTCTTATTAACAACTTAGGAATTTTTGAACCTGTAGAATATTTTGATATCCGTGATGAAGATTGGTTTAAATTGTTTGAAGTCAATATTATGAGTGGTGTTCGACTTACTCGCTCGTACTTGAAAAAAATGATTGAAAGAAAAGAAGGAAGAGTTATATTTATTGCTAGCGAAGCAGCTATTATGCCATCTCAAGAAATGGCTCATTATAGTGCGACTAAAACGATGCAACTCTCACTTTCTCGTAGTTTAGCTGAGCTGACGACAGGAACGAATGTGACTGTTAATACTATCATGCCTGGTTCGACTTTAACGGAAGGAGTGGAGACTATGTTAAATAGTCTTTATCCTAATGAGCAATTGACAATAGAAGAAGCTGAGAAGCGATTTATGAAAGAAAATCGACCAACCTCTATTATTCAAAGACTTATTCGACCAGAAGAAATTGCCAATCTTGTCACTTTCTTAAGCAGCCCACTATCTTCAGCGATTAATGGTTCCGCGTTGCGAATAGACGGGGGATTAGTACGTAGTGTATTTTAATAAATTTAAAACAATATAATATGCTGTTGAAGGTAAAGATGGTAAGGCAAATGAGTTGTATTTTACTTATTAACAGAAATATATATAAAGCAAATTGTGATATGAAAACAGCCGGATTTTCTACTATAAGAAAAATTCGGCTGTTATTTTTTTATTTGTTGTAAAGGATGGGAAGCTTTTAAGGTTGTGGCACGCCTCTTAAGACAAAGATAAGGCGAAGTGATCCTGCTGTTATTTGTATTATTTAGTGAAAGTTACCAAACGTTTTTCAACACTATTTTCCCTATTGCTTTATTTGATTCCAAATATTCATGTGCTTGTGCAATTTCATCAAACGTAAAAGTTTTCGAATCTAGCAATGGGCGAAGTTTTCCTTCTTCTACTATTTGCGTTAGTTTATTTAAAATTTCCCCACAAGCGTCACGTTTATCTGTATGTAATATTTTTAACGCCATAAAAGTAACGTGCAGAGAGAGTCCTTTTGCGTGTAAAGGAGAGAGGTCATGGGTTGAACGAGCTGCAATTGTTACGACAGTTCCGTTGATTGCAGCAGCTTCGAAAGAGTTATCGAGATTTTTGCCACCTACTGTATCAAATATAACTTCAAATCCGTTGCCATTCGTATGTTTTTGCACATATTCTTGAACAGATTCTTCTTTATAGTTAATAGCTACGTCAGCTCCGAGACGATGGGCTATTTCTATTTTGCTTTGCTGAGAAGCGGTTGTAAAAACTTTAGCACCAGCCCATTTAGCTAGTTGAATGGCTACGTGTCCTACGCCACCAGTAGCTCCATGAATGAGAACATTTTGACCAGGTTTAATATTTGCACGATCAAATAAAGATTCCCAAGCTGTAATTGCCACTAATGGTAGAGCAGCTGCTTCTTCCATTGTTATATTGTTAGGTTTGTGAGCAATTAATCGCGTATCAGCAAGCATAAACTCTGCAAGTGCACCACCAGTTTCTTTAAAACCTCCGGCACATCCGTATACTTCATCGCCAGCTTTGAATTTCGAAACACCTTCTCCTACTTCAATAACAATACCAGCTACATCGCCATGTAATATAGCTGGAAACTCAGGAGCGACTGCTGAAACGGCACCACTACGCATTTTCGTATCGATTGGATTTACACTTGTTGCTTTTACATCGATTAGAACATGACCTGGTAAAAGTTTTGGTTTTGAAACTTCTTCTAATTGAAATACAGATGAATCCCCAAAAGAATGGATAATTTGTGCTTTCATAGTTTATACCTCCTGTTTATGGTTATAGCATAGCAAAGTACGAAAAATAAGTATAATATTTTGAATTTGGTTAGTGAGCATTTTATATAAAGAAGAGGCAAGTACGTGGGATCATGTAACGTACTTGCAAAAGCAACTGTAAAGTTTTTTGAAGAAAGGATAGATGTTATTTTTGCAGCACGATTTATTCATTATGTTTATTACTACTCACTTAGTATAGGTACTTTAAAGTGCCTACATCACTTTAAAGTACGTACTGTTATTCATGTTATGGCCGATTTATAATAACACTCGTAGCACAAAGAAAGTTATAACGATGACAATCGGCAACAATGTGGTGTTGCAGTATTGCTTATGAATTTTGAGAAGAAATATGAAAAGTATAGATTTATATGAATAAAGGAAAGTGAGTGAAACAAATGGAAAAGTTTGCGAATCATTTTGGATATAATCGTATGTTTGCGAAAGATCAGCTTACATTAGGAGTTCACATTCCGATTGAAAATTATCAGTTTCATGCTCCAACGATGGAAAAACAAGTAGAGTTAGTACAAAAAGCAGAACAATATGGTTTTACAGGTGTATGGCTTCGCGATGTTTTACTGCAAGACCCTGACTTTGGTGATCCTGCAACAGGTCAAATTTACGATATGATGATTTATTTAACGTATTTAGCAAGTAAAACAGAGAAAATCGCATTTGGAACGTCGGCAACCGTATTGTCACTTCGTCATCCATTGCGTGTAGCAAAAGAAATTGCTACATTAGATCAACTATTTCCAGAAAGAATTATGCTTGGCGTTTCATCCGGTGACAGACGTGCCGATTTCAAAGCGCTAGGTGTTAGTCATGAAACACGAGGTGAAAAGTTTAGAGAAGCGTTTGCTTACTTGGAAGAGATTTTGTATAAAAACTTCCCGTCTATCCAGTCGACACTAGGAGAAGTGCATGGAGCAAATTTAGTTCCAAAACCGTCTAAACGTGTTCCAACCTTTATTACAGGTTTTAGTCAGCAAAATATGGATTGGTTCGCTGAACATGGTGATGGATGGATGTACTACCCACGTAGTCCAGTGCATCAGGCAGCAGCAATTGGACAATGGAGAGAACTAGTAGAGGATTATCATCCAGATGTATTTAAACCATTTATCCAACCGATGCATTTAGACTTATCTGAAGATCCAAATGAACGTCCTACACCGATACGTTTAGGTTACCGTACAGGGCGTAAGGCACTAATTGAATTACTTGATATATATAAAAGTATTGGTGTGAATCATTTATTCCTTGCTCTATTTGATGGTCAACGTCCAGCTGACGAAGTATTGGATGAGCTAGGAGAAGAAGTACTACCTCATTTCCCAGCATTGTAAAGGAGTGAAAAGAATGAAAGCGATAGGACTTATGCAATATGGAGATAAAAGCGTACTACAAGAGATTGAAATGCAGACACCGCTATTAGGAGACACCGATGTACTAATTGAAGTATATGCAGCTGGTATAAATCCCGTGGATTGGAAAATACGTGAAGGTTTACTGCAAGACGTAATTTCTTATGACTTCCCGCTTGTTTTAGGATGGGATGTTGCAGGTGTAGTTGCTGCTATAGGGCCAAACGTAACAGCATGTAAAGTGGGGGATGAAGTATATAGTCGTCCGGATATTGAACGAAACGGTGCTTATGCAGAGTACGTGGCTGTAGATGAGAAATATGTGGCGAAAAAACCGAGGAATTTATCTTTTGAAGAGGCGGCATCAATCCCTCTTGTAGGTTTGACAAGTTGGCAAAGCTTAGTAAAATTCGCAAATATTCAAAAAGGCAATAAGGTTTTAATTCATGCTGGATCTGGCGGGATTGGTACGTTTGCTATTCAGCTAGCGAAAAGTTTCGGTGCACATGTTGCAACTACGACTAGTACGAAAAACATGCAGTTTGTAAAGGATCTAGGCGCTGATACTGTCGTCGATTACAAAACAGAAGACTTTTCTTCGCTTTTGCATAATTACAATATTGTTTTTGATGTGTTAGGCGGAGATGTACTAAAGGATAGTTATAAAGTGCTTGCACCAAATGGAAAGTTAGCGTCTATTTATGGTCCGAAAGGTATGGAAATTCCGCAAACCGAGATATCAAGAGAGAAAAATATTGAGAGTGACCATATATTTACTGAACCTAACGGATATGAACTTTCTCTTATTACAGAATTAATTGAGGGCGGGAAGATTAAACCCGTTGTCACGCATGTGTTGCCTTTACATGTAGAAGGTGTAAAAAAAGCACACCACATAAGTGAGTCAGAGCGTGCTCGTGGCAAAATAGTATTGAAGAAACATTGGTAAAGTATGAGGTTTTAGAGACAGTATTGTGCTAAGTAGCAAATGAGTTTATATATTCTATTCTAGCAATTGTTTTAAAAGGGAGAGAACAAATGGATTCAATGACATTTCTTTTATTTGGAGCGACAGGGGATTTAGCGAAACGCAAAATTTACCCTGCTTTATACAAATTATTTAGTAATGGGAATATACCGCAATCTATTTCTATTATCGGTATTGGTAGAAGGGTAATGTCAGATGTGGAATTTCAAACAAAGGTAGAACAATCCCTTGCTACATTTTCTAGAAGATCTGCTGATGACGAATTAGGAGTAGAAGAATTTATTAGCACATTTCGTTATTGTCAATTAAATACAGCGAATATAGAGGACTATAAAGATTTGTTGAGTCTTGTAAAGAGACGTGAAACAGAATTAAACATTCCTGAAAACCGCATGTTTTACCTATCTGTTATACCAGAAGTATTTGATGTCATTGCTTTAAATATTAAGGAAATTGGATTGTGGGCTACAAAAGGATTGAACCGTCTTATTATAGAGAAGCCTTTTGGTCATCATGTAACGTCTGCTCACGAGTTTAACGAAAAATTAATTGAAGATTTTGATGAAACTGATATTTTTTATATCGATCATTATCTTTGAAAATGAGTGGTAACTAAGGATAAACTTAGAAAAGTAATACGAAATAAGTAGTATGTAATTTAAGACATTTTTATTGACGATAATAATATATGTGGTTAATATACTAGACATAAGATTATTTAATTACTAAAAGTAATTAAATATATGTTATTTCGTAAAGTATTATAAATAAGTAAGTCGTGGTAGAAACGCTTTGAATTGCCACTATTAATATTGGGGACAATTAGAAAGCGAAAGGTATAAAAAGAATTGGAATTTGATAACTCTTTGTTTTTTATAAAAACATGAGCTTCTGTACAATTCATTTTTAATATATTGACCAGGATTATACAACAAGAGGGGGACTGAAATTGGAATCAATGACCTTTGTTTTATTTGGAGCGACAGGGGACCTAGCGAAACGCAAAATTTACCCCGCACTATATAACTTATATAGAGATCAAAAGCTTCCAAAGCAAATATCCGTTATCGGGCTTGGGAGACGTGAAGTATCTCATGTAGATTTTCAAAAAAGAATAAAAGAATCAATAGAGACGTTTTCTCGTCATAGAGAAGAAGGTACTCCAGAACTCGAAGGTTTTTTAGATAATTTTCGCTATTGTCCATTAGATGTGAGTAAGCCGGAAGACTATGAGAGATTATTACAAGTCGTTCGTGAAAGGGAAGAAGAACTACATATAAAAGGGAATAGAATGTTCTATCTTTCCGTTGCTCCTGAATTTTTTGAGACAATCGCTTTAAATATTAAGGAAAGCGGACTTGATAAAACGGATGGATGGAAACGCCTAATGATTGAGAAACCGTTCGGGCACGACCTTACATCTGCTCGTGAGCTGAATGATAAGCTTAGTCGCACGTTTGAAGAAGACGAGATATATCGTATTGATCATTATTTAGGTAAGCCGATGATTCAAAACCTTGAAGCACTAGAGTTTGCAAATCCTGTTTTACAATCGATTTGGAATAAAGAACATATAGCGAATGTACAAATCACAGCGAGTGAAACAGTTGGGGTTGAAGAAAGGGCAGGATATTATGATCAGGCAGGAGCCATTCGAGATATGGTTCAAAATCATATGTTACAAATATTAATGATGACTGCTATGAATTTGCCGGAAAAGGTTAATGCATGTGAAATTCGAGAGGAAAAGCGAAAGGTAATGGAGGCGCTTCGTAAAGTGAAAAAAGAAGACGTTCAAAACCATATCATTCGCGGACAATATGGTGCAGGTGAGATAAATGGCGGGCAAGTTGTAGCATATAAAGAGGAGCCAGGAGTAAATCCTTCTTCTAATATAGACACATTTGTTGCTGCTCGCTTGTGGATCGATAATCCATTTTGGACTGGCGTTCCCTTTTATATACGAACAGGCAAACGAATGAAAGAAAAGTCTACTCGTATTGTAATCGAATTTAAAAATACGTTAAAACAGCAATATCAAGATAGTAATCCAAATGCAGCACCTAACTTGTTAATAATTGAAATTAGCCCAGGTGAGAACGTTTCATTACAGTTAAATAGTAAAAATCCATTGAAAAATGGAGAAATTGAACCGATCCGTATTAACTTTACTTGTGAGCAAGCGGATGTGGGAGTACCTGAAGCGTATGAAAGACTCATTCACGATGCTGTGAGTGGAGACGCTACATTCTTTGCACATTGGAGAGAAGTTGAATTGTCATGGGAATGGGTACAACCAATTCTTGAAGCATTCGAGGAAAACTTATTACCACTTCATGAATATGAGTCTGGTTCATATGGTCCAGAGGCATCTAATGAATTATTGCAAGAAAGTGGATTTAAATGGTGGTTAGATCAAGAAACGAAAAAATAAGTACTTTCTTTCATGAAAGCATGTAGGGGGACGATTACTATGACACAAAACATAAATCAATTAGCAGTGAATACAATTCGTACGTTATCAATTGATGCTATTAATGCGGCAAATTCAGGTCATCCAGGTCTTCCGATGGGAGCAGCGCCAATGGCTTATGCATTATGGGCGAATCATTTAAATCATAATCCTAATCATCCAAAATGGTTTAACCGTGATCGCTTCGTTTTATCGGCGGGACATGGATCTAGCTTATTATATAGCCTACTTCATTTAGCTGGATATGACGTTTCAATTGATGACTTGAAAAACTTCAGAAAGTTAAATAGTAAAACACCAGGTCATCCTGAGTTTGGTCACACTTCTGGAGTTGAAGCGACGACAGGACCGTTAGGACAAGGGATTGCGAATGCTGTCGGAATGGCAATGGCAGAAGCGCATTTAGCGGCGAAGTTCAATAAGGATGGTCACTCTATTATTGATCACAATACGTACGCTTTAGTTGGAGACGGTGATTTAATGGAAGGTGTCGCTTATGAAGCGATGTCAATGGCAGGACATATGAAACTTGGCAAGTTAATTGTGCTGTATGATTCAAATGAAATTTCACTTGATGGTGAATTAAACATTGCTTTCTCTGAAGATATGCAGAAAAGAGTAGAATCTGCACATTGGCAATATGTAAGAGTTGAAGATGGAAACGATGTTGATGCGATTACAAAAGCGATTCAATTAGCGAAAGATAATACGGACCAACCTACTCTTATAGAAATTAGAACCATTATAGGTTACGGAAGTCCAAAAGTTGCTGGAACGAACAAAGCACATGGTAACCCGCTTGGAGTAGAAGAAGCGACAGCGACAAAACAAGTGTATGGTTGGCATTATGAAGAAGACTTCTTTGTACCTGAAGAAGTAACAGCTCATTTTAATGAACTGAAACAAAAAGGTATTGAAAAAGAAAATGGCTGGAATGAGCAGTTCAACTTATACAGAGAGTCAAACCCTGCACTAGCAGATGAATTAGAAAAAGCGATTACAGGTGAAGTTTTAATCGAAGCGAAAGACATTTTATCCTTCGATACTGAAAAAACGATTTCAACTCGTGTTGCAAGTGGGGAAGCTATTAATCATTATGTGAAATCGATTCCTTCTATTTTCGGTGGAAGTGCGGATCTTTCTCATTCTACGATGACAGATATAAAAGGTGAAGCAGTGTATGCAGTAGAATCGTATGCTGGTCGAAATATATACTTCGGTGTACGTGAACATGCAATGGGCGCAGCAGCGAATGGACTGGCTCTTCATGGAGGAGTAAAACCGTTCGTGAGTACATTCTTTGTATTTAATGACTATCTTCGTCCATCTATTCGACTGGCTGCATTGCAAAAGTTACCTGTTACGTACGTATTTACACATGATTCGATTGCTGTAGGAGAAGATGGTCCAACGCATGAACCTATTGAACATTTAGCAGCTCTTCGGGCAATTCCTGGTTTAACAGTTATCCGTCCGTCAGATGCAAATGAAACAGCAAGTGCGTGGGCGTATGCTTTACAGCAAACGGATGGTCCAGTCGTTTTAGTACTGAGCCGTCAAAATTTACCGGTGTTTCATGAAACGAAAGCAAACATAGAGAATCTTTCTAAAGGGGCTTACGTATTAACACAAACGAATGAAAATCCGGATGTAATTTTAATTGCGACAGGTTCTGAAGTATCCTTAGCTGCTAGTGCGAAAGCGAAATTAGAAGAAGACAATGTCTCTGTTCGCATCATTGCAATGCCAAGCTGGGAGTTATTCGATCGTCAATCGAATGAATATAAAGAATCCGTTCTTCCGTCTTCTGTAACGAAACGAGTATCTCTTGAGATGGGTGTATCTCTCGGGTGGGAGCGTTATGTAGGACAAGAAGGAAAAGTACTATCAATTGAAACATTTGGAGCTTCAGGAACTGGTGCGGAAGTCATGAATCTATTTGGATTTACGACAGAAAATGTTGTTCAAATTACAAAAAATGTATTGAATTCTTAAGCTATGACTGTGAATACCTTTCCGTACATATCAGTGCTGCAAGGTATTCCAGATTGTAGTGATATGAATTTTTAATAAAAGATGATTTGAGGAGGAATTATATTATGCAAGTAGGATTAATTGGCTTAGGTAAAATGGGATTAAACTTAGGGAAAAATTTAATCGATCATAAACATGAAGTAGCAGCATTTGATTTGAATGCAAGTGCAGTGGAAGAAATGAAAGAGTACGGGGCAACAGGTGCATCTAGTTTAAATGAACTTGTTCAGTCATTACAATCACCAAGAGTTCTTTGGGTTATGGTACCACACGCTGTTGTAGATTCTGTTATCGATGAGGTTACACCACTTTTATCAAAAGGAGATATTTTAATTGAAGCGGGTAATTCACATTATAAAGAGTCTATTCGCCGATATGAGCAACTAAAGAAAGATGGCATTCACTTTATGGATGCAGGAACTTCTGGCGGAATGGAAGGCGCTCGTAATGGTGCTTGTTACATGATCGGAGGAGATCAAGAAGCTTGGGATATCGTTGAACCTATCTTCCGAGATACTGCTGTAGAAAATGGATTCTTATATGCTGGAAAAGCTGGTAGTGGTCACTTCTTAAAAATGGTTCACAACGGAATTGAATACGGTATGATGGCTGCTATTGGTGAAGGATTTGAGATTCTAGAGAAAAGTGAATTTGACTACGATTATGAAAAAGTATCAAGAGTATGGAACAACGGTTCAGTAATCCGTTCATGGTTAATGGAATTAACAGAAAATGCATTTTCTAAAGATGCAAAACTAGATGAAATTAAGGGTGTTATGCATTCTTCTGGTGAAGGAAAATGGACAGTAGAAACAGCATTAGACCTTCAAACAGCAACTCCTGTTATCGCAATGTCTCTATTAATGCGCTACCGCTCATTAGACAATGATACATTTACAGGAAAAGTAGTAGCAGCTCTGCGCAATGAATTTGGCGGACATGCAGTAGAAAAGAAATAAACATCTTAAAAATTTAACTCATTGACGTTTAAAAAATGGAGGGAATGAATCATGAAATTTTTTATTGATACTGCAAATCTTGAGGACATAAAAAAAGCATATAAACTTGGAGTTTTAGCTGGTGTTACAACGAATCCTTCTTTAGTAGCAAAAGAGGGGATTAAATTTGAAGACCGTATTGCAGAAATTTGTCAGGCAGTGCCGAAAGTTGAATCTGTTTCGGCAGAAGTAACGCCAGATGCTGTGACGGCTGAAGAAATGATTGCTCAAGCAGAAGAGTTGATTAAGATTAACGGCGGCGATGAGAAAGTTACAATAAAACTTCCAATGACGCTAGCAGGATTAGAAGCTTGTCGCTATCTTACTGAAAAAGGTGTGAAAACGAACGTTACACTTATTTTCACTGTGAACCAAGCACTTTTAGCTGCCAGAGCAGGTGCAACGTATGTTTCTCCATTTTTAGGACGTTTAGATGATATTTCTGAAGATGGCGTATTATTAGTTGCTAAAATTGCTGAATTATTCGATGTTCACCAATTAGATACACAAATTATTGCGGCTTCTGTTAGACATCCAGATCATGTAACTCGTGTAGCGATGGCAGGTGCTCACATTGCAACAATCCCTTATAAAGTAATTGAACAACTTGCTATGCACCCATTAACAGATCAAGGTATTGAGAAGTTTGCTGCGGACTGGGCGAAAGCTCCTAAATTATAATGCATAAAAGTGAAGGAGCTTTCCGAAAATTGCTTTTCATGAGAGGACAAATCCTAAGTAACTTCATCGTTTAAACGGGATCCCGAGTTTGTAGTCTTACTATGTGAAAACAGCAAGAGAAGAAAGCGTCATTCACTTTTAAAAAAGGAAAATTTGCTTACGCGAAGCGTTTATCACAATAACATTACAATTATGAAAGAGAAATCCCCTTATCAGAGAGATGAGTTAAAGTATATCTCTGATAAGGGAGATTCTTTTTATATAAATTATTATGTTGTGAAGATGAGTTGTATATCGATATATAAATTTTTACTCAAAAAAGAACTATATAGGTTCTTTTCATTGTATATCATTTTTGAAAGGGTTTACATAAAGGGGTGGAATTGCGTATGAATATGTACCTTTTAATGATTACATTATTATCAATTGTAATTGTTATTTTAGGGGTATCGTGGTGGAGATGGCACGCGTTTATTAGTTTAACGATTGCAAGTTTATTTTTAGCAATTATGTCTGGAATGCCAATGGATAAAATAGTGAGTGCTTATGAAACGGGAGTCGGAAGTGTTCTTGGGCATTTAGTAGGTATTTTAGTATTAGGTACAATTTTAGGGAAAATGATGGCAGAGTCAGGTGCTGGAATGCAGGTGGCAGAGTTCTTTATTAAATCCTTCGGAATAAAAAACTTACCATGGGCGATGTTAATTGCAGGTTTTATTATTGGAATTCCAGTATTTTTTGAAGTAGGCATTTTAATATTATTGCCGTTAGTAATTTCTATTCATAAAACAACGAAACAAAATATTTTATTGATAGCATTACCAGCAATTGCTGGGTTATCTGTCGTACACGGCCTTGTTCCTCCGCATCCAGGGGCAATCGTTGCAATAGGTATTTATAAAGCGAATCTTGGGAAGGTATTATTGTATTCACTCATTATTACATTTTTTGCAGCGATTATTGCAGGTCCTATATTCGCTAAATGGATTCACAAACGTGTAATTCCTGAAAATGAGCCAGAATTGATTCGTGTAAATACAAAATCAACGAAATTACCAGGAATAGGAGTTTCGTTTTTAGTTATATTGTTACCTGTAATGTTAATGGTGTTAGCGGCAGCAGCTCCTTATGTTCCGCTTTCTACTACTTTGATGAAGATGGTCACCTTAATCGGTAGTCCTATCATTGCACTTTTGATTGCATGTTTTGCAGCATTTTATTTTCTTGGATTTCGTCAAGGTATCGATAAAAAGGCTATTAAGAAGGTAACAGAAGATAGCTTATTACCAATCGGTTCAATCGTTGCGATTATTGGTGCCGGCGGGGGATTTAAGCAAATTCTTATCGATAGTGGTGTAGGGAATGCTATTGCTCAAATGTCTGAGCATTTAGCACTATCTCCAATTGTATTAGCATTTATGGTAGCTGGATTAATTCGAATTGCGACAGGGTCAGCGACAGTCGCCTTAACAACAGCAGCGGGTATCGTTTCGCCAATCGTTGAAAATACGACAGGTGTGAATTTAGAATTACTCGTCATTGCAACGGGTGCAGGAGCATTAATGTTTTCTCACGTAAACGATGCTGGGTTCTGGATGGTAAAAGAATACCTAGGTTTAACAGTGAAAGAAACATTTAAAACATGGACAGTATTAGAAACATTACTTTCATTTATCGCTTTTGGAGGAGTTTTACTACTCGATATGTTTGTTTAAAATAAAGATGTTTTTATAGTGGGATACTGTAGTAATTTTTTGTTAGGAGGAAGAAATGGTGAGTTCAAAATATATGATTGGTGTAGACATTGGGACAACTAGTACAAAATCAGTTCTATTTTCTACGGATGGATCTGTTATTGCAAGTCATGGAATTGAATATCCTTTATATTCTCCTACGCCGGAAACAGCAGAACAAGACCCAGAAGAAATTTTTCGTGCAGTAATACATACGATTAAAGAAACTGTACAGTCAAGTAGTGTACAGCCGCATGATATTCTTTGTGTTTCTTTTAGTTCGGCAATGCATAGTATCATTGCTGTAGATGAGAAGGGAAAGCCGTTAACGAGATGTATTACTTGGGCAGATAATAGAAGTGCAAGCTGGGCAGAGAAAATAAAGAATGATATGAATGGTCATGAAATTTATTTACGGACTGGGACACCAATTCATCCGATGTCACCACTTTCGAAATTAGTTTGGCTACAAAATGAGCAGGCAGAATTGTTCGCAAAAACTTATAAATTTATTTCTATTAAAGAGTATGTTTTTTATAAGTTATATAAGGAGTATGTAATTGATTATTCTATAGCATCAGCGACAGGAATGTTCAATTTGAAATCTTTAAAATGGGATGAAGAGGCTTTACGTGTAGCGGGCATTACAGATGATAAGCTTTCTAAACTTGTTCCAACGACGCACAGCTTAACAGGATTAGATGAAGAGCTTGCCAAAGAAATGAATGTACTTGTTTCTACTCCATTTGTAGTAGGAGCGAGTGATGGAGTCCTATCCAATTTAGGTGTAAATGCAATAGATCCTGGCGTTGTTGCTGTGACAATTGGTACAAGCGGTGCGATACGTGCTGTAACAAATCGTCCTGTAACAGATCCAAAAGGTAGAATTTTTTGTTACGCCTTAACTGAAGACCATTGGGTAATTGGTGGACCGGTTAATAACGGTGGTATGATTTTCAGATGGGCTCGTGATCAATTAGGTACTTCAGAGATTGAGCTTGCGAAGCGTTTAGGAAAAGATCCATATGAAGTGCTTACTGAAATAGCAGCAAAAGTGAGTCCGGGGTCCGACGGTTTATTATTTCATCCGTATTTAGCAGGAGAAAGAGCTCCTTTATGGAATGCAAATGCACGAGGATCTTTCTTCGGACTTGGATTGCATCATAAGAAAGAACATCTTATCCGTGCTGTTTTAGAAGGAGTAATTTATAATTTATACACCGTTCTTCTCGCTTTAAAAGAACTCATTGGTGAACCGAAAAAAATTCAAGCGACAGGTGGTTTTGCAAGATCGGAACTTTGGAGACAGATGATGGCAGATATTTTCCATCAAGACGTATATGTTCCGGAAAGTTTTGAAAGCTCTTGCTTAGGAGCAGCAATCCTCGGTTTATATAGTTTAGGTGAAGTAGATACGTTGCATGTAGTTTCTGAAATGGTAGGGGCGAATTTCCACCATGAACCAAACATGGAAAGTGTAGAAAAGTATAAAGATTTAACACCAATCTATATTCGTCTGTCTCGTCAATTGGAAGAAGAATATGAAAGTATAGCAGCGTACCAAAAAAAGTGGGTTTAAAAGCTATTTAACAAGAAAATATGGTAACGTATAAAGAGGTACTCTAATTTTTTAGGATACTCTTTCAACATAAAATATTATAGGAAGTAAGATGAATGAAAAATATAGGGAGAGAGGGTTATGAAAATGAAGGATAATAAAGAGTTTATTGGATATGTTGGAACTTACACGAAAGAAAAAAGTGAAGGAATATATAAGTTTATTTTAGACACGGAAGCAAAGAAAATTAGTAATGTAACACTTGCGGCCAAGTTGGATAATCCTACATATGTAACGATTAACCGAAATAATGAATATCTCTATTCCGTTGTTAAGGAAGGAGAATCTGGTGGTGTAGCTGCTCATTTGATTGATAGTAAAACTGGAGAGCTAAAGGAGAAAAATAGACAAGTGGTAGAAGGGGCTTCTCCTTGTCATGTGAGTGTTGATAGTGGGACTCACACGGTAGTTACAGCAAATTATCATAAAGGAACGATTGAGTCTTTCGCAGTAAATGAAGAAGATGGATCTGTAAATCCTGCGACCTCTATTATAACGCATAAAGGTTCAGGTCTGAATAAGGAAAACCAAGAGAAACCACATGCGCATTACGCAGGATATACGCCTGATGAAAAATATGTGGTAGGTGTTGATTTAGGGATAGATAAAATAATTACGTATGAAATAAAAGATAGTGTATTAAAAGAAGTGAATAGCTTGGCTGTAAATCCAGGAAGTGGTCCGAGACATATTACTTTTCATCCGAATGGAAAGTATGCGTATGTGATGACGGAGCTTAGTTCAGAGGTTATTGTGTTAACATATAATCCGGCAGAAGGAGCTTTTACAGAAGTACAGTATATTTCTACTATTCCTGCCGCGTTTGATGAAAATAATCAAGGAAGTGCGATTCATATTTCTTCTGACGGCCAGTTTGTATATGCAGGCAATCGTGGTCATAATAGTATCGCTGTTTTCAGTGTGGATCAAAACTCAGGTGAGCTTACATTTGTGGAACACACATCTACAGAAGGAAATTGGCCAAGAGACTTTGTATTAGATCCTACTGAAAAGTTCCTTATTGCTTCAAATGAAAAGTCGCATAATCTTGTATTATTTTCAAGAAATGAAACGACAGGGAAGTTAACACTTTTACAATCTGATGTTGTTGTGCCGGAGCCTGTTTGTGTTAAGTTTTTAAATGTTTAAGTTGTGTTGAAGCTGAATGCATGCAGAGGTGTCGTTATTTGTCGGTAAGTCGATATCCTTTGTCGAAACGTCGATATATTAAAAAAATCGTTGATATATTTGAATTTGTGTTCGATATATTTGAAAAATCGTTGATATAATTTCATATGCCTAAAAAAAAGCAAAGCGATATCGCTTTGCTTTTTACTGTTTCTTTTTCGGTCTACGTACTAACTCGCCGCCGCAGTTTGGACAAACGTTATGTCTTTCTTCTGTACATGGTGCACAAAATGTACATTCATATACGCAAATGTATGCTTCAGAATCTTGTTCTAGCGATTGATCGCAAATTTGACAGTTTGTTTTCATTTGTAGTGCCATAGTAACTCTCCTTTTAGTTTGAATATTTATAATTTAATTATAATTCAATGAGCAGAGTTAGTCCTTTTCAATTGAAAGGAAATAGAATGATAAAGTTGTGATTTGAAATGAAAGGCGCTCGTTTATTTTTAAATTGATTATTTCATGCAGTTAGAATATTATGAAATAGTCAAAAGACAACAGGGGGTATACATTTTGACTAATCATAACGATCATTTAAAAGCAAACTGCGAAAAATGCTTCGGTTTATGTTGTGTGGCGTTACCGTTCGCAGCGTCAGTAGATTTTGCAGTGAATAAAGATGGTGGTAAACCATGTTCCAATTTACAATCAGATTTTAAATGCAGCATACATAAAAATCTTCGTGGAAAAGGTTATAAAGGTTGTACAGTATTTGAGTGTTTCGGCGCTGGACAGAAGATTTCTCAAGTTACATTTAACGGGATTGATTGGCGGAAAGATGCTAAGCATGCGAGAAAAATGTATGATGCTTTTCCAGTTATGCATCAGCTCCATGAAATGCTTTGGTATTTAAATGAGGCTATTTTATTAAAGGCGACACAATCGATCCATAAAGAATTAAGTAAAGCAATTGAAGAGACGGAGCGACTTTCGAATTTAAATGCGGACGAGTTAATGAAAGTAAATATCCCATTACATCGTGCAGAAGTGAATATTTTACTTTTAGAAACGAGCGAACTAGTATGGAAAGAAATGAATACTGCGCGTAGGAAACGAATCATACACCGCGGCGCAGATCTTATGGGAGCAAACCTGAAAAAGAAAAATTTACAAGGGGCGAATTTAAGAGGAGCATATTTAATTGCGGCAAACTTAAATGGTGCAAACTTACGAGGGGCGGATCTCATTGGAGCAGATTTACGAGATGCAGATATTCGCGGGACTGATTTTACAAATAGTATTTTTCTGACGCAAGTTCAAGTTAATGCGGCGAGAGGGGACAAACATACGAAATTACCGAAATTGTTGTCCCGGCCATCGCATTGGGGTGCGTAAAGAGTGTAAAAAGGCAGGCAGAGATATTTAATCTCTGCCTGTTTTTCATTTCCTTTCAAAAGTAGTAATGAAAACGCTACATATAATAAGAATACCACCAATAAAAAAGTTACTATTTAATGTCTCATTTAATAAGAACCAACCGAGCAACGAACCGACGATAGGTTGGAAGAAGAAAAATAACGAACCGATGCTAGCGTCCATTAATTCTAATCCTTTATTCCAAAGGAAAAAGGCACCTGCCGTTGAGATGATTCCTAAATAAAGTACGCCTAATACTACATATAGGTTCATATGTTCAATAGAGTTTGATTGAAATTCCCATATCATAAAAGGTGTAATAAAAAAGAGTGAAAAGAAAATAGCGTACGTTGTAATCACTAAAGATGAAAATCGAGCTGAAGCAATTTTTACATAAATAGATAGTAAAGCCCACGTAATAGCTGCCTCGACTAATATGATTGTACCGATAAAATAGGAGCCAATTTCAATATCCCATCCGATTACGATAATGACACCGATTGTCGCTATGATGGTAGATAGTAATCTACGAGCGGTTAGTTTTTCTTTTAAAATGATCGCTGCAAATATAACCATAAATGCAGGTGTAGCTGATGTTACTAAAGATCCTGTATGAGCGTCGGATAATTTTGTTCCGATAAATTGACAAGTGATCGAAATGAAATATCCGATAAATCCAATCCAAGCGAATAATAGCCAATCTTTTTTACGAATGGTTACTGTTTTCTTTTGCTTTTTCTCAGTAATTTTTAAAATCATATACAAAACAACAAAAGCAATGATAAAGCGTAGCCAAACGAGTGTGAGTGGTGGGATAAAGTCGAGTACATATTTGCTAACAACATACATACCGCCCCATATACTAGCTGCTAGTGATAAACATATAGCTCCTAAAATGGTTTGTTTCATGTAAAGTACCTCCGTCTATTTTTAGGGTATGATGAGTTCCCTAAGACGAGGCATAGTGCACGTGTTATATGAATGCCCGTCTTAGTTTATAGACGGCCTACAGGTTGATCGTTTTCGAATGAAGTGTTGTAGTACATGTGTATTCCTCCTTCTTAAGTTATAATGATATTATAACTTAATTTTCTGATTATTGGAGGTTGTTATGAAATATATCGTTATAAAATCACATGTTAGCAATTATCCTGATCCAATTCGCTTAGAAGAGGGGGATGTAGTGAAAATGATAGAGAGTTACGATGGTCCTGAAAATTGGGAAAACTGGATGTTTTGTCACGAAGAGAAATATGACCGGAAAGGGTGGGTTCCGGAGCAAATTATAATGAAAAATATAACTGATGTAGGAATCATTACGAAACAATATACTGCCAAAGAATTAAATGTAAGTATTGGAGAAAGATTGATTGGGTTAGAAGAATTGAATGGATGGGTTTGGTGTGAAAAAACAGGTGGTGAGGATGGCTGGGTACCAAAGGAAAACTTACAAAAATATTAGTAATACGATTTGGTTATTAATATAGGAAACATATTTTTAGTTTATGAGTATATTGGTTGTAGGATGAAAAATAGATTAATAGAGAAAGAGGAGATTATTATAACTACAACCGTTATTTCTCATTTTTATAACGAAGAGTATTTATTACCGTGGTGGCTTGCTCATCATACGAAACTGTTTGATCATGGTATTTTAATTAATAAAGGCTCAACAGATCGTTCGGTGGAGATTTGTAAGAAATTCGCACCGCATTGGGAAGTGCGAGATTCTGTAAATCCAGAGTTTGATGCATATGCGACGGATCATGAAGTGATGAGGGTAGAACAAGAAATACAAGGATGGAAAATGATTTTAAATACGACTGAGTTTCTTTGTGTGCAAGATAAAAATCAGTTTTGGAAATCACTAAATGAATTGGGAGGGAGGATGTATTGGCTAGAAGGGCTTATTATGGTTGATGATCCTAACTACAGTTATCCGGACCTTAACTTTGGACTCCCTTTAATGAAACAGCGATTTCATGGTTATTTACCAGAAGATTGGCCGTTGTGGAGAAGAGGTAGATTTATTCATAATCATGAACACGGAAGTTATACAGTTGGAAGACATTTATCCGCGCATGAATCTATGATTTATCCCCCTCTTGCTTGTATATTATGGTTTGGATTTAGTCCGTGGAACGATGCGATGAGAAAGAGAAAGTTACAAATTGGTCCGACTCTTTCTGAAGCTAGTAAGCATGGGGGGATGGGTACACACCATATTATTACGCCGGAAAGATTAGAAGAATGGTATAAGGAATTAGCAAGAGGAACGAAGGATTTACGTTTTAGTGATGCGTACCGTTATGTTTTTGTATAAATGATTCCCACCATGAAATTGTTGCTTCGATTCCTGTATTTAGATCGTATGTCGGTTTCCAGTTTACTTCAGTTTTTAAACGTTCTACATTAACGCCGACAAATAAAGGTTCATCTTTAGAGAAAGGTATTGCACCTAGTTTAATTAGATGTTCTTTTCCTATCTTTTTCCCAATGATAGATGCTAATTCTTTAATTTGTACAGATTGACCCGAAGCGATATTGATTGTGTCTGTAACGCCATGTTCTAATACTGTTATGAGAGCATCAGCGACGTCGCTCACATGGAGGAAATCTCTTGATTGTTTTCCATGTGTACATAGTGCTTCCTCGTTTTTTAATAAAGAAGTGATGATGTTAGAAACGAGTCGATTCCCTTGTTCGTGAGGGCCATACATATGAAAAATGCGGCCCCAACACATGCTGAGGCCTGATTGCTCAGCGTACGTTTGGAGCCAGGAGTGTAGTGCATTTTTACATAATGAATACGGGGTTTTATAAGAAAGAAGCGGTGAATCTTCAAATAATACACCGTTAAACCATTCATACTCTGCGCCAGTCCCGGCAACGACGACTCGCTTTCCGCCGCATGTTGTGAAGTGTTGAATCAATGAGATACTAGACGTAAGCCAATAGTAATTATTGATAGATACATAACACGCTGGCGGCACTGCTTCCCAAGCTAAATGAATGAGATGACTAGGCTTCATGTCGTAAATGAGTTTTTTTACTTCTTCATCGCAAAGTAAGTTGACTTTATGCCAATGGCAAGAAAGATGGGAAGGCTTATTTGTATTGTAAGTGGCGTGCACTTCATAGCCCTTTTGAATAAGAGAATGTACAACATATTTACCAATCCATCCGCTACCGCCTGTTACAAGGATTTTTTTCATGGCTCAATTACCTCAACTTCTGGTATTGTTACTAAAAATTTGCCGCCCCACTCACGAATGAAAGAGCATTCTTTCATAATCTCGTCTTTTAAATTCCAAGGAAGTATAAGAATGTAATCAGGTTTTGTACGTTTTATTTCTTCTGGAGATTTTATTGGAATGCGGGTTCCTGGTAGAAGAAGATTTTGTTTATGAGGGTTTTTATCTACTGTATAAGCTAGAAATTCTTTTCCTATCCCGCAATAATTTAAAAGGGTGTTTCCTTTAGCTGGCGCACCGTAACCGATAATTTGTTTGTTTAAAGCTTTCGCTTCGATAAAAAACTGTAAAATATTTATTTTCAATTGTTCGATGCGTTTAGAAAAAAGGAGATAACAATCTAATGTATTTAGCCCGTGATCCACTTCTTTTTGGATTAATTTTGTAACACTAGAATGGATAGTTGATTCGTCGCTATGATGTTTTACAAAAATACGTAAGGAACCACCGTGCGTTGCAAGTTCTTCTACATCGACAATTTGTAAATGATGGTGAGATAAAACTTTTTGCAGGCTTATAAGTGAGAAATAGGAGAAGTGCTCATGGTATATCGTATCAAACTGTTTAAAGGATATGAGGTTTAGTAAGTGAGGGAATTCAATTGTTATCGTGCCATCTTGTTTTAATAACGTTTTTAAACCGGCGACAAAATCATGCAAGTTTGGAACGTGTGCTAATACGTTATTAGCGATGATTAAATCAGCTTGTGGTAATTTTTTTGCTAAGTCGTTGCTGAAAAAATTCACTTCAGTAGGAATTCCTTTTTGGATAGCGATTTCTGCTACATTTTTTGCAGGTTCAATTCCCAATGTTTCGATATTTTCTTTTTGAAAGTATTGTAATAAGTACCCATCGTTACTCGCGATTTCAACCACCTTGGAGTCTTTCTTTAAATAGAAACGCTTAATCGCCATTTCTACATATTGTTTAGCATGCAGTAGCCAGCTTGATGAGTAAGAGCTAAAGTATAAATAGTCATGAAAAATATTGTGCGGAGATTCAAATTCATCTAATTGTACGAGTAAACAAGAGTGACAAACAAATGTGTGCAATGGATAAAATGGTTCCATTTTATATGCGTTTTCTGGAGAAACAAATGAGTTAGCGAGAGGAGAAACACCTAAATCTAAAAAAGTGTTGCTGAGTAATGAGTGGCAAAAACGGCATTTTTTCTGTTCCATTTTATAGCCCCCTTATAAATTTTTGAATGCATCGATTTGTTGTCGCGTGAAAGATTCGATATTTTCACCAGATGCATATTTTTTGTACCAATCAACAGTCCAAGTGATAGCCTTATCTGTTGATAACTTAGGAGTCCAGCCGAGTTTAGTTACTGCTTTTGTACTATCGAGTGTTAAAACAGGCGATTCATAAGGAGTGTTTGTAGAGGGGGAAGTGATCGTTAGTTGTTTATTCCATAATTTTATTACAGATTGAATGACATCATGAACGGTTCTGTTAGGTTCGTTCAACGGGCCGAAATTCCATGCTTCTGCATATGCAGCGTCTGTCCAAAGTTTTTCAGCTAAAAGGATATAGCCGTGTAAAGGATCTAATACGTGTTGCCACGGGCGAATAGCCTTTTTGTTTCTAATCGTTAATGTACCATCTTGTAAATATGCACGAATGACATCTGGGAATAATCGGTCTTCTGCCCAATCCCCACCACCGATGACGTTACCTGCTCTTACTGAGGCGAGTTTCTGAGTATTAGTGTGGAAGAATGATTTTTGATAGGATGTTGCCACTATTTCAGCGCAAGCTTTACTAGCACTATAAGGGTCGATACCTCCTAGCCGGTCAATTTCCACGAATGCCCGGTTACCGCTCCCGTCATTTTCATAACATTTATCACTTGTAACATTAATGATGCCACGTATACTTTCTGTATGTTTTGCAGCTTCCAATACGTGAACAGTGCCTAAAACATTCGTTTTAAATGTTTCGATAGGATCTTTGTATGAAGTGGTGACGATTGGCTGGGCAGCTAAATGAAATAGTATGTCAGGGTTATGATGTTTTAGGGCGTGTAATAAAGAATCGTAATCTGTAATGTCGCCTTTAATTGTTATGCACTCTTTTGCTACGTTACATTGTTCAAAAAGATTAGGAATCGATGGGGGATGAGAAGATAAGCCAACTACTTCTGCACCTAAAGAAGTTAAGAAAAGGGTGAGCCAAGAGCCTTTAAATCCAGTATGTCCCGTAATAAATACTTTTTTCTTATTCCAAAAAGATGAAGAAGCCATATTACCAAACCTTCCACGGAGCGTTATTACTTTCCCATAGCTCGACTAATTTATTTTTATCGCGCAATGTATCCATCGGATGCCAAAAACCAGTATGTTGATATGCTGATAGTTCGTTTTTGTTTACTAACTGAACTAAAGTGTCTGTTTCAAAAACAGACTTATCTCCACTAATGTAATTGAAAACTTCAGGGTTTAAAACGAAAAATCCACCGTTAACCCATCCGCCATCCCCGAGTGGCTTCTCTTGAAAAGATGTTACAGACTGTTTATTTAATATGAGAGAACCGAATCTACCAGGAGGTTGTACGGCGGTAACAGTTGCCATTTTTCCATGTTTTTTATGAAATGCAATAAGTTCTTTTATATTTACGTTGCTTAATCCATCACCATAAGTGAGGCAGAAAGGTTCGTCTCCAACAAAATTTTGAATTCTTTTCACTCGTCCTCCCGTTTCGGTATTTACACCAGTATCGATTAGTGTAACTTTCCACGGTTCTACACGTTGAGAATGGCTAGTAATTGTATTATCGCTTAAATGTATCGTGAAATCTGACATGTGTAAGTTGTAATTTAGAAAGAACTCTTTAATTGCATATCCTTTATAGCCTAAGCAAATAATAAATTCAGTAATACCGTAATGATTATACAAACTCATAATGTGCCATAGAATAGGTTTTGTTCCAATTTCAATCATAGGTTTCGGTTTTAAATGTGTTTCTTCCCCAATCCTTGTCCCGTATCCACCAGCAAGAATAACAGCTTTCATTTTTTCCTCCTAAAATAAAAATTTATAATATATACAGTATTCATATTGTATGCAAATGGTTTTGTTTTTGACTAAGTGCGTAAAAATGTGTGGAAAATGATGGTGTGAGAAATATTAAGGTTTAAATTTAGGGAATAATTGTTGATATTCAGGGTGGTTACGAAGATCTTGGGTTATGCTACTAAGCTCTAAAAATCGAGTTTCGAGTTGCTCAGGGGACTGACCATAATGTGTTTGAAGTCCCATTCGAACGCCCTTTTTTGAAAGGGTGGGTGTAATTTGTAATTTTCTTGCCTTTGTATGTTCGTTCCAAGGACTAAAGTAAAATTTAACAATGAATGAAGGGGAGTTATAAACGACATGTTGATGCCGCGTAAAATGTCTGCCTGGTAAATATGCACCATCAAGATGGTTGTGTATAAATCTCCAGGCACAGCCGATTTCTGGGTTATAAGGAAAAAGCCCATGATATCGTTGTTCTACTAAAGGAATGGAATATCTTAGTTTTGAATAATTGTAATCATGCTTATCAATCATGACAATCATTCTAATCGCATACATATTTTGATCTAACGTATGAAGTGATGAGAAAAATTCTTCTACATTGTTACAGCAAAGAAATTCTGTAGTATTTAATACCATCTTCCAACCTGAAACTTCTCTTTCAATTTCCATTACCTCAATATCAGTATTAGTGGGATCGAATTCAAGGAATCTTGAATCTCGTACTTCCCAGTGGGGAGCAAATAATTTACAAATTTCAACGGAACGATCTGTAGAACCTCTATTAATTAATATACCGTGATCAAATATTTTTGTATGATGCATAAGCCACCATGGTAATAAATACTCCTCGTTATAAAAGTGAGAGATAATAGTTTTAGTAATTTCAATCTCCTCCAATAGCATGAATAATAATTTTAATTAAATATTATTATCATATGTTTTGTATTAAAAAAGGTTGAAAGGAATATGCGATTCTATGATGATATTTTCATAGTAATGTAGTATGGGAAATGTAATTCGATTATAAGAATTAAGTAATGTATTGTTAATTTACAAAATGATAAAATGGTAAGTGGAATTGTGTATAAATTATGAATAATAAACCGTCACGTTTGACTGTACAGTTTATGTATTGTATGATGTTAGTAATATAAACAAGGGGGGAAGATCGTTGGGAAGGTGTATCGAATCGGACAGTTGGCTCTCATGGCTCACGTGTCGAAACGAACGATTGATTATTATACGAATCTAGGTATCTTAAAAGCGGAGCGATCTCAATCTAATTATCGCTATTACGACGAAACAGCATTTGAGACATTACAATTTATTGAGAAGTGCAAAGAAATGCATATGCCGCTTTGTGAGATTAAAGAGAAAATCGAGGAGAAGAAGAAGCTGCTCGGTATCAATGAACACGTTTCGAAACAAGTGAATGAAGTGACAGACCATATTCATCGATTAGAAGTAGAGCTAACGGAATTAAAGCCGCTTTTAGATGGATTGACTGATTCACAACGTGAAAAAATATCGAAATCTTTATCTGGTCAAACGACAGCTTTAATACAGACACTTGCTCTATTATTATAGAACAAGTGAAATCCGACCTCTTTAATTTTTGTATCGGGCTATGTTTTCTAAGAAAGAAATAAGAAAACATTATAGTATACAGGAGGTGGACACCTTAGTTTTTTAACTAAGGGGATTCATTGGAAATATTTAATTTAGTCATGGTTGCGATTTTAATCGCATTTACTGGATTTTTCGTAGCAGCTGAGTTTGCGATTGTAAAAGTACGTTCAAGTCGTATTGATCAGCTTGTTGCAGAAGGAAAACGCGGTGCTTTAGCAGCGAAAAAAGTAACAACAAATTTAGATGAATATTTATCTGCTTGTCAATTAGGTATTACAGTTACAGCTATGGGATTAGGTTGGTTAGGTGAACCGACAATTGAAAAGTTATTACACCCGTTATTTGAGAAATGGAACTTAAACCCTTCTATTTCATCAGTATTAACATTTGGTCTTGCTTTTATGATTATGACGTATTTACACGTTGTAGTAGGAGAATTAGCTCCGAAAACGATGGCAATTCAAAAGGCTGAAAAGGTAACGTTATTATTGGCAGGTCCATTAATGATGTTCTATAAAGTAATGTATCCATTTATTTGGGTATTGAACGGTTCAGCTCGTGTTGTAACTGGCTTATTCGGTTTAAAACCAGCTTCAGAACATGAAGTAGCTCATACAGAGGAAGAATTACGCCTTATCCTTTCAGATAGCTATGAAAGTGGCGAAATTAATCAAGCTGAATACAAGTATGTAAATAACATTTTTGAATTTGATAATCGTATTGCAAAAGAAATTATGGTACCGCGAACAGAAATCGTTGGTTTCTACCTGGAAGATTCAGTAGAAGAACACATGAAAGTAATCCAAAATGAGCGATACACACGTTATCCGATTTTTGGAGAAGATAAAGATGATATTATCGGTATGGTCAACGTAAAAGATTTCTTTATTCGATATATGACCGAGGATCAAAAAGATTTATCATCCATTCGCTCGTATATGCGTCCGATTATTGAAGTGATGGAAACGACTCCAATTCACGATTTATTACTTCAAATGCAGAAGAAGCGAATTCCGATGGCTGTTTTATATGATGAGTACGGAGGAACAGCTGGAATTGTAACGCTTGAGGACATTTTGGAGGAAATCGTCGGCGAAATTCGTGACGAATATGATGAAGATGAAGCACCACCAATTCAACATGTGAACGAGCAACATATCATTGTTGATGGAAAAGTGCTTATCTCAGAAGTGAAAGATTTATTTGGATTACACATTGAAGAAGATGATGTGGATACAATCGGTGGATGGATTATGATGCAAAATCATGAAATCGAAGAAGGACAACACGTTGAGGCGGAAGGTTATGAATTTAAAGTGTTAGAAAAAGACGCTTACCAAATTAAACGTGTTGAAATTCGTAAGATGGAACAAGAACAAGAAGAAGAGAAAGCAGCAACTGTGTAAGTTGCTGCTTTTCTTCTAAAGTATAAAAAATGAGAAATTAGGAGCGGATATTTTGATTCAAGTAGCCTTACGTGTATATCGATTACAATTGTATGTGATCTTTAGTGGTTTACTACTTATGTGGACGATTACTCCGTTTGGAAAACAAGTAACAGGGTTTGGGATCGGATTAGCTGTAAGTGCATATTGCCTTTGGTTATTAGCTCGCAGAGTGGAGAAACTTGGGAAAAGTATTGTAATGAAGGAAAAGGCTCCAGGGTTAGGAGTTTTAAACCGATTTGCAGCGGCCATTTTAGGAGCTATTATCATGTATGAAATTGAGCATGAAATGGAAATGTGGGCATTTGGTACAGGCATTTTAGGTGGTCACTTTTTAATGATTGCGAATTTAGCTTATGCAAATATGCAGGTAGTGAAAGAAGAAGAGAAGAAAAGGGAACATGCTTCGAAAAACATAGAGCTATGATGAGAGGGACCTAATGGGGTTCCTTTTTTAGTTTAGCGATATGATACAAGTAATTAAATTAACGACAAATATAATACGCTTCTTTTTTGCGTTTTTCAATAGTATGAAAAATAATAAAAAAAAATTTAAAAACCCATCGATTTCTAAAGGTTATGTATGTTATCATGACAAAAGACTTTTTGAAAGAGGTGGATACCAATGTTACAAGCGCTACTTATTTTTGTGCTTCAAATTATTTACGTTCCCATTTTAACAATCCGTACGATTTTGCTTGTAAAGAATCAAACAAGATCCGCTGCTGCTGTTGGATTGTTAGAAGGAGCTATTTACATTGTCAGTTTAGGTATTGTGTTTCAAGATTTATCAAATTGGATGAACATCGTTGCCTATGTCATTGGCTTTAGTGCGGGACTGTTATTAGGCGGTTATATAGAGAATAAATTAGCAATTGGTTATATTACGTATCAAGTTAGTTTACTAGACCGTTGTAATGAATTAGTAGATGAGTTACGTCACTCTGGATTTGGCGTTACAGTATTTGAAGGTGAAGGTATTAATTCGATACGTTATCGCTTAGATATCGTTGCAAAACGTTCTAGAGAAAAAGAACTATTAGAAATCATTAATGAAATTGCACCGAAAGCGTTTATGTCTTCTTATGAAATTCGTTCATTTAAAGGCGGATATTTAACGAAGGCGATGAAGAAAAGAGCGTTAATGAAGAAGAAAGATCATCATGCGTCGTAAAGAAAAGGGAGTAGTGCCGTTTTAAAAGTTCCCATATGTAAAAGAGAGGAATCTACATTAAAATAGATTCCTCTCTTTTTTATTGTTAATTGAAAAACTAAATCGTATAATTATTTTTTTTACTCATCCTCAAATTAATGATTAGCCATATAACTTGAAAAAATACAGGTATGATAAACGCGATTAATATAACGATAAGTGATATGGATTTAATTTCGGGTGTTTGAATGACACCAGCACCATCAACATCTCGTAGCCAAATAATAGCTGCCCATATTCCAAAAACGATAATCCAAAATAGGTTACCAATCCACCAAGAAATCCATCGTTTTTTCATGTTAGCACCCCTTACATGTATCTACTGTTAAAAGTATATTTTCGTTCATTACATTTATAATGAAACAACTTTAAAATTAGTTTTTAACTGTATATCTAACTTGTTTGAAGGTGACTATTTCTCCATCATCATTATTATCTTTCGTTTGCAAAAGTTGAACTTTTGGTTTGTAGTCTGTCCGATGAGCGTGTTCGATATCTTTAATGTTAAGCTTGTAAGATTCACCATTCTTTAGCTTTTGTTCCAACACTTTTTTATTAGCAACATAAATAAAAGTCACTTTATTTTCATCAATACCTTCAGTCTTAATTTCTAATTCATTATCTTTTGTTGTAATCGTTGGTGTTAATAGTTCCATACTGGCGTTTCCGGTTTCTAAAGAATTTTCTGCTATAGTTGAACATCCTGATAGTATGATTCCGGTGAATAGAAGAACAAGTAATTTCCTTTTCATAACATTCCTCCGATTCTATGTGATTTCTGATTTTGGCATTGTTAGATTGCTAGTGTTTTATGTAAACGTTTAGTGAGCATTCTTTTTGATTATACCATAATATGTAAAATGATGCAGGCTGTATATCCAATTTAAAGGAGATTGAAAGTTTACTTATTGCTGTAAATTAGTATTTTTACAGTAGTCATATATCTTCTTTAGGAAATCCTTTTTCGTATTTAAAATATGTAATGAAATAAAACCAATAAGTCCTATTCCGCCAAAAATAAGCCATGGTGTATACACTCCGCTTAACTTGGATGTAAAAGATGTACCAGTATAATTACCGATGATAAAACCAAATGCGAGTGATAGTTGATAAAATCCAAAGAAAGTGGCTGTATATGATTCATTACTGTAATTTGCAATAGCGATATCAGCGTTAGGTAATACGAGTGTTTCACCGATTGTAAATAAAATTACACAAATAAAGAGCCAATATGGGTGTTGAAATAAAGGAATGAGTAAAAAGGAAATACTCATTAATAAAACACCGTATTTAATAATCGAAAGTGTGTTGTATTTGTGGAATAATTTTCGGAATAATACCATAAATATGACGCCTGTTATTGCATTTATCGTAATAACGAGTGTAGCAAGTTGATTGCTATTACTAATGTTTTTCATATGAAGTGGAAGTGCGACAGTAAGCTGAGTAAACATAATATAGAAGAAGATCATGATAAAGGAAAACAGAAGAAAAGACTTGTTTTGTAAGATGGCCTGTATTCCTAATGTAATAGACGTGTTTTCAGTAGTGACTTGGAAGTGATTTTTAAGTAAGTAAAAGATTAAAGCAAATATCAGCATAAGAGATCCTGTTAGAGAGAAAGCATAGATTGGATCGAGTAAGAGTAAAAACCCTCCTGCAATTGGTCCGATTATTGCACCGCAATTAAAGCTAAGGTTTAAATATGTAAATAAATTTTTTCTCAAATGAGCTGGCTGTGAGCCAAATATAGCGCGAGCGGCAGGTTCGTAAAATGCAGTTCCGAAGCCAATAAGTGCAGAAGAAATAGAAATTGTATAGAAATCAGAGCATATTCCTAAAGCGATAAATCCGATTCCTCTCAAAAATAATCCGGCTATCATCATAATGATATAGCCTATTTTGTCAGCAATTAATCCTGAGAATAAAGGGATAACTCGTGATGTAATTATTATAACCGTCAACACTGTTCCTACTTGAAAAGCTGAAAAATGGAGAAAGGTTAATAGATAAATAGCTAAAAATGCGTATACTGCAAAATAACCAAAAGACATAAAAAATGAAGAAATAAGCATGAAACGTATCGGTGTTGAGAAACTTTTCATAGAACTCCTCCTAATATTGTAACCAGTAAATTTCTTTAGTGGTTAACTATTTTATATTATAATTATACATAAAGTCAGAAAAAAGTAAATTTTAAGAAGAAGGTGAATAGAGTTGAGTCAAAACGCACCAAACGAATTAGAGTATATTCGAGAATTTTTAAATACATGGAGAATACCAAACGATACGAGAGAGCCAATTGATTTGCTGCAAACAGAAGAGGATATAAAGAAATTTATGAAAGAATCTTTTCATGAAGAGCTTCTATTTCATACGATAGAGGAATTAAAAAGTTTTCGAGAAGATATTCGGGCGGCAATTGAAGGTGAAGGATCATTGCAAAAATGGTTAGAGAAATACCCATTTCATGTACATATAAAGGAAGATATGAAAGGTATTACATATGAACCAGTATACGAAGAGAATGTGTATACAAAAATATTAAGCATTGTGTTTATCTCGATTCAAGAAAATTTGTGGGGAAGGTTAAAAGCATGTCCAGATTGCCGTTGGGTATTTTACGATCATTCGCGAAATGGAAGCAAAAGATGGTGCGGTATGTATGCTGGTGAAGAAGGAGGCAGAGCATGCGGTACAATTGCAAAAGTGAAAAATTACCGCGCGAAGAGAAAAGGAAGAACGGGTTATAATGTGTAATTACTATTAGGGGAAGAAAAATGGATGGGGGAATGTAGCATATGAAAGGTACACAAATGATAGCATTAAATAAAAAGTGTTGGGATACAGTTGCACCTTATTTCTTTCAAGTAGATTGTTTGCCGAAATATGGTCCGTATACAGCATCTGAAGAGGAGATTCATTTGTTCGATTCAATTAGAAATAAAAAGGTTCTTGATATTGGATGTGGAAGTGGGCATTCGTTGCAATATATGGCGGAACATGGCGCAGAAGAATTGTGGGGACTTGATCTTTCGAGCACACAAATTGAAACGGCACATAAAACGTTACAGTCGTGGAATCCGAAGTTAATATGTGGAGCAATGGAAGAGGAAGTGGATATTCCGAAAGGGTATTTTGATATTGTATATTCCATTTATGCATTAGGTTGGACTTCAGATTTAAGAAAAACGTTGGAACTAATATATTCATATGTAAAGCCAGGAGGAAGCTTTATTTTTAGCTGGGAGCATCCCGTATATTCAAACTTAATGTATGGAACAGAGGAGATTGCTTTCAGCTCGTCTTATCATGAAGAAACTCCTATTACGTTTGAAACATTTAAGGGGGAGGATGTACAAGCGACATTATATAAGAGAAAAATAAGTACGTACATAAATGAGTTAAATAGAGCAGGATTTACAATTGAGAGAATAGAAGAGCCTGAACCATCGAGCTTGTTTGATGAAGAACTAGCTGAGCCGTCTACGAAATATTATTCTTTATATAAAGCTAGAATGGTGCCGACTACTTTTATTATTAAGGCGAGAAAATGAAAAATACAGCGTACACTGAAAAAAGCGTACGCTGTATTTTATTAAAGGTTAGTACTTATCTCTTCGGTTGAAAAATATGTTGAAAGAAGTATTTGTGATGTAAGTTATCTACAATTTTATTTGCTTGGTATGTGCGATGTTGTTCGAGTCGAAGTCTTTGCTCCATCATTTTGATTGCGTGATCAGATAAACGTAACATAGCGCATGTCTCCTTTTCTATAAATATAGGTGTCTATTTGGTATCGATCCCATATTTATAATTAAGGAGGCAAAATGTGTAACATAGGCAAAAAGCACCTTCCTCTCCCATTACGCTTACGAGGTTAGCTGTCGGACTCGGGAAGTGAGAGTTTCCCTACTTAAATAAGATTCGCCCCAAGTAGCATAGCTACAAAAATGGTTCCCCCGCTCCAAATTTTGGACTCAGCAAAAGGTTTTATAAAGTAAAAGATAACACAAATAATCAGGTTAGTCAAACTATTTATTGTTTTCTGTCTTTTTTAACGAGGTTAAAATCACACCATCAGGCAATACGATATTTTGTACTTCGATAAAGCCATGTTTTTTATATAAAGACAAAGCAGGTGTATTTTCTTTCCCTGTTTGTACAATATATGTTTTGGAAGGGGAGAACATGTCAAATACATAAAGTAGTAGTTTTGTTGCAATCCCTTTATGAAAATGATCAGGGGATACTACTAAACGATGAATATCCACTTCTTCTTCATCTATTTTAAAAGAAATAAAACCAGCAAGTGTATCTTCAAAAAAATAGCCGTAAAAAATTTCATCACAAGATTGAATATCGGCTACAGTATCATAAAGTCGAGGGATAGCTGTACTATTTATATATTTCGCCTCAATTTCATAAGCGGGTATTTGAATGCTTAAAATAGAAGTTGCAGTTTTGTGAGAAGTTGTTATTAATTTTTGAATCATAGAATAGAAACCTCCTTGTTGGCTGTATTTTCATAGATTTGACAAGATTTTTCTTTTTTGGATATAATAATTACATAGTTACACAATAAGTTAGTAGCTAAATTGAATTACACTATAATAGAAATGGAGGACTAAAGATGGGGTGGATTATCACATTAATAGTTGGTGCTATTATAGGTGCAATTGCAGGTTCTATTACAGGTAAAGACTTTCCTGCTGGCATGTTTGGAAATATAATTGCTGGTTTATTAGGAGCTTGGTTAGGCGGTAAATTATTTGGAGATTGGGGTCCATCACTAGGTGGTATTCATATTGTACCAGCTTTATTAGGATCAATTGTTCTCGTTCTTATTGTATCATTTGTAGTGAAATCTGCAAGGAAATAAAGAGTTATATTATGATAAAAAGCCCTATATAAGGGCTTTTCATCATTCGAAGAGGTGGTTTTATTGGAGAAAGTAAGTTTAAGAAAACGAGATAAGTTGAAAAAATTTTTTAGAGAACACAATTATTTAGCAGTGTTACTTGGGTTTGCACTATTGTTCATTAATATTTTATTACTAACAAAAATATCATTTGTTTTTACGCCGTTTATCGTCTTTTTAAAAACAATTTTCTTCCCAGTATTATTAGCGGGCGTACTATTTTACATTTTGCATCCATTCGTTTCGCTTTTAGAAAAGAAAGGTGTTTCAAGAATCGTATCAATAGCCTCGATATACTTAATCGTAATTGGATTATTTGTGTTTTTAGTTTTAACGGTTATTCCAATTATTAAAGATCAAATTGATGCATTAATAGATAACTTACCGTATTTCGGTCATGAAATTGAACGAGCAGCACGTAGATTTGGGGAAAGTAATTTACTAGGAAAAATTCAGGAGAATTTAAATATTGATGTAGCGAGTATGGTAAAGGACTATACAGTTGATTTTACGAAATCTTTATCATCAGTAACAGGAAATGTAACTGGATTTTTAAGTACTATTACAGAGGTCGTTTTAACGTTTGTAATGGTTCCGTTTATATTGTTCTATCTTTTAAAAGATGGTGAGCAATTACCAAATCACTTTTTAAAGTTTATTTCAGAACAAAGACGACCAGCAGCGATGAGAATACTAGACGATATGCATTATGCGATTAGCTCGTATATTAGAGGACAAATTATCGTTAGCTTATTTATCGGTATTATGCTATTAATTGGTTACCTTATTATCGGTATTAAATATGCAGTACTACTCGCTATTTTAGCGATGATTGTAAATATCGTTCCGTACGTAGGACCAATTATCGCAATTACACCAGCGTTAATTATTGCGTTTATTGATTCGCCGGGGATGGTTTTAAAGGTAATTATTGTAATGATGGTTGTACAATTAGCAGAAGGTAAATTTATTTCTCCGCAAGTCATGGGGAAAAAGCTAGATATTCACCCGATTACTATCATTTTTATTATTTTAACTGCCGGAAATTTATTTGGAATTATGGGGATTATTTTAGCAATTCCAGGGTATGCGATATTAAAGGTGTTGGTAACGCATGGTTATCGATTTGTTAAGTTGAATACGTAGGAAAAAGAGCTAAAACAGTATTATCTGTTTTAGCTCTTTTTTATTAACAATTGATGTGCATATTGGCGTGCCCATTGATCCGCTTCTAATATAGCATCTAGTGAAGGATTTTTTACGTTATGATGGGCTTCAACTGTTTTGTAAATTGTTTTTTCAATATCGAAAAAGGCAATTTCATTTTTTAAGAATAGTGCATTCGCAATTTCATTTGCTGCGTTTAATACAGCAGGAGTAGTACCACCAATTTTGCCACATTCATATGCGTATTGTAGACAAGGGAACTTCTCTAAATCTGGTTTTTCAAAATGTAAACTACCGATTTCTAATAAATTTAATTTTTCATAGGAAGAAGGTAGCCGAGTAGGGTAGTGAAACGCATATTGAATCGGCATTCTCATATCAGGAGCACCGAGCTGCGCTATAACTGATCCATCAATAAACTCTACTAAAGAATGAATAATACTTTCTTTATGAATCATTACATCAATTTTTTCATAAGGAATATCAAATAGCCATCTTGCTTCCATTACTTCGAATCCTTTATTCATTAATGTGGCAGAATCAATCGTTAATTTTGCCCCCATTAACCAGTTTGGGTGCTTTAAAGCATCTTTTGCTTGTAGAGTTTTCATTTCTTCACGTGTTTTATCACGGAATGCACCGCCAGAAGCTGTAACGATTAATTTGTCAATTTCTTTATTATTTTCTCCGTTTAAACATTGGAAAATAGCTGAATGTTCGCTATCGACTGGAATTAAACGACATCCGTTTTGTTTGGCCAGTTCAGTTACAATATGACCAGCTGCAACTAACGTTTCTTTATTAGCGATGGCAATATCTTTCTTCGCTTTTAATGCTTCAATTGTTGGGAGTAATCCTGAAACACCAACGACGGAACTTAATACAAGATTTGAATCAGGGTGAGTAGCTACCGTAATTAAGCCATCTGTTCCGTATGTAATTTTTACGTTGGTTGAAATACGCGTACGAAGCGTGTCTGCTAATTCTTTTGTCGCGACGCTTACAATGCGAGGTTGAAACCTTTTGATTTGTTGCTCAAGAAGCTCGATATTATAATTTGCGGTTAAACCGACGATTTTAAAATATTCGGGATGAGCTGAAACGACATCTAATGCAGATGTGCCGATAGATCCTGTTGAACCTAAAATGGATATATATTTTACCATGAAAAAACCTCCAAAGTTGTTTCGAGTATTTCTGCAAACCTATATAATATTAGGCAATTGAAGTGGAAATTCCTGCTATATAAAATAGAAAATTTTGGTTTGTTTAGAGGTGAAATGTGATAAACTGTAAAAAATAACGAAAAGCGATGAAAGAGAAGAGTACATATTCGAAACTTTTCAGAGAGCTGATATGTGGTGGAAATCAGTAAGGGATGAATATGGAATGGGCTCTGGAGCTTCTAACTGAAATGAGTAGGTAAAGACGGTTGCTTCACGTTAAGAAGTTGAAGTGAGCTAACAATAGCTAATTAAGGTGGTACCGCGGGAGTCTCTCGTCCTTTTTTAAGGATGAGGGGCTCTTTTTATTTTGAGAAAGGAGGAGTTAGGATGAGTGAGAAAATAATGTTAACAGGAATTAAACCGACAGGTTATCCGCATTTAGGAAATTATATTGGTGCAATTAAACCTGCGTTGCAAATGTCAAAGAAGAATGAAGGGAAAGCATTGTATTTTATAGCAGATTATCACGCGTTAAATGCTGTGCATGATCCGAGCCAGTTTAGTAGTTATACGAAAGAGGTAGCAGCTACTTGGTTATCGCTTGGACTTGGAGAAGATGTTATTTTTTATAGGCAAACAGAAGTGCCGGAGATTCTAGAATTAGCTTGGATATTAGCTTGCCTAACTCCGAAAGGGCTTATGAACCGTGCTCATGCGTATAAAGCGAAAGTAGAGCAAAATAAAGAAGCGGGTTTAGAGGTCGATGCAGGAGTGAATATGGGATTATATACGTATCCGATTTTAATGGCAGCCGACATATTACTATTCCAGGCTACGCATGTACCCGTTGGAAAAGATCAAATTCAGCATATCGAAATTGCGCGTGATATTGCGACGTATTTTAATCATACTTTTGGCACGACATTTACACTTCCGGAGTATGTCATACAAGAAGAGGGTGCAATATTACCAGGGCTTGATGGAAGAAAGATGAGTAAAAGTTACGGGAATGTGATCCCGTTATTCGCGGAGCAAGAAAAACTACGAAAGTTAATATTTAAAATCAAAACAGATTCTTCACTTCCAAATGAACCGAAAGAACTAGAAACGTTATTTACAATTTATAAAGAATTTGCAACGGAAGATGAAATGCAGTCAATGCGTGAAAAATATGAAACTGGCATTGGATGGGGCGATGTGAAAAAAGAGTTGTTTCGCGTTGTAGACCGTGAATTAGCTGGGCCACGTGAGAAATATGCTATGTATATGAATGAACCGAATTTATTATATGAAGCGTTGGAAAAAGGTGCTGAGCGGGCGCGGACTATTGCGAAGGTAAATTTAACAGAAATTAAGAAACGGATTGGATTTGAGAGGGAGCACTGAGCGTTCCCTCTTTTTCTCTATAACTTATTCGTCATATCGATGAGTAAAGCAAGGAGTTCGCATATTCTTTTGAAACTTATTAGTTGCATATATTAAAAAGTATGCTACTATAGGGTTGCTTATTAAACATGTTTAATAAGTAGGGTTCATTTGATTACGAAGGAGATGATTCTATGAAAACAGAAAAAGAAAAGATGTTAGCGGGAGAAATGTATATTGCAGATGACGAAGAATTAGTGGCTGATAGGGTGGAGGCAAAACGTTTAACACGCCTTTATAACGAGGCGATGGAGACAGGAGATGAGAGACGTTTTACATTATTAAATCAGCTTTTAGGTTCTTCAGCTGACGGGGCATCACATATTAAACCTACTTTTCGTTGTGATTATGGTTACAATATCCATATTGGAAAGAATTTTTTCTCCAATTTCAATTGTGTGATTTTAGACGTTTGTGAAGTGCGAATTGGGGATAATTGTATGTTTGCACCTGGTGTTCACATTTATACTGCTACTCATCCTTTACACCCGGTAGAGCGGAATTCTGGTAAAGAATATGGAAAGCCTGTAAAGATTGGTAACAATGTTTGGGTAGGCGGGGGAGCTATTATTAACCCTGGTATTTCAATTGGAGATAACGCTGTAATTGCTTCAGGGGCAGTTGTGACAAAAGATGTACCCAATAATGTAGTAGTTGGTGGTAACCCAGCTAAAGTTATTAAAACGATAGACTTATAGAAATCGTTTTTTATGAGTGCATGAATAAACAGATGTTGTATCGTATAGAAAATGTGAAAGATGTTTCATATAAAGAAAAATAGTGCGGAAAATCGTACGAAGACATTACTTACTTCTTGAAACGCTCTTTTTCTTATTTGTTTTGCTGGTTTTCTCGTTTGCCGTAAGTTTCTATCATAGGTTATACACAATTTTTAAGTATACTAGGGGAAGCATTCGGAATACTGCTAGTAGAAATATATCATCTTTATTGCTTTAGAAAATGATGTATGATATATTGTCAACGCAACTTATTAAAAAAGTTTAATAAGTATGTTGATTAAGGTGGTGAGCGATTTGAGTAAACAGTTTGTTACTCAAAAATCGATTAAAGAGACAATCCTTCGCGGCATTCGTAAAGTTCTTTTAGAGCGAGGTAGTGCAACGAAAGTTGAGCTTAGTAATACATTAGAAATTAGTTTTCCAACGATAAGTAAATTTATAGAAAAAATGAAACAAGACGGTGAAGTCACTTTAGCTGGTTTAGATGATTCAAGTGGTGGAAGAAGAGCGAAACGATATGAATATAATCCAGAATATATGTTAGGTTTAGCGATATTTTTAGAAAAAAATGAAACAAACTATACAATTTTTAACTGTTTAGGGGAAGTAAAAGAACAGGGGAGTACTTCAAGTATGTTAATTGATACGGGCGTAAATCTATTATCTAAACATATTGAAGGTCTTATCGCTACATTCCCGAAAATAAGCTCTATATCAATTGGTGTGCCTGGTTCGGTTGATAATGGTCGTATTTTTTATATTCCTGGATATGAAAAGTTCCAAAATTTTAATTTGAAAAGTCATTTGGAGGAACAGTTTTCTATACCAGTAGTAATAGAAAACGATATGAATGCTGCTGTGCTTGGTTATTATAAAAACACTGGAAACTATGACAATTCCTCTCTTGTATATTTGTATTCCGGTCAAAATGGTCCAGGTGCAGGTATTATGGTAAATGGAGATGTCGTACGCGGAAGCACATTTTTCTCAGGAGAGATATCTTTCGTCCCGCAGTATAATAATAAAAATTTCTTGCAAGCTTTGAGAAGTGAAGATCCGAATAATCCAGAGGAATATAATATAGATGCTATTACTCGTTTAATCGCTACATGTATAGCTATTATTAACCCGCATGCCTTTATCTTCTGTGATGATGAAGTGAATCAATTTGTAATAGATCAAATTGTAAAAACTTGTCCGCAGTACATCCCGGCGGAACATATTCCGAAAATAACAGTGAGTAATTGGAAAGAAGATTATTTATATGGATTAAAAAGTCTAGGACTTGATCTTATGATTACGAGAACGAATAAAGAAAATTAAATGTCCTGGCAATGAAGCATCCAATTGCCAGTTGAATAACATAAAAGAAAAGGTGTCGATTATGAAAATTGAACATGTAGCAATTTGGGTGAATGATTTAGTAGGAATGCGTGATTTTTATAAACAATATTTTAATGGTGAAGAAAATAGCTTATATGATAATCCGAAAAAGCAATTTAAATCTTATTTTATAACTTTTGAAGGTGGTGCGCGTCTAGAACTTATGAAGCGGGTAGGGATAGAGGATGCATTACAAACAGAAACAATAGGATATGCACATATTGCTTTTTCTGTAGGTAGTAAAGAAAAGGTGAACGAATTAACGAATACATTAAGAGAAGCAGGGTACCCTGTGTTAAACGGCCCACGAACTACAGGGGATGGTTACTATGAAAGTGTAGTAAGTGATCCTGAAGGAAATCAGATTGAGATAACGATCTAACATGAACAACCTCATTTCGCATTATCATGACGGGAGATGAGGCTGTTTTATTTTTATCTTTAATTGGAGTGATGAAAATCGCGAAGAATCCCCTCAATAACTGGATGAAGAGTACTAGGTAATTCATCAAGCGGAAAGAAACGTAATTCTTTTGATTCTGTTTGATCACATACAAGCTCACCGTGGAATTCGCGGCAAATATAAACAACGAGTACACCGTGTACTTGATCGCCGTTTGGATAGATTTGAAAGTAATCTGGTCCAGAGTATGTACGGAATAGTTCTGGATTTTTAATAATAAGTCCAGTTTCTTCATATACTTCTCGCTTTAAAGCGTCTTCTAATGTTTCGTTATATTCTAAAGCGCCGCCAATAATGCCCCAGCGGTTAAAGTCTGTGCGGAGCTGCAGCAATATTTCATTGTTTTCATTTACTATAATGGCGTGTGATCCTATTAAAATCAGTGGCTGATTTCCTACTAAATTTCTCATATCTTCAATATAACCCATAGTTATTCTCCTTATAGCTAATAATAATTAGGAAGTTCTTTTAACATTCTTTCTGTTTTCCGTGCTGTAAAGGCTAAGTTATGATCATCTTTCGTTCTGAAAAATAAAGTGCGTAAAAAGGTTTTAATGTTGGCGCATAAAATACAATATTCATTTAACGAAAGGCGTTTTCTAATTTGAGGAAGCCTTTTTATTTTTTTATGAATAATAGAAATTAACTCGTCTTGCGGAAAGTCATGATACAACATCGCTAGTAAAGGAGTAACGATGCGTTCATCTTCGTTATTATGAAAAAGGTCAGATGGAATGAAGATTTTATTTAATAAACAATGAATTAACTCTTCGTACCATTCAAAAGTTGTATACGTATTATGAACAATTTCCGTAAAGGCATCAGATACGTGAGCAAGACAATGAGCCCATCCTTTATTTTCAATATAGCCTCGGAAATCTGTTTCTAAGTTTGTGTATGTAATGAGTTTGTTTTTTATTTCTTCAATATCCTCCTCCGTACAAAAGTAGTGCGAATTAGCGAATTGGAGTATTAACGCAATTAACGAAACAGTGTAAGAACGTGTGAAAACCCCATCTGAATGCGGGGAGTATATGTCACAATATAAATATTCATCACTTAAACAAGTTTGCAACAGTAATTTCAGTTGATCATCCATAAGGAATTCATGATGAATAAAATGCACAAAACATTTATATATAAGTTGATAACGAACGTAACTATCAGTCGTTCCGATATACTGAAGCATATGGAGCGTTAATTCATTTATATCTATATATCGCAGTTGCGTATAGTCATTTTGTTGTATAAGCTCTAACTGTTGTTGCAGCGCTGTAATATCCAATGGAGAACCTCCTCCGCACTTTAAAGATGCGATGTTTTCTAGTATTCTATATATTCAAGGACAATCCTCCTCATGCAAGGAGAACAAGTAGAAATTCAAGTATGACATAGATGAGGGAAGAATATGACGACGATAGAACAGTTAGTAAAACATTTTAAAATAAGAAGAAATGCTTCTTCTATCATGATAAAAGAAAATAATGCAGAGATTTTTACAGAAGAGCAATTAAAGGGAATCATGCAATATTGTGTTGCTGAGGCTGAAAAAGAGGGAATTGAAAACTTACATTTTGAAGTTTCTTCAAAAAGCCCAAATTATGATGTGTATAAGAAATGTTTCGAAGCGTATTCTTTTGAATATGTTACTGAAAACATCATTGTATGTAAGGATATATATGAAGTAGAAGATGTAGAAAGTGAAATTGATTTTAAGTTGATTGAAGAAGTAGGAGAAGATGCTTTTTATTCACTTTGGAACGAGATGACGGAAGAACAAGTCACTTATGATCAATTTGTAAATATGATGCTACAAGAAATTGGAGAGCAATGGAAAGAACATTGTTTAACTGCAAGTATTAATGAAGAGCAGATCGGAATTGTAATCCCATATATTGAAAAGGGGACGTTAGAAGAAGGAAAACTTATGTATTTCGCAGTCGCTCCAAATATGCGAAATAAAGGATACGAAGCAGTATTCTTTACAGGAGCGATGTTTGTATTAAAAGAAATAGGTGCATCTTATTATATCGGTGAGACAAATGTACAAAATGAGTGGATGAAGGATATTTTTGAAAATAACGGATGTCAGCTGCTTAGTTCAACTGAGAGATATGTGAGAAAGTTTTAGGAGGATGAACGATGTATACTCTCGAACTCGTATAGCGGGAGGGGACTATATATGTTAAAGCAATCCATGCATTCATTCGTGTTATTGTATCCACATGTATTGTTAGAAGGCTGGAATGTTGAAAAAGTTTCAGAACGTTATGAAGGTGAAAAGTGGGGAACTTTTTGGTTTCAGGTTGTTACTCCAACTGGGATGTTTCGAGTAAAGGAATTTTTTCTCGATATAATGGAACCAGTATTTCCGGATAGCTGTATTTCTCAAGCAAAAGGAGATTGTTTTCAATATAAAGGGCTTGTGTATTGGAAAGGTATAAATTATAAAGGAAAAGAAAGTTACGTTACATCTATATGGAAAACACAAGTTGAAATTTCTGTTGATCATGGATATGTAAACCAAGACGAAATGGAACGATTTCTATTTGAATTACAACCAGTAAATATGGAGCTTGGGAAAACGATATTACATACACCATTTCACTTATTAAGCTTTCAAGCGAAGAGAAGTGAAATGGGTGAGATAGGAAGATGTAGAGAGTGGAATGCTCCAGATGACGTATCCTATGTAAAATTGTCAATTCATGAAAAGCTAAGTTGGAAACTCGAATCGGTCGGTTTCGGAAATGACGAAACGCAGTATGTATACTGGGATGAAGTTAATAAACTATATGCACTTTGGGTTTGTAGACATAAAAACAAAGCGTATTATCCTATTTCTTCATGGACAATGAACTATGGCCCAAAACAAATTATAAACGGGTTAGAGTTTTATTCACACCCTAATCGCGGAACAGTTGTATACGAAGATTTAGGTAATGAACAAATCGCATACGTATTTCGCGGTAATCCATGTACAAATTTTGAACAAGTAAAAGAACTTTTTGCCTGTTTGTAAGATAAAAAGAAAAATGAGAACGACAAAGTAGATATTCGTATAATACAATAGAGTAAGATTCGATTATAAGAGAAAGCGTTGGTGAAAGAATGGGGCAGCAAAGACATTGGTTACAAGCAACTGTAGAAAGAAATGAAGATAATACGTTACAAATAAAGTGGGGAAATAATATAGAAGAAGTTCGTATTTATTGGAGTACTTCACCAGATCATATTGAAGAAAATGGAGAATTACTTGCAGCGGTAAATGGAGAATCATCATATACAATTGAAAACCTGAGCGAAAATGAGCGTCCATATTTTAGACTAGTAGGTAGTAATGGACAAGCAGTAACAGTAGCTGAGCGTAGACTGCCATTACAAGGCGCGTTTAACTTCCGTGATATGGGAGGATATGAAACGACAGAAGGCCGTAAAGTAAAATGGGGTAAATTATACCGTTCTGAAGAATTAGCAGGATTAACAGAGTGGGATATTGCGTATTTACAAAAGTCTGGCTTAAAGTTAATTTGCGATTACCGTACAGACTTTGAAGTGAAGCATAAGCCAAACCCTGAGATTACAGGAGCTCGTCAAGTGTGTTTACCAGTTATGCAAGACTTAGCAAAAGACTTGAACATAAATGAGTTTTTCCAAGTTGGTGACCTTTCTATGTTAGGCAAACCAGGCGAATACCTTGTGAAAATGAATCAAGATTTCGTAAGTGGTAACGAGGCGTTCGTAAGCTTCTTAAACTTAGCGCAAAACCCGGAAAACTTACCGTTAGTAAACCATTGTACAGCTGGGAAAGACCGTACTGGATTTGGATCAGCATTATTATTACTTTTACTAGGTGTACCAGAGAAAACAGTAATGGAAGATTATTTACTAAGTAACGGTTTTCGTGAAAAGTTAAACGAGAAAATGATGGCCTTTTTAGGTGCAAAACTACAAAACGATGAGAGTAGAGCGATATTAGGTGCGATGTTCGAAGCACGTGCTGAGTATTTACAAGCTGCGATTGATGAAGTGAAAAAGCAATATGGTTCAGTTGAAGCGTATGCTGAAAAAGCACTTGGCTTTACGAAAGAGTCGTTAGAACAAATGAAAGTTTTATTGTTAGAAGATAAATAAAGCGGAGGGAGGCTGATTGGATTAGCCTCCTTTTCTTATTGTTGTTATAATTTTGCTAATGAGAATGTTGTGCAACGAAGAGAGAATGAATGAAAAGAACTTACGAATCGGGGGATAAAATGATTCATACACGTGGAAAAGCAGAGGGGTTAAGAGAAAAGCTAGCAACAATACTAAGTCAAGATTATAAGGAATTAGCTGTTCAGGATTTAAAGGTGATTGGAACGGGAGTGCAAAATATTGTTTTTCGAGGAGATTCAGAAAAGGGGTCTTTGGCATTTCGAGTGCCGTGGGAAAGAGAAGTAGAAAATATAAATGAAGATTTATTTAATAGTCGGATTTCATTGAAAAAGGAAGCAGAGCTTTCTAAGTATTGTCATTCAAAAGGTATTTCGGTGCCAAAGATACACGGATTGCATCTTTCTGTCGAACTTGATTTTTTAATTTCGGATTGTGTGTATACTGATCATATGCCAATTTCTGCGCACAAAATAGGAGAGTTAGTGAGCAAGCTTCATAGCATGCCAATTGATGGTTTGCATTACGAGAAAAATATTAAAGAGCCGATTAGTAAGTATATAGCAGAAAGAATTGTGAAACGGATAGAAGGGTTTAATACAATTACGAACTGTGGAATTAAACTTCCAGATACAAAAACAATTGAACATATTCTTAGTACAGCAGATCATGTAAAATGCTTATTACATATGGACATTCGACCAGCCAATTTAATCGGGTATAATGGAGAAGTTAAAGCAATAGTTGATTGGGATAACGCTTTAATTGGTCATCCATTGCTGGAGTTAATGAGAATAGCTGAAACTAATGAGATTAGTTGGGATGAATTTAAAGATGGATATAAGAATGATAGTATCTTTAATGTTACCCCTCATATCGTTAGTTTATTTTATAGACTAGATACAGCTGTCATGCTAGCAAACTTATTTATAGCACATTTGAAAATAAAAGATAAAGGTGTATTCTATAAAGAGCGGGTTAAAGCGCTTCATCAAGAAATATATAAAAACTTATAAGCAATGAGAACGAAGCTTTTAAAATAGGAACTAAGGAGAACATCATGAAATACAAAGTTATATTATTCGACGTAGATGATACATTATTAGATTTCCCTGAAACGGAAAGACACGCATTACATAATGCGTTTGTACAGTTTGGTATGCCTACAGGGTATACTGATTATCTTGCAAGTTATAAAGAGATTAGTAATGGGTTATGGAGAGATTTAGAAAATAAAATGATTACGTTAAGTGAATTAGCGGTAGATCGATTTAGACAATTATTTGCACTTCATAATATAGAAGTAGATGCACAGCAATTTAGTGACGTATATCTTGAAAACTTAGGGAAAGAAGTACATCTTATAGAAGGTGCAGTGCAATTATGTGAGAATCTACAAGATTGCAAGTTAGGTATTATTACGAATGGATATACAAAAGTACAACAATCTAGAATCGGAAATTCGCCTTTATGTAATTTCTTTGATCATATTATTATTTCAGAAGAGGTTGGTCATCAAAAACCAGCACGTGAGATTTTTGATTATGCATTTGAAAAGTTTGGGATTACGGATAAATCAAGTGTACTAATGGTTGGAGATTCGCTCACTTCTGATATGAAAGGCGGAGAAGATTACGGCATTGATACGTGTTGGTATAATCCGAGTTTGAAAGAGAATAAGGCAAGTGTTAAGCCGACTTATGAAGTGAAGAGTCTGCTGCAAATTTTAGAACTTGTAGAAGTGGCGGAAGAAAAGGTAGTTTCATTTTAATCGTGTCGATATTTGTTGATAAGTCGATATTCTTTGTCGAATCGTCGATATATCGAAAAAATCGTTGATATATTTTAAGTTACGGTAGATATATTGGCAAAATCGTCGATATAATTTGAGTTGCGTTCATTTTATAGGTACGATCGGTGTAATAACTAGAGGTGAGTGAAAGATGTTAACATTTTTATTTGAGTTAGACAAGAATATCCCACAGAAAGATGAGCGGCGGTATGATGCTTATTCAAAGGGCTTTATCGAAGGGGATGTAACGATTCGCGTGAGTGACAGCGTGCTTTTTCAAAAGTCATGCATGAAGGTCGCAGAGCTCGGTATTTATTTAGGACAGTGGATGGAGCAAGTGCAACATGGGCAGAACGTACATATGAGTTATGAAACGCCTGACCGTGATGAGACAATTCTTAGTTTCTTCTATGAAGAGGACAATCAATGGAGAGTTTCTTCCAGTTGGCAACAATTTGAGGTTCAGGAATGTATTTCTACTACAGCATTAGTGGAGAGTGTTCAGCGTTATTTATATGAGTTAAATAAAGAACTGCGCGCGTTAGAATATCCTGTGACGTTTGATCAGTACTTAAGAGGAGAGCGGGTGATGCAGCTTTCTTACAAACGACTGTGTGATAGTAAAGCGGATACGGTGCCTATTGAGGTTTACAATGAAAGCGACAGAGTAGGCACAGTACGGGGATATTATAAAAATACGTTGATGAGAGTGCTAGATTTCATTCCGAAAGTCGGTAGTAATATTATTTATGAAATAAAGGATAGTAAGGACAATATTCGCGTCATTGCAAAGGATGTAAGTAGGCAGCGTCAAAGAAGAATTTTAGTAACATATAAAGATAATCATGATGCAGAGCATGAAATACTTGTATGTGACGGAAAGTTATTGGATGCAAATTTCTTATTTACCTTTACATATAAGAGAGAAGAATTTGTTGTTCATAAAACTACTTTTGGGATGGGAAAATTATTACGAAAAGGCTATGTAATTGCAGATTGGAATATTCGTCTTGAGGAAGATATGTATCACATCGAGATGAATGTATACGATGAAGATTATATAGAAGACCAATATTTACTGTTGGGCGTATTTCATGCGGTTTTGTATGGGTGATCGTTGTATAAATGAAAAATACCGGTATTCTTTGTGAAAAGAATGCCGGTATTTTTATTTATCCTCAAAAATAAAAACTTCATCAATCGTACTATGAAGTGCCCTCGCAATATCGTGAGCAAGCTGCAAGGAAGGATTATATTTTCCTTTTTCGAGATGGTTAATTGTTTCACGACGTACACCAACTTGTTTCGCTAAATCTTCTTGCGTCATATTCAATTTGGCGCGGTATTCTTTTATTTTCGTTACGAACGCCACGGCGCATCTTCCATTTCATCAACTGGTTTATCGTAAAAGAACATAGAGAATCCGAACGTAAGAATAAGCGTGCCGAAAATAAGAGCGATATCAATCCCTTGTAGCACCGGGTTTGGAAATAACATTTCAATGAACATAATGATAGCGGTAGTTAGTAACGTAACGATAAAGGCATTGCGGCACGATTTATTGACGATTTGTTCAAACAGTTCATCGTGTTGAACCGTTCTATATGAGGTGAAAAAGGAGAAGAAACAAAACATAGTAAACAATCCTTTTTCATAAAAAAAGCCAAGAAAACCGAAGAAACCGAGAAATCCTAAATATTTTATCCAAGTTGTTTTCATGATAGTTCCTCCTTATCATGTTAGAAATAAATCACGTTATGTTATAAATATATGACATATGGATAGGAATGGTAATAATAGTTTTTTAGTTTGCTTCATAATAATAGTAAAAAGAGGAAATATACTGCGAAATAAAGAGGATAATATTGTAAAATGGTTGTAAGGAGGGGGAGGAAGGTATGCTAAATTGGATCATGATCGTTGTATTACTTGTAGTCATTACTGTAGTCGCGACAGTGTTAATTGGGCGAAAGGGTGATGCAAATTATAGTAAAGCAACAAAGGGGAATATTAGAAGACTTACGATGATTTATATTATACTCGCTGTCGTTTTAATCGTTGGGTTAGGTCTGTATATTTATTTTAAAGGTTAAAAACTGAAAAATACAAAAATATAAAAATATAAGTATGCTATAATGTTAATATAGTTATTTGGTAATTAAGGAAAGGATTGGATGGAATGATTGAAATTATGAATGTGTCAAAAAGTTATAATGGTTCTACCTATGCAGTAAAAGATTTAAGTTTATCTGTGCCTAGCGGAGAAATCTTTGGATTTTTAGGGCCAAATGGTGCCGGTAAATCAACGACAATTAAGATGATTACTGGTATCCATGGGGTGGACAAAGGGACGATTACGATTAACGGTATAGATATTATGAAAAATCCGATGGAAGCGAAAAAGACGTTTGGTTATGTCCCAGATAGTCCAGATATGTTTTTACGATTAAAGGGAATTGAATATTTAAACTTTATGGCAGATATGTATGAAGTGCCGAAAGAAGTACGCCAAGAAAGAATTGAGTCCTTAGCGAAGAAATTTGATCTTTATAATGCTTTATCAGATCAAATTCAAAGTTACTCGCACGGTATGAGACAAAAGATTGTTATTATTGGTGTGCTCGTGCATGAGCCAGATGTATGGATTTTAGATGAACCGTTAACGGGGCTTGATCCGAAATCTGCATATATTTTAAAAGAAATGATGAGAGAACATGCGGATAAAGGAAAGATTGTATTCTTCTCTACACACGTATTAGAAGTGGCAGAAAAATTATGTGATCGCGTCGCGATTATTAATAAGGGGAATTTGCAGTTTAAAGGGAATTTAGATGAAATGAGAGATCATTTTAAATCCAACGAATCACTTGAAAAAATGTTCTTGGAGATGACGGGCAATGAGTAAAATTTGGACGTTAACGAAAGTATTATTGAAATTAAATTATGCAGATTTTATAACAGATAAGAAGAAGCGATGGGCGTATGTATTTTCATTTGCGGCTATTTTATTTGTCGGATTTTTACTGTTTGGTTCTATCACGCATGCAATGTATGAGGGAATGATACATTTAGGGCAAGATCCAGGAATGATTATCGCAATGGGACTTGCGATTGCGAGTATATGGGTATTTTTAATGAGTATTACGAACATTTTAACTGTATTTTACTACAGCAATGACATTGAAATGTTATTACCATTACCATTAAAACCAGCGCAAATTATTTCAGCCAAATTTTTAACGGTATTAATTACACAATACGTAATGAGTTCATTTATTTTACTACCAATCTTCATTACTTACGGATTAAAAAGTGGAGCGTTTATTACATATTACATATATATGATTTTCATTTACTTACTCTTCCCGATTGTGCCGTTAGTACTAGCTTCGTTACTCATGACAGTTATTATGAGGTATACAAATATAGCGAAAAATAAAGACCGAGGAAATATATTTATCGGAATCGTAAGTATACTATTTATTGTAGGAATTAACGTGTTTTTGCAGTGGAAAAATAAAAGTTCGTTTTCTGAAGATGCAATTGCGGATTACCTTGCAAACAACCAGTCTTCTCTTTTAGTACAAATGACAAACTATTTTCCAACTACATATTTTGGAGCAGTAGCATTAGTAGAAAATGCAAATTGGAAGGGTCCTTTATACGTAATAATCTTTGCAGTTATTTCATTTGTATTTTTTGTGTTGTTTTATTACATTGCAGAGCGTACATATTTAAAAGGGGTTATTGGACTTTCAACGAGTACAGCAAAAAAAGAAGTCATTTCAGCAGAAGGCTTACAGAAATCTACGGTACAAAGTTCACATTTGAAAGCATATGTGAAAAAAGAATTTAAAACGTTATTCCGTACACCACAATTCTTCTTAAATTGTATCGTACAAACTTTCGTTATGCCGATTATGTTGTTCTTCATTTTATTCGTGCAAGAAGGGAATTTAAAATGGATCACGGGATATATTGATAATCCAAAATCAGCAGGACTTGCAATTGGTGTTGGCCTTTGTGCCTCTCTATTTTTAATGGGAAGTAACGTCATCGCAACAACTTCATTCTCACGTGATGGAAGCTCTTGGTTTGTGAATCGTTATTTACCAGTAAAAGCTTCGGATATCTTTTTTGCGAAAGCGATCACTGCTTGGTTAATTAATGTAATTATTTTAGCAGTGTTCGGTATTACGATGGCAGTTGTAGCGGGAATTTCTCCAGTATTTATGGTTCTTTGGTTCTTATTAAGTGCGAACGGTTTATTGTTAATTAATTTAATCGGCACACGCTGGGATGCACAAACTGCAGATATACATTGGGATACAGAGCAGAAATTATTTAAGAGTCGCTATACAACTTTGTGGAATTTTTTAGCTAATATTTTAATAGCTTTAGTTATTGTAGCGGGAGTAAGTCTATTATACTTCTTCCTTCAAGTGGGACTGTGGGTTATGTTTATCGTTTTATTTGTAATGTTTACGATTGTAAATTATATCTTTATTAAAATTTTAAAATTAGGTGCAGAACGTATATTGTCAAATATTGAATAAAAAGATAGATCCTCTGTATTCGTGCAGAGGATTTATCCATAGGTGGAGGAGAAAAGGTGAAGAAAATAGCAATTGTAACAGGGGCCACTCGTCTGAATGGAATTGGTGCAGTTGTATGCAAGGCGCTTGCTCAAAAAGGAATAGACATTTTTTTCACGTACTGGTCTCAGTATGATAAAGCGATGCCGTGGGGAATGCATGACAAAGAGCCCTTTTTGTTGAAAGAGGAGATTGAAAGTTACGGTGTTCGATGTGAAATGGCAGAAATCAACTTATCGCAGTCGTATTCGCCCAATCGTTTGTTTTATATGGTATCAGAACGGTTAGGTGATCCATCTATTTTAATTAATAATGCAGCGTATGCTACTCATACGAGAATTGAGGAATTAAATGTAGAACAGTTAGATAAACATTATACGGTTAATGTTCGGGCTACTATGTTATTAAGTTCATTATTTATAAAACAGTATGCAAGCAAGGCGAGTGGAAGTATTATTAACCTTACTTCAGGACAGTCACTAGGGCCGATGCCTGATGAATTAGCATACGCAGCAACGAAAGGAGCAATTGAAGCATTTACAAAATCAGTAGCACCAGTTGCGATGGAGAAGGGGATTACAGTAAATGCTGTTGATCCAGGACCGACGAATACAGGATGGATTACAGAGGAGCTGAAGCATTATTTAGTATGGAAGTTCCCGCAAGGTAAAGTAGGAGAGCCGGTGGATGCTGCGCGCTTAATATCTTTTTTAGTAAGTGAAGAAGCGAAATGGATTACTGGGCAAGTTATTCATTCGAATGGTGGGTACTCATAAATATATTATGTTAACAATTGTTGAGAAACAAAAAAACGAAAGAAAATTTTATTTTTTTGTATAAATAAAATGTCAAGAAAGATAAAAATTTGATAGAAGAGTATATCGTCATATGAAGATCGTAATTCTTCATGTGACAATATACTCTTTTTCTTTTACTACAGAGAAGAAAAATGAAGTAGAAGAAACTCGAATATTCAAATTGATTTATCAGTTTTTGTACGTATTATTATGAAGATTACTGTCGGAAAGATGGTAATTCGTATGAAAAGGGATTTTTTAAGGGGAAATCGAATCGTAAAGGGGAGGATAAAAACGTAAACATAGGGGGATTTATATGAAAATGAAAAAGGTCGCTATCGCATCGATAACAATTGGTACAATGCTTACTATGGCAGCTTGTAGTCCGTCAGCAGATAAAGAAACAGAAAAGAAAGAGCAAGTAACAGCGCAAAATGAAGGAGAATCAAAAACGACAAGTGCAGATGAAGCGTCAAAAACAACGAAAGATACTGACAAAGAAACAAATACTTCTTCCAACGAAAAAACAGATAAAGATGCAAAAAACACGAAAGAATCATTAGGAACAGAAAGTAACGGTAAAACGTCAACTCAAAACGAGAATGTAAAAACAAAAGAAAAAGAGACGACAGGAAAAACGAATGATCAAACGACTAGCGGGAAAACAACAGATCAAAGTACAAGTACAAACTCAGACGGAAAAACAACGAAAGATCCGAAGAAAAGTGTAGCTGTGAAAACGAGTGTGAAAGAAGTTGCTGCATTAGTGGATAGCTTAGATAAGCAGTTAGCTGCTAATCCGAAATTGGATACAGTAAATAAACTTGGAAAACAAATTAATGCAAAGTGGGATGTAATTGAGAAAGAGTTAGAAACATCACACCCAGCTGAATATAAAACAATTGGACAAAGTATGTATCCGTTAATTGTAGGGGCGGAGAAAGAAAAGATAGATATTACTAAAATGAAATCATTAACGACGAAAACGAAAAAAGATTTAAATCAGTTATTGACGAAACTTTCGTAGTTTCAAAAGCCTACTTGTGGGAGTAGGCTTTTTTTATGTTGAGAGTGTAATTAAAGTTTATGGGAAACCTAACGAAAAAGGATGGTGACAAAAATGACAATCGATCGAATTTGTACAATTGGCCCAGCAAGTAATAATAAAGAATCGTTAGCGCAGTTAATAAGCAATGGTATGAAAATTGTTCGGCTAAATTTATCACATGGGACGCATGAAAGTCATAAAGATATCATTCGTTTAGTGAAATCGTTAGATGATTCTATTAAAATTTTAGGCGATGTACAAGGTCCTAAAATAAGGTTAGGTGAAATGAAAGGAGAACAAATTACACTTCAGGCGGGAGATTCTTTTATTTTGCATACGCAACCAGTTACAGGGAGTAGTACGGAAGCAAGTGTTGATTATGAAGGAATCGCGAATGATGTGAAAGTTGGAAGTAGAATTTTAGTTAATGATGGTGAAGTTGAGTTAATCGTTGAGAAAGTAAGTACGGATAAAATAGAAACGAAGGTGAAAACAGGTGGTAATATCTCCTCTCATAAAGGGGTGAACTTACCAGGCGCAATTGTTCGTTTACCAGCTATTACAGAGAAAGATAAAAAAGATATTCAGTTTCTTTTAGAAGAAGGTGTTGATTTTATCGCATGTTCTTTCGTAAGAAAACCTAGTCATATAAAAGAAATACGAGATTTCATACAACAATATAAAGAAACGTCACCTAATTTAATTGCCAAAATAGAAACGATGGAAGCGATTGAAAATTTTCAAGATATATGTAAAGAAGCAGATGGAATTATGATTGCAAGGGGAGATTTAGGAGTTGAGTTACCGTTTCAATTTATTCCGCTCTTGCAAAAAATGATGATTCAGGAATGTAATCGAACGAATACATATGTTATTACAGCAACACAAATGCTTCAATCTATGGTAGATCATTCTATTCCAACAAGGGCAGAGGTAACTGATGTGTTTCAAGCTGTACTGGACGGAACGAATGCTGTTATGCTTTCTGCTGAAAGTGCTTCAGGAGAGCATCCGGTTGAAAGTGTGAGTACACTACGTCTCGTTTCTGAATTTGCTGAGCATGTAAAAAAAGACGGTCCTTTTGTGATGAAAGATGTACTGGAATTGCTGCATAAATCTTTGGATGAGTGAAAAATAAAAAGAGGGCGGATATGCATCCGTCCTCGTGTGTTTCATTCTATTCTTGCTCTTGCTCATCCAAAATCTTTTCAAACGCAGCAGATACTTTTTCAAATTCCTCGTCATTCTCAATATATGAGAATTCACTATCTTCTTCTACTTTTAAAAAGAAAATATCAATGTCTTCCTCGGTTTCTGTTTGGATATCTTCAACAAAGGCAACTGCAATATATTCAGCGCCTTCGACATCCATCGCTCCAAGCACTTCTACTTCTTGCTCTTCGTTATTCTCATCACTAAGAGTAAACACTTCGCCAACTTCAATATCAGACATATTCATTCTCCTCCTGTCCAACTCTAATAAATAGAGTGTTTAAACTGCATACATACTAATATATCTTTCCATGAAAAACCAATTTCATACATAAGAGAAATGAAATTCTACTTTTTTCGTATGAGTATACAGCTATAAGGAGCGCATGTTATCTTATTCAATCCATTCAACAATTGCATCCATAGTCTGTCTTGTTTTATCACGTTTTGGCTCTTCTTTACGGTAACCAAAGGCAACCATAACAGATACTTCAAAGTTATCTCCATTGATAATGCCTTCTTGACGAAGTAAAGAATCTACTTTCTCTTTATCAAATCCTTCTATTGGACAAGAATCAATCCCGATTTGAGCTGCGCTCGTCATCATATTCCCTAAAGCAATATAAGTTTGCTTAGATGCCCAATCAAATACAGCACGATCAGATTGTAATAAGTTAAAATCTGTTTCCTGGAACTTTTTGAAGAATTCATATCTAATTTTTTGCGCGTCTTCAGGTAATTCAATAATATCATTCATCATATGTTTAATATAATCTGCATCATAATGCATATCTTTAATATTTCTTGAAAGAACAATGACAAAGTGGCTAGCTGTTGCAAGTTGCCCACCAGCGCCCCATGAATATGGTTGTAGTTTTTCTCTTAATTCTTTATTTTGTACGACAACAAATTTCCAAGGTTCATATCCGAAAGAAGAAGGGGATAATCTGCCTGTTTCTAAAATGAATTTAAAATCTTCTTCTGAAATTTTGTGCATAGGATCGAACGCTTTACATGCATGTCTGAAATGAAAAGCTTCCATAATTTTTTCTTTTGTAATTTGATTTGTATTTGTCATAAAAGTTCCTCTTTTCATTAATTTATTTTGTAACCAAATTATATTTTTAAAGTAACATAGAAACAAGTACGCACATTTATGTGGTATAGTATCAAAAAAGATACTAATGTTAAGGGAAGGGATTTATTATGGATTGTTCAAACGAAAATAATGTAAATTACCCATTTTTAAATAAATATTCTTGTCCAGTGGAAGCGATGGTTGAGGTCATTGGAGGGAAATGGAAAGGGGTAATTTTGTATCATCTATTAGATGGGACGAAGAGGTTTAATGAATTAAAAAGATTAAAACCTAATATCACACAAAGAATGTTAACATTACAGCTGAGAGAACTTGAAGCAGATGGCATCATACATCGTGAAGTGTACCGTGAAGTACCTCCAAAAGTAGAATATTCGTTAACGGAGCTTGGTGAATCGCTTCGTCCAATGATTCTATTAATGATGGAGTGGGCGACTCATAATATGGAGAAAGTTTTGGAGAGTAGGAATACGAAAAATAATAGGAAAGAGTTGTAGAAATAAAAGGTGTTTTCCATATGTGAAGACACCTTTTATTTTCATGTTTTTACTTTTTAACATCAACTGCTGAAATTGCGAAGTCATGCAAGTTTACAGTTTTGCCATACCAATCAGCGTGTTTAAAAACAACACCTTTTCCATATCCTTCAGTTGAAGTATGTTCCCATAGCGTTGTTGAATAGCTAGCAGTAGGGGATGCTGTACTTACAGAAGAAATTCTATTTTGCCAACTAAGAGGCAAATTTTTAAAACCGCTACTAAGAGAAAAATACTCGCCACCTTTATTTGCATGTTCATAGAAATCTGTATTATTAGGTCCGCTTCCTCCGACACCAAGAGGAGTGATTGTATGATTCAACCTTTGTTTATCTTTTTTAATAAAAGACTCTAAACTTTCTTTGGTCGAAAATCCATAAGATAACCAGTTTCCATTTTGATTTTGTTTCGGTAGAACTAAAGTTATTTTTATGTCTTCCTTTGATGGAGCATCCAATTTGTTAAACGAATCTACAGTCTTTTCATCTACAGTTACATATTCAAAAGAGGTAATCGAATAACCCTTTTCGGTACTAGCTGATACTGATCCTAACCCTACAGTTAATGATGAAATGGCTACCACTGCACCTACTATCATTTTTTTTAGCATGAATTCATCTCCTTTACACTTAGTTTTTTATATAACTAAAATGTATGTTAATTTGAATATTTTATAAATATTTAGAAATTCATAAAAATTAAACATAATATTCTTTTATTGGTCTGGGGTAAGGAGGGTAATTTGAAAAAGGATTTACTTAAAAAGTAAATCCTTTTTGGGTGTTAGCAATAACGTTATTATGTAAATTTTGCAATTTGCTAACTGACTTCAAAACTCTACTGATTAAAGTTTCATTTTATCCTGTTATGAATCATACACTTCTTTTGCATTCATAGAAGCCGCATCTAATAAAAGGAAAATGGCTGCTATAATATGTAGAACGATTACTATATAAGGAAAGAAGGCAACTAGAGTAACGATAATGCCAATATAATGAGGGTACGTATTCATGTCTACTTTTTTAGCTAATAAAATAGTAGTGATATGTAACACAATCAATAAAAGTAAAGGTATCCCATATAGGTTAACGTGACTTAGAAATAAATAATAACAAGGAAGTAATAAAAGATGATAGATCCCTGTAGTCCACTTTAGTGCTTGGATGTAGGTTTTCAAAGTGAATCCTCCTAAAATAATTCATATCTATATATTACCAAAAATAATAGGTAATTGGATATTATATATTTGTAGATTTTAGTAGAATGTAATTTTTTTATGTTAACTAATTATGAGTTATTTATAAAATAGAAAAACCACCCAAACGAGGGTGGTTCGTATTACAAATAATTACTTAAAGAAGAAAGCGGAACCTTCACTTCACTACCTTCCTTCATATTCCGCAGCACAACAGTTTCTGTACTAAGTTCTTCTTCCCCAATAATAAGCACATAAGGGATATTCTCTTTATTTGCATAATTAAGGGCGCGTTTTAATTTGCGTCCCGCTAGTTCAAGTTCGATTTTTAAGGAAGTGGTAGAACGTAATTGCTGGGCGATTTGTAAGCATTGTAATTCTGTTCCGAGCGGGATGATAAATACATCCGCTGTAGATGATACTGTTTCTTTCTGTGATAGTGCTGTATAAATAACGTCTAAACCGAATGAAATACCGACTGTTGGATAGTTCATATCATCACCACGGAATGCTCCAATAATATTATCGTAACGACCACCGCTACCGATGCTAGATGTAATTGATCCATCTTTTAAAAAGATTTCATATACGGTACCTGTATACATTGTGAGTCCTCGCGCTAAAAACGGATTAAATATAGCATTTTCATTTATTCCAAGTGCGATTAAATATTGCTGTAATTGTTGTAATTCGTTTACTCCATCGGCAACGAGTGGATTATTGAAAGCTTCTTTAAAGTCAGCAATTGAAAGCTGTAGACAAGATAATACGGTATTACATATCGTATCAGCCATTTCTTCAGAAATTCCGCGCTCTAATACATCTTTTCGTACGCCATCAATCCCAATCTTTTCGATTTTGTCTAATGATAAAATGACGTCACTTGTTAATTCAGTAGGGATGTTAATGGCCTGAAGAATACCATTTAACAATTTGCGGTTATTATATTGGATTGTTACTTCTAAGTTTAACGTTTGGAACAGCTCAAACGCCATGCTCATAAGTTCAGCTTCTGCCATGACAGACTCAACACCGACTATATCAACGTCACATTGTATAAACTCACGAAATCTCCCTTGTTTAATAGGGCCATCTCGAAACACTTTCCCAATTTCATACCGTTTAAAAGGAAGGCGGATGTTCGGGTTCATTGCCACAACCTTTGCGAATGGAATAGTTAAATCGTAACGTAAGGCAAGACCGCGTTTTCCTTGATCCTGAAGCGTATATATTTCTTTTAATATTTCATCGCCACCGCCGTACTTGTAAGACATAAGCTCATACATATTTAATGTCGGCGTTTCTAACGGTTTACATCCGTATCGTTCAAATGTATCTTCACAAGCTCTTTTAATTTTATTTCGCAGTACTTGTTCCTCTGGTAAATAGTCTTTCGTTCCTTTTACATTTCTCATTTCCACCATAATCACTCCTTTTTAAATTAAAAAAAGCTATGCGGGTATAAAAATACCCACATAGCTTTATGAACGCTTCGTGGGTCAACAGGAAAAGCCCTGTACCCACGAAGAAAAATTTTTCTTCGGATACACGGCGTTACGTATGATGATGAAGTTGGAAAGAAATATTAAAATTTTGCATTACAAATCTCTCCTTAACAATAAGTTTTTCCAAATTATATCAAATGATTTTTGAATTATCAATATTTTTAGTTTTGAAATATACGTGAAGTTATGTAGGAGAAATGGAAAAGGGTGTATAATAAAACTTAATAATATGAAATAACCGTTTAAGGAGATCACTATGAAAAAAGATAAAACAAATGCGATGCGAATATTAGATAAAGAGAAAATTGAATATTCGATGATGTCATATAATCCAGACGATGGGAAAATTGATGGCGTATCAGTAGCCGAGAAAATTGGACGAGAAGTGAGAGAAGTATATAAAACGTTAATCGCTCAAGGGAACAGTAAAAATTATCATGTGTTTATCATCCCGGTAGATGAGGAACTAAATTTAAAAGCTGCCGCAAAAGCAGTAAGTGAAAAGAAAATTGAAATGATTCCTGTTAAAGATATTACGAAAGTTTCAGGATATATTCGCGGCGGCTGTTCACCAGTCGGAATGAAGAAGTTATTTTCTACATGTATTGATGCGAGTGCCCAATTACTTGAAACGATGATAGTAAGCGGCGGAAAAATAGGTATACAAATTGAGCTGAAAGTGGATGACTTGGTGAAAGTGACGAGAGCGCAGTTTGGTGAGGTAACGAAATAAATATACATAGGGAAAGAAGTTCTAGTTTAGATAAACATTTATAGGATAATTAGTCCATTATGGGGCTGATTATCCTTTTTATTTATATGTCTATATTAAAATGATTAAATATTGAATATTCAGTTTGAAACAGACTGTAATATGAATCATTTGTTTGGCTTTGGGGGGAGGACAATGCCTCGTTACAAGGAATTTAAATAAACAAGAGTTACCCTTAAAGATAGCAAAAGGACTGGAGAGTGTTTTAATGAGTTTTCAAGAAATACCCATAAGAAAGCATATATTGGTAATGCTAGTATTTTTGAAAAACCCCACGCATAAGAGTATGCAAGATTTTATACAGTTTTTTGGCTAATCGAGTAACAAACAAGAACCATAAAACGATACCAGAATAGGAATGTATAGAATATGTATAGATTCATAGAACTAAAAAAGAAGGTTCCCTTGTGAGAGCAGGGTTCTCCTTTTTTCATGCTACTGATAATAGGACGTTATGTTAACCTGATATGTATAGAATATACATCTAAAAATATGAACAAATCAGTTACCTCAAATGGTACAATAAGGAAAATGATTAGATATGAAGGAGAAACTATATGAAAGAAAAGACTTGTAATCAATGCGGAATATCATTGACAAAATCCCTTCTGAAATCTGTGGGAGGCAGTGTTGGTATTTTGAATAAACCATCCCAACATGCTGTTGTAAATGCAACGTATAGTGAGGTAATTCCATATGTTTGTTCCAAATGTGGAGAAGTTCGTTTCTTTATTAATGATCCAGAAAAATATAAAGAATAGTAAACCTTCTCTTAAATAATGGGGGATTGCTATGGCGTTTTATTTTATAGGAGGAGGTAGGGGAATTATGGGGAAAGAAATACTGTTTGATAATGAAGGTGTGATTCTAAAGCTAAATGGGGTAACAGGATTACTTGCATTTAAACTAAAATTAAAAATGCCTTATAACACGATCAAGAGTGTCTATGTTGACTATTTTGATGCTCCACAATGGATGCTTCGTATGCCTGGAACATCAATTTCTTCTCTCAATATTTTTGAAGGAAGTTTTAAATATGCTGACGAATGGTACTTTCTCTCTTATGAAAATAGAGTCCCTCTCGTAATGATTGAATTAGAAGGTCATGAAAAATATAAATATATCTTTTTTGAGATTGATGATCCTACCAAAATAGCCGCAGATATTAGAAAACATATAAAAGATTTTTAATTATTGTTGCACCTATCTATATATTACTTCCGCTAATGAGACGTTATGTTAACCGAGCATGTATAGAATATTCATCTTATGTTGTTCCATTAAAGGGCCAGTTTAATTCAGCAAAAAGGAAAATTTATTAGACATAGAGAAATACAAGTTTGTTAGCAATTGAGTAAGTTAAGGAGATTATATTTATAATGAATACTATAAAAACCACAGGGTGCTTTACTATTGTTGATAATAATGAAGGCAAAATATTGCTAGTTAAACGAAATGATTATCCTATCTGGGATTTGCCTGGGGGAAGATTAGAAGAGAACGAACAGTTAGATAAATGCGCTATAAGAGAAACTGAAGAAGAAACGGGCTATATAATTGCTATTGAACGTAAAATAGGAGAATATCACCAGCCTGAATACAATGATATGCAACATATATTTTCAGGAAAATTACTAGGAGGAGAACCAATAAATAATGGACCTGAAACTGCAAAAATTGGATGGTTTAATCCTAGTAGATTACCTTTTTTAATGGTTCCAAATAGAAAAAAACAGATCAATAATTTTATGAAACACAAAAATTCACTAATAAAAGAGACATTAAAGACACCATTTATGGTAAAGGTATTGAAAAAAATTATGTGAGATGGTTATTGAATTAACGGGTGCTTTTCTTGAATAAGGATCAGTTCTTAATTTCTTGTATCTATCAAAAAAGATAATTTGTACTTCCGACTTCGAAAGTTATGTAAATAAGCTGTTCACTGGAATCTCATAGAAAACTATGGTGAGATGAAATGTTTGATTTTGCAGTACTTCAAAATCTTAGCTAGATGGCTATGTATCGGTACCCCACAATAAAAAGGCAGGGACATATCAAATATGTCCCTGCCTTTGATTTTAGAGACATGTTTCCTAACAGTTGATTTTGTTAACGAAAGTCGACTTCAAATCCATATTTTGTTTGAAATAAAAGCATATAATAAAAGTATGAGGTGATGATGTGAAGGAGATAAACATTCATAAAGTAATTGCGGATAAGAGAAAAGAAAAGGGAATTACGCAGGAAGAGTTAGCGGCGTATATCGGTATTACGAAGGCATCTGTTTCTAAGTGGGAGACAGGGCAGAGTTATCCGGATATTACATTTTTACCACTGTTAGCATCGTACTTTAATATAAGTATAGACGAACTAATCTGTTATACACCGCAAATGGAACCAGAAGATATTAAGGATTTATATCATAGACTAGCGGAAGCTTTTAGTGAAAAACCATTTGATGAAGTAATGATGGAGTGCAGAGAAATAATTAAAAAATATTATTCTTGTTTTCCATTATTAAATCAAATAGGAATACTTTTTATTAATCATCACATGTTAACGGAGGACACGGATAGAAGAATTGAAATGTTAGAAGAAGCAATGTCTCTCTTTAGCAGGGTTCAGGAAGAAAGTGATGATGTTTCTCTTGTGAAAGAGGCGGTATCGTTTCAAGCAACTTGCTATCTTATACTCAATAAACCGAATGAAGTATTGCAATTGCTTGGTGAAACGATACGCCCTAACGTTCCAGAGGAAGATTTAATCGCACAGGCGTATCAAATGCTTGGAAATACTAAAAAGGCGAATGAAATAATGCAAATTAGCATGTATCAACATTTAATACAACTCGTTGCGACAATACCGAATTATGTAGTAGTAAATGCCTCAAGCGTTGAAAAAGTAGAGGTGATTTTGAATAGAGCTTTTATGTTAATAGACATATATGAAATAGAAACATTACATCCTAATATGACTTTAAAAGTATACTATGCTGCTGCGCAAGTATATTGTATGCAAGGCAATTTTGAAAGAGCATTAGAAATGTTACGGAAATATGCAGCAGTTTGTGCGGCAAGCTTCACAGTAAATAGTCTGCATTTACATGGCGATTCCTATTTTGATGCGATTGACGGATGGTTTGCAGAGTTTCCACTCGGCGCTAAAACAGTTAGAAATGAAGAGATTATAAAGCGAAGCATGTTACAAAGTATTGCAGAGAATCCAGTTTTCACTCCGATGAAAGATGAAAGAGAGTACAAAAATATAATAGCGAGTTTGAAATTTAAATTGGATATAAAAGAATAGGGGGACAAAATGATGACTTTTGATGAATATGAAGTAGCGATCAATAGTGAGTTTACTTTGCAAGGTACACTCACTAAACCAAAAGCTGATGGGAAGTATGCGGCTGTTGTCATTATCGCGGGATCTGGAGAGATTGATCGTGATGGAACGATCGTACCGCTAAAGCTTGAGGCGAACATATATAAAGATTTAGCGCATGTAATGGCGAGACTTGGGGTAGTGACGCTCCGCTTTGATAAACGCGGAGTAGGAAAGAGTGACGGAGAATTTCTGAAGACTGGAATGTGGGATTTAGTTAGTGATATAGAGTCTACGATTACGTATTTAAAAGAACAATCATTTGTTGATCCAGAAAATATCATTTTGGCTGGTCATAGTGAAGGATGTATGTTGGCAACTGTAGTAAACGCAAGAACACCAGTTAATGGGCTTATCCTTCTTACAGGAGCTGCGGAATCATTAGAAGAGGCTACGAAAAGACAAAGAGAAATTGCTTATAAAGAATTAAAAGAACAAAAAGGAATAAAGGGAAAACTAATGCGCCTTCTCAAGGTGGAGAAACGTGGAGAAAAGCAGATGGAAAAAATAAAAGAGAAAATGATGAATACAGAAAAAGATACGATTAAAGTTGGTTTTAAACCGATGAACGCAAAATGGTTTAGAGAGCATTTTCAGCATGACATTTATAAAGACTTACAACAAGTAACATGTCCAGTGCTAGCTATCGCTGGTGATAAAGATATTCAGGCTGACCCTGAAAAAGCGAAGCGAATTGGTGATTATGTGAAGGGGGATTCTGAGGTACATGTAATAAAAGATATGGATCATAGTTTGAAAAGTTTTGAGGGAGATTTTAAAGCTTTAGAGTTTAAAAAGAATTACGAAGAAGGGGCGAGAAAGCCACTTCATCCAGAGCTGGAAGAAATAATTGCGAATTGGATGGATACGTATTTTATCTCGCAGTATGCTGGCAGTAAGACATCCACCTTAAAAATCTGCGAAAGCGAGGAAGTTAGAAGGAAGAGTAACTGCTTGTAAAAGCCTAATTGGTGTGGGTACCTATGAATCCTACACCAATCGGGCTTTTTTGTAATTGTCGTTTCAATCCCACGAAGGAAACAGCATTCTTCAACTAACTCTATTACAGAAGCTGCTACACCCTCACCACAATGATTCTTGAAAGAACCTATCATAAGAAATTTTTCTTTTTAATTTATAATAAAGATTAAAAAATGTGAATTTCATAGAAAAAGAACGACATATGAAGTAAAATGTCATGTATAGTTTCTATCATTTTCTTTTATAATTGTTTGAAATGTTCTTACATATTGATTTATCTGGGAGAATGTATAGATTTCGATTGATTATATGTAATGAAAAATGAAGGTGTTATGTAACTATTAGGATGTACATTAGAAGAAGTGTGAGGAGGAAGGTATATCTATTAAAATAGCGAGATATACTAAATTAAATATGAGTATTAGATTGAATAAAAAAGTAGTAGCATTAACAGCAGGACTAACGGTATTATCTTCATCGATGGTATCGTTCGCAGAAGAACAGCCATCTGTAAATAACCATCAATCTATAAGTATTCAGGAACAAAGCGGGACAGATCAACTTCAAGTATCAGAAGAACAAGTTTTAAAAAGTATTGAAGAAAGTTTTGAAGGGGTAGATGGACGCGGTGGAGGTACTGTCAATAATAAGAAAGTGGACAGTCTTCAAAGTTCAGAAGGTATTTATGAAGAAACGGGTACATTAACTGTTCCTCACCATTCAGGTAGAACAAAGCGTAGTCTTGTTTTCTCAGCACCTACAGTTTCTAGTACGATAAACGGGGTTCCATTCACGGAATGGATTGTTCCAGCAGGTAACGAGAATATTCGCCCTCAAAATCATATGATTCCAAAGTATATTACAATTCATGAAACTGATAATAAAAGCGTAGGAGCAGGAGCTAAAAGCCACGCTCAATACTTGTATAACCAAGCAGTAGGGGAAACAGACCGAGCTGCATCATGGCACTTTACAGTAGATGATAAAGAAATTTATCAACACTTACCATTAAACGAGAATGGATGGCACGCAGGAGATGGTGATGGGGCGGGTAATAGAGAATCTATTGCAATTGAAATTGCAGTTAATAGTGATGGTGACTACAATAAGGCAGTCGATAACGCTAAGAAACTTGCAGCTTATTTAATGAAAGAAACGGGTGTACCATTAAACAACATCGTAAAACATCAAAAATGGAGTGGTAAAAACTGTCCCGATATGTTGATTAATAGTGGACAATGGGTACCATTCGTAAATGGCGTTGAAGGATATTATAATAAATTTTATCAACCGACAGACGATATAACAGGAGGTTGGTATGAATCGGCTATTCGTGATTTGAACAGAAGAGGTATTATGGTAGGAGAAGGAAACGGCATTTTTGCGCCTAATAGATCTGTAACAAGAGCTGAGTTTGCGCAATTAATCTCGAATTCTTTAAGTCTTCCAGCTGGAGATGCGACGTTTAAAGATTTAAATGATGTAAATTCAACTTTACGAGATGGTATTAAACGTACTGCAAGTGCAGGCATCATTTCTGGTAGAGGAGACGGTAATTTTGACCCTAACACACCTATTACAAGAGAAGAAGCAGCGGTTATTGTAAATAAAGCTTTACAGTACAAAGGAATAAATGGACCATTGGTAAACTTACCATTTACAGATAAAGATCAAATTATCTATAAAGAAGCTGTACAAAGATTATACGGCTTAGGTATTGTAACAGGTATGGGAGATAACCTATATGTCCCTAAAGGAACAACAACTCGTGGTGAAACTGCAGCATTCATTTTAAACATGCTTCAAGTTATTGAAACTGGGAATGTTCAAAAAGGAATTGGTACGGTTGAAATAAATGGTATTGGGGTAAATGTTCGCAGCGGAGCAGGATCTAGCTACTCTGTTGTTAGAAAAGCAAGCAAAGGTGAAAAAGCTACAGTATACGAAGAAAAGAATGGTTGGCTAAGAATTGGTACAAGTGAGTGGGTTTATAATGAGCCTAGCTACATCGTCTATACGAAAGATAAAAATTAAATAGTTACGAGTAAGTCATACATCACATATCTCATGTATTCCCAGGCAATGGACAGCATTTTCTCCATTGCCTGTTTTTGTGTTTCAGTTTTTTAATAGTTAAATAAAAATTTAAAATGGGGTTAGAAGGAAGAGTAATTGCCTGTAAAACATTGACCGTTTTAGGTTAGTTTAGTATATAGGTTTTTCAGTTTTTTCGTAATTTTGTATTTGTGAACGAGAGCTTTTGTTATTACACTATCTTCATTTTTTATCGGCAGAGTGGGGTGAAATATAGGATATTGCAATCCAATTAAAGCTTTACTTTTTCCATAATGCAGTTTTTATATAATATGAAAGTCAACGGCTATAACTACTTAAAATATAGCCGTTTCTTTTTTGGGAATAGAAAGGAAATGAAATTATGGAAAAATCAATAAAAAGTGAATGAATTGGAATGTTTATCTTTAATGAAACTTTTCATACATATGAACAAAACGAAGGAAAAGTACATTGGGAATTGGATGTTAGAAATGAGCATGTACACGTATATGAAATGATAAAAAGAGCAGAAAAGCTTTATATATGCTTAGAGGAATTTGATAAAAATGCTAAGGTCGCTATAGCGGAAGAATTAATAGAGTATAAAAATGATTTTTGGTCTGAATATGATGAGAATGATAAACATTTAAATTGGGAGGCTGTAGACGCAGGGGAGTATGATATAACGAAAGAAACATTTGAGAAGTCTATTACGCTTATGGACATTGTAATGAGAGAAAATGATATATATTGTGAATATAATGATGGAGATTTATTTGGAGGACATAGAATCCATGCTTCTTTTGACTACGAGCACAATTTATTAGATGCAGAAATTTAGTTTTGAGAGATGAAAGTGAAAAGGATTGATTATTATGATCAATCCTTTTTATCATTACTATAAGATAACGGTGAAATAATAAGGAGAGAGTGTCATAGTTTTTAATACGGTCCCCACTCAATATTAACCCCAACAATAAGAAAAATAAGTCCAATAATAAACCAAATGAGTGCAAGAGGAGCCATAAATCGAATCCATTTTCCGTAAGAAATGCCGCTCGCTGCGAGAACGCCCATTAAAACACCGGAAGTTGGATTGAGGCAGTTCACTACACCTTCGCCGAGCATAACAGCTTGTACTGTAACTTGGCCTGTAATGTGCATGAAATCAGCTAACGGAGCTAATAACGGAATAAAAACAACAGATTCACCTGTACCGGATGAAATAAGGAAATGTAATGCGGCACTACTTACATACATACCGATTACGCCAAATACCGGGCTTTGTCCTTCGAGAGACTGTGCGAGTTGGTTAACAATTGTATCAAGTAATTTTCCTTGTTCTAAAATGACTGAAATACAACGAGCCATTCCGACGATCAAAGCACCGTATATGAGATTTTGGCAGCCTGCTAGAAAAGTAGAAGCGATATCGTTTGCTTTCATACCACCTATTATTCCAGCTGTAATTGCGATGAAAATAAAAGTAGCAGTCATTTCTGCGTCTGTCCAATGTAGACGAAAAGCGCCGATTAAAAATGCAATTAATGATAAAGCTGAAACGAGTAAAATTAATTTATGACGTATTGTCCAAGGAACTTCTGTTTTCTGCGCTTCTTTTTCACTTGAAAGAGCATTACTTGGAAACCAGTTATCTTCGAGTATGCTTCCTTTATTCGAATTTTTTAAGCGTTTTACGTACCAATTAATATATAGAATGGTTGCAAGTAAAAAAGAGAGATAGATTGCTGTACGTAAACCAATTCCTGAAAACATTGGGAGTTCCGCGATTTTTTGTGAAATGCCTAAAGGTGAGGGCGATAAAATAGTAGCATTAAAACCAGCATAAGTCCCTAAGTCAACTCCCCCCACTGAGATAAAGCCTTTCAGTGGGGGCATGGGTTAGAACACTAGGTCTTTTCGTCTATCGCTAGACAGTTGACGCTCTAGCATTCATGCCACCTTATGGTAACACCCCAAGTATGTTTTTGGTTGGTACTGGCAACGAACGATTGCTTTCCCACTTGCACCACCCTTTCGAAAAAGAGCAGTTCTCCCTTATGGAAGAAGCCACCACTCAGATGAATCAGGCGTGTGCTACAAGCCCCGACAAGTCGCGTACACATGGATGGTTGACGCACCCACTAAGCTATGCGCGAAGCAACAGCCTTACGTTTTTGTACTTCTAATAGAATCGGCGTTTTCACTTTGAGATTGTCATCCAATTGTACAACTCTTGATTTTTGCAATGTATTCAGGGCACCATTAATATCAGCATGGATACATGTTCCTGCTTTACTTTGGTACAGACCACGCGTAATTCGTTTGCCACTAAAGCAATACTGCGTCTTATCATCCTTAGACCAAACCGGAACCGGATCTTTATCAATAAAACTAGCTTTTGAAGTATAGCTTTCTTCTTGTTTGAAAAATCGGATGCCTTCTTTTATACATTTATTCTCAATTGCTGCCATCAATTTTTGAAATGGGATTTGCACAAACTTTTGATTATTCTTTTTCCCCATATGAGAGTTTTGTTTCCAACCAGCGTTATACCCTATAACAATCGTATCTATATCGAATTCTTTCACTTTTTTGAACAACAGACCTACTGTTTGTGCAATGTAACCGTTTATTTGTCTTTCTCGTTTATGCCAAAGTGCGGCCATTTTATTCGTTACAATACGTTTTGAAATTCCATTGTCCATATTTTTCTGCCCTAGATTACATATCATTTTGTTGAAGTATTGATTTATGGATTTTAGTTTTTTTCCATCGATTAAGAAGGCATCACCTGTATTGGTTACGCAACTTACTAATCTATCTACACCTAAATCGCAACTCAAAGCGTTACTCGTAGTCGTGGATGGTTTCTTCATTTGAGAAACGTGCATTTCATATGTGTAATGCACCTCAAAGAACCGACCTTTTTGCTTCGGTACAATCTCAATGTAGGAGATTTTTTTATTCTTTAAGTTTTTCGGCATACGTATTTTAATAGAACCGAATTTTTTTCTGAATGCCACATTCATTGGAATCATCCAATACCCATTATCATCTACTTTTGGAACTTGATAGATTTCAACGATTCGTTTGTCGGTGGAACGAGAATAATTTGGGAACTTCGGACGACCTGTGAACTTCTCAGGATTTTTTTTTCCACTGTTCCAATGCTTTAAAAAAGCTCTTCACTTCTGTAAATAAGGTTCTACGAATCGCTTGAACAGAGTTTGATTGCATGCCCCAGTAGTTGGTGTCGGCTTGCATGGCAGTGTCCACTTCTTTTATAGTAGCCATTTTATTATCGTTCAAATAACTTTGTTTAATCGTGTACAATCCAACATTTCGCAATGCTTTTGAATTATGTGACATGCGCTGCAGTAAGCGAAATTCTTTAGCTGTGAGGCAAACTCGTCCGATATTCTGTTTCTGCGTGAAGCGTTGCATGTTTTCTCTTTTCTTTTGTTTACGTAATACTTTCACTGCTTTCTTTCTGGCCATTGTTTTCACCGCTTTTCTTAGAGGGAGTATTAAAATTATTTTTGATAAATTAATATTTAGAAAGAAATGGAACAAGAATATGTTCTTCATCGAAATTCCTTTTGGATCAAGTAGCGGAATGATAATCATTATCTAATTTCGTTGTCTTACAATCTATTCCCTTCTTATCTACATTATATCGTAAGACAAAAAGAAACAAACATTCGCCCTCAAAAATTATTATGAGCGAAACAAAAGCGTTCAGCCTACCTTATGACGGCAATTAAGGCAATAGTTTTTCTGTCCTTTTCCCGCACATACAAATTCTTGCAACATTAGACAGGGAAACGAAAATAATCCAAGAATATGTTAAATAGAAAGTAAAAAGAAAAGAGGGAAAAAGATGTGGAAAACTACGGATCTATGTGATGAGTTTGAAAATAAATTACAAATATGTCGCCAATCTTTTCGGTCTTTTGGGAAGAAAGAAAAATTCTACGGGAAAATTGCAACGGTAAAAGTGAAGGATGATAATGTACTAGTGAAGGAAGGATTACAAACATTACCAGAAGGAACGGTATTAGTTGTTGATGGGGGAGCGTCTACGAATTGTGCGTTACTCGGTGATAATTTGGCAGCTATTGCGGAGGAAAGAAAGCTAGCAGGAATTATTGTATATGGATACGTTCGTGATTCTAGTGAACTAAAGAATATAAATATAGGTATTTTAGCGTTAGGGACAATGCCGAATAGAAGTGTAAAAGAAGGGAAAGGAGAACGAAATATTTCATTGCAATTTGGGCAAGTTGAATGGAAGCCGAATGAATATGTGTATGTGGATGAAGATGGCGTCATTATTAGTGAAAAGAGTTTGCATCGTTAAAGGTTAGTAAGTTACTATTCTTAGAAAATAAATCCGATAAAGCATGGACAAAATTCTTTGTCAATAGTAAAATAATACAGAAATTTAAAATTAACAGAATGTATAGGTTTATCGTTTTACGATAACTTAAATGGAAGTAAGTTGTGCCTAGAAAAGTGAATGTTATCACAATGATACGTTCATGAACAAAATTATTTTTCCTATACAAATATAGCCGCGAATGATGCGGGTAGGAGGTGTTGCACAGTTTGTTCGACACTTACAAAAAAAGAGTGTCAATTGCACGCCCTTGAAGGGCCTTTTTTTGTGTGAATAGTAGTAAGGGAGGAAATTTTGGGATGGCAATATTAAAAAAATGGCTGCTTACGTCGTTAATGGCAGTTACACTTGTATTTGTTTCTTTTGCGAATACAGTACATATTACGTTTGCTGAAGGAAATACAGCAAAACTTGCAATTATTGGTGAATCACAAAAGGGCATTATGTTATGTCCGAAAGAAGAGCAAATTAAAGATGGGGAAACAGCTTTAAGCTTGCTACAAAAAGTCATGGGGGACAAAGTAGAAGCTGAAACGATGTCGTTTGGAACGTATGTAAAAGGCATTGATGGGCTAATGGCCGGGGCTACAAGTGGCTGGCTGTATGATGTAAATGATAAATCTGCAGAAGTTGGAGCGGATAGTTATAAATTAAAATCTGGAGATGTTGTTGTTTTCCGCTTTGTTTCAGACTGGAACAATATGAGTCAAGAAACATTACAACAAACATTAGATAAATTTGGTACTTGTAAAACTGTAGAAGAACCAAAAACAGATGATCCAAAACAAGAAAAACCAGAAGAACCAAAGACGGATGATCCAAAGCAAGAGAAACCAGAAGAACCAAAGACGGATGATCCAAAACAAGAAAAGCCAGAAGAACCAAAAATGGATGATCCAAAACAAGAAAAGCCAGAAGAACCGAAGACGGATGATCCAAAACAAGAAAAACCAGAACAACCAAAGCAAGAGAACATTCAAATTCCAGCAGCACAAGTAAATGACGCGATCTCTAAGACGTCTGAAAAGATGTTACAAGATGGAATTGAAAGTGATTGGGTAGCGCTAGGTCTTTCTCGTTCTGGAAAGAATATACCAATCGAGGCGAAATTAAATTATGTTAAGGCTGTAACTGAAAAGGTAGAAAAGCGCGTTAATCGTTTTTCAGCGACAGATTTAGCTAGAACGATTATTATGATGAATGCAATGAATGCAGACCCAAAAATGGTAGGCGAACATAATTTAGTTCAAAAATTGTACGAATCAGATAAAGTGAATTCTGTTACAGGTTATACATTTGCTTTACTTGCATTTGATACGAAAAAATATGAAATTCCAGTAGATTCAAAATGGAATCGAGTTGCTTTAGTAGATGCACTTTTAAACGCGCAGCATACGGATGGCGGCTGGACTTATGATAGTGCAAGCAGTAAAGACAGCGCGAGTAGCGTTGATGTAACAGGTATGGTTTTATCAGCATTAGCTCCTTATCAAGACCGTGAAGATGTGAAACCAGCTGTGCAAAAGGCTGTCGCATACTTATATAATGAACAACTAGAAAATGGCGGTTTCTCTGCTGATGGACAAGAGAATTCTAATAGTGTTGCGCAAGCAATTATTGGATTATCCCTTGTGAAAGATGTAGATCAAAACCGTCTTCATAAGGCAGTGCAAAATCTATTGTCATATCAACTTCCAAATGGTGAATTTAAATGGTTACCAGGCGATCAAACCGGTAGCGGAATGGCAACAGAGCAAGCATTATTAGCTTTACTTCAGTTTAAAGACCTTGGAAAATCGATTTATGACTGGTCAACTGAATCTGTTACTGAAATTAATCCAAAACCAAATGTAGATTCAGAAAATGTTGTGGTGGAAAAAGAAGTTACTGAACAACCAGAAGAACAAAAACAAGTGCAACAAGAAACAAAAGATGACACTTTAAAAGTTGTTGTGGATAACGAACCGGTTAAAAATAAAAAATCCGGAAACGGTAGCACATTACCAAAAACAGGAGCATCTTCTCATAGTGCAGCGACAGAAGTAGGTATGGGTGTATTATGTATTGCTTCTGCATATGTATTATGGAGACGTAAAGCAGCTTAACAAAAATTAGGAGCAATCATTTGCTCCTAATTTTTAATATGAAAGGTGAGAGGCAACATGAGTAAGATGAAATGGTTTATTTCTTTACTGCTTTCACTTGGGCTACTTGCCGGATGTGAAGAGGCAGCGGTAAAGCCTGAGAAGAAAGTAGAACCGAAGCAAGAAGAAGTAGCAAAACAAGAAGAGAAAAAAGATGAAGCGAAGCCGGAAGAAAAACCGGAGGAAAAACAAGCTGAACAAGAGCAAAATAAGCAAGACGAACAGAAAGAGAAACAAGAACAAAAAGTAGAAGAGAAGCCGAAAGAAGAAAAGCCGCAGGCACAGCCGGAAGTAAAGAAGGAAGAAAAACCTCAGGAACAGCCTGCTGTTAATAAACAACCAGAACAACAAAAAGCACAAGAAGAGAAACAACAAGAGCAACAACCGAAAGCACCAGAAGTAAAAGAAGAAGCGAAGGTTGTAAATCAACCGAAAGAAACACCGAAGCAGGAGCAGAAGATTGATCCGAATAAAGAGGAGAAAACGATACCGACTCCGCAAGTACCAACTCCTGAACCACCAAAACCAAAACCAGATCCAGTACCAGTACCTAAAGCAAAACAAGTTACGATCTCAGTAAAAGGTAATGAAGGATATTTATTAGGTGCAAAAAAGGTGGATGTACAAGAAGGTGATACAGTTTATAAAGTATTGCAGCGTACAGGATTAGATGTGGATGCAATGGGCTCTAAAGATGGAGTTTATGTAAAAGGTATTAATGATTTATATGAAAAAGATATTACCGCTACTAGTGGATGGAAATATCGTGTGAACGGTGCGTTTCCAAACCATAGTGCAGGTGTAGTTACAGTAAAACCAGGCGATACAATCGAGTGGGTGTTTGTATTAAAATAAGAAAGGCATTCGGTAAAGGACTATGAAAATAAGTTTTTCTTCTTTACATCCTTTTGTGAATTTTTTCTATTATATCGGGGTGATGATACTATGTATGATGTGTCTTCATCCTCTTTTTTTAATTGGAGCAATACTATTAATTGTTATTTTAAATGTGATGCAAGGGAATAGCGAAAAGGTAAGAAAGATGTTACCGAGCACAATCGTTTTCTTTTTTATGGTCATTTTATTTAATTCGCTATTAACACATAGAGGCCGAACGACATTATTTTGGTTAGGTGATAGCCGTATTAAACTTGAGGCAATTATGTTTGGAGTAGTAATGGGGTTATTACTAGTGGCGATTATGTTTACGTTTGCTTCGTATAATGATATTATTTCAAGTCATAAATTTTTATATTTGTTTTCTAGAATTTCACCGAAAGTAGCATTGTTAACGATGATTACAGTGAGATTTGTTCCTTTGTTTATGAGGCGATTACAGAAAATAACACTCGTCCAAAAGACGAAAGGTGTACAGGTAGATGCAGGTTCCATTGTGGAACGTGTGAAAAATGGTATGCAACTATTGCAAGTATTATTAATTTGTTCATTGGAAGATGCACTGCAAACGGCAGATTCTATGCAAGCTCGTGGATTTGGTGTAACGAAACGTACGACATATATTCGCTATAGAATGGAAAAACTAGATTGGTATACGCTCAGTTGTTTAAGTATTCTATTTATAGTTGCTATTATATGTAGTACGTATGGCGGGGGAAAGTTAATCATTTATCCGAAAGTCGAATCTATTTTATTTCAGCAATACGATGGGATGATGTTTGTTGTATTTACGATGTTTATTAGTTTACCAATCATAATGGAAGGAAGGGAATGGGTATGGTGGCGCATGCAGAAATAAACAATTTATCATTTGTATATGCTGATGAAAACGAAGAAGCGTTACAGCATATTTCTCTTTCTGTTCAAAAAGGAGAGTTTATTGCACTTGCTGGAGGATCAGGATCTGGAAAGACGACTTTATTAAAACATTTTAAAAAGGAATTACTTCCAATCGGTAAGCGTACTGGGGATACATATTATAATGGTACTTTATTAGAAAATGTACCGGATTTGTTATCTGCTCAAGAAATTGGTATGGTATTTCAAAATCCAGAAAATCAACTCGTAATGGATACAGTAATTCAAGAATTAGCGTTTTCTTTAGAAAATATTGGATTACCATCACATATTATTCAAAAAAGAATAGCAGAGCTCATTAGTTTCTTAGGATTTCAAGATTTATTGCATCAATCTGTTCATACGTTATCTGGCGGACAGAAGCAACTTGTTAATTTAGCTGCCGTATTAGTAATGCAACCGAAATTATTATTATTAGATGAACCGACAGCGCAGTTAGATCCAATTGCCGCAAAAGAGTTTTTAGGATTGTTAAAGCGTATTAATGAAGAACTTGGAATTACGATCGTTTTAAGTGAACATCGTTTAGATGAAGTAATACCACTTGCAACGCGCGTTATTTGTATGAGTAACGGCCAAATCGTGTATGACGGTAGTCCGAAAACGGTTGTAGCAAATATGTGGGAAGTAGAAAAGTTCCGGCCATTTATTCCGCAAATTCCAAGATTGTTTTTAGAGTGGAATACGAAAGATATTCCGTTTACAGTGCGAGAAGCGCAAATGAAAATGAATGATTTTTCAGCGATGTCATATGTAAGTGAGCCAATAGCACAAAGTGAAAAGCAAGAAGTCATTTTAAGTGCCGAGCATATTTCATTCCAATATGAAAAAAATAGTCCGCTCATTTTACGAGATTTAACAGTATCGATTGAAAAAGGAAAATGGGTAGCTCTCGTTGGAAAGAATGGGACAGGGAAGTCTACACTGTTAACGCTTTTAGCTGGATTGCAAAAAGCGAGAAGAGGGAAAGTAAAGTGGAATGGGAAAGTGATACATAAAGTTGATTCGAAAGAACGATTTAAAAGTATTGGGTATGTATCACAGCATCCGTATTATCATTTTACATTTGATACAGTGTGGGACGAAGTGTATGAACGAGCGCGTGAATTATATGGAGAACAAGGAAACGAAATAGCAGAACATCAGCTTAAAAAGTTTTGGCTATATGCACTTAAAGAACGCCATCCACATGATTGTAGCGGGGGAGAGCAACAACTACTTGCATTATGTACAACGTTATTATCAAAGCCGACTTTATTATTACTGGATGAACCGACAAAGGGACTCGATCCATGGAAGAAAGAGAGAGTAGGAGAGTTATTTAGGAAACTGCAAAAAGAAGGTACAACAATTGTAATGGCAACGCATGATATTGAGTTTGCAGCGAAATACGTGGATCAATGTATGATGTTATTTGATGGAGCAGTCATTATGAATAATGCACCGAAGGAATTTTTTAGTGGCAACTTCTTTTATACAACATCTATCAATCGATTCATTCGAAAAGAATTGCCATATGCATTAACGTGGGAGGATGTGTACGAAGCGTGTCCAAACGATATGTTGCATTCATAATATGTATTTTTGCAGTAATAATAGGCACATTACTCTTTACTACACTTATCATGGATGGGTATTACATGTTAAGTAGTTTGTTTTTATTAGTCGTTATTATGTTACCTTTCTATATCCGCTTTGAAAGAAAGGCGTTTGTTTCACGTGAAATTGTTCTCGTTGCCGTGTTAGCAGCAATTGCAGCAGTGAGCCGCGTACCATTTTCTATTTTACCGAGTGTACAACCGACTTCTTTTGTTATTATTGTTTCTGCAATCGTGTTCGGAAGTGAAACTGGATTTATGATCGGGGCAACAGCGGCGATTGTGTCTAATATCTTTTTAGGACAAGGTCCGTGGACGCCGTGGCAAATGTTTTCATGGGGTATGATTGGTTTTATAGCTGGATTATTACGTAATACGTTCTTAATGAAAAAGCTATGGGGAAGACTACTATACGGATTGTTTGTTGGATTTTTATTTGGCTGGATCATGAATTTCTGGGGACTTCTCGGTTTTATACGAGAGGCAACGTGGGAAACAGTCATTTCGTATTATATCGCAAGTTTTTATTTCGATTTGAGCCATGCAATTTCGAATGTTGTTTTCTTACTATTATTTAGTACGTCTTGGATTACGATTCTTACAAGATTTAAAAAGAAATATGGCATATTGGATAAGCATAACATGGTATAGAAAAGCATACTCATATAAGGTAGGGTCGCGACTTACATATTCGTTTGCCTCTTTCATGCTTCTTACATATTGTAAGGAGCATTTTTTATTGTCAAAAAATAGTCCAATATATATCCGTTACCATATAAAATTATTTGTATAATAGTAGGTGAGAATTATTTTCAAAAGGGAGGTGTATAGTTAATGAAGTTAGTTATTCCGAAGCAACATGGTGCATGGGCGATGCTTGTTATACCATTTCTATTAAGTGTCATACTTGGGAAACCTACTATGTATCATATTCCATTGTTTTTAGCTTGGTTCTTTATCTATTTAGCTACGTATCCATTTCTTATGTACATAAAACAAAAACGGAAAAAAGAGTATTTACATGCTTCAATTGTATATTTTATTATTGCGGTCATATTTGGGATGATTTCTCTATTATATGAATGGCGCATTCTTTTATTCGTAATAGTCATGATTCCATTCTTTATAGTAAATATGTATTACGCTCGTCAAAAAAATGAAAGAGCATTATTAAATGACGTTAGTGCAATTATTGTTTTCTGTATAGGTGGTTTAGTTAGTTATTATTTTTCAATGAAACTGATAGATAAAACAGCATTATTTATTGCGCTTATTTCATTTTTATATTTTTTAGGAAGTACGTTTTATGTGAAAACGATGATACGTGAGAAAAATAATCCGAAGTATCGTTATATATCTTGGGGTTATCATATCATGTTAACGGTCATCGTATTTGCTATTAATCCGTTGTGTTCTCTTATTTTTATACCAAGTGTCATTCGAGCCATTATATTGTATGGCAAAAAAATTTCTATTATAAAAGTAGGGATTTTAGAAATTGTGAATTCTGTATATTTTTTAATCATAACGGCAATAATTATGAAGTATGCCATTTGAAAAAACTTCCCACCTTATGATGGGAAGTTTTTTCAATCTTGTTCTAAAATGTGAACGGTGTAATCGCAGCGTTGAATAGCTTGTTCGATCGCATAAAGAGATTGCTCAATACGAGCGCGATTAAAATCTTTTTCAACAGTCTGTAATGCTGCTTCTAAACATTGTTTTGCTTCTTGTAATGATTGAAAAGAGTCTTGGACATATCCGCGGGCATTTTCGTGCATTTCATAATCCTCCTTGCATACTCATATATGTATAGTATGAACAGTAAAGAAGAAAATATAATTTGTTATATTTGTTTGACAATTGAAATGAAATTACGTATAGTAAGAATTAAGTGAATATTTTCTTATCCAGAGAGGTGGAGGGACTGGCCCGATGAAACCCAGCAACCGCGATGCAGGTGCTAATTCCAGCAGAACATATTTGTTCTGGGAGATAAGACGAAGATATATACGTAACTTCTTCTTATCGGAGAGGTTTTTTTATTGCAAAAAAACCGATTACGAAAATTTATATTAAGAAGAAAGGGGTTGCGCGTTACTGTGACACTCGAAAAATACGTAAAACTGCGTAGTACAGTTTATGAATATATGATAGAGCAAGATAAGCCGATATCATTGTTAGATATTCAAGAACATATCGTTTCGCATCATGAAGGAAAATTCACGAAAAAGATGTTACATCAATTTTATTTATCAAGACTATTAGATGAACTGAAACTGGATGGGAAAATTACATTAGCTGATGAATATCTCTATACTGAAAAAGGGGTATTTTATAAGGCGAGAAAAGGGAGCTAAGCTCTCTTTTTTTGAAGTATGTAGAGTAAAAGACTGCTTAAGCAGCCTGATACAGGGAATGGTGTTGAGTGTGTAGTGTCAAAGATTGAATGTGCCTGAAAGAGGCACTTCATATCGGCTGCAAATGAAAAGAGACACCTTCGCCGAATAGGTGTCAGTCGTTTTGTCATATAGACTTGCTATTTGACAGTTATTAGAATAACATGCAGTGGCTCTAGAAGTCAAAAGGGAATTAAAGGAAGAGGGGTTGTTATGTACGCTTATTTAATAAAAGAACTATATAGGCATATTCCGAAATATATTATTGATAGAGGATATGAATATTATGAAGATGGACATGTAGAAGATGTAGAAATACATAATAATAAAGTATTTGCATTTGTAACTGGAAATGCAGGGGATTATGAAGTGGTCATCGATCTCGAAGATTTTTCAGAAAGTAATTGTGAATGTCCATATGAAAATTATTGTAAGCATATGGCGGCAGTTGTTTATGATATGCAAGATGCTGGTGAGAGTAAGGTGAAAGAGAAACTGAAAGATTTAGAAAAGGAAGAGTTACTCACAGTATTAAATCGTTTATTGCAAAGTTCAAAAAACGTGCAAATTGTAGAGAAGATGTTAAAGAAGGGGAAACTTTAACTTATAGAGGGAGTTGTTTTGTAGTGAATGTGCTCATTGTATACGCTCATCCTAGTTCTTCAAGTTTTAACGCGGCAATTTTAAATCATGTGCAAAAAGGACTAAAGGAAACAAATCATTCAGTTACCGTACTTGATTTATATAAGGAGCAATTTGATCCAGTCCTTGTATTTAATGAAGAGAAGAAAAGACGTGATTTAGTAAATGAAGAAGAAACAGCTCGGTATAGGACATTAGTAGAAGAAGCGGATATGCTTCTATTCATCTATCCGATATGGTGGTGGGGGATGCCAGCTATTTTAAAAGGATTTATTGATCGTATTTTCGTTGCTGGATTTGCTTATAAATATGAAGGTGCTCTGCCTAAAGGGTTATTGAAAGGGAAGAAGGCATGGGTGATTAATACGCTAGATTCACCGTTATGGTACGTCGCACTATTATATCGATCAGCAGATTGGATTATAATGAAGAGAGGTGTTTTACGTTTTTGCGGCATTCGCGATATAAAACGGTCAGTATTTCAATCTGTAAAAACGAGTAAACGAGAGAAGCGGGAAAAGTGGTTATTACAAATAGAAGAAAAGGCTCGTACATTATGAATGAAATGGAACGTATTATAAACTGTTGTGGGTATGATAACGAACTTTTTCGAACGTATATTACATGTTTACTTCAATTGAAGAAATGTAGCGAAACATTTCAGCAAATTCAAATACAATTAAGAAATGACTACTTGATAAGAGGAATTTGTGAAAGAGAAGTGGATGAAGTAGTAAGGGGAAGTAAAGAATATGATACATATTTTCTTCCTAAAGCATTACAGTGGGATTTCCTTAAGAACAATCCACATTTAATTGAAAAAGTATGTGAAGATTTTTTTGCATTTGAGGCATTACATCTTACGGAGATAGAGTGGAAGACCATAATAAATTGCGTGGGAAATAAATGATTTATTATGTAAAAAAGCTAGTATAAAACTAGCTTTTCGTTTAAATAAATAAGAAACATAGACTAATGATAAAACCTGCATATAGTAAGTTCACAACGCAAAATCCCATAATATCACGAGCACCTAAACCAGCTATCGCTAATGCTGGTAATGCCCAGAAAGGTTGAATTAAATTTGTCCAAGCATCGCCCCACGCAATGGCCATTGCTGTTTTTGCAGCAGGTACACCAAGTTCAGCGCCAGCTGGAATCATAATGGGTGCTTGCACAGCCCATTGACCGCCACCAGATGGAACGAAAATATTAACGATGCCAGCACTTAAAAAAGTAAAGAGCGGGAAAGTCGTTTCGTTTGAAATGCTAATAAAGAAATTCGAAATAGCTCCTCCAAGTGAAAGGCCTTCACTATTTGCTCCAATCATCATCCCCATAATTCCTGCGTAAAACGGAAATTGAAGTAGAATGCCAGAAGCGCTTTTCGTAGAGTCTGAAAAAGCGCGAATATATTGAATCGGAGTACGGTGGAAAACGAGTCCAGCAATTAATAACATAAAAATAACGATGTCTAGCGTAAGGTTAAAGCCTTTCGTATAAAAGTAGTTGAAAATATAAATGAGACCTAACAATCCAACGCAAAGTGTAATAATGATACTATTTTCCATTTTCTCAGCGAACGTATTTTTCCCTACCTCTTGAGCGGCAGCTTCTTCATGAAACACGCTAGGGTCTACTGTAATCGTATGTTTTTCATCTGGATGCATCGCCTTATTAATGAGAGGCATCGTAACTAAAAAGATAATAACTGGAACGAGGGCGTATGGTGAGAATAACGTTTCAGTGATTGGAATCGCTTCTTTAATCCTTCCAGCTGTCGTTTTCATTAACGTTTCTCCGCCTGTTGCTAACGTAAGAGGGATAGAAGCAGAAAGCCCCGCATGCCAAATGAGAAATCCAGAGTAAGAAGAAGCAATTGCCAGTCTATAATCTAATCCTTCCAGCTGTCTTGCTACTTCTTTTGCATATAAAACAGATACAACAATACCAAATCCCCAGTTTATGTACGCCCCTAGTAAACTTACGATTGAAATGGCAATAATACCTTGTCCATTCGTTTTCGGTAGTCTTGCCGCTTTCGTTAATCCTTTTTTAATAAGAGGGGCGTTTGCTAAAGCAGATCCTGTCACGAGTACAAGTGCCATTTGCATAGAAAAGGCGAGAAGTCCCCAAATGCCATTACCCCAGTGATTAATCATTTCCACAGGTGTTTGATGCGTTGCAAACATACCAAAGAAGATAACGAAAACAGTTAATAAACATGATAAAATAAACGGTTCTGGCAAGAAGCGTTGCACTAAGGCGACGCAACCATTAGTAAAAGAACGAAACAAAATAGATCAACCTCCTTATGTATATGTATTACAATTATTCGAGGTTGTTTCGTTCATAACCTCTTAAAAGTAGAAAATTCTGATATTTTTAGAAGGATTGAAATATGTTCAAGAAGAGTGGTAGCATCATCACCCTGACAGAAAAAGTTGCTTTTTCCCTAATATGAAATATTGCATATAAAAATGAATTGATGCAAATGTAAAAGCTTATTATAATGAAAGCATAAATATACAACACATCTTAATACAGCAAAGAGGAGGAAGGAATATGGAAATCGCAATGGCAGTTTTAAAATTTTTAGGTGGAGTAATTCCTTTAGTTCAAGAACTTTTAAAAGCGTTTATGTAAGTTTATTCGTTAGCTATCATATATCCATCATTATTATATCTTACTAAAAAAAGAACGGGGTGATTTTTCTGAACATTAAGAAAAATACCAAGAAAAGAAAGTTCCTTACATGTGTATTAGTTAGTCTATGCACTCTTAATTATTCATCTATTTCTTTCGCAGAAACACAAATCGATCATGCAAATGATATAACTAAAAATGCTAGTAGCATTGATACTGGTATAGGGAATCTTACATATAATAATCAAGAGGTTTTAGCTGTAAATGGTGATAAAATAGAGGGTTTTGTTCCGAAAGAAAGTATCAATTCAAATGGTAAATTTGTAGTAGTGGAACGTGAGAAAAAATCACTTACAACGTCACCAGTCGATATTTCGATTATTGATTCTGTAGCGAATCGTACGTATCCAGGAGCTGTACAACTTGCCAATAAAGCTTTTGCAGACAATCAACCGAGTTTATTAGTGGCTAAGAGAAAGCCTTTGAATATTAGTATAGACTTACCTGGTATGAGAAAAGAAAATACAATCACTGTCCAAAATCCGACATATGGTAATGTGGCTGGAGCAGTAGATGATTTAGTATCTACTTGGAATGAAAAGTATTCCGCAACACATACGTTACCTGCAAGAATGCAGTATACAGAATCTATGGTTTATAGTAAATCACAAATCGCAAGTGCTCTTAATGTTAATGCTAAATATCTTGATAACAGTCTAAATATTGACTTTAATGCAGTTGCAAATGGAGAAAAGAAAGTGATGGTGGCGGCATATAAACAAATATTTTATACTGTAAGTGCTGAACTACCTAATAATCCATCTGATCTCTTTGATAATAGTGTTACTTTTGATGAGCTAACTCGTAAAGGAGTAAGTAATTCGGCTCCACCTGTTATGGTTTCAAATGTAGCTTATGGTAGAACGGTTTATGTAAAATTAGAAACAACATCTAAGAGTAAAGATGTACAAGCTGCTTTTAAAGCTTTACTGAAGAATAACAGCGTCGAAACGAGTGGACAGTACAAAGATATTTTTGAAGAAAGTACCTTTACTGCTGTCGTATTAGGTGGAGATGCGAAAGAGCATAACAAGGTTGTTACAAAAGATTTCAATGAAATACGAAATATCATTAAAGATAATGCTGAATTAAGTTTTAAAAATCCAGCATATCCAATTTCATATACAAGCACGTTCTTAAAAGATAATGCAACTGCTGCTGTTCATAACAATACAGATTATATCGAGACGACAACTACAGAATATTCAAGTGCAAAAATGACACTTGATCATTACGGTGCTTACGTTGCGCAATTTGATGTATCTTGGGATGAATTCACATTTGATCAAAATGGGAAAGAAGTACTAACACATAAAACATGGGAAGGTAGTGGCAAAGACAAAACAGCCCATTACTCTACAGTAATCCCTCTTCCACCAAATTCAAAAAATATAAAAATCGTAGCAAGAGAATGTACAGGTCTTGCATGGGAATGGTGGAGAACCATTATTAATGAACAAAATGTTCCATTAACAAATGAAATAAAGGTTTCAATTGGAGGAACAACATTATATCCGACGGCTAGTATTAGTCATTAGGTTGGAGCAAAGCGCCCTGTTTATAGGGCGCTTTTTTAATTAGGTGAAAGGTAGATCGGGGTGTCTCCCCATCAAGCTAAAAAAGAATATTTACCAACATAGCCTTATACAATTGCATTTAACTTTAGTTAAACTTTCATGTATGAGTGTTATTTTATACATTCACTTGATTGTTAAATATGCAGGTATGATTCTCAACGCTCTTATGTTTACCTGTTTTGAGTTAAAAATAAGAAAATTTGAAATGTTAGTTGTATACATTGTGTTAAATATTGTAAAATGAAACGGTACCAAAAAAACTAAATTGGTACCAAAGGTTTAGGGGGCGGATTATGAAACAAAGAATAGTAACAGAAACCATTCATCAAATTCAAACGAAGGGGTTTACATTTACAATTAGTGATTTAGCAAAACAATTAGCTGTCAGTAAGAGGACAATCTATGAGCACTTCTCTTCAAAAGATGAAATAGTAGATGAAGTTATTCGTAATGTAATAGAAAGTATTCAAGAAAAGGAAAAAAATATCGCTGAAGATGATACGTTACAAACCGTTGAAAAAATAAGACTCATCTTAATTTGCATTCCACAACAATTTACATTCATGGATGCACGTTTATTAGTAGAACTAAAAAAACATCATTATTACCAATGGTTAAAATTAGATGAGTTTTTACGTGAAGGCTGGTCTACTGTAATTGGTTTAATAGAAGAGGGAATGAGAGAAGGTAGCATAAGAAAAATTCAAATTCCGTTTTTTATTGAAGTGTATTTAGGGGCACTGAATCGCATATATGATCCTATGTTTATTGAAAAGAGTGATTATACATTGGGAAGTATGCTTGAATCGATTATGGACATGTTACTATATGGCATTTCTAATTCGAAATAGAAGGTGGGAGAGTAGTGCAGTGGATTTATTTATGTTTAGCAATTTTATTTGAGGTAGCAGGTACAACTGCGATGAAACTATCTGATGGATTAACGAAACTTGTACCAAGCATTCTTATTTTTGTATTTTATGTAGTAAGTTTTGCATTTCTGTCATTTGCATTAAAAGGGATGGAAATGTCCGTAGCATATGCGGTGTGGTCAGGTATGGGAATTGTAACGATTACAACAATTGGTTTTATTTATTTTGGAGAAAGTATCAATATAATTAAGATACTAGCAATTCTTTTTATTTTAGTTGGAGTCGTAATATTAAATTTTAATAGTACGGCACATGAAGCGAAGAAAAAAGAAATGGTGGAGGAACGTATACATTGAATCGATTAAAGTATTTTTTCTTTATTACTGATTTTGGGTTTGTTATATATTGGCTCATAACAATTTTTCATATGATTCCGCAAGAATATTTGTTTAAAGATTATGAAGATCCTATTTTAGTAGCGTGGAATTGGTCTTTCCTGCCTCTAGATTTGTTAATCTCGTTAACGGGATTTTTAAGTTTGTATTTGCATTCTAAACAAAAACATACTTGGAGCCACTTTGCATTTCTATCATTAATTTTAACTTTTTGCTCAGGGTTACAAGCTCTAGCATTTTGGACAATTCGTTTAGATTTTGATATGTCTTGGTGGATCCCTAATTTATATTTGTTAGTTTACCCATGCTTCTTTTTTAAAAGTTTTTGGAGAGAGTGTGGATCGTATGAGATTAACACGAGAAAAGAATTCATGTAATATAGATAGCAACTTTAAGCACATTCGAATTCTAGATTTTAAAACATTTCAGTTTCTAGATCCGTTTTTTTCGCCAGCCATACAGCAAAAGTCAAAATGAAGATAGCCGATGATTCCTACGGTAAGGAATCATCGGCTTGTATTATGTATGTTGAGTGAGTTCACGTTTCTGGAATAATTGTAATAGCGATGGTCCGAACCGGAGCCTCTATTTCATCTTTATTTTGGCTATTGTAGTATTTAATCATTAATTCGTTAAGTTCGCTTTGAAATTTTCCAAAGCGTTCTTCATCTAGCTTTAATTCCACTACAGAAAAAGTAGCAGTATCTTCTTGACTGTTTTGTTCCTCTAATTTCTTAAGGTAACTTTGATATTGTGTCATAAGTGATAACTGATAATAGGAAATGTAGTTTAATTTTTCATCATCAGATAAGCCTTTCCATTCACTTCCTTCAATTTTTGCATCTTCTTCATTGATTGCGTAATATTTTTCAGAAACAGATTTTACCTTTTTTTCTTTAATTACATGGACGATACCAGAATCAACCATAGTTTGTAGCTGTCTATATAGTGTAGCTTGTGGTACATTTTTAATGATTTTTACCATTTCTAATGGTGTTAGCCCATTTTCCTTATTTCTCATTAACACTTGGCAAATTTTCATTCTTACTGGATGCATTAAAATTTCAACTTTATTACTCATTCGCTCACCTTATTTATCATATATTTTTATTCTCATTATAAATAATGAGAATAATGTTTGCAATTCATTCGTTTATGATTTATCATTATCAATAATGAGAATGAATTTAGGGAGGAATGACAATAATGCAACTACATTATGGATTGAATGATCTTAAAGACATTGATATTATGACTTTTCTACCTATTATATTGCCAGTTATTGCAGTGGGGGCACTTTTAGTTTTTATTGCATTCATTGATTTATACCGACATAGAAAAACAAGAAAAAATGTACTTGTATGGACGTTCATTATTCTTTTCGTTAATGTATTGGGACCTATTTTCTACTTCGTTATAGGGAGAAAGGACAGTGAGAAATTATGAAACTAGAGATTAAAAATGTAACAAAATCATTTAAAGGAAAAACTGCTGTCAATAATTTCTCGATGGAACTGCAAGCGGGGGAATGCGTCGGATTAATTGGACCAAACGGAGCAGGAAAATCTACATTAATAAAAGTAATTTCGGATATTACTAATCCAACTGCTGGTGAAGTTTTATTGAATGGGATAAAAATATCAAAAATGAAAAGTGAAATTGGTTATCTACCTCAATATCCTAATTTTTTTCATTGGATGACAGCGAGAGAAACGCTTATGTTTATGGGCCAACTTTCGGGATTGAATAAAGTAGAGTTGTCAAAGTCAATTCCAGAAATTTTAGAGAAAGTTGGACTAAAAGGGGAAGAAAACGAAAAGGTTAGTACATTTTCTGGTGGAATGAAACAACGACTTGGTATTGCACAAGCATTATTGCATAAACCTTCGCTTATTGTCATGGATGAACCGGTATCCGCATTAGATCCAATCGGCCGGCGAGAAGTATTGAATCTGATTGAAGAAATAAAAAAAGATACAACCATTTTATTATCAACCCACATCTTAAGCGATGCAGAAGAAATCTGTGAACGATTTGTCATTATAAAAGATGGAACAAAAATAGAAGACACAACGATTACCGAACTTTTACACCGTAATAGTAAAAATAAATTGATTATTGAAATAACAACTAAAGATCAAAAGTGGATTGAAGTTGTAAAAAAATTACCGTATGTGAAGGACGTAGAAGTGGTTGGGCTTAAAATCAAAGTAAAGGTTGAAAGTATTGAAATAAATAAAAATATGTTACTGCAAAATGCACTCGAACATAAAGTGAACATCGTTAAATTTGAAATGAGCAACGATACTTTAGAAGAAATTTTTTTGAAATTGGTGGTGCAAAAATGAATAACACAATGGTATTGATAAAAAAAGAATATGTTCAAATGTTACGTGATTTTAAGATCATTTGGCTACCAATTGTTTTTATATTTTTAGGCGCGACACAACCGATAGTAACTCATTATTTACCATCCATTCTAGAAGCATTAGGTGGAGGGCAGGGAATTATCATTGATCCAAATATGGCAACACAAAAAGGAGGCGAAGTATTAGCAAGTACTTTGGGATCCCAGTTTGATCAGCTCGGACTTATGATTCTAGTGATATCTATGATGGGTACTATTCAAACAGATAAAGCCAATGGTATGTTGGCTTTTATTTTAACAAGACCCGTTACTGTTACTTCATATGTAGGTGGGAAAATAGTGGCCAACTATTTAATGGTAGCTTGTAGTGTAACAATTGGATACGTTACTTCTTATCTATATGTAAATTTTCTTTTTAGCGCTGTTCCATTCGCGCACCTAATTACTGGATTACTATTGTATCTAATTTGGATTCTTTTTATCGTATCTTTCACAACAATGATAAGTACTATTTTTCACAGTCAAGGTATGATTGCATTAATTTCAATTGTTTTCCTGTTAGCCTGTAGAGTAATCGTCGGTTTGAATCCAATAATGGATTTGCTTAATCCAGCAAGTATGAGTAAGGATGCAATGGAAACGTTAGTTACGGGGGGCGTACATTCAAACGCAATAATTACAGGAGTACTAACTATAGTTTGGATCTTATTGACACTCTTCGTAACGTATTATTGGATTGCTAATAAAAAGTTTCATTATGAATAAACGTGATGAGGGTAATGGTTTTAAGTAAAACACCCCAACAAGAAAAAGCTTCCACTACTGTGGAAGCTTCTCTAACTGAAAGTGTTGGAAGTACTACGAGAACAGTAGTGCCATACGAATAAGGGACAATAAAAAAATTCTGGATGCAAGAGGATTTTTTTATTGGGAATAGTAAGGATGAGGGGAGGTGTATTACATATGGGAAAAGGTAGAAGTAATAATGCTGGTAAAAAGCAACCAAATTTCGATGATTCATCTAATTTCGCTAAACAAAGTCAACCGACAGAAAAGAAGAAGAAATAAAAAAAGGAGCTCTCTTTATGAAGAGAGCTCCTTTTTTTAGATATATTGATGTTTCAACACAACAGATTGTGTGTTCAATTAAATAGTCATACATGTAAGGTTTAAACTCCTGCTTCCACTACTGTGGAAGCTTTTCTAAATGATGTGCAATATCAATATACATATTGGAGTAAACGGAATGGATTTCATTACTTGGCGTAGCATTAGAAGAGAAGTGGACAATTACCATATTCGCTTTCGGATCGATGTAAAGTGTTTGTCCGTAACTACCTAACACTTCGAAAGCACCTTGTTCATTGTGCGGAATCCACCATTGATTATGATAAGAAATGGAAGCTCCAGGGCCAACTGCAAGTTCACCTTCTTGAACATTTTTTATATCTTCCGTAATAGAAGAAGGGAGAATTTGTTTTCCGTTATATTCCCCGTTATTTAATAATAATTGTCCGAATCTCGCCATATCCCTAGCAGTTGCATTTAAACCAGCGCTTGCTTGTTCAACTTTTGTTTCATCTGTTACGTAATACGCGTTTTCTTCCATACCAATTTGAGACCATATGCGCTCACTAACGTTTTCAGCTAATGATTTACCAGTGATCGTTCGAATAATCCAAGCGAGTGTTTCTGCTGATCCGTTATCGTAAGAAAAATCGGAACCAGGCGGTGCAGTTTCTTCTGCTTCTTGTAACATATCATAAATTTTCATTGGGCCGTCGTAATTTTTACCTCGAGGTAAAATATTGCTCGCTAAATATAGTTGTGCATCTTGATTTTCTAATGCTGGATGTTCATATCCGTGAGTAGGATATTCTACAGAAACTTGCATATCCAATAATTGCTGCAGTGTTGCTTTTCCGAACGGTGTATTTTTTAATTCTTTTATATATGTGTCAGCTGTTTTTTCTAAATCAATACGGTTTTCTTCAGCGAGAGATTGTATTATTGCTCCGGTAAATACCTTTGCTAATGACGCCATACCATGCGGTTCGCTCTCGTTATATCCATTGAAATATCGTTCATAAACAAGTTGTCCATTGTGTACAACGACAAACGCATCTGTTTTGTTATCATCTAAAAGTTTTTTTAGAGGAGTTGTATTTCCAAATCTACGCTCTACAGCAAAATCGTCTAAGTTTTGCAATGCGGTAGAGAAGTGAAAAACGTGATCCGGGTTATTTTTCACCTCGTTAATTAAAGTGAATTCTTTCATATGTGTATACGACCAACGTAAGTACGGATCATCTAACCAATTTTTTTTCGTCACATTATTTTTCGACGGAATTGTTTTATTATGTTTGAAGTATGTAAAACCGAGCCCTGTAATTACAAATATGAATGTGATTATGAGTAAGAGTAGGGGAGATTTTTTAAGTTTCATATCGGTCCCTCCTTTTTATTTCTACTATTAGTATACGCGTCTATTGAAAGAAATACAAAATAAGGAAAGTAAACGGGGAAGTTTACTTTCCTTATTTACGTTAAGCGGATATTTGTCCGTCTGTACGTTGTTTCTTGAATTTTTGTTTTCGTCCGTGTAATCCATAGTATAAAAGTAAAGTGAACGCAACGATAATAGCTGCGATAAAATACATATTATGATAGCTTGATTTCGCTGCGACGATACCTAAAATGAAAGAACCAAAGCCAATACCACTATCAAAGAATGAGAAGTACGTAGCTGTCGCAGAACCACGTCGATGGTTTGGAGCAGCAGAAATCGCAATCGTTTGGAAGCTAGGAATTAATGTTCCATAACCTAAACCGATTAACATACCTGCGCCAAGGAACCAAAATGAAGTTTGTGCTTGGCTTAAAATGAACATCCCAATTGTGAAAATAATGATAGCTGGATAAACAAGTACGTTTTCACCGAAGCGATCAAAAATCTTACCTGTAAATGGACGAGAAATGACAACAACAAGTGCATATAAAATAAAGAAGTAACTTGCAATATCAGCTAAACCGAGCTCTTTTGCATAAATAGGAATAAAGGATAAAATACCACTATAAGAAAAGGCTAAAACAAATCCTGTAAGAGCGATTGGAATAGAAGATGGTTCAAGTAAGTCTTTCCATTTCATTTTTTCTCGTTTTTGTTTGCTTACAGGTGCTTCATGCGGAATATTGACAAGTAGTCCTAATAAAAATGCAAGTAATGAAAATACGGAACAAACGATAAATAATACAGTAAACGAAAAATGAGAAATAATTGTTAAACCTAAAAAAGGACCAATTACCATCGGCAGACTCATAAATACGCCGAAATAGGCAAGTGCTTCGCCTCGTCTATGAGCTGGCGCAACATCTGTGACAATCGTACCAGTTGCAGTTGTTGCCATACCGAACCCAATACCATGTAAGAAGCGAAGGGCTAGTAATAAAAATAAACTTTGTGCACCGAAATACATAACGGTAGCGGCTAAAAATAGTGAAAGTGAAATAAATAATATTTTCTTTCTTCCTAAATCATCGAGCCATTTTCCTGTGAATGGTCGACATAAAACAGATGAAATAAGAAAAACAGTTGCAACTAAACCAATTTCCTCAGGTTTTCCTTTTAGGCCGTCTATTACATAGACGGGTAAAGTAGTCATAAGCATATAAAATGTTAAGAAGAGAAATAGACTACTAAAACAAGTTCCGAGGAAATCCTTCGTCCAAAGTTTCTCACTTTGCATGGTCATCCCTCCAAGTTAATCTAAGTTTTTAATAATTTGTTGTAACACTTGAAATGCTTGATGTAAATCATCTTCGTTAATACCTTCTAGCGTCTTTTCTTCAAAAGTATCAACTTCTTCTTGCCATACCGGAATCATTTTTATCGCTGTTTCTGATAAAGAAATGAGCTTCTCACGGCGATCTTTTCCTTCAGTACGAATAATCCATCCCATCGTTTCCATACGTGTTAACGTACGAGTCATCGTTGGTGATTCAACATTTAAATACTGACATAATTCTGTTTGCGTACAAGAACCAGTTTGATTAATACGGAAAATTACAGCCCATTGCGCACTAAATAACCCAGTGGGAGATACGCGTTCATTAAATTTCTTCGTAAACTTGCGAGAAGTCTGGCTGACAATGTGAAAAAAATGTTGTTTTTCGTCCATGTATGTTGATCCTTTCAAATTAGTTACCTAGCTAACTATATACTTTTTTATTATAATTGTCTAGTAATAGACATGTTGATTTATGTAAAAAATTCTTATAGGTTTTATGTTGCGAACGTATATTCTACGTGCTATTCTTTAAGTAAGTAAAGAATTTTCTTTCTATTTAAATAGAATGGGGGAACTTGTGATGATTAAGCCTGCAACAATGAAGTTTGTTTCACTATCGAACGGAGAAACGATTGCGTATCAGGAAGTTGGAAGGCAAAATGCAGAAATTCTTGTACTTATTCACGGGAACATGACATCGTCACAACACTTTGATTTAGTTATTGAAAAGCTGCAAGATCAATACCATATTTACGCTCTCGATTTAAGGGGATTTGGTCAATCAACGTATAATAAAGCGATAGATTCAATACAAGACTTTGCAGAAGATGTAAAATTATTTATCGACGGGTTAAAACTAAAGAAATTTTCATTAATGGGCTGGTCAATGGGCGGTGGTGTTGCAATGCAATTTACAGCGAATCACCCAACTTTTGTAGAAAAGTTAATTTTAGTAGAATCAGTGGGCATGAAAGGGTATCCGATTTTTAAAAAGGATATAAACGGGCAACCAATCGTATCAAGCTTAGTAAAGACGAAAGAAGAAATTGCACAAGATCCCGTACAGATTGCACCAGTGTTAGATGCGATAAAAAATATGAATAAATTATATTACCGTACAGTATGGAATTTATTAATATATACACATAATCAACCTGAACCAGACCGTTATGAAAAGTATTTAGACGATATGTTAACGCAACGTAATTTCGTAGATGTGAATTATGCGCTCATTACATTTAATATTTCAGATGAACATAATGGGGTTGTAGAGGGAAGTAAGCAAATTCATCATATTAAAGCACCAACACTCGTCATACAAGGTGACAGAGATTATGTCGTACCACAAGTAGTCGGTGAGGAGTTAGCAAAACATTTGCCAAATGCAGAGTTGAAGGTATTAGAAGATTGCGGTCATTCGCCGTTTATTGATTGTTTAGATGTATTTATAAAGCATGTAGAGGATTGGTTAGAACAGAAATAATCCCCGAAATGAAAGGTATTGCATATACTATAACATTGTAGGTAAAAGGGGAGATTATCCATGCATCATCCGTTCTTCATTGCGCATTCTCCATATAATCATCATGTGTATACAAAAATGATGATAGCTCCGCTGTATATGCAAGTTTCACCAGTTGTAGTTCCGTTACAAATACAACAGCCACCAATTGTTCATTCGCATCATTATTTGTATGAAACTGCTTTTTATAAACATCCGTATTTCAAGCAATTCCATAACAATGTGAAAGCACAAGTTTGGGAAGGATAAGAAGCTAAAAGATTCATTCTTTTAGCTTCTTTTTTATTGCGAATATTCGTACACGCATTTGCAGAAACAGTTTATAATGAGAAGTGGAAAGCGTGAGAAGGAGAGGGAAAGGGAATGTCGATACGTTTTACTTTTTGGATTATGGTTGGGATTGTAGCAATCTCGGGTTTGTCACAAGGAATGCTTTTACCGGCCATTGCAATGATTTTTGAACAAGAAGGGGTTAGTTCAAGTATTAACGGTATTCATGCGACAGCACTATACATTGGGATATTAGTGATCTCACCGTTTCTTGAAAAACCGATGCAAAAGTTTGGAATGAAGCCAATTATCGTGATTGGTGGGTTTCTCGTTATTATTTCATTATTCTTTTTTACACAAACATTTTCGTTTTGGGTATGGTTTATCCTTAGATTTCTAGTTGGCGTGGGAGATCATATGCTACATGTCGGAACACAAACATGGATTACGACAACATCGGATCCGAGTAAAATAGGTAGACAAGTATCGATATACGGTGTATTCTTCGGAATTGGTTTTGCCGTCGGTCCATATTTAGCAAGCACAGTTCAGTACGGTCTTGCAACGCCATTTATTATATCTACTATACTTTGTCTAATAGGTTGGCTGTTACTATTACCAACAAAAAATGCATTCCCGGCGCAAGATGAAAGAGAAGTGAAGAGTGAATCATCATTTTCTCGTTATAAACAAGTTGTTGGATTAGGATGGATTGCACTGCTGGGACCACTTGCATATGGCGTACTGGAAGCAATGTTAAACAGTAACTTACCAGTATACGCGCTTCGAAAAGGATGGTCTGTTTCAGAAGTATCCTTCTTATTACCAGCATTTGCAGTTGGGGGCATTATTACACAAATTCCGCTCGGTATATTAAGTGACAAATACGGAAGGGATCGTATTTTAACGTGGACGTTCTGCATAAGTACGGGCATTTTCTTGCTTGCAGCCGTATTTGATCAATATTATTGGATCGTCTTTGCCTGCATGTTGTTAGCGGGTATGGTCATTGGATCGTGCTTCTCGTTAGGACTTGGATTTATGACAGATTTATTACCGAGACACTTATTGCCAGCAGGTAATATATTATCTGGAATTGCCTTTAGTTTAGGAAGTATACTGGGACCTGTATTAGGAGGCGTATTTATAGAAAAAATACAGTATACAAGCTTTTTTATTGCGGTTATGATTATAATAGGAATTCTCGCAATGTTATATATGATCTACATGAAGAATCAATTCGCATCAAGAAAAATAGAAAGTAGGTTAGGGCATGACAAAACAACCTAATAAAAAGAAATTTGAAGTACTCGAAAATGAAACAATTACAGACTGCTTAGCACGTATGGAACAAGAAGGCTACGCACCGTCTCGTCGCATGGAAGAGCCAATCTTTCATGAAGTGAAGAAAGACGGTAAAACAGTAGTTGAACCGTGTGGTAGGAAGATTGTTTTTGAGGGGAAATTGAAGTAATACGTTATATAAAAAGAATGTGCTTTTGGGTACAAGTAAGATAAAACATATGGTCACATAAGAACGCTACTGATTTCAATATCAATAGCGTTTTTATTTTTAACAAATATATAGATCAAAATGAATTTCTGCTTGAATGGAACTAGCAAAATCAATAATGTTTTTTTGTAAATATATCGTGGGTGATTCGTTATTCTCCACTTGAATCACTACCATAAAAAGAAACTCTAAACTATACTTCTTCTTGAGATGTTTTAATTGTTCTGTTTTTCCTTCAAGGGATTGTAGAATAACATGTAACTGATTATTTATATCGTATGATTCTTGATAGCCAGTGCTTAAAGTCCAATTAGTTTCTTTTCTATATAGGGTTTTGGTGGATACAAGATTCGGATTATCACGTCTTGCAACAACATCACCTTTTTTATAAGTTCTTGTAGGCTCGATACTTAGGGCATTGGTAATTGCTTCAACAGGAAACACATCACCCGTTGCACTAAAATAAGCCATAACTTTGGTTTTATCCAGAATGGTTCCTCCTCTATTATTAAGATGTTACTTTTATTACATTATAAAAATTTATGAATGTATTTGCTAGAATGTAAATATGTTTTTTATTGAATTTTGGCGTTGGTATATGAATGATAAAGCTAGATATATACCTTTGTAGGAAAGAACAATGATACAAAAGTAGGATGCTTAAAAATATAAATATTTGTATGATAAAAACAAAATATATTTTAAAAATCAGAATGTAGAGGAGGGAAAATATAATATGATACAAAGCATATATGAAACGCATTTATATGTAAGAAATTTAGAAAAGGCAATAGATTTCTATCAAAATAAATTAGGTTTATCATTAGCAAAAAGACTATCGAAAAGACGAGTTGCATTCTTTTGGGTAGGAGAAAATAAAGAGCAAATGCTCGGGTTATGGGAAGTACATAGTAATGAAAATTTTGAGACGAAACACTTCGCTTTTCGTGTAGATTTAGAGTTTTTAAAGACTTCTAAATTGTGGTTAGAGAAGTGTGGAATAGAGGTAGTAGGGAGTCAGGGGAAAGGAAATGAAGAGCCAATTGTCCAAAGGTGGATGCCAGCTGCAAGTGTATATTTTCTAGATTGTGATGGAAATAAATTAGAGTTTATTTCTATACTAGATGATGATCCAGATGAATTAGAATATGCAACGTATTTAAGTGAATGGAATGCGGAGCGCTAAGAAAAATAAAGTGGAACTTTAATCAGTAGTGGTTTTACAGCTTTGTATTATGTTAAATAGGTAGGAACAAAATAAAATCCCTCAAGAAAAGGCACGTTCTTGAAGGATTTTTTTATGCTTTATATATTTTATATTGCTTGTAACGTATTAATGGTGTTCACTTTTAGATATTTCAGCGCGTTGAATATAACCATCAGAGAAGCTGAAATAAAGAGAATAGCTTCCTCGATTATATATAAAGCCTTCGCTAGTCATATCCTCTCCGATTAAATCGGGCTCACCAAACCACTCTTTTAATTCATTGATAGGGATATCCATTTTCACCCATATATATCTAGCGTCCCAAGGGTACATATCAATATTATAATCGCCGTATACCGCTGTATTAGGTGCATCACATTCTGTACATGGTGCTTTTTTCAAAACATCAGGCACTCCATATTCTTTTTTTACGTCAGATAGCTCTTTACCCAATGAATTTAATTTAAATGGACCAAACGTCCCATTCTCTAAAGCTGTTGTTAACATTTGTTTCATTTCTTCTTTTGTATTGATGTTGAAATTATAATCTCTGTTTTTTGCTATTGCATTATATAAAAATTGTGCATACTCCTCACGTTTCACAAGCGTGTTGCCATTGTAATTACCTGCCTCATCACCGTAGGATATTCGGTTACTACGTAGCGTATTTACAAATTTATAAGCCCAATGATCTTGAGGTACATCTTTAAAGTTATTTTGTCCTTTTGATTGTAATTGAAATGCTTTTTGTAATACTACTGCCATTTCATACCGAGTTAATGCATCATCTGGACGAAAAGCACCTGTTCCATCACCTGTCATAATTCCAGCTTGCGCAATGGCTTTAATATCCTTTTCGAACATATGATTTTTAATATCGTTAAACATATTGCTCTGTTCATTGTTTGCTGTTAAACCTAAATAACGAGCGATTAAAGAAGTTACCTGGCCTCTAGTAATATGATCCCCAAAACCAAATTTTCCATTTCCATATCCGTTAAAAAGTCCTGCTGCTGCTAAGTAATCAATAGCATCTTTTGACCAGTGGTCCTTTGGTACATCTGTAAATACAGTGTTCGCATTGCCAGCTACTTTATAGTTATTCGTAGTTGTTTGTGCGTTTGCTGTGCCTACCATCGTTGTAGTTACTAGAGCTGCGGTGATTACGAATCCGAAAATTTTTTTAGCTTTGCTTGTTTTCTTACCCATTTGCGAAAGCCTCCCCAGTTTAATTTAACTTTATTAAACATACGTATTACACATATACATTTAATACAATTAAATGTATACATCGCAATTATAACATGTAAATGATGGTTATTTGTTATTCATTTCCTTAATGTGGATAAAATTTCAATAATCTATATGAAACTACAATTTTTAGATAATAAATATTCATTGTTATTTAATTGAAGAAAAATGCGAAACCTTTTTATAAAATATGGAAATGTTAAAACCCCTTTGATAAAATAGCAATATGCAAAAATAATTATTTATAAATTCTCAATGTAATGAATATTCATGTTCAAATATACGAATTTAACTACATAGTTATTGTAATAAAGGAGGAGAAAGATGTTAGATGAATTGTATAATGCTTTTTTAAATGCATCGGGTTTTACAGAAAGCGCGAGGAAACGAGATCAGTATGATACATTACATGATTATTTAAAAGATCAAGAAAGAGAGTTAAAGCAATACATTCAAGAGGCTGAATCAGCGAAGAGAGATTATGAGAGTAAAAGTAATGGCTTAGAAGCAAATAAAATTCCAGCAGTGGAATTTGAACAAAAACGTCATGAAAAGGATGAAGACTTAAATACAGTACTATCCTATTTTAAAAGTGAATTAAGCAATGTTGGATCTGCGATAGGTACAGCTTATGCAAAGTATTTGGAATATAAAGCGAAAGCAGAAGCGGAGAAAGCGTCAGCATACGCTGCAGCGACCAGAGCTTTTGAAGAAAAGAAAAAGGAAATTGAAAAACTTATCCATTAAGTATACAAAGAATGGAGGGAACTAATATGAGTGGTAAAGAGGTTGAAATTATAGGAAGTAACACTGCAAGTGCCATTTCTTACGCACAAAACATAGAGAACGGCATGAAAGATTCTTTAAATCAAGCGAAAAACTTAAAAGCGTACGTTACATGTGCGAAATGGAATGGAAAAACGAGAGATGCCTTTTTAAGTTATCTTGATTTAATCATTCAATATAACTCAGAAATGGTAGAGGCATTTGAAGGACATACGAAAGCTTTGAAAGAGTTAGAGAAAAGTATTCAAACGTATGGCGATATATCGGAAGTAAGGGCGATAAAAAAATTGTGATGGAGAAATGAGGGATAAAAGAATGGGGAAAGAAATGGTTTTTGCACCTGCTGAATTATATGTTCTCGCAGGTGCAGCTGGGGTTACCGATATATTTGGATTGCCAAACCGTGACGTAATTATTTTACTTGATGAAGAATGTGTCACGAAAGCAACTACGAGTTTAAAAGAAAAGGGCTTACTTACAAGTGAAAATGGAATTACCCCTGCCGCTTTTCAAATGATTGAGCTATTAAAAGAATATGAAAATTGTCATGAATACACGAGAATGAATAATCTATTAATGGGCTTTTTGAAAGAGGATAAAGACCGAGTGGCTGTATTAACGGAAATAGAGCCAAATAAAAAATACGAGATCGACTACATACCAAAGCCAGACGTATATTTTTCCTTATTAACACGCATCCCTTTCTTATTGAGAGAACCGAGGGACATAGAAGATACATTTTTCTCAAAGAGAATGACAGAAGAAGAACAACAAACATTTGAGGAAAAAGATTTATCAAATAAAGATGTTATAGCGATAGAAACATATACGAGGCCTCGGAGTAACAGAGGAGGAAAATGGGAATGTTTCTTATATTTCACTGAAGGAGAAGATTTCGTTCAAATTGATGTAGAACGTAATCGGTATGACTGGGTGAGTCTCTATGCGGTAAATAAGAAATTGTATGACGTGTTAAAAATGCCGTATAAAAAATTAATTGACCCGAGACAATTTTCGTTAGGAGGTATTGAATAATGCAAGTATCAATGGGAGATGGTGGTTCTGGTGGTGGAGAAGAAGTATTAGTTAATTTTCAAGAACTACTTGATATAGTAATGAAATTAGAAGATATATATAAAATCCATGTAGACGTCATTGGAACGAATATTGAGAGTTTATTAAGCAGTGATTTTTATCAAAAAGGTGAAGCGATGAGAGTAATTGAAAAATATCCTGATATATTACACAAAACACTTGAATTTGCTGAACACTATTCTAGGTCGGCGAGACTTGTAAGGGTCGCATGTGTAGAAATGCTTGAAAAGGACGAACAATTACGTGAAATATTAAGTAAGTTGTAGAAATCACCATACGGCTGGGGGATGAAAACGAAATGGATGTGAAATATAGACCTGAACCATGGCAAAACATGGGGGATGGTATGAATCGAATTACAAAAGATGCACTCATAAAATTACAGCGCGCAAATGAATTATTGAAAAAAATTGATGGAAGAATACGAGATTTAGACTCAGATGGCAGTATACATTTTAACCCAAAAGATCAATCGCAAAAAATCGGGGAATTACTTGATAGCTATTCGACATTACAAAGATATTGCGGAGAAGCAGGGCGATTGGTCTCTGAACATATAGATAAACCTTTTTTAGTAGAAATGGATAAATTCGCTCAAAAAATGAGAGATACATCTATTCTCAGTTTCGAAACAGATAACCGAATTGGCTCCACAACAACGACAGTATTACCAGATGCGCACGCAGGGTACGGAAGTGTACCACAAACAATAAAAACAAAAAAAGATAAAATAACAGTAGAAGATATTTTTAGAGATTCACCTGCATTTGATAACGTACTGAGAGAGGAATACAAAGAACTAAAAAAACAAAACCCAGATGCAAAATTAAATTATGAAGAATACAAGAAAGTAGTCCCATCCACACGAGGATTTGAATATAAATCGATAGAAGATGAACAGAAAAAACTAGAAATGGTGCGAGACATAGGAATAGGCCTAGGAATCATCATCACAACAATCCTTTGCCCACCACTCGGAACCGCTGCGGCAGTTGTATACGGCGCTGTACAAATCAAAAGTGGTATCGACGGAGAAGACTGGGGAACACACCGGAAATTGAGCCAAGAAGAGCGGGTAGGAAACATCATTTTTGGCGGATTAGACGCAATCCCAGTTGTTGGAGCAGTAGGAAAAGGAGTAAAAGCATTCAAAGGCACCAGTGAATTAGCTGATTTAGCGAAATTATTAAAATTCAAAGAAGGAATGCCTGGTTTTAATCCAAATTTGGGTGAAAATGTGGTACAATCATTGCGTGATAATAAAGCTATTATGCTTGACCGTTTGAAACTAGCAAGCCTTAAAATGGAGAAATCCGGAAATGAAAAGATGTATCAACTTGGCGAAAAAATAGCCAAAAGCATAGATGATAGGACAGCCAAATCGGCAAGTTTTGAAGTTGACGGAAATGGCTTACTATTATCTAAACAAGGTGGTACAGATTTCCAAAGCTGGGTGAATAAGCATCATACAGAAAGTAATAAGATTATAGATGATAAGATTAAGGGTGTAGAGGCTTCTCTTGCTAGTAAGGGTACGGGAAAGAATACAAATAAGAATCCAAATAAGAATCCAAGGTATCAACCTGGGACTGTAAATCAAAGTTTTAACTTAGAAAGAAGTCTCCAAACTCAAAAACAATTTATGTATAATAAAGGTTCAATAGGAGTAATACCAAAAGAGGTTAGAGACCAGCTAATAGGAAAACATTTTAACTCTTTTGATGACTTTAGAAAAGAGTTTTGGAAGTCAGTTGCAAACTCAAGTTTTGCAGAAGAGTTTAATAGCCGAAATGTTACAAGAATGTTAGAGGGAAATGCACCAATTGCTCCTAAGCTTGAACATTATGGTAAACACAAGTCATATATACTTCATCATAAACAGCCTATAGATAAAGGCGGAGAAGTATATAATCTTGATAATTTAATAATTACTTCACCAAAAATGCATCAAAACATCTTAGATCCAGCATATCATTTTGGGAAAAAAGGACATTGATTTAGGAAAGGATGAATGTTATGGAAAATAAACTATCTAAAGAGGAATTAATTGAACTTGTAGAAAAAATATGTAATCCGAAGTTGTCTGATGAAGAAGTGAGTGAATATATTGATATATTAGAAAGTAATGTACCTCATCCAGCTCCAAGTGACTTAATTTTTTGGCATGATGAAGAGTTATCACCAGAGGAAATAGTAACAATTGCATTAGCATATGAAGAGGATGAAAAAGATAGATAGGTGTATAATGGCAATTTACAAAAGTGATAAAGTTTGTATTGTTTGATACACATATAAATGAAAAACAAAGTATATGTGAAGTGTACAAAAAAAGAAAAGGTCATTTTGAAGTTCGTACTTCATGATGGTTGTACCATCATAGAGTATTACGTGCAATGATAGAATAGGAAACGAAGTACGATCTTAGGCGAGATGACATTTTACGGGGCGACGAATATAAATACATGGATTGTATATTAAATTAACGAACTCGTACAAACTCGTAAGTTTTAACGTAGTAGTTGTTATGACGTATAAAAGGTGTCATACTGTTACTACAAAACTTACAAATTTATGCTACTTAAAAATACATGAACTTAAAGCACTTGATTGTCAATTAAAGGCAACAAGTGCTTTTTTGTGTTTTAGCGTAGAAATAAGTTGGTACACGTATAATTTTATAAGTGTATTAAGTGTTAAATTTTATAGACTGTAATGGCTTTGTACAGTGTATGACGATAGTAGAGGAAAAACTAAAGGGTTGTATTATGTTTTGAAGTCATCGTAAAGTACGTTTTAACGGATTTACGCTATGAACACGTTATCCGCAAAAAACGGGTAAACGTTACAGGAATTGTAATTGCTGTAACGGGAAGGGACTCAATATGGAAGAGAAAGTAGTTGGTTATGTACGAGTTTCAACAGAAGGACAAGTACGTGAAGGGTATAGCCTAACGTATCAAGTAGAAGAAATTGAACGGTACTGCATTGAAAATAAACTACAGCTGCTTCACATATACGAAGATAAGGGAATTAGCGGAGCGACAGTAGATGAAGATGGATTAACAGTTGAACGTGAAGGCTTACAAGAATTACTGTCAGATATGACGTGTCATCAAGTAAGCAAAGTTATTGTACTAAATACATCTCGGTTATGGCGCTCTGATATGGCAAAAGTGTTAATACAACGAGAGCTAAAGAAATACAAGGTAGATGTGAAAGCAATTGAACAACCAAATTATAGTATATACACGCATGACCCAAATGACTTTTTAGTAAATGGCATGTTAGAACTACTAGACCAATATCAACGTCTCGAGATTGCATTAAAGCTAAGTAGAGGGAGAAAGAAGAAAGCGGAACAAGGTGGATATGCAGGTGGGGGTGTACTGTTTGGCTACAAGGCAACAAAAGGACAAAAAGTGTTAGAAGTGGATGCTGAGAAAGCGATAGTTGTACGTAGACTATTTGAATTAAGACACTTTTTTAAACATTGGTCGCTAACTCAATTGGCAGAACGACTAAATAGGGAAGGGTATTGTACTGAGAAAGGAAAGCTGTTTACGAAAGTACAAGTGAAACGCATGTTAGATAGAGAGAACTTTTATCGAGGGGTGTATACATACGGGCAAATACAAACAAATGGGAAGCATCCAGCAATTATATAAAAGTCGTACTTAAAAAAATCGCTCATTTTACTATATGTACTTATGAAATTATGAAAATGGATAGGCTTGCGTACCTATGCGCATCGGAAGATGAACGCTCGAACTAAGGTTGCCGACATTTTTATATATGACTAAATCATTGGATAGAGGGATGAGTTATGCATAATAGACAAAACTATTTGTATGTAGGAGTAGATTTACATAAGGAGCATCATACGGCTGTTATTATTAATTGTTGGCAAGAGAAATTAGGAGAAATACAGTTTGATAATAAACCATCTGCATTTTCGAAGTTTTTATTAGAAGTAGAGACATATGTGAGTGATGGTTTATCAGTTGTATTTGGTTTAGAAGATGTTGGTGGTTACGGAAGAGCGTTAGCGAAATATTTAGTAGACCATGAACGAGTAGTGAAAGAAGTAAATCCAGCTTTATCATTTTTAGAACGAAAAAGCCAAGTGATGATACAAAAAAATGATAGTTGGGATGCGGAATGTGTGGCACGCATACTGGTAAACAAATTTAATCAATTGCCAGATGCAAAGCCAAACGATTTATTATGGTCAATACAACAACTGGTTTCAAGAAGGGATGCATTAGTAAAAGCACAAAGTGCGTTAAAGAACCAACTACATATTCAATTAAACTATCATTATCCAAGCTATAAAAGGTTTTTCTCAGAATTAGATGGAAAAACAGCATTAGCATTTTGGCAGCAATATCCGTCACCCTCTTGTTTAGAGGGGGCGAATATAAAGCAATTAACAGCTTTTTTATTAGATGTTAGCAACAATACATGTTCAGTAAAGAAAGCAAGCGACATATTAAAACTTGTAAAAGAAGATGGACATACAATGAAGGAATATCAAGAAACACGAGACTTTTTAGTAAGAAGTATTGTACGGGATATTGAGTTTAAAAAGAAGGAAATGAAATACATCGAAAGAGAATTAAAACGGTTAGTAAATCTACTAGATTATCAATTAGACACGATGCCAGGAATAGAACTTGTGACGGCATCAGCATTAATAGCTGAGATAGGAGATATAAGACGATTTCTAAATGCCAATAAATTAGCAAGATTTGCGGGGATTGCGCCTGTTTACTTTGGTTCTGGTGGGAAAGGTAAGGCGCATAAAAGCAAACAAGGAAACAGGGCGTTACACGCTTTATTTTATAATTTAGCAGTACAGCAAGTGCAAGTAGCAAAAGGAAGTAAGATGCCACGAAATCCAGTGTTTCATGCGTACTATCAAAAGAAACTTAAAGAGGGAAAAACAAAAGGACAAGCATTGGTATGTATTATGAGAAGGCTTGTAAACATTGTATATGGCATGATGAAATATAAAACAGCTTATGAGTTGCCGGTAGTGGAAGAAAAAGAAGTAGTTTAATAAGGTTTACATGGTTTGTTTTTTTATTGTGAGGGTTTAAGATTACAACATAGGGTACGGGTGAAACTCCTAAGATAACTGAAATAAAAGAGAAAGATCTTGGGAAGCACATTATTAAAGGGAAAAATGGAAGGAAAGAACTTGCGCCAAACGTGCGTTATATTACTGAGGATGGTTATAAATATACAACAGATGAGCTTGGTAGAATAGTAGATGTTGAGGCAGGAGAATTAATACTTCAAAAAGGAAAACGAAACACAGGAATGCAAGTGGCTGCAGGAAGAGAAGATAGATTACCGGATGATGATGGTGGGCATTTGATAGGGACGCAATTCCATGGATCCGGTGATATTGATAATTTAGTCGCTCAAAATAAACAAATTAATCGTTCGGGTGGAGAATGGTATAACATGGAGAAAGAATGGGCTAATGCATTAGGTGGAAAGCCTCCTAAAAAAGTGACAGTAAAAATTGAACCAGTATACTTAGGTTCATCGCTAAGATCAAACTCATTTAAAATAAAATACCAAATTGAAGGCCAACGTAAGGTAATACGTGAAATACTTAATAAAACAGGAGGTTGATGTAAAAGTGTTCGAATTAGAATTAAATAAAATCTATCAAAATATAGCGCAAAAAATAAATGATACAATTCCCGTAGAATGGGATATCTTTTATTTTAATGCAGAGATTTATAACCAAGAGGGTGGGGTATTATTCTTTTTCAATACCCCAGATAGATCGGATGAATATATATATTCCCATGATATACCAGATGTATTTAATGTGAGTGAAAAAGAATATGATAAGACATATGATGAATTATTTCATTTAAGTGTAGAGTTACAGGAAATATTTATAAAAAATAATCAGGAACCTTGGTATTCTTTTGATATGATTGTGACATCTGAGGGGAAATTAAAAATTCATTATGGGTATACTAAATGGTATCAATCTACTTTTGGACCGAATGACCGAGTGGATTATTTTGAATATAAATATTTAGGGAAGAAACCTAGTAATGAAAATGAGCGAAGAAAATTCGAAGAGATGAAAGAATATGAAGAGCAAAATAAATCTTAAAATATTTTTTTGTTAAATTAAGGAATGTATTATTAGCGAGTAAATATGTAAAATATCCAAATTAACTAGCTTTAGTTGGACTATTGAAAGAAGAATAGTGACGGATTAATGTTACTTATAGAACATATGAAGTTAAAGCACTTGATTGTCGACTACAGGCAATGAGTGCTTTTTTATTGAAAAATATACTATAAATTTAAAGAAATTATTTTTATGAATTAAAGCCAACAAAAATTACTAGTATTATATAACTAGAACTACATTAGCAAAAGGTGTGGACGAAACAACCGCCTTCATTAGAGGTGAAGAAGTATTACTTGATGGAAGCGTACGTAGATACGATGGAACGAACTTCAGTGAAAGCGTAAAAGAAGCCCATGATTCCTCAAAGGCGAGCATTCAGAGTAGGATCTCGAATTTGGAGAGTGGTGGGGTTAAGGGTACGGGTGAAGTTTCTAATAGTAGTGAAAAATTAAGTAGAATAGAATACTTGCGTAATAAATATGGTCGATTTACTCCACGCAAATTAAATCATAGAATTAATTTGCGTGGTGCTGTAGAAAAAGAGGTTGAAAGATTAAATACATTAGGGCTAACCAAAAACGAAATGGGTCCAGCGGTTGCAGGAACATTTGATAAAAATACTGGAAAATATTATTTTGGAATTAACAATACTGACGGTGATATTCCAGTTACATTGCACACAATTATTAGGGATCGGATAGAGAACATGCCTAGTAGCGTTAGAGATGGTTATAAATTTACGTATGGAGCAGGTTCCCACGCAGAGGTATACTCCTTGAATCAGGCATTACTTGCGAATCACAACGCACAGCCAACAGATTTTATTACCCACGTCGTAAGATCTGGTAAGAAATTGAAACCGGCTGGTATGATGATGCCAACCTATCCACATTGTAATTTTATTACTGAAGGATTTGAATTTAGTTCAGAGGTGAGAAAAATTGGAAAATAAGATGGGTGTATTAAGTAAAGAATATGTATTAGAACAGGGTATAGATTTTGATGAGGAACTATGGTTTACCTCTTACAGCGATGAAGTGCTGGATAACCCAGAAGATGAAGGTGGAAAACCTTTTACTGGATTAGCTTATGAGTTATATGAAAATGGGAATCTAGCGTATTACTGTTATTATAAGAATGGTTTTAAAGAAGGTAATTATGTTAAATTTCACCATAATGGGAAAGTTAAATCTATAGATTACATGATAAAAGGACAAACAAGAGGTATAAGAAAAATTTGGTATGAAAGCGAAGAACTCAAATATGAAGGAACGTTTAAGTTTGGCGTTTGTTTAAAATATACTGAATGGGATAAACAAGGGAATATAATTAGGCAAAAAGTTGCTCCAACAAAAGAGGAATTAAGACTAATTACCCGATTAGCTGATTGTGATGATAATGAATAATTTTGATGAAAAGAAATTAATACAAGAGTTTTCAAAAATCCAAAGTGAATTATCACCTAGAATTAAATTAGAAAATAATTTTCAAATAGAAGAGATACAATTTATCGCAGGGGTAGATTTGGCTTATTGGAATGTGAATAAAACTAAGTATGGTACATGTTGTATTGTAATCATTGATTATGGTACAAAGGAAGTTGTCGAAAAAGTATACAGTTATGGAGAAATACCAATCCCGTATATTCCAGGTTTCCTTGCGTTTAGAGAGTTACCTTTAATAATAGAGGCAGTTAAAAAGCTAACAAAGCAACCAGATATATATATTTTTGATGGTAATGGATATTTACATTATCGTCACATGGGTATTGCTACTCATGCTTCCTTTCTGCTAAATAAACCAACCATTGGTGTAGCAAAAAGTTATCTTAAAATTCGAGATGTAGATTTTATTATGCCAGAGAATCTAAAAGGATCTTACACTGATATTGTAATAAATAATGAAGTCTATGGTCGAACTTTAAGAACGACCAAAAATGTTAAACCTATTTTTGTTTCTTGTGGGAACTGGATTGATTTAGATACAAGTACTGAAATTGTTATGAACTGTATTAATAATGAAAGTCGTTTACCTATTCCTGTTAGATTAGCAGATTTAGAAACACATAAAATGAGGAAGAAGTTAATGGAAGGATAAAATAGTGTATTCTATATTTATTAAGCAATAAATACAAGTAGAATGCATTTATATAAACTTGTAAGTTTTACCTAGTATTTGTCACAACATGTAAAGGCTGTCGAACTGTTACTAAAAAACTTACAAATTAAATACTACTTAAAAACATATAAATTTAAAGCACTTGATTGTCTACGAAAGGCAACCAGTGCTTTTTTTTATAGATAGGCATGCTATAAAATTTTAAAAATTATTTTTGTGAATTAAGGCTAACCCAAATTACTGGTATTATATAATTGGAAATACATTAGCAAAAGGTGTGGACTCCGTAACCCCATTCGCTAAAGGTGTAGAAATACTGCCAGATGGAAGTGTCGCTAGAACTGGAACGAACTATAGCGGGAAATTCCAAGAAGCCCATGATGCCTCAAAGGCGAGTATTCAGGATAGGATCTCGAATTTGGAGAGTCCGGATCTACAATTCGATTTTATTAGAGTTGAAACAGATATAAAGAATACTGATACTGGATTCGGTGTTGATGAGTTAAAGGTAAAGGACTGGAATAAGAAAATAGATTAATTCATAGGGAGGATACAATGATAAACCAAAAAAAGTTAGAAATGGCTTTTAAAAAATATAGCAAAAATTTTGTGGATGGAATCAAATTTGAAGATGTGAAAGATAAATATAATGTCAGTAGAAGAAAGATTGAGAAAATCGTTGAGCAAAATGAAACAGAGAAAGATCACATCCTACTAATAAATTTAAGCAAAATTTTCTCATATCACTTGTCACTATGGAAAAACGATGTATTGATAAGCGGTGGAAACAATGTAGAAGGATTAAAGAACATGCAGAAAGTCTTATTTTACCAGTGCATGGGACAAGATCTTTATAAAATCAGATATCCAAAGATGATTTTGGGGTATACGTTTAGAGAAGTCGTCCTCACATTAGTTCATTTTGCAATGTATGGATGGGAGAAAGAAGAAAATATATTATATGATTTTATGGTTCATCACTTCGGTGGACATTTAATAGATGCTAATGAAGAGAATAGACATATTTGGTTTTTGCTAGAGCTATACTCGCAGTATAGAAATAAAACCATCATGGGGACAAATGAAAAATTGCATCTAGTCGTGAAAAATAAGTTTAAAGAAGCTGAACTGCGATGCGATTTAATCCCTGAAGACCTAAATATATATGATGAAGTGTTAGGACGTTGGTCGACTCGTGACTTAGAAGAAATAGAATATCTAATTTCGATAATGTCTCAGTATCATTCTGCGTTAGCTTCTGAAATCGGACAGCTAGGTGAATTTGGTGATTTCAGATACGGATTTTATCCTTTTGAAATATTATTTTTAATCCATGTAAGGAAACAACTAGGGTTGCCAGTACCTACTCAAATCGATAATTTTCTGATGAATACTTCAGAAGCTAGAATGGTATTTGGGGAACATGAGTCATATCCTGAATGGGATCCCGTACTTCAGATGATTGATCAATTTTATCGTGAAAACTATCCGGAATATATTCCTAACAAGCATGGAGAATTATTTCAATAAAAGGGAGGAAGCTAAGATGCCTGATCAAGGGATAGCGCAGATTATATTTCCTGATAGCAAGGATTTGGAAACATTTTTGAAGGAACAAGGAAGTTATGACTTACATGAAGACCTATTAAAATATGGATTGACAACGAAACAGTTTTTATACGTTGACTATAAAGGTGAGCAATACCAAGAAATTGTCAATTTTATTCTTGATTACGAATTTGCCCACCAAATTGAATTAGCAACACAAGAAGAACTTGAGAGATTAGAAGCATTTAATTATGAATTTTTACCCGATAAGATCAAGATGGCCAACAAAATACTGTCACCAAAGGGATTTGGTCTGTTTTTATATCCAAATTCGGGCGACTTTTATGCATTATTCATTGGGAAAATAGAGAATATAACAAAAATCCTGCAAGAAGAGGTGTTGCTTGATGATAGAATTCCTTTTCAAGAAAGGTGTATCAAATATTATAGATAGGCCTAAGGTTGTATACCTTCACCCTTGAATCCGATCAAGATTTTTTTATAAGTTAATATCAAGATTGCATAACCACCTAGAATGTGCTATTTTTGGCCACGTACAATTTTAATAACACCATGTGTTACTACAAATGCATTTAAACTTTTCACCTCCTGAATTCGAAATAATAAAAATGTTTTGGATTTGGGAGGGTTGATAATAGAAAAATAAATTGAGAAATGTGCCTATTTTATTGGTTACTTGGACGCTGACAAAGGTACATGCTTAGTAAAGGAATTCAATGGCAACGTTAGGAGAACGTAGTGGCTATTGAATTTTTTATTTTTACAACTGTATTAGAAAGAAAAGCGTGAGAATTAGGTGAGATGATATTTTATTGAAAAGACATGGAAAGGACATAATAATAATGACCTCGTAAGTATTAATGTATTACTTGTTACCATATAAAAGGTGTCATACTGTTACTAAAAAACTTACAAATTTATGCTGCTTAAAAACAGATGAATTTAAAGCACTTGATTGTCTACGAAAGGCAACAAGTGCTTTTTTAATAGATAGACATGCTATAAATTTTTAGAAAATATTTTTTATGAATTCAGGCTAACAAAAATTACTAGTATTATATAATTGAAAGTACATTAGCAAAAGTTGCGGACTCCGTATCCCCAATCTTTAAAGGTGTAGAAATACTGCCAGATGGAAGTGTCGTTAGATCTGGAACGAACTATAGCGGGAAATTCCAAGAAGCCCATGATGCCTCGAAGGCGAGTATTCAGAGTAGGATCTCGAATTTGGAGAGTGGTGGGGTTAAGGGTACTGGTAGTAACGCAAACCCAAACAAAATTAAACTAACCCCGGAAAGAGAAAAATACTATCGAATAAAAATAGATGAAGCCAAAGCACGGGGGGATTATAAGGAAGCAGATAACATTAGGTATAATCGTCATTGTGAAGAAACAAAAGAGCCTTTAGAACGTAAAGAGTGGGATGTTAAGCGTGAAAATTTAAAGAAAAGTCAAGAGCGTGGAAGAGAAGAAGAAATAAAAGGAAGAAAAGCTTTGGGAGAACACCTAAATCGTACATTAGAGGACAATAACTCTGGCAAGGTTGTTACGTATACATCCAGTGAAGGGCATCTTACGCGTCCAGATAGTATAGGTCGTAATGCTAAGGATGAAATCGATTTAGTTCATGATCACAAACACAAAATAAGTGACAAAGAACACTTTATTCATAATGACAGCCAAATGCGAGCTGAAAGAGAGATGCTCGAAGATAAAAATGGAAGTCATATTGTGACAATATCAAGCGATAAACCTGATTTGAATGGGATTCCTCCTCATCCAAGACCAAGTGGGCCTTTAGCGAAAGAGAGTGACATTTTCTATACTGATCCAAATAGTGGTAAAGTAACACATAAGTGGGAAGCGCACCTAGATATCCCAGGTGGAGGTATATGGATAAAAATATAGATAAGTATGTAACTTTACTTTTTAGTATTAAGGGGGATTTAAATGAAACCTAATTATTTTACAATTGCAATGTATCCTACAGTATCGATTAATCAGGAAGAGATACTAGTTCGTCTTTTGAGCGTGTTTGATTCGAATGAAAAATTTGCTCCTACTCATTGGGGTAACAGTGAAACCGTACGGGTAGAATATAATCGTGAGGAAATTCTTGAAAAGGTGATTTTGGAACGTAAAGTATCAGAAGTACATTTGTATCGTGATAAGGCAGTGCATTATAGAGGAAGCTTTAAAGTTAACTGGAGTCATAGGTCATATCTTGAGTTTGAGTTTCATAAATCAATACCTAAAAGTTTATGGTCTGCTTTTTTTGAGTTATCCGATCAAATCGCAGAAATTGTAAAACCACGTTTTGGGGTGTCGCAAATCTTTTGGAAAGCGTCTTATCCATGGAATACGGAACGTGAACGGTTACATATGTGGATGAATATGTCTGCCTTACCTATACCGGTAAGGTTTCTTCCTAACGGTCCTTTGGGGGCAGGCGCTAAAACATATTTGAGTGGTCATATTTTAGACATGTTTGATAAGGAATTATTACTAAATAGCCCAGCTGTCGTATCAGAGCTGGATTGGGGTGGGATTTGTATAGACCTTTTACAAAATCCATTAGAAGCCGATATAGATATATTACTTGATAGTTGGTTACATGTAATGAAATACTTAGAACCAGCTCAAGTAATGGCCATGCCAAGTTTTCATGAAAGTCGAATGGTTGTAACTTATTCTCCAAATATTGCTTGGAAGGACTATCTGAAAAGCTAAATGAAAGGAGATCGTAATAATGAATGAGAATGGTAATGATAGAATAAGAGTCATGGAAATATTAAATAGATCTCAATACAATGATGAGGTTATAGATGGACTAGATATGAGTGATTTAGATCTTACTTTTTCAGATTTGTCAGAGGTGATGGCAGAGGGTATCATGGCAAAACAAGTCCATTTAAGAGCTTCTTCACTAATGAGAGCATCTTTTTTTGATTGTGATTTTGAGTTGGCTGATTTCAGGAGCTGTAATTTAGAGGAAATACATATTGCAGATTGTAGGTTTGGCGAAGCGGATTTTTCTAAAGCGAATATGAAATATGCAAAGATAAATATAAGTAGTTGTTTTGAAACATGTTTTGATGAAGTTGATTTTTCATATGGAGAATTAGTTGAAACTGTATTAAATGATGTAAATATAAAATAATTGGAAATTGCATGGAATTGTTGGAGGGGTAATGTGAAAGCTAATAAAGCATTTGAATGCGTATGTAATCTAATATCTGAAAAGTATTTAGATAATGGCTGGAAATATTCGAAGTCTGGTCATTGGATGAGTAAAAAAGATAAAAATTTCATTTATAAGGTACTCTTTTATACAAGTTGGAATAATATATCTGATAAAAACGTAGTATTTTATGGTGAATGCGCAATTCTTCCTTTAAAATCTGAAGATAAAATATTTCATATTAATACACGTCAGTGCAATGTACCAAGCGGTCAGTTATATTGGAACATAGCAAATGAGGAAGAGTGGGAGCGGACAGTTAACGAATTCACTAATTGGTTAAATAGTGTATTTATGCCAATTGTAGAAAGGTGTACGAATGATTTGAACAACTTTGTAAAAGAGGTTGTTGAAAGGGGTTTTTATCCTCAAAAGGGTTATATGGTAGATATTAATTTTATATTAACGCACGGGTCGTGTGAATTGGCAGAGGAAGCTATCAAAAGATACTATGACAGTTTGGAAGAGTCAATAAAAAAAGAATTTAAAGATAACTATGAAAGTATGGTGTGTGGTAATGAAGCAGTTAGTGCATATGGTAATAATATGATGAGAAATTACACCAATTTTAGAACTATCATAGATAATAAAATAATTGTTACTTTATAGTACATCAAATGGTTTGACTTAGTAAGCGATAATTGGTAACCCAATTATCGCTTTTGGTTTTAAATAAGGGTACGGGTAACACTGTAAGCAATTATCTTGATGATATAGTCGAGGCTGGTAGTGTCAATGCCACAAAGATGAATAAGCTTAAAAATGCTATTCAAAATAATACTTTTAGTGTAGATGAGTTGTCTGAGATTAGAAAAAAGATGTCTGATTTAGGCATTACTAAAGAATATAATGAAGCATTAATTAAACTTGATTTTGGTAAATATCTTAGAGGACTAATAGGTGACCCACCTACTGCTATGATAGATCCACATGCACATCATATTTTATTTAAAAAAGGCCTTCGTCAGAAGCAACAAGAACTGGTTCGAGAAGGTCAAGAAATATTAAGAAGGTATGGGATAGATCCAATAATCGGTAAAGAAAACCTTGTTTGGGCACCAAATAGAATTGCAGGACAACACGGCATAGAACGTCTTCAACATATTATTGATAAGTTAAAGGCAGTAGATAGTTTTGGTGGAACTCGTGAAAAAATGGTTGAAATGCTTAAACTACTAGGTGAAGAAGCGGCATCAATGAAATAAAGATATTTTAGGAGGATTCTATGGATAATAAGGAGAAAGCAATAAAAATCTATGATTTAATGAAGAATGGTGATATAGAACAAGCGAAAGAGATAATTGTTACTGATAAAAGTTTACTTGATTTTGTAACACCTTTTGGAACGTGGCTACATGTTGCGACTAGAGCTGGTGAACTGGATATGATAAAATTTCTAGTTGAATCTGGTATGGATATTAACATAAACGAAGGTGTACCAAAGTCAGCGCCTATTGCACATGCGGCTAGTGAAGGTGAAATTAATATTGTAGAGTACTTATTTAATAAGGGTGCAATATTAGATGTTGGTGACCCGAATAGGAATCCTTTATTCTCAGCGATTTATGGTGGGCATCTTGATGTTGTAAAGTATTTTGTTCAGAATGGTATTGATATTACTGTTAAGTATACAGGAGATACTATGAAAGATATGGGAGCTTATGAATTTGCTATTGAAAGAGGGCAAACAGAAATTGCTGAATATTTAAAGCAGAAGATGGATGAAAAAGAATAAAAAAACAAATTTTTTATTTAATAGTATTTTCTAGAGAGATAACACAATAAAAGTGGTTATATTACTTATAAGAAAAGTGAAGAAAAAGAATGTATTTTTGAAGTGGATAGAAAAAATATATGGTATTTGAAAGTATGTACTCCATGATGGTTGTACCATCATGGAGTACTATGTGCAATGATAGAATAGAAAACGAAGTACGAGTTTAGGGGAAATGACATTTTACATGGCGATGAATATAAACACATGGAATGTATATGAAACTAATGAACTCGTACAAACTCTTAAGTTTTAACGTAGTAGTTGTCAAGACATATAAAAGGTATCATACTACTAAAAAATATACAAAATTAATGCTACTTAAAAACATATGAACTTAAAGCACTTGATTGTTGACTAAGGGCAACCAGTGCTTTTTTAATAGTATTGGAAGGCCGTAATTAGATGAGAAAAGATTTAACATGGCCAGTACCAGATGAGCCGGTTTCAGTAGAATATATATATGAAGTGGGTAAGCAGATGGATTTTATATTTCCAAGTGATTATGTAGAGTGTGCTACTACTAATAATGGTTCAGCGGTATTACCATATAAGTTTGAGGTGGATGGAGTAACAAGAGTGTTTGGGACATTGCTCTCTTATGATACGGATAGTAGCGAATATATTGTTAAAGTATATCGTACTTATGCCACTACTATACCTAAAGAGTTAGTTCCTTTTGCTTTTGACCCAGCAGAAAATTTAATATGTTTTGACTATAAAAATGCCCAAAATAACCCTGTTGTGGTATTTTGGGAACATGAGAATGCTGGCGAAAAAGAAATGTTAATGCGTCAAGAAGGTCTAACAGAAGCACAAGTAGAAGAACTGGCAAGAGAAAATGTATTTTATATTGCAGATACATTTACTGATTTTTTAAGTAAATTACACGATTAAAAAATATAATGATGAATGAAAAATAAAGTTTAGGTGAAGTGGATAGAAAAATAATAGGGTGTTTGAAAATAGTACTCCATGATGGTTGTACCATCATGGAGTACTATGTGCAATGATAGAATAGAAAAAGAAGTACGAGCTTAGACGAGATGACATTTTATATGGCGATAAATATAAATACATGGAATGTATATGAAACTAATGAACTCGTACAAACTCGTAAGTTTTAACGTAGTAGTTTTTATGACATACAAAAGGTTTCATACTTTTACTGCAGGATTTACAAATTTATGCTACTTAAAAACATATGAACTTAAAGCGCTTGTTTGTCAATTAAAGGCAACAAGTGCTTTTTTCGTCTCAGTATAAAAATGATATATAATAAAGATAAAGTTAATATTAGCTTGAGATTATAAAAAGTGAAAAATAGGTACTAAAAAGCAGCTGTCGATGGCATAAAAACAGCCAACCACAAAGTAACAGAAGGTGTAAACTTTGTAGCCTCCACAGCAAAAGGATTTGCCGACAAAATCGGAAATCTATGGAACAAAGGCGCCACAACCGTAAAAACAACCTTCTTGCAGGAGAATGAAAAGATCCAGCACGCAGTAAAAACATTACTGGAATACAAATGGATCCCAGGCGAGGGAAAAGGCTTCGCCATGGCTGGAGTAGGAAAGGTCTCAGGAGGAGGACAGTATTCTCTGAAAGAGGCTTATCAGTATATGGAGAGTAAGGTTGTTAAGGGTACGGGTGAAGGACCTGTAAAAGTAAACTATGGAGAACAATATGCTAGGGAAAAACGTAAAAAGATATTAAAGCCAAATGTTGAGTATACAAGTAAAGAAGGATATACATATACAACAGATAGTCAAGGGCGTGTTGCAAGTTGCGAGGGTAGCCTTCAATTAGGTGATGGTAAGCGGAATAACTACGCTCAGAGAGTGGTAGGTAGGAATGACCGTTTGGATGATGATGACGGCGGACATTTAATTGCAACTATATTTAAAGGCTCTGGTAATATGGATAATTTAGTTCCAATGAATAGTAACTTAAACAGAGGAGAATGGAAAAAACTAGAGAATGAATGGGCTAATGCTCTTAATGATGGTGATAAAGTTAGGGTGAAAATAACGCCGAATTATAGCGGGAATTCAAAACGTCCAGACAGTTTTGTTATTAGATATAAAATTGGTGATGAAGATAGATGGAGATTAAAGAATTTTGATAATGTACCAGGAGGAAAATTAGATGAATGATGAAAAATTAAGCAAGTTATACAATGAAATAGCAGAGGTTGTAATTGATACAATTCCAGAGAAGTGGTTTAAGGTTTACCTGTATGGTGAGGTTGGGGAAGGTGCTCAAGAATCATATTTTTATTACTACCCTGAAGAGAATAGTACTCTTATTTACAGTCATAGTATTTTTGAACTCTTTAATGTCCCAGAAGAAGAATATTTTAAGAAGTGGCATCGTTTGTTAGATTGTATTAAGAGAATGAAGAAAGAGTTTATTGATAATAATCAAGAAGCTTGGACAAATTTCACTATGATTTTTGATAATACAGGAAAGTTTAATATTGACTTTAATTATGATGACCTTTCGGATGAAAATTCCCACGAGAGAATGATTATTTGGGAATATGAACATCTTGGTCTTATGCCTAAAAGTAATTCAGGGAAAAAATACTTAGAAAAGCATCTTAAAAATCTTGAAGATACAAAAAATTGAGTGCAATACCATATATGATAAAAGCTTGTAGTGGTTTAACGTAAACATGTATAAGCATATATGAGAAGTGGGTAGAAAAAGAAATGGCTATTTTGAAGAGTAAACTCCATGATGGTTGTACCATCATGGAGTACTATGTACAATGATAGAAAAGAAAAAGAAGTACGAGCTTTGGCGAGATGACATTTTACTGGGTGCTGAATATAAACACATGGAATGTATATGAAACTAACGAACTCGTAAGTTTTAAGATAGTATTTGTTATGAAGTATAAAAAGTGTCATATTGTTACTACAAAATTTATAAATTTATGCTACTTAAAAACATATGAACTTAAAGCACTTGATTGTCTACGAAAGGCAACAAGTGCTTTTTTTATAGATAGGCATACTATAAAATTTAAAAAATTATTTTTGTAAATTAAAGTTAACACAAATTACTAGTATTATATAATTAGTAAAAGTTGTGGACACGGAAACCGTAACCCCATTCGTTAAAGGTGTAAAAATACTGCCAGATGGAAGTGTCGCTAGATCTGGAACGAACTATAGCGGGAAATTCCAAGAAGCCCATGATGCCTCAAAGGCGAGTATTCAGAGTAGGATTTCGAATTTGGAGAGTGGTGGGGTTAAGGGTACGGGTAATACAAACCATCCAGTGAGAGTATACCGTGATATTGACGACACCGTTTTAAATAAAGAGTATGAAATAATTACTAGAAAAGGAACATTTGTTACTAAAATAGTAGCAGATGAAAAACTTGTTGTGGATATGCCTTATATAGGTAAGGGGAAGCAAAGTACAAATTCAGAAGGATGGCTAAGAGATAACAAGTATTATTTTAATGAACTATATAAATTACATCCTGAGTATTTTAGCGATGCTAACATCAAAAATCTTAATAATGGATGGGCTATTGTAAATGATGCGGTCTTTAGGAGACATTTCCCTCAATATGATATTGTGGGATTAAAAGGAAAACCTTTAGTACATCATCATATTGGTGGTGGGGGACAAGCAATGGCTATTCCACAACCGTTGCATCCAGGGAGTGGAGGAATCCATAATATAGAGAAACAAATAGGTATATGGGGAAAAGATCAAGAAAACGCTGAACGTCTTCAAGTATTTATTAAGTAATCTTTTTGGAGGTATAACATGGACATAAAAAAAGCATTAGAACATTATTTTAAAGAACTCATAAATGTATGGGATACAAAATATGGTACATATCCTAAAGCACCGTGGGATGAAGAGATTGATCCTCGATTGTATTTAAGTAATCCAGATGAAGAAGAATATGTATATTGGAAACCTATTGAAAAAGTTGATTTAGATGATTTTACAGAAATTGAAAAAAAGCTGGGTATGAATATTCACCATGCAATGAAAGAATACTTTAATTCGTATTGGTTCTTAAGCTTACAAGGCTTTTACGGTTCAAGATTAGTTAATCTTGAACCCATAGAACCGTGTAAATCTATATTAGAATTTTTTGAAGTAATGAAACAATATGAAGAGAACAATGGAAGAGAATTTAGATATATACAAATAGGATTTGTCTTTCCAGAAGATATGGCTATTATCTTTGACAATAAAACAGGACAGATATTGATAGAGAATTTTGAAACGGAAGAAAACGAATTTCTTGCTAATTCACTTGCTGAATTGATAAATAATTTAAAAGTAGAATTGGTAGTTTAAGAGGTATTACTATTATGTAAACTTTATATGAAAATTTGTTTTACTGATTAAATAGTTTAATTTTATTATAGGAGTTCACCGAGGTATTACGTTGAATAGGTGATAAAGAAGAATTTAGATATGGATAAAAAATTAGTATTACGTGCAATGATAGAATAGAAAATAAAGTACGAGCTTAGGCGAGATGACATTTTACCGGGCGATAAATATAAACACATGGAATGTATATGAAACTAACGAACTCGTACAAACTTGTACAAACTCGTAAGTTTTAAGATAGTATTTGTCATGATGTACACAAGGTGTCATACTGTTACTACAAAACTTAGAAATTTACGCTACTTAAAAACAAATGAACTTAAAGCGCTTGATTGTCTACGAAAGACAACAAGCGCTTTTTTATTAGATAGGCATGTTATAAATGTTTAAAAATTATTTTTATGAATTAAGGTTAACAGAAATTACTAGTATTATATAATTGAAATTAAACTAGCAAAAGGTGCGGACTCCGTATCCCCAATCTTTAAAGGTGTAGAAATACTGCCAGATGGAAGTGTCGTTAGATCTGGAACGAATTATAGCGGGAAATTCCAAGAAGCCCATGATGCCTCAAAGGCGAGTATTCAGAGTAGGATCTCGAATTTGGAGAGTGGTGGGGTTAAGGGTACGGGTGAAACTAGTAAGGCTGTTGATGATGTAGTTAAAGATGGTAGTCACTTTTCAGATGAATTTAAATTGAAACCTAATGTAAAATATGAAACGAATGGATATCTATATCAAACAGATGAACTAGGAAGAATTGAGAGAGCTTCTGGAGAATTAACGTTAGAGATGGGAGAATGTAATAGTAAGCATCAGCTAGCTGCTGGAGGAGAAGACCGAGTTAAAGCTCCTAGCACTCAAGGCGATCATGGTGGACATTTAATCGGTACGCAATTTAATGGATCTCCGCTAATTGATAATATAGTTGCAATGAATGGTAATGTGAATGTAAGTGCTTATAAAAAATTGGAATCTGCTTGGGCAAAAGCTTTAAGGGGAGGAAAAGAAGTTTTTGTGGATATAAGGCCAAGGTATAGCGGAACTTCAATACGACCGGATAGCTTTGCTATCAGTTATAAAATAAATGGTATTGAAAAAGTGAAAATTTTAAAAAATATATATGGAGGTTAGTATATGAAAACTGAAAAAATGGAAGAATTATATGGAATGATTGCAAACTATCTTAATAGTATAATCCCTGTTGGGTGGAAGGAAGTTTATTTATATGCAGAAATAGATGACTTTAGTAATGAGACCTTTTTCTATTTCTATCCGAATGATTCTTCAGAACCTATATATAGTTTAGAGGTTTCTAAAATATATAATTTAGATAAAAATCAGTATATGGAAAAATTATTTAAACTTAATGACTATGTAGAAAAATTGCGCGAGGAATTTAAAAATAATAATCAACCATTATGGTCTAATTTAACATTTGAACTAACTTCTTCAGGGAAATTTAACATTGATTATGACTATACAGACTTGGATAATTGTGATTATGATGATTACGAAAGGCATGTGATATGGAAATATAAAAAATTGAATACGTTACCTGATGAAAATAATGAATTCGATAAAGAGATTATTGAGAAATACAAAAAGGAAAGATAATATTTTTTATTAAAATATCCTACTAGATGAAAAAACGGAAGAGAATTATGAAATGTATTCATATAAAATGAAGAGTTTAATAAAAGTTCTTTTAGAAATTCAGGTATAAAAAATGACTTTGATTTTGATGAGGCTCTTAAAAAAGCACTTACTTTGAGTAAGAAACAGGGATTTTATCAATATAAAGAAAACGAAAAGAAGATAACAATCTACTATCTATATTTAGTAGACAGTTATCTTTTTTCTTTAAATAGTTTTTGGGGAGCGGAAAATGCAACTAGTTCCTTACGGAATCCATGGTATTACTGTTCATAATGGTGGAAGGACTAAAGGAATGTGGGCAGATGCGCCAAGATAATAAAAAAGGAGTGTTTTGAATGGAAATTAAAAAAGAATCTATAATTTATCCGTTACCGTCTGATAGTTTAATATTAAAGAAAGAAGAATTTTGGAGAGTTCAACTACCGGTAGATTATAAGAATTTCATAAAAGTTAATAATGGTGGTTCCCCAGAAAAGAAATCTTTTGTGTGTAATAACCATAGCTATGCAGTTATTAGGTTTTTATGTATTCTTGAAGCCCCAGAAAATATTGAAATAGGTATGTTTGATATTGATGTAACATGGACCCAGCTAGATGAGAGACTTACAGATGATGGAGATTTACTGGGAGTAGCTTTATTACCAATTGCTGTATTATTTGCCGGTGATTTTTTATGTTTAGATTTTAGAGAATCAAGAAGTAACCCGAAAGTTTGTGTGTGGGATCATGAGAATTCTGCTGAACTTGAACCAGTAAGTCATCATGTTGCAGATACATTTGCTGAATTTATGGGTATGCTTCACTAATACATCTATCTAGACAAATCACATGATTAAAACTAGATAAAGGAACTCCAAAAAGATTTTTGAGTGATACAGAAAAACAATGAGAAGCTTGAAAATAATGACTCATGATGGTTGTACCATCATAGAGTATTATGTGCAATGATAGAATAGAAAATAAAGTACGAGCTTAGGCGAGATGACATTTTACCGGGCGATAAATATAAACACATGGAATGTATATGAAACTAACGAACTCGTACAAACTCGTAAGTTTTAACATAGTATTTGTTATGAAGTATAAAAAGTGTCATATTGTTACTACAAAACTTATAAATTTATGCTGCTTAAAAACAAATGAACTTAAAGCGCTTGATTGTCTACGAAAGACAACAAGCGCTTTTTTATTAGATAGGCATGTTATAAATGTTTAAAAATTATTTTTATGAATTAAGGTTAACAAAAATTACTAGTATTATATAATTGAAAATACATTAGCAAAAGGTGTGGACTCCGTAACCCCATTCGTTAAAGGTGTAGAAATACTGCCAGATGGAAGTGTCGTTAGAACTGGAACGAACTATAGCGGGAAATTCCAAGAAGCCCATGATGCCTCAAAGGCGAGTATTCAGAGTAGGATCTCGAATTTGGAGAGTGGTGGGGTTAAGGGTACGGGTAATAGTAAAATCCAATTAGGTAAAGAAGATTTGGATGCTTTACGGAAAAAGTGGAATGTTCCAGAGACTAATACAATAGCAGTTGGTAAAACAGATGTAAAAGGCCTTAGGGATTTGGCTTTTGAAGGAGGGTCTCCAGAAGTTAGAAAAGAAGCTGGACTGCCTTCATTGGATACAATCTTACCAAATAGGGAGATTAGGGCTCCATATGACCATTTAAAAAATCCTAAGTTAGCACAGTTTACAAGACATGCTGAAGAAGGAGTTTTAAATGAGTTTGATTATGCTATAAAAAAAGCAGGAATCGAACCAACGGAAGTAACGGGTACACTTAGAATTCATCAATCTAACCCAAGAGGTGTATGTAATAAGTGTAGCAAAGGATTGCTGAAACCACATCCTATTGAAAAGAGTGGTATATTTTATCAAGCTAGCAAAAAATATCCTAACTTAACAATAGAAGTAACATCGGAGATTGATGGCAGTGTTAAAACTAATGGATTGTTATCTTTTGTTTTAAAAGATGGAAAGATCATTGAATAATTTAAGGAGGAAATCATGGGTAATATATTAATCGAGAATTTACAAAAAGAAGTTAAAGTAGGCTTTGTTTTAGCAGTTGCTGAAAGAGTATTTTCTATAATCAGCAAGGATGATGAAAGATATCCGGATGGAAGGGAAGCCTTGGACAAATGTTGGTTATGGATTGAATCTCATGCTGTTACTGGGGATGAATTATATGAGCTTATTGATAACGCAGACTTTACAGGAATTTCAGAATTTGCAGAGGAAGAAGAAGATTTGAATATTTCTAGGATCTGGTCACTATTAGTTGATGCTGTCGCTTATACTTCTTGGGAAGCCTATAAAAATGAAAAAGTAAAATATTTACCACAGTCATTAGAAAGTATTACTACCGATAGTATTACAATTTTCTTAAATAGTGCAGTGGAAACCAGCTTTATTACTGTAGAGGAAATCAAAGAAATGGAAACAGTTATTAATAATTACTCGAGTACAAATACTGAAATTCCAACAAAAAGAGAAGATTTTATAAATATATTTTAAGTAAGTAATAAATTTGGGGATTTTTTATAATATTTAGCTCTTGGTTTGTTTATAAAGAATAATTAAGCTAGTTTGCATATATTAGACATATAGAGCATTGCTATTTGTAATAAATTGATATAGGTTTCTTAATATTTTTTTGTTAAACTGCACTTAAAGTTTAAAAAAACACTTGATTGTGAAGTGAACCCAAAAAGTTAGACAAATATTATAAGCATCTAGTGAGGAATGAATCTTGTATTGTGTAGGATTCATTCCTTTTAATTTTGTCTTAGCAAGTGTCAAAGTTCCTGTTTACAGAACAAATGATAACGGAACTCTCGAACGTGTTGGAACTAACGTAGAAGGCTGGGTACATGGGCACTGCATTGATAGTAATCAGAAGATACAAGATGAGATTGATAGTGTTAGAGCTTCGCTTGCGGAGATACGGGGAAGTGGTGGTACTAAGGGTACGGGTGAAGCTATAGGGAAAATAAATATTCCTTCTATTAGGAATGGAGAGTTCAATAAATGGTTTGACGAGTTATCTTCAAAAGAGTTTAATAAAATGTGGGAGGACCCTAAGTTAAGAAAAAGGATTGAAGATAGAATTCGAAGACCGGGAGGATATCATGAGTGGCATTTGGTGGCAAGAACTCCAAAGTTTAAAGAGTGGGGAATATCAATGAATGATATAAAAGAAATGAGAACTTTAACAAAATATGTAAAATTTGTTAATCCACCTGGTGTTCATGGTGGCGAAGGTTCTACAGTAGCTCATAATCAAATTCTAAGAATTATAGATACATCAAAAGATTATGAAACCTTTGTAAAAAGATTAAATAATTGGGCAGAAGATAGATTGGAAAGCGGAAAGATGGGATTACCAATTGAATTAAGGAGGTAGTAAAATTATGAATGACCATGTATCAATATGGATTGGGAATTTTGAGAATGAGGAAGAGTTAATGAATTATACAAATATTGAGTATACAGAAGATGGAGACAGTATTTCTTCAACTTTCGAAAAAGACTTTAACTTAGATTATTATGATCGCGATTTAATTGAAAAGAAATGGATTAGTAAATCGACAAACAGTGTGAAGGATTTATTAGATGGATTTTCTTACTCCGATCAATTTTTAGAACAGTTTGATACTATAAGATATAGTGAAGAATTTAATGCTGCTATTCTAATTTACAATTTGGAATATGATGCTCAAAAAACAAAAGGTAAATTTAGAAATAGTGATTTGAAGTTTATCGGTGTGGCACAATATACAATTACTGTAGATGATAGATGGTAATTTTTTAACTTTATGAAAGTATATGAGTTAAATTAAGCGTATTAAAAACCTTGAGTGGCTGATTGAAGTGAACCCGAATAGTGGTACATGAAAAAAACACCTCCTGAATTCGCATACTAAGTATGCAAATTCAATGGAGGTGTTTTTCGTTTGAAGACAAGAGTTCATTACCCAGAAGAAACAAAGTGGAAAGTGATTGAAATGAAGAAAGACGGCTATTCAAATCGTACAATTATGGAGAAACTCGGAATTAAAAATGTTTCCCAAATTAAGACATGGATGAAATGGTATCGTACAAATCAAACGTATCGTTTTCAACAACCTGTAGGAAAACAATATTCTTATGGAAAAGGACCAAAAGAGCTCAGTGAATTAGAACAGCTACGTTTAGAAAATAAACATCTAAAAACAAAATTACTTGTATGGGGAAAGTATCTGGAAATCGAAAGGGGCTGAAACCAGAAACTGTAGTTACTTTATGGGAAAATGTAAAAACAAAAATAACGGTAAAAGAATTGTGTAACGTATTAGAATTACCCCGTTCCACATTTTATCGTTGGTTACAACGAACGGAAGATTTGAAAGATGGTATAGAAGAGAAAATAAAGGACGTTTGTCTTAGGCATAAATTCCGGTATGGATATCGAAGAGTGACCGCTACTCTTCGAAAAATGGGACTGTGTGTCAATCATAAAAAAGTATTACGAATCATGAGACAAAATCACATTCTTTCAAAAGTACGTCGAAAGAAAAAGAAATATATCAATGGTGCGGAGCCAATGGTAGCCCCTCATCGATTGGAGCGCCAATTCGATGCATCCAGACCAAATGAAAAATGGTTTACGGATGTGACGTATCTCTTATTTGGAGAGCGTACTTTGTATTTATCAACGATTATGGATGCCTTTAATGGTGAAATTATTAGTTGTGTCATCAGCGAATCACAAACACTGACATTAGCGATGAAGATATTAAAACAAGCAATGAGAGGGCGAAAAGTAAAAGATGTCCTTCTTCACTCAGATCAAGGAAGTATTTATACAGCAAAAGAATTTCAAGCGTATGCCAAAGAAAACGGCATTATCACCAGCATGTCCCGGAGAGGAAATTGCCATGATAATGCCGTCATGGAAAGCTTCTTTGGTCATTTAAAAAGTGAAGCTTTCTATTCACAAAAGATAACAAAAGTATCCAACACAACTGTGCGAAAGATTGTGCTAGAATACATTCATTACTACAATTGTGTGCGAATTCAAGAAAAATTAAACCACCTATCCCCTAAAGAATTTAGGGAACAAGTGGTTTAGGTGTTTTGATTGGTGTCCCGTTTTCGGGGGTCACTTCAGATTGCCTTTCAAGGTTTTTTTACTTTAGTTTAAATTTAATAAGCTAATATTTGAGTGGGACAATTTGTTAATCCAATAGGTAAACATGGTGATATAGGTTCTACTACAACACATAATGAGTTGTTAAAAATTATTGATAGTTCTTTAGATTATAGTACATTTAAAAGAAGATTAAAAAATTGGGCACATTTTAGATTGAAAGGTGGAATAAATTCATTACCTGAAGGCTTAAGATAAGTGATGTTACTATAATTTATATATAGGGGGATTCATTATGGAAAATCCGGGCGTAATGTCTTTATGGATAGGTAATTTTAGAACTAAGCAAAGTCTAAAAGAATATGTTGAAATTAAGTTTGATGAAGTTGGGGACAGAATTCAATCTAAATTCATGAGAGACTTTAATATTGATTTTATTGATTATAACCAAGATTTATTAGAGAGTACCTTGATAGAGGGCTCCACTACATCGTTGACTACCCTTTTAAGTGGTTCCTCTTACGAAGCGGAAATTTTATCACAATTTGTGGAACATTATGGGGAAGAATTGCCAGAAACCTATGATTCTGTTATTAGATTATATGATTTTGAGTACGATGGAGATATAGATGAAGTTAAATTTAAAAGTGGAAATTTAATTTATATGGGGTCAGTTGTATATGAGGAATGGGATGAATAGTTTGTGATTTAGTGAAGGAAACCAATACAATTAGCTATAGTAACTGCCTAAGTATTTATTACAGGACTTATAGGTTATATACTAGAGTGATAAAGCATGTGGTACTAAAATTGTATACACAGTCAGGTAAGGCATGAGAACGAAAAAGAATAGGCTGTTAAAAAGTAAAGACCTCATGATGGTTGTACCATCATAGAGTGTTATGTGCAATGATAGAATAGAAAATAAAGTACGAGCTTAGGCGAGATGACATTTTACCGGGCGATAAATATAAACACATGGAATGTATATGAAACTAACGAACTCGTACAAACTTGTACAAACTCGTAAGTTTTAAGATAGTATTTGTCATGATGTACACAAGGTGTCATACTGTTACTACAAAACTTAGAAATTTACGCTACTTAAAAACAAATGAACTTAAAGCGCTTGATTGTCTACGAAAGACAACAAGCGCTTTTTTATTAGATAGGCATGTTATAAATGTTTAAAAATTATTTTTATGAATTAAGGTTAACAGAAATTACTAGTATTATATAATTGAAATTAAACTAGCAAAAGGTGCGGACTCCGTATTCCCAATCTTTAAAGGTGTAGAAATACTGCCAGATGGAAGTGTCGTTAGATCTGGAACGAATTATAGCGGGAAATTCCAAGAAGCCCATGATGCCTCAAAGGCGAGTATTCAGAGTAGGATCTCGAATTTGGAGAGTGGTGGGGTTAAGGGTACGAGTGAAGGTGAAAAGCTTCAAAGAGGAAAATATGCAAATCGCTTGGATAAACTGCATGATAAATTTGGTAAGTTAACACCTGGACAAATTAATGAACGAATTAAGACACATTATAAAAAGGGAACACCAGATGAAATAGAAGTTAGTCCTGATTTTAGGAGCAAGATGATTACAAGAGAAAAACAGATTGAAAGAATATTGCAAAAACAAATTAATGATTTTAACAAAGAATAATATAAAATAATATTAAAAAGGATGGGAAAAAATGAGTTCTAAGTTAGATATATTAAGAGAGTATAATGAAGATATTCAATTGATTAATGCAAATGAATTTAAGAATATAAATTCACCTTTAATTCCTGATTTATGGGTGGAAGTATTTAGTGAACAGGATAGAGAAAAGAGAATCAAGAAAATTTTGAGTAGATGGAAAAAATATGTAGATAATAATTTATCTAATACTATTGCTTACTTATCAGAATACCTTGAGGATATTGAACTGATGGTAAGTGAGGACACCTATTCAATCTTGTATACAATAAAAAATCAAGGTGGAGAAGATTTATATTATGAAGGAAGAAATCCTAAAGATAGTTTTAATAATGAGGAATTAGAATCTTCATGGAGAGAAATTCCTGAATCTATTAGGGACTTTTACGAAAATGTTCATAATGGATTTTATGATTACACAAGTGAATCAATGGGATTGATGCCATTAGAAACTATAACTTACTTTGGGGATGATGACTTAGAGTGGGGGATTATAGATGAATTGGAAGAACCTATAAGGATTAATTTAAAAACATCTTTTGGATTCTTTAGTAATGGCATGGGGAGCTACATAGCTATAGATTATGAAAATTGTAAGAATAACAATGCTACTTTTTGGTCAGCTAAGAGCCAACCTAAATATAATGTTGACTTTTGGAATTTTGTAGATGAATGGATTGTTATCGGTTTTGAATAAAAGGGTCTTAAAATTTTGATACAAAGTCTATAAACTTAAAGAGATTTTTAGGTTTAGAAAACATTTCCACCAATATGATTTAAAAGAATTATATAATGACACTTTATTACATCATCACATTGGTGGTGGAGGTCAAACTGTTGATGTACCCTCAAAGCTACATCCAGGTTTAGGAGGGATTCATAATGCTGAAAAAAGCGCAGGAATTTGGGGGAATAACCAAAATATGCTGAACTATTAGAAAAGTAAGGGTGATTATTTTGGGAATGAAGGATGGTATGAGCAAATATTTTAATTTAAGAAAAGAATATTTTGATAAAGGGTTAGATTTTTTATTTAAAACGCCATATAACGAAGAAGTGGGTTCATTTATATATATAGGTGAAATGGATGATGAAGAAGAAATTTCATGGAAACCTATTGAAAAAAATAATAAGAATGATTTAACGACGATTGAGGAAAAATTTGAAATTAAATTGCACACTTCAATTGATGATTATTTTAATTCTTATTGGTTTGCTGATTTAGATGGATTTGTTGAAAATCATTATATTAGGTTAGAACCTGTATTACCAAATATTGAATTGGATTCCTTCGAAAGTAATTTAGAAGGGTATAAAAACAATCATAATAAGGTTGATAAGACTCCAATAGGTGTAGAAGGGAACGGTTTGATAGTTGTGTTAGATAATGTAAGTGGTAAGGTTGAATTGGAGGATTTTGAACGAGGTTCGTTTGAAGCGCTTTCGGATAGTCTAGATGAGTTAATTTCTAATTTAAAGTTACAAAAATAATATACTAAGAACATTTATATGAAAAAAGGTTTGATATGAAGTGTAGACCGAGTGTTAGCTACAATTGGACTGCAGTATTTTATAGAAAGATGTGATTAAGATCAAGCTAAGACCTACAAAATTTAAGCTATTAAAAAAACATATGAAATTAAAGCACTTGATTGTCTACGAAAGGCAACAAGTGCTTTTTTATACATAGGCATGTTATAAATTTAATTATTTTTATGAATTAAGTCTAACATATATTGGTAGTATTATATAATTAAAAATAAACTAGCGAAATATTGTGATAATAACTCTTCATTAAAGGGGTAGAAGTATGAATTAATGAAAGTGTAAAAAGAAGTTCTTGTGGCCTGTAAGGAGGGTATTCAGTATGCAGAGTAGAACCTCGAACTTGGAAAGGTGTGTTGTTAAGGGAACAGGTAATATTGTAAAAGAAGTAGCTTCAAAAAACTGTTACCAAGAGAAGGTGACATAGGAACGTATAAAAATCTAAATAAAGCAGGATCGGTTAGCTCAAATAAATGCTAGTTAAAGAAAAAGAACTTGAAAGAAAGATACAAAAACAGATTAACGACTTTAATAAACAATGAAAAATGGGAGATGGATAGTAGATGGGTCAAAAACTTACTTATTTAAAAAGGTACAATAAAAATGTTCGAATATTAACAATCGATGAAATTAGTAGACTGGGTGATAATGAGATACCAATTGAATGGAGAGAACTGTTTTATAATGACGATATTAAAGGGCGAATTGATTTACTTCTGAACATATGGGGGAGAAATGTAGGGACTGAATTACGGAATACGATCTCTTATCTAAATAAACATCTAACAAATGTTGAAATTATGGATGTAGAAGGGGCTTATTCGATTTTATACACAATAAGAAATTCCAAAGGAGACATATTATATTACGAAGGGTGTAATCCTCAAAAGGGACAAAAAAATATAGAATTAGAGGATGCATGGGATAAAATACCTGCTTCAATTCGAAGTTTTTATAAAAATGTTCATGATGGATTTTATTACTATGCGAGTGAATCAATGGGCTTAGTTCCACTTGAATCAGTAACATATCTTGGGGACGAGGGTATTGAATGGAGTATTATTGATGATTTAGAAGAGCCTATAAAAATCAACCTAGATTCATCGTTTGGCTTTTTCACTAATGGTATGGGGAGTTACGTAGCTATAGATTACAATAATTGTATTGATAACACTGCTACCTTTTGGTCTGCAAAATTAAAGCCCAAATATAAAATCAGTTTTTGGAGTTATGTAGATGAGTGGATTGTAATTGGCTTTGAAGCGTAACTAGGTAAAGGTGTTTTTATCATAGTATTTGTCCACGATAACGACAAAGATCTTGGTGATAAAGATTGGACTATTGAAAAAAGAATAGTGACGGATTAATGTTACTTATAAAACATATGAAATTAAAGCACTTGATTGTCTACGAAGGGCAACAAGTGCTTTTTTAATAGGTAAGCATGCTATAAATTAGGGCTAACACAAATTACTAGTATTATATAATTGAAAATACATTAGTAAAAGGTGTGGACGAAACAACCGCCTTCATTAGAGGTGAAGAAGTATTACTTGATGGAAGCGTACGTAGATACGGTGGAATGAAATTCAGTGAAAGCGTAAAAGAAGCCCATGATGCCTCAAAGGCGAGTATTCAGAGTAGGATCTCGAATTTGGAGAGTGGTGGGGTTAAGGGTACGGGTAAAGGTAGTAATGCAAAACCCAAAAAAGTTAAACTAACTCCAGAACGAGAAAAATACTATCGAAAGAAAATAGATGAAGCTGAGGCTCAGGGAGAGTATAAAGTAGCAAATGATATTAGATATGAACGTCATTGTAAAGAAACGATCCCACCTTTAGATCGTGAAAAATGGGATGTTAGGAATGAGAATCTAAAAAAAATCACAGAGTGTGGTAGGGAAGAAGAAATAAAAGGAAGAAAAGCTTTAGGAGAACATCTTGACCGTAAGCTAGAGAACAATAACCTTGGTAAGGTTGTTACGTATACATCCAGTGAAGGGCATCTTACGCTATAGGTCGTAATGCTAAGGATGAAATCGATTTAGTTCATGATCACAAACACAAAATAAGTGACAAAGAACACGTTATTCATAATGACAGTCAAATGCGAGCTGAAAGGGAAATGCTCGAAGATAAAAATGGAAGTCATATTGTGACAATATCAAGTGATAAACCCGATTTGAATGGGATTCCTCCTCATCCAAGACCAAGTAGGCCTTTAGGAGAAAAGAGTGAGATTTACTACACTGATCCAAATAGCGGTAAAGTGACTCATAAATGGGAGAACAATACACGTTTACCTGGTGGAGGTAGGTGGAAAAAACTATGAATAAAAATTATTATGTGACTATATTTTTTAGTATTAAGGAGGATATACATGAAACCTGATTTTTTCTCAATTACAATGTATCCTACAGTATCTTTTAACGAAGAAGAAGTATTAGGTCGTCTTTTGGATGTGTTTGAGTCAAATGAAAAATTTGCTCCTACTCATTGGGGTAACAGTGAAACCGTACGGGTAGAATATAATCGTCAGGAAATCCTGGAAAAAGTAGTTTCAGAGCATAAAGTATCAGAAGTTTACCTTTATCGTGATAAATCGGTGAACTATAGTGGGAGTTTTGAAGTTAACTGGAGTCATCGCTCATTTTTGAAGTTTGAGTTTCATAAATCGATACCTAAAAAATTATGGCCTGCTTTTTTTGAGTTATCTGACCAAATTGCAGAAATTGCGAAACCAAGTTATGGAGTAACTCAAATTTTTTGGCCTTTATCATATCCGTGGAATACCGAACGTGAACGATTACAAATGTGGATGGAAATATCTTCCCAACCAATACCAGTTAGGTTTCTTCCTAACGGTCCCTTAGGGGTAGGGGCTAGAACATACTTTAGCGGTCATATTTTAGAAATGTTTGATAAGGAATTATTACAAAATAGTCCAGTTGTGGTATCTGAGCTAGATTGGGGTGGCCTTTGTATTGATATTTTAAATAATCCATTAGAGAGTGATAGTGATACATTACTTGATAATTGGCTACAAGTAATGAAGTATTTGGAACCAGCACAAGTAATGGCTATACCAAGTTTTGATGAAGATCAAATGGGTGTAACTTATTCTCCAAATATTGGTTGGAAGGACTATCTGAAAAGCTAAATGAAAGGAGCTCGTAATAATGAATGAGAATGATAGAATAAGAGTCATGGAAATATTAAATCAATCTCAATACAATGATGAAATTATAGATGGGCTAGATATGAGCAATTTAGACCTTACTTTTTCTGATTTGTCAGAGGTGATGGCAGAGGGGATCATGGCAAAACAAGTCCATTTAAGAGCTTCTTCACTAATGAGAGCATCTTTTTTTGATTGTGATTTTGAGTTTGCTGATTTCAGGAGCTGTAATTTAGAGGAAATACATATTGCAGATTGTAGATTTGGTGAAGCTAATTTCTTTAAAGCCAATATGAAATATGCAAAGGTAAATATAAGTAGTTGTTTTGAAACATGTTTTGATGAAGTTGATTTTTCATATGGAGAATTAGTTGGAACGATATTAAATCATGCTACTTTTCGACGAGCAAATTTATATAAAATAGATGCAAAACAGGCCGACTGTACGGGAACAAATTTCAGCAACGCGAATCTTACAGAAGGTAACTTTGAAAAAGCATATTTAGAAGATGCTAATTTATCAGAAGTAAACGCTAGAAACGCAGATTTTACTGACGCAGATTTAACGGGAGCGACCCTTTTAAATGGTGATTTTACTGACGCGAATTTTACCGGTGCTAAACTTGACAATGTAGTTTGGACAGGAGCAAAGGTAGAAGGAGCCAAATTTGACGAAAATGTGAAGGAACAAATCTTAAAAATGATTTAAATATGATGGGGATTATATACATTTGAGCACTCGAAAACCTATGATTGGTAGCGAGTGCTTTTTTCTTAGAGATATTAGAGATTGATAAATAAGTGAAAATCAATATAGATTATTTTTAAGGATTGTTAGATAGATTAAGTTGGGAATATTATATAATTGAAAATACATTAGCAAAAGGTGTGGACTCCGTAACCCCATTCGTTAAAGGTGTAGAAATACTGCCAGATGGAAGTGTCGCTAGATCTGGAACGAACTATAGCGGGAAGTTCCAAGAAGCCCATGATGCCTCTAAGGCGAGTATTCAGAGTAGGATCTCGAATTTGGAGAGTGGTGGGGTTAAGGGTACGGGTAAAGCTCTATTGACTAATGAAGGAAAAGTTGGAACCTATAAACAACTTGTGAAACAAGGAACTGCTTTTGATAATATTACTCCACATCATATGCCTTCTGCAGAGAAAATGAAACAAGCTGGTATAAAAAGGAATGATGGTGTGAGTATGAATATGGAACAACCTCATCCTGGAACCGGTGGGAGACATCGTGAAACATATACATATGGTCTATCAGGAGAAAAATCGAAGGCGTATTTAAACCTTAGCTTTCGTGATGCCTTAGCTCATGATATTTTGGATGCTCGAAGAATTTATATAAAAGATGGTTTATATACTGCTGAGATAAGAGAAGGTTTAAGAGAAGTTATTAAAAGAAACAAAGAGCTGTATCCGCATTTATTTGATAAATAAAACATGGAAAGGATGATTACCTTTGGATATTAAGAGTCATCTAAAAAGACTATACGATAATCGTTTATTAGAAAATGAAAATGAGATACGAGATTTTAATGAGTCATTAATGGAAGTAATAGAGTACAACGACGTCTCTGTTATTACAGATTTATGTTTAGTTTTGGATGATGAGACTGAGCAATTTGAGGTTATGTTTGGTTTGATTCATGGAATAGAGAGCTTATATAAAAATAATATAGAAGAAGGACTTGTATGTATTGCTAAAGCTGTTCCGAAGATGATTAACTCAGCAAAAGAATGGGTAGAAATTTTACATTATAGAATTCTTAATCACCCTCAAGTAAGATTAGCATATGGAAAAGTACTTTCGGGATTTGATCCATCAATTACGATTAGTATTAAAGAATTATTGATTGATATAAAAAATGAAGACCCTGATATGTTTAGTGAATCTGTTAATGAGGTAATTAAGAGCATCTAATGTTTAAAGTTGAAAAGATATAAAAGCACATAAGGCAAGTCAACAACAAAAGAACTTATTATTGTAGTGGAAAGAAAAAGAATAGGTTGTTTAAAAGTGCATACTCCATGATGGTTGTACCATCATAGAGTATTATGTGCAATGGTAGAATAGAAAACGAAGTACGAGCTTAGGCGAGATGACATTTTACATGGCGATAAATATAAACACATGGAATGGACATAAAACTAACGAACTCGTACAAACTCGTAAGTTTTAATGTAGTAGTTGTCATGATATACAAAAGGTGTCATACTGTTACTACAAAACTTACAAATTTATGCTACTTAAAAACATATGAACTTAAAGCACTTGATTGTTATTTTGGACAACAAGTGCTTTTTTCATAGATGTATGTAAACTTAATGAATAATGCGCGGTATATATTAATAAAAGAAAATAGATTGTTAATATTGTATAATTGAAATTAGAAGAGCAAAAGGTGTGGATTAGTAGTGGTTCAAAGTATCATTTGAAAGATCATGTGTGGATTATACCAAAGAGTATTCTTTGAGAAATGATTTATTAAATCTTATTGAGGAGTATGAATATGAAAGTTAATAATTCTGACTATGGAGGTTTTATTGTTTCTAAGAATGTTGTAGCAGGAAAACCAATACGTTATACATTTAGAGAAAAATCAGAAGTTCCTCAATTAAATGGGTGGACTATTTACTCTTCAGAAGATAATGATGAATATGTAAATGATTCTAGTAACTTTCAAGTTTTAGGAGCAAACTCTGTATTAGAAATAGCACCAGTTATGTTAGAAATTTTTGATGCTCCCTATGGAACAGACCTATGTTGGTTGTATAAAGAAGGTGTTCATGTAGGATTTTATGATTTGATAAGTGAAGATGAGAAAGATATTGGTCAAATTGTAAAAGGAAATTGATGCTATTTTGTGAGTTCTTTGGGCACTGCCAAAAATACATTTCCAATAAGAAAAGTCAACAGCTACGTTAGGAGAACGTAGCTGTTGACTTTTTTAAGTGTCATTTCATGACAAGAGTTATTTATCATCTTTGTTTAAGTTAATGGTTTCTTTGTTTTTACGAACTTCAAGGATAGCTTTTCTCATGTCTCGTTCGATTCGTTGCTTGTAAAGAAGTTCTGTAAATGCTCTGAAGCATTCATTACCACTTCCAACATACACTCGAATCAATCAGTTTAAATAAAAAAGCTCGTCTTTTTCATCACTGTTTTCTCAACAAAAATAGAAAGTTAAAATTAAAATGAACATAATACATAATATCAGTGCTATGTATACTGTTGATACAAAAGAACCTCCTTCGAAAGAAAAAGAAATTAAAGCGCTTCAGCATTTCTCAGTAATAGATGTACCTACAGAATATATAGAAATGATTCAGCTAGCTTCAAATGTTGAAATTAATGTTAATGACCAAATGTATATTAGGATATGGGGAGCTTCGGATTGCATAGAAATGAATGAAGCTTATAAAGTGCAGAATTACCTTCTTTATTCACTCGCAATTGGTGATGATGAAGGTGGGGGTGCATTAATTTATCTACAAGGTAAAGATGGTTTTGGTATATACTATAACAGTTTTGGAAATTTAGACATGGAGGATGCAGTTAAAATTGCACCATCTTTAACCGAGTTATTAGTAAATAATGTAGGTGTGAATATCTTATTAGACATTTGAGAACATGTAGAGAATTTGGTGTTATAGTTTCATTGTAATTTGTTTTCTAATAACTATAGGGAATACAGCAAAGAAAAAATAACAATATCTATTATTAATATTCTTGGCTTAGTTTGTTAGTAAACAACCAGATACAAAAGAATACATATAAAGTATGAATAGGGATGTAGTAAAAATGACAATGATACAATTTAATTCTTATCATCAAAAAGTAGAGATAAAGAGAAATTTAGAACTTATGAACTTAGAACATAAAAAAATTAGAGAGTATGTAAATTTTGATGTATGTTCTTTTGAGCAATTAGATGAATTTCAAGTAGGATACAGCATTGACACCGATGGAAACTCCCTTGTAACCGATGAGGAAGATACTTGGGATGCAAATTGGATTGTTATTGCATATGAAACTATGTGTGGAGATCCAATTATTATTGACTTAAGTGAAGAAGGATACCCTATATCTTCCCTCATGCACGGAATGGATAGTTGGAGTGGTGGCGATTTTCTTGCAGATTCCATGGAATCATTTATTAATTTTATGAAAGATATAGGTGATTTTCTTACTGAGAAACAAGTGTTAGAAGGTAAAAGAATGATACAAACTAAAGAATTGGAAATATTGCTAAATGAGTTTTTGAAAAGAAATAAATTTACTGATTTTGAAATATGGCACTCTTTATTAAGTCCATTATTTGATATTGCAGAAAAATATGAGCAAACAATGGAGAGAAAAGTAAAAAAGATGAAGGAAGAAGGAAAGAAAATAACGGAAATTGCCCACATGCTTAATATAAAACCTAAAGAAGTGTATGAGTATATTAAGAAAGTTTAATAATGCCTCTTTACTTTAGCGAGAACAATCAGGAACGATGATAGAGCGATACAGGCAGAAAATGCTTGGATTTTTTATAAAGTCCAAACAAAAATCTGCTGAAGAAGAATCCATTTTGATCAATCTTTTTTCAAGATGGATGTTTTTTATTTATCGTAAAACTTAGGATTGAGAGTTGTTTTTGATTAGAATTTATTTCGAAGCGAGGGCAATGGGGTTTCGAGGTAGCTCTGCATGAGTAAAGATACTTACAAAAAATCAATGAAATTCAAAAGAATATCCATAAGTGAATACAGTATGGAGAATGGGAACGAAGGACGATGGACGCGGAAGGTGGCTACAGGGATGAAGTATGGTGAAAATACTAAGTTAGTTGAGGAAAGGCCATTGTTGGAGTGGTGAAAAATAGAAATAAAATTTATGATAATTAAATAGGAGGACATAGTGAACAAGAAAAGGCAGTTAATTCAACAAGTAAAAGTCGTGATACATAAGTTGGAGAAAGACTATGCGAAAGATATTAATAGTGGTATTTTACAATTAATATATAAAAGATATAAGAAAGCGTTAGAAATATTAGAGAATAACGAGGATACTAAGGGAATAACCATTGTGGGTGGCGTACGTGCATATATGGACAGTCACAATGATTATCCACATACATTATTACAAGAATTATATAAAGATGAAACAATCGCCAAAGAATTAACTAACAGATAGTGATAGAGGAAAAACAAGACGTGATAAAATAAGGGAGAAGTTTTATAAAAAGCAAAATATAATTCTTGTAATGTTTGAGAGTGCAAAAGAGTGGGCAATGCTACTAAACGTAAGAATTTTAAATAATGATTTATATAGAAGTGAGTATGCTAAAGTACTTGTAGGAATGAATCATGATATACAACTAATGATAATTAATTTACTTAATGAAATTATTGCTGATAACCCTAAAAGATTTGAGAGGACTGCCAATGAGGTTCTTAGTCAATTACAAGGAGTAAATAAGAATTGTAGAACTACTGTATTATAGATAAAACTAAGAATACCCTAGCGAAGAGCTAGGGTGTTTGTGTTATATAGTTTCACCATATGCTTCCGAATTAGGAGCAGGAGTAATCAACGAACCTTTTGTAGCGTTTCCTATAATAGAATGAAAGTGTTTAACGTTTAAATATAGGAAGAAAAACAATTAAGCTTTTATTTTATTTAAAATGGATACTCTATTAGTAGTGAATAATAAATAATTTTGTTTTACTGTCTTAATTAAAATACGATCAGTTGTACCATATGCTGTTCCAATTCGGATTACGCTTTTTTCTTCAACACCAGCATATGTATTATCTTCCGTTACCTCAGTGATTTCACATAATGGAATATGAATTTTAGAGAATTGCCATGAAATAATTAGTTCATCTTTTGTTTTTTCAACATGAATACCTAACATATTACCAGAACCTTTCTATAATAAAATTTCACTCGTACTATTTTATTATACAAATTTATAAATTTTAATTGTATTTTTTTACAGAGAGTATACAATTAACAACGAGAAAATGTTCATTATTACTTTCATTCCTATTATAACGAATTCTACAATAGAAAACAGAACGTATATTTGGTATAATCGGAATATACTATATGAAACGATGTACATGAGTTTGGGATTTATGAAAAAAGGTAACATAATAATACATACGCTATAGGATTCAGTTCATGTTATACAAATCAATCGTTAGAAAGGAAAAGAAGTATGAATCAAATTTCATTCGAAGATTTATTTGAAGAAGAAAACAAACGAGAAAAGGTGGAGGTAGCTGAGCCCCCCGTGCCTTTATCGCCCTTACAAAAGGATATTTTAGAGTTAATTAATTCTGAAGAAATAAGTGCACTTGAGTTATGCGAACAATTAATACGAGCTGGTAAAATATCAGATGAGAGATTCACAACGAATAAGCCTAAAGCATATGGGCAAGTATGCTTACTATTAGAAGGTTTTGTTAAAGAAGGAAAGCTTATTTTTGTCAAAAGTGATGAGAAAAGAGATAGAGTATATAAATTGAATGAAGAAGATTCTAACGAATAAAATGTGTAAAGTATAGTAATGAAATAAGGAAGTCCTCATATTTGTGTTGAAAGATTATTTTCACATAAGCGTGGGGATTTTTTTTGAGGGAGGATGTATGAAAGCTATATTGCTAATAATTTTACGGAGTTTTTAAATAAGTTACATGATTAATAGTGGAAAGGGTTCAAACTTATCTGGCAGTGATAAATGAAATTAGTTACATAACCTCGTTTCTAATAAAAAGGGGGGATTAAAATGAAACCGAATTATTTTACAATCGCAATGTATCCGACTGTAGCATTTAACGAGGAAGAGATATTGAATCGTCTTCTAGATGTATTTGAGTCAAACGAAAAATCCGCTCCTACTCATTGGGGAAACTGTGAAACGGTGCAGGTAGAATATAATCGCCAGGAAATCATAGAAAAAGTAATTTCGGAGCGTAGAGTGTCTGAAGTTCAACTCTATCATGATAAAATGACGGGTTATATTCACTTAAGAATATAACCCTATTTATTAGAACCAGTAGTATATAAGGAGATTATCCCACGGGTTATTTGCAAATATTAGACGGGGGATATTTGACGCTGTAAAAGAAAAAATATTGACTCTTATATCATTATTGATGTTGTCCTCAATTTTCCTCATGTAGCACTTGAAAATCAGTAACAAGTGAAACGATTTTTCCTGCTTCATCGATTCCCCAATAGGAAGGATAAAATCCATCTCCATAACCTGAACGGAATATAATGATATTACTTCCTGTTTCCTCACAAACCACGCAATTTCCCCAATCTTCATCATGTTCTGTTAGTATGTCATCTATAAGATCATCATACAAACTAGTAAATTCTTCTCCTAGTTCTTGTTGTAACCTGTCTTCTATTTCTTCTAACTTACTAATTGCTTCAACATCTGCAAAGCACCCTAAGCTTGTATCAACTGGGTAACCAAAAATATAACCGTCTTCCAGTTCACTTACATTTTGTCCTGGTTTTGTTGCCATCTTCCATCCTACCGCTTTTGACTCCGACAATTTCAATTCAGCACCAGCAATGACTCCATCTTCCTTATGCCACCAAGCAACAATTGGATATGTACCTGGCTGAATTGTTTGTTCGAAGTGATTTTCATTAAAAATAAGAGGATCACAAGCGACAATTTTACCTGAAGTAACTTTCAACTGTTCTAGTGCTTCGGAACGCAGAGCCTCACTATCCGGTTTAGATAATTCACGTAATAACTTTGACATAATGTTTCTCTCCCTTTCCTTTTAAAATATTTGTTGGTGCTGCCTCCCATATATTTTTATATGAGTTACATTTGTGTTCTGTGGTATTTCTAGCGCCTTTGTATGTTTCTATAACTTCGATATTATCGCCATGAACTTCTAAAAACTCTGCGGCATATCGTACCCGCGTTTTTCTAATAGTTCCGCAACATATTCTTCATGCGTTTTACGTTTTCGGATATATTGCCCCGTACAAGTGTAGATGGAACAAACATTTATTCATTGAAAAATATAACAAATGAATTTGACTTTAAAATTAGAACCAGTTTTGAGGATGTAAATAATAATCCACCCGTTGATTATATTATTTTAAGGGTAAAAATGCATTAATTAAAAATTCAATAAAAGAAGATCGAACTAGATAGTCTTTCTAGATTAATCTTCTTATTTTATATTCTCAAGGGATATCCCACTTCACTGCGACTCATTGCAATATGTCTACTTCTGTGACACATTACACAATTGTACAGAGATAATGAAGTAATATGAAAAAAATATAAAGATTTAAATTTAATCCTATATATTTTTTATAAATTCTAAAAGTAAATCCCTTATTTTTGGTATGATTGACAGAGACTATTTAATTTCTTATGAATATTCTTGAAAAGGAAGTCATGCTGTATGAAATCAATAAATGTAAATGGGAATATATATTATATTGAATCTGTTCCTTTTGAAGATAAGAGTGAGCAGGATGAAGAAGGATACTACGAATATTTTTACAAAGGAGTCAATTTATCGTTTCACTCGGACAAAGAAATAATTAAAGCCCGAATTTATGACGACGAAGAAATAATATATTTCTTAAAAAATCCATTTCTTGCTTTTGGTAAAGATTTTGAAGCTATAAAAGTATATATAATTAAAGAATATGATGTAAATAAATTTAAAATTCCAGGTGAAAAAAAGCCTATATAGAATTATAGCTATAATTCTATATAGGCGTTACCATGACCAATTATAATAAAACAGGAAAACTCACAAAGTACTTATGCCTGTGGGCTATGAAAGGAATGTATTCGAAATTGAGTAAATCAAGTGAAATAAGTAGATTTGAAAATAGATTCTCAGAAAATGTGATTGAAATAGCAGCTGTCACAGGGGCATTAGGAATCGGTGCATCAAAAGGCGGTGACAACATTTTGTGGACTGCGTCAATTGATTTGATTGCGTGGAAAGACTTACATAACAATGAAACGATTAGAAAAGAAGACATACGACTGGCATGGTTGGTTGATGATGCAGAATGGAGAAAATCAAAAGGCATTTTGACAGCAAATACAGTTGTAGCATTACAGGTGCGCAAGTCAGAAAATTCATTGATGCTTGTTAAGGTTTTGGAAACACCATATAAAGATGATGAGTTGGAAATCATCTTACAAGATGCAATGAAACCGCTTTTTTATCATGATGAGATGTTGGGTGTGTTCGAACTCGATAAAAGAGTGAAAACTTTTGAAAAGAGAATATCTTGGGCTGGTGAAGAATGTCATTTATATTTTGATTGGAGTGAAGACAAACATATGATGAAGTCTGCACTGGAAACAGCACATGCACTTTTCAAAGAGCAAGATGAATGGAAAATGAAAATGAAAATGTACGCTGCAAAAGAACTGGTAGAGTTAGCAAATGAATGGCTACAAGATGATGATGAAGCAGAAATCGACGAAATTACAAAAGAAATGTTCATTAATTCCATCACATTAAGCAGCTTAAGCGTTTATTCAGAAGGTGATTTTGAAATATTCTTTTCGGATGGAGATATATTTTGGGGACATTCTATCATTGTAAGCGGAAATATTCATGAGGGGCTCTCTTCGGCTGAGATTGCAGGATAAAGTGAAACTTCCATCAGTGAGGATTTTTCTTCATCCTTACTGATGGATTATTTAAACCACTCAGGCACTTACTGCCCAAAAGTAGCGCGATAAATTGTTATAGTTTTTGATTATTAGGCGTTTTCTTCTCGTCTATCTCTTCTCTTATTAAGTGAGAACTCCAAACCTCTTTAATAATTAATGAAATTTAAGGTTTACATATACGATGGAACTTGCATAGATGTTTTAAATAATCCCTTAGTATCTGATATGGATACGTTATTTGATAGTTGGCTATCTACAATGAAATATTTAGAATCAGCACAAGCAATGGCTATACCAAGTTTTGAGGAGGATCGGAGAGGTGTATCCTTTTCTCCAAATGTTTCTGGGAAGGATTATCTAAAAAATTAAAAGAAACGAGGTCGTAATTAGACTGGAATTTACATAAAAGCTTAGATGATGCAATTAGTTATTTCGGATAAACGTGATGTGATTTGTTAGGAGGTGAAGTTGAATGAGAAATGACTTAACATGGCCAGTACCGGATGAGCCAGTTTCAGCAGAATATATAAACATTGTGGGAAAAGAGATAGGGTGTATATTTCCAAGTGACTATGTAGAATGTGCTACAAATAATAATGGTTCAGCTATATTACCTTATAAATTTGAAATAGATACGATAACAAAGGTATTTGGAACTTTACTTTCTTATGATGTAGATAGTAGTGAATATATCGTTAAAGTATATAACCAGTATATTTCTACTCTGCCAAATGAATTGGTACCATTCGCATTTGATCCAGCAGGAAATTTAATTTGCTTTGATTATAAAAATCATAAAGAAGATCCAATTGTCGTCTTTTGGGAACATGAGGGGGCATGGGAAAAGGAAACATTGATGGAAAGTGAAGGGATTACGGCTGAGGAGGCAGAGGAAGTAGCGAGGGAAAATGTATTTTTTGTGGCTAATGATTTTACGGAGTTTTTAAATAAGTTACATGATTAATAATATTATTCATATGAAATGGTTCGTATAAATGTAAGCAGCAATAAAAGGAGAGAGAATGATGGACTTAGAGCATTTAAAAAAAGATATTTGGTATGGAGAAGTTTCTAATCATACAATTGAAACTCTTAAGTCTAACTTAAGGGATAGTGCAACAGAGAAAGAATCCTTTATTTTAATTAATGAATTGTTAAAGCTTGGTGATTTCTCTGTAAAGAGGTTACTAATCGAACTTATGAATAGTACTCGAGATGAGCTTATTTTGAATTTATGCACTAGACTATTTTGTTCAGCAGCTACTCACGATGATTTATTAGAAACGAATAATTTGAAATTCCTTTCAAGTGCTTCAGAGGATGGAGTTCATAATTTTGTAGTAAGTGCTGGTGAAACTCTTTCATATCATGTAGTACCATATCTTTTAGCATTACTAGAAGAGTGGGAAGATACCTTTGTTGAAAAAGCTATAAGAAATGAACTTTCATGGATGCTTGGAATTGAGGACGAGTATTATGAAGTATCGTTAGAAGAATTTAATGAAGCTTATTCTAAATTTATCGAAAATAACGATACGCAAGAATACTATTATCGTAATAGACTATCTTTTCCTGGAGATTTGGCAAAGGAGTTAGTTTCGGAAGTTATGAGTTCTTTAAGAGATAGAACTACTTATAATGTTGTTACTATACCTTCCGTTTCATCAATTTGGAGTGGAATCAAATGTCCTATTCAATACGATACGATAATAAAAAATGAAAAACATAGAGAGTTGATGTCATATATCGATGTTTTAACAAAGAAAGAATGGAAGATTGGTAAAAAGTATTTTTATGGACATGTAGTCGTATAAGAAAGCAATATACGAGTAAAATCGAATACAGAGTGTATGATATACAGGAGGATAAAATGATCTCACCACAAGATTTTTTAGTGAATTGGAATGAAGAAATATACGGTTTAATTCATTATAATGAAAAAATCATTCACTCGTTTTCCTTCTCGAAAGAAACGAAAGACTTCTTAATTAAAGCAGGTTTTCCCGAGTCTGCTCCTCCATTTCTTACATTTGAACCTGCGGATAACGGTGGCGGGATAAGGTTGAGCGAGATACAAAATGAATTAGGTACGATGTATGATAAGTTTATATACTTTGGATTTACTGGTAGTGGAAATCCAATCTGTATTGATGAATCTAAATCACAACTCGTATATATAGATTATGACAATGAAAATAAAGTCGTTCTTATAAATAGTACGATAGAGAAGTTTGCAGAATCTTTACTTGTCTATGTGGAATTTATAAAAGAAGTAAAGGCTGCCAATGGAAGAAAGGCTTATATTGAAAAAAATATACCTAAAGGTTTGGTGGAGTGGATTTCTAGTGCACTTCGAAAAATTGATGCAGCTGCTTTAACAGAAGGATGTTTTTGGACAGAGGAACTAGGGAGTTTTAGTGAATAAGTGTAGATAATACTAGATGGTATTTTTAGTGTGGGAAAAATAAAAATACATCTAGTAGCCCAATTAAATCTTAAAAGACATAAACACATCAAGAAGGTGAAAAAATGATATTACCAGAGGATTTTCGGGAGAAATGGGATGTTAATAAAGATGGCCCACTCATTACATTTCCTGAAAAAGAATTAATAAACAAAAACTTTTCAGCTGAAGTGAAACGATTTTTGTCTATAGGAGGCTTGCCAGAAACACCGCCACCATATTTAGAATTTACTTCATCTCAGTCTTTCGTAAGGTCTATTATAAATGTATTTCATATGCCAGAAGAGTTTCGAAAATATTGGTATTTAGGAACAACAAGTTCTGGAGATCCAATTTGTATAATTGAAAAACAAGAAAAAATAGTATTTCTAAATAATAGTGATGCGTATAAAGAAGTGTTTATGAATTCTTCTATACAACAATTTGCAGCATGTTTATTAGTATATTCAAAAATGATTGATAAGGCAGTAGAGATAAATGGTGAGGATGCCTTTATCGATAATAATATACCAGATTGTACAATAAGTTGGTTGAAGGAAGAAGTGAAAAAAATTGATGATAAGTGTATGGAAAAGGGTTCTTTTTGGTGTATGGAAATTGAGAGCTTATATGAATAATTAGAAGTGAAAGAAAAGAATAAATGGAGTACAAAGAAGAAAGTGACCGTATTTGGACTGATATTCTTTGTATTTATTGGATTATCTATTATCGAAGGGTATCAGAATAGTAAACTAGTTGAAGAAGGTACATCATTACATGCAGAAATTGTAGGTAGGCATGTAGAGAAGGAATTCATATTTACACACCCAACATTAGTAGTTGAGGTAGACGGTAAAAAGCATAATGTATGGGTAAGTGAAGAGACATATAACGGAGCAGAGTGGTTAGGTAGACTAAAAGTCATCAAAACAAAAGATGGTAAAATGGAGAAAGACCCTAGATATGAGGGTGAAGACTTAATCACGAGTTATTAAGGGACAAGATAAGGTTCCTATAGTGGTAGAAAGAAATGGTTCACTATTTGTTTTAAATAATGTAAGTGGAAAGAACGAATTCGAGGATTTCGAACGTGGTTGTTTATAGAGATTTCGAACAGTTTAAATGAGTTGATTTCTAGTTTGAGATTACAAAAATAGTAAAGTGAAGAATGTTTATATGAATTATAGACCGGCTAGAGGGGCGTGGAAAAGTGGAATATAGTGGAATGGCTTCAGTTTGGTTTGGAATTTCTAAATCACTCCAAAATCTTGAGGGGTATGTCGAAATAGATTACACGACAAATGGTGATTCAGTTCATTCAAAGTTTGGAACAAGCTTTGAATTCGGTTATTATGATGAAGATAATATTGAAATTTGTTTTTATGAGAATAATAAAAGGGACGTTGAACATATTTTAAGTGATTTTTCGTATAGTGAACGAATTATTCCTAAAATAAAAAAGCTAGTAAATGGAGATAGTTTAGCGAACGATATTAACTTTGCTATTGTTCTTTATGATTTTAAATATAATGAAGTGAAAAGAGAGGATATGTTTGATGGTTTAGAGGTTACATTTATTGGTTCTATGCCGTACAGGTAGTTTGCAGGGAGCTGCAAATTCATTTCATAAACACATGGATAAACCTTGTAAAGGAGGGATACAAATGCATGCTTTGCCAAATCGTTTAGAAGAAATCTTGGAAGAAGATATATATAAACGGGAAGATAAAGGTCAGGTGAATGAAGTAATAAATAGGTTAGGTGTAGAAGTGTCTAATACATTTAGAGAGTTTTATTATCGATTTGCAGGACCATTTTGGGAAGAGCATGTTCCTTATGAATTACTTGACATTATAGATGAAGAGAATAATATAGAATATTACACAATTATTGCTCGAAAGGAACATGGATTTCCTAATAAGTATTTAGTATTAACGGAAATGACAGCAAATGCTGCATTGGTCCTTCATAGTGTAACCGATAAAGTTTACTCAGTAAATTTTGAAGGTGGAGATGAATTACTTTTAAATGGAGAATTAAAGGAGAGTTGGCCAACGTTTTATATGTTTTTGAAAGAGTATTTCAAGTGTTAAGTGTTGATGGAAGTTAACAATTCAGTTTTTGGAGAGATTGAATATAATTATGCTTGGGCTAAGTGTATGCCTATAACTTTTATAGGCAATGTAACTGAGATTGATTTGATGATAGATGGTGAAGAAGATGGAGTGTTTGATGAAGGGCAGTATGTAGCGTATCAATCATTAATAAAAAATTGGGAAGAGGTACAAATAAGTTTACTACAGTCTATATTAGACTATTATAGACAAAGGCGATGTGAATTAGGATATGATATTGGAGTGCGAGAAAGTTATCCATTAGTTGAAACAACTGATCAAATGCTAGAGATGGTCAGTTTAGATGGTATTGTTGTTCCGTATGCACATATTACGGAAGGACGAGAGGTTGGAATTACATTTAATTGTACGTGGGATATAGAAAATGGTGTAGGAGTTCGTTTATTAAATGAAAAGGTAATGGAAGTAGGTTATCAGGATATTATTTTTTAATATAAGTTAAAAGTAAATGAGGGGATATATAACCTGAATGAAAAAGGTGTCAATCTTTATCAAATTGACACCCAGATACGAATCTGTTTAACATCTTACATACTTACGTTTGAAACCAAGTCTTCCTCTATCAAGTTCTTTCTGAATACTCTCTGTAGCATTTAACAAACTGCTTTTTTTCTTATCACGTTTGATTTCAACTATACCAACTTCTTTTGCAGTCTCGACTGCTTTTTCGTGTAGTGGTACATATGAAATTGCCACGGTGTTTAGGAAATTATTCATAGCGGATTTTGTTCGTTCTGGAGAATGATGAATTGTATCTTTCACCATTTCAAGCATATCGGAAATTTTACTTTCGGAAAATTCATTGTCTTTGCGATTTCCTAATAGCCAACAGTAGCAACTCCAGCCGGCAGACATTTTAAGCTCGTCCCCACTTGCGATCCATTTATCAGCAACGTCTTGCGCAATATTTGACTCCGATAAAGTTACTGCCACTACATAATCAGATAGCATATAAAAATATGCCCCGTCTATCCAGCGATCAAAATCAGACTCACTCATAGCTTTTGGATCCGCAATAATCCCTGCAAAATACATAGCATCGTAGTTGCCTGTGGCATACAGTTCTTCAGCTAACTCTTGGTTTACTTTTATTTTTTTAGCGATTGGTTTCATAGCGCCCGTAGCTACGCCAAAAACTGGCTCGTGGGCGCCGTTAGATATGTATATTTTTTTCGTTCGTTCCTTACCTAGAGCCTCAAGTTCTTGCATAACTGTTTTAAAATCCAAAGTTGTGCACTTCCTTCCTTCATGTAAGAGCCTTTTTAAGTCTTTCATATTTCTTATTTTAATACTAATTGTATTTAAGAGGTATGTCTACTTTCTAAAGGCATCGAAACTTGGTTTGATTTTTAGATGAACTACATTACACTTTAGTGTAAATAAAGAGCTAATTAAAAGAATGGTATAATATAGAAAAAGTAAGTGATGAAAATTAAATAGGGGGAATTTAATTGGAAATAAAATTGAATCGATTATATAGAGAGATAGCGGAAACGGTTCATGCCATGATTCCAGAAGAATGGGAGAAATTTTATTTTTACGCTCAAATATCAGAAGATGGAGGGGGAACTTACTTTTACTATAATACACTTGAAGATAGAGAAGATTTTAATTATAGTGTGAAAATCCCGTTTTACTTTGCTGTTGATAAAATAGAATTTAGAAGGAATAAAAGAAAGTTATTTGAATTGAGTGATGAATTAAGAAATGTTTTCAAAGATAATCAGCAAGAGCTTTGGTACTCTTTTACAATGTCTCTGGAACATAGTGGGGAATTTAACATGCATTTCGATTATACAAATTGGTTCGATACAGAATATAGTTTTAGTGATCAGATGATTATTTGGAAACATAAATACTTAGGTGAAGTACCAATTGATGAAAATGATAAAGAGCTAATTCATAAGTATGAAAATGAATTTCCGAATAATCCTATTTGACTGAAAGGAAAGAAGAAATAGTTTTTATAAAAATCTCGACTTTTAAAGTAGTCAGTAAGTTATAAAATTGGTTCTGCAAGATAAAGAATAAAGGAGAACTACAATGGAAGTACACGGAATGGTTTCAATATGGTTCGGTAATATGCAAACGCAAGATCAGTTGGATACATATATAGATGTTACGTATGATGAAGAAGGAGACGCTATACCAGCAAGATTTTTTGTTGATTTTAATATTGATATGATTTATGTAGATGAAGATTTTATTGAAAAGGAAGTGTTAGAAGAAGCGAGTGATGACATTTCTATGTTATTAACGGGATGTTCATATGATGATAAAATACTTTCTCGAATTAAGGAAGTAGTTAAATTAAATAAATCCTATAATGCTATCGTTTTAATTTATAATTTTCAATATGACAATTCAGTAAGTAATTGTGAAGGTTTTAATTTTGTAACTGCTACAAGTTATCTATAGATACAAGAAAATTGCAGTAGAATAAAAAATACATTTGTATAGTTTTTTCAATGAATTTTTAGTATGCATGTTATTTTTTAATAAATTTACAAACGGAATTTAAAGGTAAGTATGAGGAGTTGTTTATAAATGATAAAGAAATTTACTAGAGTAGTACTAACTACGGTGATGCCAATTGGTCTTATCATGGGTTGTGGGAACGTTGAAAAAACTAAAGCAGAAGAACCGAAAACGGCGGAGAAAAAGGACTATACGGATTACTCATATGGAAGTAAAGGTATAGTAGTAAGCGGCAAAGCGAAAGAACGTCAACAATACGAGGTTGGATATATGGATGATAACAAGTTAATTGGGATTGACGAAAATATTGAGGACTGTATAGTGTTAGATAATAAAGATGAAGCAGGTCTTGTTTGGAAGCAAATAGAGCGTGGATCGATTATTGAAGTGCAATATGGTAAGGACCGCAATGATATTGTAGGCGTACAATTAGTAGGAGATCGTGAGCCATACGAAATTAGTGATAAGTTTGATCGAAATACGATAAACGAGATTGTCGAAAATGTTAAAGGAAATTTGCAATAGATGTATTCCGCTAGTATAGGATTTCTTATCATGAAATTATGATCAACGGCATTTTTTATATGAAAATGCCGTTGATTCATTTTAAAAAGTACATGTTGTTCTATTGAAGAAAATGAGTAAAAGGTATCCTAATCTATTTTTTGAAAAGTAGTAGGTTATAAGGAGATAAGTGCTTTTGACGGCAATAGCAATTGGTTATAAAATAATGTCTGTTAAGGGATTTTCTAGAAAATATAATTCGCCTTCTGGGGATAAAATGAAAAGGTGGAATAAACATATTTTCATACATAGTAGATTCATAGTCTTTCACGAATGAGAAAATAAAGGGAGGTTGAGATATTTACACGGATAGTGTAGGTATCGATTACAGCAATGAATATGAGAAAACGAGTAATCGCACTATCAACAAGTCTAGTAATTTTAGGGAGTGCACCTTTATCAATATCAGCAGAAGAGATAAATAAATCTCATACTGACCAGCTTAGTATTGCACAAGGGGAGCGTAGAACGAACGTATTACGTTATTCTAATTTCAATCTAGAAACTCCAGATCACATGCAAATTAATGAAGCAGAAGTATCAGAGAATGAGGAAATTCTTCTAGAAGAATATAAACATAAACATGATGAAACAGAAGAGTTACATAAAATGAAAGAAGCGAAAAAAGGTCAAGTAGCAGAAGATGAAGCTATTTCAAACATTGAAAAGGCATTTGAACATGTAGACGGACGAAATGATGGTTCTACTCGCGAAATGAAGCCGGTTGAAAAACGGAGAGCTATTCAGTATAGCGCATCGATGACTACGAAGAAATATGGAACGCTTGCAGGTACTCCATTTGTAGAGTGGATTGTTCCAGCAGGAAACCCTGATATTCGCCCCGCTAATCCGATGAAAGCACGTTATATTACAATTCACGAAACTGCAAACACTGCCCGCGGTGCAAATGCTGAAAACCATGCGAAGTATTTATATAAACAAGCAACGGAAGGTACGTTCCGAACAGCTTCATGGCATTTTACTGTAGACGATAAACAAATTTATCAGCACTTACCAACAAATGAAAACGGTTGGCATGCAGGAGATGGCGATGGTTCCGGAAATAGAGAATCAATCGGTATCGAGATTGCGGTTAACCAAGATGGAGATTACAATAAAGCGCTAGAGAATGCAAAGAGACTTGCAGGTTATTTAATGAACAAAGAAGGTATTAGTGCGGACCACATTTATAGGCATCAACAATGGAGCGGGAAAAACTGTCCTGATATTTTAATTTCTCGTGGGAATTGGACTGGCTTCGTACAAGGTATTCAATGGTATGCAAATGTTAACGCACAAATTGATTCGCCTTTACAAGAAAGAAATGAGCTATTTGATTCCAATGAATATAATCCAGCTGAACCTAATATGGAGCTTGTAGTGAATGGTGATGGTATAAACGTACGTAGTGGTTCGGGACTTGAACATCATATCGTTCGTAAAGCTTCAAACGGAGATCGTTACAAAGTGTTAGCAGTTAAAAATGGTTGGTATAAAGTAGGTAACGATGAGTGGATTTTCTATAACCCAAGTTGGATTAAGATAAACTATAATGTGCCACATAAAGAAGTACAAAAACCAAAAGATGATATTACAGGTGGATGGTTTGAAGGGAACATTCGTAAGCTGAACAGCCTAGGAATTATGAACGGTGAAGGAAATGGTGTATTTGCGCCTTATCGTAATGTTACGAGAGCTGAGTTTGCAACATTAATCTCAAATGCTCTCAAGCTACCGGAAGGAAATAAGTCATTTGTAGATATTAACAAAGCGCATCCATCACTTCATAGCGGTATTAAACGTAGTGCAAGTGCGGGAATTATTAACGGTCGTGGCGGCGGGATTTTTGATCCTAATGCATCTATTACACGTGAAGAAGCATCGATCATGATTGACAACGCATTACAGTATAACGGTGTTACAGGTGAATTAGTTGCATTACCATTTACAGATCAACATCTAATCACATACAAACAACATGTTCAACGATTATACAGTTTAAAGGTAGTTACTGGTGTTGGAAATAATGAGTTTAATCCTAAAGGGACAGCAACTCGTGGTGAAGCAGCTGCCTTTTTAGTGAAGATGTTAGATGCAAGTCAAAAATAGAAAGAATGATAAAGGAGCTATCCAAAATGAGAATTTGGAACAGCTCCTTTTTATATAAGCCCTTATTAAGCCCCTTGCAAGCCCCTTATAAGCACCTACCAAGTAATAAATCACTAAGAAAAAACAAAACAAAAACAACTACAAAAACAAAAAAGCGCGAAAAAATAAAACCGTCGTTGTAGTAGTTAAAAAAGTTTGGAATTCAACTGCAAAAACCAATCCCTCACTCCTATATGTATATTGAAGGATTGAAATCTGCCTTTTTATAAGTGCGAGGGGGAGGTAAACATATGGCGGTGTACCGTAATGTGCAAGTGAACTTTTGGCAAGATGAATTCATATTAGATTTAACGCCAGAGGAGCGTTATTTTTACATATATTTGTTAACTGGTACGAAAACGAAGCAATGTGGAATTTACGTATTACCGAAACGTTTAGCAGAACTGGAAACAGGCTACAGTATGGAGACTGTTGAGAAGCTGTTAAATAGGTTTGTTGCATATGGGAAAATTTTATACGATGCGGAAACGAAAGAGTTATACATACTAAATTGGTTACACTATAACCCTATTTTAAATACGAATGTAGAAAAATGTGTGTTACGTGAGTTAAAGACTGTAAAAAATAAAGAATTCATACATATGTTTTTACGTAAATGTCTGGAAGAAGAATGGAAGATTCCATTGTTGTTGCAACATTTTAGTATGCCAGAGGAAGAGGATACTAGTAGTTTACAAGAAGTTGTTGAAAAAATAGAAGATATGGAAGTGGAAGAGGATACTCAACATAGTGAAGTTTACAAATTTTACGAACAAAATATAAGTAGTCTATCTCCATATATTGTGAAGGAATTGAAGGGGTGGATACGAAAAGTTTCAGGAAATACCGTACTAGAGGCACTTAAAATTGCGTTTGAACAGAATAAGCGAACGTTTGCTTATGTGAAGGGGATTTTGAGGAATTGGTGTAAGAAAGGACAGGGGAATTTAATTGAAGGAAAGGAAGGAGAAGTTTGTTTACATGATCCATAACATGGGAAAAGAAGGATTTTTCCTTTTCAAAAAGGTTCTTTCAAAATAGAAGCGAATAGTTTGAGAAAGGAGGGGTTATATGGAAGTTGTTATAAAGAAGAAACGAACTAGGGGTAAGAAAATTTTCATTTGGTCTAGTAGTACCGTTCTTTTATTAGTTATTTGTACAGCGATTTTTTTAAACATATATACGCTGAAATCTGTGCCAAAGATAGATGGAACGATAAAACTAGAGGATTTACAACGTGCTGTTACGGTAAAGCGAGATAGTAAAGGAGTACCACATATTAAAGCGGAAAATGCACATGATTTATATTTTTCGCAAGGGTATGTACAAGCGCAAGATCGATTATTTCAAATGGATTTAAGTAGAAGGCAGGCTTCTGGGATGTTAAGTGAAGTTGTGGGGGAAGCAGCTGTTGATCGAGATAAGTTGTTTCGAACGCTCGGTTTACGGCGAGCAGCCGAAGCGTCTGTTAGTCAATATGATGGGGAGGCGAAAGATGCTCTGCAGTCATTTGCTGATGGGGTGAACGCTTTTATACGCGAGGCAAAAGAGGAAAAGAAATTGCCGGTCGAGTTTACTATATTAGGCTATGAACCTGCTGAATGGTCTATTGTTGATACGTTAACAATTGGAAAGTATATGGCGTTTGATTTAGGTGGACATTGGCATGGACAGGCATTTCGATATTGGGCGCTGAAAAATTTGCCGAAAGAGCAAGCAAATGAGTTATTTCCTACATATCCGAAAGATGCGCCTAGATTGCTAGCTGAACTCGAGAATACAAATGTGAATGTTGCACAAAGTTTTGCAAAAGCAATCATTCCACCAGAGTTTAATGGTAGTAATAACTGGGTTATAAGCGGTGAGAAGAGTGCGTCTGGTAAGCCAATTTTAGCGGATGATCCTCATTTATCACTTGCGACACCTTCTATTTGGTATCAATCGAAACTTGAGATGAAAGATTTACATGTGAGTGGCGTTATTTTCGCTGGCGTACCCGGGGTTATATTAGGACACAATGACAAAATAGCATGGGGCGTTACGAATACAGGTCCTGATGTGCAAGATTTATATATTGAGAAGAGAAATCCTAATAATGAAAATGAATTTCTGTATAACGATAAGTGGGAAAAAGCTACCGTTGTGGATGAATCTATTAAAGTAAAAGGCGGAAAGACAATACCGTATAACGTTACCGTTACGAGGCATGGTCCAGTCATTTCAGAGTTTGCGGATAAGGGGAAGAAGAAAACGAAAACCGTATTCGCTTTGAAATGGACTGCTTTGGAGCCTTCCGCTGAATTAAAGGCTGTATTAAATATGAATAAGGCGAAAGACTGGAATGAGTTTGAAACGGCTCTTCAAGATTTCCATACCCCAACTCAAAACTTTGTATTTGCATCAAACGACGGCACAATTGCTTATAAAGCAAATGGAAATATACCAGTGCGTAAAAAAGGTGATGGTAGTTTACCTGTTCCAGGATGGACAGATGAATATGAATGGGAAGGGTATATTCCGTATGATCAGCTTCCAAAAGTAATCAATCCAAAACAAGGGTTTATTTCAACTGCGAATAATAAAATTGTAGATGATAATTATCCGTATCATATTAGTAATACGTGGGCGCAGCCATATAGGCAAATGCGTATTCAAGAGTTTTTACAAGAGAAGGAAAAATATACAGTGAAAGATTTAGAAAAATTACAGATGGATCAAAAAAATTTATACGGGAAAGAGTTTGCTCCTATATTTTTAAAAGAGTTAAATAAAGCATCTTTAAATGAAGTAGAGAAAGAGGGCGTAAAACAATTAACGAAGTGGAATTTTTACGATAGTAAAGATGAAGCGGCACCGTTACTATTCCATTTGTTAATGAAAGAGATTTCAAATACGTTATTTTCAAAAGAAATACCGAAAGATGTGATGGAGTTATTTGAAGGGAAGTCACAAGTTGTGGATGAATTGATTCGAAAAGAAGTAGCAGGAGAAAATAGCGCTTGGTTTAAGAAATACGGGGGCTTCACAAAAGTTGTGCATACATCGTACGAGAATGTAATGAAGAAATTACAGAAGGAATATGGACCCGATGTTACAGAGTGGAAGTGGGGCGATTACCATCAACTTGCTTTTACACATCCAATCTCAAAATCATCTAGTATGTTAGCGTTACTAGCATTTAATCGTGAGAAACCAGTTCCAATTGGCGGAAGTCAAGTTACCGTTCAAGCGGCGAGTTACGGAGATAACGGTATTGTCAATCACGGAGCTTCTTGGCGATTCGTTATTGATACGAAAGATATGTCAAACGGTTATCATATTGTAGGACCAGGACAATCAGGACATTTTAGAAGTGATTGGTATCATGATCAAATAGATGATTGGGTAAATGGCACGTATCATACGACCACATTGAATACGGAGGGGATAGAAGGGAAGGTGTTAAATTTGGAGCCGAAGTGATAGAGTGTTTTTGTTTGTGGAGAGGACTAGTAATAATCTTTTTGATAATGAAATCTTATCATTTAGAACATAACCCAGTTCTTAAATCATTTTAACAGCCAGCCTACTATCATTTAATTGGATAGTAGGCTGTTTCCATCTTCGAAATACGCTGTAGCAACCTCTTTAGGATTACGATTATTTCTACATGCTGCAAGTACTGTAACTAATAAAGCCATTACAACTATTAACATGATCATTCCAGTTTTAAGGGAAATTAGTTAACAAAGACCAGATATTATTTGCAACAGAACTGTTCCTCTGTACCCCTTGTTTCATCATTTTTCTAGGCCATTCAACTTGACAAATGTTTTTTTATCAAACTACAATGAAAATCATTATCAATAATATAGGGAGGATATTTTTGTCAATAAATGAAAAACAATATATTTATAGGTTAATAACTAGATGTTGTTAAGTCGTATGTACTATTTTTAGTTTAGCGTTGCCCAGAATGTACACCAATTAATCTCACGAATTACAAGAAAACTATAATTGAAATGAGGCTTGCATTGTGAAGTTGGACGTGAATGAGTTAGCAGAGTATCTTGCCAATACTCCTTTCCGAGTAGAAGGAGTATATCGTTATGCTAAAAATCCAGGTGTGCCTTGTGCTGAGTCTACAGATTCTTTCCCAGGATTTGTATTTCCACTTACAGGGAAGACGCAATTTCAATTTAATGGTACGCCGTATATCCTTTCCCCAGGAAAAGTTATACATGGGGGTGCAAAAATGACATTAGCCCATAAAATGCTTGGTGAAATAAACTGGGAATATATTCTTGTTTTATATCGGATAAGCAATTCAGAACGAGAAGACTCTGGCTTTACTCATCAGCATTTTGAATTGTTAACAGGACAATCTCCTCGTCTTGTCGAATTACTTATGCGTCTTTGGGATGTGTATAATCAGCGAGGAGGCATTTCGATGTTTCAGACTGAAATGCTGTTTCGCGAAGCGTTGAATGAAGCTTTATTAAGTGTTGTCAATAGAGAAAACAACTATGAATCGCATACTTTATTCGAACGAATATCTAGTTATGTCCATAAATACTATTATAAAGATATTACAATAAATACGCTTACAGAACAAAATAATGTTAATCGAAATCGTCTTTCTTACGTGTTTAGAAAGCATGCAGGTATGGGGCCAGCAGAATATTTATTGAACTATCGTATAAAGATGGCTCAAAAAATGTTATGTACAAGTGGTGTGCCTGTACAACAAATTGCGCAGGCTGTTGGAATCGCAGACCCTTTTTATTTTAGTAGAGTTTTCAAGAAGCGAGTTGGCATTTCGCCTACTAAATATCGCGAGAAGTTCATCAATAATCCATACTAATGTCAACAGAGGTCCATTCTTATTTGAAAATCATTGTTCTATACTTATGGAGAGTTAAAGGAAACATTAGATTGAAAGTACTTTCATTGAAATCACTCCTTTGTACTATCTGAATGAAAAGTTCTGGCCTGAGCATTTTCTTTTTAAGCGTAATAACGACTTTTTTACTTAGATTACTGTAATATAGTGGAAGTTGAAAATGAGGAGGGATCATTATCCATTACCAACCTATTAAACTAAATGACGAGTTATCTAAAATTAACGATTATTGGTATCCACAAGTGATTAGTGAAATGAATGACGATCAAATTCAGCTTTTTAAAGCTAATGGAGATTTTATATGGCATGAGCATCCTAATACAGATAAGCTATTTATTGTGCTTGAAGGGGAGATGTTCATCGATTTTCGTGATGGACAGGTGAAAATTTCTAAAGGAGAGATGTTTATTGTCCCGAGGGGCGTTGAGCATAAACCGTTCACTGAAAAGGAATCCCACATTATGTTGGTAGAGCCTAAAAGGGAAATGGATTGATAAGCGTAAAAAGATAAAAAAGGAGCGGAAATCCGTTCCTTTTTTATTTATCTTACTATTTTTGGAAACTTAATGTGAATAAAATGTGAATAAGGGATGAATAGCATTTTTATCAATAAAAATTTATTGGTTTTTTTGTGGAATATATATGAAACGTTGTATAAAATAATCAAGAAAGCCAAAAATTACAGGGGGAAAGTTGTGAAGAAAAATAAGAGTTTAATAAGTTTTTTAGGAGTGTTTATTATGCTGTTTTCTTTTTGTTTTCAAGGAAATGTACAGGCAGATGTAAATACTGTTCAATCTGGAAAAATTAAATCAGGAAATGTAACGGTATGGGAAGTTGGAAATGTAGCGAAAGTGTTAGCTGATGTAGAGCGCTTAAATTTAAATACAGTAAATGTACCAATTCAGGTAGATATTCCGAATGTGACTTCTACGAACATGGTAATTAATCAAGCGCAAAAGCAACAGGCTATTATTTTAATTCAAGAATTATTAAAGCGTAATATTCAAGTTATAGTAGAACCGTTCCCATATATTCAGCAAGGAAATGTTGGAGAAACGGAATGGAATCCAATTAATATTAATGATTTCTTCTGGAATTGGAAAACGGTTATTTTGCAAGACATCTTTAACTCGATTACAAGTAAATACAATGTGTACGGGCTCAAGATTGCTTCTAATTTCGTGAATATGGAATATGCAGAAGGATATTGGAGCGATACGATTGATTTTGTTCGCCAGCAGTATAAAGGAAATGTTTTGTATCAAATGAATTGGTGGTTAACAGCAAGCTGGGATCCTTCATATGAAGCGAAGTTTGTTGAGAAAATAAATCGTCCGTATTTAAAGAAGGTAGACATTGTTAGTATCGATAGTTGGTTTGAAGTTTCGGAAAAAAGAAATCCATCATACGAAGAAGTGAAGCAAAGTTTATTTGCGACGACAGTGTATAACCGTGGACAAAATGTTGTTCAACAACTAGAACAATTACATAAAGCAACAGGAAAACCGGTTTATTTTGGCGGATTTAACGTTCCAGCGCGTGAACTAGGCTTGCAAAATCCGTGGAATCCAGATGTTTCTAATGTGTTTTCAAAAGACGTACAATTAAACGGATGGCGCGCTTACCGTGACGTATTAGAACCAAAGCCATATTTTAAAGGTTTTTCAATTTGGTTTATTGGTTCTAATGATAGTACGCATGCGTATCAAATACATAGTCAAGAAACGGCGGCAGTTATTAACGGCTGGTACCGAAAATAATTTTTATAAAATAGGTAAGTTTTAAAGTTTGGCACATATATTTCTAGTGAAAGGCCTTTCACCATCTTATCACCTAGGGGGCAATCATAATGAAATTTTTGTCTTACCTTACAGTAATTTTGGTGATTCTTGGCGGTTTGAATTGGTTATTTGTAGCGTTAGATTACAATGTAGTTGAGAAATGGTTTGGTTCTATGCCGGCGCTTGTGGACACTATTTATTGGCTCATTGGTCTTTCTGCAATTTATCAAATTTTTGATCGGTTCTTTACGGACAATTAGCAATTATACTTTATTACTAGAGTGTTAAGTACGATTATGTACTTAACACTTTTTTATGTGTTTATAAAAACATTGGCACTTGCAAGCGATTCCATTGCGTCTTACGCCGTAATAATAGAAAACAAATTGACCGTGTCTTGTATTGTGGGTTATAATTCAGAAAGTTTAAAAAATACCAAAATGAGAAATAGGGAGGTCATCCGGGTGATGGAAAGAGTGTATAATTTTTCAGCAGGACCATCAATACTCCCTTTGCCAGTTTTAGAGAAAGTGCAAAAGGAGCTAGTAAATTATAACGGGACAGGCATGTCTATTATGGAAATGAGTCATCGATCTTCTTATTTTCAAAGTATTATAGAGGAAGCGAGTAGCTTACTTCGTGAATTAATGAACATTCCTGATGAGTATGAAGTATTGTTTTTACAAGGCGGTGCGTCATTACAATTTTCTATGATACCGCTGAATGTAATGAATACGTATAAAAAAGCAGGATATATATTGACTGGCTCATGGTCTAAAAAGGCGATGCAAGAAGCTGAAAAAGTAGGAGAAGTGCAAGTGATTGCTTCTTCTGAAAATGAGAAGTTTACTACAATTCCTAAACTGGATGGTTTACTAGGCGATGAAAAACTAGATTATGTACATATTACAACGAACAATACAATTGAGGGAACGAAGTATGTGGACATTCCACATGTAGATAAAGTACCGCTCGTTGCGGATATGTCCTCAAATATTTTATCAGAACGATATGATGTTTCGAAGTTTGGTCTTATATATGCGGGAGCGCAAAAGAATTTAGGGCCAGCAGGCTTAACGATTGCAATTATAAAAAGAGATTTAATTGGGGGAGCAGATCGCTCTTGTCCTACGATGTTAAACTATGAAACTTACAGTAAAAATAACTCCTTATATAATACACCGCCGTCCTTTAGTATTTACGTAACGAAACTTGTACTAGAGTGGCTGAAAGAGCAAGGTGGAGTATCTGCGATTGAAGAACAAAATAAAATAAAATCTTCACTTCTTTACAATTTCTTAGATGAATCAAAATTGTTTACTTCACCAGTTGATCCTACGTATCGATCACTTATGAACATTCCGTTTACAACACCGTCAGAAGAGCTGAACAGTGAGTTTTTACAAAAAGCGAAAGAACGAGGACTTGTTACACTAAAAGGACATCGTTCAGTCGGTGGTATGCGCGCAAGTATTTACAATGCGATGCCAGCACACGGCGTACAGCAATTAGTAAATTATATGAAGGAATTTGAGCTTGAGAATAGATAGGGAGATGGGGATATGTTTCGTGTTCAAACGTTAAATCAAATTGCAGAAAAAGGTTTGCAAGTGCTTAGCGGAGAGCGCTATGAAGTAGGGGAGAGAATGGACCACCCAGACGGTATTTTACTTCGCAGCTATTCTTTACATCAAGAAGAGTTTTCAAAAGATTTAAAGGCGATTGCCAGAGCTGGTGCTGGTGTAAATAATATTCCTGTCGAGCGATGTACAGAAAAAGGGATTGTAGTCTTTAATACGCCAGGGGCAAATGCTAATGCAGTAAAGGAACTCATTATCGCCAGTCTTATTATGTCTTCACGCAACATTATTAACGGAGTAAGCTGGACGAAAAATTTAGAAGGTGAAGAAGTACCGCAGCTTGTTGAATCAGGAAAAAAACAATTTGTTGGATCTGAAATTGCGGGAAAACGTCTAGGAGTTATCGGGCTTGGTGCAATAGGTGCTTTAGTTGCGAACGATGCGTTAGCTTTAGGGATGGACGTTGTCGGATATGACCCTTACATTTCAGTTGAAACAGCTTGGCGCCTTTCTACACATGTGCAAAGAGCATTTAGTTTAGATGAAATTTTTGCAACGTGTGATTATATTACACTGCATATTCCTCTTACGAATCAAACGAAGGGGATTATTGGTGAACACGCTGTAGAGAAGATGAAAAAAGGGATGCGTCTATTCAATTTTTCTAGAGGTGAACTTGTAGATGAAAAGGTTCTTCAAAAAGCGTTAGAAGAAGATGTTATTGCACATTACGTAACGGACTTCCCAAATGAAAATGTGATAAAGATGAAAAATGTAACTGCGACGCCTCACCTTGGTGCATCTACGTCTGAATCAGAAGAAAATTGTGCAGTCATGGCAGCGCGTCAATTACGTGAATATTTAGAGACAGGAAATATTCGTAACTCAGTCAACTATCCAAACGTAGAATTGCCGTATATCGGAAAGAAACGTATTACAATCATGCATCAAAACGTTCCGAACATGGTAGGACAAATTACAGGATGTTTAGCAGAACATCATATAAATATTGCGGATATGATTAATCGTAGTAAACATTCTTGGGCGTACACGATGATTGATATTGATAACGGAATTGATGATATAATAAAAGAGAACATTGTGGAAAATATAAGCAAAATTACAGGTGTTGTAGCCGTTCGAATGATTGTGTAAAGGAGAGAGGAACTTGGCAAAAATCCGACCGTTTCGGGCCATTCGTCCAGTAGAAGAAAAAGCAGCGGAAGTGGCAGCTTTACCGTATGACGTTTTAAATAGTGAAGAGGCAAGAGAGGTTGTAAAAGGGAATCCGTATTCTTTCTTACACGTTGATAAAGCAGAAATTGATTTAGACCCAGCGCTTTCACCGTACGATGATCGCGTATATGAAAAAGCGGGTGAAAATTTAAATCGATTGATACGAGAAGAAGTGTTCATTCAAGACGAAGAGCCAGCACTATATATTTATGAACTGACGATGCAAGGTAGAAAGCAGTCCGGTCTTGTCGTTTGTACGTCTATTGATGAGTATGAAGACGATACAATTAAAAAACATGAAAGAACGCGTCATGAAAAAGAACTAGATCGTATTCGTCACGTAGATGTATGTGACGCAAATACAGGTCCTATCTTTTTAACGTATCGTACAAAAGAAGAAGTGAAACGTTTCATCGCAAGCTGGAAAGAAGAACATGCGCCAATCTATACATTTACAGCAGAAGACGGCGTTAGGCATGTTGCTTGGAAAATAACAGATGAAGAAGTAATTGCAGGCCTAGTGAACGTATTTGAAGACATTCCTAATCTTTACATTGCAGATGGACATCACCGCTCCGCATCAGCTGCAAAAGTAGGGCTTATGCGAAGAGAACAATATCCGAATTACACAGGAGAAGAAGAGTTTAATTTCTTCCTATCAGTTTTATTCCCTCATGATGAATTATCAATTTGGGACTATAACCGAGTTGTGAAAGATTTAAATGGCTTGTCAGAGGAGCAGTTTTTAAATCAAATTACGCAGTACTTTTATGTAGAAGAAGCATCTGTTTCTCCGTATAAACCAAATGAACCAAAAACATTTGGCATGTATGTGAATGAGAAGTGGTATAAGCTCACAGTGAAAGAGGAAACGTTTGATGCGAATGATCTTGTGAAAGGTTTAGATGTATCTATTTTGCAAGATCACTTATTAAGCCAAGTACTTGAAATACATGATCCGCGATCTGATTCACGTATCGACTTTGTCGGAGGAATCCGCGGATTAGAAGAACTAGAACGCCTTGTAAATAGCGGCGAGTATAAAGCGGCGTTCTCACTATATCCGACATCAATGGAATCTTTATTAGCAATCGCAGACGCTGGAGAAGTTATGCCGCCAAAATCAACGTGGTTTGAACCGAAACTGCGTAGTGGGTTATTTGTACATTCTTTAAAATAATGATAGACTTCATTAGTTTGAAAAACCGAAATGATTTTAGTTTCGGTTTTTCTTATTTTAAAAGAGTTAAGGACATTCCTAGTATTACAAGAAATGTCCTTTCCACTAATTTATAGGATGTTTTGCTGAAATTCAAACTCTAAAATTAGTTTACTAGTTTGACCTGCAAACTGATAATGATAGGATCCTCTCAGGTTTTCTAAGTTACCGGTAGCTTTAATAATTGTTCCTGGAGAATCTAAATTTCCTTTATCAAATATTCCTTGCTCTATAGCTGTAAATGTTCCTTGTTGCCCTTTATAAATTCCTTCAAAGTGTAAAAAACCAGAAATTTTAGCAGTAGCCAAGTGACCATCATTTATATTTGAGTCTAAATAATATAATAAGTATTCAACAAAAGCTTTTCCTTTTAATTCCCCATCAATATCATATTCAACATGGGCAATATTAATAGGGAAATCTTTTTTTGTATCATCAATTGGTTTTTCATCCCATTTACTTACTGTAAATGTTACTTCCATACACGTAATCTCCCTCCAATTATATACTTTTAAAAAGTATCCGTTCACATTCATATCTCATAGGAGTGATTTTATTCATTCCACGCCACTTTCTAAAATAGAGAACGATCCATTTCCACAATCAATTTCTGCCATTGCGCCGTATGGTAAAATAAACTTCGGTTCAGTATGGCCAAAATTTAAATTATAAAGAATCTGCAAATCTTCTAAGTTATATTCTCTCATAACTTTCAGTATTTCATCTTTATATTCTTCATAGTATTGTTCATCTTTCGGTTTACCGAAAATGATACCTTTTGCTTTTTGCAGAATGCCTTGCGCTGCATAATTTCGTAACCAATACTTTATATAACTTGGTTCTGGATGATCTTCAGAAGTTTCAAAGAAGAGAATACTATCCTCCCAATGTTTTTTCTCAGGCCAAAGTTCCGTTCCTTTTGCAAATTCTAGTACTTCAATGCAACCACCAATTAAACGCCCTTGTACAGTAGTAGAGCCTTGAAGTAACTCATACCCGTTGTTTTGCTGCATCGTCCGTCTTGTATCCTTATTTATTTCGATCCATTCTAAACGCTCACTCGTCCATTCAGGAGCTGGTTGAATTTCGCCAATCACTTCATTGGAAAAGAGAGTTCGATTTACCATTTCAACCGTATATGGATCCATCTCTACATTTTCAGCAAAGTCGGTCAAAATTGCCGGACCGTATAAAGAGGAAAGACCTGCTTTATGACAAAATAAATGTGAAATAGTAACGTCAGAGTATCCCATAAAAATTTTCGGGTTTTCACGTATTACATTAAAATCTATATAGGGAAGTAGGCGAATGCTATCTTGACCGCCAATATTCGCAATAATTGCTTTCACGCGCGTATCTTTAAATGCTGTCATTAAATCTTCCGCACGAGCTTGTGGGTTGTTATAAATGAATTCGCTACCTTTTAAACTATTTGGCATGGGAACAACCGTAAGACCGAAAACTTCTTCTAACCTCTTTACCCCTTGCTCATATCGCCATCTTATTTCAGGATCACCTGCGCCTCCCCATGAAGGGCTTACTGTTGCCACGATATCACCTGGCTGTAATCTGTTTGGTTTTATTAACATGTTAACTCCGCTCCTACATAATGTAATAGACTACGATTATACGTAACATTGAAAAATATGATGCATGACATTAGTTTCTTCATCATCAATCTGTTTACCTGCTGTGATGCAAGAATTTAGCAGTAGTGCTGAATATAGGAATAATCGATCTATATTTAAAAAGTACAGTATGCATCATTGTATAAGAAAGATGGTTGATATTTTCTACAATCTGTAACTGTAATGATTATAAGTTGGCCGTATTCAATCCGAAAAATAAAATTATCATGAATGGAGAGGTTACAGCTTTTCCTGAACAAGAAAGCTATCGTCTTTAGGCACTTGAGATGAAAGTGGGATTGGATCCGGAGTGTCACTAAAAATCGTAACGTTCGTGGTACTTTAAGTGTCTGAAGTATAGGGAGTTTCTTCGTTTTTTTTGTTGGGGTTTTTAGGGGAGTATTCTTTAATTATTAGATAGAGAGATAAAATAAAATACACCTAGTTAATAGGTGTATTTTTTAGAATTGAAAACCACATAACATCGAATGGTTTTCTTGTAAACATATAGGAACAGTAGTATAGATTGTTTTTAATTTTGTTAACTTACCAACCTGTACCATGTTCAGAATTAGCAGGAGCACCGCCAGTATTGCCATGAGCTTCAAATTTTGGAGCAGGGAAATGTGTATGTCCTTCTTGTTTAGGAGCCCCACCAGTGTCACCAATGTTTAATGCAGGAGCCCAAGTATCCGCATGTGAATCTAATTTTGAGCTTAAATCAGCATGTGTCTCTTGTTTAGGAGCAGGGAAATGTTCGTGCCCCTCAAGCTTCGGAGTCGGCGTATCACCAACATTTAAAGCAGGAGCGCCAGTATTACCATGCGCTTCTAACGTAGGAGCAAAGAAGTCAGCGTGACTCTCTTGTTTAGGAGCCATTCCTTCTCCATGAGTATTTGTATAAGAAGGAGCCCAAGTATCTCCTATATTGTATGATGAAATAGGAGGTCTGCCATGATCATAAGCAGGAGCGCCACCGCCATCTCCAATGCTTACTGATTTCGGAGCAGGAGTATCCCCAACATTGAAAGCAGGAGCGCCACCGTAGTCACCATGATTTTCTAATTTCGGAGCAAAAGTTTCACCGTGCTCAGCTTTTACAACGCCGCCATCCCCAATATTTACACCAAAAAGACCAAAGCTAAACACTGATAACCCTACAACAGCTGTACTAATTTTTCTTTTCAATCTATCTCTCTCCTTTTTATTGTTTTATTTCATTTTGTCTAAACGTGGTAGATAAAATGAAACGAATCGTAAAAAATTCCAAATATATTACGATATACGAATAATTCTGTGTAATATTTTGTAAAACCTCCTTGGAATTTGAATTTTGTGAAAATAAAATTCGACATGGTTAATTATTCAACTAGTTGAATAAATTTTGATTGAGTTTTTATAAAGGTATTCGCTAACCTTAGGACTGAAAGTAGTTCTTAATTTCTTTATACCGTGGTCATAAGATTATTTTAGCTTTGAATTAAATTAAAGCCCTCTTACTGTATATTTAAAAATCACAGTATGCAACATTGCATAAGAAAGAGGGTTGCTATTTTCTATAACCTGTAACTATAATAGTTACAGGTTGGTCGTATCCAATCAAATATAAAATCATCATGAATGGAGATGTTTCATAATGGGTATGAAAAAATTAATTTTAGCAGGTGCTTTAGGAATCGCAGCATTATCAGGAACAAATTTACCAGGACTAGAAGTAACAACAGCGAGTGCAGCTTCTATTGAATCGAATTTCTCGACGTTAGAAGGACGAGTAGTAGAAGTAGATAACGGTGTAATTGTCGTAAAATCTAAGCAATACGAAGAACCTGTTAGTGTATACATGGATACTTTCTCAAATGTGAAAGTAGGAGATGAGGTTAAAGCTACTGGATCTATGATGCGTAATTTTACAGAATATATGGTTGCAACTGCAATTGAAAATACAACAAACAAGTTAGGCATGCACATGAAAGAAGATGGCTCACCTGATTATGTAATTGGTGAAGTATCAAAAGTAGGAACAGACGGTGCTACTAAATATGTCGTAGTGGGGTATCCATCGTTAAACGGGAAGAAAGATATTATTGATGTTTTCTTAACAAAGGGACAAGTATTTCATGTGGGTGAGAAAGTGAAAATTGATATGAATTATGTGGGCTGGGGTGGAAGTTCTATTAATTGGAACACAGTTGATCATATCGAAAAAGTGCATGAAGTAAAAAACAACGTTGAAAATAATGACGATGTTTGGATTTGGTCTTAATTAGATTTCTGTAAATAATAAATGGATTATTCAGTACCTAGCAAATGGTCATACACATGACCATTTGCTAGGTACTTTTTTGTTTTGTATTTTTTGAGAATAAGGTATTCCTGACTAGAATATGATGTTTAAATCGGAGTAAATTTTAAAAATACAATAATGAAAGAGGTGTTTATATATGGAGCGAGATGAGAATTATTTACGAGCTAAAAAAAGAGTGGAGAATTTAAAAGCGTTTTATATTCATTTAGCATTATATATACTAGTTAACTTAATGCTTTTTTTTATAAATATAAGCTCTGATTCAAGTAAATTATGGTTTTTATATCCACTTGCAGGCTGGGGGATTGGTATCGTTATACATGGTTTGACAACTTTTCCATTCGGGATATTCGGAAAAGAGTGGGAAGAACGAAAGATTAAAGAATATATGGAGAAAGATAAGTAAATTTATTTTGGAATGTATGAATATAAATCTCTACAATCAAACGCTTAATGCGAAGCCTATTCTATAGCTTCGCCTATTTGTTTTGTACTCGAAGTTCATGCGAGTACGTGTTCCTATTCGGTTTTTAGCATGAATAACATGTGAAATCAAAACTTTACTTGTAGTACATAATAAATACAGTTGTTACCCCTTTTAAAATTACATGTGGATATAGAATAAAGTTGATTTATCATCCTATATGAAAATAAAAATAAACCACTGTTCGATTTGAATATTCCACGATATAATGGTGAGAGTTTATGACAGAATAAATATTTACATAAGAAGTGAGGTACTGTATGAAAAAAAGAACGACAGACATTATTTTTATTATTATCGGTGCATTTCTTTTTGCGTTAGGTGTCAATTTGTTTGTTATCCCGAACGAGTTTGGTGAGGGCGGGGTAACAGGTATTACGATTATTACGTACTACTTATTTGAGTGGTCACCAGGTTTAGTCAACTTAATTTTAAATGCGATCTTATTAATAGTCGGCTATAAATTTTTGAATAAAATCACAACGATTTATACGATTATCGCTGTAGTTACGAACTCGCTATTTCTTCATTTAACAGAAGGATGGACGATTGCTTCGGATGAAATGCTCGTAAATGCCATTTTCGGTGGAATATTTATCGGGTGCGGGATTGGTCTCATCATTCGCGTTGGTGGAACGACAGCAGGTACTACCATCTTAGCACGGATGACGCATAAATATTTAGGATGGAGCATTAGCTATGGTCTACTGTTCTTCGATTTAATCGTTGCGTTTTCATCTTATTTCATCATTGGTGCAGAAAAACTGATGCTGACAATTATTATGTTATATGTAGGAACGAAAGTAATGGAATTTGTAATTGAAGGTTTAAATCCGAAAAAGGCCATTACGATTATTTCGGATAAACCAGATGAAATTGCAGGGAAGGTAACAACCTTAATGGGCAGAGGAGTTACCGTGTATTCAGGTCATGGCTATTACACGAAAACGCCGAAGGACATTCTTTACGTTGTTATTAATAAGCAAGAAGTAGTGAAGCTAAAGAGGATTGTTCAAACTACAGATCCAGCTGCGTTCATTGCTATACATGATGTTCGTGACGTATTCGGAGAAGGATTTGTTGATATTTCGAAAGCTTAGAAATTATTTTTGCTTAAAATAATCTTAATACTAAAACGTGAGAATCTATTTTGAATAATCTTTTTTCAAAATAGATTCTTTTTTAATTAAACGCCATTCACTTTTAGTTCAACCTTTTGCGTTCTAATGGAAACAGCCGATAAAGCGCTCCAGTCTGTTTTTTAATTTTGAAATGTGAGAGTTGAATTACAATGGATTATATGTGATTGTTTAATCTACTCCCCATGAGTTCCGCCATTTGTTTTGCATCTGGATTTTCTTCATCGTACAATTTTTCAATAATATTAATATAATCCGTCTCATTTCGATTTTGACTTAATTTATATGCAGCCTGAATGTCTCCTACTTTAATTTTAAACCCAACTATGCCCTTCAGTTCATTTTCTAAGAGAGTGGGGGAAAGTTTATCCCATAATACTGGATTTTCACGATGCTCTTCATATTTTTTCAGCATTGTGGTTAATTCATCTATTAATTCATCTATTAATTCCTCTTTATGTAAAATACTTGCTTTACCATATATATGGACGGCTTGATAATTCCATGTTGGAACTTCTTCATTTTCATACCAAGAAGAAGAGATATAAGAGTGCGGTCCCTGAAACATTACAAGAACATTCTCACAGGTTTCAAATGTTCTCCACTGGGGGTTCCCATAAGCCATATGTCCGGTAATAAAATAGTCATCACCTTTTTTAGTTAATCCAAAGGGCAAATGAGTTGCGATTGGTTTCTCTTTTTTTGTTGTGACGATTGTTCCAAAAGAGTTTTTTTGAACAAAATCCCAAATTTCATCAACATTTGTGACTTTAAAATACTTTGGAATATACATAATAGCCCACCTCTCAAAAAATTTATATGAGTGTTTTAATCATGATAAGGTCAACTTGTTCATCATCTCCCATATAAAAGGAGTGAGAGCCAGCTTGTACAAACCCTAATTTTTTATAAAAAGCAATAGCATTTTCATTTTTCTCCCATACGCCTAGCCAAATATTCTTTTTATTATTTGCTATTGCAATTTCGATAGCGTTATTTAGTAGATATTTGCCAAGACCATGTTTTTGAAAGGAGCTCTTTATATAAATTCTCTCGACTTCAAGTGATTCATCGCCCATTTCTTCAGACTGAGCATCATCAGTATTGATCTTCAGATACCCAGCAATTTTATCGTTGAAGTAGACAAAAAAGAATTGAGAAGAGTTATTGGATAATTCTTTTTCTAATTGCTTTAAGTTAAATGCCTTTTCCAAATAATGATGCATATTTTCGGGTGAATTTTGATGTTTAAAAGTTTCATTAAATGTTTCATAACTAATTTCTTGAAGTTTGTGTATATCTTTAAGGGTGCACTTTTCTATATGTGTAGTCATATTAATAGTTCGCTCCTTTATATAATCAATAATCTCTCTTATTTCCCTTTTTTACAAATTCCCAATCTTTTTCTATATTTTTTCTTACTCTTTGAAGAAGGTTAGAAATAGTTTCCGCTTCTGTTTCCGAAAATCCCTCTAATGCAACAGTATTGGAATAATCATTTTCTCTCTTAATGAAAGGATAAACATTTTTTCCTTTTTCTGTCGGGAAAAGTTTTTTAATTTTTTTGTTAGATTCATCTTCTTTCTTTTCGATAAATCCATTGATTTCAAGCTTTTTGATAGCCCGGGCTGCAGTTGTACGATCTACTTTTATCATCTCAGATAGCTTTTCTTGAATGATTCCTGGGTTTTCACATATTCGCACAAGATACAAATACTGACCTTTTGTAAGCTCATATTCTTTAAATTCTATATTACTGATAGAATCTAACGCCCTTGCAATCATGCCAATTTCACGAAGAATTTCTTTCATAATGAACTCCTTATCTTTTATTTTTGTTGCAAATGCAACAATTCGAAGTTACATTTAATATAAAATATTTTTATTGTAAATGCAACAAAAATAACGATGAAGAGGTTGATTAAAATGAAGTATATTTTTTATGTATTAGGAATTTTAATATTAACCCTTGGTATTTCTTTTACAATACAATCAGATCTTGGAACGTCACCTTTTGATGCACTTTTAGTAGGACTTTCTTTAAATGTGGGACTTACTGTGGGAAGCTGGGAAATAATAATAGCTTTATTATTAATATGTTGTAACTCAATTTTAAAAAGACATAGACCAGAGATAATAGGGTTGTTAACAGCATTCATCACGGGTATTGGTATTGATGTGTGGCTATTTTTATTACGCAATTTAATTACACCAGAAATATGGTACAGTAAAATGATTTATTTTGGAATTGGCTTAGTTATTACAGGATTAGGAACTGCGATATATTTACAAACAAATTTTGCTCCCATTCCAATTGACCGATTAACTTTAATCATACAAGAATTAACGAGAACGAATATCTTTATATCGCGAACATGTATTTACCTTATATTCTTAATAATGGCAACGATTTTACATGGACCAATTGGAATTGGAACTATATTAACCGTTTGTTTAGGTGGGCTATTACTGAATTTCTTTATGCCACTTACTAAAAAAGTATTAGATCACTTATTCGTACACCAGAGTACATCACCAAGTTATAAGAGTAATAAAGCAGCTGACCACAATGATAACAAGAGTATCTTCTAAGGAATCCTTTTCTTTTTCTTGCAAAAAATCCAATTGTTTCTTAATGTATTGATGTAGAAGGATGAATAAGAGAGGGTTTAATGAAGATGATACATATTTTATTAGCTGATGATGATAAGCATATTAGAGAGTTGTTACATTATCATTTACAAAAAGAGGGGTTTACAGTTTTTGAAGCAGAAGATGGAAAGGTAGCGCAAGAAGTATTAGAGAAGGAAAATATTCATCTTGCGATCGTAGACATTATGATGCCGTTCGTTGATGGCTATACGTTATGTGAAGAAATTCGGAAGTATCATGATATTCCTGTTATTTTATTAACAGCAAAGGATCAGTTAGTCGATAAAGAAAAAGGATTTATTTCTGGTACAGACGATTATATCGTAAAACCATTTGAACCAGCTGAAGTCATTTTCCGTATGAAAGCTTTATTACGCCGTTATCAAATGCTAAGTGCGGACATAATTACACTTCACGGGACGACAATTGATCGTAAAGGTGTTGAAGTAAAGTGTAACGGGCAGACGATTTTGCTTCCATTAAAGGAATTTGAATTATTATCACAATTAGCTAGTTATCCTGGGAGAACATTTTCAAGAGAAGAATTAATTGAGCTAGTATGGGGAATGGATTTTGAAGGGGATGAACGAACAGTTGATGTTCATGTGAAAAGGCTCCGAGATCGTTTCTCAAAACGAACGGATGATTTTCAAATTACGACAGTACGCGGACTCGGGTATAAGTTGGAGCTGAAATAAAATGAAATCATTATACTCTAGATTTGTTTTTATGACGGTCGGTATTATGCTACTCAGTAGTATTATCGGCTTTTTATTAACGAACGTATATTATCAAGTGAAGTTAAAACCGTATAATAGTGAAAAGATTTTAAAGTATGCGGAAGAAGTTAAATCGTTATATGAAAAGCAAAGCGAAGAAAATCAAGAGGCGTACTTACAATCTATTGCGAAGCTAGGGTATGAAATTTATATTGTCGATGATCAAAAGAATGGAAAGCGTATCGGCAATGCGTTTCGTAAGACGTCTATTAGTGATGATACCGTTCATAAAGTATTGCAAGGGGAAACGTTTAATGGTGTTTCTACATATCCGACTCGTCTATTTATTACTGGTTTTTTCGATAATGAATTAATAAATAGTGTCGGTGTACCGGTAAAGCACGGTGATAAACAGTACGCATTATTTATTCGTCCTGACATTCAAAACCAATTTGGCGAGATGCGAATTTTCTTAGCGGTATTACTTGGGTTTATCGTACTATTAAGTATTATCTTTATAGCGATTGCAGCAGGTTACATCGTTCGTCCCATTCGTAAATTTACGAATGCTACGCAAAAAATTGCGAGTGGGGAATATGAAATTGAATTAGATGTAAAACGAAAAGATGAAATAGGAACGTTATCTACAAGCTTCCAAAAGATGACGAAAAGTATTAAAGAACTCGATGAAATGAGACAAGAATTCGTTTCGAACGTTTCACATGAATTCCAGTCACCGCTTTCTTCCATACAAGGATTTTCGAAGACATTACAAACAGAAAAGATGAGCGTGGAAGAAAGAAACCATTACTTACAAATTATTGAGGGCGAAAGTAAGCGAATGTCTAGTTTATGTAAACAGTTACTTACGCTAGCGTCATTAGATAAAGAAGAGAAAGTTTTACAAATAAAAGAATTCAATTTGCAGAAGCAAATTAAAGACGCCATTTTTATGCTCGAGTGGAAATGGCGTGAGAAAGATATCGCCGTTGAATTTGATGTGCCAGATATCACTATAAAAGGTGATGAAAACTTACTTCATCAAGTATGGAGTAACATTTTTACGAATAGCATTAAGTTTTCAAACGACGGTGGGACCATTGAGTTTTTTGTCGAAGAGTTAGAGTCTAGCGTTATAATCTCGATATCCGATAACGGAATCGGCATGGAAAAAGAAGAAATGGATCGTATTTTTGATCGTTTTTATAAGGTGGATACAGCAAGAGCAAGAAATGTAGAAGGTAGCGGTTTAGGATTATCGATTGTGCAGAAGATTGTTGAACTGCATAACGGAACTGTTTCAGTTTATAGCACGAAAGGGGAAGGGACGACTGTTCGGGTGGAGCTTCCAAAATAGAGGGAAGAGGCTGTTTGGGAACGGCCTCTTCTTTTTGTCGTTAAGTCGATATAATCGAAAAATCGCTGATATAATTTGAGTTGCGCCGATATATTGTGAAAATCGCCGATATAATTCGAGTTGCGCTGATATATTTGAAAAATCGCCGATATAAATTTCACGTACTATCATTCCTGCTATAAAGCCGCACCTTTCCCGCGCTCTTCCTTAAACCGAACCCCAAAAGTATCCGCTGTAATTTCATCAGCTTTTGGCAATGCTCGTAATTTCGGATGGAGTAGCCATACGAGAGAAATAAATAAAATCCCGATGCTAGCGAGTGCGAAAATGAGTTGGCTACTAAATACATTTGCAGCATATCCGCCAATTAAAGAACCGAACGGCATAGCAATTGTGCCCATACTTCGCATAACTGAGTTGATGCGGCCAATATATTGATTTGGAATTAAAATTTGACTAATTGTCGCAAATAATATGTTGGTTGCACCAATCGGTATCCAAGCTAGGCCGAATAAGAAAATAGATAACCATTGAAACGGTACAACTGTAGAGAGAAACCAAAAGATAGCACCAGTCGCAAAGCTAATAATAGATGCGCGGCCAACGTTACGTTTGCCAACCCATGAACTGAATAAAGCACCAATCAGACTACCTGCTGATATAGCAGCTAAGAAGAAGCCATATGATTTCACGCCTCCTAAAGAATCAGCGAAAGAAGGGAGTATGGCCATCGTCATACCGATAGAAAAATTGGCAACAACTGAACCGATTAAGAATACGCTCATTAAGGAACGAAAGACGATTGAAAAACCTTCTTTTAAATCAGAGAAATATTGTTTAGTTGAAAGTGATGTGTTTGCTGCAGTTTGCTGTGGCATTTTCAATGAAAAGAACAAAAGGGCAGTAATCGCGAATGTGAAAGAGTCAATTACATATAAAGAGATTGCGCCAAGTAGTGCTACTAATATTCCAGAAAGAGTCGTACAAATTAAATCGATGCCTTGATACGCAAATGAGAAGAGTGAGTTTCCTTTTAATAATTGTGTTTTATGCAGTAGAAGTGGTAAAGCTTTTGACTGTGCAGGATAGGCGAATTGTTCGATAAAGGCTACGATGGGCATGATGATGAGTAGTAGTTGGACTGTTAATAGGTCGAAGTAGTGTGTAATAGGAATGATTAATATAAGAATGCATTGCAAAACTTGTGTGATGACGAGGGTGTTTTTAATTGGCCATCTATCAACGAATGGGCCGGTAAGAAATTGTAATGCAGAAGGTAGTAACGTAAGGAAACCAGCCAATCCAGAATAAAAAGGATTACCACTTAGCTTATATACGAGCCACATTGCTGCTACGTAATATAAGCTATCTCCTATGTTGGTGAAAATTCTCCCTAAAAATAATAAGAGGAAATTCCGGTTTTTTAATATGTCCACTTTATCTACTCCTTTATAATAAATTTATTCGGTAAAATAAATTTGACCGTTTATCCCGCATTAACGGGCAGTAAGACCTCCATCTCAAAATTCAGCGAAAGCAAAGAAATTAGGTGGGGGATCAACTGCCCGTAAAAGCCCGATTGGTTCAACTAATAATCAGTGGGGGATGAACAAAACCCCACTGATTAAAGTTTCACTTTATGTAAAAAAAATCGTATTACGATTTTTCTTCTTTAATAAATTGCTGCATTGTTCTCTCTGCGATTTGAAGTGCAGTAGTAGAAATATAATAAGGTTTACTATTCGGATCTTTATCTGCACCTTTTGTGATTTCGTTTAATTCAGACATTAATTCATAAAACTTTTTTACCCACACTTGAAATTGTTCTGGCGTAGCATCAAACTCCCAGCAAGATGAAACGTAATTCCACTTAGCTGGGTCTTCACTTGCATTTCGTAATGTAAAAGCTTCCTCTGGTGCAGCGAGAATTTGGCTTTTCGTTCTTTCTATCATTTGTAAAAAGATTTGGCGACCTGATTCGCTTACTATTTCTAAATGAGGTAATAGATCTGTGGCAGGGGTGAAGCCTTTAGCGACAGATTGATAAAACTTTTGAATGATGCCATTCTTTTCTTCTGTATAAACAATCTCTATAAGACTATTCTTTTCTAATTCTTTTAAATGATAATGAATTTTCGCCCTTGAAATGCCGAATTTCTCAGATAGTAATTGTCCAGTATAAGGACGTTCGCATAGACGTATCATCATTTCGGCACGTAGTGGATCGCTTAATGCTTTTAATTGGCTATAAGTAGTGAGTGTTAATACGGGCTTCAATATGATCAACTCCTTGAATTAAATTACTCGGTCAATATTATTTGACTGAATTGTATCAAGGATTCTATTTATTTTCAATACTTTCTGAAAATTTAATCTTTCCTCTGTAATCTTCTGTTCATATTCCGTTCATATTTCTTTTTTATGATAAGTGCATAGAAAGAAAGAGGAAGGAGCGAGCGAAATGTTTTTAGCTCTGCGTGAATTGAAACAATCAAAATTAAGATATGGATTAATCGGACTTATCATGGTTTTATTATCATTTTTAGTCCTTGTGATTTCAGGATTAGCAAATGGATTATCATATGATAATGCTTCATCGATTCAAAATATGGAGGCAAATAAGTTCGTTTTAGCGGATGATGCGGAAAATAAATTACTTCGTTCACAAATTAAGAAAGACGATGTAGATAACGTAGTAAGTCAAGTAGGCGAGAAAGAGGCCGTTCCGTTTCGCGTGAAAGTTTCAACATATGAAAAGAAAGATAGTTCAAAAAAGGTTGATATCGCTATTTTCTCAAGTGAACGCGATACATTTTTGGAACCGAACATTGTAAAAGGTGAGAAATTAGGTACAGCAAACAATGAAATGGTTGCTGATGAATCAATTAAAGAAAAAGGAATTGATATTGGGGATACAATTATTGATCCTGTTTCAAAGAAAGAATTTACAATCGTTGGATTTACGAAAGATCAAATGTTTAGCCATACACCAGTTGTATATGTAAATGAAGACGTATGGGGTGCTATTTCACAACCAAATCAAAAAGATTATAGTGCAATTGCACTGAATACAGATAAAGAAATTAAAAATGCACATGTTATCGACAAAAAAGAAGTACTGCAAAGTATTCCAGGATTTAAAGAAGAGCAAGGAACATTAACGATGATCATTGCGTTCTTACTTGTTATCGCTGCGCTATTAATCGGTGTATTCTTCTATGTCATTACGCTGCAAAAAACACAGCAATTAGGCGTATTAAAAGCGATTGGTACAAAGAACTCGTATTTAGCAAATAGCTTAGTCGTGCAGGCGTTATTCTTATCAGTCGTTGCGATGATAATTAGCATCGTTCTTGTACAAGGATTAGAACAAATTTTACCAACAGGTATGCCGTTCTTATTAACAACACCGATGATTGCACAATATGCAGCAATCTTTATCGTCATTAGTATTTTAGGAACACTTATTTCGTTATATCAAGTATTAAAAGTTGATGCACTAGAAGCAATTGGAGGCGGGATGTAATGACTTCATTATTGAAATTAGACAAAGTAAGTAAAGTGTACGGAGAAGGGAATACGGAAGTAACAGCCCTTCATCCGATATCGCTTGATGTAAAAGCTGGAGAATTTATCGGAATCGTCGGTCCTTCTGGATCAGGGAAAAGTACGTTATTATCAATCGCGGGTGCACTATTATCACCGTCAAAAGGGGATATTTACATTCGTGAGCAAAATATTACGAAGTTATCAGAAAAGGAAATGACAGACATTCGTTTGAAAAAAATCGGCTTCATTTTCCAGTTTGCAAACCTTGTTCCATATTTAAATGTGAAGGAACAGTTACTTTACATTGCTAAGCTGAAAAAAGAAAGTAAACAAGAATCAGAAAAGCGTGCAGATCATTTATTAGCGGCATTTGGATTAGGAGAAAGAAAAAATCATTATCCAAATCAACTATCTGGTGGGGAAAAACAAAGGGTAGCAATTGCTCGTGCGTTCATGAATAACCCAGATTTAATATTAGCGGATGAGCCAACGGCAAGCTTAGACTCAAAACGCGCACGTGAAGTTGTGGAAATGATGAAACGTGAAGTGAAGGAGAGCCAAAAAGCAGCAATTATGATTACACATGATGAAAGAATGCTTGATGTATGTGATCGTATATTGACGCTAAGAGATGGACAATTAATATAAAGAAAAAGGGCCAACCGTACATGCGGTTGGCCTTTGTATAATTATTTCTAATAAGTATAATGGCTTTATTTTGAGAATAACGTTTTAATTTTATTGCGCGCAATTAATAAAACGCCGCCTAATACAGATAACATACCTAAAGCCATATTATTTGATTGCTCACTACCAGCATTAGGAAGTTCTCTAGCATTATTGTTTGCATTTGTAGTACCAGTCTTTGTTTCTGTTTGTTTCGATTGAGATACTTCGTTGATCTTGTTATCTACATTTTGCTTCGTTGTGTGTAACTCAGCTAATTTGTCATCAATTTTTTTCTCAGTATGTTTAAAGTCGTTGATTTTAATATCTAAGTCTTGTTTTTTCTTTGATAAATCGTCTGAAACAGTTTGTTTCGATTGCTTAATTTCGTTAATTTTATTGATTAAATCTTGTCTAGCTTCTTGTAAAGCAGCAAGTTTGTTTTTCACATCCTGCTTAGCTAGTTCTAAGTTAGCAGAAAGACTATCTAAATTGCTTTTAATTTTCTTAAGTTCTTCTAACGTGTTACCAATATTCGGTTTGTTTTCTTTTAGTTCAGCAAGTTTGTCCTCAGCCGTTTGTTTCGCTTTCTTTAACTCAGCTAACTTTTCATCGACTTGTTTTTTAACTTCCTTAAGTTCATTAACCTTTTGATCGATGTTCTCTTTATGCTGCTTAATTTCATTCACTTTTTCATCGACAGTTTGTTTATGTTCTTTAATCTCATTAACCTTATTATCGATATTTTGCTTATGTTCTTTCACTTCAGCAACTTTATCTTCTACTTGTTTTTTATGCTCTTTTATTTCAGCGATTTTATCTTCGGCGATTTGTTTGTCTTGCTGAAGTTTTGCATCGAACTCTTCTTTACGTTGCTTAATTTCGTTAATTTTTTCATCGGCAACTTGTTTACGCTCGTGTAGTTCATTCACCTTCGTATCAACATTTTCCTTAACTTTGTTAAGTTCATTCAATGTTTGATCCACGTTTTCTTTGTGTTGCTGCAATTTCGCATCTAACTCTTGTTTATGTTGTTTAATTTCAGCTAATCGATCTCCCGTACTTTGCTGAGGAGTAGCATCAGTTACTTCCGCATGAGCAGAGTTTGCGCCAGCCATCATCGCTAAAGCTAGTGTAGACGCAGCGATTGTTTGTTTTGTTTTCATATTTTTGTACCTCTTTTCTTTCATATGCATGAACTGTTTTGTGTAAAATTGAGCATATATAAGTAGATTATTTTATTATTATATACCATGTGCGGCGCCCAGAGGAAGTATTTGCATAATAATCTATCATTATGTAATTTTTAAATTCTTTTATTTTGGGGTAGGGGAGAATACTTTAGCTAGATGAACAATTTCTTCTATAGTAGAGTTTACATCTTTGCTATTACGAATTACAAACAAATAATCAGCTTCGTTTTCTACAGGATCCACGACATCCTCGTGAAATGATTCAGCTTGTTGCCGATCGAGTACTTCTTTGAAACTAGAGTAGCTACCTCTAAAAATATTCGTACTTCGCGTGCTTCGAGCCACTCTTTCGTAAAGTACATCATCTGGAATGTCAAAATGAACGAGTATGCGTACATATTCATTTGGCGGAAATAATTCATTTAGTAAATATAGTCGTCCGTTTTTACTGCGATTGGAATTACAAATAATAAGGTGTAAACTCGTATGTTCTTTCGCATAATCAACAATGAATTTTGAAAGGCCGTGCTTAAATGTATTAGCGCCTTCAGGTGGTTGTAATTTTTCATAATGCGCGTTAATAAATTCTGCTTGGTTATCTTGATCCATAACGAAAGAGTGAGGGAACTCTTTTTCTAATTCTCTTGCAAATGTAGTTTTTCCGCTGTGTGTTTTTCCTACTGTAATAATGACGAATCGTTTCATATTGGCCTCCATGTGTATTGTTATAGTCTGGAATATTCTGTGTGAATCGACAATTTTCCTGCTAGAGAATATACAAAGTGTCGGAGTGATAGTAGGCTAAAAACTTGACAAAAAAACTTATTTATGCTATAATTTACCAATATAAAAATAAAGTGTATAATAGGGTTCTCCTGGCCAGGGGAACCCTATTTTTGTTGTGAAAATGAAGGAGTGTATGTGCGTGAAAAAAGGTGAAGCAAGTATAACGTCGTTAGTATCAGCTTTCGGAAGGGCATATCATAGTGAATTTGATAATCCGAAAATCTTTGATGATTATGTAGCTAAAGAGTTCATTTCTCAAAAAGAACGTAACGACATTGAAATGAATATGGTTCAAGGAATACATTTTTTCAATACAGACATTGCACAGCAGTTTCAAGATAATCCACAAGAAATATTAAAATGGATTACACAAGTGCAATTATCACCAACACCTTTAGCGCGTGCGGCATATTGTGAAAGAGTATTACTACACGAGATTACGCTGGGAACGAAACAATACGTTATACTCGGTGCGGGATTAGATACATTTAGTTTTAGACACCGAGAATTAGAGAGTAATATAGAAATATTTGAAGTGGATCATCCTTCTACACAAGGGTTTAAGAAGGAGAGAATAAAAGAAGCAGAACTTGAAGTTCCAAATAATCTTCATTTTATTTCGATGGATTTCACGAAAGGATTTTCCTATGAACAGTTACGGAATGAAGGATTTGAAAATAAAAAGACGTTCTTTAGTCTATTAGGTGTAACGTACTATTTAACGAAAGAGGAACTTTCTAGTTTAATAGAATGTCTATTTGCGATGGTTCCAGAAGGGAGCTCTATCGTTTTCGATTATCCAGATGAAAACTTATTTACAGAAAAGGGACTGTCCAATCGAGTGGAAAATATGGTGAAAATGGCTACAATAGGCGGAGAACCGATGAAATCATGTTTTTCTTATACCGAAATGGAAGCACTATTAGAGAAGGCGGGCTTACTCATTTATGAGCACTTATCACCAGAGGACATAAATACATTATATTTTGAAGGACGAAATGATTATTTAGAAGCTTTTGAGACGGTGCATTATGTGCATGCGGTGAAGAAGTAGGAATTAGTAGGCATGGAGAGGAATCTCTGTGTCTTTTTTTGTGGAAAACAAGAGGATGGGATTTATTGAAAAAGATAATGATAGGTATATTGCTATATGAGTTACTACATCTAAATGAATATCAGGAAGAATGAGGGGTGTCTTTGTATAAATAAACAGAATATTCAACAAAAAACAACAATTATGTTATATAATGATTTTAATAAACCATATTTTAGAAATTAACCCCGATTGTGTAGAAATTATATTTTGTTTGGATAAGCTAAAATGTTTAGCTAAAAGAACTTGTAGTGGGGCTTGCTACAAGTTCTTTTATTTGTAAAATTTCTATTGGATAAAATATGGAAAAAGGGAGGATGTAAGTTTGATAAGAAATTTAAAGAAAGCAGCACTTAATTCGTTAGATGGGAAATGGGGAGTAAGTATAGGGGGATCGGCGTTATACTATTTTGTACCAACTTTAAGTGCATCAGCAATCGCTAGTTTTATATATTTAATACTTGGCCTGTTTATTGGGGTAATTGGTTTGGATGTTTTCTTTATTTATTCAATTGGTGGGCAGCCGCAAGTAGATCCAACAGCAATAGTTTTACTTATTCTAAGTTATTTTTTTATAGGACTGATTTGTTTTTTTATTTACAGTGTCATACAAGGTATCTTTAATTATGGGTATTCTGTTTTCACCTTACGCTTAGGTAAAAATGAAGATGCTAAGGTGGACGATGTATTTGTAGGGTTTAGGAAGAACAATTTGTTTAGATCAATGAAATTAGGAGTATTGCAGGCCATTTTTCTATTTTTATGGAGTCTGTTATTAATTGTTCCAGGTATTATTAAATATTTTTCTTATTCAATGGCATATTACATTTTAATAGAGAATCCGGATTATACAGCAAGTGAAGCATTAAGGGAGAGTAAAAGAATAATGAAAGGGCATAAGTTCAAGTTATTTGTTCTTTGGTTATCTTTTATTGGTTGGTTTTTATTAACTGTATTTATAGGCATGTTTACATTTAATCTATCATTCATATTCATTTCCCCTTATTACAACACAACTGTCTCGCATTTTTACTTAGACTTAATTAAGAAACAGGATGCTAGAGAAGCGAAGGTAAGTATATAAAGAATATAAGTAGTAAGAAAATATGTATAATGTATCTTTTCTCAATTTTGGACATGCAATTAAGCATATCCCTTTTTAATGTGATATTGAAAGAAATAAAGAAGCTGCAATTGGATATGTTTTACTTATAATAATTTGGATAAGGATGTTATAACATTGGAGGAATTTAAAATGGGAAAGAGTGAAATGTTTCAAGATTTTAATTTTAAATTAGTAGTAATTGAAGCTTTATTAGATAAAGAGCCACTATTTTTAAAAGAATTAAAAGACTTAATAGATAAGTATACGAATCATTTTGAATGGTATGCAGGAGCTGGCCCGATTGTTGAAATTAGAGCTTTTTTAGAAGAGTTAATTTTGGAAACAAGTGATTTGGAAAAGATTGAATCCCTTTGCTTTGATGGAGGAAATGAAATTTATCATATTTTAAAGCCAGATTGGGATGGTGAAGACGGTTTATTTGATGTAATATCTGTTGAAGGATTTCAAAATTTAAAAAATCTAAAAACAGTGGAATATATTTCAATGTGTTACCCAAAAGTATTAGAACCATTTAAACAAGCTGGAATTGAAATTGAGGATTAATGAGAGACAAGTTGTATAATAATGGAAGTGATTCTTATTAAGAAAGAGTCACTTTTTCTTATGCAACGAACAAAGCAGAATGGAGGATACTATGATACTAATCGATAATGATGGTGAAGGATACTGGAGTAAAACTGTTGATTTAGGCATTTTAGGTAAATTCAATAGCATTTTTATAGATTTAGATGGATGCGATATAACAGGGGCGACGGATAATATGACTCAAGAAGAAAGGGTAGAAAAAGCTACAAAATATTATGGTAATAGATTCAAAGAGTTAGAAACAAATGTTGGATTTATAAATGAGCAATTTCTAATGTGGATTATAACGCATTTATGTGATATAGAATATCCATTTTGGGAATTTGGTGATGAAGAAGAAAGTAGTGAAGGTTATCCAGATTATATAGTAAAAGAAGAAATAAAAAAATTCGAAGATGAAAATGGACAATTGCAACATGATCCGTATAGTCCAAGTCCGATTTATAGAGAAATTCAGAAATATAATGCATTTAATAATGAAGATAATTTATTAAGCTATGAAATCATAACGAAATATTTACCGGTTCTTGATTTCAAAAAATTTGTAGATACAATTAGACCTAATAGTATAGATACATTTGAAGATAACATAAACTTTCAAGTGAGTAGTGAGGTTTGTGGTGGAATGTTACTTTGTGCTACTTACGGAACAATTTATGCTAATAATGAGCTAGAAGTTACGCATAACTGTTAATACAAAGATTACTGATAGGTATATCGCTACACATCTATTAACTGAAAAATATTAATTACAATCGAGCGTAAAAAAACGCGATTCTTAGTAAAAAATAGTGTTTTTTTACTATTCAAATATGATTACATCTGAATTTAATGAAGATTTCTTCTGCAAAAGTAGTAGTTTTTTTTATTTGAATTTACTACCTCAGTTGGATGTATCATATTTCAATCTCGATAGAATAGTAAAATGGAGTTTATATAGTATATTTTTAATAATTTATTTTATATGTATCGTTTGGATGAAAGAGAGAAGTGCTTGAAGAGTAGTTCTCTTTTTTATCCCGCTTTAATGGGCAGTAAGACCCCCACCTCAAAATTCAGCGAAAGCAAAGAAGTTAGGTGGGGGCGGGCTGCCCATAAAAGTCCGATTGGTGAGGGCTGATAATCAGTGGGGGATGAAGAAAACCCCCACTGATTAAAGTCTCACTTTATTAAGTTTTTGAAACAGCGCATTATGTACATACAGTAAAGAAGTAGAAGATTAGTAGGCATGGGGAGAAATCTTTATGTCTTTTTTTATGAGGATTTTTAATTTTAAAAATATATTGTAAGAAATAATTTACAATTTGTAAAAAATAATTTACAATTATCTAAAGAGGTGTTGCTATTGTTGCATAATAAAATTGTAGTTTGTCGAGCAGAAAAAGGTTGGACCCAAGAAGAACTGGCAACAAGAGTGGGAGTTAGTCGTCAAACTATCGCTACTCTTGAAAAGAATAAATATAACCCTTCTCTAATTCTTGCCTTTAAAATCGCAAATGTATTTGAAAAGTCGTTAACCGACGTATTTGATTATCTAGAGGAGTGATACATATGTTGTTGTTAAAAATTTTGTTATTTGGTTTAATAGTGATAAGTAAGATGTATGTAATAAAATTTCAATCAAGTGATGAAGCAAATGACGAAAGAGGAAGAGCAATTCTATATAAAACAAATAATGCTTTGTACAATATTCTATATTTAGGTATCCTTGCCATTATTGTTTTACAATTAATTGATATTATTCCTTTGAAATTTCTACCTGATTTGTTGTTATATTTTGCACTTTCATTAAGTGTGTTAGGCAGTATTTTTATATTTATCAACAGAAACAGTAAAAATTACTAATACGAGTTAAGTGTTTAATCTTGTTCTGTTAGTTAATTGAACAAAATTTTTTTTAGTAAGCTACAAAAAATAATCAATCTTCTTCATGAAAATTTAAGGAAGCCAAAAGAACCCACACATTTTAATCAAAATGTGTGGGTTCTTCTTTTTATAAAATGAATATTTGTCGTGTGGAATATATCCAATTGATTAACCGAACTAGTATTTTAGGGGGATTAACTGAAATCATAAATATAACTTCATGTCTATCTTGTTGATGAATTTCATTGTCCTCGGATAAAAAATCAGTAAACCCTTTAAGTATGTATTACTTTGGTTTTTATTACAATTTTGTAAGGTAAAGTAATGAAAATCGATAGAACGGGATATTGGAATGGGATACTCTGATTAACGGGTAGAATATTCTGAAAAAAGGGGTAGAACAAATGAAGAATAGACAAAAAGCATCGATAATATGCAAAAGCATTTTATGTTTAATCATTTGTATATTGATTACGAATGAAGCATGGTTTACAAATGTGGTGAGGGCAGAATCGGGTACGTTGACTGATAGGAGTATAGAGGATTTCAAAAAAAAGCTAGATGAACAGGTACCAAAATGGCAGGGGAATTATAATGTATCAGGGGTTGCAATAGGAATTGTACATGAGGGGCGTATTGCTTATACACTTAACTATGGTTATGTAGATAAAAAGACAAAAAAAGCGGTGAGTGATGATACTTTGTTTCAGGCTGGTTCCATATCTAAAAGTCTTACAGCGTGGGGAATCTTGCATCTTGTAGATGAAGGTCGTTTATCACTAGATGATCCCGTTGGAAAATATCTGACCAAATGGAAATTACCTAATTCAGAGTTTAATAATAATGAAGTCAAGATCAGAAGATTATTAAGTCATACAGCAGGGCTGTCTGCACATAAAGGATACCTTGGGGTTGCACCAGGGAAACATCTTGATTCTATCCAGGAGTCTCTGTCTGGAAAAGGATGGCTTAATGAACCAGTGGAGGTTACCAATAAACCAGGTTCAGAAACAATTTACTCTGGTGGCGGATATACAATTTTACAACTTGTAATTGAAGAGGTTACCGGAATACCATTTAATCGCTATATGGAAGAACAAATTATGAAACCTTTAGGAATGAAATCTAGCTCATTCTTACAACGTCCTGAAAATCTTAATCTTTCGAAAGTCTATGGATATTTTGGAGAGGAGGTCCCTAGTTACCAATTTACCGAACAGGCTGCTGCAGGTCTCAAGACAAATGTTACGGATATGATGACATTGATACTTGCAAGCATGGATGCAAATAATAAAGGGAATGGTGTCATCAAAAGTGAACGTGTTGAGGAAATGCAAAAGCCAGTATTAGGGGAGAATGGTTTAGGTATATTTGAAAAAAAACTATCTAATCAATGGAAATTACTTTATCATTCTGGTGACAATCGAGGCTGGCATTCTTTTTATGGTTTCATTCCTAATACAAAGGATGGATTGGTAATCCTTACAAATAGTGAAGGTGGTATAGACTTACGTCAGGATATTTACCACGCATGGATTGAATATGAAACGGGAAAATTACCTGAAAGTTACTTCGCTCTAGCTGAGCAGAGAAAAAATAACTCCATTACATCAATTGTTATTGGAGCCGCACTTGGTATGTACTTGCTACTGTTTGTGATTAGATTGTACAAAGGTAGAAGAACGTTCATTTTTAAGCAAGAGAAGAAATCTTACATCGAATTAGTAGTTAGGACATTTTTACTTATTATTACTGCTGTTCTCGTTTTTTGTGCTGCCGATTTGTGGAGAGTTTTCAGCTTGAATTCCGGTAATACAATAAATTTTATTCTAATAATGGTATGGATTATAACGCTATTAATTAGTGGATTTTTCCCGAAAATTAAAAGTAATAAAAACAACGTATGAAACGAAAAGATTTAACATCAAAATTTACATGTATGTAATGTTAAAGGCTAGAAAGCTAGATTGGCGTGAATCGCTAATTGTGGAGTGCAAAAAACGACAAAATCTCTTAAAAAACACTTAACTTTTTACTCCATCTATCTTTACAATCCCTCCTTATAATGTGAATTGGACAAGCACCTAAGAGAAGGCAGAACATGTCAGTTTGTACATTCTATTATTAGGGGGAGAATTTGTATGAAAAAGACAGTTGCTTCGTTAGTGGTTATGACGGCATTATTACCGACATTTTCAGCACATGCGGAAGGGAAAGAGCAAGTTCGAAAATCAGCTACAACTTTTAATGTTATTAGTGATATTCAAGGGGATTTAGGAGACTTTGATCACGTGTTAAAAGATATGAACAAAGTGACGCCACTTTCTAGAGCGCTTATTATGAATGGGGATATAACGCCAACTGGACAACAGTCACAATATGATGATGTGAAGCGTGTATTAAACAAAAATAAGCATCCCGAGAATGTATGGTCAACTGTTGGGAATCATGAGTTTTATGCTGGTAAATGGACAGCTGATGGGAAGTTATCTCAAAGTACATGGCCAAATGGTGTAACTGAGGAAACTTTATTTAACCGCTATCTGAAATTTAGCGGACAAGAAAAGGTATATCATAAAAAAGAATTAGACGGTTATCCGCTTCTATTTTTAGGAACTGAAAAATATATGAAATACCACGATTCAAAAATGTGGGATGAAGTATATATGAGTGATGAACAATTAGGTTGGTTAAAACAAAATTTAGAAGAGTACAGCCAAAAAGATAAAAACAAGCCGATTTTCATTTTTTCTCATCACGTTTTACCCGATACGGTGTCTGGATCAAGACAATCACCGTACTTACAAGATTATTTAAATGTCGATAAGTTGTATGATATATTAAAAGACTATCCACAAGTTGTTTTCTTTACGAGTCACACGCACTGGGATTTAAACTTACCGGACTGGGCTGGTAAAAAGAAAATTGCAGGCGGAGATAAAAAAGGATTTACTGTTGTAAATACGGGCGGGATTGAAACGGGCTGGATGTCGGCTGGACCAAATGGAGGAGAGAAGACTGCTCCTGATGGTTATTCATTTAAACAAGGGTTGCAAGTGAAAGCATATGGTAGCGATGTAATGGTGACAGCTTATGATTACAAACGTGATAAGGAAATAAAGAAATTATTAATTAGTGATTCGAAAATTGCACAAATGGCACCCAATGTAACCGCTGATGATAGTAAAAACGTAGTTGTCGGTGCAACGGAGTATATGGAGTATAATGTAGAAGGAACGAACGAGTGGCTGACGTATAATCCAGGAAACCTGCCCAAATTTGACGGGGACAAAATCGTATACGTACGCCATAAAGGCGAAATGAATTTAGAACCAGGATTAACACAGTTACTCCGTTTTTCGGCAAATAAGTGATTGGAAGAGGGCCTGCTTTTTAAAGAGTGGGCCTTTTTGTATTGTCGATTTTTGTCGGTAAGTCGATATCTCATGTCGAATCGTCGATATATTGAAAAAATCGTTGATATATTTCAAGTTATGAACGATATATTTTAAAAATCGTCGATATAAATTTCATGTACCGTAATATGGTTAAAATCATTATTATAATTTCATGTACCGTATTGAAGATAAAACCTTTAATACAATTCCATTCGCCAAAGCCGAATTCCAACACATTTTTCCCCCAGAAAGATGACTTCATCATTTTTACATGCAATAATAGTAACGTTACATACATTGTGAAAGAAGTACAAAGGAGCGTTATTCATGAATTTAGCTAAATTCCCGAGAAAAAAATATACAGAGTCATATACACCGATTGAAAAATTAAACAATTTTTCAGAAGCATTTGGTGGGCCGACTATTTATTTTAAACGAGATGATTTACTTGGTTTAACAGCTGGTGGTAATAAGACGAGAAAGTTAGAGTTTTTAGTTGCGGATGCACAGGCGAAGGGTGCAGATACGTTAATTACAGCTGGTGGTATTCAGTCCAATCATTGCCGCCTAACACTGGCAGCTGCGGTGAAAGAGAAAATGAAATGTATTCTTGTATTAGAAGAAGGGCTTGAGCCAGAAGAGAAGCCAGACTTTAATGGAAACTATTTCTTATATCATTTACTAGGTGCTGAAAATGTCATTGTTGTACGAAACGGAGCAGATCTTATGGAAGAGATGCATAAGGTTGCGAAAGAAGTAAGTGAAAAAGGGAATACACCATATGTCATTCCAGTTGGTGGATCAAATCCTACTGGCGCAATGGGATACGTTGCTTGTGCGCAAGAAATTATGGCGCAATCATTTGATCAAGGAATTGATTTCAGTTCAGTCATTTGCGTAAGCGGTAGCGGCGGCATGCACGCTGGTTTAATTACAGGTTTTGCTGGAACACAAAGTAACATCCCAGTAATCGGAATTAACGTAAGTAGAGGAAAAGCAGAGCAAGAAGAGAAAGTAGCAAAACTTGTAGATGAAACTTCAGCTCACGTTGGTATTCCAAACTTTATCCCGCGCGAAGCTGTTACATGCTTTGATGAATATGTAGGGCCAGGTTACGCGTTACCAACGCCAGAAATGGTGGAAGCAGTGCAGCTGTTAGCAAAAACTGAAGGTATTTTACTTGATCCAGTATACACAGGTAAAGCAGTAGCGGGATTAATCGACTTAATTAGAAAAGGTACATTTAATAAAGAGGACAATATTTTATTCGTACATTCAGGTGGTTCACCAGCTTTATATGCGAATACATCTTTATTCGCGTAAGTATGAAAAAGCATTGGGTATCCAATGCTTTTTGTTATATACTGGAATTATTAGGAGGCCAGAAGGGGGAGTATATAAGTTCAAACTTAAAATGGATGATATACACGATACTCGGTATTTTTTATTTTATTAATTTTATTTGTAGCTTATGGAGTTTATTTATATTTCACTTAAGTGAAATGGTAACCGAACCAAAGGAAGAATAAAATAATTGCTGTATTAAATAGAGTAAAACATAAACCGATAATCGCTAAAATTTTCCTTTCATTTCGACTACAAAAAGATATTACCGCTAATAGGATTGCTATAACAGCGGAAGCTAATATGAAGTAAGCGAAAGGCACAACATATTCTACTCCAACCCTGTCTAAAATAGGTGTGAAAAGAAAGAGATTAATCGTAACGAATATACTTACAATGAGAAACGTATAGCTTTTCCAAGTGTATGTTTTTAACTGCATGGAACGATACTCCTTTCTCTTTATTATTTATATTTTTAAGTCTAAATTAATTACCTTTATTTTACAAAATAAAATATTTTGTATTGAAAAGAGGGTATTAATATGAAAGTTAGAAATTGGCCTCTAGTTATGATTAGTATCTGTATATTCATAATAACCGGCTGTTCAAATATACTAGGAAATGAAGAGCAAAGAATTGAAGTGCAAAAAGATATTGGTGATAATGAATATGAAGATTTTAAGGTAGTGACAGATAATAATGAAGTGATGCAAGTAAAGAAAATATTAAAGGATACTACTTTTGAAAATAAAAAAGTGGAAATGTCTCGTCCAGCTGATTATCATTTTATTTTTCAATTTAAAAATCCGAAAATAGAGGCGAAAGCTGTGTTGTATCAAATTTGGATAAGCCCTAATAAGGATACAGTGGAAATCATCTCGGGTGGTAATCGGTACGCTCAATTAGAAGAAAAAAATGCAGCTATTTTGTTTCGGATTGTTACAGGGGAAAAGTTAGCTGAGTAAACTATATTGGATTATAGGGATTCAGTTCATATTTTTCATTTTGAGAGATAATTAGTTTTCAACAATAATAGCTATCTTTTTATGTTGGAATAAACATTGAGAATCGTATAAAATGGAAATTAGACATTGGATTCATGCTCCTTAAGGTGTGCTTTAATCTGCCAACGGATAATAAAACTAGGAAATATATTGTTTTTATAAAGATTCGATGTTATGTTTAGTTTTCTTAATATAATATTTCCCTTATATAGGAGTGGCTATTTGAAGAAATTAATAGTATTAGTTTTATTGGCTACATGCTGTCTCACTATTGCAGGATGTTCTAATAATAGGGTTACAACAAAGGATGAGTCTAAAAATTCAACACCTGTAAAGATTAAACGTATCAATAAAGCGTGGTATAAACATATATAATAGTTTTCAAGAAACTTGAAATTGTTGATGATAAAGATATCATAAGGTGAAATTAGTTAGGCAGATTAGAGGTTGTGAAACCTGGTGACAATCAGGAAGCATGGTTCGCATTTAAATTAATAAAATATGCGGCATTAAAATATTCACAAAAAAGAGTCTACATGTAGGTCATTTTTTGTGGATATTTTTCATAAATAAGAGATATTCTATGCTGCCTGTCTCTAACTTGGACCTTCTAAAAATTACTTTACTAGGTTAAAATGTTTATAGAGTATCATCCTTCAAAATGCGATGGGTCCCATAATAACTCGATTGATGTGGCCCTTTTTCGCGTTATTTACTATCTTTATATATCTTTCTATTAAAAAATCTAACTTTAATAGATTAAATGAGATAAAACCTAGTTAAAAACAATGAAATTTCAGGGAAAATAAGGTACACTATTCAATGGTTTTGGTTTAAAATCAATTGACGTTAATGTATACGGGGGAAAGATTGATGAACAACAATACAGTAAATGAATCTGTTGAAGAAGTTGAGAAAAAACGGGTAAGATCCAAAAAACGTTTTACAAATTGGAAGCTTATCGCAGCAGGTGGCGGTGTACTTGCACTTCTCCTTGGGGGAATGAGTTATTATCAGGCAACTCACTTCAATTCAAATGTTACGATTAATGATACAAAAGTCGGTGGTATGAGCGCTGATGAGGCAATACAGAAATTAAAAACATCTGGACTAGCAAACAAAGTTTATATTGATCAACAACAAATTTTAAATGAAAAAGAGACAAAAACGGAACTGACGGAAAAAGATTTGCCGCAAGTTAAGAAACTATTAAAAAGCCAGTGGACATTTTTCCCTTCTTCAAAGGAAAAAGATTATTCATTGCTACCAAAAAAGGCAGAGCAGTATCGTAGTGAAACGATGAAAAAACTTGTAGAAGAAAAGCTCGTGTCTATGAATGAAAAATTAAAGGCACCTCAAGATGCTATGGCGAAGCTTGAACAAGGAAAAATTGTTATTTCGAAGAGCGTTGATGGAAAACAGTACGACGTTACGAGTTTACTAAAAGATTACGATAAGCAGAAGCATAAAAGCGAAATTCATTTAAAGTCTGCATACATACAGCCTATTAAAGAAAACGATCCGATTATTAAAAAAGAAGAGAAAGCATTACAAAATCTTCTTACGCAGTCTGTTGATTATAAAGTGCAAAATGAAGTGTATTCATTAAAAGCAAAAGATTTAATTCAAAATGCCTCTATGTCAAAGGATATGAAAGTGACAATCGATGCGAGCGATATTAAGAATAAGGTTGCTGAAATTAATAAGGCTAAATCTACATTACATAAAGACTTCGCTTTTAAAACACATTCTGGTTCGGTCATATCAGTAAAAGGACAAGGATACGGCTGGGCACTAGATGTGGAAAAAGAGACAAAACAAGTTGGGCAAGCTTTTGAGAAAGGTGAAAAATCACTTTCTGCTTCTAATATTCACGGAAATGGTTGGGAGAAGGAAGGGATCGGTTATAAAACAACATCGAATAATGGTATCGGAGACACATATGCAGAAGTTTCAATTGCAGATCAACAAATTTGGATTTACAAAGATGGGAAATTAGTCCTCACAACAAATGTAGTAACGGGTAAACATAGCACAGGTGAAGATACATCACCAGGTGTGTGGTACGTTCTATACAAACGAACACCATATACGCTAAGAGGTAGCGCAGTAGGGAAAGCTGATTATGCAGTGAAAGTAGATTACTGGGTTCCATTCACAAATAGCGGTCAAGGATTCCACGATGCCGGCTGGCGAAAAGACTGGGGAAGTAATGCTTATTTAACAGGAGGATCAGGCGGTTGTGTAAACCTTCTTCCTAACGTTGCAAAAACTGTGTATGATAGTTTGAATACGTATGATCCAGTTATCGTGTACTAGAAAATAGCTACGTATTAAGAACTTAAACGAATAAATAAAGCACCTGATGGTACATGAAAAAACACCTCTTGCATTCGCATACAAAGTGTGCAAATGCAATGGAGGTGTTTTTGTTTGAATACAAGAGTTTATTGCTTATAAGAAGTAAAGTGGAGAGAGATTAAGATGAAGAAACAGGTTTTCAAATAGTCAATAAAATTGACACTGAATATCATTTTCATTTATGATGGAATCGTCGTATGTAATTGGACATGAATTTTATGAAAAAGTCTATTTCTTATATTCATATAATAGATTTCTATTAAGGTATCACATTCAAAAACTATCACTAATTTTTTTAATAATTTAAATGTAGGAAAGGGTAATATAAAATGAACTGGAAAAAAGGCGGATTATGGGTTATTATTTTTTTCGTTGTAAAAGGCACAATTTCTACACTTTTAATCGTTACAGGTGCTAAATATTTTGATTTGTCATTTATGCAACTTTTCGTACTAATATTGATTTTATTACTGATTTCTCTCATAAGTCGAAAATTACTGTATAGACATAAACAAAACAAAAAGCAAAAAGAGCTAAATATATAAGGAAGCCCCAGAGACCTTTGGATTTCTGGGGTTTTATTTATTCAATAGTGAGTTTTGGCTCCGTGATACGAATGGTACACCCCATCAGTTTTATCGGTTGTAAATCAAAAGAAAGATATATTTACAAGGACTCTTAACAAGTCTTACGAATCCAAAAGTCTCTTTATTCTTTATTGCGTTTCTGCCGCAGTTTATAGATACAAAGGCTTCAGGTCCTATACCTTTTATCATTTTAGGAATTACTTTTACAGTAACTGGACTATTGTGGTGTTTATTTGTTGCTTATTTCTCTTCCTATGTCACCAAAAAATTAAGAGGAAATCAAAAGGTAGGAATGATTCTAAATAAAGTAACAGGACTGATTTTTATTGGGATGGGGTTAAAGTTGCTTCAAACAAAGGCTCCTCAATAAACATGAATAAGAAAAAAATGCCCCCTTCAAGAGTTGTTATCTTTGCTTTAAGCTAATTTCTATATATTAAAAACCTCTTCAAATTTGAAGGGGTTTTTTGCATGTTATTTTGGTTTATCTAAAAATTTATTTTATAGTGAATGATCTATTTTAATCAATTGTCATGTGAATATGTCCTCCAATGACAAGGTTAAATCCATTCATTTCGTCATCGTAGCTTCGTTATCTTGCTATTACATTCCAAAATGCGTACAATAGCGTGCCTTCAAGGTTATACTGATGCTGGAGGTGATTCAAAGTGACATACGATTGGAAAATGAATTCGAAACAAACTAATTCACAATCAGATTCTTACAAGTGAATTCCATCAGTATACCATTTGGTTTATAAACGAATGTGGAAGTATCTTTCGGAAGATGAGCTTTTCATTAGCTAGAAGATTTTTAAACATCTAGTCATCATTTGAAACTAAAATCGTTTTTATATTAGGTTTCGAATTTTTATGTGGTACAGACATTAGTTGAAAGGTAGGTTTCGCCTGCTTTGACTTATATCGCAAACTTGATAATTTATAAAGCTGGATTTGATGGGGGGATATTATGAAAGGTAGCAATCATTTTAATTTTCACAAGCTTTGGTTAGGACAGTCTATAAGTTTATTAGGTACTCAGTTTACAATAGTAGCTTTGCCGCTTTTTGCATTAGAGGTGTTACAAACAAGTGAAGCAAATGCTGCTATACTTCGTGGGGTTATATTCGTCCCTTATCTAATTTTTGGGTTAGTAGCCGGTGCTTTAATAGACATTTTTCATAGGAAAAATATTTTGCTAATTTGTAGTATATGTCAAGGAGTATTGTTTTTATCAGTATTCATACTGACTGTAACAAATATTATAACGTTCCCCTTATTGGTAGTTGTCATGTTTTTAAATGGAATATTCACCACATTTTACAACATCGCTATTCCTTCTTTCTTACCGGAAATAGTAACAGATAAAGACAACTTAAAAAAAGGAAATGCTCAACTAGCACTTTCAGAGTCTCTTTCTATAGTAATTGGTCCTATGCTAGCTGGAATCGTCATTACTCTAGTTGGATTAACAGGTTCATTCACTGTTGACGCAGTAACGTATTTTGTTTGTTTTATGTTTGTATTATTTATTTCAAAGTTTAAACCGCATACAGAGGGTTCTTTAAAAGACGTAAATATAAAATCCATATACCAAAACATATATGAAGGTCTGATATATTTCAAAAAACACCCTGTATTAGAGCCAATTGTGACATGTGGTGCTGTTTACGGTTTTTTTAAATACATACTAAATAGTATTTTAGTAATATTCCTTTATAAGGTAATGGGTCTATCTGAAATTGAAATAGGGTTTGTTGTAGGTTCAGCAGCGGTCGGATTTTTAATAGGTAATACGGTTCTCATGAAAAAAAGTCAACAAATTAATAATACAAAAATGCTTATTTATAGCGCTACTGTATCAGTTACCGGTTTGGCTTTTATACCGATAATGGGATATATGGGAACAATTTACGGTATAGTAGCCGCAAGTATTATACATGGTATGGGAGAAGGTGTATTTGGCCCTTACGCCGCAACTATACGACAACTTGCCTCACCAAATCACATGCTGGGCCGAGTAAATGCTGTACAGCGCACGCTTAATTGGGGAGCTTGGGCATTGGGAAGTTTTGCTAGTGCACTTTTAATTTCTATATTCGGGCTTCAAATTACATTATTTATAGGGGGATTTGGAACAACATTGTGTTTAGTGGCGTTGTTAAGACGAGGCATATTAAAAGGAACTGACATTGAATATACGAGTTCATTTTAGGGGAGCTGATATTGATGCATAAGGTATTAAAAGGAACTGACATAGAAAATAAACCACATATTTTATTTATAGGGGGATGGACAAAGCCTATACAAGATGCATTAGACAGTGGGTACACTGTTTCCTATATAGGATCTTACGCTAGACACATATATTTTGATGGATTTATCTTAGAAAAATGTTTCTATAAAAAAGAAATAGATACAACAAACATACCCTTATCTATATACTATGCTGAAGAATTATTTAAAGAGAAACCTTTTGATGTGGTTGTATCTTTCAACGAAACAGCATTAGATACGGCTTGTATAATTGCAAAGATTTTTAATGTTAAAGGACCTTCTTACAATGCTAATATGATAACTCGTAATAAAGACATGATGCGTGAAATTCTAGCAGGTAAAGACTTTTCGATAGATTCGACAGTTTGTAATAATACTGAAGACATTAATGAATTTTTGAATAAAAAAGATAGTGTTATAATAAAGCCGCCGATTGGGGCAGGGGGTAAAGGAGTATGTAAGCTAGACTCGGGAGATGACGTAGGGGTATTTATTGAAGAAAATGGTATTCAACTACCTGTTTTAGTGGAAGAGTATATTGCAGGTGATATAGTTTATACGGTTGAAACCGTTTCTTATAACAAAAAACATTCTATACTTGCTATATCAGCTGAAGTATGTAAAGAAGATACATTTCTAATAAACTATACGATTATGCCGGCACCTATAGATGAATCTCAAAAACAATTAATTATGGAGAAAGTAATGATGTTTTTGAACGACATGCAAATGGAAAATGGCATTACTCATACAGAAATAAAGTTAGACAAACAAAATAAGCCAATAATTATAGAGTCTCAAGTTAGAATAGGTGGGGGCAACATCTGGAAGATGGTGGAACTAACAACTGGCATATCTCAATTTGGATACTATTATGATGCGCTAAATACTGAGACTATAGATGAATTTAGATGTGTACCTTCAAAATGTCATGCTATGTCTTTAAGCTTGATTCCAAAACCAGGTTGCTTAAAAGAAATCAAGTATAAAGGGCTAACTAACATATCCGAAGTCGTATTAATTGATCTAGTAGTAAAAGAGGGCGATACCATACCAACTATTATAGATAGCACGCAACGCAAAGGGGCTATATTATTTACGGCTAATGATATAAAACATATGTATGAAGTTGCAGAGGAAATATGTAACAACATAACGTTTGTTTATGAGGATTTCTCAGAATGGAAACCTTCTTTTAAAAAAATATATGTAAAAAGAAATGTGGCAAATGACTGGTCTATATAACAAAGGATAATTTAAATCACATGTCTCTATTAACCAAAAATCGAATAAAAATGTATTAGCTAGAGCCATGTTTTTTGATGAAAATGACGAGTTTATATAACGAGTCCTTCAAGATCAATTACAATGAGCCGGTTTATCCTTAGTAGGACAAAAATTGGCTTTTTTGTATGAAAATGTGCTTAGTGTGGTTTTTGTTCGAAATACTGGAGAAATCCCATTGCTATCATGTAAAGAAATACATTCTTCCCTAAAATGAAATTTTAGTTTGATAGCGACGAGCTACTGATTGTGGAAAATCTCCAGGCTTCTATTAGCTGCTTAGTTGAAGAATTTGTTCCATAGCTCTTAAGGTATTGTAATATAAATAATAAAATTATCTTTCTGCCATTCATTTAAGTGGCTCAATCTCTACATCTTATGAATTCCCTGAAAGTACTAAAACTATGCAAAATAATTAACCATCCTATGCAATAAAGTTACTCCATTAAAGGACCATATTGTGGTACTGTTAAGGAAAAGCGAGTAATTGCGTTGTACAAGGGGGGTGTTGGGGTGAATGTAATTGCGTGGTTGATCGTTGCTTGTGAAATAGGGTTTTGGGTTGTTATAACTTTAGGTCTGCTCACACGATATATCCTTAAGAAAAATAAATTAGGATTGTTTTTCCTAGCTTTAACACCTGTTATTGATTTAATTTTATTAGTTGTTACGGGTGTGGACTTGTATCGTGGTGCGACCGCTACCCAAGTGCATGCAATAGCTGCTGTTTATATTGGAATCTCAATCGCATTCGGTAGGAGTATGATTGAGTGGGCTGATATACGCTTTCAATATTATGTGATGAAACAAGGAGCGAAACCAGTTAAAAGATTTGGCATGGATTATGCAAAACACTACTTTAAAAGCTGGGGACAACATGTGCTTGCTTTTCTAATAGGTGTCGGAATTTTATTTGTCTTAATCTATTTAATTAACGATTCTTCGCGAACAGAAGTGTTGGCTGGCTTTCTAAAAGTATGGACACTTGTGTTGGGTATCGATCTTTTGATTGCCATAAGCAATTTTATTTGGCCGAAAAGGAAAAAAGGGTAGCAATTTAATAATATGCAATTGGGCGCGATTGTTGAGCAAACACAGGTAGAAAAATGATTAAACTTTTTTATGAAAAATGATTCACTAGCAACAAAAAAAACAAGCATTTTGATCGAGTTTTCTTTCGAAATATTTGGTTTTTTTTTATATTGAAAAATCAATTTTTGTAGCATGCTTTTGATCAAACTTTATTACAAACCAACAGCATTTATGGCAAGCTTATGGGTTAATAATTAATCCACGGCGAAGGTATGTTGATTTACGTTAATATTGAAGACGTTGATGATCCACTAAGCTTCGCAAGGAAAGTTAGAAGAGCGTTATGCAATTAACTTATTTATTAAGTTAGATGAGCAATAGGAAAGGATCTTTCGATGGAAGATCCTTTCCTATTATTCGTAAGTAATAGATTATGCTAATTAAAATATCTCGGATTATTAATGCTTTTTCAATGGTTTCACTAAATACTTGAGACAGCCTCTTTCCATTTTTTGCTTCAAGTTCTTTCATACATAAGATGAAGATTTTTATGAATTAGGTTTACTTGACTAGCAGACGAACGTATTTTTTGCAAGAATCAACATAATAATCTCCATTTTTATTGTAGTATCAGTATTTAGTAGAAAATAAATATATACGACAAATTTTGATAAAGAAAGGATTGTATTTTTGTTATGCTATGAAAGTTATTGATTTGTAATGTGTATATAGGAGGATTTTTAAATGTCAAAGAAATTGTTATTATTTGCACTTATGAGTTTATGTGTAATTGCTTTAAGTGCTTGTAAAGGTAATGAAGAAAAGTTAAAGGGCGCGCCAAATGAGCAAAAAGTGGATGAAGACAAAAAAGTAGAAGAAGAAAAACGTAAACAAGAAGAGCAACAAAAAGTAGAAGAAGAAAAACGTAAACAAGAAGAGCAACAAAAAGCAGAAGAAGAAAAACGTAAACAAGAAGAGCAGCAAAGAGTAGAAGAAGAAAAACGTAAGCAAGAAGAGCAACAAAGAGTAGCTGAAGAAAAACGCAAGCAAGAAGAGAAGAAAGCTCAGCAACAGCAATCTACACAACAGGAGAGAACACAAAAACAAGAAAAACCGACACAAGCAACAGGTGGGAAACCAACAAGATCACAAATTTCAGTTGGTTCACATGTAGTTATTCAATTGGATAATGACTATAGTAAAACTGTAAGTGGCGTTGTGAAAGACATTTTAACACATAGTGAAACACACACGTACGGCATTAAAGTTCGCTTACAAGATGGACAAATTGGCCGTGTTCAAAGTGTTAAATAATGAAAAAAAGATTTGACTACTTTTCAAATAAATTAAAATTAAAAAACCCGGTTCTTTCGTAAAGGAACCGGGTTTTGCATTTTGTTGGTGCTACTACACCTCTATTGATTTATCAGATACAAAATAGATGTTTTTATAATTTGAAAGACGAGGAAACGAACTTGGAGGGAGTATTAGAAGCATGTTTAAGAAGATGAAATCAATGGAGAAAAGGAACTGGTTTTTAAGTCTGGGCTATGGACCTATCCTCTCGTTCTAATCCACTAAAAAAGAACTTCCCCATACCCATTAGACTACTAAGCATTCCAATTCCATTCATAGTGCCTTTTCCTACTGTAAGTAAGTTTCCAAGCATTCCTGGCTGACCGTAACCTCCGTTATTCCCCCATCCCATGGGACCTATCTGTCCGCCCCATCCTGGAGAGTTTCCGAAAATACCCCCGTTATTGTTACTGAATTTAAAAGCTTTAGCTGGCGGTGAGAGTAAGGCGGCAAGATGACCTTGTGCGAACATCCCTGTATGGTTGAATGGTTGAGCCCAGGGGATGGGAGGTTTTTGATAATTAAAACCTGCATGGCTTGGTAATGGGGTCCAATTAGCAGGATGTCCTTGTGGCATCATCCCTGCATAATGGATTGGCTGACCAAAAGAGAAGGGAGGAGGATCGGGAGTGAAAGTCATATAATTGGCTGGTGAATCCGAACCAATTGGATAGAAGCGACAACTCCAATCCTCACAAATCTTCAAACCACTCATTTCGTCAGCTTTATTTATTTGGGGCTGTGAATATAATGATGACATTGAATTTTGGTTATTATATTGTTCCTCGTTTTCCTTTGAATTCACATACCAATATTGGTGCATAAGCTTATTCCCCTTACTTTAAAAATGTAATGTTAGACTTAGCCTATGTAATATTTCTTTTTATGGATGGTTACATAACTAGATTTCCAAGCCTGTATTTAAAGGAATGGGTGTGTGGGCTGTCAGTAAAAAAACATGGATTAAAGTTTCGCTTTATTTTAGAAGGGTATTTTCATTAGCTCTTTTTGTTTATTTTAGCCTAATGTAATTTCGGTTAACAAACGTGTTTACATATTCATTCAAAATTTTAAGCTGGGTAAGTAGAATTGCTAAAAAGAGAATATCCATTCGAAGAGTTTGGCAAAATACTGCAAGGGTAATAAATTCTCGTGCAAATATGCAAACGAGTTAAATTAATCAATGGAATTGATAATGAAGGGGTAAATCAATCTATGAGTGAAACGTTACATAAAAGAAAACCACCATATGTAATGCTTGTAATCCTTTTTATTGGGGCATTTGTTTCATTTCTAAATAACTCGCTTTTAAATGTGGCCTTGCCATCAATAATGAAGGATTTAGAAATTCAAGATTATTCAACGATCCAGTGGCTTTCTACAGGATATATGCTTGTAAGTGGTATATTAATTCCGGCATCAGCATTTTTAATAACCCGCTTCTCCAATAGGAGTTTATTTATTACATCCATGTTGATTTTTATCCTTGGTACGGCTTTAGCGGCTGTAGCACCGAACTTCGGTTTATTACTTACTGGTCGGATGGTTCAAGCAGCAGGTTCTTCAGTGATGGGACCTTTGTTAATGAATATTATGCTAGTAAGCTTTCCGAGAGAAAAAAGGGGAACAGCAATGGGGATTTTTGGGTTAGTTATGATTACAGCTCCAGCAATTGGACCGACACTATCAGGTTATATTGTAGAGTATTATGACTGGCGTTTGCTTTTTGAAATGATTTTACCGCTAGCAATCATTAGCTTACTGTTAGGGATTTGGAAATCGGAAAATGTCATGAGACAAAACAAAAATGCAAAACTTGATTATCTCTCATTACTATTATCTTCTGTCGGCTTTGGCGGTCTGTTATATGGGTTTAGTTCTGCAAGCTCAGATGGGTGGACGAATAAAGTTGTCTTAACAACCTTAATCATAGGCGCTATTGCCCTAATTGCTTTCATTATCCGTCAATTAAAAATGAATGAACCGTTGTTGGATTTACGTGTTTACAAGTACCCAATGTTTGCACTTGCGTCTGTAATTGCAATTGTTAATGCGGTGGCTATGTTTTCGGGGATGATTTTAACACCAGCTTATGTACAAAATGTCCGTGGTATTTCGCCGCTGAGCTCTGGGCTGATGATGCTTCCAGGTGCGGTAATAATGGGAGTTATGTCACCCATTACAGGTAAACTATTTGATAAGTATGGCCCTCGGCTTCTTGGTATAGTAGGACTTTCCATTACAGCTGTTTCAACTTATATGTTGGCAAATCTGCAAATCGATTCTAGTCACACACATATTATCCTTATTTACACATTGCGGATGTTTGGGATGGCGATGGTGATGATGCCACTTATGACAAATGGCCTTAATCAATTGCCAACTCGCTTAAATCCGCACGGTACAGCTGTTAATAATACAGCTCAACAAGTGTCCGGTTCGATTGGTACTGCTATTCTTGTTACGATTATGAATTCTGTAACAAAAACAAAAGCTGAAAGTTTAATGGCTCATGTAGATCCAACAACCTTCACAGAAGCTACGAAGGCAATGGTAACGCAGAAGGCTTTGTTATCCGGAATTCAGCATTCATTCTATGTAGCGCTGGGCATGAATGTTGTTGCGCTACTATTAGTTTTTTTCGTTAAACGTGTAGATACAAGCGCGGAAGCTGTCGAGAGGTTAAATCGATAGAGCAAAATAAAAATCGAGATGATGATTTCTACTAAAAGGGGAAAAGAGATGAAAGAAAAAGTGAAATAATTACACAGAATGAAAAAGGATTTGATATGAATATCAAATCCTTTTTCATTAGCAACAGAGTATACTTGCTTATCGTATTTGTTTGAATTGACATGAGAAACTACTGGTTTTCCTAATACTACAACCTTTAGCTCTCAATTTCTAATAAACATTATAATAATATGCCTCATTGTAATATATTATTTTTTCTGCAAGGTATAAATCTAATGTTAATAGACGGTTTAGATTAACAACCTTATAAGTAATATCATAATCGTGAATAGTTAGGGAAAAGATAAAATAAGGTAATCAATTACATAACTTTATTCCAGGCGATTCATTACTATGTTCTTTTTATTGACTGGGATATTTTATCTCGCTATTTGCCGGGCAGTAAGACCCCCATCTCAAAATTCAGCGGAAGCAAAGAAGTTAGGTGGGGGGAGCAACTGCTCGCCCGATTGGTGAGGGCTGATTAAAGTTTCACTTTATTTCATGCTTTTTGAAAGGGTGTTTGTAATGGATAAAAAAGTATCTGCCATTCCTCAGCCGAAAACATATGGACCGCTGGGGAATCTCCCATTAATCGATAAAGATAAACCGACTCTATCGTTTATTAAGCTGGCAGAAGAGTATGGTCCTATTTTTCAAATTCAAACTTTAAGTGATACGATCATTGTCGTTTCTGGACATGAACTGGTAGCGGAAGTTTGTGATGAAACAAGATTTGATAAAAGTATAGAGGGTGCTTTAGCAAAGGTTCGTGCCTTTGCTGGAGACGGACTATTTACAAGCGAGACTGACGAGCCTAACTGGAAAAAAGCTCATAATATTTTGATGCCTACATTCAGTCAACGGGCAATGAAAGATTATCATGCTATGATGGTCGATATTGCCGTGCAACTCGTTCAAAAATGGGCAAGACTGAATCCGAATGAAAATGTAGATGTCCCAGGGGATATGACTCGCCTTACATTAGATACAATTGGTCTATGTGGTTTTAATTACCGATTCAATAGCTTTTATCGTGAGACCTCTCACCCTTTTATCACTAGCATGACCCGTGCTCTAGATGAGGCGATGCACCAATTGCAGAGACTGGATATAGAAGACAAACTCATGTGGAGAACGAAACGTCAATTTCAGCATGATATTCAATCTATGTTTTCTTTAGTAGATAATATTATTGCTGAACGTAAAAGTAGTGGGAATCAGGAAGAAAATGATTTACTTTCCCGTATGTTAAATGTGAAGGATCCGGAAACGGGTGAAAAATTAGATGATGAAAATATTCGTTTTCAAATTATCACTTTTTTAATAGCTGGGCATGAAACAACAAGTGGATTGTTATCTTTTGCAATCTATTTTTTATTAAAGAATCCGGATAAATTGAAAAAAGCTTATGAAGAAGTAGACCGTGTTTTGACAGATCCCACTCCAACATACCAACAAGTTATGAAGCTTAAGTATATACGGATGATTTTAAATGAATCACTACGTCTATGGCCGACTGCTCCAGCATTCAGTCTCTATGCAAAAGAAGATACAGTGATTGGTGGAAAATACCCAATTAAGAAAGGCGAAGATCGTATCTCTGTTCTTATTCCACAGCTACATAGGGATAAAGATGCGTGGGGAGACAATGTGGAAGAATTCCAACCTGAACGATTTGAAGAGCTGGATAAGGTTCCTCATCATGCTTATAAACCATTTGGAAATGGCCAGAGAGCATGTATCGGTATGCAGTTTGCACTTCATGAAGCGACACTCGTAATGGGAATGCTTCTTCAACATTTTGAATTCATCGATTATGAAGACTATAAGCTGGACGTAAAACAAATATTAACGCTAAAGCCTGGTGATTTTAAGATTAGGATTGTACCTCGAAATGAAACTATTAGCCATACTACTGTTCTTGCGCCTACAGAGGAGAAACTGAAAAACCATGAAACCAAGCAGCAAGTTCAGAAGACTCCTTCCATTATTGGAGCCGATAATCTTTCACTTCTTGTTCTGTATGGCTCGGATACAGGGGTAGCAGAGGGCATTGCAAGAGAACTAGCGGATACAGCTAGTTTAGAAGGTGTTCAAACGGAAGTGGCAGCTCTTAACGATCGAATTGGAAGTTTGCCGAAAGAAGGAGCGGTTCTTATTGTAACTTCTTCTTATAATGGAAAACCGCCAAGTAATGCAGGACAGTTTGTGCAATGGTTGGAGGAATTAAAACCAGATGAGCTAAAAGGTGTTCAATACGCAGTTTTTGGTTGTGGAGATCATAATTGGGCTAGTACTTATCAGCGAATTCCAAGATACATTGATGAGCAAATGGCTCAAAAAGGAGCAAAAAGATTTTCTAAACGCGGAGAAGCAGATGCAAGTGGTGATTTCGAGGAACAGCTCGAGCAATGGAAACAAAGTATGTGGTCTGATGCGATGAAGGCATTTGGATTGGAACTTAACAAAAACATGGAGAAAGAACGCAGTACTTTGAGCCTACAATTTGTCAGCCGTCTTGGAGGATCTCCTCTTGCGCGAACATATGAAGCAGTTTATGCATCTATATTAGAAAATCGTGAACTTCAATCATCTAGCAGTGAAAGAAGCACGCGACATATTGAAATATCCTTGCCAGAAGGGGCTACATATAAAGAAGGAGACCACCTTGGGGTACTACCAATTAATAGTGAGAAAAATGTCAACCGAATTTTAAAACGCTTTGGATTAAACGGGAAGGATCAAGTCATATTAAGCGCAAGTGGGCGCAGTGTAAATCACATACCTTTAGACAGTCCTGTTCGTTTATATGACCTTCTTAGTTATAGTGTCGAAGTGCAAGAAGCAGCCACTCGAGCACAAATACGAGAAATGGTGACATTCACAGTATGCCCTCCTCATAAAAAGGAATTGGAATCATTATTGGAAGAGGGAGTTTATCAAGAACAAATATTAAAGAAACGTATTTCAATGTTAGATCTTCTTGAAAAGTATGAGGCTTGTGAAATCCGATTTGAACGCTTTTTAGAACTTCTTCCGGCGCTCAAACCGCGTTACTATTCAATTTCAAGCTCTCCACTCGTTGCACAGGATCGTCTGAGCATTACGGTCGGTGTTGTAAATGCGCCTGCATGGAGCGGGGAAGGGACATATGAAGGAGTCGCTTCTAATTATTTAGCTCAGCGTCATAATAAAGATGAGATTATCTGTTTCATTCGAACGCCACAATCAAACTTTCAATTACCTGAAAATCCAGAAACACCAATTATCATGGTTGGACCAGGTACTGGAATTGCACCATTCCGTGGATTCTTACAAGCGCGTCGTGTTCAAAAGCAAAAAGGTATGAAGGTAGGAGAAGCACATCTATACTTTGGTTGTCGTCATCCTGAAAAGGATTATCTCTATCGTACAGAACTAGAAAATGATGAAAGAGATGGATTAATCTCTTTACACACAGCTTTCTCTCGCTTAGAAGGACATCCTAAAACATATGTACAGCATATAATAAAAGAAGATAGAATCCATTTAATTTCGCTATTAGATAATGGAGCTCATCTTTATATATGTGGTGATGGAAGTAAAATGGCTCCAGACGTAGAAGATACCCTTTGTCAAGCCTATCAAGAAATTCATGAAGTTAGTGAACAAGAAGCAAGGAATTGGTTGGATCGTGTGCAAGATGAAGGGCGATATGGAAAAGATGTTTGGGCTGGTATATGAATGTTTCTTAATTAAATAAGTAATATGTAACGAATGAACTTCTTTCGAATAAGTGAATAACTCATTTATAACAATCCCGTGTTTTTATTCAATACGGGATTTTATTATTTTTAATAAGCTGGACGGATACTGTAGGAAAAGAAAAAATCTCATATGAAACTAAAGCTATATAATCTTAGTTTGATGAGTACGGTGTTAAACACGTCATTTAAAATATAAACCTTTGCGCACTGGTTGAACAGTTTTTAGCACATTGTTAAATCGCTGGGGAATTTATTAAATTAGGTATACTTTCTATAACGTATGAGATGAACTCAGAGTCAGATTTGAATCACGGTGGACGTCACTGAATCACCCGCTTATCTTAACGTGTATTTTGATTCTACTGCCCCTTTTAGTATATAGGGGTATCGCCACATTGCTATCAAGTTAAGGTTTTACAGTACTTCCTAAATGGAAATTTTATTTCTCTATAGTTAGTTATTTTGAGAAATGAGCTCATTTTTTATTTTTGGGGTGTGTACTTTTCTTAAGTTAATGGGCATGGAATACCGTCAGCATTCCGAAAAAATATATGCTAGGAACATGCAAGATTTTATACAGTTTTTCGGATAATCCAGTTACAAACGAGAATCATAAAACTACGTTAGATTAGGAATGTATAAAAAATGAATAGATTCATAGAATAAAAAAGGAGGTTCCCTTGTGAAAGTATCGTTCCTCCTTTTTCCTAGCTACTGATAATGAAATATTACATTAATCTTATATGAATATAATATTTAAGTATTTAAATATCTTATTTTTTATAAAAATGATGGAATGTTTTTTTATTGATTTTATTTTGTTGATTCGGTGCATCTATTAGTTATGATAAAAGTTTTTTTGGAGGTGAATCATGTTAAATAAGAAAAAATGGGAAGGTCTTATATCAGATGATTTTTTGAGTGCAGCTGCATTAGATCCAAATTTGATTGGTCCTACATTACCACCTATCCCTTCTATAACATTTCCAACGGGAACCACTGGGCCAACAGGAAGCACCGGCTCAACAGGAAACACTGGGCCAACAGGAAGTACTGGGCCAACAGGAAACACTGGGCCAACAGGAAGTACTGGGCCAACAGGAAACACTGGGCCAACAGGAAGCACCGGCTCAACAGGAAGCACTGGCCCAACAGGAAACACTGGACCGACAGGAAGTACTGGGCCAACAGGAAGTACTGGGCCAACAGGAAACACTGGGCCAACAGGAAACACTGGACCGACAGGAAGTACTGGGCCAACAGGAAACACTGGGCCAACAGGAAGCACCGGCTCAACAGGAAACACTGGCCCAACAGGAAACACCGGATCCACGGGAGACAGCGGCCCAACAGGAAGCACTGGGCCAACAGGAAGCACTGGGCCAACAGGAAGCACCGGCCCAACGGGAAACACCGGACCAACCGCAACAATCTGTATTAGAACTGATCCGAATAACGGATGTTCTGTAGCAGAAGGGATAGCCACATTAGCAGAGGGATTTGCCTCTCATGCGGAAGGGGAGAACACAGTAGCAAGTGGAGATGACTCTCATGCGGAAGGAAACTTCACAATAGCATTTGAATTTGCCTCTCATGCGGAGGGAGTATCCTCAATAGCAGGTGGAATTGCCTCTCATGCGGAAGGAGAAAACACAAGAGCAAGTGGAAGAAGCTCTCATGCGGAAGGGACAGATGTAGTAGCAAGTGGGGATGCCTCTCATGCGGAAGGGACTCTCACAACAGCAAGTGGGGATGCCTCTCATGCGGAAGGGACTCTCACAACAGCAAGTGGGAATGCCTCTCATGCGGAAGGAGAAAACACAAGTGCAAATGGGACCGCTTCCCATGCAGAAGGAGTGTCCTCAATAGCGGATGCGGATTACTCTCATGCGGAAGGAGAAAATACCAAAGCAAATGGGATTGCCTCCCACGCTGAAGGTTCAGTCACAACAGCAGTTGGAACTGCCTCCCATGCAGAGGGATCCCTTACAACAGCACTTGGAATTGCTTCCCATGCAGAGGGAGCAGACACAACAGCGCTTGGATTTGCTTCCCATGCAGAGGGAGCAAACACAATAGCAAATGCAAATTACTCCCATGCAGAAGGGCTAAATACCGTAGTAAATTCAATTCATACAGGTTCTCATATTATGGGGCAAAATGGAGTCACCAGATTCCCATTTTCTTGGCATTTAGCAAATGGTCTTGCTGTTGGACCATCCTTAAATTCCGCTGTAATTGAAGGGCTAACAGGAAATCTTTATCTCGACGGTACTGTATTCTTTTCTGCTGCTGCGGATTATGCAGAAATGTTTGAGACGGTTGATAAAAATCCAATCGATGTCGGATACTTTGTAACTTTAGACGGGGACAAAATACGAAAAGCAAACGCAAATGATAATTATATCCTAGGAGTAGTAAGTGCGAATCCAGCAATGATTGCAGATGCAAGTGATTTACGTTGGCATAATCTTTTCGTAACAGACGAATGGGGAAGAACTCAATATCATGAAGTTGTTGTGCCAGAAATAAAAGATGACAAAGGAAGAGTGATTCACCCTTCCTTTACAAAAAGTGAACCTATATTAAATCCTGAGTGGGACTCTTCACAAGAGTATATCCCACGTCTACAAAGACCTGAATGGGTTCCAGTTGGTCTTGTTGGTAAACTTCTGGTTCGAGATGATGGTACCTGTCAAGTAGATGGTTATTGTAAGTCCAATGATGAGGGAATTGCTACAACATCAACTAAAGGATATCGTGTTATGAAGCGCACAGGACCAAATCAAATTATGATTCTAGTTCGCTAAAAGACAAACCACCATTAAACTCCATTAATATAATTGAGTTAACAGGTTTCATTAGATTGTTATTTTCTTCTTGTAACTGAAAAGATTTATTGCTGTTTCAAATGTATGTATTCATTCATAACCTTACAGTAAAAGGGGGATGATTGAAGGTATGGTGTTTAATGAGGAACCAATTTCTCAACAGCTTGCCAGAATTATCAGTGGCCAAGAAGGATTCGTTGGTGGAAAATGCGTGGCAACAATAAATCAGCATAAAATAAAGGCAACTATCTTAGGAAAACGTTTTAGAATAACAAATTCCTCCTCATTTAAATCAAGAGATAATAACACTGGAAGGGCATTATGTCTAGGACGGGTAGCGCTCTTACAAAAAAAGTCAACGGATTTATTGCTACAATTCTTAAACAAGGAATAATTGTTTCGTCTATACACCATGAGTGGTTATGTGATGATTTGAATTTAATTTACGTTAATATCAAAGACATTGATGATTCACTAATTTTTGCAGGAAACGTTAGAAGGGCGTTATGCACGTAATCAAATTCTTTAGATAAATGAGTGATTATGTTAAATAGAAGATTTAAGCGTGTTGAATAGTATATTTTGAAAATAGATTTAAGTGAATGATTTTATAAAAAAGAAGGCGTTCCATATTTGGAATGTCTTTTCTTGATGTTTTAGTTGCTAATGTAGGTGATTAATTAATTATATGTTTCTTATCTTGTGGCAATAAGAACTGGGTGAGATATCCTTAGAGGTGTTTGGGTTGTCTGTAAGTTTCATATTTTATCAAATGTTATTAGAGTATTACAAAACGACAAGTGAGAAATCGTCAGAGGAATATATCAAATTATTCATTTCTTCTATAATGTATAGAGGTGGTTTTGACATAAAAAAATAATAGGTAATTCATTTGACAATTAAAATGACCTACTATAATATATATGCCATAGCATATAATTAATAAAATGAATACATTCACTGTGAATAATTGACTGGTATGCTATACTCTTTTATATATTAATTTATAGAGGTGATATATGAACTTACATGATTTAATAGGCTATCTTGTTCATCGTACTGATGTGAAAATGACGAATTATTTTACGAAGAAATTAAAGCCTTTTGGAGTTACGCCAGAGCAGTGGGGGATTATTAGTGTTCTTTGTAGCCAAAGAGCCACTACTCAAAAAGAGTTAGCAGAAGCGATTGATAAAGATCAAACTACTGTCGTAAGAATGATACAGTCAATGGAGAGAAAAGGGATTGTAAAGAAGGATTTGAATGAGCAAGATCGGCGTTCACACAACCTGTTTTTAACTGAAAAAGGCGACGAGTTAAAGAAAACAATTTTGCCTGTAGTGACAGACGCTCACCATTTCGTTACGAGTAATTTGAGCGAGGAAGAAATTAAAGTATTACAATCATTATTAAACAAATTGTATGATACACGCTATTAATACTTGTTCCTTATTGATGCTATGCTATTTATAAGGAACAAACTTTGTTTTATGTATGCTATAGCATATAGTTTTGTTTAGAGGAATGAGAAGATAGCTTTATTTTGTATGATATCTGATTCAGGATCACTTTTTTACCTAGTACCAGTCAAATTTTTGCATTATATATGCTATAGCATATAATTTTTATCCCTTTAAAATTGAAGCAATTTCCCTATGGTCAATCTCAGGAAAAAGGGTAAAGGTAGTGATTACTACCTGAACAATACTGAGTTTTTATCAAATAATAAGAAAGGTGTGATTACTATTTTAATTTTCATCAATATTGTAAAAGTAGTGTTGTTTGTTTTCTTTTTAATGACAGGTACGAAAATTATATCTGGGAAAATGGCAGATGAGTTTAAGCGATTTGGTTTACCTTCGTTTTTTAATTTCTTAACTGGAGCTTTTGAGATCGTAGGAGCGATTGGAATGTTAATAGGAATTTGGATTCCAACAGTAGCTTTATTAGCAGGATTGTTGTTAGGCGGTACGATGCTTGCAGCTGCATTAACTCTAATTGTACTAGCGAGAGATCCCTTTAAGAAAGCAATACCTGCGCTTGTTTTGTTTGTTCTTAGTTTAGGGATAAGTTTGTATCATATTTTTTAAACATAACTTAAAACTGTTTGCGTTCAAATTGCTACCGTTTTGTGGGTATTTTATAAATAGTATGATTTTCAAATTAGTGGTGGAATAATAGCAATACGAATGTAAACAGTATCATCGTTAGAATCAAAAAAATTATAATTAGTAAAAGAAATGGTAAGAATTTTATATTAAAAATAGGAGTGAGCAAAGATGGCATATTTATTACAAGTTGATTTTCCGTTTGAAGGTCCTTTTGGTGAAGAAATGGAAAAAGGATTTTGGGATTTAGCAAAAAGTATTAACGAAGAAGAAGGATTCCACTGGAAAATATGGACAGAGAATCAAGAAACAAAAGAAGCTGGAGGCATCTATGTATTTGAAGAAAAACAAGATGCTGAAAAATACGCGGAAATGCATAAGAACAGACTTGAAGCAGCTGGTGTAAAAGATATTAGAGTAAGAATTTTTAACATCAATGAAAAGTTAACGGAACTGAATCGTGGGTATACGAAATAATTTTGAAAGTCGGAGTAAGCGTAAAAGGAGGGGGATAATCCCCTTCTTTTTTTTATTCTTACATTGATGGTGAGGAACTCGTACAAAAAAATCCCTATATAAATAGGGATTTGTGTATCGGTATATTGTTCCTTGGAAAAGGTTGTATGAAGTCTAATATATGAGAATTCTTACATTTGTGAAAGTGTCGTTGTGAAAATTGGACTGAAATAATTATTTATAAAAGAGTAAGACCCTTACTGGGAGGTAAGGGTCACAGGAAATGCAAATTTATTTGTAATTTGCTAAGTTGATTATAACACGTACGCTTGTCTATACATGTTACAAAAATGTGAACATATCTGTTGATTAGTAACTAAAGATAACGAAGATTGGATGAATTAAGCTGTTTTTAAAGGGTTATAACAGAGAAAATGTGAGAAAAGACCTGATAACAGGTCCGTTTTTGTTATTGTTTTTCAGACTTCGCTTGTTCTAGAATGTATGCTTCTTCTTGTTCCGGTGTCGCTAATTCGTATGCTTTACCAGTGCTGTTATTGTCCCATTCCCATAATAAATTATGCTCCTCAACCGATTGAGAGAAATCGCCTTCATACCAACGAACCAAAATCTTGAGGTACTGTTCTTTATGTTGTAAGGTTCCACTATTACTTTCATCAATTACTCGACGTACTGTTTCGATGTTTTCTGGAGTCATTTTAATAAATCCTTGTTTTTCGTGAGATAAGACTTTTTGATGAGTCATTTTGTGCATTGCATTGATTATATGACGATCAGAATTGAGGTCAAGTATTACATCTTCCCCTTTAATTCTTTCAGTCTGCTTTTCCTTAACGTCTGAACCTGCATATGTACCGACTTTGTAACCGGTAAAAATACCAACTGCTATAGCAATAACTAAGCTTGATGTGATTTTAATCCACTTTTTCAAAATTTGTCCCCCTTTTATTGAAGTGTACCATAAAAGAAGAGCTATATACTTCCATCTGTCTGTATGATTTACATAAAGCAGCATTATCAGTAATCAATGATGCATAACGTGCGATTATATAAGCATTTATTATCCTGAAGATTTTAAAATAAAACCTATCTAATTATAGAAGTGATTTGAACGTAAGGAAATTGTAAGAAATGCATAAGAAAAAAGAAATTTTTATTGTGTAGGATACAAATATAGGGAAGCACAAAAGAGGGAGGATAAATAGGATTTATTTATACGAAAACCAAACTAGTAATAAGCGCATTCTAAATAAAAAATCATTTATGGTACTAACGTACATGTGAAAAAGAGAGGTTTTACCGTTTGTTACGACAGTATGGATAAAACCAGAATAGTAGTTTATGTGATGTTTGTAATTGAACAAATAAAAGATAAAATTGATCATTTATCTAAGGGGGCATTTTTTTATGGAAAATAAATTATCTGGGGTGTTAGCCGCTACTTTGGCTCTAACGATGAGCTTACCAACAGGAGCAATAGCGTCTTCTAGCAGTAAGACTTCGGTTGTATCTAGCCAAGAAGTTGCTAGCAAAGATTTGGAGAAGATTGCTGCAGAGAATGCTGCACTGCTCACGAAGTCCTATGAGACGACTAGCGTACAGTATGCGCTGATTGATAATGGTAAACTTATTTTGTCGGGGCAGACAGGTAAGAACGACATAGAAGGGAAAGAACCACTAACTAAAGATACTCTATACGGAATTGGTTCAACCAGTAAGGTATATACGGCTGCGGCTGTTATGAAACTAGTAGACGAAGGAAAAGTTGATTTGGATGCTCCTGTTGCCCGCTATATTCCTGATTTCAAAATGAAAGATAAACGATATAAGCATATTACACCGCGTATGCTGTTGAATCACTCCTCGGGTTTGCAAGGTTCGACGTTCAATAATTCATTTTTATTTAAAGATAATGATACTTATGCCCATGATATCTTGTTGCAACAATTGTCCAACCAAAACTTGAAGGCAGATCCTGGCGCGTTCTCAGTGTATTGTAATGACGGTTTTACGCTGGCTGAGATCTTGGTAGAAAGAATCAGCGGTATGAATTTTACTGAATTTCTACATCAAAAGTTTACAGAGCCATTAAAACTGAATCATACGATAACATCGCAAGACAAATGGGAAGACGAAAAGCGGGCTGGACTGTATTCTCCGAAATACCAGGGACAGCTTCCTAGTGAAATGGTAAATGTGATTGGTACGGGAGGAATCTCTTCTACTGCAGAAGATGTGGTGCGATTCTCACAAATATTTATGGGACAGGGAAAAGAAATTCTCTCTAATAAAGCAGTCAAGGCGATGGAACAAGAAGAGTAGAAAAAAGGAATGTGGCCGGGAGATAGCGAAAATGTGGTCAACTATGGTCTTGGCTGGGATAGTGTGAAACTATACCCATTTAGTGAATATGGGATAAAAGCGTTGACTAAGGGTGGGGATACGATACTGCAACATGCTACATTGGTCGTGCTTCCAGAACAAAAGATGGCAGCAGCTGTATTGTCCTCCGGCGGCAGCAGCATGACAAATCAACTGTTGGCAAACAAATTACTGCTAGCTAGGCTTAAAGAGAAAGGGACAATTAAGGATATAAAACCAGACAAATCCTTTGGCAAGCCAGTCAAGGCTAAAGTGCCCCAAGACGTGGTAAAAAAAGCAGGATTTTATGGAAATAGCTACAGCAATTTCAAAATAGAAATTACGAAGAAGGGAGAACTGTTTTTACCAACTAAACCGGAAGAAAAATATGTATATACGGCGGATGGAAGCTTTATAAATGAGAAGGGTACTTCCAAGCTTAACTTTGTCACTGAGAAGAATGGAAAAGTTTATTTGAGAGAGAGCACATATGAATTATCACCGGGATTGGGGCAAAGTGTGCTGACTCACTATTTAGCCCAGAAATTAGAAAACAATGTGTTACCGAAGAAAACAGCTGCTACATGGGCGAAGCGTGAGGGTGGCAAGTTCTACCTCGTTAACGAAAAATTTAATTCTATGAACTATCTAGGACAACTAATGCCTCTTAACACAAAAATTACGATTAAGGATGGGTATTGGGACGGCAAAAAAATTACAGGTCCGAATACGGCGACACATCAAATTCAAATTCCTGTGATGAATGGGCGGGATACAAAGGAAGCTCATTTCTATACAGAGGATGGTACTGAATATATGGAGATGGCCAGCTTTTTATACGTCAGTGAATCTAACGTAAAATCCCTTGATACAGGTCAATTATCGAAAGTTACGCTGCAAAAAAATGGGCATGCGAAATGGTTTACGATTCCGCAAGAGGCAGCAGGGAAAACGATGACTGTGGAGTTGCCATCAGGAAGTTCATTCGCGGTGTATGATGAGAATGGAGTATGCGTCAATTTTAATGTTGTTAGTGACAATAACAAAGTAAAACTACCAGAGAACGGAACCGTTGTATTTGCTGGCGCACCGAACTCAGAATTTACAGTCGCATTGAACTAGTTACAACTCGGGATAGACTTTAATAAAACAGTATTACTTGGAAAAGATATTTTATTTGTATCTTAAGTATTCCCTTAAATGATATTACATTTAAACTCTTAGCTTGATAGCAATGTGGCGCTACCCATTAAAAAAGAAATAGGAGTGGATATCCTATTTCTTTTTATTAATATAATAAAACGTAATGATCAAGTCCAAGGTAATGATAATAATGAGAAGTAACAAGTGCATAAGTGCATCAGTTTTTCCGTTTAGTAAAGACTTTACAAAGAAATCCCATTCTGTTTCATAGGGAGGTTCTACCCAATTTCGTTGCAGTCCTAACATCATTCCATTTATGAAATAGACAATGCTTAATAGAATCCTTCCAACAAATAAAGCAGCTACTTTTATATTCCACTTCTTTATCAGTATTATATAAAGAAGTGGAAATAGTATAAGTACCCAAAAAACGATAATAAAAACTGTATTCATCAGTTTCTACTCCTTATGTGGATCATAAAGTTATAATCCCGTTAATTGTGGGCTGACTAAAGCTTCGTTTTATCTCTCCGTCTCAAAAAACTCAATCCATTCCCCATCAGGACCCGCGAAGAATATGTAACGTGTTCCATCTGGTAATGTTTCGATTTCTTCTCCTAGTAAGAAGGTTACTGCATGTTTCTTTAGTCTTTCAATTTCATCCTCTAATGAATCCACTTTAAAGCAAATGTGATGTACTTTTCCTTCTGCCGGAAGGGAAGAGTTGTAGCCTTCAATTAATTCGAGTATCGTCTCTTTTGATTCTTCCACACCTAAAAAAGCGAGTTTTAAGTCTGGATTCGGGTGCCCCATTCGCTTAATGAGCTGTAAGCCGACTACTTTTTCATAAAAGGAAATAGATGTTTCTAAGTTTGCAACCATAAGTCCAACGTGTTCAATTCTTCTAACTGGCATGTAGATTCCTTCTTTCTGAAAATTATATACAATATATTATTGAAAATTGAGAAAATAAGCAAGATAAAAACCTTACAAATTTTAGCGTGTTATATGGTATAGTGAGAAAGTATGTTTGGGGAGAAGGAAGGAGATTATACGATGAATACACCTACTCAAACTCCTTCATTATCGGAAACGATGAAAGAGTGGCATTATGCATTAGCGTATGAAATTAAACATTGGAAAACGATAGGTGGTAGTAAAATTTCTATCATGAACGGTCGTTTTTTATATACAGATTATGAAAGCACAGTATACGTATTTCAGCTTATTTCGGAAGTAAGCTTACCTGAAGGTTCACCAATTCGAATTGAGTTCGATGGCGAGGAAGCGACAGGAGAAGTATTATCTGTACATGGATTAGAAATAGAACTGAAATTAAATGATTATATACAGGGTGAAATACGAGAAGCTGTTTTATATAGTGAACCGTGGCAATTGTTAGAGCAACTGCAAGAGAGGTTGAAGGAAGCGCGTAAAGATAAGCTGAAACGTAATCGTATAAAGCGTCTTGTTGATGGGACGAGTAGTCCGAAACATATGGAGAAGATGAAAAATCCGAAAAATGAATTGGCGTATCGCTCGTTTTATAATCCGACAACGTACGTATGGGGACCACCTGGAACAGGGAAGTCTTACAATTTATCACGTATTATTTCGGCTCATTATCAAAAAGGAAAGTCGGTACTTGTGTTAGCTCATAGTAATGCAGCAGTGGACGTATTAATGAGTGAAGTAACAAAGCAAATTGAAAAGAAAAAGAAATGGACGCCTGGTGAAATTGTTCGTTACGGTTATAGTCAACACGAACATATACGAAATCATGAAACGTTACTTGCGTCGAAGTTAGTTGAAACGACGAACGGGTCTTGGGGTGAGGAGAGACTCTATTTAGAAGAGACACGACAAGAGCTTCGTGAAAAGATTTTATCGTATAAAGCAACATCTGCTGATAAGAAGCGTATACAAGAGATAGAAAGTGATCTTCGAAAGCAAAAAGCGAAAATTAAAGAAGTAGAAAAAGAATATATTGAAAATGCGAAAGTGATTGGTGCGACTTTATCGAAATGTGCTATTGATTCACTTATTTATGAGCGTACATTTGATTTAGTTGTCGTAGATGAAGTGAGTATGGCGTTTGTTCCGCAAATTGCATTAGCTGCTTCACTTGGAAAACGTATCGTCGTTTGTGGTGACTTTTTACAGTTACCTCCAATTGCGATGGCAAACCATGAACTCGTTCGCAAATGGCTTGGCGAAGATATGTTTTACCATGCCGGGATTGTGGAGTCTGTTAATAAATCAGAAGCACATCCGAACCTGTTTATGTTGCAGGAACAAAGACGTATGCATGCGGATATATCTAAGTTTACAAATTCATTTATTTATAAAAATAGAGTATACGACCATCCGTCTGTTTCAGAACGTAAAGAACTTGCGCAATTGCAGCCGTTCGCAAATGAAGCAAGTGTTTTATTTGATACGAGCCAAATGGGAGCTTTTTCGTTAAAAGACGCTGCTTCAGGATCTCGTTTTAACATTATGTCTGGTTTAGTAGCAATGCAAATGATGTTAATCGGACTGTTAGACGGTGTGCAATCCATTGGTGTTGTGACGCCTTACAGAGCGCAGTCTCGCTTTTTATCAACGTGTATTAGAGAAATGTTACAGAGAACGAAATACCAAAACATACCTGTTTTAGCAGCGACAGTTCATAAGTTCCAAGGATCTGAAAGAGATATGATGATTTTTGATACAGTAGATAGTTATCCGCAAGAACGACCTGGCGTATTATTCTTTGACCATAAAAACCATCGCCTCGTCAACGTTGCAGTGACGAGAGCGAGAGGGTAACTAACTGTTACGATTTATTTAACCAATTATAACGAAAGTTAATTAAATATATCAGTAAGCCCTGCTAGTCAAGTGATTGGCTAGTAGTGAGGGTTAACTGCGGGCAATCCCTAAAGCTGATTGAACTACAACGTGGCTAGAAATGGCGAGCGTGAATGTTGCGAAAGCAGAAAAAATCAATCAGATCGTGCAAGGTTAAATCCTAAACACTAGAACAATGGGTCTTCCGCCTCGAATCATCTAAGTCAAAATGGATAAGATGAACGTTCAACGACTATCTCGTATAACTGACGAGAGTACACCACAAGCCTATGGTGGTGGAAAAATCCTCTATCTCTAAGTAGATAAACATATAGTCTGCGCTTATGTGAAAACATGAGAAGTTCATAAGAGAACTGGCTAAGGAATTGCGGCCCTAGTTGAACAAGATAAATTTTATTGAATCTATCAAACTTCATTGAATTCATCGAACGTACGTGCTACGATAGGTTCAATGAGGTGAGAATAATAATGAAATTTTCACGAGTTAGTCAAGTATCGGAATTAACAGGTTTGTATCCCAGTAGTCTTAGAAGAATACTAGTGGAACACGCTACGATTCAGAAGAACAAATCTTTCATTAAAGGAGTTACATTCTGATGATATTGGCGAAGAAAGTTAGACTGATTCCAACGCCTGAACAAGAACAAGTGCTTAAAAACCATGCTGATGCTGCAAGATTCGCTTATAACTATTGTAAAAGAATGAGTGATAGATACTATAAGCTATTTGGAAAATCTGTTTCACAGTTAGCTTTACAGAAACGATTTACAAAGATCAAGAAGCGAAAGAGATATGAGTGGTTAAAAGGCATTAATGCACAAGTGCCAAAACAGGCTTCAAAAGATTTTGATATGGCAAGAAAGCATTCGTTCAAAAAGTACAAAAATGGTTCTCACACTTCTTATAAATCAAAAAAAGATGTAATCCAAGGATTTTATGCCAATTATGAAAGACTAGTTATAGGAAAGAAAGTCGTTCATATTCAGTCTATTGGAGAAGTGAAAACAAGCCAACAACTACCAAGAAACAAAAAACCATCCAATCCAAGAGTTACATTTGACGGTCGTCACTGGTGGATTAGTGTGGGGTTCCAAGAAGATTTTGAATTCCAAGAACTAACGAACGAGTCGATTGGTGTGGATGTTGGGTTAAAAGAGCTGTTTGTAGCTTCTAATGGTATGAAAGAACGAAATATAAACAAAGATGCCAAGGTTAAAAAACTTTTGAAAAGGAAAAAGTCAGCACAAAGAGATATGTCTAGGAGATTTAAAAAAGGTGTAAAAATTCAATCTGCCGGATATGAAAAAGCGAAAGCTGAGCACCTGCGGTTATCTAGGAAAATTACGAATATCCGAAATAACCATATCCATCAAGCAACAGCTAAATTGGTGAAAACCAAACCAATGAGGATTGTTGTGGAAGACTTATCTATCTCAAACCTGTTAAAAAACAAAAAACTATCGAAAGCATTTTCCTTTCAAAAATTATACTTCTTCTTTCAATGTTTATCATACAAGTGCGAGAAATATGGCATTGCGTATGTAAAAGCTGATAAATGGTTCGCTTCAAGCAAGATTTGCTCATGTTGCGGCGTAAAATACGACCATTCGGTTCAACCAGAAGGACAGTGGAGTTTAAAAATACGTGAGTGGTGTTGTGCTTCATGCAATAGCCATCACGATAGGGATGTAAATGCTGCGATAAATTTATCAAGATGGGTAAAATTAAATGCTTGATACTAGGAGGTAACGATACTGCCTCGTGTGGAGTGTTATACCCCTCGTCCCTTTGGGGTTGCGAGAACACGATGAAGCACTAACTCGTGTAAATTTGATTGAATTGTATAGATTTAGTTAAGTTTATCGTATCGGAAGTTCATTCAATTATCAGATTGCCACTATATGCGCAAAAATTTATCGAGAAAACAAGCGTTGTCACAATTAACAGCTCATATAGAACGTCACGGAGATGTGTATGATCGCACGACATCAAGACAATTGTGGGAACGAAAAATATCGAAACGATTACGCTGGTTTATGGAAATGAATCTTGAGGAAACGAAAGGGCTATTAAAAGATATTTTAGCAGCAAAACGAAAAATTATTATTTCGCTTCCAAGTACAAAACAAGTGGATAAGCGAGTATGGCAAGCGTTAATGCGTACAAATGCGCAAATAACGGTGTATAGTGATGGACCAGTTCCACTGAAAAATGTAAAGTTACAAAGACAAAATAAAGCTTTCCCGTTTATCGTAATTGATGATGAAATCTTCTGGGCAGGCGCACCGCTCACATCTCAAATGATATTTGAGGGGAGTACGGAATTTCCGTACGTATGTGCAAGACTGCAAGCACCTGAGACAATTGGTGTATTAAAAGGATTTTTAGATATTCGGTAAATTCGGATAGGAATTCCTTGACTTTTATTTGAAATGAACTTAGAATGAATGTAATTTAATATAATTTTATGAAAATTCTTATCACGAGAGGTGGAGGGACTGGCCCTATGATACCTCGGCAGCGGATTCGTTATGAATACTGTGCCAATTCCAGCAAGGTAACTTGAAAGATAAGAAAGAAGCTCATTTTGACTGTATATACAGAAGCCTCTTTCTATCTTTTAGAAAGAGGCTTTTTTACGTGAAAATAAAAGGAGGAAGAAAAATGGGAGCGACAGGAGTAGCGTCACAAAGAAAAACAATTGAAGAGAGTATCGAAAGAAATAAGGAAAAGTACATAGAAACAAGTCATGATATTCATGCGAATCCGGAGATTGGTAACCAAGAGTTTTATGCATCTAGAACGTTAAGTTTATTGCTAGGTAGTGCAGGATTTCAGTTACAGCACAATATAGCTGGACATGAAACGGGATTTATCGCGCGAAAAAGCTCTGGAAAACAAGGACCAGCAATCGCATTTTTAGCTGAGTATGACGCTTTACCAGGACTTGGCCATGCGTGTGGTCACAATTTAATTGGCACAATTAGTGTTGCAGCAGCAATCGCGTTATCAGAAACGCTTGAAGAAATTGGCGGGGAAATTGTCGTTTTCGGAACACCAGCTGAAGAAGGAGGACCGAACGGTAGCGCAAAATCGAGTTATGTAAAGGCAGGCTTATTTAAAAATATTGATGCAGCGCTTATGATTCATCCGAGCGGAAAGACAGCGACAACGAGCCCTTCACTAGCAGTCGATCCACTTGATTTTCATTTTTACGGAAAAACAGCTCATGCTGCAGCTTCACCTGAAGAAGGAATTAACGCATTAGATGCGGTGATTCAGCTGTACAACAGTATTAACGCACTTCGCCAACAACTTCCGTCAGACGTGAAAATTCATGGCGTTATTACAGAAGGCGGAAAAGCACCTAACATTATTCCTGACTACGCCGCAGCAAGATTCTTCATCCGTGCTGCAACGAGAAAAAGATGTGCGGAAGTAACAGAAAAAGTAAAAAATATCGCACAAGGGGCAGCACTAGCAACAGGCACAAAAGTAAAAATCCATCAATTCCAAAATGAAATCGATGAACTACTCGTAACAAAAACATATAACGACGTCGTAGCGGAAGAACTAGAATTACTCGGGGAAGACGTAAATCGTAAAGAAAGATTTGGTATTGGTTCAACCGATGCAGGAAACGTTAGCCAAGTCGTACCGACAATCCACCCGTACATTAAAATTGGTCCGGATGATTTAATTGCACATACGAATGAATTTAGAGAAGCGGCACGTTCAGAATTAGGGGATAAAGCATTAATTACATCCGCAAAAGCATTAGCAAATACGGCGTATCGATTAATTACGGAAGAAGGGTTGTTAGAGAAGGTGAAGGAGGAGTTTAGAGGGGCGCAGAGAAATCAGGGATAGGTGATTGAAAGGAGTGGATGATCCACTCCTTTTTCTTTTTGGAAAGCTGGTGCCTATCACTTTATTAGAACGACAATTTCTCCTCAAACTCACTCTTTAAAACAATTAAAGGAGACGATAAGCCGAATTGCATTAAAGAGTCTAAAAATGCAGCGAGAGAATCCATCGAATCGCTCATGACCTTCATCATATAATTAAATTCCCCGCTAATTCGATATAAATCAGTTACTTCAGGAGCGGCATTACAATATTGGATAAAATCAGAGCATTGGCTCGTTTTAAACATGATGAATGCTTGAATGTTTTTATTAATTTTAGAAGGCTCAAATTTCGTTCGGTAAGCCGCTATAACGCCTTGATCTTCAAGTTTATTCATACGCTCCTTTACAGCAGGTTGTGTCATGGATATGATCCGTCCTATTTCTGAAACGGAAATTCTTGCATTTTCATACAACAAGTTCATTATTTTATGGTCGATTTCATCTAGTTTTACTGCATTTTGCATTGTGTAGCCTCCTTATTTTATTTTTTAAAGTGAATCACAAACTATAACTATAATATCATAAGTGAACGAACTAAATTACCTATAAATCTATATTTAAAATAATTGGTTTTTACATAAAAATATAAGTATAGGTTTTTATCAAACGTAAATTTAGGAAGGATGGAAAAAATGAAGAATCTTGATGGGAAAGTAGCGTTAGTAACAGGGGCGAGTCGAGGAATTGGTCGCGCGATTGCGATGAGATTGGCAAACGACGGTGCATTAGTTGCGATTCACTACGGCCGAAATAAGTCAGCTGCAGATGAAACAATTTGTGAGATTGAATCTAATGGAGGAAAGGCGTTCTTAATTGAAGCAGATCTCAAATCAATTGATGGTGTCAAAAAGCTAGTAGAACAATTAAAGAATGAATTACAAATAAGAGTTGGTACATCAGAGGTTGATATTTTAGTAAACAATGCAGGGATAGGTACACAAGGGACGATTGAAAATACAACAGAAGAAGTTTTTGATGAAATTATGGCCGTAAATATGAAAGCACCATTCTTTTTAATTCAGCAAACATTACCGTTACTACGAGCAGAAGGGCGCATTATTAACATTTCATCAGCTGAAGTAAGACTTGGTTTTACAGGGTCCATTGCATACGGCTTAAGTAAAGGTGCATTAAATACGATGACACTGCCTCTAGCTAAACATCTTGGAGAAAGAGGTATAACTGTGAATACAATTATGCCTGGATATACGAAGACAGATATCAATGCGAAATTGCTAGATAATCCAGAAATACGAAATTTTGCTGCGAATTCATCTGTGTTCGGACGAATAGGGCAAGTGGAAGATATTGCAGATGCAGTAGCATTCCTTGCTTCTTCTGATAGCCGCTGGGTAACGGGGCAGATTATAGATGTTTCTGGTGGGTTTTGTTTGTAGGGGCACTACTCCATACCTATTAAGCTAACCAAGTAAATTACTAGATATGAGACGCCCCTCGTTTCATATCTGGTAATGTATAGAAAGGTAGGGATGCTAAAGAAGCCTATTCAATTGATACTTTTGTTTTATAATCAAAAGAATACCTCCAGTATTTTGAAAAACCTCCACGTTAAGATTATGAATGATTTTATACAGTTTTTTGACTGATTCAGTAACAAACAAGGAACCTAAAACTGCACTATAATAGGGATGTATAAAAATTATATAGGTAGATAGAACACAAAAGGAGCTTCCCTTGTTAGAGTAGGGTTCCTCATTTTTCCTTGCTAACAATAATGAGACATTATGTTTGACTTAACATGAATACCATATACACTCAAAATCACGCGAGATATCGTTTGATTATAATGTTAAAATGAAAGAGAAGGTGTAAAATAATGAATAAGCTTTTAGGTTTCTTGTTTGTTGCGGTTGGTATGTGCTTTTTCATGTTAACTTTGACAATGAACATTCAGAATGTTACATGGGCTGTAATGTTAGGAGTGAGCATTGTATCTAATATAGCGGGTACAACCTTATTGTTCAGATACATTAATGAGTATAAGAAACAAGCAATTTAATTGTTTTTATAGTGTTGAAAAAAGCAAACTCCTCTCTGTTCGGGGAAGAGTTTGCTTTAATATTAAAAATTAGTTTCCTATAACGAATTTTACGTCAATTAACATCTTTTGCGTGGGACTATTTATTTTTTACAGTAGTAAATATTACATTTTACTTTTAGTAACTATCTTAGCGTATAAAATCCGCGTTTTGCCACCAGTCCCCTAAGTAGTTGAATAATCACTTTTTAGAGGTGTTGTATTATGATTTTTAACTGGAAACCAAGTTGGTATGAATTAGATCAAACTATAGTTGTAGGTAACACTGATTATTTTTATCTTGTTAAAGATAAAAAATCATTTGCAAATAATTTAATTAACAATGAGGACATTGAAGTGCGTGGAGAGGTATTAAAGATAACGCATTCTGAATTAGGAGAATTGTTAGGGATATATACAATTGGGTTAAGCTATAAGTTCTTTTTAAAAGATGGTAAATATATAGCAGTAGACGCTGAACAGGATATTGGTCAAATTGAGTATCCCATTGATTATAAAATAAATGATTGGAATTTTAATGTTGAAATAAATATTCTCGAAGTGACTGGTTTTTCATCACAACAGAGGCATGAGAGTTTATTAAAAAACGAAAGATTAAGGGTAGCAAAGGAAAGAATAGAAAGATATAAACGATTATTAAATATTGAATAAGATGTCTTAAAGTCGGTTTCCTAATTTAGAAATCGGCTTTTGGGGATTTTTTTATAACAAACGGTGTCATAACTTAATGTTACTAATATTTTGCTTAGCGTGGTTTTTTCAAAAATACTGGCGATACCCTATACCCATCAACTTAAGAATTTTCACTACCCTTAAGTGTAAAAAAACGTTATTCTTTCTAAAAAAGCTAGACTAGAAAGGATGACATTTTCTTATGAATCTCTCGCTTCAAGAAGAACTACAACCATTTGCGGAAGAATTACAACGATATATTACACCTGTATTTTTAGAAGAACTTGCAATCTTGATAATCCAGTCGCATCACATATCTCTTGCCGGTTTTTTCGAAAGTGTATATTCCTAATCCACTAATATTTGTACAACGATAGCCTTTTTGTAATTGCTCATTCAGCCATTGCTCCTCTTTTTCTATATCAAAAAATATCTTAGCTTTCTTCATTCGATTCACTTCCTTCGTACAGGGATAAAATATGTAATAGCCTATTTTGCTCCATTTTCAAAATGGCACTTCCTTCCGCAGTTATCATATAAACTTTTCTCCGACCTGACTCTCTTGGACAGTATAACTGATTCATATTCATCGGTAATCTCAAATGAGATGAATAATATCATGAAAACTCTCACTTTATTCACCGTTTTTTTAACTGTTCCAACACTTGTATTTAGTTTTTTTGGAATGAATGTCTCTATACCTCAAACTTCATGGGGGGAAACAATTGTTTTATCAATAATTTTTATTATATGGATAGCGCTGGCGTTATGGAGAAGGAAAATATTCTAATTTATTACTACTTCAAAAGTATGAGCATCAGCAAGCCTTTTTACGTAAGGATTGACGATTTTTTTATAGGTAAGAAATTACGCGTGTTAAATATTTAACTTTATTAAAAATTGACTGATTAAAATAAAGAGGTAATAAAATGAATAATCTTGATAAAATTCAAGCAATGGTAATTTCCATTGGAAAGAAAATGCAAATAGAGTTATTTGAGCAAATACCAGTACCAAAACTTACAACATCACAGTTTTATATTTTAAAAATTATAAACTATTACGGTGCATTAAGAGCAAGTGAGCTGGCGAGAGAAATGAATGTAAAGCCAAGTACAATTACAGTTACAATTAATCGATTAATTGAACAAGGATTAGTCAATCGTTATCACGATAGAGAAGATCGCCGCGCCGTTATCATTGAACTAACAAAAAAAGGAGAATCTGTAGTTGAAGAAACTATTATCGCTCGTAATGAGCATATTGCTAAATACTTATCCCTTTTAGAATTTCAAGAGAAAGAGAAATTATTACAATTACTTGAAAAGTTAAGGGCGATAATATGCGGGAAACCAGAGAAAGAGTAACAAGACTTGAGAGAGCTTTAAAGTGTATGTAGTTTGATTTTTCATGAACTGTTCTACATCTGTTAGGTTTTATGATGTATTCACGATAATAAATCGTAATATCGCATAATAAGATACATCTTTATTGCAAGATTCATTATTTTGTTGTAGATCCTTACGCTGTGTTTTCAAAAGATAGAATGTCAATTTTGGTAATCCTAGCATTGTACACAATTTTATTACAAACATGTTATCTTTCACTTCATTCCAATATATCATAGCGGAACTTGGGTCTTTGTAGTAATGGAACAAGAACGGCAATAAGACTTAATTGTGTTAGCAAAAATCAGGGTTTTTTGCTAATGATAAAAACGGTATTAAATAAAGCTTGGATGTGTTAATACTACGTTATCAAAATAGCTTGTAGATTAAGCCTTTTTTAAAACTGATGCATATGGGGGAAAACCCCATATACAACAGCTTTAAAACATTAGATACTTTATTTACCAAGTTAATACTAGTTACATCAGTATAGGAAACAGTGGAAATCTAAATCTTTGTTTATATGTTAATTACCTCAAACGTATCCCTTCGAAGGCGTTTATAACCAAATCATGTACATAGGAATCATCCAACTTTTCACCAGTTACTAGCAAACGATAAAAAATTGGTCCGTAAATGAGATCGATGCTTAATTCAATATCGAGGTTTTCTTTTAATTCTCCTCTTTTAATTCCCTTCTCCAGAAGTTGCTTTGCTTGCAGTCGACGTGGTTGGAAGTATCGAACACGATATTCCTCTGCTAGTTTCGAATCAAATTGTCCTTCGCCAACTAACTCATTGATAATGGTTCCTTCTCGACTGATTAAAAAATTGGCTAAACTTGTGGCGTGAATTAAAATATCATTCAACGCTGAACCTGTGTCAGGTACAGGCAATCTGGCAGCAGCAGCAGAAAGAAAACCGTCCATTATCACAGCAGCCTTATTTGGCCACCATTTATAAATCGTAGCTTTGCTGACTTTAGCACGTTCTGCAATTTTATCGACTGTGACTGCTTTAAAGCCACTTTCCAATAATAACTCATAGGACGCAGAAAGGATGGCCTTTTGGGTTTCAATATTACGTGGTCGACCTCTTTTACTTTGCACATTAATCATTCCTTTCAAAACATAAACTATACGTTTAGTATACTTAATACGAACAAAAAACGAAATAGCCTATTTACAAAACTGAACGTTTAGTATATATTTTAGTTAATTAATGAACTGTACGTTCAGTTTATTAATTAACTAACATCTTGTAATGGTATGGATATATTTAGGTTCCAAAAATCACAAATTACATTGCTAAAAAACATTTAGAAAAGGGGGGGAAAGAGAGGAAATTGGACCTTTTAAAAGCAGAATGGAAATTAGCTCAGACTTAATTTATTACAATAAAAAATGGCATCGCAGTAGTACTTGCCAAAGTGATTTAGTAATTTTGAAATAAAAGTATGGGAGGAAATACTTATGTCTAATTTTAAAAATAAAGCAATTGATAAGGACATTTCATCAGGTTTAATCATTCTTTTAGCAACTGCATGTGGTATTATTGTGGCTAATCTTTATTATGCACAGCCTTTAATTGGGCTAATTAGTAATGAAATTGGGCTTTCTAATAGTAGCGCTGGATTAATTGTAACGCTAACTCAAATTGGATATGTTGTTGGCTTATTATTTCTTGTGCCTTTGGGGGATATTGTTGAGAATAAAAAATTGATACTTATATTGTTATTTTTAAGTGCATTTGCACTCATTTCTATGGTTTTTGTAAAAAGCGCAACCTTGTTGTTAATTGCTTCATTCTTTATCGGACTGGGTTCGGTCGCAGCGCAAGTACTCGTACCTCTTGTATCATATCTTTCATCGGAGAATGCACGCGGTCGCGTAGTTGGCAATGTCATGAGTGGTCTGTTATTAGGTATTATGCTTGCGCGACCGATATCTAGTCTAGTAGCCGATATGTGGGGATGGAATGCAATATTTGCTTTATCTGCTACTGTAATTATTGTTTTAGCGTTTGTATTATCGAAAGTACTCCCTACTAGGAAACCAACGGCAAAAACAAATTATATAGCCTTACTTAATTCAATGTGGCAACTGCTACGAACTACTCCAATTTTACGCCGTCGTGCCATTTATCATGCTTGTGTATTTGGGGCTTTCAGCTTATTCTGGACCACTGTTCCATTATTATTATCTAGCCCTGCTTTTCATTTTTCTCAGACTGCCATAGCATTATATGCACTTGTCGGAATTACAGGTGCAATAGCTGCTCCAATAGGTGGTCGTCTAGCTGATCTTGGCTGGACACGACCCGCCACTGGGATAGCTCTCACTATTGTTATTATTTCTTTATTACTTCCACTTTTTATTCAAAGTAGCTCGCCCTTTGGAATAGCTGTTTTAGTAATTGCTGCAATTCTGTTAGACATGGGAGTATCTGCAAACCTTGTGCTTAGCCAACGTTTAATTTTCTCGTTGAGTCCAGAAATTCGTAGTCGATTAAACGGGCTATTTATGGCTATTTTCTTTTTAGGAGGTGCTGTTGGATCCTTTATTGGAGGATGGGCATATGCCTTAGGAGGATGGAATCTAACATTATGGATAGGAATCGCTTTTCCGACCATAGCCTTGCTTTATTTTGCTAGAGAAAAATAGTTTTATAATCAAATTTAAACAGCCTGGATTCGTTTGAATGCTTCTTCATTGGTATGTCCGAGTTTTATAGATTAATTGCGGTTATTTTGAAGTTTTTACATCAGAACCAGACTTTTTTCTATATTGCTGTAATTGAAAAAGACTCACCTTGTTGAATATATTTGAAATGAAATAAAAAAGAGCTTGTGTCAAAACACAGACTCTCTTTAAGTTGAAATGAATATATATATAGCCACCACTTTAGAGAAGGAAACGGTAGAGAGAATAGAATATGGCTAGATTTAATCTTTAAAAATGAACTTCATCAGGTGGTCGACTGCAATAAAATTGATAAAGAAGATTATTTACTGCAATGGAACGCAGCCCAATTAAAGATATTGAAATTAAGCATTTACTCCAAAATGCATTAGTAGACGAAATAAATAGTCATGAAATATTCATGAAAAGTATTAATATTATTTACTATCATGAGGGATATACCGAATATAATATAGAGGATTTATAAAACAAAAAGGGCTGAGATAGCCTTTTTGTTTTACACTTTGACGAGTATTTTTTATGAAAAAATACGTTATTCTTTTTGTAAAATTAATAAGAAAGGATGACGTTTTTGTATGTCTATTTCTGTATCCGATGAATTACAACTATTTACTTAAGAAATTCAAAGATTTTTATCGCTAAATATCTTACGAAATCTTGCCAGAGAGTTTGGTTTCTTGCGATGAACCCGTAAATTTCAAACAAAAGATATACCCAATTCATGAGTAAGAATGAAAAAAGAAAAAAATTCTATAATGTTTTATTTAATATCAGTTTATAGAGAAATTCATGTAATTAAATATGAAATAATACATATTATAATGATTTATTAAGATAAAATGTTATATTTTTGGATGGAATATATAAATGGAGGAAATGTAATGAACAAGAATTTAAAATTCACCCAAATGATGATTGGGATTAGTACAATGGCATTATCATTTGGAAGTATTCAAACACAGGTATCAGCGGAAGAAACAGCACCCTATAATATCTTACAGATGAAACCGATGGGGACAGAAACTTCAAAAGATGAAATTGTACATGCTACAAAAGCGGATGAAACTTTGAATTTTGAAGAGCGTTTAAAAATAGGAGATTTTTCACAACGTCCTACTCTGGTTATGAAACGTGATGAAATTCAATTAAAGCAAAGCTATACTTTGGCAGAACTGAATAAAATGCCTAATAGCGAACTCATTGATACATTATCAAAAATTTCTTGGAATCAAATTAAGGATTTATTTCAATTCAATCAAGATACAAAAGCATTTTATCAGAATAAAGAACGCATGAACGTTATCATTAATGAATTAGGACAACGAGGAAGGACGTTTACGAAAGAAAATTCAAAGGGCATTGAAACATTTGTTGAAGTATTACGTTCTGCTTTTTATGTGGGATATTATAATAATGAATTAAGTTACTTAAAAGAGAGAAGCTTCCATGACAAGTGTTTACCAGCATTGAAAGCGATCGCGAAAAATCGAAACTTCACATTAGGTACAGCTGAGCAAGATAGAGTCGTAACTGCGTATGGAAAATTAATTGGTAATGCCTCTAGTGATACTGAAACAGTACAGTATGCGGTAAATATTTTAAAACAATATAATGATAATCTTTCTACGTATGAAAGCGATTATGCGAAAGGACAAGCCGTATATGAAATTGTAAAAGGAATTGATTATGATATACAGTCTTATTTGCAGGATACGAATAAGCAACCTAATGAAACAATGTGGTATGGAAAGATTGATAACTTTATAAATGAGGTTAATAGAATTGCTCTCGTGGGGAATATAACAAATGAAAATAGTTGGCTAATTAATAATGGCATTTATTATGCAGGTCGTTTAGGGAAATTTCATAGTAATCCATACAAAGGATTGGAAGTTATTACACAAGCGATGAGCTTGTATCCTCGTCTAAGTGGACCTTATTTTGTAGCAGTAGAACAAATGAAAACAAACTATGGTGGAAAAGATTATAGTGGAAATGCAGTAGATCTACAGAAAATACGTGAAGAAGGGAAACGACAATACTTACCTAAAACATATACATTTGATGACGGATCAATTGTCTTCAAGACGGGAGATAAAGTAACAGAAGAAAAAATTAAGAAATTATATTGGGCAGCCAAAGAAGTAAAAGCACAATATCATCGTGTAATTGGTAATGATAAAGCGCTAGAACCAGGTAACGCTGATGATGTACTAACAATAGTAATTTATAATAATCCAGATGAATATCAATTAAATAGACAATTATATGGATATGAAACAAACAACGGTGGAATTTATATTGAAGAGAAGGGGACCTTCTTTACATATGAGCGTACGCCAAAGCAGAGTATTTATAGTTTAGAAGAGTTATTCCGTCATGAATTCACTCATTATTTACAAGGAAGGTATGAGGTTCCTGGTTTATTTGGAAGCGGAGAAATGTATCAAAATGAACGATTAACTTGGTTCCAAGAAGGAAATGCAGAATTTTTTGCAGGATCTACACGTACAAATAATGTTGTTCCGCGTAAAAGTATGATAAGTGGCTTATCATCTAATCCAGCAAGCCGTTATACAGCAAAGCAAACTTTGTTCTCAAAATATGGATCATGGGACTTTTATAAGTATTCCTTTGCACTACAGTCATATTTGTATAATCATCAATTTGAAACATTTGATAAGCTTCAAGATTTAATCCGTGCAAACGATGTGAAAAATTATGACTCATATCGTGAATCATTGAGCAACAATACACAATTGAATGCAGAATATCAAGCGTATATGCAGCAGTTGATTGATAATCAAGAAAAATATAATGTACCGCAAGTAACAAATGATTATTTAATTCAACACGCACCAAAGCCGCTAGCTGAAGTGAAAAACGAAATTGTGGATGTAGCAAATATAAAAGATGCCAAAATTACAAAATATGAGTCGCAATTCTTTAATACATTTACCGTGGAAGGCAAGTACACAGGTGGTACATCAAAAGGTGAGTCTGAAGATTGGAAAGCGATGAGTAAACAAGTAAACCAAACTTTAGAGCAGTTATCCCAAAAAGGTTGGAGTGGTTATAAAACAGTTACAGCCTATTTCGTAAACTATCGTGTGAATGCAGCTAACCAGTTTGAATATGATATTGTTTTTCATGGTGTTGCAACAGAGGAAAAGGAAAAAACAACTACTATAGTAAATATGAATGGACCATACAGCGGGATAGTAAATGAAGAGATTCAATTTCATAGCGATGGTACAAAAAGTGAACATGGAAAAGTCATTTCTTATCTATGGAACTTTGGAGATGGTACTACAAGTACAGAAGCAAATCCTACCCATGTATATGGAGAAAAAGGAACATACACTGTGGAACTAACGGTAAAAGATAGTAGAGGAAAAGAAAGTAAAGAACAAACAAAAGTTACTATAAAACAAGATCCGCAAACAGGTGAATCTTATGAAGAGGAGAAGGTACTCCCGTTTAATACGCTTGTAAAAGGAAATCTGATTACTCCTGATCAAACAGATGTTTATACGTTTAATGTTACAAATCCAAAAGAAGTAGATATTTCTGTGGTAAATGAACAAAATATTGGGATGACATGGGTGCTTTATCATGAATCAGACATGCAAAATTATGTAGCTTGTGGTGAAGATGAAGGAAATGTTATAAAGGGGAAATTCGCAGCGAAACCAGGTAAATATTATTTAAATGTATATAAATTCGATGATAAAAACGGTGAATATTCATTATTAATAAAATGAATTTATTTCTAACATGTATAGAATGGCTATTTTAAAGAGGAGTCTGTTAATATAGGCTCCTCCTACTTTTTATTTACATATTGGGAGAGCACCACATCACCATCAAGCTAATATTTTCATATACTCCTAAATTAAAATTTTCTTTCTCTACAGATAGTTATTCTAAGAAGCCGCTCATTTTTTCGTTTTGGGGCATTTCTTTTTCTTAAGTTGACGGGCATGTATGGTGACCCCTATTAGACGATAGTGAATGAACAATTTCGGGGCTCAGTTCAACTTTATTCAAAATAAGATTTTTTACAGTAAAATCAATGTTAGTGGAACTTTTTTAATTAAATTTTTTTTTGAAAATTAACATAAATACTTGCAATGTTTAAATTAGTACTATATAGTTCTAGTTATGACAAAGATAAAATTAATGAATCAAAAACATGTGATTGAAGTAGCTGCAACATTATTTTTAGAAAAAGGGTTTGCTTATACAAGTATGGATGAATTAGTACGTGTAAGCAAAGTTTCAAAGTCTAATGTGTATTATCACTTTTCTAATAAGGAAGTATTATTAGAAGCGGTCGTTGATTATTGGATTGAAATGTATCAATCTGCAATTGATGACGTAATTTCTCAGAACCAATTTTTAGTTGAAGATCGTATCCAACTGTTTTTAAAGCAATTATCACAAGGAGTTCAATCGAGAGAGTATAAGGGAAGCTGTCCATTTATTACTCTTTATATTCAAAGTCCTACACAGGCCACGCAAATAAAAGAAAAAATAGGTCTTTTTTTTACAGGATTACAAAAGAAAGTTTCTCTATTACTTAAACAAGGGATAGAGAATGGAGAATTCAGAAATACGATTCATATTGATGAGGTTGCATCCCTTTTTATTACAAATCTTGAAGGGGCGTTATTTATTTCAGAAACATTGAAGGATGCAACTGTAATCACGAAAACAGCAGATCATTTTTTAAAATTGCTTCGATAAAAGAAGCATTTTTTTTACATCAAATTAGTACTAAGTAGTACTAAAAAGGGGATCTTATATGAGAACAGTATTTTTAACTGGTGGAACAGGCTTTATTGGAAAGCAATTAGTGAAAGAATTAGCCAAAGAGGATGTTAAAATTCTTCTTTTAGTGAGGTCGAAAAGTAAAGCAACAAGCATTTTTCAAGAAAGAGGCATCTTAAAAAAGGATGTTATGCACTTTATTGAAGGTGATTTGACGAAAATAGATTTAGGTCTAAGTGGTGAAGATAAGGAGAGGGTATTGAAAACGGATGTGATTATTCACGCAGGAGGCCCCATGGATATTCAAGCGACAAGTAAAGAGGCAGCTTCCGTATTTTTAAATGGCGCCAAACATATTAGTGAATTAGCTAAAAGTATTCATCAATTGAAGGGTTTGCAACAATTTATTCATGTTGTAGGTTATATGAGTCCCTTTGATGATAAAAATAGCAAGATTGCAATTGATGTGTTTAAAGAAGGAAACAATTATTTGAAAATAAAAAATCCATATGAGAGAACAAAATTTTTAGCAGATCTTTATATCCGTCAGCAGGCATCAGCAGTAGGTTACCCGCTTTCTGTAATTAATCCGCCAACTGTAGTTGGTAGTAGTAAAACAGGAAGTACAGAGCAGATAGCAGGATTAGGTTTGCTTGTGATGAGTATGCGAAGAGGGCTCATGCCAGTGATTCCTGGAGGTAAGGGATATAGGTTACCACTTATTTCAAACGATGAACTTGCGAAGTTTATTGTGCAGGTTTTCAGATTGGAGCAACCGACTATTCAAACATATACACTTGTTGAAGACAAACAGCACGATCAAAACATTGCTGAATTATTAAGTATTATGTCGGAAAGTATGAATATGAGGGCACCAAAAATCTCTGTTCCAATGCCATTTATGAAAGCAATTATGAATAGTGGAGTAAGTAAAATAACAAAAATTCCTTCTGATGGACTGAATTTTATTACAAAACAAAAATTTTCAAATGTTTCAGCGAAAAAAATTATGGGAGGAGATTGGTTTAAGAAGACGAGTGTAATGAAATTTCTCCCTGCCGTAGTAGCTGATCTGGATTATCGAATGATGTATCAAAATGGCCAGCATAATCATGTATTTAAACGAACATTATGCGATAACAATACCCTTTACCAATTACAAGGAGAGGGTCAACCGTTTATATTATTACATGGTTTATTGAGTGATGGAGAGGATTTATTTCCTTTAGCACAAGAGCTTCATGAAAAAACTGGTCAACCTGTATGGATTTTGGATCTTCCAGGTTTGGGACGTTCTCCTTTTAAACGAGAGAAAAATCTTCTAGATATCTATTTGAATGTAGTGAAAAAGTTATTGGAGAAAGCTACGAATGGTGCACATCTAATTGGACATTCATTCGGTGCGTTTATTCTTCTGGAAGCATTGGTACAAGAGTACATAGATAAGAAGTATGCAATCACTTTACTTCAGCCACCTGTTGTTAAAAAAAATGCTAAATCCCTAAATGTTCCTCAATTTATGAACAAATGGACATTAAAACTGGCAACTACTAATTTGATAGGGCGTTATTTATTAAGTAATGGTTTGTTTGAAAGTATGGAGAGCATCCCTGAACATTATATTGAAAAGATAAGTAAAAGTTTTACTTCTCCTAGAATTTTAAATACTACGGTTCAGCTTAACAGTTTATTACTGAAAAACGATCAAGGTGATTTCAATGAAGTAACAAAGTATAATCTTCACATTATTTGGGGGGATTATGACAGAGCTTATGCTGCTCCATCGCATCTTGGTAAGGTTGATTTTGTTCCATATGGCCATCATTTTCCTCTTAGCCATCCGAGTGAAACGGCAACATTAGTAATAAAAAATAGTAATACTAGCAGATGAGAGTGTGGGATAAATAAAAAGTGTGTAGTAAGATCGTTGTGTCTTTGAAATAAAATCGTACTGTTTTGGGGTCCCGCCCCATGCCAATCAAGCTAAGAAAAGCAAATACCCCAAAACGAGAAAATGGGCATCTCCAGGTGAAAATGCGTAATTTTTTTGTTTTAGGGGCATTATAAAGCCTTCAAGTTGATGGATGTGGGGTACCGCCACAATACTATCAATATAAGCAGTATACCCCGTTGTATCTGTACTGGATTTATCAAAAGAGGATGCTGAAATGATACCATTGCTTCTGGCTTGTATAGCAGAGGCATTTATTCATTTCAATCCAGATTCTTTTTTAGCTAAGGATGAATTTGATCTCTTATATTGGTGTAGAAAGAACTTCAAAGGATTTCATAGTATCTCTGATGATGGATTCTTACAGGATTTTAAGCAGGTATACGAATGTTATCAAGCATTGCAGAACGTTGGGAAACAAGAGAACAATATAAAAATAAATATGTAATAGCAAGGAGAAGAGCAACGCATGTATAATATACTTAAACGTCAATATAATTACTTTATCCGAGGAGTGATTCGGATTAACGAAGAAGTACAAAGGGAATTGGACCTATTGGCTCAAAAGATTCGTGAAACTGTGTCTTCTGTCCAAAAAATCATCCTTTTTGGCTCTCATGCATATGGCACACCAAATGAAGACAGTGAATTTGATCTCTGTATTGTTGTAGAAGGTGTAGGAGCAAGAAAAAGGGGAGTCATTAATCGTATCAATTGGGGTATTTACGATGTTATGGAAACACCAGTTGATTTTTTAGTGTATGGGCCAGAAGAGTTTCTAGAACGTGCTAGTCGTACCGTAACTATGGAACATAAGATTGCACTAAATGGTAGAACAGTCCCAAAAACTCATAACCTTTTAATGCTGCACAAATCGTGTCGGAAATTAGATGAGGAATCCTCATTGATTTTAGAACAGTGCGTGCAGCTAAATGGTTATGCTACAGATATTCGTTTATCCGTATTTTGAATCACTTACTGTTTAAGATAGATTAATGACTATACAACATGCTCAAAAAGTACTGAGTTTTTATAAAGAAAAGTTAAACATGCTAAATATGCATGAAATCGTAATCGATTAAACATAGAGGATATACATAAAAGAGAGTGCCTATAAAGGGACTCTCTTTTTCTATCTAAAAAAGAGGAGGAATGCTTCATAGTAGAATGAAATGATACTTTGCTATGGGGATAACAATATAATGATGGATAATTATCACACAATTGTTGTTTTGTAGGTACAGTGGCGGTACTTTTAATTAAAGCACAAGGAATCAATCACGATGCATTTCTTTTAGTACCTGTTCGTGAAGCAGAGGAATGCCTTCTTCTCGAAACCAAGCACCTACACGTGAAAAAGTAGAAATATGAGGCACAAATGATAAACCACAAAACTCATGAAAAAAAGGTTATCATACAATCCGTCCCTTCTGTAGATAGTTCAGGTTACTCTTATTCTTTCAGGAGAACGAATTTCTTTATGTATGTATTTTTGAATGTTTGTGAGCTTTATAACACCATTTCTATACTTTAATATCTGAAAAATCTGTCACGAAATATTCCGAATTTTGAAGTTGCTAATTACATATGATTCCATTTATTATAATTATTGAGCCGGCTCCAAATAATGGAAGCTTTCTGGTATAGCAAAGTAATTTTCAATGTTTATCAACTTATTTTCATAAAGCTATTTTATATCAGAATCCACTTTCATTTTATTTTATATGAAAACAAAGCAACTATAATAGAGGGGGATTTAAAAATGGAAAAAAAATCTTTTAAAATCCGTTCAGTTAATGACAATGAACAGCTTTGGACAAAGTTAGCTGATCAAATGGAAACACTTGAAAACAGGGATGAAATGAAATGCTTCAACTGCTCAATTTGTTGTGATAATTGCTGCTTTAATTGTTGCTTCCAAATCTAATTTATACTTACAGTAAATAAACACTCGAAATACTTATACCTTTTAATAAACTTAGTTACTAAATTCATTATTTTCTGTTCTTGCCTAGCAAGAACAGAAAATAATTATACAAGGGTGATTTGATGATTATTAACAAGTATCATTTACGATATCCTTTAAACGAGGAAGTTCTAATGATTAATACCTTAACTGGTGCTGTAGATTTTTTTTCTCATGACTTAATTAATTTTATCGATACATTGTCATATAGAGATTATAAAAATTTAACTAACGAAGAGAAAAATGCTACTAAAATTTTAATTGATAGAGGTTACGTATTTAAGAACACAGAGGATCGGGACCATAGACTATGGCAGGCTAAAAATATTGTAGACGCTGGAAATGAAATGCAGTATGTTATTTGCCCTACATATACATGTAACTTTCGTTGCCCATATTGTTTTGAAAGCCATAGCCTTCATGAGAAAATAACAGCTTTAACCGAAGAACAACTCCAAGCAGTTATGCAAGCCATAGACATCTTTCATAAAGAAAGTGGTTATAAAATCGGTATGATTAACCTTTTTGGAGGCGAACCACTCCTTCCTTTTACTAAAAAAATAGTCAAACAAATCTGTGAAGAAGCTGTTAAGCGTAACTTCAAAATTGGTTGCAATACCAATGGCTATCACCTTTCTTCTTTTGTAGAGATTTTCCAAAACTACCGTGATCGACTGAGTATTATGGTTACAGTTGATGGACCGAAGAATATTCATGATCAACGACGTATTATGACGGGAGGTCAAGGTACATTTGATCAAATTCAAAAAGGTATTTGTGATTCACTTAATCATGGCATTCGTACCATTGTAAGAGTCAATATAGACCAAACAAATATTGATTATGTTTCACTTCTTGTAGACTATTACAAAAAAAACAAGTTATTTGAAAATGAAAATTTCTCAATTTCTTTTTCGCCTGTCACAGATCATACATGTAAAGGCTTAGGAGAAGATTTAATGAAGGGTTATGAAATTGTAAAAAAATTACAAAGAAATATTCCTGATTTTGAAAAATTAGAAAAACAAAAATCTCTTAACTTCGGAGCTGATATGTACCGTTTCTTTAAACCAATTATGCAGTTAGATTCAGAATTAAAAAATAAAATTGAAATGGTTGTTCCCAATATAGTCTATTGTGAATCTGCTGAAGGGAAACGAGTTGTATTTGGACCTGATAACCATATATATGCTTGTCCTGATTTAGTTGGAAGATCAGAGTTCAAAATCGGCGATTATTTCCCTAAATTCTCTCGCCAAGATTGGAAGTGGGAAAAGTGGAAACAATTCAATTCCTTTACCATTCCACAATGTAAATCTTGTGCCTCATCACCTATATGTGGAGGAGGGTGTGCTGCTGAAGCTCTTATAGTTCATGGGAACTTGAATCAACCAAACTGTCCACAAACAGATAAAAAGGTTTTCGAATATTTAAAAACTATTAAAGAAGAGATTTCAATATAAGGAGAGGAACTAAGCTATGATAGCAAGTACCTATAATTCAACATATAAATTATCTGATGGAAATTACGTTCTAATCAATTCACTAAGTGGCGCACTCGATGTAATTAATACAGACATAAAAAAAGTATTAGATGATATTAAGCGTAATAAAAAATTAACTCTTTATCCTGAATTAGAAGAACTTCTCTCATTTTTAACAAAACGTGGCTATCTTTTTAATGACCGTGATGAAGAATTAAATAAACTTACTATTATTCGTGATCGGATGACTGAATCTTTAGCAAATAGTAATTCCGGAGTTACATTCAACGTATGCACAACATATATGTGTAACCTTAGATGTCCTTATTGTTACCAAGGTCATGAAATACATAAAATTTCACATGCTTTAACCCCTGCTGAAGTAGACAAAATGTTCCAAGCAGTTGATAACATTTTGTCTATGGAGAATGAACGTGGTCGATTTGAGAATGCAACCCACCGCATGATGTTATATGGTGGTGAACCATTGCTTCCAACAACTCGAAAGACAGTTGAACAAGTTGTTAAACGTGGAATAGAAGAATACGGTTTTCGTATGTACGCCATTACAAATGGTACATTCTTGCATGAATTCTTAGATTTTCTAGAGCCTTACAAAGAGAACTGGGATTATTTTCAAATCTCTATTGATGGACCGAAACATATTCATGATCAACGACGTATTACAGCTGGTGGCACAGGAACATTCGATCGAATTGCTGCTAATATTTCACTGGCATTAGAGCGTGGTTTCGCAGTAGGCTTACGTACTAATGTGAATAAAGATAATCTTGCATATGTAAAAGAATTAGCAACCTTTATCGAAGATCAACATTGGAATACTTATCCTAATTTTGGTTGGCAGGTATCTCCTGTTACTGATCATTACGGAGATAATCTACCAAATCACCTTCCAGAGCATGAATTACTCGCCGAAATTTATAATATTTTCGGAGATTTAGAAGAATTTATGGATAAATTTAACGCAAAACTGGGTACAGACCTTAACATTCGTACTTCTAGAATCCGTCAAGCCATACGAACTTTTGACTGGGAGAAGGTAAGTGAACTTGATTCCTGCTCTTCTGTCATGCATAGTTTACCTTATTTTAAAGAATGTAGTGCGAGAGAACAGCGTTTCTATGCATTTGGTGCAGAAGGTTTAATATACGCTTGTCCTGAGGCCGTAGGTAAGCCAGAAACTGCAGTGGGTTCCTTTTTTCCTGAATACAATTTAGATGCTGATAAGCATGCTATTTGGGATCAAGATATTACTGACTCCGAACAGTGTAGTAGTTGTAGTATCTCACTATTTTGTGGTGGAGGATGTGCTTATGCTAATTTAATGCGAAATGGTGCCATTAATAAACCTTACTGTAATGATTCACATCAAACCATTTCGACTTATATTAAGAAAAATGAAACTGCCTTTTTAGAACTAATTAAATAAAAAGATATAACTCCACAAATACCTTCACCATTGTGGGGTTACTTTCTCTTAAAGGATGTGATCAATTTGACAGCATCGCAAAATATCTTTCCAAAGTTAATTCCATACGAAGTTTATAATATGGATGTTTGGGAGGAGGGGCCTCGTTATTTAATAAAATTTGATAACGGATTACAATTAAAAGTCACTGAATCACTGAGAAATTTATTCAATTATATGGATGGAACCACATCCATAGGAGATATATGTACAATGGTACAAACGAATCACGATGGCAATATTACTATAAATGAGTTAACAGAACTGATAAATGAACATCTATTACCAAAAGGGGTTTTAGTTGGTTCTGAAAAAAAAGCATCTCATCACTCTGCAATTACATTTAGAATAGCAATATTCCACGCTTCTTACTTAAAAAAGGCATCCAAATATTTCGAATTCTTATTCTTTCGGGGCGTATTTGTTTTATTTAGTATTTTCTTCAGTATAAGTCTAATACATTATTTTTTTCAGGCTAATACTGAAAATATATCAAACACATTTGGATCCGTTTATAAATTTACTATTGCAATTTTGCTGCTATTATTTTCTATTATTATCCATGAACTTGGTCATATAGTTGCTGCTTATCGATATAAAATACAACCTAAAGACGTCGGAATGGGTCTTTATATGATGCGGCCTGTTTTATTTGTTGATTTAAGTGATACCTGGCGATTGCCTAGACGACAAAGAGTAGTTATTGACCTGGGCGGAATTTACTTTGAATTATGGATATTTATATTATTTGAGTTGTGTTATTTTATTTCAGGATTCCAGGAATTTTTTGTAGCAAATCAATTCATACTCATTACAGTTCTATATAACTTATATCCATTTTTACAATATGACGGTTTTTGGGTTCTTACTGACATTCTAGGAATTGCAAACTTGCATACTAGAACCTTCCAATTGGTGAAAAGTGGTCTCCTGGGATACTTTTTTTTCAAGCCTGATTATCGAAAGCAATTTAATGATACAATTAAGAGGATGAACAGGCACTATAAAATAGCATTTCTTACATATGCTAGTATATATTTTTGTTCAGTTATCACTGCTATCTGGTTCATTCTTCGATATACCATCTATTTATTCACATCGCTAGATTCGTTCACATGGGGAAATGCAAAAGGTGCCATTATTGTAATAATTATAGTTTTAATTAGAACAATAGTTGTCTTTACATTAAAATTTAAAAGGGCCGGGAGGGAAAAGGATGATAAACAAACAAACCATCCTTCAAGTAGAAAAAATCAAGAAAGCTTATGAAACCGAAGCAGGAACAATTCAAATTTTAAAAGGGCTTAGCACTAAATTTTATTCTGGAGAGATTGTTAGTATTATTGGTCCTAGTGGAAGCGGAAAATCCACACTACTTGGAATACTGGGATCATTGGATACCCCTACCGAAGGACGTATTATTATTGAACAACAAGATATTACCTCCATGTCAGAAGAAAAGCTAGCTGATTTCCGTGCAAAAAAGATTGGTTTTGTTTTTCAATCGTATAATTTAATCACAACAATGACCGCTCAAGAAAATGTTATGATGGCACTTATGTGCGCTGGAGTAAGAAGCCAAAAAGAAATGATAACAAAGTCTAGGGAAATGTTGGACCTTGTTGGGATGAAAGAACGATATCATCATTTACCAAGCCAGCTATCTGGAGGTCAACAACAGCGTGTAGCAATTGCTCGTGCATTAGTAAATAATCCAGCCATTGTTATTGCTGATGAACCAACTGGGAACTTAGATTCCAAAACAGGAAAAAATATTTTGGACTTAATTTTTCAACTACGTGACCAACTCCAGATGACGTTTATTATTGCTACACATGATACGCATGTGGCAAAACTTTCAGATCGTGTTTTAAAAATGGAAGATGGCCTCCTCGTTCAAGAAACCTTTAACGACCATACAAAATCTAGTGAGCAAGAAGGTGGCATAACACCATGCTACTAAAATCTGCACTACGTAGTTTAGCACGTAATCGTTTAAGAACTTTTTTTACTGTGTTCAGTATTTTAATAGGAGTAGCTAGTTTCTTTTCTATGTCTATGTTGGTAGAGCTGGTTCCGCGATCTATTCACGAATCCTCTAAAATTCTTTTAGGAGGGGATGTGTCAGTTCAATCCTATTTAAAACCGATGGATCGCGAAACTCTTATTTCTTCCATTCCTAAAGAAGAACAGAAAGCGCTCACAACTTCTTTATTAGGTCAAAGTATGGTCAAATCTGATCGGAAAACAACAAGTTTAATTGTAAAGGGAATTGAAACGAACCACTATCCTTTCTTTGGTGATAATCTGTTTCCTAATATTCGTACTTTACATAAAGATGAACTACTACTTTCCAAAAATACAGCTGACCGTTTGCAAGTCAAAGTAGGAGATAGAGTTGAGATTCCTAACCGTTCTACTGGGGCAATGACCTCTTATAAAATTAGTGGTTTAGTAGAAGGTGTCCAAGAATCCTATGGCGATGCTTCAATTTTTGGAACTGCCTATTTACATTTAGATCAAGCACAGCAGCTTTTAAATGTACCTGCAGGCACAATTAATGAAGCATTAATCTTATTAAATGAAAATGTTAATATCTCTTCTTTTAAAAAGAATATTCAAAAACAATTACCACAAAGTAGTGTAATAGATGTTCAGGATAAGGAGCTAGAGAAACAGAAAGATTTACGGATGTTGTTACCATTTCTTCAGCTTTTCAGTATATTAGCTCTTGGAATTGCCGCTATTACTACTTCTAATACAATGAAAGTCATTATTGCTTCACGTACGCATGATATCGCTGTTATGAAGTCCGTAGGAATGAAAACTAAATATATTATTCGATATTTTCTATTAGAAGCATTATGGCTAGCGATTCTCGGAACAGTTGGTGGGATTGTACTCGGCTTATTAGCTAGTGTTTGGCTGACGTCCTATCTAGCAGACGTGCTTTCACTACCGCTACATTGGGGAATTTCATGGTCCGTAATTTTTACAACAATTATTGTGGGATTAATTGTAACCTTCTTAGCTTCTTGGATACCAGTAAAAAGTGGAATGTGTGTATCACCACTTCAAATGTTACGTGATACTGAGAACACAAGTGTGAATTATGCTTTACCATTTAAAAAGAAATTTCAACTTTTTATATTTACTTGTGGCATTCTTTCTATTTATGTTTACAATATAGCTTTCACAACAAATACAAATGGCAACGCAGTCTTTAAGTGGTTTCTTGCTCTTTTACTTACAACTGCAGTTCTGTTATTTATTTTTACTTTTGTCCGATTTATAGGGTTTATATATTCTTTATTATTCAGATTAATTGGCGCCATGAAAAGCATAATGCCACAAAGCCTCTTTCTTGCTTTACACAACATGGCTACTACAAGTAAACGAAATGGTTTATTGGCAGTTACCTTAACTATTGGTGTTGTTTCTGTTGTCTCTAGTCATGTATTTGCAGACAATTTAATTGAGTCAGTTCAAGGTCAATTGGAAAGAGAGGCAATGGGAAATATCCTTATTACAAGTTCCATTCATGACGAAGGGAACGTTGAAAAGCAGCTACAATCTATTAAGGACATAAAAGGATCGAAAAAAGGTTATCAATTAGATGGAAGACTCCAAAATATTAACGGAGTGGACGCAGCATCTATATTCATGAAAAATATAAAAGATGATAAATTTTTTAGCTCAACTAAAATTTCAATAGAAGGGGTAGATACCTCTCTTAACTCTAGATCCTATATGATATCTGAAGGGCGTGATTTAGCTCTATCGGATGCAAAGGGGAAAAAAGCAATTCTTTTGGACAGCTATAAGAAATTAGGTGTAAAAGTCGGTGATACAGTTGACATTCAAATTGGAAATGAATTAGTAAACTGCGAAATTATAGGTTTCTTTAAATCTGGTGTAGTTAAAACCGTTGGCATCCGTATTCCAACTGAAACATTAGCTACATATGGGAAACCAAGCCGAATTACTTATTCCTTAGATAGTGATCCTAAAAAGATAAATACTATATTAACAGAATTAAATGAAAAACTTCCTGGTTCAGCAATGGCATATTCAATTGCTGCTACAGCAATCGATAGTCTTCAGTATATTATTCAAATGCAAAGTGCTTTCTTCTCAATTGTAGCGTTGTTCGCATTTTTAACAGCTGTTCTTACAATTGGAAATCAAGTTGTCATTCGCTTAATGCAACAGACACGAGATGTTGCTATTATGAAAACAGTTGGTATGTCTTCTAGTAATTTGATGAAGTCTATCTTATTAGAAAACACGATTATCTCCCTATCGGCTGGATTAGTTGGCGCTGGAATTGCCCTAGCCTTTTCAGGCATCACTTTACGCTTCTTATTCCAAATGCCGATGAAAATAGATATGACTTGGTCCATTTTAGGTATACTTTTATCTGTTATAACAACAATAATTGTTGTATGGATAGCAGCAAAACAATCATTATCGGCTAAACCTATACACCTTTTACAAAATAAATAAAGAAAGAAAAAAGTGTATTTTGATTATCTAGTCAAAATACGCTTTTTCTATTTTCTTTAAAACAACACATATCCTATGTTTATCAGGTTAAAATTAAAGAATACCCCAGAACGAAAATCTGGAGATCCCTCCCTCACATGCTTGTTCCCATTTAAAAACTGGATTAGATTAAACCTAGTTGATTTAAACGTGTTTCTTATCTCTTATCTTTCTAATTTATTGATTAATAAAATGTAGACTGATCATTAGGTTTTATATTATAAATAGTTTTTATTAAAATAAAGTATTAGACTCAATAGTAGCTATGTAATTATTATACAGTTAATAAGAACAATTCTGAGAAGATGTACGTAGTAATAAAATGGGAGAGGAATAATTTGAATCAAAATAAACCGATAGAAACAGAAGAAAAAATATCTATCATACAAAAAATGAAAAAATGGGCTAGAAACTAAAAAAAAACAACTTCTTGTACTTTATTTGGCATATCGAGATGAAAGAGTCCCTTGGTATGCTAAATTATTTACAATGCTTGTTGTTGCGTATGCTTTTAGTCCTATAGATTTAATCCCAGACTTCATTCCAATCTTGGGGTATCTTGATGATTTGATTCTTGTACCATTAGGTGTATACTTGGCATTAAAACTGATTCCTAAAGAAGTGTTGGAGGATTGTAAAAGAAAGGTAGAGGAAAGACAGATAACAAGCAAACCAAAGAATTGGATAACAGGCATTATTATCATTACTCTCTGGATCCTTGTCTTTGTATGGGCTGTAAAAATTGCAAACCTGATTATTTTCAGGATGAAAGAATAAAGAAAGCTACAGAGTATATACAGCTAGATATGGAGGTATTAATGAGCTCTCTCCAAACAGGACAAACATATGGAATATCCGATGCCTATGTAGGTATGACTGATAAAGTACTAACCCGTATGATTTTTATAAATTAATATATGTATTATCTTATAAAAAAACTCAGCAGGATTTATTCTGATGAGTTTTTTGTTTATATAATTTATCAATAATTATTCTTTTTTCTCCGGCTGATAGGAAAGAATAACGACACCTGAACTGGTCGTTCTTGTTTCTATAAGTTTTAATGCTTTTGTATTGCTCTGGTCTTTAAAGAGACGCTTTCCGCTTCCTACGATAACGGGATTGACTATAAAGTGATATTCATCAATGAGGTCATGTTGCATTAATGTTTGTGTAAGATCACCACTGCCATAGATTAAAAGGTTCTGACCGGGCTGTTCCTTCAGTTTCGATATTTCTTCTATAACATTATCCTTGATAAGATTTGCATTCCATTCGGTTTTTTCTAAAGTTGTTGAAGCAACAAATTTAGGAATGCTGTTCATCTTATCAGCAAAACCTTCTTCATCAGTCATAGAAGGCCAGGCAGCTGCAAAACCTTGATAGGTTACTCGCCCTAGTAGAAGAGCTTCACTTTCAAACAGTAAATTGGATTGAAACTTTGCTACTTCTTCATTGAAGTATGGAGCAGTCCAAGCTGGTTCCTCCATGACACCATCTAGTGAGAGGTACATCGATACAATTATTTTTCCCATTTTGTTCTCCTTTAGTTTTAAATTGAGATGTTTACATATTGGTAAAACAATTATTAATTCTCCAGCTAGAGAAAATTTACCTTTTTAATAGTTTCGACAAAATGTATTTATGTATGTTTTGGAATAAACTAATATATATTCATAACTTTGAAATATTGTATAACTTCTAATTTTTATGCATTATTGATTAGCATTGCTTATTGTGCTAACGAATCAGGATAGTGTGGCGACCGACTAAATAGTTGCTTATCCTCAATTATTAGAAGGGAAGTTTTATTATTTCGCGAATTGATTAGACATAGACGAGTGCTATAATTTTCTATATATACATAAAGAGGTGACTACGCATGAATCAAAGACCGTCAGAAGAAGAATACGCTGGGAGCTCCGGCGAATATATCCGTTTGGTGCCAGACGGTAACATCATCGACATTTTGCTCGCCCAGGAAAAGCAAATGACCGAGCTCCTGGCATCGTTGACCGAAAGCCAGGCCGCATATCGGTATGCGGAAGGAAAATGGACACTGAAAGAAGTTGTGGGCCACATTACAGACGCGGAACGCGTCATGACCTACCGCCTGCTCCGGTTCGCAAGAGGGGACCAGACGCCTTTGACCGGTTTCGATCAGGAATTATTCATACCTCCTTTCGGAAGCTGGACAACCGCGCAATTGGCCGAAGACTACCGGGCCGTACGGCAATCAACGATTACATTACTGCGCGGGCTACCAGCGGAGGCGTGGATCCGCAAGGGCACAGCCAACAACCTAAGCATTACGGCGCGCGCCCTCGCGTACAGCATTGCAGGACACGAGCTTCATCACATGGGGGTTATCCGAAACCGGTACTTGAGTTAATCGTCGGCAGAGGCCTTTGGAATGGAACGAACACCACTCATACAACCTTAGATACCGTTCTTATTAGGGTCCCGCCCCACAACCATCAACTTAAGGATTTAGACTATTTTTGAAATAAAAAGCACCTTACTATTCTCTTATGTTAATGAGAAAGGGTAACGTGCTTTTTATGAATATGCACCAAAAACAAGAGTTATATCGATTTTTCTCATTTGGGGGTATTTGTTTTTCTTAGATTGAGGGTGACGGGGCACTACTCTATAATGATCAAATTAAAATTAAAAATAGTTATAGAGACTCCATTTCTCGGAAATTTTGTAACTATTAAGTTGTAAAAAGAACCATAGTTTTTCATTTTTGAAAAGGCTATGGTCTTTTTTAGTTGTAGCAAAGTGATGATGCGAGGAAGTTTTTTTGATAAATCAAAAAAACTTGATTAACTAGTTGCATATAGAACTCATCTACATATATACTATAAACATCAAAAAAAGTTGATGAAGGGAAGTGAACTACAGTGGTACAAGATTTTCAGCTCTATGAGAAAAAGTTTAAAGCGTTGGCGGATCAGAAACGTCTAGAAATCATGTATGAACTTTGTCAGCGAGGCCAGACGTGTGTATGTGATTTAACAGAGATTTTTGAAATGACACAATCTAAGTTGTCCTATCATTTAAAGATTTTATTAGACGCAGGTTTAATTGTAAAAGAAACAAAAGGTACGTGGAGTTATTATGATTTAAATGATACGGAAGTAAATAATTTATTATCAGAAGAATTGTGCTGTATCTTTAGAAAAACAGGCAAAGGTAGCTGCTGTTAAAATTTTGAGTTATTAATCAAAAAAAATTGATTAATGATATGTAAAGAGGAGGAATAAGGTATGAGATATGTTCACGTCGGTATAAACGTTACGAATTTAGAGAAGTCTATTGAATTTTATGAAAAAGTATTTGGTGTATCACCAGTTAAAGTGAAAACGGATTATGCAAAATTTTTATTAGAGACGCCAGGACTTAATTTTACGCTGAACGTACGAGATGAAGTGAAGGGAAATCAGGTAAATCATTTCGGTTTCCAAGTGGATACAGCTGAAGAAATTACATTACATAAAGAAAGATTAGAAAAAGAAGGTTTCTTCGCGCGTGATGAGATGGATACGACTTGTTGCTATGCAGTACAAGATAAGTTTTGGGTAACAGATCCTGATGGGAATGAGTGGGAATTCTTTTATACGAAAGCACATAGTGATGTTCACAAAATTGAAGAGTCATCTTGTTGCACGACTTCAAATGAGGTAGCTAAAAATTCTTGTTGTTAATAGGAGATGGAAAATAAAATGAAACGTTTATCTTTTCTAGACCGCTATTTAACACTATGGATTTTTCTAGCGATGGCGGTTGGGATTGGTTTAGGGTTTGTGTTCCCTAGTGTAGTAGACGGACTGAATACATTACAAGTTGGCACGACGTCTATTCCGCTTGCTGTTGGTTTAATTGTAATGATGTATCCACCATTAGCGAAAGTTCGCTATGAAGAAATGGGCCGAGTATTTAAAGATGTAAAAGTGTTAGTTTTATCATTAGTACAAAACTGGATTATTGGTCCGGTACTTATGTTTGTGTTAGCAATTATTTTTCTTCCTGATAAACCAGAATACATGGTTGGTCTCATTATGATTGGGTTAGCACGTTGCATTGCAATGGTAATTGTTTGGAATGATCTAGCTGATGGTGATAAAGAATATGCGGCAGGTTTAGTTGCTTTTAATTCGGTATTCCAAATGTTATTCTTCTCGGTTTATGCATACGTGTTTGTAACCGTAATTCCAGAATGGTTAGGAATTGAAGGTGCTATTGTCGATATTACAATGATAGAAGTAGCAAAATCAGTGTTTATCTATTTGGGAATTCCTTTTATAGCAGGTATGTTGACGCGCTTTGTACTAGTTAAGTTAAAAGGAAGACAGTGGTATGAAAAGGTGTTTATACCTAAGATTAGTCCACTTACATTGATTGCATTGCTATTTACGATCATTATTATGTTTTCTTTAAAAGGAGAGATGATTGTTAGCGTACCACTAGATGTAGTAAGAATAGCAATTCCATTACTCATTTATTTTATTGTAATGTTTTTTGTTTCTTTCTTTATGGGAAGAAAGATTGGTGCAAACTATCCGGTGACTACAACATTAGCATTTACAGCAGGTAGCAATAATTTCGAGTTAGCGATTGCTGTAGCAGTTGGTGTGTTTGGTATTCATTCAGGCGCAGCATTTGCAGCTGTTATCGGTCCTTTAGTTGAAGTACCTGTCATGATTGCACTTGTAAACGTTGCTTTTTGGTTTAAACGTAAATATTTTAATGATCAATCAGTCTAAATTTAAAAATAAAGGTGGAAAACAACATGGAGAACAAAAAGACAATCTACTTTTTATGTACAGGAAATTCATGCCGAAGCCAAATGGCAGAAGCATGGGGCAAACAATATTTAGGAGATAAGTGGAATGTATATTCTGCAGGAATCGAAGCACATGGAGTAAATCCAAATGCTATTAAAGCAATGAACGAAGTAAATATCGACATAACAAATCAAACATCAGATATAATTGATGCAAACATTTTAAATCGTGCTGATTTAGTCGTTACGCTTTGTAGTCATGCGGATTCGGTTTGTCCATCTACTCCGCCACATGTGAATCGTGTTCACTGGGGATTTGATGATCCAGCAGGAAAAGAATGGTCTAAATTTCAACGTGTTCGTGATGAAATTGGTGAACGTATAAAACGATTTTCTGAAACAGGGGAATAAATAAAGGAAAGAGTCAATCTTCTATTGTGTTGGAGATTGGCTCTTTTTTATTATATATTTCATTGATTTAAAACAACTATTAAAAAGAATAGAGAATATTCTGTCATGGTGTTAAAGTTATAATAAAGCGATTTCAAGAAGGTGGTTTAACTTATGATTTCTGAATTAAGCAAGAATGATTTTTATAAATGTAGTAGTTTAATAAATGAACGAGGTCAATTAGAAGTCAAAGCTGTAATTGCAGGGGTGAATCCTGGTCGTATATTTGTAGATAACATATCTTCCCCTAATTCGGGGCTTATTTGGTTAGGCAATAATGATGGCTTCTTTTTTATTGGAAATGCTGAAAATGAAGAGTTTAATAAAGAAATGAATCATCTTATTAATAATGTAATAAAACCTGAGGCGAAAAAGGTTGGACTAAATTGTTTTGAAGGAATCGGTAATCATTCAAAGTGGAACAAAACAATTGAAAGAATATTTCAGCACCGTAACTTAAAGAGTTGGAATCAAAGAGTGTATATGCTAAGAAAAGAGGATTATGAAAATCATCATGAGCCTAAATTTGAACAGGGATATACTGTGCTAAAAATGAGTAAAGCTCTCTATGAAAATAATAATAACACATTTAAGAACATTGATTTTTTACAATCAAAAATTTTAGAGTTTTGGTCTTCACCAGATTGTTTTTTCAATGAAGGAATCGGTTATTGCATTGTTTATGGTGATCTAATTGTGAGTGTTTGTTTTTCAGGATTTGTATTTGAAAATATACACTGTATAGATATTGAAACAATAGAAGAGCACCAGGGGAGAAAATTAGCTCAAACGATAGCTCATAGTTTTGTGAAAGATTGTTTGGAGAATGACATTACTCCATATTGGGACTGTATGGAATTGAACAAGTCTTCTGTCGCAGTTGTGGAAAATGTAGGATTTATAAATGTATGTAACTATGTAGGATATTATTTTCTATTTGATGAATAATTTGTTGATGCGATGAAACGATAGACATGAGTTAGTTCTATAAGTTTACGAGCCGCAAATGCGGCTTTTTTATTTGTGGCGTAATTCGTTTTAGAATTCTTTTTCGAAAAACTGAATGATTTTTTTAGAATTATCTTCACTTAAATCATAACCTTCACCGTGTGTTTCATCGCTCGTTTTTGCTATTACGATGTCACCATCAGACTCTATCCAAACAAAGAATTCTTGTATAGAATTATCTTGATAAGTAACCTTCATTTTTGAATGTATATAGTTTTTGGCCTCTTGATCTAGAAGGAGTGTTTTTTTCTCTGCGCTTTCCATACTTGTGAAAATTGTTTTCATATTTTCTTTATTTACTACTTGATTACTACTTTTTGAATTTACAGGACTAATCTCAAGTTTTCTCACTTCTTTTTGTTCAAACATAACGTTTTCATATGCAAATTCTTTTTCTTTCACTGCTGTGGGTGCTTCTTTATTGGAAGCTTTCGTCTCATTTGAATTACTTGTACATCCAATTAATAAAGTGATACTTAATGCTCCAATTATACCAAATGTTAATCTCTTCAATAATAGGCCTCCCATCTACTATTTTCTATAATTCTATTTCCTATTTGAAATATCCTAGCTATGCTTAATGAAGTGAAATACATTTTGTTATGGGAAGCGCAATGAATTACATGTACCCTAATTTTTTGTATGGAAGGAGAGAACGTGGTGAAACACATAATAAGAAATGTAGTAATGAATTATTTTAAAGAAATTCATACATTAGCAGTGGAAGAAGAATTACATAAGAACAGTTGGCATACAGATTTACACTATAAAATCATCGTAAATGGAAAGCGATATTCTGCAAGATTTATAAATAGCAAGCGAACAATCAATCCAGCTTTTGGAACGTTATCAAACGAACACCTGAAAGAGCAAGTACGGTTTACGTATTATGTACGCGAACATGGAATTCCTTTTATGCAGATAAACAAGAATAGGGCAGGAGAGCCATTTACACTTGTCGCTTGGAATGAGAAACAATACCGATTTGTCTTGTCTAATTGGATTGAGGGAGAACATATTACACATTGTACAGAAGCTATCGCAAAAGCCTTTGGAAAGGAAGCAAGAAAGATTCATGACATATCTTGCGCATTTCAAAGTTTGATTTTTCAAAAGAAATCACATTTGGATGGGTATGCCCAGTTTATTCATATGTTAGAAAGTAAGGCAAGCGCATGCAAAGAATTACGGGAGTATATAAATCTAGCTACATATCATATAGAGTGTGCATATACGAGTGAATTAAAGTTTATCGTACAGACAGATTTAAATCCTTTGAATGTTTTATGGGACTCAAGTGAGCAGGTAAAAGGAATTGTAGATGTCGAATCGATTGGATATGTTGATCGTATTGAAGGACTAGCCTTTTTACTAAAGTGGTATTCTCGAACAGAAGGAATACATTCGCATGAAGTATGTTCAAGTGTTGCTAGTGCATTTTTAGAAGGGTATAAGGCTCATAAGATTGTAACATCAAATGATTACAAAAGACTTTCTTCGTTACTATGGTTATCCGGTAGTTTAAATTGGAATTTTGTGAAGAAAACACTAAGTGTAATAAGTGATAAGAGGAAATTAGAAGAACATTTGGAAGTTTATAGAGTGAGGGGAGAAAGACTATCTTCATTATTAATTTGTACATAACATGTATTCTCCTAATTTGGGATTCAAATAAGAAACCATAGGAGGTGTTCTAAAAATGAAAATACAAATTGTATTGTTTGACGGTTTTGGAGAACTTGTCTCCTTTGCACCTTTTGAGGTACTGAAAAGAGCGATAGAAGAAGGGGCTCCGTTTACAGTTGAATTCGTTTCAAGTGAACCAAAACAAGAAGTTACTACTTCGTTTGGGGTTACGGTTCAATCACATGAATTTTTACGAATGGATAATCGTCCAGATATGTTCATTTTCTATGTTTAATAATTTGGCTGAATATAACCTAACTTTATTCCCTTTGTGACACCTCCCCAAATCCCATCAGCCTATAAAATAAGGAAAGTTCCACATAATGGACATAAACGATGCTTATAAATATAAAGTAGTATGTTATGAAAATGAATAAAGATTGCAGAGCCTACATAAAAAGGGCCTTAGCTAAACCCAGAATATAAAGTGCTTTTTTGAGGATGAGAAAATATGTATAGGAGGAAGTGACATGAAAGACAATACTCCTAAGAAAATTTTATTTATTCAATCAGGAATTCCTTTTTATTATCCAATGATCGAAGCAGCAATTTTGAATAGTTTACAAAAGATAAACAGCGATACAAGTATGGTGAGTCCAGAAAAAGCTATAAAAACCGCATTGAAAGTGAAACCAGATTTTATTTTGGTATTAAGCGGTTTAAGTGAAGAATTTAATCATATTATGCCATTCTTAAAAAAGGCAGGGTTTACTACTGGACTTTGGCTGACAGATGATCCTTATTATACGGATGTAACACAACATCTTGTGCCGTATTATGATTACATATTTACGCAAGATTTAAATTGTATCAAATTTTATAGAGGGTTAGGATGTAACAATGTGTTTCATCTTCCGTTAGCAGCAAATCAAGATGTGTTTAAACCTTCTCAGAAAGAAGATACATATAAGTATGATCTTAGTTTTATAGGTACAGCATTTGAAAATAGACTTACCTTTGTTGATTCTATTTCAGAGTATTTAGCAGAAAAAAACATAAAAATTGTAGGATTTGGTTGGGAGAATTTAAAGAATTATGAAAGGCTAAAGGATAAAATACAACTATTGCCACTTGCGAAGTATGAGGATGCATTGCAATTTTACGTATCGACTAAAATCAATATAAATTTACATCGCTCACTAAGTGATCAGGAATTGAATTGTAATGCTGCAAATATCCAAGCATACTCAGTAAATAATAGGACGTTTGAAATTAATGCTGTAGGTTCTTTTCAATTAACTGATATACGTCCAGATGTAGCAAAACATTACATACCAGGTGTTGAAATAGAAACTTTTAATAGTGCATCGGAGTTTATACAAAAAGCAGAGTATTATTTGGAACATGTACAAGAAAGAAAACGTATAGCAAAAAATGGACTGGATAGAACTTTGAAACATCACACATATGATAAACGAATCATACAATTATTAAACTATATTAATTTGAGGGGCGTGAAGGTGTAATCTAGTCATTAACTTACATGAAATAGCATCGATTATACTTGAAGATAAGCATTTAATGCACTGGGATAGACCAGAAGAGATTGCTGAGGACGTTTTAAATTGGTTCATATAAAAAGGTCCGTTGTTCGCATTTGAGCAACGGATTTTCTTTTGAAAAACTGAATCTAAGAGAGATAAGCAAGAGCATTACAGTTCTATCACCAATTCATTTTTTGGTATAATAGATGCGTGGCAGAAAACAGATAGAAAGATACTGCTAGGAATTTATACTTAAATGTTGGGAGATTGAACAGAGTTATGGGGACAGAAAAAGAAATTAGTTCCGCTAAATTAATATGGAAGATGACGCGCCCGCATACGTTAACGGCGACATTTTCTCCTGTAATTTTAGGAACAGTGGCATCACTTTATGTTGCCAAAATTGATTGGCTTTTATTTATTGCGATGATGGCTGCATGTTTAGCATTGCAAATAGCGACGAACTTATTTAATGAGTACTATGATTTCAAACGTGGATTAGATACAGCTGATTCTGTTGGAATTGGTGGCGGAATTGTCCGTCATGGATTGAAACCAAAAAATGTGTTAACAGTCGCACTTTTATTGTATGTAGTAGCAGCAATTATTGGAGTTTATATTTGTATGAATAGTAGCTGGTGGTTAGTCGTTATCGGTTTAATCGGAATGGCGGTTGGCTATTTATATACAGGTGGTCCATTACCAATTGCGTACACTCCGTTTGGAGAATTAGTTTCTGGCTTGTTAATGGGGACATGCTTTGTACTTATTGCTTTCTTTATTCAAACGAATACGATAACGACTGAAAGTGTATTAATTTCAATTCCAATTGGAATTTTAGTCGGTGCAATCAACATGTCAAATAACATCCGAGATATTGAAGAAGATATTAAAGGTGGAAGAAAGACATTAGTAATCCTCCTTGGGAGAGAAAAAGCAATAGTAACACTAGCTGTAGCCTTTTTCATTGCTTATTTATGGATTGCGGTAATTGTATTAATGGGTTATATAAGCCCTTGGGCATTAGTGATGTTCCTAGGTTTAAGAAAACCAATCTCTGCCATTCAAAGTTTCCAAAAAGGAGCAAAGGATCCCGGATATATGCGCATCGCAATGAAATCAACAGCGATGACAAATACGATTTTCGGCTTCTTATTATCAGCAGGATTACTAATAAGTTACTTGTTTTAAATAAAAACCCCCAGTTTCTCAATTTTAATTTAGAGAGATTGGGGGGGTTATTTTGACTTTGCTTCATGTTAAAAACAGTTTCATTTGAAATGAAAATACCAATACATTGCAACTTCATCATTTGTCATATCCAAACCTTTATAAATAAGAAAATCAAATCCACCAATTACAAATCCACATTTTTCATAAAATTTACATGCTGCGACATTATTATTTTGCGTTTCAAGCATAATACCTGGCATATTGCCTTCTTTTGCCCACTGCTTTGCTTGATCAACTAATCTTTTACCAACTCCGAGTGTACGATATTTTTTATCCACTGTTATATCTTCTATGTAAGCATAGTGATTCCAATTCTTTTTCAATACTATGAATCCGATGATTTGGTTATGTAACAGTGCTATGTAAATTACTTGATTCGGTTTATTTATATACTCATTGTACGCCAGTTCTTCATTATCACATTGATTTTGTAAATAACTTTTTTCATAACTTGGAACGTCTTCTACTGTATATTCTATGCGTCTATTTACTTTGGAAAGAGAAAGAATTAACCGAGCATTCACTATAAAACTATCATCAATCTCCGGGAAATTGCCTACATCATTTTTTTCTAACTTTCTAATTAAAAGGTTCATCGGAGTACCTCCCAATAATATTATTTCTTCTGATTTTTTATTTGATTCAAATGAATTGCGATTACAAAATTATAATAGAATTTCAATGGTAAGGCTATCTCTGTATTTTATCTTTATACTAGCATGCTAGTATGAAAATATTGTTTGAAATGAAGCGGATTATTTTCAATTAAACTTCCAGAAAAATCAACGTCTATAGTATCAACAGGTTACTAAAAAATGAGATGATTTCATTAAAGAGTATTTTAGTGAAAGAAGGATTAAAGAAATGATCCTAGTTTTTTCTAAAAGAGTGATTCCATTAAATCAATTCAGAGCATGTTCTGATTTATCTTTCTTCAGAGCATGCTTTTTGGGCTCGTTTCCATAAGTGTATTAGTACCAATTTAACAACTCATCAGTTACAAGTTACTTTTTGGATACCACATTTTAGAATAACTAACTTATAGAAAAAATTGAATAATTTTCATGTGTAAGGAGATTTTAAGAAGGATATAGAGGGGATATTTTCCTGTTGTTTTCTAGCCAAATGATTACTGACCCAAAAACCATGTGGTGGAAAGGTTTCTAAAGCTTTTCTGTCAAGAAATCACTAACACTAAAGTTCAAGTATAAAAACATAAACCATTCGATAAATGGGGTAGTATGATGAAAAAACTTAGTAGAAATCGTTTGAGAAAAGATATTCAGGAACTTGAGAGTGCAAGTATGCAGATCCAACATGATCAAGAGTGTGAACTCAAGCAGAGTGTATGTGCGAATGAAGAAGTTTTGAGACAAGTTTTTGAGAATTGTTCCGATATTGTATTTCGTCCACTTCTCATAAATAGTCAAACTGAAATTCTTTTTATTTATATAGATGGATTAGTTGACACTAAGATTGTGGAACAAGTTGTTTTCAAACCAATGATGTTTGAAGGTTTGCCTAGTGGAGTAAAGAGTGAGGATTCGGTAGGAGAAATTATACAAAAACAGCTTATTGCGGTTTCTCAAGTAAAGACGATTTCAAAAGTTCATGAGGTTATAGAAGCGATATTGAAAGCGAATATCGTCATTTTAACAGAAGGAGAGAGTCAAGCTCTAGTCGCTGATTTAAAAGGGTTTGAAAAACGAGGTATTGAAGAACCGGCTGCCGAGATTTCTGTTCGTGGCCCTCGGGACGGATTTACCGAAACGTTAAGGGTGAATACGAGCCTAATTCGCCGAAGGATTCGGAGTCAAAGACTAAAAATGGAACCTTATTCGATTGGGGAATTATCACAGACAGATGTGGTAATGGCCTATATTGAGGGCATTGCACCCGATTCGGTTTTGGATGAAGTTCGCCAAAGGGTAAAGCGAATTCAAATTGATGGGGTGTTGGAGTCAGCTTTTATTGAAGAGTTTATCGAGGATCAACCCTTTTCTCCCTTTCCGCAAATTCAAAATACCGAGCGACCAGACGCGGTTTGTGCAAGTTTATTAGAAGGGAAAGTCGCCATTTTAGTCGATAATACACCTTTCGTTTTAATCGTTCCTATGACATTTTGGACGGGTTTGCAAGCAGCGGAGGATTATTATGAGCGCTCCATCTATACGACTTTTGTTCGATGGATACGTTTAATATTAATTAATATTTCATTATTTCTTCCGTCTCTCTATGTTGCTATTACAACTTTTCATCCGAAATTAATTCCGACAAATTTGCTTATTAGTATTGCAGCTGCGCGAGAAGGTATTCCTTTTCCTGCTGTTATAGAAGCACTAATGATGGAATTTTTATTTGAAGGTTTGAGGGAAGCGGGCGTTCGGTTACCAAAACCCGTTGGATCAGCAGTTAGTATTGTGGGGGCACTTGTTATCGGGCAAGCTGCTGTGCAAGCAGGTATTATTTCCGCACCTTTAGTTATTGTTGTGGCGACAACCGGTATTGCGTCATTTGCGTTCCCGCGCTACAACTTAGGAACAGCTTACCGGATGTTACGCTTTCCTATGCTGTTATTGGCAGGAATGCTTGGGCTATACGGTATAGCAATAAGTACCCTTGCGATTTTGATTCATTTAACTAATATTCGTTCTTTTGGTATTCCGTATTTAAGTCCAGTTGCGCCTCAGACTCCGCGTGATTTAAAGGATGTTTTTCTCCGAACGCCTCGTTGGAATATGACACACCGCCCAATAATGGTATCTGGTGAAGAGAAAGTTCGTTTTCCAGATGGACAAAAGCCAGATGAGAAACGGGGAGGGGAAACAGAATGAGTCTGCACAAGGCGCTCTCTATGATACTGGTCGTTTCATTATGCTTCTTGACGGGATGTTGGGATCGTACGGAGCTAAATGATCTGGCAATTGAATTAGGGTGGGGACTTGATCAAGCGAAGAATAATAAGGTTGAAATTAGTGCGCAGTTTATTATCCCATCAAAAATGGGAATGGGACAGAGCGGAAGAAGTAATACAGGAAAATCGGTTTTTATAGAATCAGGAATTGGAAAGGATACACATGAAGCTGTACAAATGATGCAAACAAAAATGTCGAGAGAAATCTTTCGAGGGCACCAGCGTGTAATATTGATTGGAGAAAAAATGGCTAAAAATGGCCTCGCTTCAGTTTTAGATGCATATAGCCGCGATCCTGATATTCGATTACGAGCAGATGCGTTTGTAATAAAGGGGCATACTGCAAAAGAGTTTTTGAAAGCATCCATCCCCTTAGAATCTATCCCGGCACTTGGGGCACTGAAAGAGCATATGCAAATAGAGGCGTTAGGAGATATGTCTTTATTACATTTTCTTATTGCTAGTACGAGTGATGGAATCACTCCGATTTTACCCGTTATTAAACTAAATGTGTCTCATAAAAAAGGAAAAACTGAGGTCAAAGGGTTTCAAATTGTAGGCGGTGCTATATTTAACAACGATTTCAAATTGGTAGGGTATTTAAACATGCAGGAATGGTTAACTACTCTTTGGATAGTGAATCGTTTAAGTAAACAGACGGTTACAGCAAGCGCCTCTAAAGGAAATGGTGGTGCAAGTTTATATATGACAAAAATCAATAGAAAAATTATACCTACTATACAAGGGAACACAATTAAGTGTGATATTGTTTTTTCTGGTGAAGGAACAATTCAGGAAAATAATACGAATTTAGATCTTACGCAGCCAAAAAATATCACTCTTTTAGAACATGTATTGGAAAAACAATCTGAAAAGCAAGCTCTCCAAACTATTAAAAAGGTTCAAAAACAATACGGAACCGATATCTTTGGATTTGGGGAAGCCATTCATCGAAAATATCCATCCGAATGGAAAGGGCTAAAAAAGAATTGGAGTAAACAATTTCGAAAAGTGCAAGTTTCTGTTCATACAAAGCTTACTATTCGGCGAGTAGGACTGACTGGACCACCGTTGCAGTTAAAGAAAAATGAAATGAAAAAATAAGGAGGAATATAGAGTGTGAGAAATTCAATGAAAATCTCTGGCAGGCAAATCTTTTGGATGATGTTCACATTTGAAGTGGGACAATCACTCCTTCTAGTTATTCCAGCGACGATTCGCACTGCCAAACAAGATGCGTGGATTTCGATCTTGATTGCAGGGGGGATAGGGGTTGTTCTTACTTTTTTGGCAACTACACTTGGTTCGCTCTATCCGAAACAAACGCTAATTGAATTTAGTCAAACCATTCTTGGTAAATGGCTAGGAAAGCTGCTGCTGATTCCTTACTTCTTTGGATGGTACATGATAATTTGGATAACCGTCCGTGAATTTGGTGAGTTCATTATTATCGCTTTGTTTCATAATACACCTTTGTGGGTTATTGTCTTGACTGCGATGTTATTGCTCATTTTTATTATTTACCAAGGCGGGGTGGAGGGGATTGGACGTTTAAGTGAAATTATAGGGCCAATTGTACTTTTAATGATAACGTTTGTAATCATTTTGAATATTGGCAATATGAATTGGGATTATATGCGGCCTATTTATCATGATTCTGGATGGCTTCCCATACTTAAAGGCTCCTATACTCCTGTAGCTGCATTTTTCGGGGAGGCTGTCATGATGATGATGTTCGTTTTCTTTATGGACAAACCAGAACAAGCGTCATCGCGGGCAATGTGGGGAGTAGGACTGGCCGTTTTCATGGTAACGATCGGAACATTAGCGGTCATTTTAACATTCGGTCCGAATCTATCTTCAAGTTTTTTGTATCCGGTTTACGATTTGAGCCGGTACATATCCGTCATGGAGTTCATTCAAAATGTAGATATTTTGATAGTGATTATTTGGTTTTTTAGTATTTTTGTTAAACTGGCGTTATACATGTTTATCGCTTGTTATGGAACAGCACAAATATTTCATTTAAAGGATTGGCGAAAAGTAGCTTTGGTTCTTGCTCCTATTTCGTTCATCATAGCTGTATCAGTTAAAAATATCCAAACATTTACTCATTATTACTACCTATTTTTTGTGATTCCAGTTGCATTTCCGGTTTACATGTTTGGAATTCCCTTTCTGTTATTGGTGGTTGGGAAAATTCGAAGGAAATATGCATAAACCTAATCTGGTAATGTGTTCGAATGAAGGTATGTATAGCTTTTTGACTAAAATAAAAAGAGAACGAGCCTACTCACCAGCGTAGGCTTTTTTATTTGTATATTACGTTATAAGAGATATCTTATTTTCTCCGGAATGTCCTTTTTAGAAATGTATGCAACAGAGTCCTTATAGTAAGAGTAGCTTATTTGGGATAATCAAAAAAACGTATATTGCAATATAAAAACTTAGTTTAATCCTAAAGGATACCCTACAACGATTCCTATAAATTGTTCTCAATAATTGAAAATAAAATCAATCCAGATTATTATATTGTTATTGTAAATTTATTTTATTGAAGGAGGATACATAAATGAAAAACTCAAAAGGTTCTATTGAATCAGAGATAAGTAAAGCAATTACGCACTGGGAGAAGGACTACCTAGGACGCGGGTCTATATCCGTTAAGACAGATATATTACGAGATATGATTATCGTAAATTTACAAGGTATTTTAACACCGGCTGAGTACACTGTTTGCGAAACGAAAGACGGTATGCTAACGATAAAGAAAAATCGTTCGGAGCTAGTTGAATCTGGAATTGACGATTTGAAAGAGATTATACTAGAATTAACTGGAGAAGAAGTAAAAAGTTTTCATACGGATATAAGTTCTCGTACTGGTGAACGAGTAATGATTTTTAAATTGTTCCATAATCTTGAGGAGAAATTTTAAAAATTAAAATCACCGTAGTGTTAGTGGGAGATAATTAAGAAACCTAAAAGTTTTGCACTTTATTTATAATTATTAACATGATAATAATTAAAAACTTGAAATTATTTACGTATAATGAATTTTGATTGAAATAATGCTTGAAAAAATGGATAAATAAATTGACAAACTGCTTAATATGGTTTATCTTATAATTGTTTTAAAAATTAATAGATGCTTATTTTAACTGTTTGCTATAATTAAGGCTTTAGCATTTTTTTAATATGTAATATTGACTAAATGAAAAAGTTTCTTAATTAAAAGATAGCGCATAACATAAATTGATATATTGATTGCATAATCTAGGAGATCAGAGATATACTGTTATTTTTCATAGGAGTAATACATATATTACTATCCTCTATAAAATGGGAGCTCTTCAAAAAACTTTATTGAAGTTAGTTGAAGTGAAACCGACAATCTCCATAATTCAATGATGATATAAAATCATTGAATTATGGAAGTTGTCGGTTTTTTTTATGGAAAAAACGATGTACGAAAAAGAGTGAATAAAAATTGAAATTAAAAAAACTATCGTAATGAAAAGGAATTTTTATAGGTTATTTTCGTTTGGAAGGGAGTATTTTACATGTTAATTTCGCTAAGTTCATCAACACTGTTAACATTATTTTTTATCGCGCTTAGTGCTTCTTGGCTAAGTGGATTATTGTTTTTACATGCAAGGATGCCTTTACGTTTTGTTCATATCCATATTGGTATCGCTGCTTTGCCTTCATTGGTTTCTTTACTTGCACTTGTTAATCACAATGGAGATAGAGTTGTGGGGCCTTGGCATCTAGATACTTTAGCTTGGTTCATGGCTTTCTTCGTTCTTACAATTGGTTTAATCATTCAGCGTTTCTCTGTACGTTACTTAATGGGAGATCGCTCATATCGAAAATACTTTGCACTTTTTACATTTACTACAGGTGTATCTTCGGTCGCATGGTTAAGTGATGATCTTCGCTTCATGATTATGTGTTGGGGAGCAACTCTTATAGGATTGGTTCTACTCATCGGGCTAAATAAAGGGTGGAAGGTAGTTAGTGAAGCAACAAAAATCTCAGGCTATTTATTTACAATAAGTTGGATTGCCTTGCTATCAGCTATCATTTGGCTGTTTCAAATAACTGGACAGTGGCAGTTAACATCAGTTGTAACGAATGAAAATGTAGCTCAATTTGGAACATTGGAGAAAACAGGAATTAACTTATTGATTATAGTAGCTGTGATGATTCCAGCAGCACAATGGCCTTTCCAAAGATGGTTAATTGAATCAGCTGTTGCTCCGACGCCTGTTTCGGCTATTATGCATGCGGGTTTAGTAAATGCTGGTGGTATCATGTTAACTAGATTTTCACCTCTTTTTCATGATGATATTGCACAAATCATTTTACTCATTTTCTCTAGTATTTCTGTCTTAATAGGAACAGGAATTAGTTTAGTCCAAGTTGATTATAAACGTCAGCTAGTAGGATCCACTATTGCACAAATGGGGTTTATGCTGATTCAATGCGCATTAGGAGCGTATTTAGCAGCTGTTATACATTTAATGTTACATGGTTTATTTAAAGCCACACTGTTTTTACAAGCTGGTTCTTCCGTACAACGTTTTGAGGGAGTGAAGCAATCTAATGAAAAGATGTCCAATTTATGGATGATAGTCGGACGTGTTTTCGGATTATTTATAGCAATTGCTTTCTGGTTTATGACTTCTGGAGAGGGGTATCAATTCGTTAGTGCGTTCATCTTAGGTTGGTCATTATACGTTTCATGGAAACAGCTTGTTGTTTTTGGAGAGGGAAGAATGGGAAGAATTGCTGGCTTAATTGTTTTGAGTGGATTTTCTCTCATTTACTTTACCGTTCATAACTCTCTTTATAAATGGTTGCATACTGACATGTATCAAAATGTTCAACCTTCAGCTCCAGCCGTTATTTTTGTTATAAGTCTCTTATTATTTGGTAGTGTTATTAGTACTCTCGTTACTCGTAATCAATCTTCTACAATATTTGCTGTAATGTATCTTTGGTTCGTTCGAGTAGGTGAAGCGAGACAAAAGTCAGTAGAAAGTCATCCAAGCTATCTGAAACATGATGTATCAAAGGGAGGTAATCAGTGATGAGCATACAGTCAATCGTAACGAAAGAAACTTTAAAAAAGAAAGATACAAACATTGAAATACAAGAAAAGAATATGAATGATTTAGTTGAATCTGCTAGCCGAGTGATTGCACCACTTTGGCCTATCTCAACCTTTGCAGCTCATCACCCTTGGATGGGACTTGAAAAACAATCATTTGAACAAGTTGCAGATTGGTTAAAAGAAGCTCGTAATGTAGATATATATCCTAGTGCCTCCATGATTCATTCGGCAAAGATGAAAGGGGAGATTGAGGAATCATTTTTACAAATAGGCTTGTCTCGTTGGCTTGATTCACAATCTTTTCATATTCCTCGAGAGAGAGCAGAGCGTTTTTGCCAAGCAGCTTTAAAGTTAGAGAGATTACCTTCTAGTTTATTATCATCGCCAGAATTAAATAAATTAGCAGAAGAAATAAGTTATATAAATACAGGAAGTATGGAAGACTCTTCTATGCAACCAATCAGTTCACTTATAGAGAATCAAAAGGGTGACAACCTATCAGATGTTCTTAATTACCATATTATTAAATGGTGTAAATTATATCTTGATGACTCCGGATCAAGTTGGACGATGCCAAACCGAGAGAAAGGTTTGTATCGTGCGTGGCACCACCTTATTACATTTGATCCAGCGCTCAGTAAAACTGAACGTAAAGTTTTAAAAGATTGGCCAGAAGATGCCCTTATAGCTTTAACAAAAGCATTATCTGAACTAGGAATTTCTGAATCTAACAGGCAAGCTTACCTTGAAGGGCACTTACTTTCTTTGCCTGGATGGGCAGGAATGATACGATGGCGCTCGCAACAATCAATTGAGGAACAGGAACTTCTCATACAATATTTAGCAGTTCGAATTTCTATGGAGCTAGCCATTGTAAAACCGTATTTACCTTTGAAAAATCAAAAGGTTGAGAAAAAAGTTTCGATCGTCCCACTTATAGCTTCTTGGATCTATTGGGGGGATATTTCAGTAGAGAAATGGTTACAAATGTCTGCAACTGAACAAAGTGAATTATTAGCATTCGCTTATCGCTTTGATGAAAATACTCGCAAGAAACTTTGGCTAGAAGCTTGGGAACAGACGCATGCAGAGCAATTAAGGGAGAAGATCGCTTCTAAACAACGTGCAACGAATGATAAAAAGCATGTAGTAGCTCAATTAGCATTTTGTATTGATGTACGTTCAGAACCGTTTCGTCGCCACCTTGAAAAATTAGGTCCGTTTGAAACGTTTGGAATAGCTGGTTTCTTTGGGTTACCAATTGCGACTACTGAACTAGGCAGTAATAACAGCCATCCTTCTTTGCCAGTTATATTAAAACCGAAACATCAAATAAAAGAACTCGCGGATGAAAATGAATATAAATCTTATGAGCAGCGTAAAAAGATAGACAGCTCAGTAAGTTATACGTTTAAGACGATGAAAAAAAATGTACTGACAAGTATGCTATTACCTGAGGTAAGTGGCCCTTTACTTGGTTTACAAATGATAACAAGGAGTTTTGTGCCAAGAAGAGTAGGTGGCTTCATTCGTAACCTTCGTAAAAATATGTTACAAAAACCTAATACAACATTCTCACTTAATCATGTCCATGATACAAAATGTGAGATACCTATCGGCTTTACGAAAGAAGAAAAAGTGAACTATGTGCGTCAAGCTTTAAAAATGGTGGGACTGACAGAAAAATTCGCGCCTTTAGTTGTAATGTGCGGACACAGTAGTCAAAGCACGAACAACCCTTATGCTGCAGCGCTTGAGTGTGGTGCTTGTGGCGGAGCAGCAGGAGGGTTCAATGCAAAAGTTTTCGCTACTTTATGTAATCTTCCAGAAGTAAGAGAGGCGTTGTCTGCTGAAGGCATTAAAATTCCTGAGGACACCGTTTTTGCAGCAGCTGAACATAAAACAACAGTGGATGAATTGGAATGGATTTACGTCCCAGAACTTTCGGAAACTGCGCAAGAAGCATTTGATAGTATTGAGTCGATTATGCCGAATGTAAGCCAACATGCAAATAGAGAGCGTTTAATGCAATTACCTCATTTTAAAACGAAAATAAAAAATCCGAGTAAAGAGGCGCACCGATTTGCAGAAGATTGGAGTGAAATACGTCCGGAATGGGGATTAGCTCGTAATGCATCTTTTATTATCGGGCAGCGTGAATTGACTCAGGATTGTGACTTAGAAGGTAGGGCTTTCCTTCATAATTATGATTGGAAACAGGATGAAAATGGCGATATCTTAGCTAGCATTATAGCGGGACCAGGAACAGTAGCGCAGTGGATCAATCTACAATATTACGCTTCAACTGTAGCTCCTCATTATTATGGTAGTGGAAACAAAACAACACAAACCGTTACGGCAGGTCTCGGTGTTATGCAAGGAAATGCAAGTGATTTGTTATCAGGCTTACCTTGGCAATCCGTTATGCAGTCAGATAGTGAAACGTATCACTCACCACTTCGTTTACTCATTGTAATTCAAGCGCCTACTAAATATATAGAACGTTTGCTAAATAAGGATTTCACATTTCGAGAAAAAGTTCAAAATGGATGGGTCAGACTTGCAAGTATTGATCCAGAGGGACGCTGGAAAAACTGGTAAAAATCATGTAATGAATCATTGTTACTAGCTTAAAAGTTTCATAAATACAATCATGAAGAAGGAGTGCTATATATGAATGCAAAGCATAAAAAGGTTTTATTGTTAACAGAGATGGAACAAGGAATAGAGCCTATTATCCAACAAGTAACTAACATTCAACGAGAAAATATGTTGACTATACACAGCTGTGATTCTGTAATTGTACATCCTTTTGGAGATATAATGAGGTCTATTATTATTGCTATTTATGAAGAAAATGTGGAAGAAATTTTTGTTGTCGGAATAGAGGATAAAGAAACTAATGTATTTAATCTGCAAATTCAACGTGATTCTATAAAAAATAACAAGGAACTAGACTATCTCTTTGAAAATTGTATGCCTGAATTTTCAAGTGGTAGCCTTGAGGAATGGCTAAGTGGAAAAGGAAATATTAGTGAAAATATTGAGAAGAGTATAGATATGATTCGTCATCATCCGTTAGTGCCTTCTAATGTTAAAGTTCATGGCTTCATGATTGATAAAACAGGTGGAAAAGAAACAGTTGTTAAAGTTTCAGCTAATAAAGTAGCTGAATGCATAAATTAAAAACGTAAATAAAAACTTGAGCATAATAAAAATGCTCGAGTTTTTATGTGTATGAATGGTAATCTAAAATATAGAATATATACATCTTAGGGAGGTCATCTTTGTGAAGAAATGGATAAAAATTATGCTGTACTCTTTACTAGGTATTTTACTTATAGGAAGTATTAGTTTTTTTGTTTGGTCTCAGTTTAGTTACAAACCGACGAAAGAGGCTTTGTCGTTAGTGGATGATAAAAAAGATGAAGATTATATAGCTTTTGGAGAGAAAGATGCTAAAATAGGGGTTATTTTTTATCAAGGAGCGAAAGTAGAAGCGGAGGCTTATAGTTACTTAGGGGAAGCACTTGCAAAAGATGGACATTTTGTAGTAATGCCTAAATTACCATTAAACTTAGCGATACTTGGAATCAATGAGGTAGATAGTGTAATTGAAAAGTATCCGGAAGTTCAAAAATGGTATGTTGCGGGGCATTCAATGGGCGGAGCTATGATTTCTAAGTATGCCTTTCAACATGAAGAAAAGGTAGACGGGATTATTTTCTTAGGTTCGTATCCTGCAGATGACTTCTCTACTAAGTCGATTCCAATGTTATCAATTTACGGGGAAGTAGATGCTTTAGCAACTGTAGAAAAAATAGAGAACAATAAAAAGTTCATGTCAAAAAATACAACTATGCACATGATAAAAGGGGGCAATCATGCTCATTTTGGCATGTATGGCGAGCAAAAAGGTGATAATGCGAGTTTAATTACGCCAAAAGCACAACGAGATGAAACAGTGAAAGTAATGGAAGAATGGCTATTGAAACAATGATAGACCGGAGAGCCAACTCATACGAGTGGGCTCTTTTATTTAACTTCTATTTCCAATTTCCTTCTTATTTTCTTCGGAATATCCTTTTCAGTGATAATGTCGTAAGAATACACATACTTTCCTTTCACATGAATTTTTAAGTAAGTTTTTCTTATAAAATCATTAGGCGTGTTCGTTCCCACTTTATATTCTTTCTCATTGCTTAATTCATCAAAACTTTTTAGTGAGTAAATAGCCCGGCCTTTATAATGATAATCTGGAACGCCATAACCTTGCGCAACCGCATATACATTTTTTTCTTCAGCAATCGGATTAAATCTGTCTAAATCCCCGCGTAATATGAAAGGTAGTAAGTATATAGGAAGACCTATTCCTATTATGCAAATTACAAATTTTTTCATGATCGTTTCTCCTCTTGTTAAATTACTTATTTTTAAGTATAGGAAAAAATTCTTATGAATTTAGAAGTGAATTTCTTAAGTTTTTCTTAAATAGATGTTTTAAGGAGCCATTGTATGGTTATTCTTTCGTACAAATCGTATTATTTTTTATTTATATCTTCGTGGCTTTTATGCAAAATACAATATTTCTAGATAAAATATAAACTCCTTATATATTAGGAAATGTAATTTCGTGAATTAATTATGAATATATTTTATTTTGAAAAACATCCCTTGATAAATACACAGAATTATTGTAAAGTGATGATAATTAAAATATATATTGTTTGAAAGCGATAAAGGGAAATAGTACAAGTAGTTTTTTTGGAGAGCCGGTGGGTGGTGTAAACTGATAGAAGGAACTTGTGAATCCGTCCTTGAGGGAAATGAGGAACAATTCAATGTGAAGTGCGTAATCGTTTCCACCTACAAGCAGTTAATAATTTAAGTGGAGGGCGTATATTTTTACGTTTTTAACTAGAGTGGCAACGCGGATTAGCTTTCGTCCCTTTTATAGGAACGGGAGTTTTTTGTATTTTATCTAGTTAAAATGCAAATTTGAAAAAGGTTAGTTCCTTCATTAATAAATATAAAAGATTAAGGGGATATTGTTCATGAATAATCAATATAAATTAATAGAAGAATTTAATAATGCGGAATTTGATAAAAGTTTAAAGTGGTTTTCTCCCCCTAAAGATTGGGAGGTTAATAGCAATAAATCGAAGTTAATAGTCAAACCGGATAAAGAGACAGATTTCTGGCAAAAAACACATTATGAATTTCAAGTTGATAATGGACATTTTTTATACTATGAACTAAATGGAGACTTTAGATTGATCACGAAAGTAAAATCTAAACCAGCGAATAGATATGATCAAGCAGGTTTAATGGTTCGATTTTCAAAAGATACTTGGTTAAAGACATCGGTTGAGTATATACCTGATGACAATAGTAAATTAGGTGTTGTTGTAACAAAGAATGGATATTCTGATTGGTCTAGTCAGGAGTTTTTTGGAGATTTAAATTCTCTTTATTATCGCATAACAAGAAGGGGAAATAATTACTACGTTGATTATTCATTAGACGGGGATTTATGGAAACAAATAAGAATGGTTCACCTTTTTGAAGAAAAAGATTGCATGAAAGTTGGCATTTATGCTTGCAGTCCACAAGGAGATGGGTATGAAGCAGAGTTTGAATTTATTAAGATTGAAAATATAGATGATAATACAAAAGTTTATTAAAGTGGAACGTTTTGAGGTATCATATTGATGCAATCAATGCAGCTGGCATTCCAATTGTCATCTATCAAGGAATAAATAGTGGCGTTGGTTTGCCAGAAGGTTATCGTCTGGATCGAAATGTTCTAATAAATGATGAGCTTGCTGCTATCGTTACCGCTCTCCGTAGTATCTCCACTTCATATGGTAGAGAGCAATACCGACGTCTAGTAGAAAAAATACATAGTTATTATATAGCCATCATATGAAGAAGAATTTCAAAATAAAACAAACCGCGTACTAATCAATTATTCTTCTTGGGATGGTATTGGGTATTTTCGACCGAAACTAAAAGTATTAGACGAAGCGTTAGATGGCTATGTATTAGTAAACTTCACCTATTCAGATGCAAAAGGTGAAGTTTACAAGCGAATAGTAGAGCTACATATGCTCATTCTCAAAGGAAGAGAATAAGTATTAACAAATTTATTGCCTAGAGAAAGAAACGATCCGTCTTTTTAAACTAAAAAGAATGAAAGAGGTTGTGATAAATCGTGAAAGAATCTTCATTCGTCGGGATGCTACTATTCAGGAGCATATCAAAAGCGAGAGTAAATCTAAGCCATCCAATGTACCAGAAGTTCTCCTACGTTTCCAAGATGAAGCTCGCCATTTGGCAGAAGAATGGTTTGATATTTAAGTGCTTTTACCACTTGAGGATGGCAGTTGGCTAATAAAAAAGGCGTATCCTGAAAATATCAATTAAAAAAGTTTACTTAATTGTATTAGAATTTTATTGTAATTAGGAAAACTATATATAAATTAGGATTTATAGTACTACTCTGTGCATTCCATCTCTCTCTTTTTTGCTTTAAATGTAGATTTTCGTTTTACCTTTATCTCAGCAAGTATAACACCGCTTAGAATAAGTAATGCTCCGATATACCCTTGGATTGACAATAATTCGTTCATGAACAGGTATGCAAACAGTGCAGAAAATACAGGTTCTAATGAAAAAATGAGTCCTGTATGTGTCGGTGTTGTGTATTTCTGTACCATCGCCTGAATGATGTAGGCAAAAGCACTGCAGAAAATACTTAACACCAGTACAGCGATCCAACTCTCTTTAGTGGATGGAAGTTGCGGCTCTTCGAAAATCAGGGCAGAGAGTACGCCAAACCCTCCTGCAAATCCCAACTGAAGAATCCCAAGCTGCAATGTATTGGCAACTTTAGCCGCTCTTCCGGTGACAATAATATGAAAAGCATAAAAGAGAGCAGCTAGTATACAAAGTAAATCTCCAGAATTGAGTGTTAATTGATTATTCAAAGTCAGTAAACCAATTCCAGTCATTGCAACAAGGGAACTAATGATCAGTCTGTAACTCAGTCGATCCTTGAACAGAACGATAGATAATAAAGGGATAAAGATTACGGTCAAACTGGCTAGAAAACCAGCATTTGAAGCTGATGTCGTTTTTAAACCTAAGATGACTGAAGCAGATACAACGAAAAGTAAAAATCCTAGAATAAAGCCGTATTTTAGAGTGACAAAATGAATTGAACGAATTTGTTTAAAAAAAACAGCAGCACAAACCAAAAAAGCAATACCAAAGCGCAATGCAACAAGAGAAAATGAAGGGACAGTTTCCAATCCGATTTTCATAAAAAGATAGGAAGTACCCCAGGTCATTGTAACAAGTAAGATCATAAGATTAGCCTTTATTGGTTTCATTTTTAGTTCTCCTTTAAAATTTTTATGTACTTAGTTTAATTGTGATTCAAGTATTAGTAAAACGAATATATGTAATGATATACTTGAATAAAATTCATACATGAGAAAGTAGGAGAATCGATGAGTCTGACTAAGTTAGAAATCTTTCTGAAGACGGTTGAAATGGGGAACTTATCAAGAGCGGCCGAAGCACTGAATTTGACTCAGTCAGGTGTCAGCCATGCGATTAGAAGTCTTGAATTGGAGTATGGTTTTCAATTGTTACTCCGGAATAAAACAGGTGTTCGATTAACGGAAAATGGTGAGCGTGTTTTAACGCATGTTCGTGAAGTAGTAAATCATAATGAGCGATTAAAGCAAACTGTTGCAGATATTAATGGCATAGTGGCAGGAACTTTGCGCATTGGTACCTTTACAAGCGTGTCTATCCACTGGCTGCCTACAATCATCCATCGCTTTCGCTTGGAGCATCCTCGAATTGAAATCAAATTAATGGAAGGTGATTATGGAATGATTGAAACGTGGATTCAACAAGGGGTGATTGACTTAGGTTTTATGTCACTACCATCATCGGGCCATCTAGAATCTATTCCACTAAGAAAAGATCGAATGTTATGCATCCTTCCTAAAAATCACTCATTAAGTAAACAATCCATAATTCAGTATGATCAGCTCGAGAAAGAGCCTTTTATTATGCCTGCTTCTTCATGCGGTTACGATGTTAGGAAAGTATTAGAAGCGGCTAGGGTTCAGCTCGATATCCAATTCGAAACCGGTGATGATCATGTGATTGTCGCGATGGTGGAGAACGGGCTGGGAATCAGTGTCATGTCTGAACTCGCATTACAAGGACAAAGCGAAAATGTTACGATTGTGGAGTTGGAAGATAAACCTGTACGATCACTTGGGCTGTCACTTACTTCAATTAAACACGCATTACCAGCAACAAAACGGTTTATCGAATATACTCAAAAATGGTTAGATGGTGATTGAATATATCGGCAATCAAAACAAAATCAACAGTCAATGATTTTCAGGCCATATAGGGGTAGCTCCACATACCCATCAACCTAAGAATCCAGAATTACCCCAAAACGAAAAAATGAGCTTTTTGTTACAAGTTAGCACAAATTTTCATTCTGGTGGGTACTATAAAATTTTAGCTTGATGGCGATGGGTTATAATCATAATAATGTAAGTAAATAGTTTTTTTGCGATACTTCAATAGTGAAGTATCGTTTTTCTTTGTATAACTAAAGCCCAACTATAGAGCTTAGATTTGCAATAATAAATGTTTTTTCATTAGATAATTACTTTACCAAGAATCGGGATGTTTGCGGATACATTTATTTTTGGGATACATAATTATATTTAGAGAATACCCAGTTACAGTATTTGAACTTTTAATAAGAAGGGATGCGAAGGAATGAACTCACAGAGACAAGGCTATGCAGGCTGGTGGCAAGGCGGACACGGTGGTTGGCCGGGTGGACACGGCGGTTGGCAAGGTGGACACGGCGGTTGGCAAGGTGGACACGGTGGTTGGCCGGGTGGACACGGCGGTTGGCAAGGTGGACACGGTGGTTGGCAAGGCGGACACGGTGGTTGGCAAGGCGGACACGGTGGTTGGCAAGGTGGACACGGTGGTTGGCAAGGTGGACACGGTGGTTGGCCGGGCGGACATGGTGGTTGGCAAGGTGGACATGGTGGCTGGCAAGGTGGACATGGTGGTTGGCCGGGCGGACACGGTGGTTGGCAAGGCGGACATGGTGGCTGGCAAGGTGGACATGGATATTAAAAAGGTACTATAAAATCATTTTTTTATGCAAAGTTTGTATATTTTCATTTGTATAGTAAGGATATAATGAAAACAGCAAAAAAATTCTGTGAAGTAAGGATTCTATCCGTAAAATGAAAGCAGTGGAAATGTCAAAAGAACAAAAGACACCGCTTTTTATTATTCAAGGAGAACGAGACTATCAAGTTCAATCGAAAATCGAAATCCCTCTTTGGAAAGAACAACTAAAAGAACGAGGTAACGTTGATTATCGACTATATCCAAAGTTAAATCCCTTATTTACAGAAGGTTATGAAGAAATAAGTAAAACGGATGAATATTATAATTCTGCTAATATCCCTGAGTATGTTATAAATGATATTACTGCTTGGGTGCAAGGAAGACTGCAATTAAATTAGCAACCATATGTTTTAATAAAGACTTTCTTTCTGCGATTAAAATAGAAACATTACTATTAGGTTATATATTTTTTTAAAACACTCTTTGAAAAGGAGTGTTTTTTTATTTTTCCAAATAGAAATTTTCTATAAAATAAAGGGCTTGCCTTCCAAACAAATCGTTATTTGTAACACTGCTATCAAAGGAAAGTGCTCGTGACATCTCGTTAATATTGAAAAACATTAATAACTTATTGTGTGAAGTTTTTTGAAAATTTAGGTTTAACATCTTTAAAATAGGTGTATTACATATTACATAACAACTAAATAAGAAAATAAAAAATCTAAAGGAGGAAAAATACAATGCATAAGAATGAAAGAAAACCGGTGGTTCATGAATATGATAATGAACATGAAGTAGTTATGAAAGTAAAAGAGCTAGAATTACAAGGGATTCACCAAGATGACATTTACGTCTTAACACATGAAAAACATCTAACAAAAAAGATTGCGGATGATACAAATATAAATACGATTGGAGTAAAAGAACAAGGATTGGGCACAAGTATTATCAACTTTTTCTCCAAAAAAGGGGACGAACTCCGAAATCAAATGGAGGAAATGGGGTTGTCGAAGGAGGAAGCTAACTTATATGAAGAAAAACTAGATCAAGGGAGAATCTTACTCCTAGTAACAGCTGAAACACCAACGGCGAGTGATAGGCAACCGCAAAACTATTATTCTCTCTAATAGACTGCAATAGGTAAGGTAATTATTTTAGCTTGTAGCATGGAAGAAAATAAAAGTGGAGAAGGGTGAGAAAAAATGAAACATACAATATTTAAATACGCTATGATTGGGATTACGACTGGAGTTATAGTCTCCTTATTAAAAAAGGAAAATCGGAAAGCGATACAAACAAAAGGAAAAAGCGTAAAAGAAAAATTGCAAGAAGGAAACATAAAGGAAACATTGGAGAAGGTAACCGAAACAAGTAAACAATTCTCTGTAACTGCAGCTAATGTTGCAAAACAAACATTACCACAACTGCTTACAGCCACACCAGTTGTCATTTCTACCATTAAAGACTTAACAGAAAACGAAACGAACAAAAAGAAAACAGATGAAAAGGATAACGAAATAAATCAAAACAGTAAGGACATAGACGGAGAAAAAACGAAAAATGAAAAGAAATATATGAAAGAAGAGAGTGCTTAAATTTAATTCTAAAAAGAGAAAGTGAGGAAGAAAGTATGAAATCTCTGTATGCAATTGATGTAGGAATTGGTTTTACTAAGCGGGCATATCGACAGGATGTAGATTCTGAGGTGACGATTAAGAGTGAAGCTTCCACACTAGCCCCTGTACCTAATCATGATGAAAGTGAAGATTTAACAAAGGTAAGTTTTATAGATTTAGACTTTGCATACTACATGGGAAATGAAGCGCATCAATCTGACGCTTCATTGCTTCCTCCATTTGACGAAGAAATAGAAAATTATTATGAAAGCGAACGGTTTAAACAACAAATATTTGGTTGCATTGCAAAGGATTATAAAGAAAATGTCGTGTTACCTTTAGTTGTTACCGGGCTTCCTGTCACTTATTTTGGTAGTCAGCATGAGCAATTACAACGTGCACTAAAAAAAGAAACTTCTGTGCAAATTGATGGGAAATTTATTACTATTACGGTGGAAAATGCTTTAATTCTTCAGCAACCGGTCGCTTTACATGCCTATTTCTTAAAAGAGGGAATCATTCAGGAACAAGATCGTATCTTAATTATTGATGGTGGATTTCGTACATTAGAAATGACAGATATGAAACAGAATGTCATTTTAAATCATTATGAGACGGAACTAGGATGTAGCAAGCCTTTGAAAAATATTAAGAATATCGTGCAGAATCATGCGGGTGAAAGTAATCAATTGCATATTAACGATATGCCAAACATATTAGAAAAAGGATATGGAGGTCGAGAAGAAGATCCTCAGACAAGTCAGGTTCATACTTTGATTCAAAAAGAGTTGGATGCACACTTCCAAGACGTTATGCGTGTATTACAAGAACAATTTAAGTTAGACCAGTATGACACTATTATTTGGACAGGAGGAATAGTAGATCTCCACAAAAAACGAATTGAAAAAATACAAGGTGAAATTTCTTCTTTCCGTATGGTAGACGCTTCGAAAGAGGCTGCACTTCATGGATACTACATGATTGGAAGTCAAGTATTTGACGACATCACCAATCAATCTGTATATGAATCTAAATTATAATAACGACCGAAATGGAGTTCGTTGAATAGACGTGCCAAATTATGTAGCTTCTTTTCCATATATAAAAAATGCTTTATAAGAAAAGATAAAAAGTGCTTGTATAGAGGAAATGTTTAAATTTGAGAATAAAAATAGCTAATATATAGGGGGTCTTCCTTTTAATAGAATAAGACCTCCTATGCCATTTGTTTTGTAATTTAGTTGATCTAAAAACTTTTCCTCCAAGACATGAATACCTACATACAAATTTCATATTACGGATATGATTCGATCAAACATAAAACTATTTAGAAAGGAAGAATAATATGGAATGCATAAAAATGCCGAAATGGAGTTGGTATCATGTGAAAACTAGTGAGCTTGAAAAACTTTCTTCTATAATTCCTCGTGATGTAACATCTTATTTCTCTCAATTTATAAAGAAAATAAGTTCTCCTTGTGAAAATGGATTATATGTTTATACGTTATCATCAAGTCAAACTTGTGTATATGGTTCGTTTTTATTTGATCAAGATAAAAAGGACGCCAAAATTCAAAAATTTCTTCATTATTTCGTAGCTCATGGAATACTCATAACGGTCCAGGAAAAAGAGGAAGAGGATTTCCAAAAATTAATACATAATTCCTCTTTTAGTGTGAAAAATTGTAATAGTTCCGCTGAAGGATTATGTGCTATCTTATCAATCTTTATATCTCACTACTTGCGAAAGGTTGACTATTTCGAAAACAATTTTAGGAATGTATTATGGGATTTTTATCATCATAATAACATAGCAGTTTTAGAAAGAATTTATCATATTCGTCATGAACTATTTATGAACACACATGTGTTTCGCTTAATACAAGAAGTGTTACAAGGCCTGAAAGAAGCTTGGTTAGAAAACTTAACAAACACTCTTTGTTATAAACAAACAAACGTAAAATTAGAGCGTGGATTACAACTTGTTAAAGAGTACCAAGAAGAATTGGACACGATGATTCATTTACAAGAAGTTGTTTCTTCACATCGTGGGAATGAGATTATGAAAGCTCTTACTGTATTAACTGCTGTAAGTACGCCTTTGACGGCCTTAGGAGCATTGTGGGGGATGAATTTTAAATATATGCCTGAACTAGAATGGAAATATAGCTATTTAATTGCTCTCTTATTTATTATTTTCACAACAGGAGGTATGTATTTGTATATGAGAGTGAAAGGATGGACAGGTGACTTATTACGAGTAAAGAAAAAGAAATCCTTTTTTAAATCTAATTAATCTTGTTTATAAAATATATGATAGATATACGGTTAGTAATATTTATTAATTGGGGTAGTATCATTTCGACTTTACAATAGGGATATCGCTGCTTTCAGCAAAACAGACTTCAGAGGCGATTTAGCCAAGATTAATATACCTACCCTTGTTATTCATGGTGATTCAGATGCAACTGTACCATTTGAATATAGTGGGAAATTAACACATGAAGCACTCCTATTATTCTTAAAGGACTGATTACAACTATATCATTGTTAATTGATACATGATAAATAATTTGCAATTCTATCATATTTTTTCTAATAAATGGAAATACCTAAAGGTGAATAATTTTGAGGAGGTTTTCAATTATGGAAGAAAACCAGGACATGAATTCTCTAGAGGAACAAGACGTGAAACGTGAGACATTGACAACACGACAGGGGCACCCTGTGAAGGATAATCAAAATATCCGAACAATTGGGAATCGTGGTCCAGCAACACTTGAAAATTATCACTTCATCGAAAAAATTTCTCATTTTGATCGAGAAGAGGTTCCAGAACGTGTAGTACATGCGCGAGGAGCTGGAGCATTTGGGTATTTTGAAACGTATGGAAAAGTTGGAGATGAGCCGGTAGAAAAATATACTCGTGCGAAAGTGTTTTCGGGGGCTGGCAAAAAAACACCGTTAATGGTTCGTTTTTCTACAGTAGCTGGAGCTAAGGACTCACCAGAAACAGCAAGGGATCCACGAGGTTTTGCAGTGAAAATGTATACGGAAGATGGTAACTGGGATTTAGTAGGGAATAATTTGAAGATTTTCTTTATTCGTGATGCGATGAAGTTCCCAGATATGATTCATGCGTTTAAGGTTGATCCGGTTTCGAATGTGGCGAATCCTCAGAGAATGTTTGATTTTGTTTCTCGTACCCCGGAGGCAACGCATATGATTACATTTTTATTTTCTCCATGGGGTATTCCAGCAACATATCGCCATATGCAGGGATCTGGTGTGAACACTTATAAATGGGTAAATGAAAAAGGCGAAGCGGTATTGGTGAAATATCACTGGGAGCCGAAGCAGGGAATTCGAAATTTAACACAAGAAGATGCAAACAGTATTCAAGCAATGAATGTTAGTCATGCAACACAAGATTTATATGAAGCAATTGAGCGCAAAGATTATCCAGAGTGGGAGCTATTTGTACAAATTATGGAGGATGATTATCATCCAGAACTCGATTTTGATCCTCTTGATGATACGAAGCTTTGGCCAGAGGAGCAGTTCCCCTGGTTACCAGTAGGACGTATGGTTCTTGATCGTAATCCAGTTGATTACCATTCAGACATTGAACAAGCTGCTTTTGGTACAGGAGTACTTGTTGATGGCATGGACTTCTCAGACGATAAAATGCTACAAGGTCGTACTTTCTCTTATTCAGATACGCAACGTTATCGCGTTGGTGCAAACTATCTACAATTACCTGTTAATGCACCTAAAGCACCTGTTCGTACAAATCAACATCGTGGTCAAATGGATATGCGTAATCCGAAAGAGTCTGGAGAAAATCCGCATATTAACTATGAGCCATCTATGCTGGGTGGTTATAAAGATGCAAAACAAGAAAAGCACCATCCACACCAACCAACTTACAATGCGGCTGCTATGAGTGCACCAATCGATCGTCCTAATAATTATGGTCAAGCAGGTCACACGTATCGTAGTTTTGAGGAGTGGGAACGAAATGAGTTGGTTAAAAATCTATCTGAAGCACTTGTAGTATGTGACAAAAGAATTCAGAATGCGATGATTGAACACTTCACACAAGCTGATGAAGATTATGGCCGTCGTGTTAAAGAAGGTATTGAAAAGAAAATGAAAGAAGCTAAAACGGAAAACAAACTTCCAGGCCGCGAAGTAAGTAAATCAAAATATGGTCAAGGGTCATTAGCTGCAAACGAAGCAACAAAAGATGCAGTAAAGAAAAGCCATGAATCAGATGCTTATTAATTGAAGTGAGCACAGTAGAATACCTAGAGATTCCGTGAAAATAGTTAGGTAGCCTTCCATATGATTGTTAAAATGTTTTTTTATATGAGAAGTACTAAATATCATAAGATAGTTCATAAACAAATAAAAAATAAAGTTTCAAAAAGATGCTCTTGGATAAATCCAGGAGCATCTTTTTGAATGCGGCGTAGTGCACCACTGTAACCAATTTAAAGAATCGAAATCTTCTATAACGAAATTTTTGCTCATTTTTAAATGTTGATATTGAAATGTTAGGTTGATAAATCTCTATTAGTTTCGAGTTGAATATTTTTCTTAACGGCTAAAATTTATGGATTAGAGTTTTTTTGTCTCTTAGGTGGATTGCTATATTACTATCAAGATAATATTTTGAATAATCCTCAAAATAAAGAAATGTTTTTGTCAGAAAACGATAAAATCTTATTAATTTTTATAATTAGTAGAATTTTTATAGAAATAATCCTCTTAATATATTAAAATAACATCGTATTATGTAAGATTTTAATTATTAGGGGAGAGAAATTTTATGTTGAAAAAAATCATTCCAGTTGCTTTAGCATTAAGTACAGTTACTTTTACTAGTGTATTCGCTGTGCCTTCAGCCCAAGCAAGTACAGAATCAAACCGCTACATAGATGTGCAAATGCTCGGGATTAACGATTTTCATGGGCAACTAGACACAGTAAAAAAAATTAACAATAAAGATGCAGGGGGAATCGAGTACTTAGGGGCTTATTTACGCGATCGTGAAAAACAAAATCCGAATACATTAAAAGTACATGCTGGCGATGTTGTTGGAGCAAGTACTCCTGTTTCAGCATTATTACAAGACGAACCTACCATTGAATTTCTAAATGATTTAAAATTCGATGTTGGAACGATAGGAAATCATGAATTTGATGAAGGTGTTGAAGAAATGAACCGCCTTATTTATGGTGGATACCATGAGAAAACAGGGAAATTTAAAGGAGCAAAATTCCCATATGTTGCCGCAAATTTCTATAATAAATCCACCGGTCGTTTATTTTTACCACCATTCACTATAAAAAAGGTACAAGGAGTTCCTGTTGGATTTATCGGAGTCGTAACAACGGATGTGCCTAATCTTGTTATGCCTACTATGCTAAAAAATGTAGAAATTACAGATGAAGTTGAAGCTATTAACAAATCCGTAAAGCAATTAAAAAAACTAGGTGTTAAATCTATCGTTGTTCTTGCACATAACGGGGGGACAACAGATGGGAACGGCGTAACAAATGGTGATATCGTCCGATTAGCAAATGAGACTGATCCAGAAGTCGATGTTATTTTTGGTGGGCATAGCCACACTTATGTAAATGGAACTGTTAATAATAAACTTGTCGTACAAGCAAATTCTTACGGTATGGCTTTTGCTGATGTTGATGTAAAGATTGATCGTAAAACACAAGATATTGTTGAGAAAAAAGCAGAAATTGTTACAACTTACCATGAAGGCATGGAGCCTGATAAAAAAATAAAGAAGAAGATGGAGAAATATCAAGCAAAAATCGCACCTCTTGTTAATGAAGTTGTAGGTAAGTCTATTGCTCCACTAGATCGCAAACTAAATACAGCTGGTGAGTCTACTCTTGGAAATTTAGTTGCTGATGCCCAGCGTGCAACAATGCAATCTCAAATTGCACTTATGAATCCTGGTGGTATTCGTAATGACTTAGATGCTGGTGATATTACATGGGGAGAGATATATGGTATTCAACCATTCGGAAATCAATTAATAAAAGTAAATTTAACGGGTCAAGATATTCGTGATATTTTAAATCAACAATGGCAAAAAGATATAACAAGAATGCTTCAAATTTCAGGGATCCAATACACTTGGGATGCAAACAAACCTAATGGAGAAAAAGTAACAAGTATTCGCCTAACAAATGGAGAAGAAATGATTCCTTCTAAAACTTACAGCGTCGTTGCAAACGCATTTCTAGCTTCAGGTGGAGATGGATTTGTATCCTTTAAAAACGGTAAAGATGCTGAAACAGGACCAACTGATTTTGAAGCATTAGTAGATTACATAAAAAAATCAAAAGAACCAATTCAGTCTATTATTGATGGAAGAATTCAAAAAATAAATTAGGTTTTTATTAATCTCAAAAAATAGATTACCTATGCACTATACTTTTTCGTGTGCAGGTAATCTATTTTTTTGATTTGAAATAGAGTTTTACCGTGGCTAATAGGTATACCGTCTAGATGCAGAATGCCGAAAAAAATGAAATTCGTATAATTGCTAATTCATCCGTAACTATCATTGTTTTGTTTGATAGCAATGGAGTACGGCCACACATCCATCAACTTAAGAGTTGGGACTATTCTAGAGATTAAAAGCACGTTAGCATTTTCTTAATTAATGGGAAAGAGTGACATACTTTTTAGGAATATGCATAAAAAACAAGGGGTGTCATTATTTGCCGAAGATTTATCTCAATAAAAGTCTCCCAATACACTTAATCAATTCACTAAATTAGAGTTGAGTTTTTGGTAAGAAGGGAGCCATATGTTTCGAACGAAATGTAGAAATTTCTATAATAGTTTCCTTCAGTTTCTTATCTAGCTTGAGTGCATCTGGGAGTAGTATCGCCTATCAAATTAAGACCATAGACAAGATGAACTTTCGTCTATTAGAACTGAAATATTCTTAATATAGAGGCATACTAGATTATGATGTTTTTCCGTAACAAATATAGTTAAAAATTTCAGGTTTAGAGAGAATTATAAAGGGTATACATACAATATAAAGAGTTGATTGGAGATGAATTTTATGGTTTCAAATTACAGCAAATTTTATGGTGAATGAGTCTATAAAATTTGTATTCTTACTTTAAATAAAAAGGGGGTTAGTATACATGAATAAATGGTTAATAAATAAAAAAATCCTATTTATTTTGTAAACGAGGGGCGTGTGGAAAATGAAAAATATGAAACGCAAGCTAGGAACCTTTGCACTCACAATGACTGGGATTGGCTCGATTTTAGGGTCTGGCTGGTTATTTGGTGCATGGAAGGCTGCTAAAATATCAGGAGGGGCCGCTATCTTTTCTTGGCTCTTAGGAATGATTGTAATATTATTTATTGCCTTACCATATAGCGAGTTAGGAGCTATGATTCCGGAGGCTGGCGGAATGGTAAAATATACCCAATACTCACATGGAGATTTCGTAGGATTTATTGCTGCATGGGCGAATTGGATAGCCATCGTCTCAGTTATTCCAGTTGAGGCTATAGCCTCAATACAATATATGAGTTCATGGCCTTGGGAGTGGGCAAGTTGGGCCAAGGATTTAGTAGACAATGGGATGTTGACTTCAAAAGGTCTTGCAGCTGCTTCTTTACTTATTATTATATATTTCTTTTTAAACTATTGGACTGTTAGTCTATTTGCAAAAGTAAATTCTCTAATTACTATATTTAAAATCGTAATTCCTGGTCTTACAATTGGTGCATTGCTATTCGTTGGATTTCATGGAGAAAACTTTACTAGTCATCAGGACTTTCATGTATCTAATTGGTCAAATGTATTAACTGCTATGGCAACATCCGGTGTTATTTTTGCATTCAATGGTTTTCAGAGTCCAATTAATATGGCTGGTGAAGCAAAGAACCCAGGGAAATCCATTCCTCGGGCAGTTGTAGGATCTATTTTAATTTCAACTATAATATATGTATTATTACAAATTGCGTTTATCGGCGCTGTAAATCCTAATATGATAATTAACGGATGGTTAAATTTAAATTTCAATTCACCATTTGCTGATTTAGCGATAGCACTAAATATTAATTGGTTAGTTATTGTATTATATTTAGATGCTTTTGTATCTCCTTCGGGTACAGGTACTACTTATATGGCAACCACATCACGCATGCTGTACGGAATGGAGAAGAATGGATATTTCCCTAAAGTTTTTGGGAAATTACATCCTATATATGGTGTGCCTAGATTTGCCATGATGTTTAATTTAATGATTTGTTTTGTTTTTTTATTTTTATTTAAAGGATGGGGTGTTTTAGCTGAAGTGATTTCAGTGGCTACATTAATTTCATATGTTACTGGACCAATAACAGTAATGACCCTGAGAAAAACTGCACCTAATTTTCATCGTCTTTTCTATATAAAAGGATTAAACATTATCGCACCTTTAGGGTTCATTTTTGCATCATTAACATTATATTGGGCAAGGTGGCCGTTAACAGGAGAAGTAATGTTTATTATACTTATGGGCTTACCTATATATTTTTATTATCAATTAAAAACAAAATGGGTTGGATTTAAGAAGAATTTTTTAGCTGGATTATGGATTGTAGGGTATTTATTATTTATGATTTGTATATCGTACATTGGAAGTGAAAAATTTGGTGGGTTAAATATTATAACTTATGGATGGGATATGGTACTTATTTCAATTGTTTCATTTCTATTTTATAGATGGGCTATAAATAGTGGATTTAAAACAAAAGATCTACAGGTAGCACAGAAGATTAATGGTAGAATTAGTTGAATAATATACATAAATTAGAAAAAATGATTTATTTGAGGAATAAAGAATTTGTATTTATTTAGAAAGTATAGTTAAATGATTTCTTTAAGTAACAGGAGCAGCTAGCAAAGGCTAACTGCTCAACTCTCGACCAAGGGAGCTAGAGTTGGGAAAATATTCAAAGCTGACTTTTAAAAGTCTTATATAGTATCGAGAAAACGTGGGTCGTATTTGTATGAAACATAAAAGAGTAGCTAATAAAAGTTAATTGCTAAGCCTTTGAGTAAGAAGGGAAAACAAAAACTGTATTTGCATTACTAACAGAATGTTGCGTTTTATTTATAGAGAAAATGCATGAAATTCTATATTACATGGGATGAGCGATGTAGCTCTGTTGGAAGAAAGAGTGAATGAATCCCAAAAAATCTAGACAACTTTCTGAACAAACGTTTATCCCGCTTTAATGGACAGTAAAACCCCCACCTGAAAATGCAGCGAAAGCAAAGAATTTAGGTGGGGATTGGGCTGCCCATTAAAGTCCGATTGGTTCAACTAATAATCAGTGGGGGATGAAGAAAATCCCCACTGATTAAAGTTTCACTTTATTAGCGCTTCAAGTACTTTAACGGAATTTGAAATAAAAATTATGGGTTAATGGTATGAATGTATACCAAAAACTATTACGTGAAAAGTATGTATTAAATAGTGAAGGTAAATTAAATGAAAATATATCTTGAACAGAAGACACTATATAGTGTAATACTTATACAAAAACAGTTCATTTAACTAAAAAGGACAGTTAAATGAAATATAACCGTTCCTAATTATAGGAACGGTTATAAATTTATCATGTGCTGGAGGTCAATCCGAATGGCATGGACTACCGTTGCTAAATAGTATGGACATGGAATTTAATGAGTATACGTAATAATAGCAAACAATAATAGTGGAAGCCGTAACGAATTATTAGTTCGTGATGCTGAAAGTGCAATCGATCAAATGAAATATAAAATCGCACAAAACTTCAATATATAACTTGATGGTCGATTCACTCGCTAATTATATAGTGTATGGATTAGAAGGAGGGATTATAATCTCTCCTTTTTTATTGGGAAAAATCTATGCTCAAATGGTTTTCAAGAAATTTTAAGTAAAAGTACAAACTACTCTTCTGGATAGGAAGAACTGAGCTTATAGTTAGAAATTCATTATTTTGATAAGAACATATTTAATAATAAAAAGTAGTTAGCAAAAGCTAACTACTCGGTAACCAATTTGTTCTAAAACAGGTTAGTTATATTTTGGACACATCTTTAAAAAAATATACAACATAAGTGAAAACAGTAATCTATGTTAATTGCTCTAACAAATAAAGCAAAAAGGGTCTAATATTAATTATTAAGTATTCACGATGTTAAAAACATAACAAAAGACATGTTTTATACCAATTTCGCTTCCTAATTGTTTATTACATTTAATAATATAAATAATTTTATTAAAATAAATGATGCAACGCAAATTAATTTAACTGCCGTAGATGTTGAAGAGTTAACTTGAAGGGGTAGGGAAGCTGTTTACTATTGCTTAGAAGAAATATCAGAATAGGTTTTTATAAGGGAAAAGCTTCATTTCGTTTATATCAAAATTTTGGGGGGAAAGAGATAAATGGTAGAAAGAATGAATAGATAAACAAATTCTCAAAAATCATTATTACGTAGGGGGAAATCTATGGATAAGATAATAACGTTAATTTAAAAATTTCTTTTTTTATTTTTAACGTATTATTCTCGGAATAACATAATTCCTCCAAATAAAAGGAGAAATCAAATGTGAAATCATCGATAGATAGTATTCAAAAAAGTAAAAAATTAAAAAATCAAGAAAAGGGAGAGAGAGCAACATGGAAATCAATGTCTATGTTTCTAGTTCCCTTGCTTTTAAGTAACATATTACAATCAGTTGGACAATTATTTGGTATGGTGGTAGTTGGACGATGGCTTGGTGTGAATGAATTAGCTGCCATTTCAGCATTTTTTCCATTATTCTTTTTACTTGTTTCGTTTGTAATTGGGATTGGATCGGGTAGTTCGATTTTAATTGGTCAGGCATTTGGAGCCCGTAATGAAGATCGTTTAAAAGCCATTGTTGGTACGACGTTAACATTTACCTTTATAATAGGCGTTATTTTGGCAATAGCGGGAAATGTATTTGCTCTGAACATTATGCGTTTTATGGGTACGCCAGAGAATATAATTGATATGAGTGTGCATTATGCGCGTATTTTATTTATTTCTATGCCAGTTTTATTTCTATATTTCTCCTATACAACGTTTATACGAGGTACAGGAGATTCTAAGACACCGTTTTATTTCTTAATTGTTAGTACAGTCTTAAATATAATTCTATTACCTATTCTAATTTTTGGTTGGCTAGGAATACCCAAACTTGGTGTGTACGGAGCTGCCTATGCTTCTGTTATCTCGACCGTTGTAACATTTATTGTTATGCTTATGTATTTGAAGAAGAAGAATCATCCACTGCAATTAGATGAGACTGTACGGAAATATCTTCGTATGGATTGGGATTTATTAAAACTATTATTACGCCTTGGAATTCCAGCGAGTATTAATATGATTCTCGTTTCGTTATCTGAGATTGCGGTAATCGCATTTGTGAATCGTTTCGGTTCTGATGCGACTGCTGCATATGGGGTTGTAAACCAGGTTGCAAGTTATGTTCAGATGCCTGCGGTTAGTCTTGGAATTACGGTATCTATTTTTGCTGCGCAATCTATTGGTGGGAAACAATTTAACCGATTAGAGGAAGTTATTCGTGCTGGAATTATTATGAATTATATAATTGGTGGTATATTAATTGCTTTTATTTACTTGTTTTCAAGAGAAATCTTATCATTATTCTTAACGAACACGAATACAGTTGAAATTGCGCATAGTTTGGTGATGATTACACTTTGGAGTTACTTAATTTTCGGTCATGCTCAAATTATTGGTGCGACAATGCGAGCAAGTGGAACTGTATTATGGCCCACTATTATCGGTGTCGTATCAATATGGCTTGTAGAAGTCCCTGTTGCTTATTATCTTTCTTATCATACAAATCTTGGTATAAAAGGAATATGGATTGGATATCCAGCAGCATTTATTGCAAGTTTACTTTTGCAATATGGATATTATAAACTTTCATGGAAGAAGAAACGAATTTCAAGACTTGTTAGTTAGAATGGAAGGTGAAAAATGATATTCTCTTATAAGTTGTCAGTTTTAGGAGTATGACTATAACAGCATCAAACGAATAAAACCGAGTTACCCTCAAACGGGAGTATGTTGGTTGTAATTGTAAATTCAATTTCATCCTTTCATAGTTATCTTTAGAAGTTCAACTCAATTTTTCATGTTGGGGAAGAATATATTTCTTGAATTAATAGGAATAGGACAGATTATATTTCGATTTGAGATTACGGACAATAAGGAGTTAAAAAAGTCAAAACAGCTACATGCTATGTAGCTGTTTTGGCTTACATAAATTTAATTAGTAACCAGAGTCTTCTGAAGTAAGGTTATCTATCATTTTATAATCGTATTTTTGTAATGGTTTCTCAGCAGGCCCTTCAAGTACTTCTCCTGTATATGAGAATCGCGAACCATGGCACGGACAATCCCAAGAACGTTCTCCATTGTTCCATTCAACTTCACATCCAATATGGGTACAAGTTGTATCTACAATATGAAGCTTACCTTCTGCATCTTTATAAGCTCCTTTTCTATGTCCATCAATATCAACGACAGCCCCTTCATCGTTAGATAAATCACGAATACATTTTTGTGGAATCTCTAACTTTCCTTTAATTAAGTGACCAACAACATTGGCATTTTCGACTAAGAAGTTCTTTAAACTTGGATTCATATGGAAACGGGAGGGAGTATATAATTCCCGAAATTTGTTCTTTTCTTTTAATATGATATCTCGGAATAAAAGAGCAGCTGCAGTTCCATTAGTCATACCCCATTTTCTGTATCCAGTGGCAATTAATATGTTTTTTTGATCAGATGTGATTTCACCGATATAAGGAATTTTGTCTAGTGTAATTAAATCTTGTGCTGACCAACGATATGGGATATTTTCAAGGCCGAAAACTTGTTGTCCGAATATTTCTAGTGCTTCATAATGTTTTAATGTTTCGCCGCCTTGTCCCGTTTTATGACTTTCTCCAGAGATAAGAATGAATTCTTCTCCATTAATTGTTGTGGAACGGAGAGAACGTGTCGGTTCATCTACACTAATATACATACCACCTGGATAATTTGTTCTTGTCTTAGCAGCAATTATATAAGATCGGTCTGCATGCATTCTTGTAGAGTAAAGTCCTGCACCTTCATAAAAAGGGAAATGGGAACAAGAGAGAATATACTTCCCTGTAATTTGAGCTCCTCCACGGGTAAGAACCACAGGTTGCTCGCCTGTTTTTATATTTACTGCTGTGGTATTTTCAAAGATGTATCCACCTTTTTCTGTAATTATATTTGAAAGATGGGCTAAATATTTAAGTGGATGGAATTGTGCCTGATTTCTCATAACAAGTGCATTATGTATTTTTAAATCAATAGGAAGTTTGTTTACAAGCTCGCCTTCAATATGAAGCTCTTTATAAGCTTCTGCTTCTTTTTCTAACTTATATGCATATTCTTCTGTTGTGGCATACAGATAAGCATCTTGTTGAGTGAAATCGCAATCGATTTGATGTTTATTAATTGTAGTTTGAATGAATTTTAAAGCATCGATGTTTGCTTCGTAATACAATCTTGCGGTAGTTCTTCCGGTATATCTGATAAGCTCTTCATAAATCATATCATGTTGAGCAGTAATTTTAGCTGTCGTATGTCCAGTCGTTCCATTTAATAATTTGTCTGCCTCTATAACAGCGACTTTTAGACCTTCATTTACTAAAAGATAGGCAGAAGTAATGCCAGTAATTCCTCCTCCTACAATAATAACATCGACCTGCATGTCATTTTCTAAGGAAGGGTATTTTGGCAAATCGATACTGCTCGTCCAATAAGATTCGACATTATGGGGTAATATTCCATCGTAATTATTGTTATTTGTCACTATAAATCCTCCATCTAATGGTTTATAGATCTATTATTTCCATTTATTAGAGAGGTAAACTTTGAGTTTAGAAAACAGCAAATTGTGGTTGGATGGCATGTTCAATTTAGATGTAATTTTGTGTGAATAAAAGTAATTTGTCTATAGCAAATATCTTTAATTAATTATCATGTTCAGAAGGATAAAAAGTAGAAGATCTACATGGTGAAACAAGATACTTCTTGTGTTTGCTTTATAACTCGGAGGGTATTTCTTCTCTATTCTAGACATTGTGTTGCCCTTAAATAAAGTTTAATCAAATTAATACTACATAACCTTGATAAACAATCATAGAAAAGAGTGTGTTTTGAAAAAGGTAAATCAAAACACGCTCTTAATACTTTCAGTTGTTTTATTCTTTTATAAAAAAGTTTGATCATTTCCTATCTGCATGACTACACTATTAGATTCTTTTCTTTAATAAGTTTAAAAGTTAATGTGGAGAATTCAAATGCTCATAAAGAATACTTAGCTAACTGTTCACCCCAAGATGATAATTCAGTTTCAATAAATCCTACTTTTTTATATAAAAATTTAGCTGTAAAGTTTTCAGGAGCATATCCAATCATTATTATAGAAATGTTTGCGTTATTATTTCTTCTTATCTCATCAATAACTAGATGTATAGCTTGCTTACCTATACCTTTCCCTTGAAATTTTTTATCAATCATAAGTCTATAAATCCAATAATTATTATCATCAGAATCTATCCCAAACATAGTAAATCCTATCATTGTTTCATCAAGATAAATACCTTTTGCATAGAAATCATCCAGAAATTGAACTTCTGCGATAGAATAAAGGTTGGATGCAATCAATGTTTGTTGTTCTTTTTTAACAGATAATCTAATTGCTTCTTCCCAATTATTTTTGTCAATTGGCTTTAAATAAATTTTTTTCAATCTGATACTCTCCTTCTAATATTAAAGGGGAACCATGTAGTTTATGTGCTATTGGAACGTTATCCCCTTATTTTTTCGCCCAACCAAATAGAAATAATTTCTCATCGACAACGCCTCCTTAAAGGTATAGTTAAAAACACTATACTCAATATAATTATATTCTTTCCTCTATATTTTTTTGAAGACCTTATTATCCATATCCAATTTCACTGTTAACTTAGTAACGGTTATTCCATTAAATGGCTCTTTAACGGAATAGTTTATTGTCATTTAACGGTTCCTTAATTGCTCTTTCACTATCAGAAGATGTTTTTTTCATTATAAATATGCCCTTTATATCATCAAAAAGGGGAGATAAGGTACAATCATAATTCTAAATAACTGTTAATATAGCAATATTTGACACATTTAAAATGATTAAGGTTTCTTCAAAAAAGTGCTCTTTTTAACTTTTAAACCTTATCTCAAGCTTAAAATTGTTTTGGATTATGAAAAATGTATCTTTAATAGCAACATGTTTTTATATTAGTTAATTGCGTTTGATATACTGCTTTGGCTCAGTGCAACGGATAATGGATTCAATTAAAGGGTATTATCAAAAAGAATACTATAAAACAAAACAATTTCAGAAATAGATAAGGGGTGAACAAGTGGTGGAAAACATGATAAATGAGGATAACTCTGGTTTACAAAGGCAACCTTCTCAAAAAACGGTTGGTCAATATTTATTCGATTGTTTAAAATTGGAGGGAATTACCGAGATTTTTGGTATTGCAGGGGACTATAATTTTACACTTCTTGATACTTTAGAGTGTTATAAAGGTATCCGCTTTATAGAAGGGCGGAACGAACTAAACGCGGGCTATTCTGCAGATGGCTATGCAAGAATTAAAGGGATGTCCGCACTTATTACAACTTTTGGAGTTGGAGAACTCAGCGCTTGTAATGCTATAGCTGGGGCTAATAGTGAGCATGTACCAATCATTCATATAGTGGGTGCGCCTCCCGAAAATGATCAAAAAGAGCATAAGCTGATGCATCACACTTTAATGGATGGGAATTTTGATGTTTTTCGCAACATGTATGAGCAAATTACTGCATACAGCGCGGTGCTTACGCCTGAAAACGCTAAAATTGAAATTCCAGCCGCAATTCAAATTGCTAAAGAAAAGAAAAAGCCTGTATATCTTGTTGTGGCCGATGATTTAGTGACCAAGCCGATTAAAAATCGTGTAGAGCCAACAGAAGAGCGCTCAACATCTAATTTAAAAACCCTTCATGCTGCGGTCAATCATGTCCATAAGCTACTAGATCGTGCGCATCGACCAGTTATACTGGTGGATGTAAAAACCATGCGTTTCGGTCTTCAAGCGGCTGTTCAACAACTGGCAGACACCATGAATGTTCCTGTTGCAACGATGATGTACGGAAAGGGAGGATTCGACGAAAACCATCCAAATTATGTGGGAATGTACTTGGGATCTTTTGGAGATTCTGAAGTTCAAAGTAAGGTGGAAAATGCAGATTGTATCATCGCAATTGGTATGGTATTAGCGGATACTAATACTGCAAGTTTTACTGCAAAACTAAACCAGCTGATAACCGTCAATATTCAACCGGATATGGTTAAAATTGCTGAGGCAGAGTATCCGAATGTTTTTGCAACTGACATGTTACTCGCACTACAGAATGTGGGTTATAAGGGACAAGGTTTGGTAGAAAAAATGTCATTCCCTTACGACCAATTAAATACTAACACCGATGCCCTTCTAATAGCAGCGAACTATTATCCACGTTTTCAGCAGATGCTGAAAGAGGAAGACATTGTAGTTGTCGAGACCGGTACATTCTATTACGGAATGGCAGAGGTGAGACTACCGAGCGATGTAGTATATATTGGGCAAGGTGGTTGGCAGTCCATCGGTTACGCAACCCCCTCGGCGTTCGGTGCTATTATGGCTGTGCCTGAACGCCGAGTGTTTCTGTTTACAGGGGATGGAGCCTTACAACTGACAGCTCAAGAAATCAGCACCATGCTTTATTATGGATGCAAGCCTATAATTTTTGTCTTAAACAATGATGGTTATACGATTGAAAAATATTTGAATGTAAAAACAAAAAATCAAAAGTACAACAAAATTCCTCAATGGTCTTATACTAAGCTAGCGGAAGTTTTTGGAGGCGATGCGCTTACAGCTACAGTCCGTACCTACGGAGAGCTTGATCAGGCAATAAAACAAGCTGAAATAGAAAGTACTGAAAAACTTTGTATTATTGAAATGATTGTAAAAGATCCAATGGATGCATCTAGATATATGAAAAAGATGCGCAATTATATGGAAAAGCAGGAAATGCAGCGTACTCAGCCAATAGTCTTGAATAGACCGGGAAGATAAGTCTAATTTTTTGATAGGAATTATGCAGTAGATAACTCGTTTCCTCACGAATATACAATTCTATTTTTGGGATTTGTTTTTCATTTTGTTTGTTCGGAAAAAGACTGGATGCGTATGGACTATATTTACATTCTGTGTAGCTATTTCTCGTATCTGAGTAGGAGTTCATTATCCTTTCGATGGCGTAACAGGAGTTCTAATAGGGATTTTTTCAGCACTATTTTCGTATTGGGTAACATACAAAATTACACTTATTAAACAATTGTTTAATCTGTACGGAAAAATAGAGCAGAATGTAATATCCTCTAAAAACAAATGGAAAAACTTTTGATTATGCAACACAATAAAAAAGATTACATATACTAATGAATATTTTGTTTCAATATCGTCTATATTAAAGAGCGCTTTTAAAAGCGCTCTTTAATTCTTAAATAAGAATTTTGTTTAATTTTATTAGTTGACCAAGAAATATAGACAAATTTATCAGGAGTGTTAGTGTAAATGTACTTGAAGAGATGATGTTCTAAAAGATGTTAACAAAAATTAGGATTTTTTAGTGGTGATTTATTTATTGATTCTGTTTATATAAAAATTACATAACAGTAGCTGAAATAAAGCCATTAAATAAGACTAAAGGATTAAGGATTGGATTCAGTATGGCTGGAATCCATATAAAGGTTGATGGCCAACCATGAATAAATAGTTGGCCATAATAATCTTAAAGATCCATATCTTTTAATCCGGGACTATGCTCATTTGGCATTTCAGGAAGTTCTGGTACAGGAAAACCTTTTGGCGGTTCCGTTACTGTTAATGTTCCTTTGTTTCTACTTGGTGATTCACCTTGGAATATTTCTCCCATTCTTGTTGGATCTAAGCTGAAATTAAATTGTGCGTTATGGAATCCCATATCTACATACTTTCTGCACTCTGGGTATTTATTAATATCATAGTTCGGCACAGGGAAGAGTTTGCCCCATTCAACCCCAAGTGTCTCTAAAGCTTTTGCAAAAGCATTTTGATGTGCATTATCACGTACAATTAAAAATGCAAGAGTTTCTCTAAAGGTTTGATTAGAACTCATTTCATAAATTCTAGTTTTTTGAAGTACACCTGTAGATTCAAGTACGACATTATCTAGTAAATCGCTAATTAAGTTTCCATGACTATATACCCAAGATCCATTCCATGGGTTGCCAGCTGCATCAACAGGTAATGAACTTTGAGCCCCTACAATAAAGTGATGAGGATTTGCATGTTTAACCGCTTCGTCAAGTGGTGCTGTGTCAATACCAGCATTTCCAGGCGTAGGTTCACCAGATCCAGTTAATAGTTGATTAATTGTATGTTGTACAAGTTCTACGTGACTTATTTCCTCTAAAAAAACACCTCGAAGTAAATCACGATATTGCTTCTCTTTACCTCTAAAATTTGAACTTTGGAAGAAGTATTGCATCATTGTACGCATTTCACCATAATGCCCACCTAATATTTCTTGTAAAACTTTTGCAGCAGCAGGATCTGGTTTGTCCGGCTTAATCATATTAATTATTTCCTCTTTATAATAAAACATGAAGTACACCTCTTTTAAGTTAGTTAACATTGTTATCGTGTCCGGTAATTGGTTACTTAATACTGGAATTCATTTTTTTACCAAAAACTTTTACCTTAAAATGCAAAGTCTTTTTGAAATAACTATTTTCGATGTGAGATGAAAATGGGGGAAATACTTAGTGTTTTAATAAAAAAGATAAGATTACGAAATGTAATCTTATCTTTTCATTAAGAATAATGAATTATATTTTCAAGGCTTTAAAATGACTTTTATACAATCATCTTCACGATTATTAAAAATTTGATAACCGTAGCTTGCTTCTTCAAGGGGGATTTTGTGTGTAATAATCTCTTTTGGATCAAATTCTTTGTTTGTTATTTTCTTAAATAACTCCGGCATAAAATGAATGACAGGTGCTTGTCCCATTTTTAGATTAATATTTCTAACCCAAAATGCCCCGAGTGGAAAGGCATTATAATTACCACCATAAACACCGGTCATTTGAACTGTTCCATATTTTCTTACGGCTTTCGTAGCGATTTGAATAGGACCGAGGGTACCGCCTTGTAATTTTAATTTTTGTTCCAGAAATTCTAGTGGTGATTTTTTCCCATCCATGCCCACGCAATCAATAACTACATCCGCACCGCCATGCGTAATTTCCTTTAAATGTTCTCCCATATCAGGAAATTTTGTAAACTCAAATACCTCAACATTGTTAATCTTTTTTGCATAATGTATTCGATAATCTAAGTAATCGACTGCGATTACTCGTTTAGCACCTTGCATCCAAGCAAATTTTTGTGTCATTAATCCAACAGGTCCACAACCAAGGACAATAACAGTATCACCTCGTTTAACACCTGCATTTATTACACTCCAATAGGCTGTTGGCAAAACATCAGATAAAAAGAGTAGGGATTCATCTTCAAGTTCGCATGATTCTGGTATAACAAATGGAGTGAAATTTCCGAAAGGAACTTTTAAATATTCAGCTTGTCCGCCCGGATGATTACCAAATTTCTCTGTATAACCAAAGTACCCGCCAGAATCATAATGAGGGTTGGAGTTGTCACATTGACTCTCCATTTCATGTTGGCAATAGAAACAATGTCCACAAGCAATGTTAAAGGGGACCACAACACGGTCTCCTTTTTTTACTTTAGTAACATCTGGACCAACTTCTTCAACAATTCCCATTGGTTCATGACCAATAATGTACCCTGGAGGTAAAGGCATGTTGCCTTGATATAAATGTAAATCAGAACCGCAAATAGCGGTTGAAGTAATTTTTACAATAATATCATCTTTTTTCTCTAACTTTGCATCATCCACTTGTTTAACTTGTACTTTGTTTGGTCCTTGATAGGTTACAGCTTTCATCTCATATCTCCTTAGGAATCATTTTTCATAATTTATATGTATCCTCTTGGCAACACAGAAATCTTTAGTAAAGAGGAATCTATACATAGTGTTGTTATGACAGTATGTTATAGTAACTCTTCTTTCTTATGTCTTCTGCCCTATTTTAAGAAGAAACTCAATATTTATTCACGATCTAATTCCCATAAAAAGGATAATTATTATTTCATAACTTGAAGCATATTAAAAACATCGGAGGTGAAATAATATGGCAAACAATAATAGTGGAAGTCGTAATGAATTGTTAGTTCGAGGTGCTGAACAAGCTCTTGATCAAATGAAATATGAAATTGCACAAGAGTTTGGTGTACAACTTGGTGCGGATACAACAGCTCGTTCAAACGGATCTGTTGGTGGTGAAATTACAAAACGTTTAGTAGCAATGGCTGAACAACAACTTGGTGGTAGAACTAACCGTTAAGTGAATTGACATAAAATATAGTAGATATGTAAATCAATTTCTTTTGTATATGTATAAAAAACAAACCCTTATAGTAAATGAATTCTCACTCAAAGATTATTGATAATCTTCTTTCATAATCTTTGGGTATTTTATTTGTAAACTACTTTCCTAAACAATAAACACGCAGTGTTGGAAAGGTGTTTTCCATGCATAGTAGAAAAGCTTTTGCAGGAAAAAGCATACTTAAAAATTTGATTTTAATATTGAAATCAATATTTATTATTATCTTTTCGAAAGGGAGGAATTTAAAAATGGGTATATTAAGTGGAAATCCTCAAAATGAACCGTTACATTACGGAGAAGTATTTGATATTTGGAGTTATCTTCTTGCTGCACAGGGTGCGATTGCAAGTCATCAAGTATTTATGAATCATACAGGTGATGAAGACTTGAAGAAGTTTTTAGAAAGCTTAATTGAAAATGATATGAATTCGGAAATAGAAGAGTTAAAAACTCTTTTAAAGGTTAATGGTGTAGCTTTACCGCCTGCTCCTCCAGAACGACCAGTTGCATCTATCGAAGACATTCCTCCTGGAGCACGTATTAATGATGCAGAAATTGCTGCTGCTGTTTCAACAGGATTAGCAGCTGGACTTGTCACATGTAGTCAAGTAATGGGAAAATGCCTTCGAGAAGATGTAGGTATGTTATTTGGACAATTTCATATGAAAAAAGCGCAGGCAGGTGTAACGTTGCTACGTTTAAGTAAGAAAAAAGGGTGGGTAGTTCCACCTCCGTTACATGTAAGAAATTCAGATCAAGCTTAATAAACAAAAATAAAAAAGTGGCGTTGGCCACTTTTTTATTTTTTAGATGTATCCTCAAGCTTGGATTTATTTATTGTGGAAGAATCCATATATTCATCTGACATTTCCATAGCGTATTTATCATGGTGAATATGATTGTGATTTCTTAATTCATCGTTGTTACGCAGTACTAACCTCTTCATATAAATGTGGAAGAAAATCTCTATTCCGCCAATAATTAATGTGGCTATAAATGAAGAAAATCCAATATTACGAGTAGCATCTAAATTAGTAAATAAAGATGTTAAAAGCCAAATTCCGAAGAAGGTTAAGCCAAAATCTGCCATTGTAGCAATCATATTTCCGTATTTAGGTAAAATGAAAAGATCGCCAATTAAATAGGCAACTCCTGTTAGGAAGAGAGAAATAAGCAATACTCTAGGAATGGAAATACCTTGAAAGATACCAAGTACGATAAGTAATACTGCAGTTATCGCTGTGTATTTAATTAATAAAGCAACAATATGTTTCATTATTTTCCTCCATTGTCTAAACGTATATGGAATAAAATATTTCATTAAAAACGGGTTATGCTGTTAAATAGCTTAACCCGTTTTATGTTGTAATGGAGGTCTATTTATGATATCCCATGGCACGTAAGATGTATTTCGTTCTCCTATACATGATTATTTTTAGTTTAAAGAAGATTAACTATACCTTTGAATTTACGGTCGTAATTACCAATTAATTAGCTATATATTTTAGCATGTAATTTAACATATTAAAGAAAGAAGGAGGTGAATGAACATGTCAAACAATAACAGTGGAAGCAGCAATCAATTATTAGTACGTGGCGCTGAACAAGCTCTTGATCAAATGAAATATGAAATTGCTCAAGAATTTGGCGTACAACTTGGTGCAGATGCAACAGCTCGTGCAAACGGATCTGTTGGTGGTGAAATTACGAAACGTCTTGTATCATTAGCTGAGCAACAACTTGGCGGTGGCGTTACTCGTTAATTTTATATATGAAATGGATATAGAGGAGAGGCATGCCGTCTCTCCTTTCTCATACATTTTTTTTATAAATAAGCTTAGTAGCGTTACAATCGTTTCGACTTTATTTGTTTAACTTTTAGACTCTCGAGGTTTTACATACATAATGAATTTTTGTGAAATAAAGGATAAAAGATAAGAGATTATATTTGATGCGAAAGGGGCAGAGAAAATGAAATATGAAGCGTTATTTACAGTTGAGATTTCTGTAGGAAGTGAACTAGTAGCAAACCATAAAATAAAGGCTCATAATGTCACTGATGTTATTGAAAAGCTTGCCGAGAAGTATTTAAGTGATCATGAGGGACATTCTCGAAATGAATAAAGGAGAATAGTAATATGACCTGTCATGATGTTAATAATGAAACGAAAGAAAAAAAAGATTTAAAATGGTGGCAGCTCTCACTTATTGGGATTGGTTGTACGATAGGAACCGGCTTCTTTTTAGGATCCAGTATAGGAATTAAAATAGGTGGTTCGTCAATTATTCTTATTCTTATTTTAACTGGATTTACTACTTATATTGTATTTGAAGCATTGGCAAAAATGGCTGTAGAAGATCCACAAAAAGGATCTTTTCGCATATACTCAAAAAAAGCTTTTGGAAATTGGGCAGGTTTTAGTCATGGATGGACATACTGGTGTTCTGAACTGCTTATTATGGGCAGCCAGTTAAGTGCGTTAGGAATCTTTTCACGCTACTGGTTTCCTAAAATACCATTATGGATATTTGCTGCTATATACGGAGTAGCAGCTATATTAATTATTTTTATAGGGGTAAAGATATTTGAACGCCTAGAAAAATGGATGGCTATTATAAAAATTGCGGCTATTATAGGATTCATCGTAATTGCTATTTTAGTTATTTTAGGATTTATAAAGGGTGGTTTATATAAAGCGCAAATCCCGCGTAATTTTAAAGACTGGTTCCCAAATGGATTAAAAGGCACTTGGTCCTCTCTAATTTATGCATTTTATGCATTTGGAGGAATCGAAATTATGGGGTTAATGACAATAAGACTGAAAGACCCTAAAGATGCACAAAAATCAGGAAGAGTAATGTTAATGATTTTAACGATTATTTACGTAGTCTCTTTAGGGTTGGCAATTATGATGGTTCCATTAAACCAGTTTAATACGAAAGAAAGCCCTTTTGTAATAGCATTACAAGACTATAATTTGCCGTATGTGCCATTTATTTTAAATGTAGTGTTAATTTTAGCGGGTTTTTCAACATTAGTTGGTTCATTATTTGCAGTGACAAGTGTACTAATGAACTTAGCTGAAGAAGGTGATGCACCTGCAATGTTTGCGAAAAAAAATAAGAAAAATATCTCTTTTCCAGCCCTAATTCTTATTATAATTGGACTTGGTGCTTCTATCCTTAGTGCTTTATTACTACCAAAAAATATATATGAATATGTAACAACTGCAGCTGGATTAATGTTGTTATATACATGGAGTCTCATTCTTCTTTCATTTTGGAGATTAATGAATCCAAAAGGTTGGATGCAGATAAAAAGTATTATTGGTCTTATTATGATTGCACTAGCTGTTAGTGGAACACTATTGCAAAAAACAACGCGTTTTGGTTTCCTTGTGAGCTTGTTGTTTTTAGGAATAGTTATTATTGTTACTATAATTGTTCATTTTGTCTCAAGGAAAAGGAATACAGCTATATGAAGAATCTATTTTTACACAATATGAGTAGTATGTAACAACTAAATAATAGAAGCTATTGAAAAATGATTTGGTAAGTTTGAAAACCAAAATATAATCCATAAATAATAAGTGATATTCCAGATATTACTGTTATAAGAGATAATATACGCGTATTTAAAATTTTACGAAATATACTAGAAGTACTTGCCATCGTAATATCCCAAATAAAAATACCTAAAATAGTACCAAAGCTATATAACAAAAGCTGCTCTTTATTATAGGAAGAAGCGGCTTTTGCTAATATAGAGCCGAAAATGCCAAGCCAAAATAGAATTGTTAATGGATTCGATAAAGACATAAAAAAACCAGAAAAAAAGCTTTTAATAATTGAATCGTCATTTCTAGTATTACTAATGCTAATTTGATTCGCATTTTTTACACTTTCAATGCCTGTATAGATTAAAACAAAAGCGCCGAAAGACCATAAGAAAAGTTTGATAATATCTTTTTCGAGGAAATGAATGACACCTAAATAAATAAGTGCCATGTAGATAACATCTGCAAGTAAGGCTCCTATACCAAGGATCCAAGCATGAAAAAACCCACTCCTAATACCTTTTTCTAGCTGCGCAGCATTTATAGGTCCCATTGGAGCAGATAATGATAAACCTAAAAAAACATAGCTTAAAAATATGCCCACGTATGATATGCTCCTCCCACTAAATTTAATTTATATTAAATCTATTCAGTGGTTAAAGTTTGTACAACTAAATAATAAAAAGTAGAGTGGATTACTTATTTTTATGCAAGTATTTTATGATTCGAGAAAACGGACACTTAGATGGAATTGTTTCATCATCACGTAAAAAATATTGTTGCCATTCATAATTATCTTTTTCACCATAATCTTTAAGAGAAGGGTGAATAGGGGCTTTGTCATAAGCGGCTAGACGTTGACGTATTAAGTTTTTTAGTTTTCTACTGCGTTTCTCAGAATTCATAATTCCCTGTAAAACCCACCTAGGAGTTAAAGCAAGCATCATACATGAAAAATGTCTACTTTGTCTATTGACATGGGCAGGTGTAGCACAGTAGACGAAATATGATTCATTATGAAAGCAAAATTCCCAAGTATTTTCCATAGGGTCATTGGGGATATGCGTAGGCCATTCCATCTCGTCCAAACGACTAGTTGTATTAAGTAGAGACCAATACATATGTTCAAAATCTTTAACTGTAGTTTCTCTCATTAAATCTATTGGTGTATGAATAAAAACAATAAGTGAGGCATATTGACCTGTATCTCTAGAACATTCAGTATATTCTTTAAGTAATGTAGCAAAGTCCTCGCTAGTATTCGTATCTCTAGGATCACCAATGAATCCGTACCGGAGGTGATTCGCTGTAAAGCCGTGTTGAGCCGGGATACAAGGAAAAGGTTTATTTTTATCTGTCATTTTTAATTTAAAAGAACAGAAAGCTTCTTGTTGCCAATGTGGAAGGTTAATAATATGTTTTTGTAAAGAGTCTTTATCATAAAGTATAGTCATCTTTTTATCCCTCCTAGGTCATAATATATAACCTATTAATTATTTAAGAATAGGTGACTAACACGGATAGAATAATTATTTTTTAATCTATAAAAATAAAATGATTTAATGAAGAATCCCCTTCAATGTAGTTACTTTAATAGTTGATCTTTAATAACGTATAAATTTTAAGTAGCTATAAAATTTGAAAAATATATAAGGAATATGTAGGTACAATGTTCACATTTATATTTTCTAACTAATATGGTTTATAACGAAACAAGAAGGGATGTATTATGATGGAGATTTTTAAGGAAGAAAAAATTAAATTTATAGATTGTAAAGGCGAGGAAGTCATTTTGAAAATCAAAATTAAGGATATAAAAAATTAGGGAAGAGGAATTAAGGATACTTTATTGTGATTAACATAGAAGGATGCAAAGTAATCATGAATTAGATTGAAATGAATTCATGTAGTATAGGCCCTTTTTGAATTTTTTTGCATAATGTAGCATGAGTGAATATTAAGGGGGAACATACATGTCTTATCCTAATCAGTTAGCTTGGCATGAAACATTGGATTTACATGAATTAGTAGCATTCCAAGCGAACGGCTTAATCAAATTAAAAAAGTCAGTTAGAAATGTACCTGATCAAGCACTTCAATCGTTATATATTAAAGCTATAAATGTCATCCAAAACAATCTGCAAGAGTTAGTACAGTTTTATCCGTATGCTCCTGGATTTCAATCGCAGCAGCATCGTGATGACACTGGATTTTACGCTGGAGATTTACTTGGATTAGCAAAGACATCTGTTCGAAATTATGCAATCGCGATTACCGAAACTGCAACACCCCGACTGAGAGAAGTTTTAACTCGTCAAATAAATGGTGCTATACAATTACATGCGCAGGTTTTTAACTTTATGTACGAACGTGGTTACTATCCAGCTTACGATTTAAAACAACTATTAAAAAATGATATTCAAAATGTGCAAAAGGCAATACAAATGCAATATTAAAATGAAGATATGGAAATTATCTTTAATAGTTAAGACTAAATGGTAATTTCCATTGTTAATAAATTGATTAAAAGCTAAAAATATAGATTGATTCGAAAATATTAAAGAAATTATACTAACGCTACTTTAGAATCTGTGAACCCCTTAAAGTTATTTTAGTGAGTTGTCATCAAATATTAAATATGCTTAGAGAATAAGTATCTATATAATATTTCTAACTGAACATTAGTTTCCTTTGGCGCTAAGTATGTTTAGCACTTTTTTCTTTTGGGGAAAATAATAATATACATTAGTGGAAAGGATGGGGTTTAATGGTAAACAAAACTGAAAATACAAGCTATTTAACCTCTTCTGTTTATTTGACCCGTAATCTATGGTCAGGTATCTTGTTTGGACTAGGATTAGTAGCTTTTATAGATGAAACTATTTTTCATCAACTGCTGCATTGGCACCATTTCTATGATAAATCTACAACAGATATTGGACTCATTTCAGATGGTCTTTTTCATGCTTTTAGTTGGTTTGCAACGATTGGTTCCTTGTTCATAGTTGCTGATCTTCGTCGTAGAGATGCATTTTGGTTGAAAAGGTGGTGGAGCGGATTAATGCTTGGTAGTGGTGGGTTTCAATTATATGACGGTATAATTCAACATAAACTAATGAAAATACACCAGATTCGATATGTAGAGAATGTTCTTATCTACGATGTAATATGGAATATAATTGCGACTGTAATGCTCTTATTTGGCATTCTGCTAGTTTTTCAGACAAGAACTGATGAAAGATTATTGAGAGGTAAAAGCTTAAATGAACAATAACCATCTTCATCATGAAATATGGAATGCACTGGATATTTTACTATTCGTATTCATTTTAATTATGTTAATCATTTATATAGTAGCCACGATTTTATCAAATCGCCATTACAAACGATGGCCGTTATATCGAATTGTCTTCTGGGTTTTAGGGCTTATTTGTGCGGCAATAGCAGTTGTTGGGCCATTAGCTTATCGTGCTCATAATGACTTCACAATACATATGCTTGTGCATTTACTCCTTGGGATGCTTGCTCCAATTTTTATAGCATTAGCAGCTCCGATGACTCTTTTTTTACGAACGCTCAATGTGAAAGCAGCGCGACGTCTTTCAAGTGTATTAAAGAGTAAGCCGCTACAAATCCTTACTCATCCCATTATCACAACCTTGCTTAATCTAGGAGGGCTATGGATTCTCTATACTACTAATTTATACTCGATGATGCACAAAAGTATACTTCTTCATTTGTTCATACATTTCCACGTTTTTATTGCAGGATATCTGTTTACCACATCAATGATTTATATTGATCCAATATCCCATAGATATAGTTATAAATACCGATCAATTATTTTAATAGTTGCATCAGCTGGTCATGGGATATTATCAAAATACATATATGCTCATCCGCCTGCTGGTGTAGTCACTGAACAAGCTGAAATCGGGGGCGTGCTGATGTATTATGGTGGGGATTGCGTTGATATTGTTCTTATTTTTATACTTTGTTTGCAATGGTCTAGGGGCAGCAGATCGAGAACAAAAGGTAATAATGTATTAAGTTCATGGTAATTATTAGATTTTTTGAAATTAAAAACTTTGAAATGCAATTTGGTCATACTGTACTTAAAAGAAACTTTGATAAAAATCAGTATTTTATTTTCATTTTTAAAATTTATAAATAAAAAGCAGCTAGCAAAAGCTAACTGCAGCGAGAAAATTACATCCATGAATTTAAGGAGTATAACTATATCATGGTTAAATATAGTATGAACAAAAAATGTAAGCTTATACTATGAAATTAAAAAGAGCAGTTATTTATTATGACTGCTCTTTAATGGTAAGAAATAAAGCCTGGGTAAGAAGCAGACTTTATTATAAATAGTGTGTGTGAAAGATCGATTTTTATTCCAAAAGGGTAGTTCTATTCTTAGGATAGAGATGTTAATTAAGTACAGTGTATTTTCATATTAAACGTAATATTTTTTGACGTGTTAATTTTGTATCATATGTTAATTCTTTAATATAAAAACCAAAGTGTTTGTGCTTAATGTATCTTTTTATCTACATATTTTCCGTAATCAGGTACAGCAATTTTATCAAATTCTTGAACGAGTGTTTTAAGGCTTGTTGATAGCAATTCACCTGACATTGGTATTCCGTGTCCAGTAACAGTGACTAGAGGCTTTAATTTTTCTAATTTAATAACGGATTCTTTAGCAGCGTTCCAGTCTGTTGTTAAATAACGAGGCGGACCGCTTATTTCCTGTTCTTGAGTAATTACCTTATATAGATATTCCTGTTTCACTGTAACAAAAGCGTCCCCTGCAATTAATGTTCGGTCTTTTTCTCGGAATAATGAAATATGACCTGGAGTGTGTCCTGGTGTATGCACCCATCTAAACTCTGGCATATGAGGAACAGTTTCATCTGCAGGTAGTACTTTTACGTTATTTCCTAAATCAATCGGTTCATTAGGGAACAGAGGTGACATTTTCGCTACCATACCACCTTCAACTGTTGGATCTGGTTCAGGATAGCTTTGTAGTCCAGTCAGGAAAGGTATTTCCAATTGATGGGCATAGACTGGAACATCCCAATACTTGATAAGTTCAATTATTCCCCCAACATGATCAAAATGCCCATGAGTTAAAATAATTGCTTTTGGGCGACTATTTGTACCAAATCGCTTCTCAGTGACAGAGATAATTTCATTTGCACATTTAGGCATTCCAGCATCAACTAAAATAAAATCATTGGTATGCGGATGTCCAACAAAACAAATGTTGACGATTTGAATCGTGTAACAAAATAAATCAGGCAATACTTCGAGGCCATGACCACTTTCAATTGAAGTTGCCGGAATAAACTTGTAATCACTTCCATAATTCATTTCATTGTCCAATTTTTCTCCCCCTTAATTTATTCCAATATGACATTATAGTTCCCTAATTTTGAAAATCCATTTTGGAGCATTTGAGAAAAGAATGAGTGGGGGATTACAAAAAACAATAACTTAGTCTTAGAATTAAGGGAGAGATATGTCAATTTATATAAAATGTAAACAAAGAATATTGATTTTAAAGTCGTAGTTTATATTATTTTTTTGAGTTTAAGTGTATATCTTTTAAGAGGACATACCAAGTTCTTTTGTTTTGATAATTACTTGAAACTTGAACGGGAAAAACATGATCAAGCGCCCATTCTAATTTGTTTATTTCATTTTCAAGTCCTGTTGGATAGAGTAAAAGGATCTTAAAATTATTTTTAACAATATTTGATAAAACGGTTTGTAATTCAAGCGCTTCAGTCAAGCTTCCGCCCCATCTAACAAATAAAATGGATTGTGAATTATGCATTCTTTCGTAAAGGTTATCAATTCTTTGATCTAATTTTTGTTTAAAATCATGGTATGTGATGAACCAATCTTCATTCGGAATAACAGGGAAATCATGATAAGATGTTACGTTATATTTTGTATCTTTTATAATATGAGAAAAAACAGGTTGTATCACGCCATCATTAAACACAATATTTTGCTCCGGCATTGCTTGCATGTTTTTTAAATCCATAAAGTCTACGAAATTATTTTTCAATAATGTGTTGATAGAAGAAAGATTCGGTGATACAAACCAATCTAGAGGACCTGAATATTTCCGCAGCTTATATTTTTTTAGATGAATAGCAGTATAACAATTTTCCCCTAAACTAATAACATCATCATACATTCCTTGAAGCTTTTTCATTTCCAATACAATCATCCTTTTTTAGAAAAATTAGAAGGTATATATAAATTCTAAAAAGCGTTATTATGACACAAAATATGCTTTTGAAAAATAGGAGAACGGGTTAATTATAAATAATATATGTATGTATAAAACCTCCTGTGAAAAGGCTCACAGGAGGTTAAACTAAGGCGTATTTCGAGTTATGTACCATTTGTTGAGGTAAGAATTGTGAGTGATAATTCATGGCGTTCCTATAATAAAGGGGGAAAACAGAAATACATTGAAGTTAGTTGTGAACAAATTGTAATTTAAAATTGAGAGGAAATAAGAAGCCCTAGTTGCTTCATTATGCAACTAGGGCATTATTTAATCTCTTCCTAACTTAATTATATCATGTAAATCAAATTCGAAATAGACTGTTTCTTCTCATTTACTCCTGCTACAATCAAGAACACATGCATAGTAAGGAGAGATGTTATATGAGTTCTTTCGTTCTCGATTTTCAGGAAATAGAAAAGGGGCAGCTTTCACTCGTCGGCGGAAAAGGGTTGAATTTAGGGGAGTTATCTAACATTCAAGGTATACAGGTGCCAGAAGGATTTTGTGTGACAACGGTAGCATATGAAAAGGCCATCGAGCAAAATGAAGAGCTTCAAACTTTGTTGCAGCAGCTGACCAAGTTGAAACTTGAAGACCGAGCTCAAATTGGTGAAATGAGTAAGGAAATTAGAGAAGTCATTATGGCAGTACAAATCCCTACTGATGTAGTGGAAGCAGTAACTCAGTATCTCTCACGTTTTGGAAATGAACACGCGTATGCCGTGCGTTCTAGTGCTACGGCTGAAGATTTACCGTATGCCTCGTTTGCAGGTCAACAAGATACGTATTTAAATATTATCGGAAAAGAAGCGATTTTACAGCATGTAAGAAAGTGCTGGGCTTCTTTATTTACAGAGCGAGCAGTCATGTACCGTATGCAAAATGGTTTTGAACATAATCAAGTTTCTATATGTGTTGTCGTTCAAAAAATGGTTTTCCCGCAGGCTTCGGGAATTTTATTTACGGCTGATCCGGTTACTTCTAACCGAAAGGTGCTATCAATTGATGCCAGTTTTGGACTTGGTGAGGCGTTAGTATCAGGACTGGTCTCTGCCGATAATTATAAAGTAAAAGAAGGTAAAATTACTGAAACGATGATAGCGACTAAAAAATTAGCTATTTATGCTGTAAAAGAGGGCGGAACAGAGACGAAACAAATTGATTCAGCTCAGCAAAAGATTCAAACATTGTCTGAACGACAAATATTACAACTAGAACAGATCGGAAGACAGATAGAAGCTTATTTTGGCTGTCCGCAAGATATTGAATGGTGTTTAGCCCGTAATACATTTTATATTGTTCAAAGCAGGCCGATAACGACTTTATATCCAATTCCGGAAGAAAATGATGGGGGAAATCATGTATATATATCAGTTGGTCACCAACAAATGATGACCGATGCGATGAAACCATTAGGGTTATCTTTTTTCCTGTTAACGACAAGTGCCCCAATGCGCAAAGCGGGAGGACGGCTGTTTGTTGATGCTACGCAACAATTAGCTTCACCTGCTAGCAGAGATTACTTAATAAATACGTTAGGAAAATCAGATCCGCTCATAAGAGATGCATTAACGACTGTAGTCGAGCGAGATAATTTTATTACATTGTTACCGGATGAAGAAACGGAAAAGAGTGCTAGTAAAAGTAAGCCACCAGTAAGTTCGCGACCAGAAATCGAAAATGATCCAGCAATCGTTACGGAATTAATAAAGAATAGTGAAGCATCACTTGAAGAGTTAAAAGAAACTATGCAACTGAAATCAGGAGTGGACGTACTTGATTTTATTTTGGAAGATATTCAGCAATTAAAGAAAGTATTGTTTAATCCGCAAAGTATAGCAGTTATTATGGCAGGTATGAATGCTTCAACATGGATCAATGAAAAAATGGAGCAATGGCTGGGTGAAAAGAATGCAGCGGACACTCTTTCTCAATCGGTGCAAAATAATATTACGTCGGAAATGGGTTTAGCATTAATGGAAGTTGCTGATGTGATTCGGCCGTACGAAGAAGTTATTACGTATTTACAACATGTAGAAAATGATAGCTTTTTAGATGAACTCGTTCAGTTTAAAGGCGGAGAAAAAGCTCGAGAGGCAATAGATGCTTTTCTAAATAAATACGGAATGAGATGTAGCGGAGAAATCGACATTACGAAAACGCGCTGGAGTGAGAAGCCAACAACCATTATCCCGATGATTTTAAATAATATAAGAGATTTTGAATATGGTGCAAGTAAACGGAAATTTGAAGAAGGACTGCAAGAGGCTTTGAAAAAAGAAGAAGAGTTAGTAGATCGATTGCAGCAATTGCCGGATGGAAAACAAAAAGTAGAAGAAACGAAGCGAATGATTCGCAATATCCGTAATTTTATCGGCTATCGTGAATATCCGAAATACGGTATGATTAATCGTTATTTCATATATAAGCAGGCGTTACTAAAAGAAGCTGAGCAACTTGTGCAGAGCGGTGTCATTCGTGAGGTCGATGATATATACTATTTAACTTTTGAAGAACTTCACGAAGTTGTTCGCACGAATAAACTAGATTACAAGCTTATCCAAAAACAAAAAAATGATTATAAATTATATAAAAAATTAACACCTCCTCGTATAATGACGTCTGATGGAGAAATCATTACAGGTAAATATAAACGAGAAAACCTCCCAGCTGACGCGATTGCAGGTCTGCCTGTTTCTTCTGGAGTAGTTGAGGGGAGAGCTCGCGTTATTTTAAACATGGAAGAAGCGAATTTAGAAGAGGGAGATATATTAGTTACAGCTTTTACTGACCCTGGCTGGACGCCATTATTTGTATCTATAAAAGGACTAGTCACTGAAGTCGGCGGACTTATGACTCACGGGGCGGTTATTGCACGGGAATATGGATTACCGGCAGTCGTTGGAGTAGAGAACGCTACGAAATTAATAAAAGATGGGCAACGAATACGAGTACATGGAACAGAAGGGTATATTGAAGTGTTGTAATGAAGTAAAAGATCATCCGCTATAAATAGTGGATGATCTTTTTATTTTGCAATAACTCACTTCTTTAAGCCAGCTGCATAAAAAGGTCCATGAACTGCGATTGTTGATAAAATACGAGCAATTTCCTCTGGTGTTTCTTTTTGGCCACTATTTAACCATTGCTGAATGACACCAATATGAGCAGATGCCATATAAGAAGCTAAATATTGGCTTGGTGCGGTAAGTATCGTTATTATTTTAGCGACTGCTTTAAAACGTAGTGCAGTAAAGGGACATAAAACGGAATTACAGGTATAAAAGATAAAAACGTTTCACTATGAGTGAAGCGTTTTTTTGTTTAGATGTAAGCTAAGTAGCATAGAAGAGATATTTAAAAGTAGGAATTAATGGTGTTATATAATGAATGTATAACACAAAAACGAAAATATAGAGGAAAGGAGAAAATAAATGAAAAGAGGAATTACGGTAGATATTCTAGATGGACATGTAAATGACAATCTACTTTGGAAAGTGTTAAAGCCAATCAATATTGCTTCATTTAATTGGCGAGTGGGGAATGAGGAGTCCTACTTAATAGCGCGTGGTGGATTGGATGAGGCATTATTTCCAGAGGAACCAAGTGTAGTGGAAGGATTAGAGTTAAAAAGGTTAGTTAAAGATAACATATATTATCTTATTTTTGCAGATTTAAAAGCATATCCCAAAGGAGAAATAGTACTAGATATTGAAACATATGAAGAGTTTATGGAAAGTAAGTGTGAGATAGTCGTATTAGTGGCGGACGGTCAATACATACAAATTTATGCGAAAGACCAAAAAGCGATTGAACTGATGTATGAAAACGCACGAAATCAGGGGTTTTATGTAGAATATGTTACAGACGAAAATGACGGTAGAACACGTTTGTCAGTATAGTAGGAATTTGAAAGGGGAAACGCAATATGGAGAGAACTATAAGTAAAGAATATACAATTCGAACCGCTACTGAAGAGGAAAGCGATAACATTATTACTCTATTAAAAGAAGTAGCACAATGGCTACAACATAAAGAAGTGGACCAGTGGCAGTACCTTTTAGGAGGAGAAGCTACGGCTGAAATATTAGAAGGTATAAGAGAGAAATATACATATGTGGTTACGAAAGAAGATGAAATTATCGGTACAGTCACAGTATCTCCTAAACAAAATGAATGGGATGAATATATTTTTGGTAAAGAGGAAGTTTCTAATTCATTATATATTCATAGATTTGCGGTGAATCGGAAGTATAAGGGGAACGGAATCGGAGAATGGATGTTACGGTGGATAGAAGAGAATGTACAACATGACAAAGAGTTTTTAAAACTAGATTGTGTAGGGCATAATGTTACGTTGAATGATTTCTATAAGCGATGTGGTTTTGAATATGTCGGTAGTCCGCATGGACATAGTATGTTTCAGAAGAGCATAATATAGTTGAAAAGAAATAAGAAAAAGCGTAGGGATTTCTACGCTTTTTCTTATTTCTTCTCACTGTCTTTTAAAACTTGATTTATTTTTAAGTTAACTACTTGGGCAGCTAGATATCCAAGACCTCTAGCAGCTTGCAGTTGAGTTTTTTTTACAATTTTCTTTTTGAGCAATGTTTTTTCATGATTAATATTTATTTTTTTCATAGTTTATATGCCCCTTTGAAATAGCCTTATTATGGTTATTTTAATTGATTTATTCAGATAAAACAATCTGTGTCTAAAATCTGTTTACATATTTGAATATGAAAGAAGGAATTCAATATAATTATACAGAATATTTAGATAAATAGGAGGTGTCGAATTTTGAGTGAAATTGAAGTAAAAAGGAATGTAATTAAGACAGGGAGTGAGAAGAGCATCATTCTTCGGTTTATACTTGCTAGTCTCGTTGGGGTGTTTATGTTTTTCGTACCGGTTACGATAAACGGTGCTTCTTCCATAATGATTGATCATATCGTGTCGTGGATTAGAGCTTCGGTCCCGAGCGCCGTACCTTATTACGCACTACTCGTTATGGTAATGGGTGCAATTTATCCGTTTTATACGAAAAAATGGAATACATCTATCGTAGATATTTGCTTTTCGATTTTAAAAGTGGTTGGCGTCGTTTTCGGTGTATTATATTGTTTGAAAGTAGGGCCAGCTTGGTTCTTTGCGCCAGATGTTGGGCCGTTTTTGTATGAGAAACTAGTAATATCGGTAAGTTTACTCGTTCCGATTGGTTCGGCTTTTTTAGCATTATTAGTCGGGTATGGATTACTTGAATTTATCGGTACGTTTTGCCGTCCGATTATGAGGCCGTTATGGAAAACACCTGGACGATCAGCAATTGATGCGGTTGCGTCCTTTGTGGGAAGTTATTCACTGGCTTTATTAATTACGAATCGCGTATATAAAGAAGGAAAATATACGACAAAAGAAGCGGCCATTATCGCTACAGGATTTTCTACAGTATCCGCAACATTTATGATCATCATCGCAAAAACATTAGATATTATGCATTTATGGAATGTTTATTTTTGGACGACTCTCGTTGTAACATTCATCGTAACTGCTATCACCGTAAGACTTCCACCCCTTAGTAGAAAACCAGATACATATGTAACGGAAGAAGGGTTCCCAGAGCCTGTTTATAAGGAGAAAATGTTAGAACGCGCTTGGGAAGACGCGTTAGAAGTATCGAAATCTGCACCGAGTATTATAAAAAATATTGCAGTGAACTTAAAAGATGGTTTTATTATGACGATGGGAATTTTACCATCTATTATGTCTGTAGGGTTAATTGGTATTGTCTTAGCGAAGTTCACACCAATATTTGATTGGGTCAGCTATATTTTTTATCCTTTTACATGGGCTTTACAACTGCCAGAAGCAGACTTAGCTGCTAAAGCGGCATCCGTCGGTATTGCGGAAATGTTTTTACCATCATTATTAGTAGTTAGTGCACCACTTGTGACAAAGTTTGTCATTGCGGTTGTTTCGGTATCATCTATATTGTTTTTCTCAGCATCCATCCCATGTATTTTATCGACAGATATTCCGTTAAAAGTATCAGAACTTATTATTCTGTACGTACAAAGAACGATATTAACATTGCTTATCATTACGCCGATTGCTTATTTGTTACTTTAAAAAGGGGAAAAGTATAAAAAAGAATCCTTCTATAAAAGGAAGGATTCTTTTGTTTAGTGTTTTTATCAAGTAAATACTTTAAAATGTACACTGTTTTGATGTTTTATTTGTTTTTCGAATATGACGTAATACTTCTTAAGAAAATTCCTAATCCTGCAAAAAAGAATCCTAAGCATAATAAGCTGCCTGGTGTTCCCCAAGTAATTTGATCTAGCATTTTTATATCCTCCCATTTACCCCATATGAATTAACTGTAAAACTTTCACTTTATTATTATATAGTATTTTTCGGTTGTAATCCAAAATTATCCATACTACCAAATTGAAAAAATAATCTTTTTGTAGAAATAATAGCGTTTTTGGTGTGCAAATCTTTCAATAATGCACACTAGACCTTTAGAAAAAGAAAAACCTTACATGAAATGAAACCAATATAAATGTAGCTTGATATAATGGGATGGACACGGTATTTGTTACAGGCTTTTACGGATTATTATGTAAGAAGGTATTAAAACTTGAATTTTAAGTGCATTTAAAAGTTAGTGTTAATGTTTTAATATCTATATAATTAAATGTTTATTTCTGTGATATAGTAAGAAAAAGGGGGCTTACAAATGGAAATCATTCACGAAAGAGCAAAGCTACGGTTAATGGATGGTAATGATGTCGAAACTTTGTTTTCGATTGTAGAAGGAAATCGGGAAATTTGGGCGTATTTAATCTCTAAAATGGATAGTGTGCAAGATATGCAGCAATATGTTCAAAAAGCGATACAAGGTTATGGAAAAGGTACGCAAATACCTTTCGTTGTAGTGGATCAACAGACGAATAAGATTGTAGGAAGTACACGTCTATATAATATTTCGGTAGAAGATAAAACAGTCGAGTTAGGACAAACGTGGTATCATCCAAGTGTCCAGCGTACGAGTATAAATACAGAGTGTAAGTATATGCTTCTCCAGTATGCTTTTGAAAAACTCCATATGCTCAGGGTACAAATTAAGACGGATGCAAGAAATGAAAAAGCACAACGAGCAATTGAAAGGTTAGGCGCAGTAAAAGAGGGTGTGCTTAGAAATGAAAGAAAATTACCGAATGGTTATGTGAGAGATGCAGTTGTGTACAGTATTATCTCAAGTGAATGGCCAGACGTGAAAGAACAATTGTTAGAAAAATTAGAGTTGTATAAAGAAAAGCTATAATTCGTGTTTTGAAAGGTATATTGTTCGTAAGGCATGAAAAATATACCTTTTTTCTTACAAAATGCTACTTTATTTTAATTCCTTTTGTTTCATCGTTCCCTTCTGAGAAAAAATTCGTTACAATGTAGTTGTATGGTAATAAACTTATGAATTTAAAACATGTAATGAAAACCGCAAATGAAAATGAATTGATAATCCTCAATTTTAAATGAAAACCCTTTTATACATAAATAACAAGTAAAGTTCCTTCTTTTAAATAAACTCAAACAAAACGATTTGATATAAATGTTTTTTTATAGAAGTATGGATGATGTACGGAGGCAATTACAAATGAAAGAAAATAAGAAGAGTAAGAAAAGACGAATCTTTCAAGTATTTTTACTAATGATTTGTTCTGCTATTTTATATGTAAGTTATGCAGCTTACGATATTTGGAGTTATCGTTTTAAAACAGATGATAGCGTGAAAACGGATGCTGGTATCGTACTAGGAGCAGCTTCTTGGAACGGAAAACCATCTCCTGTATTTAAAGAAAGAATTAATCATGCGATTTCTTTATATAAGAACGGAAATATTAAAAAGATTATTTTTACAGGTGGTACAAAGTTCGAGGCAGAGCTTGAGGAAGCGCGTACTGCAAGAGTATATGCAATGAAACAAGGTGTAAAAGACGAAGATATTTTAATTGAAACAAAATCCCTTTTCACTGAAGAAAATTTAAAGAATGCGAAGGAAGTTGGAATAGAGAACGGAATACGCACATACACGATTGTAAGTGATCCACTTCATATGAAACGCGCAATGAGAATCGCAAAACATATTAATATTGAAGCGTATGCTTCACCAACGCCGACATCAGCATATAAAACGTTAGATACAGAAATACCATTCTTCTTTAAAGAATTATTCTCGTATATTGGATATGTAACCTCGTTGCCATTAAAGGCATTGAAGGGAGACTAATAAGAAAAGAACCTATCTTTAAATAGGAACTTTTCTTATTAGTCAAAAACATTGTATTTTTATCGGAATAGTGAAACAATAGAGAGGTAGCTTCATATAATCATAATGACAAAATGAACGGTTTATGAATCGAACATAAAGGAGATTATAGTATGGCACTCTCATTTGTTGAAACAGAAAAACAATCTTTCATTATTGAACAAATAAATAAATTGATTCCGAAGTTCATGGAAAGGGAGCATCAACTAAGTGAATTAGGATCATTTCCGTATGAAAATATAAATGATTTGAAACATATCGGATATACGAAATTAACGTTACCGAAGGAATTTGGTGGTAGTGCGATTTCTTTATATGACTTCGTTTTATTTCAAGAGAAAATTGCGGAAGGCTGTGGAGCTACTGCATTATCGATTGGTTGGCATCTTGGTATTGTGAAAGAGCTGGCGGAAAATCGTTCTTGGAATGATGAGATGTTCAAATGGTTTTGCGAAGAAGTTCGTAATGGAGCGCTCTTTAACAGGGCAGCAACAGAACCGAAAACAGGGAGCCCGACGCGTGGCGGTAAACCAGAAACAATAGCGGTTCAACAAGGCGAGAAGTGGGTTATAAATGGAAGGAAAACTTTTACAACGATGGCGCCAGTACTTGATTATTTTATTATTTCAGCAAGTATGGAAGGCCAAGAAGAAGTTGGTGAGTTTGTCATTCCAAGAAATACACTCGGTGTATCCATTGAAGAAACGTGGGATAGCGTTGCAATGCGAGGGACTGCTAGCCACGACCTTGTCTTACAAAATGTAGAGATAGACAACCGCTTTTTTACGGATGTAAAAGGCGGGAAAGTGAAACAAAAGGGTATTGGCTGGTTGCTACATATACCAGCATGTTATTTAGGAATTGCACAATCAGCAAGAAATTATGCAGTTCAGTTTGCGGGATCATACAAACCAAATAGTTTAAACCATTCTATTAGTTTATTACCGAATGTTAGAAGATTAGTTGGAGAATTAGAACTCGAGCTTATGCAAGCTCGCGTCTTTTTATATCAAATTGCGAAAAAATACGATGAGGCAGAAGATAAACTGTCACTGCAAGCAGAATTAGCGGCAGTGAAATACGCCGTAACAAATGCGGCGATATCGATAGTGGATAAATCAATGCGCATCGTAGGAGCAAAAAGTTTATCAGAAAAAAATCCGCTTCATCGTTACTATTTAAACGTAAGAGCAGGATTACACAATCCGCCGATGGACGATGCAACACTGTCTATGCTTGCGGATGCGGCGTTTCGATTGTAGGTTTTTTAACTTGAATTTTATTGTTTATGTACAATATAGTTGTTTTGAAAGCACGTGTTTGATTAGTAATCGAACACGTGCTTTTTATGTGTGGGAACTTACCAGGTGGAGATGTAGGTTTTTAATATAAATGGTTATCATGGTTTTGTGATTGTTTCTTGTTGAAAGATTCTTATCGAAATGCCAGTTTGGAAAATTTGTAAATAATTACTAAATTTAATCCCAAATCAATGGTCTTTCTAAATTTACCATTCGTAAATATTGTAAAAATTGACCTGCATGGACCGCATCATGATAGGCAATTCGTAATAGCATATCGCCTAAATATCGTTGATAGCCAACATCGCTTCGATCAATAAGTCTTGAATCTAGCTCTGCTATGCTTATTGATTGAACATATTCTATGAAATCGGCAAAACATGATTGTGCTAATTCAATTTCTTTTTTAACACAAGTAATTGGCTCATCATCATACGGGATATGTATGTCGTTTATTGAGCCGTTGTTTTTTAAAATCATATGATAGTAAAAAGTTGAGGTCCATACGTGACGAATCATTTCACCAAAGGACATAGCCTCGTGATCAGGCTTCCAATTAAGAAAATTATCGGGAAGAGAATTCCATAATTTTTCTGAGCGCCTTCTCGTTTCTTTTAAATTTAATATACTAAGATCAATTGCATTCATAATACATTCTCCTTTACTGTTAAATTTAAAATAATTGTATCAATTTAATAGTTAGGGTATCATCGAAATATGAATGTATATCCGAATATCTCATATATAGCTAAACTTATTGCTGAACCTACAAGAGCAATCATCTTAGATTGTTTAATGAATAATCAAGCACTACCTGCTAGCGAATTAGCTTATATGGCAAAGGTGTCACATCCAACAATTAGTTCTCATCTTTCTAAATTAGTAGAGGGGAATCTACTGACAGTTGAACAACATGGTAGACATCGTTACTATCGACTTGCTAATCAAGAGGTAGCAGAGGTTCTTGAAAAGTTAGGAACAATCGCACCAACAGTTCAAGTTCGGTCTTTAAAACAATCAGATCAACTAAAACAAATTCGTTATGCTCGAACTTGTTACGATCATCTTGCAGGTAGACTCGGTGTAGAGATAACCGAAAAATTATTAGATAAGGAATTTATCATTTTAGAGAAAGGAGAATACATTGTAACGGAACAAGGTAAGCGGTGGTTTCTGAATTTTGGAATAAATATTGAAACGGCAAATATAAAGAGAAGAATATTTGCAAAACCTTGTCTTGATTGGAGTGAACGACGCTACCATATTTCTGGTTGGTTAGGATCTGCAATAGCAAAACTATTTTTTGAACAGGAATGGATTACAAAAACGGATAAGAATCGGGCTGTCCATCTTACAAGAAAAGGTATGAAGTTCTTGAAAGACGAATTAGGCATTGACATGGACAATAAAGAGATGAAATAACCTGAGTCTATACAAATGTAGACTCAGGTTATTTCATTTCTTTTAAAAATCTTTAGTGATATTTGCGCACGACAAATTAACCTCACTTGCTTTACGGAAAGAGATTAGCTGAAAAAATAGTAGTTGAGACGATTCTATTAAATTAGTAATCATATTCATTGAAAATTATGCGTAAGAATATAGTAAATGAAGGGAGATATAAAATGAATAAAGTGAAACTGAAAGTATTTAATATAAAGTATGTAATGATATGTCTTTTATTCACAATTATATGTATTCTCACTTCATTCTTCATTTCTAGTAATTCGAACGTATTTAAATCTTATTATATTAATCAATTATTAGGAACGAATTCTACGAAAGGCCTTATGTATATGATAGGCAGTGAAAATCGTTATTTTGCCGAAGAATTTCATAAAGAAAAAGGACGAGCGTCTTTGGAATCTTTTTTACTTTCACTTTCTACAAATATTAATGTAAATGACCTCCGGAGCTTATTAACTCGAGAACTTCCAAATATGAATCAATTTTATTCAGAAATATTAATTGCCGGGGAAGGAACAGATTATACGAACATTCCTGAAGAATCCAGCATTCCTTTAGAGAATATTCAAGATAAAGGTACTGCTGTTAAACACCCAAAGAGTGAGAAAGAAAACAATTCAAATACACAAAATAACGGTGAAAATAAAGTTTTTATTTATCATACACATAGTTGGGAGTCGTTTATTCCTCTCATTCCAGGTGCTACTAAACCTGATGATGCCTCTAGTACAAATAATGAAGTGAATATTACGTTTGTTGGAAATTATTTAAAACAAAAGTTAGAAGAAAAAGGAATAGGTGTTTCACATGATACGACAAATATGAGGGACTTTCTACGAAATAAAAATTTAAACTGGGCCCAATCTTACAAAGGGTCCCGTCAAATATTACAAGATAAATTAGCACAAGATAAAAATATTATGTTTCCCATTGATCTTCATAGGGACGATGCACGAAAAAATATTACGAAGAAAACGATTAATGGAAAGGATTATGCACGACTCTATTTTATTTTAGGTCGAGAAAATCCTAACTATGAAAAAAATAAAAAAATAGTAACAGCAATCAATTCATATTTAGACGAGAAGTATTACGGTTTAAGCCGAGGCATTTTTATTAAAGATCGTAAAAGCGGGAATGGAGTATATAATCAAGACCTTTCTCCAAATGCATTACTTATTGAAATGGGAGGGGTAGATAATACTCCAGAAGAACTGTATGCTTCCGTAGACGCATTAGTAGAAGCATTTAGCCATTATTATAATGAAGTAACAAAGAAAAATAACTAAATATAGCGGAGAAATTTAGTGTTTTTGTAAAATGAAAAGGAGTGACACCTAGTTAGGCGTTATAGGGGGTTACTCCTTTTTTGTAGAATATGAAAAATATAAGATTACCAATACACGTTATCAATTGAAAAAATCTTTCTTTTCATTCTTCTTTTTATCGTTTTATAGGAGAATGCTATGCTTCTTATTTCACCTACTGTATAATAAGAAAAAAGCACGAAAAGAGGTTATCTTATGCTAGAGGTTATTGCAACATGTTTAGAAGATGTGAAACGAATTGAACGAGCTGGCGGGAAGCGAATTGAATTAATTTCATCTTATACAGAAGGCGGTTTAACGCCGAGTTATGCTTTTATAAAAAAAGCAGTAGAAGCAGTACATATACCAATTCACGTTATGATTCGTCCGCATGCGAAGTCTTTTACATATACGGAAGAAGAAATTGAAATGATGAAAGAAGATATTGTAGTTGCTCAGAAATTAGGAGTAGCTGGTGTTGTATTAGGTGTATTAAATGAAAAGAATGAAGTGGATGAAGAGAAACTAGCGGATTTATTATCTGTGGTAGATGGGATAAATGTCACATATCATCGTGCAATAGACGACACGGAAAATCCAGTAGAAGCAATGAGAACGTTAAAGAAGTTTCATAAAGTGACTCACGTCTTAACTTCAGGTGGACAAGGGAATATAGTTGATAATATTCCGGTGCTTACAGATATGCAAAAGGTAAGCGATGGTCAAATTCAGCTTGTAGCTGGAGCTGGTGTGACGAAAGAAAATATAAAACGATTGCTAGATGAAACTGGAATTTCGCAAGCTCATGTCGGTACAGCTGTAAGAGAAGGGAAATCATGTTTTGCTGAAATTGATCCTAATTTCGTACAAGAATTAGTTCAAATCATACAATAAACAATTAAGAAAGAGGAGAAACGATGAAGGAAAATACGAAGAAAGAATTATTCTCATGGGCTAAAACGATAGGATTTACTCTTGTATTAATCGCAATTATTCGCGGTGTTTTATTTACACCTTCATTAGTACAAGGTGAATCGATGATGCCCACTTTAGAAAATAACGAACGAGTTCTCGTGAACAAGATTGGTTACAGTATAAGTGGATTAGAACGCTTTGATATTATCGTCTTCCACGGAAAAGAAGGATACGATTTAGTAAAACGAGTAATTGGTTTACCAGGCGATACAGTTGAGTATAAAAATGATGTTTTATATGTAAACGGCAAAGCGATGGAAGAACCATATTTAAAAGAGTTTAAAGAAAAAGCAGCAGGTCGTGTATTAACTCCAGACTTTACGTTAGAACAAATTACAGGAAAAACGAAAGTGCCAGAAGGCCAAGTGTTTGTATTAGGTGATAATCGTGAAGTTTCTAAAGACGGTCGTATGTTTGGATTTATTTCAGAAGATGAAATTGTCGGAAAAGGACAAGCTGTTTTCTGGCCGTTGAAACAAGTAAGAGCGCTATAAAGAAAGAAGTATGGGAGAAATATTCTTCCATACTTTTTTTATGCCCATTTATTTAAACGTTTGGTTTTGCTATAACTTGAGCTTTTGAAAGAGAACCATCATTATTTCTAGAATTTATTTTGTATTCACTTTACATAAAGGTTAAGTAGCTGAAAAATATATTGATAGAATTGATAGAATATTTTATAATTTTAAATTATATGTTTGTTTCGGAAAATGGAATTTAAGTTCCGTAATTCGGAACAAGAAGGAGATAGAATGAGTATAAATAAAACGGCAGTTAAGACAATGGATATTTTACAGTTGTTTTATGAGCATGAAGAGCTAAGTTTAACAGAGATGGTTCAGCTTACAAGTATGCCGAAAACATCTGTTTATCGTTTAATTGGCTCGTTAGAAGAAATGGAGTTTTTACAAAAAAACGAAAAGGGGAAATATCGTTTAGGAGTTGTGTTTTTACGGTTCGGTCAACTTGTTTCACAAAGACTATCCGTAAGAAATATTGCGATTCCATATATGAAAGAGCTTAGAGATAGTTTAGGGCAGGCAGTTAATTTAATTATTCAAGATGGTAACGACGCGATTTATGTGGAAAAGATGGAAGGCGTTCAGCCTGTACGTGTGTATACGGCGGTTGGAAGAAGAGCGCCACTTTATGCTGGTGCATGTCCGAGAATTTTACTATCGTATTTTTCTGAGGAAAAGAAACGGAAATACATAGAGGAAACGAATTTAAAACAGTTTGCAGATGGAACAATCGTAGATAAGAAACAGTTGCTAGAAGTGTTACAAATGGCGAAAAAGGAAGGACACACGATTAGCTATTCTGAGTTAGAAAATCATACAGCGGCTATAGCAGCGCCCATTTTCACAAATGATGGAACGGTTGTAGCAGGCATTAGCATTTCAGGATTAGCAATTGAGTACAGCGAAAGTAACATTTCATATTTTATCGCGAAGGTGAAAGAGACAGCGAATCGCATTTCGAAAGAACTTGGCTTTTTGGCATAGAAAGAGGGAGTAGGATGAAATTTTCTGCGTTAGGGGATCAAGCAATTATTGTTACATTTGGTGAAGAAATCGGGATGGATGTATACGAAAAAGTACAACGACTATTTCAAGCGTTGCAGCAACATCCGTTTGTAGGGATGGTTGAATGTGTTCCGTCGTTTACTTCATTGGCCGTTTATTATAATTTGTATGAAGTATGGAAGGGAAATGATAGAAAGATAAGACCATATGATTACGTATGCCAATATATAACTGGAATGTTAGATACGTATAAGGAAGAGCTGAAACGAGATGTGAAACATATTTCTATACCTGTTTGTTACGGGGGAGAATATGGACCTGATTTAGAAGAGGTGGCATATTATCACGGTTTACAAGTAGAAGATGTCATTCGCATACATAGTGAAACAACGTATTTTGTATATATGTTAGGCTTTACACCAGGGTTCCCATATTTAGGAGGACTATCAAAAGAACTAGAAACACCTAGAAAAGAAATACCGCGGTTACAAATCTCTCCTGGTTCGGTAGGAATCGGCGGAAATCAAACAGGTATTTATCCGCTTGAAACACCGGGTGGATGGAATATTATTGGCCGAACACCAATCTCCTTATTTAATCCGGAAGAAGAAACACCAACCTTTATTCAAAGCGGCATGTATTTACGATTTATCCCAATAACGAAGGAAGAGTACGTATCACTTGAGGGGGCTAAAGAATGGATGTAGAGGTTTTGCATGCAGGGATGTTTACAACAGTCCAAGATTTAGGACGATCTCATTATCAACAATACGGTGTGCCAGTTGGCGGGGCGATGGATCAAAGTGCACTTCGGATGATCAATATGTTAGTTGGTAATGAAGAGAATGAAGCGGCACTTGAAATGACGATTATGGGACCGAAATTGTTAATAAAGAAAACGACGTTACTTGCGATTGGCGGTGCGGATATGGAACCGTTACTAAATGGGGAGCGTATACCATTATGGCGTCCCATTTTAGCGGAAGAAGGTAGTATGCTTTGCTTTGGAAAAGTGAAAAGTGGTTGCAGAACGTATGTGACTTTTGCAGGTGGTATCCATATTGATCGTACGATGGGAAGCAAAAGTACTTACATACGTGCTGCGATTGGAGGTATAGAAGGAAGAATGTTGAAAAAGGGTGACTACTTCCAAATTGGTGTACAACCAGAAATGGCGAATCGTTTCGTTCAAGACTTACAAAAAGATGAGAGAATAAAAACAAAATGGGCAATTAGCAACAGCATACTACCAAAGTATAAGAAACATCCTAAGCTTCGTGTCATAGCTGACTTTGAATATAATCAATTTACAGAAGAAAGCAAAAAGGCATTTTTTACGAAAGAGTATAAAGTATCTAATTACGCTGACCGTATGGGTTATAGGGTTGAAGGAGAAATTTTAAATAGAGCCGTTGAAAAAGAGATTTTATCGAGTTCTGTTACATATGGGACCATTCAAATTCCAAATGGTGGACAGCCGATTATATTAATGGCAGATAGGCAAACGACAGGTGGCTATCCGAGAATGGGAAATATCATTTCAGTAGATTTACCTCTTCTTGCCCAGTTAAAACCAGGGGACTATGTATCGTTTGAGAATATTACGCTTGAAGAAGCGGAACAATTGTACATAGAAAAAGAAGTAAATATGAATCTATTAAAAAAGTTCATCGCTTTACGAAGCTGAGTGCAGGAGGGAAATATCATGACTACAATTGATTTGAATTGTGATTTAGGAGAAAGTTTTGGCGCTTATAAAATGGGAAATGATGATGAAATTCTTCCGTTCGTTTCCTCTATAAACGTTGCATGTGGTTTTCATGCGGGTGATCCGTCCGTTATGCGACAAACAGTTGAAAAGGCAATGCAACATAACGTTGCGATAGGGGCACATCCCGGATTTCCAGATTTAATTGGATTTGGTAGAAGGAACATGAACGTTCCAGCAAGTGAAGTATACGATTATGTTCTATATCAAATTGGTGCATTAGACGGTTTTGTAAAAGCAGCTGGCGGGAAGATGCATCATGTGAAACCACACGGTGCTCTATATAATATGGCGGCAACTAATCCGGAAATTGCAGATGCAATTGCAAAGGCAATATATCATATAAATCCAAGTCTATTACTTTACGGATTAGCAAATAGCGAGGCGTTTATACAGGTTGCGGAAAAATACAATATAACTCTCGTACAAGAAGCTTTCGCAGATCGTACGTATAAGCAAGATGGAACATTAACGAGTCGTACGGAAGAAAATGCGCTTATAAAAAATGAAGAAGAAGCGATAAAGCAAGTGCTTCAAATGGTGAAAGAAGGCTATGTAAATTCGGTGAACGGCCAGAAAGTAGCCGTTCAAGCGCAGACGATTTGTTTACACGGTGATGGAGAGAAAGCTGTACAATTTGCGAGAATAATATACAGAACATTCGAAAATAATGAGATTTCTATATGCACACCGAAATAAAATAATGAGGGGAAGTGTTGGAATTGGTGAAATTAATCGGGATATTACTTGTTGCAGTGGGCTTTTTATTTAGATTAAATACACTATTAGTCGTTATGGTTGCAGGTATTGTTACTGGTATGGTTTCAGGATTAAGCTTTTATGATGTCATTAGCATGTTCGGTAAATTTTTCATAGAAAATAGATATATGTCTATGCCTATCATACTAACTTTACCGGTAATCGGAATTTTGGAGCGTTACGGTTTGAAAGAAAGAGCAGAAGCACTTATAACGAAATCAAAAGGTGCAACAACTGGAAGAGTATTAATGTCATATTTTACGATAAGAGAATCATCAGCAGCACTAGGGCTTAATATTGGTGGTCATGCACAAACAGTAAGACCACTCGTTGCACCGATGGCAGAAGGGGCTGCGCAAGGTAAATACGGTAAGCTCCCTGAAAAATTAAGAGAAAAGATTAAAGCAAATGCAGCGGCTGCGGAAAATACAGCTTGGTTTTTCGGAGAAGATATTTTTATCGCAACTGGTGCGATTTTATTAATGAAAGGATTCTTTGATTCAGTAGGTATGCATGTCGGAGTATGGGATATGGCGCTTTGGGGTATTCCAACTGCAATATCTGCACTTATCGTAAGCTGGATCAGATTTAGAAGGTTTGATAAATATATAGCAAAAACGATGACATCAAAAGAAAAAGAAGAGAAGGAGGCGATATAAAATGAACATCATTACAATGGATACAATCTACTATGTATTAGGTATAATCGTTGCCTTTATCGCCGTTCGTATCGCATTCGATCGTGAACATCCAAACCGATTTGGTTCTAGTTTATTTTGGGCGTTGTTTGCAGTTACATTTTTATTTGGAAATGTAATCCCTTCGTTTTACGTTGGCTGTATTGTACTCGCTATGGTTGTGTTAGCTTCACTAAATAAAGTAACAAAATCAGAGGAGAAAGAAGTTCCAGTACAAGAACGTGTAAAACATGCGGAGAAATTAAAAAATAAAATCTTTATGCCTGCACTATTAATTCCTATTTTTACAATTATCGGTACGTTAACGTTAGGAAAAATCAAATGGGGAAATGTTTCTCTTGTTGATCCGGATAAAGTAACGCTAGTAGCATTAGCATTAGGAGCATTACTTGCATTCGTTGCGGCGATGCGTATTACAAAATCGAAAATAACAACGCCTGTACAAGAAGGAAGCAGACTATTACAAGCTGTCGGCTGGGCTGTTATTTTACCACAAATGTTAGCGGCACTTGGTGGTATTTTCGCGAAATCTGGCGTTGGACAAGTCGTTTCTGATTTAGTCGGACAAGTGTTACCGACAGAGTATCCGTTCGTTGCTGTTATGGCGTACTGTTTAGGAATGATGCTTTTCACAGTTGTAATGGGAAATGCTTTCGCAGCGTTTGCTGTTATTACTGGCGGAATTGGTTTACCTTTAATTGTACAAATGCACGGCGGGAATCCAGCAATTATGGCCGCTCTTGGTATGTTTGCTGGATATTGCGGAACGCTGCTTACGCCAATGGCAGCAAACTTTAATATCGTTCCGGCAATGCTTTTAGAACTGAAAGATAAAAATGCAGTTATTAAAGCGCAAGTACCAATTGCTCTTTCAATCTTCATCATAAATATGTTTATCATGTACGGCCTAGTATATCGTTTCTAATTAGGAGGAGAAAACTATGAAAACAGTATTATTAACAGGATTTGATCCGTTCGGTGGAGAAAGTATCAATCCAGCTTGGGAAGTCGCAAAAAGTTTGCATGAAAAAACAATCGGAGAATACAAGATTATTAGTAAACAAGTACCCACTGTATTTCATAAATCAATCAGTGTATTAAAAGAGTATATAGAAGAACTAGCACCGGAATTCATTATATGCATTGGACAAGCTGGAGGTAGACCAGATATTACGATAGAGCGTGTCGCAATTAATATTGATGATGCAAGAATTGCTGACAATGAAGGAAACCAGCCGGTAGATGTACCAGTCGTAGAAGAAGGACCAGCTGCTTATTGGTCTACACTTCCGATGAAAGCAATTGTAAAAAGACTAAAGGCAGAGGGCATACCGGCTTCCGTTTCACAAACAGCAGGTACATTCGTTTGTAATCACTTATTCTATGGTCTCATGCATGAACTAGAGAAACAGAATCAGAAAGTAAAAGGTGGATTTGTTCATATTCCATTTTTACCAGAGCAAGCGAGTAATTATCCAGGGCAACCGAGTATGTCACTTTCTACTATTCGTAAAGGGATAGAGTTGGCAGTTGAAGTAACGACGACCGTTGAGGTGGATATTGTAGAGGTTGGTGGCACGACGCATTAAGTAGAATGAATTGTACGACACCTCCTGTAAACAACTGGTATAATATAGTATAGGAAAATACATAGAGGTGATTGTTGTGCAACAATTTGAAGAAGTACGTTCAATTTTAGAAAAAGCGAAGAAAATGACAGTATTAACAGGTGCAGGAGCAAGTACGGAAAGTGGTATCCCAGATTTTCGTTCAGCAAATGGATTGTATGCTGATGCGAATGTGGAAATGTACTTATCAAGAGGGTACTATAACCGAAGTCCGAAAGAATTTTGGAAGCATTATAAAGAAATATTTCAAATCAATACGTTTCATCAATATAAGCCAAATCGTGGACATCGCTTTTTAGCAGAACTAGAAGAACAAGGGAAAGATATTACGATTTTAACGCAAAATATTGATGGTTTACATCAATTAGGTGGTAGTAAACATGTTATTGATTTACACGGCACACTGCAAACAGCACATTGTCCGAAGTGTAAAACGGGATATGATTTGCAGTATATGATTGATCATGAGGTGCCGCGCTGTCAGAAGTGTAATTTCATTTTAAATCCAGACGTTGTGTTATACGGAGATACATTGCCACAATATCAAAACGCGATAAAACGTTTATATGAAACAGATGTACTTCTCGTAATGGGGACGTCACTCAAAGTACAGCCTGTCGCTTCATTCCCGCAAATTGCAAAGAGGGAAGTAGGAGCAACAACGATTTTAGTAAATGAAGAGTTAACAGGACAGGAATATAACTTTGATTATGTTTTTCAAAATAAGATTGGTGAATTTGTTGACGGATTGTCTTCAAGGAAATAAGTTATCGAAAAAACTGAGGTATCCGCCTCAGTTTTTTATTTGAGTAATCGTTATACTAAGCAGCGTGAAAACATGTCGATAATGTAGTAACAACATCTCTATAATTAATAAAAAAGTGTTTCGTAGGTAAAATAGCAGAGTAAGAAGTAGTATTATTTTTAACGAATACACAATCGTCATAAAGTAAGCTAATATGTAGCTGTTGTAAAGGTTTTATTTGGTGTTGTTTTATATATAAAACTAAGTCTTCGTAAAGTTGTCTACTAAAATCACTTACAGACCATTCTAATGAAAGCTGACCTGCTATGCTAGTCCACCATACTTTAAAACTACATATTAATTCTTTGAATAATTCTTTATTACATAAATGATTATCAAAAAGATTCTCATAAAAGATATGGTTTTCATCATAAAAAATTTGCGAATCATACTTGTCATTAGCCATTTGTTTGCGAAGTGAATGCCATAATTCTTTGGAATTTGCTTCAAAGTTAGTAGAAAAATTGAATTGTCTTGCTATGTAAGGAAATTTTAAATTTTCCTTTTTCTCTTTTTGGTTGAGATAAATATTTTGAATATAAATCATAAAGTTTAAACAATGGGGCGCATTAGTATGTATTGTAAATGAATCTGTCATTTTCGTTCTCTCCTTAAGTAATGTCTTTTATGAATTTATTTCTTTAGTATACAAATAAATGTAAACTAATGGTATAAAAATAAATTTGTACCATTTTTCTTTTAGAATAATATTCATGTTATTGTGCATTAAGGGAATGGTAATAAATAGGATATAAAATCAAAAAACTGAAAATTAAATCTTTTATTTCTTTTATAATTAATATAAAATTCTATATATATCATATAAATAAATTTGATACATAATGGTTCCATGTAGAAATGTTAATAGAATGAAGCGAGGGAGCGAAATGAGACAGAAAAAGGAGCAGAAGAAACAATCGAAAAAGAAAAAGACTCATATTCCTTTTCGGTTAAATGTACTATTTTTTATCGTCTTTCTTTTATTTTCAGCTATTATAATTCAATTAGGTAAAGTACAAATCATTGATGGAGAAACGTATAGAAATGAAGTGAACAAAAAGGAAGATGTAACGGTAAGTACACCTGTTCCTAGAGGGAAAATGTTTGATCGACAAGGTCAGGTGATTGTAAATAACAAACCACTACGAACCGTTACATATACGAAAATGAAAGGAGTAGATTCGAAAGAAGTTTTACAAGTAGCAAGACAGTTAGCCCAGTTAATTGAAATGTCGCCAGAGGATATAGACAAGTTAACAGAAACAGATAAAAAGGATTTTTGGATGCAGTTAAATGAAAAGCGGGCAGCAGAAAAAGTAACGAAAGAAGATGAGAGTAAATTTAGGAAGCAGGAGATAGAAGGAAAAGAATTAGATAAAAAAGTGGAAGAGTTACGTAGGGAAAGAATTACACAAGAAGAATTAAGCGAACTTTCAAAAGAAGACCTAGAAGTACTAGCTATTAAAAGCAAAATGAATGCGGGATATAAAATGACGCCGCAAATCGTTAAAAAAGATGTAAGTCAAAATGAATATGCAGTCGTAAGTGAAAGATTGGCAAGCTTGCCCGGAGTAGATACGACAGTAGACTGGGAACGTGAATACCCAAATGATAAAATACTTCGTTCTATTCTTGGTAGCGTTTCTACTGAAAATGAAGGATTGCCAAGGGAACAATTAGATTATTATTTAGTGCGTGATTATAACCGAAATGACCGCATTGGTAAGAGTTACATCGAAAAGCAATATGAAGACGCATTACATGGAACGAAAGAGCAATCTAGAAGCATTACAGATAAAGCAGGAAATATAATCCGGACAGAAAAAGTGACCGAAGGAAAAAGTGGAAATAATTTAATGTTAACAGTAGATATGGAGTTACAGAAAAAAGTAGAGGAAAGTCTTGAAAAGAATTTACGAGCATTTCATTCTGCAGAGCCGATGATGGATCGTGCATTCGTTGTAATGATGAATCCGAAAAACGGTCAAATTTTATCGATGGCAGGAAAGAAAATTGTAAATAAAGATGGCGGGATGCAAATAGAGGACTATGCTTTAGGGACGATGACAAGTTCTTATGAGTTAGGGTCAACTGTGAAAGGGGCTACATTATTAGCCGGCTATCAAACTGACACAATTAAGCCGTATACACATTTCTTTGATGCACCTATGTATTTTAAAGGAAGCTCTAAGCCGAAGAAATCGTGGAAAGACTTTGGTGATATTGATGATTTAAGAGCTTTACAAGTTTCATCAAACGTATATATGTTTAATACAGCATTAAAGATGGCAGGTGTAAATTATGTGCCAAACAATCCATTAGACATTAAACAAGAGACATTTAATAAAATGCGCTACTATTTTAGACAATTTGGTTTAGGTGTACCGACTGGTATTGATTTGCCGAATGAATCGATTGGTCAAATGGGTAGAACGGATAACGTACCTGGTTTTTTACTTGATTATGCGATTGGACAGTACGATACATATACGCCGCTTCAACTTGCTCAATATATTTCAACCATTGCAAACGGTGGTTACAGAATGAAACCGCAAATTGTGCAAGAAGTGAGAGAACAACCACATAGACCAGAGGATGTTGGAAAAGTTATTCGATCTATTGAACCAGTTATTTTAAATCGAGTGGATATGAACACTTCATACATTAATCATGTAAAAGAAGGATTTAGAAGGGTTTTTCAAGAGAATGACGGAACAGGTACTGCAACGTTTAAAGGATTACCGTATAAACCAGCTGGAAAAACAGGGACAGCTGAAACTGTGTATGGTGGAGAAAGTGAAATTGGAAGAGATGAAAACAATAATCGAAAAAAATGTTATAATTTAACTCTTGCCGGTTATGCGCCGTATGATGCTGATCCGGAAGTAGCTTTTTCAGTTGTTGTACCATGGGTAAATGATGACAAATCAGGAATTAATTCCGCAATTGGTAAAGAGATTTTGGATGCGTATTTTGAATTGAAAGCGAAAAGAGCAGGTGGAAATCCAGTCCCAGTAGAGCAGCCGAACAAGGCCCAGTAAAAATAATATCACTGCATGGAGACATATGGTGCAGTGATATATTTTTTGATTTAAAAAGCGTTTGAATAAGGTGGGAATGGATATGAAACAGGAGATTAAAAGAGGTTGGGGGAAATACATACTCTTCGTGTTTGTTTTGGTAATAGCCTATCATTCTTTTACTTTATGTAAAGTGGAAGGGAAATCAATGCAACCGACTTTATATGAAGAAGACTACGTATTTGTAAATAAAGCAGCCGTACACTTTTCTGATTTAGAGCATGGAGAAATTGTCATTATAAAGGAAGAGGATGAGTCAAAATATTATGTAAAACGAGTAATAGGGCTTCCTGGTGACGTAATTAACATAACGAATGGATCTGTATATGTGAATGATAAAAAACAAGAAGAACCGTATACAAATAAAGATTTATTCAATAATACGCAAGTGTTTTATAACTTTCAAAAGACAAAAATCCCACCAAATAAATTATTTGTAATGGGAGATAATCGTGAACTTAGTAGAGATAGTCGAAACGGTTTAGGATATATTGAAGAAGATAATATAATAGGCAAAGTGGAATTTGTATATTATCCTTTTTCAAAAATGAAGATCATAGAATAAGTGGGGGTTTCTCTATCCCCACTTATTAACGTTTCACTTTATCTTCTTTAAAAAACCTTTTGGGTTAAACGATATGAAAAACTTATGCTTAGATTCATCGATTATGAAATTGTTGTTTGTAGCTAAAAACTCTTCAACAGCTTCCATTGGGCCAGGTCCCCAATCAGGAGAAACAGGATTTCCATTAATAGATGTATCTTCTACTATAATATAACTGCCTTTAGTAACGATAGATTTATAAAGCAACAATTCTTTTGCTACATGCTCTTTACTATGATCAGAATCTAAAATAACTAAAATCACATCATCAGGTTTGCGCATACTTAATATTGTTTGCACAGCGGTTACTGAAACAGAAGAAGCTGTTAAATACGTAATACGATCATGGGATGGACGATTTGGTTGTGGAAATATATCAATAGTAAGAACATGACCTTTTCCAATTAAATCTAAAATGGAAGCTAAATACAGTGCGCTACCACCATAACAAGTGCCACATTCAATAATTAAATCGGGTTTTAATTCGTAAATCATTTCTTGATACAAAAAAAGATCAGAAGGAAGTTTGAGAATGGGGACTCCAAGCCAATGTGTATCATATAACCAGACGCGACTATCGTAAAATTGTTTTAAAAATTCGCTGCTTATGTTATCGATTTTGAACACTCCTTTCTGGAAACGAAAGTTGTACAATATATTATGTGAGATATGATTGTAAGGAGAATGTTTTTGAATAAAAATGAGCAAAATACCTCATTAAAAAACCAGTTGTTTGTATAATAAGAATTTTTTTATGCAGCAAGTCTAATCAAAATGCTGTTTAAATTTTTAGATGAGGGGAAAAAGAAAGGAAAGAAACGTATGTATAAGTACACAATTTGTTTCATTAGAAAAGGAAATAAAATACTCTTATTGAATAGAAATAAAAAGCCAAATATGGGAATGTGGAATGGTGTTGGTGGAAAAATTGAAGATAATGAAACGCCATATGAAGGAATAATTAGAGAAACGCTTGAAGAAACAGGCATAGATCTTCCAAGTGTAACGTATAAAGGGAATGTCGTTTTTAAAAGTAAGGACGAGTCTCAGGGGCGTGAAGGAATGTATGTATTCCTTGCTGATCTGCCAGATGGGGTACATATGGACACGCCAGTAAGTACGGCGGAAGGATTATTAGAATGGAAAGAAATTGATTGGATATTAAATAAGGATAATAGAGGTGTAGTGAGCAATTTACCAAAATACTTACCAATAGTATTAACAGAAGAAAATAAGTTAGAGCATATATTCACATATGATAACCGGAATATTATTACTTACACAACTTCATTTTTGACAGAAGATGATGCGAACAAACGGTATGAAAAACAACTCGTTTCTCAATAGAAAAAATATGACAACAATCACTCTTATAATCTAGTAGATAATATTTTAATAGAGCAATCAGCATTTTTATGTTGATTGCTCTCATTATATATGTGAGGTGATGATATGTTCCAGAAATGCAATTCATTGACCATAATCGTCATATGTACGATGTTCCTTTTTGTAGCCTGTTCTAAAAGTGATACAGAACTTAAAGACATTCAAAAAGCAGATTACCTCGTATCCTATTCAAATGCCATGAAAGCCGGTAGTTACATATATGCATATGATAAGAAAGGAAATACGATTAGTAAAATGGAAGTAGATGGTCAAAGTATGATAAGCAATGCAAAAGATGAAAAGGGATACTACTTCTCATCAAATAGAAATAACAATCATTATGCAATTGATAAGACTGGTAAGATGCAAGAAATCAGTAGACCGAAACAATTACAAGATGTAAACGCAGGGGCATATTTTATACATGCAGAGCAAGGTTATAAATTTTATGATGTGAACATTGGGCTGGTAGACGAAAAGAAAGGATATACAAGTGAACTCGTATATTGGAAAGAGAATGATAAAAGGCAAGAAAGTGTAGAACTAAAGGGAACGATTCAAGGTGCGCATATTATTGAGAATCATATATACGCATTTTCACAAACGCTAGACAAAGTATATATTTCAGAAATAGATTTGGTCACAAATAAAAAAACAAACGAATTTGAAATTCCTAATGAAAATGTATATTTTGCAACAACTCCTCAAAAAGTAATTTTTCAAAAGTATAAAGATAAATTATTGTTCGTACTAAGTGATAATGTAAATCAAAAGTTACCACCTAAATTAATTATGGTAAATACAAAGACTAGAGTAGTAGAAAAAGAAACAATATTAGACGAAAAGCAATTCATACCTGTTCTAGTGCAGGTGATTGAAGATAAGGTGTATATTTTAAATAATGATGAAAAAGTGAAAGAGCTAGATGAGAACTTGAACATCATACGTACATATTCATTACAAAGTGACAAAAATACAAAAATCACTAGAGAGGACAAAGGGATTTCTGATATACAAGTACATGGTAATAAGTTATACATCTTATACAAAGATATGAATCCAAAGAGTAAAAAGAAACAATTGGTAGCTGAGATTGAAGGATATGATTTGTTAACAGGGGCTAGTATTGAAAAGACTACTTTACAATTAGATAAGAAGTGGGATGATATAACTTTTCTTATTATGAAAGAGTAGAGAACATACGTAAACGGAGCAAAAAGGAGGGGCTTTGCCACCTCCTTTTTGTTAGCTGTGAATCGCCTTAATGATAAATCGATGTTGCTTCACATCAAAATATCCTTTTTGCAAGATGATTTCATGTATACGATATAGTTCCTCATAATACCTTTCGACAGTAAAATCAGGAATTTGCCACGGAATCGCTTTTAAATAATAGACAATAGCGCCAATATCATAAAAGCGTTGGAAAGGGAATTCTTCTTTTGCATCTAAGATAGTAAATTCATTTTCCTCTAACTCACTACATGCCGCTTCAAGCGACCAACTTGCAAATTCGCTATTTAGTGGTGAGCCGAACTGCTCATTCAGTACCGCGCAATCAAGACCACCAACTTGCTGTGTAAGAAAAACTCCATTTGGAGAAAGAATTCGTTTTACCTCAGAGGCAGCATAGGATTCATGTTGATTTATAATGAAATCAAACTGCCCATCTTGAAATGGTAATACAGTATCATTAATCACTTCGACGACTGTAACTCCTAAAGGCTCTAATTTCTTCCGAGCAATTGGCACATTTGGAGCATAACCTTCAGTCGCATAAATAGTTGACGGGAAAGGTTGTAACATAGATAAAAACTCTCCGCCGCCAGTCCCCATATCGAGCATTGATTCTGCATGCTGCATAAGCTGGAAAGCAGTGCTGCCGTATGACCACGATAAGGGCTCGCTCTTCATTCGGCCCGTTTCTGAAATGAAAGAAAAATCCCAGCCACTAAAATTTGTATTGGCACTTTCTAATAAAGTTGAAAATAATGGATCACGTTTCATAATTATGTCCTCCTATTTCGTAAATGAATGATATGATGAGAAAAGAAAAAGGGAGGACCTCTTATGAAAGAGAAGCAGTTTTACGTTTCGTGTTCGAATAGATTCATATAGATTCGCTCCTTGTGAGAATGGTTATTTGTATATTCGGGATAAGTAAGTGAAAGTCCTTTGAATTTGTGAGGGAAAGTTTTGCTGGTCAATAATCGGGCCATAAAATGGGATAGCGCAATACATATTGATTATATGCATTTTCTACATTTTGAATTTTCTTAAATTACCTCTTGAACCTCTAGTTACTTTAGGTTTTAAAATGGGTTTATACTTTTAATAGGGGGATTTACATGAATACGAATAAAAAGTTTTCTATTGGAGAATTCTCGAAAAAAACGGGAATACCAATTCCTACTTTGCACTATTATGATGAAATCGGGTTATTACAACCTGAAAAGAATCCTTCCTCAGGGCATCGCATTTACAAGTATCAAGATATTATAACCTTACAAAAAATTCTAAGTTTAAAATTTCTAGGCTATAGTCTAGATAAAGTCGCTAATTTGTTACACGAATCAAGTTTTGGTGTTGATTTGAATGAAAGTTTGTCTCTCCATTTGCAAGTGTTAGAAAGAGAAAAAGAACAAATTGAGCAATCAATGCAAGTAATTAAAAGAGTAATGAAGTTAGTCGAAGAGGAAGAAGAGGAAGATAGTACTGTATTATTTAGTCTTATTTACGGTATGAATACTGAACATACACACAAAGAATGGACGGAACGCCATAAGTTAACGGATATCGTGGAAGAAATATCAAAGAAATCAGAAGAAGATAAAATTGCTTTGGATAAAACGTTTATTCACTTGTCTAAAAAGGTTAAGCAATTATATGGTAAACCAGTCGAGGATTCGAAAGTACAAGAGATGATTAAGGAATATATTGAAGAGTCTTTTTCATTTCTTAATGAGGATCTGATACAAAAGTTAGCTAATACTAGTGTGGAAGAACTGGATATGCAAGAACTTGAAAATATGATACCTTCGCCTTTCGCAGAAGATGAACAAAAATGGCTTAATGAAGCGATGGAATATTATATGAAGCAAGTAGAAATGGAATAGGGATAGATTTTATGAGCAATGGTAGGTGGTTTAGCTTTATCGAAATAATGCTATAGACCTTTCATTGAAGAAGTGGAATGTTGGAAAAATACGTTTGTTATTGCTGTATTTAAAAGAAAGAAATGCGTATGCTTTATTTTTGAAGCATACGCGTTTTTGTTTAAAATACTCAAAAACAAAAATCTTTTGGTAAAGTACCATTTTTAATCACCGTTCGTAACCCATGTTTTATAATCCAAGGATTAACTGGATGCTGTTTATCACGTAATTGCTGCAACCATTGAAAAACGAGTTCTTTATCTTCTTTCGTAATATCGTTAATATGATTGGCTACAGATTTTTGAACATATTTAGAAGGGTCATTCATTAAAGGCTCAAGAAGCTGTAAATTGTACTGAAAGTCACCTTTCAGAGCTCCTATTTTTTTAGCCCAAGGAAGTCTAGGTCTCGTACCTTCAGAAACTAATCTTCTAATGTGACTGTTTTCATCATGAATCCACTTTTGTAATATGTTTAGTGTGTCTTCATGGTATGTTTGAAGAAAAGGCCGAATGGCATATTCAGCAGTATTCCTTTTCGTTATTTCATACATGGCGTTGAATGAGGTTTCAAAATCGTTAAGCCCATATTTTTCAACGTATTTTGCAATAGGCATGTACATATATCCGTTTGTAAATGTACCTACTTCTGTTGTATTTTCTGGTCCTAATGTTTTCAGTAATATATGTATTGCTTCATTAAAATCTTTTTGTAAAGCATTGTGTAATTCATCTGCCATTACTTCAATACGCTGCTTTAACTCTAAATTTTCAACTTTACATGTTACGGAAGACACAAAGTTTCTTTTAGAGAAAGTAGGATCGTGTTTACAAATAGAATCAGCCATTTTTTCTGCTAATTCTTCGTTAAATAAAAATTTTAGCGGAACATATTTACCCATTTTTTCACCTCAGTGGTCAGTTGAAAACAAGTTTTATTTTTTAATCGACAATCCATAAACTAAAGTCTCACTCGGAGTCGTAATACTAAAACCTGTCGTCTTATAATCAAGCTTCACTGTATCACCAGTGTAGTCTTTCGTAAATGAATCCATCTGCAAGATAAGGTCTGCATCTTCATATACAACATCATCTGCAACATATGTATCCCAAATTAAATCGACATCAACGAAAATACTACAAGAGTTTGTCATTGTCCCTCTAATGCGAATGATTTTTTTATCTTCACGTTCTAATCTATGTATAGCTGCTATTGCTTCATCAGTAATGCGAATGTTCATTGTATCCCAACCTTTATTTATATTTCCTTTATTATTGCAAAAACAGAAGAAATAGGGAAGTAAAGAGGTTTGTAATAAAAAACGAGCAAACAAATTTGTTTGCTCGTCTCCCTTTATTTCAGTTCACATTTATCAAGTGGAATGACTTTTGTTTTTTTCGTAAATTTGTATCCTAACCAAAGTACTAAGAAGAGTGGTAAACCGATGTAAGAAACGAGTACGCCGTTCCAATCGATTGATTCACCCATAAATGCGCCGTAGTTTTGACCTAAAATTACGATGACGCAAAGTGCAAATGCGAAGATTGGTCCGAATGGGAACCATTTTGCTCTATAAGGTAAGTCATTTAAATCTTTTCCTTGTGCGATATATGCTTTACGGAAACGGTAATGACTAATTGCGATTCCAACCCATGCGATAAAGCCAGACATTCCTGATGCATTTAATAACCAAATGTATACAACACCGTCACCGAATAAAGAAGCAATGAAAGCGATACTACCGACAATCGATGTTACGATTAATGCGTTAACAGGTACGCCGCGGCTATCTAATTTACCAAGAAACTTCGGTGCTTTCCCTTGGCGAGCTAAATCCCAAAGCATACGAGTTGATGCATACATACCAGAGTTACCAGCAGATAGTACTGCCGTTAAAATAACAGCGTTCATAACAGAAGCAGCGAAGGCAACGCCCGCTTTTTCAAAAATAAGTGTAAATGGACTTACTGTTACATCACTTGCGGCAAGACTTTCAGTTGTATAAGGAATTAATAAACCGATAACGAGAATGGCAAGGATATAGAATAAAAGGATACGCCAAAAGATCGAGCGAATTGCTTTCGGAATATTACGCTCTGGATCAGATGTTTCACCAGCAGCTACACCTAATAATTCAGTACCTTGGAATGAGAAACCAGCTGCCATAAATACACCGATAATTGCCATGATGCCGCCATTAAATGGTGCATCTGCAACAGTGAAGTTTTTAAATCCAACCGTTTCGCCGCCCATAATTCCGAAAATCATCATAAACCCTACAATTAAAAAGATAATAATTGTAGCTACTTTAATAAGTGCAAACCAATATTCAGATTCACCAAATCCTTTAACAGATAAGTAGTTTAAAAGGAAAATAATAGCTAAACATAATCCGCTCCAAATGAGGGAAGGAGTATCAGGAAACCAAAATTTCATAATTAATGTTACTGCAGCTAGTTCAGCAGCAATCGTAATGGCCCAGTTATACCAATAGTTCCATCCAAGTGCAAAGCCAAGTGATGGATCAACAAATTTTGTTGCGTACGTGCTAAAAGATCCAGTAACAGGCATGTAAGCTGCGAGTTCAGCTAAGCTTGTCATTAAAAAGTAAACCATAATTCCAATTGCGGCGTATGCAATTAATGCACCGCCAGGTCCAGCTGAATGGATGACACCACCGCTGGCAAGAAATAGTCCGGTACCAATTGTACCGCCGAGAGAAATCATCGTAAGGTGCCTTGATTTTAGACCGCGTCTTAATTCACCTTTTCCTTTTGTAGCTTCTGTTTTAGAGGTAGCTTGATTCGTTGCGCTATTCATGTTCAACACTCCTTTTCTTGTAAGATAGGAAGGAGCGGGGGAGAAAAATACAAAAAACCGCCAAAGGAATTTGGCGGAACGTTTCACAAATAACCACCCCATCATACCCTTCCGTTAAGATAGCACCCCACGTTTACACGGTAATTTTGTAAACGTGACAGTTCTGTTCCTTTCGGAGACAGCCCCAGCTCATATTTCCAGAGAAGAAATATAAACTTCGGCAACTTTTCCTTTCAAACGGAGTCGGTGACTTTCTCTGTGTCTCGTCCGTTTTACTCTTAAAAGTCGCAACCTCTACCTCATCGGATTGATGAGGATTTGATATATTGCTAAGATTTTTAATATATGGCAATTGTAATGAGTTTCTGAATATATTGCAAGATATTTTGTAGGAAAAAATCAAAAAATATCGGTTATTGTATAGGAAACGCTTGCAAAACTCCACCCGAACCTACTATTATGTAACAATAAGCAAAGAAAAAATTGTTATACAAATGTTTCGCAAAAAATATTGAAAAACCCTTCAAAAATTAAAAGAAAATTCAGAAAATATAATTCGACATTCATAATCAGGTCATATTTTTTGATATAATTAGAGTAACGTGTAAGCAAAAAAGGGGAAATCAAAATGAAATTAGAAACAGAAAGGCTCTATATAGTGCCGTGTACAGAAGAGAGTATTCACGTTGCTAACGAGCAAGGATATAATAGTGGCCCACATATTGTAGGGCATGTAGAAAATGTAAAACAAAATAAGGAGGTATTACCTTGGGGCGCGTGGTATGTCATTCGAAAAGAAGATGACATCGTTCTAGGTGATATAGGTTTTAAAGGGAAACCAAATGAGGAACATACAGTAGAAGTTGGTTACGGATTTATTGAGAAATACTGGAATAAAGGGTATGCGACAGAAGCTGTACAAGAACTAATAGATTGGGCTTTTCAGACAGGAGAGGTAGAAACGATTATTGCAGAGACGCTCCTTGATAACTATGGTTCGATTCGTGTGTTAGAGAAGTTACATATGAAAAGGGTAGATTCGACAGAAACAATGATGAATTGGAAAATAGAAAAAAACCGCTCGAAGTAAGTTGAGCGGTTTTTAGTAATTAAGGTAGCATCTGTTTTTGATCATTCGGATATTGGGCTGTTGATGCGTTAGAACGATTGGAATGATTGCGAACAGCAATGAAAATAGAAATAATAACGACAAGACCAATTGCCACGTAAGAAAGTGAAATAATAGTTGGATCCACTTTAAATGTAGTAAGTAGTGTACGAATGTTTGTAAAGATAATAAGGCCACCAACTAATACGCCAAGTAAATGAGAAGGAACGATGCGCACTAACCATGCAGCGATTGGAGCTGCGACAATACCGCCAAGCATTAACGAAAATACCCAAACCCAACTTACTTGTTCCCAGCCGAGTGAGATGAAGAAACCAATTGTTGCAGCAAGTGAAACAGGAAACTCACTCGTATCTACAGATCCGATAACTTTTCTAGCTTCATTTCCTCTTGCTAGAAGTACAGGTGTCGTAATCGGACCCCAGCCCCCACCACCAGTTGAATCAACGAATCCAGCGAATAAGCCAAGCGGAACAAGTTGTTTAGCCGACATACGTTTATTTGAAGTAACAATCTGTTTTTGAATAATGAATCGTAATAAAATATAAACCCCTAAAGTAAATAAAAATACAGAAATGTACGGTTTAATTACATCCCCAGGTAAATTGCTTAAAAAACATGCTCCAACAAATGCGCCAATTGCTCCTGGTAATGTAAGCCTGGAAACGGTGTATTTATCAACGTTCCCAAATTTGAGGTGAGATGCACCAGAAGCGGCGGTTGTAACAACTTCAGCTAAATGAACAGATGCGGAAGCTACAGCCGGTGCGATACCAAACATTAGTAAAAGTGAGGTAGACGTTACCCCGTACGCCATTCCAAGTGCTCCATCGATCAATTGAGCGAAAAATCCAATAATAGCAAAGACAATTAATTTCTGCATAAAAAATCCCCCTGTAATAGTAAATGAAAAAGGCACTTTTCCCGTGTGAGAAAAGTGCCTTTGGTTTTTCCAATCAGCAATATTGAAATTTGTTTCATTATAATACATATTAATCGTATAAATCAACTGGGTTTTAAAGTTTTTTGAATTGAATGAAAGAAAAATAAAATATACAATAAAAGGATGGAGAGAAAGGGGAGAAAGACATGTTACGATTTGATCATCTCGTTCACGCAGTTCATGGCACACCGGAGGAAGCGGTAAAACAAATGCAGGCACTTGGATTTCATACTGTACTAGGCGGAGAGCATACTACTTGGGGTACTTGGAATAGTTTAAGTTATTTTGATTTATCATACATAGAATTTTTAGCAGTTCAACATGAAGAAAAAGCGAAAGAAGCAGAAAATCCGTTAGTACAAGAAACGGTAGTGAAATTACAAGATGGCGATGGGATGCTGCAAATCGCAATTCGAACAGATACCATTGAAGAATTAGCAGATAAGTTTAGTAAATACGGTTTACAAACAATAGGACCATTTGAAGGGAAACGTATGAGAAAAGATGGCCGCCTTTTAGAATGGAAAATGTTATTTGTAAAGCAAGAAGAGAACGGGCCGAAATTACCTTTCTTTATACAGTGGAATGAAACAGATGAAGAAAGAAGAAAAGATTTACGTAACATTGGAACAATCACGGAACATAAAAACAAAGTACAACAAATTGAAACAATCCATTACGCAGTAAAAAATGTTCGAGAAACAGTACGGAAATGGAAAGCAGTCATGGAGCTAACTGCAACTCCAGTCATGAAAAATGAAGAATGGAATGCGGAGTGTCAAAGTGTATCGTTTGGTGACATTCAAGTACAGTTTTGTGAACCAATTGGGAAAGGGCTAGTACTAGAATATTTGAAGAATCATGGCGAAAATCCATTTGCAGTAGAATTTAAAGGGGAAAATAAACGAGAGTATGAAGTGTTAGGTAGTTTGTACATATATTGATAGAGGTGAACGCTTTGGAAGAAATACTTAGAGAGATAGAGAGAAAACTAGAATTGCCTTGTATTGTAAAGTGTACAGCTATTTCAAAAGGTTTTTCACATGAAGAGAAATATAAAATAAAATTAGAAAATAGAGTAACATATTTTGTAAAAGTATGTGATGCTGTTTATTTTGAACGTAAACAAGAAGAATATACGTATATGAAACAATTAGAGTTATTACATATTCCAACGCCGAAGTTAATTCATTTCATAAAACTTGAGGAATTAAATAAATGTGTTCAAGTATTTGAATGGGCCCAAGGTGTAAATGGTGAAGAGGGCTTAAGTAAGCTATCGGCGGAAGAACAGTATCATGCAGGAAGAAAAGCTGGAGAAGTATTAAAGCGAATTCACTCAATTGAAAGAGAAAGTGCAAGTGATAAATGGGAAACATTTAGATGGAATAAATACGAAAAATACATAGAGGCATTAGCAGATTACGAAGTGAATTTTATAGATTTGAAGCCAGTATTAACCTTTGTAGAAAATCATAGAGACTTATTAAAAAATCGTCCAATCACATTTTTACACGATGACTTCCATCCAGCAAATAGTATGATTCATAATAAAGAATTTATCGTTATCGATTTTGGTGGATATGATTTTGGTGATCCAATTCACGATTTTTATAACGTAGCGATTTTTACTACGAGAATAAGCAAACCATTTGCGGTTGGACAAGTCCATAGTTATTGCGGAGGGGAACCATCACTTCATTTTTGGAAACTGTACTCCTTATATGCAGCAATGACATTCCCAGCTGATATCGTATGGACAAACCGAAGCACGCCGCATTTAGTAGATAATATGAAGGAAAGATTGAACCAAATTTTAGAAGATCATAATCAATTTTCATCCTATATTCCAAAATGGTATCAATCAAGTGAGTTTAATAAATAAAGGAGGAATTTATATGGAAAAAATAGCAGTAATTTCAGATATACATGGTAATATTCCAGCTTTAGAATCTGTACTACAAGATATTAAATTGAGAGGAATTGAACGCATTATTTGTCTTGGAGATTTAGTAGGAAAAGGTCCTCATTCTAGCGAAGTAATTGAAATCATTCGTAAAGAATGTGAAGTAGTCGTAATGGGAAACTGGGATGATTTTATTACAAAGCCGACTGAATTTGAAGCATTAAAATGGCATCAAAAACAACTATCGGAAGAACAAAATGACTATTTAAGAAGCTTGCCATTTTCAATCGAGTTTTATATGAGTGGAAAACTCATTCGAATGTTCCACGCCTCACCAAGAAGTTTATATGAAAGAATTCAACCACACGCTTCAAGAGAAGAGCGTATTAGTATGTTCGAAAACAGTGAGCTCACAGAGAATATAGAAGGAGAAAGAAAACCAGATGTCGTTTGCTACGGTGATGTTCACCAAGCGTTCGTTCAAAATTTCAGAGGGAAAACGTTATGTAACGCTGGTAGCGTAGGAAATCCGCTTGAAATTACACAAGCTTCCTATTTAATATTCGAAGGAACTTACAATAAAAAAGAAGCAGCAAGTTTTTCCATCCAGCTTGTACGTGTACCGTACGATATTGAATTAGCTATAAGGCTGGCAGAAGAGCTCGATATGCCAGAAATTGAAGAATACAAACAAGAATTACGGACTGCTTTATATCGAGGGTTTAAGGGAAAGTAAGTCAATCATAATATATCAACGATTCGACAAAGGATATCGACTTACCGACAAATAGTGACATAAAAGTTAATTATAATTTTATTATGTAAACTAAATGAAGGGAGAAATATCATGAACCGAAAACAAAGTATAAAAGAAATTGCTAATCATATTTTAACGTTAAATGTAACGCATCCAACAAGAGTTGGAGTAAGCGGTATTACAGCATCAGGAAAAACAACATTTGCAAACGAAGTAGCGGAAGAAATAAAAAAACGAGGGTTACCAGTAACGCGCGCTAGCATTGACGATTTTCATAACCCAAAAGTGATTCGTTATACACAAGGTAAAGAATCTGCAAGAGGGTATTATGAAGACGCACACGATTATACAGCTTTCAAAGAAAGACTATTAAAACCTTTAGGACCTAATGGGAATTTACAGTATGAAACGATCTCTCATAATTTAAAAACGGATATTCCTGTACATAATGAGCCGTTAATGGCTCAAACCAATATGGTACTCATAGTAGATGGAACATTTCTATTAAAAAAAGACGTTGAGCATTTATTTGATTACAAAATTTTTGTAGATACAGATTTTGAGATTGCGAGAAAACGTGGTGCTAAGCGGGAAACTGAAGCTTTTGGAAGTTATGAAGAAGCAGAGAAGATGTTTTTGAGCAGGTATCATGCGGCCTGTAAGATGTATATGGATGAGCATAATCCGAAAGAGTGTGCGGATGTTGTATTTCGGAATAGTGATTTAGCAAATCCAGAACTTATATTTCAAGAGCGAATGTAATACACAATCAAAAGTATATGTATAGCCTTTTATTAATAGTTATAATTCTCGTATAATTATATTAGCTTTAGAAAGTGAAAAACGGGGGATAAGGCAATAAGAAACGCAAAAAGGGGAGAAAAATAGAATGAATGAAGTACTAGAATTAAAAGAAGAACTACTACAAATTAAAAATAATAATTATGCTGTACCAGAAGACGTAGATGCATATCCATATGCGCAGTGGATGCTAGATTACATCGGATCACCTGATGCTGAATTACGTGATGATTTAATTTATAGTACGCTTCACACATGGATTACAAATGATGTATTTAGACAAAAAGAATTACGGGGATTAATGCTACAAGCAATTAGTCCTGATTATTTATTTTATAAAATTGGTGAAAAGGGAACAGACTCTGTTTTTAAACGTGCATTCTCTGTATTAATTCCACCACTTATTTTATCTGTTCATGAAAGAGAACCGTTGTTATCAGAAGAACAACTATACAGCGTAGCAGAACAAGTGCTGGAATATGTATATTTAGAAGAAGATGTAAGAGGTTATGTAGAAGGAAAAGGATGGGCACACTCTACTGCACATGCAGCGGATGCGCTCGATGCGTTAGCACGTACAATACAAAATCGTGAGTTTTCATATGCGATTCTTGCAGCTGTTCGTCAGAAAGTTCGCCTAAATGACTATGTTTACATACACTTTGAGGATGAGAGATTAGTAACGCCAATTATGTCGTTACGTAATCAAAATCTTTTAACAGAAGAAGAGTGGAGCAACTGGTTACATAGTATAGCAATTGTTGAAGACATCCCGCATCCTCAGTATGATATTTTAGTACAAAATATTAGAGCTTTCTTAAGAAGTTTATATTTTAGAGTTTTAGAGACAGAGGGTAGTACAGCCTTTACAGATGATATTTTGGAAACTTTGAAGGATTTGCGTAGGTATTAAAAATCCATTTTGCTAAAAGGAAATTATATAAAACCAGCACCTCCCAACCATACTAATAAAATGTGTTGGAGGTGAGTTTAATGGACAAAAAAGATTTTGAAAAAGTGTATAATGATTATTTATATCAAGGAGAAGAACAAGCTCAATTCGAAGTAGACCATGAAGTTAATACAGGAGCAGAACAAATAGTTGCAGTTCGTAAAAATGATGATGGGGATTTAATTGCTTTTAAAACAAGTAGCGGGAGAGAGTTAGATTATATGACTGCTCTTAGTGAAGCAAAATCAGGGAAGTTAGCTCATGTGGACGTATTTCATAAGTATGGCAGAGATATTATACGTAGCGAACCTGATGGAATAAAAGAAAATAACTTAGATAATTTACCTTCATTTTAAACGGGTAAACCCCAAGAAGAGAATGTTCATTTGGATATTCTCTTCTTTATTTTACGAAGTTTTTCTTGCAAATAGACGGTTCATTTTTAACGTGCGATAAAACTTTTAAAGAGTGCTCTAAATTTTTCTTTATCTTCTGCTGTAAATGGTTTCGGTCCCTTTGTACGTTTACCACTTTTTCGAACCATTGCACTTAAATATCGTGTTTGTAACAATTGTTCAATGTTATCATTCGTATACTTATAGCCTTTATGGTGTAGTACGATACAACCTTTTGCTAAAGCAAGCGAAGCAAGACCGTAATCTTGTGTTATGATTAAATCTTCTTTTTGGGCTAACTGCATAATTCGGTAATCCGCAGCATCTGCTCCAGAATCAACATAAATTGTTTCCACGCCTTTTGGTTGCTCTGCATTAGAATAATGAGAAAAGCTTGTAACGAGGGTAACAGGAATTTCTGCCTTCGTAGCTTCAAAAATAATTACATCTTTTACAGGGCAAGCATCTGCATCAACATAGATTTTCATTGGTATCACTCCTATAACTAGGTTCGTGTTGATGATAATGGTAGATTTAGGTTTTGTCAAACGAGGGTTTGTATCTAAAGTTACTTTTCACAAACCAAAATAGCCTCACGCAAGCGAGAAATACCTTCCTCAATTTGATCAATATCCACTTTTCCATAAGATAAACGTATATAACCATCTTTCGCGCCGAAAATACTACCAGGCATAAAAGCAATTTCTTGTTTTAAGCTTTGCATAATGAGTTGTTTTTCGTTGATCGGTTCTTTTAATTTCCCCCATATGTATATACCACCGGTCGGATTTGAAAAAGAGATTTTATCGTGAAGTTGCTCGTTTAGAGCGCGGACGATAACGTCTCTTTTTTCTGCTAGTTGTTTTCGTAACGGTACGATATGAGACTGAAATGGTACGGTTTCAAAAAACTGCTGCATAAGCCACTGCGGGAAAATGCTCATCCCTAATTCCATTTGGTGTCTTGCATCGGATAACCTTTCTACTACAGACTGCGGAGCGACAAGCCAACCAACTCGTAATCCTGGTGCAATCATTTTTGATAAAGAATGCACGTAAATGACAGTTCCATTTTCATCAATCGATTTCAAAGTAGGGCAAGGTTGTTTCTTTTCTAACGTAAGTAAACTAGACGGATCATCTTCAACAATCGCAATTCGTAAGTCTGCACAAAGCGATAATAGTTTTTTTCTACGGTTTGGATGCAGCATTGTGCCCGTAGGATTTTGGAAATTTGGATTTAAAAAGATCATTTTAATACGATGCTTTCTATATAGCTCTTGCACATCATCCGGATTAATACCGTGTTCATCGACAGGTAATGGGAAAATACGAATACCTGCTGATTGGAATAACGGTAAGGAATAACAGTGTGATGGACTTTCGAAAGCGACAGCATCACCTGGGTTTAATAAACATTGTACGATAAGGTGAAGTGCTTGCTGTGCACCAGATGTAATCATTATGGATTGCTCAGTCGCTTCAACTTTTAAATGTTCTTTCATATATTTTACTACCGCTTGTCTAAGCGGGAGATAGCCTTGCGGATGATCGTAACTTAATGAATGTGTTAACGGTTGTTCCCGTAAAATCGTTTGTAGTTGATCGTGAGGATAGAGATTACAACCGAGTTCTCCGTTTGCAAAATCAATAATGTTTTCATTTTGTTGTACTTCTGCCCGAATATGGCGAAGTAACGGCAAGTTTGGTAAGAACGTACCGCCTTCTACGAAATTTCTCCAGTTCGGCGTTAATGTTGGAGAAACGCCCCACATATGTGTACTCACACGTGTTCCTTTACCAGTCGTACTTTCTACAATTCCCATAGCACGTAGTTCATTATAAGCAGTCGTTACTGTACTTCGGTTTACATTTAACTGCGTAGCTAATTTCCGTTCGGAAGGTAGGAAGCTACCTGGAGGAAGTTCTCCGTATGTAATACGTTTTTCAATAAAGTCAACAACTTGCTGATAAATAGGGATTTTACTGTCACTATCTAGCTTCCATTCCATAAAAAACGCCTCCGTATCTCTTATATACATCCAGTATAGCAAATTGGCTGGGTAAAAAAACAGCCAATTGGACGGTGTTTTATCCAGCCAATTTTACTATGCTAAATAGGGAAGGGGAGATTCGGATGAAACGATGGCAAATGGAATGGCTCCTAGTATCAGTTGCATTAGTATGGGGAGCAAATTATACAATAGGAAAGTATGGTGTGGCATTTATGTCATCCATTCAATTTAATAGTTTACGATTTTTAGTAGCATCACCGGTATTATTACTTATTACTTTTATGATGGAACGCTCATTACGTATTGAAAGAAAAGATTGGCTACGATTAGTAGCAGTCGGCATCGTTGGAACGACAATGTATCAAACGATGTTTATGCTATCTGTGAAATATACTTCAGCAACGAACGCCTCATTATTAATTGCGATGTCACCTATATTTACAGGGATATTAGCAGTATTACACAAACAAGAACGTTTTTCGATGAAAGTACAAATTGGTTCAATAGTAGCGTTTATTGGTGCAGCATTCGTTTTATTAACAGGACATACAGGAGGAGCTACTTACGAGTATGCGTGGCTTGGAAATGTAATTGGATTAGTCGCAGCAATTGCTTGGGGATGGTATCCAATATTAGCACAACCTCTTATTACAAAATACTCCGCAATGAGAGTCACATCTTGGTCTACTTTAATTGGAATTGTACCTCTCGTTATATATTGTTTATTCAACGTAAATACATTAACGTGGCCAGTAGATACGCCAAGCTGGGGATCACTAGCATATTCAATTGTCTTTGCGACCATCTTCGGACTTGCAATGTGGTATGTCGGTATTAGTCAAATAGGCTCAACGAAAGTAATGGTTTATATGTATCTTGTACCGTTGTTCGCAGTTATTTTTGCGGCAGTAACAATAGGAGAGCAAATCAATATGATGCAACTGGTTGGCGGACTTATTATCTTTGTGGGTCTATATGTTGTAAAAAAAGGTGGAATCAAAAAGCCAGCTCTCAATTTGAAAAAGGTAAGCTAACAGTAAAAAGGATCTCTTTCATATAGAAGGAGATCCTTTTTTGTTTCGTAATAAAAGCGCTTGTTCAACAGCCCATTTTTGATGATCATGAAGTAAATATTCTATAGCATGTAATGGAGACATCCACCTTAAAACATGATCCTCCTCACAGTTTCCAGTTCGTTTCTGCACCATGTTCGCAATATAAAAGAACCCATCGTTTAAATAATAAGTATCTTCTTTTTCCGCATAAAAATATCGCATTGCATTACCGATATATTGATTAATTTCAATTGCCCATCCTAATTCCTCTAGTAGTTCACGATGTAAGCATTCATCTTTTGTTTCGGTACCTTCCATACCGCCACCAGGTAAAAAATAACGGTCTCCTTTTTGGATAATAGCAATGTTTGAAGAAGTTGAGTTAAAAATAATTGCATAACAACTAGGGCGTAATACATATTGCTCAGTAGGCTTTTTATAATCAAAAGTAAGTTTAGATATCATAAAACACGTCACCTCTCTATAAAATACATAAAAGGAATAATAAGGTAAGGTTAGAATTATATAAGTACAATCTTAATAGATTGGAGTGATAACAAAATGATAAATCGAAAGTGTTCGCGCTGTAAAGAAATAACAGGTACATTGCACGGTGGTAAAAAAATTAAGGAAGAATTTTTATGTGAAGACTGTTTGCAAAAAGGAATTGCGAGTGGGGAAATCGAATTATCACAAGTGGAAGAAAAACAAACTTCATATCTTTCTATAAAAATATTAAAAATAATGAGTGTGATTTATTTAATAGGATCTATTTTTATGGCTTTTTCAACTGGTCCATTTATACATAATCTTGGGTTTGATGAAATATCTATTTCGGGATCGGAATTAGGTTTAATAAGTATTGTTATGTTAGGTTCTATATTTCAGTCAGTTCTTGTATTTTGCGGGATATGGGTATTTATCCTTTTAGTAGAAACAGTCATTAAAATTTATGAAAAAATGAAGTGAGTGAGAGGGAGAAACGTATGCGAGTAAGAAACATCCAAGGGGAAGATTATGTAAAGATTCATTCTGTTTTAAATGATTGGTGGGGCGGGAGAGACATGGCTGCTATGTTGCCAAAATTGTTTTTCGTTCACTTTCAAGAAACGAGTTTTATCATTGAAGAAGATGGCGAAACGTTAGGTTTCTTATGCGGATTCTTTTCGCAAACGCATAAAGAGGAAGCGTACGTTCATTTTATCGGGGTAAATCCGAAGTATAGAAGAAGAGGAATTGCATCGACATTGTATTCGTATTTCTTTGATGTCGCACGTGCAAATAATCGTAAAGTTGTAAAAGCAATTACGTCACCAGTTAATAAAAAATCGATACAGTTTCATCAAGAAATCGGTTTTCGAATTGAGGATGGGGATGATGAGGTAGAGGGTGTATCGGTACATACAAATTATGATGGGAACGGCGGGAGTAGAGTTTTATTTTTGAAACATGTGTAAAAGTAGGCTAGCGAAAAGTTAGCCTTTTTGTTGTGAGGAGCTAGAAGTATGGAGAGTAAACAAAGTAGAAATGAGTATTTACAGTGCATATACAAAGTACAAAATTATATAGAATTACACATAAATGATTCACTTTCAATTGAAGAGTTAGCGGATATAGCAGGATTTTCAAAGTATCATTTTCATAGAATTTTTAAAGGGATAGTAGATGAACCATTATCTCGGTATGTAAACCGATTGAAACTGGAAAGGGCAACAAACCTTCTTACATACCGTTCGGATATGACGATTACTGATATCGCTTACCATTTTGGTTTCACAGATTCAGCAGTTTTCTCCCGTACATTTAAAAATTATTATGGAGTAAGTCCGTCTCAATATCGAAACGACAATAGCAAGAATTGCAAAGACGTAAGAAGAATTTCTCAATACAATGAATGTAAGAAGGTTCGAGGGAATGTTGAAATTGTAACAGTAGACAATATAAACGTCGCATACATAAGGCATATCGGTACATATGACGAGTTAACTATAGCTTTTCCGAAAATGATAGAGAAACTATTTCAATACGCAACCAAGCAAAACTATCATGTATTTGAGGATACGAAAGTATTAACCATTTACCACGATCATCATGAATTTACGGAGGACAATCATTTAAGAACAAGTTTATGTATAACAATTCCAGGTGAATCTGCAATAGAAACGAACGACATTGGAATAATGGTAATACCTTCAGGCAAGTATGCAGTAGGACATTTTGAAATATTCCAAGATGAATATAAAAGAGCATGGGACTTTATATATGGTGAGTGGCTGCCAAATAGCGGATATAAACCGAGAGACTCATATCCTTTTGAAGTATATAGAAATGATCCAAAGCAGCATCCAAAGCATAAACATATAGTTGATATATATGTACCTATCGAACCTTTTTAATTATAGGTTAAAGGGGAAGGAATAATGAAAACTGCTGAAAAGTTAGATCAGATTATAAAAGAAGAATATAAAAATATGAATGGTATGTTAGTAGTGCAGAAAGGTAATATTATTTTTGAAAAATATTATAACGATTACGGACCAAATGATACATTTCATGTAGCGTCAGTTACAAAAACGATAATCTCTGCGCTAATTGGGATATGTATAGATAAAGGCTATATAAAAAGCGTTGATCAAAGAGTAATAGAATTTTTCCCAGAATATAATTGTAATTCATCTGAAATAACAGTGCGGCATCTCCTTACTATGACAGCTCCATATCCTTTCGTAGACTGGCAGGAACCGTTAGAAGAATTATGTACGCAACAAGATTGGATACAGTATACGTTAGATAGGATAGGAAAAGGCGGAAACATTGGGGCTTTTAAATATTCATCTGCAGGAGCGCATGTACTATCAGCAATTATTACGAGCGTAACAGGAAAAAGTGCGCGTGAATTCGCGAATGAACAGCTATTTCAGCCACTCGGTATGAGAGAAATTCCAAACTACAATATGAAAGCGTTTGGATTTGATGACTTATTCGGAAAAGATGTAAAAGGATGGGTTCATGATCCAAATGGTATTTCGACAGGCGGCTGGGGACTAACGTTAACAGTTAAAGATATGGCTAAGTTTGGACAGATGTATTTGAATGAAGGTATTCATAATGGAAAACAAATTCTATCAAAATCATGGATAAAAGAATCGACAACAATGAACCAAAATCAATATGGTTACTTATGGTGGTTACGAGAAGAGGATGGAATCTTTTCATACTGTGCAATGGGTGATGGTGGGAATATGATTTGTTGTATTCCAGAGAAGGAATTGGTTGTAGTAATTGCTTCTGAAGCTATGCCGAATGCACGGGATAGATGGGAATTGATTGTGAAATATATTCTTCCTTGTATACGGTTAAATAAATAATTTTAGTAAAAAGATGGTGTGAATTGGAGCTTCATACCATCTTTTTGTTTTATGACGGAAAGTTCAGGGGAATGTAAGAATTGCGTGAATAAATGTAAATATTATACTTTATCGATATATGGTTATTTTTTTTATGTATAATGAGGACAAGGCCTAAAAATACTTAAATATTTAAGTGAATATTTTAAAAAGGGAGATTAAGAATATATGAAAAGCCTACTTCAAAAAACTTTAGCTGTTATAGGATTAACTGCTTCTTTATTAGGTATGGTTTCTTCCGTTTCATTTGCTTCGATTAGTTGGGATAATAATGCAACGTGGACAGGAAGCGGAGCAAAAGCTAAGGCAACTGCCTATACTGCGAAAAAGAACGAACCTCATTTTTACAAGATGACTGTAAGAGCTAGCTTTGATGATGGGACTTCTAAAGAGTTAGCATTGTATGATGCTAAAACGTCAGATCGTATAAATGTTAGCGTTGCATCCAAAGGACCGGTGACCAGAGGTTATTCGGGTCATGAATGGATAATGGTAGGGGATAGTGCGTACACTTCTAAGGAAATGGTAATTAAATGAAAATCAACAAAAACCGTGAAAAAGGATAAATACCTTTTTCACGGTTTTTAAAATGAGGAGGATATATGAATCTAGTATTAAAAGAAATAGTGGTGAATAAAACAATATTCATTATGTTATTTATTGGATTTGTATTGACAATATGGCCAATCCTGATCGCAATGTCGACGCGAGATTATTATGATGAGAAATTTTATGATAGCAAAAATGGTTATTTTAATTATTACTATTCTGTTCAACTTACTAATATGGGGGAAATTAATTTCGAACAATTTCAGACGTTAGTAGAATCTGATTTTAAAAACGCTAGTGTGATTACAAATGATATTCGTATTACTATTCCGGATATCGGCCACGTAATAATGAATGGTCTCCTTAATAAAAATTGGTCTCCACCTTTGCTAAAAGGTTCTCAGATAGGACAAGATGAAAAAAATAGTGTAATAGTGGGGAAGAAAATTTATAAGGATATGGAAACAATAAAATTATTTAATAAGGAATATACAGTTAAAGGCGTAGCTGGAGAAAATACTGGATATGAGTATAATATTAAAATTTACGTCTCTCTAAATGACATGCCAGATGAAGTGAAACAGATGATACAAAAAGATAATACATTCCAAATGATTGTTCGTTCTAACGAAAAACCTATCAAGGAAATAGAAACTTTCATACAGCATATGAAACAGAACAATAAAGATATAAATGCTAAAGTGATTAGTGAAAAAGAGAACTATGAGAAGGAAAAAAACTCAAGTGAAGCCGTAGAAGAGTTACTCAGTTTTCCATATAGGCTTTTATGTATAGCTTTCATTACTAGTATCATAGTAAGTTATTATTGGATTTATACGAAGAAAAAAAGTTTGTCGTTAAGGAAAGCTTTGGGAGCAAGTAATGTAAATCTTTTTATTTTTATATTTAGTCAATTATTTTTATGTGCAATCACTGCATCAGCCTGTGCAATATGCATACAATGGATTTTTAGCATTTTGAGTGAAAATATTATAGAGTTTACAAGCTATAATATTAGTTTACAGTCTACTCATATTGTAATGTGTGTATTTCTTTCACTTACTATAGCTTTCATTCTCTCTGTAATACCATTTGTATATGTGCTTAAAAGTGAACCTGCTAAAGCATTAAAGGAGTAAAAACGATGAGAATAAAAAGTGCGTTCATAGCATTAAAAAAGAGGTTTCTATTTTCCGTACTTCTTCTAATACAGATTACATTTGGATTAGCAACTATAACGAGTTCAATTAATGTGTTTTATAATTTAAACTACCTAAACGATAAATCCAGCTCGGTATTAAATGGGGATAAAACATATTTAGTTACTTTTGAAATGACGACAGATAGATTACAAAGCAATCAATTTAATAAAGAGAAAATTCAAGCGGTTTATAATACAATTCATCAAAATAAAGATGTGATTTCGTATGGTACATACGAGGAGCGAGTTATTGAAATAGAGTCAAGTAATAGACCATTTCAAAACAGTATGATTACGGATTTGAAACATAAAACGTTTCACGACGAAAGACCTACTATTAAAACAATTTTTGTAGATGAAAATTACTATAAAATGTTACATTTACCTTTAAAACCTGAAGAAGGTTTCTCCTATGATGACTTTCAAAAAAATAGTGAAGAAAAAACAAAAGTTTTAATGGGTTCTTACTTTAAGAAATATTTTCAAGTTGGGGATACAATTAATAATCAATATACAATTACAGGGTTTTTGCCAGAAAATAAATTTATCGTAAATAATAATACGACGAACACATATTTGAAGTTGGATTACGCAATGATAATGCCTATGTCATTTGATAGATTTGAAAAATATGAAGCAATGTTTTTAAGACTGCATCAAAGTACAGTTTTATATTTACAAAAAGGTGCAGATGTAAAGAAACTAGAAGAATCAATTCAACTTAAAGGAAACGGCGGTACGTTTCATTTGAAAAGTTTAGGTGATGAAATAAATGAAGATGTTACTCTTAACGGCTATTCTGAAATACCTCAACTTATAGTAGGAATCTTATTCATTGTATTCTCGATTGTCGGAATTGTAGTAACGACCATTGTTTCTATCTTGATGAGAAAGCGGGAATTTGGTATAAAAATAGCTTTTGGCGAAAGTAAATTTGGTATGTTTATTCAAATTGTTTTAGAGAACATTATTGTAGCAATAACTGGCTTAGGAATGTCAATAGCTTACTTTTCATGGAGGTATGGGGTTCTATTACAAATGTCGAAGGATTTAAAGGAAGCAACGGTATTAGACTTTAAATTGGATATGCCTATATTGTTTTTAGTATTTCTTTTCTTATTATTGATTATCATTGTCTCGAATGTAACTGTCTTCTTGTTTATTAGAAAGCTTGAACCGAAAACATTAATAGGTGGGATGGAATAATGGGGTTAATTGAACTAAAAGATATTAAGAAGGTGTATAGTAATAAGAATCACAATACGTTCGCGTTAAACGGTATAAATTTAACGATATATAAGGGCGAAATTATAGCGGTAATGGGGCGATCAGGCTCAGGGAAGAGTACATTACTAAATGTTATCGGGTTAATTGATATGCCAAATGAGGGTGAATATACGTTAAATGGAAAATCATTAACTGAAATTAGAGCAAATAAAGTTCATAAAACAAGAAATGAAATGATCGGATTTATTTTTCAATATTTTGCATTGTTAAAAGAACATACTGTACTGGATAATGTAGTGCTACCACTCACATATAGAAAGCTAAAGCAACGAGAAAGAGAAAATAAGGCGAAGTTCTATTTAGAAAAAGTAGGTTTAAAAGAACATATGTATAAAACACCCGACGAGCTATCAGGTGGACAACAGCAGCGCGTCGCAATTGCAAGAGCGTTAGTAGGTGAACCAGAATTAATATTGGCAGATGAACCGACCGGAAATTTAGATAGAAAAACAGGAGAAGAAATTATGAATTTGCTATTACAATTGAATGAAGAAGGACGAACAATTATTATTGTAACGCATGATATGGAAGTAGCGAATAAGTGTAATAGAATTATTGAGTTAGTTGATGGGGAAATTGTGCAGAGTTAACAATTAAACTAAGATACATCAAAAAAATTGCTTTTTATTTAAGAATCCATGTTGATTGATTTTTCAAAATGGATTCTATTTTTGTTTCTAGAATTAAAGTTAAATAACAAATCCACCGTAACTTTTTACGACTGAAATTCGTTTAACAAAAGAAAGGATTTTTCAATGATGAATGGGGGAGAACCATGAAAATTTTAATACTAGGTGGTACACGTTTTTTAGGGAGAGCTTTTGTAGAAGAGGCTTTACAGAGAGGGCATGAAGTTACATCATTTAACCGCGGAACAAACAAAGAAATTTTTCCTGAAGTGGAGCAGCTTATCGGTGACAGAAATGGTGATGTATCAAGTTTAGAAAATCGTAAATGGGACGTTGTCATAGATACATGTGGATTTTCTCCACATCACATAAGAAATGTTGGAGAAGTACTTAAAGATAATATTGAACACTATATATTCATCTCAAGCCTTTCCGTATATAAAGATTGGATTCCGCATCATATAAAAGAAGACTATATATTACAACCTGAACCGACGGGTGAGCAAATAAAGGCTGTAGAAAATGGTGAAATATCTCCTTATGAGTATTACGGTGCGCTGAAAGTATTATGTGAAAAAGAAGCAGAGAAGTATTGGCCTCGGCGTGTTTTACACGTAAGAGCAGGACTTCTTTCAGGAATGTTTGATTATACAGATCGGCTTCCATATTGGATTGAGCGTGTAGCAAAAGGAGATAAGGTGTTAGTTCCAGGAAGAAAAGACCGTCCAGTGCAGATAGTTGATATAAAAGACGTCGCAAATTGGGGACTAAACATGGCAGAAAACAAAAATGCAGGTATATTCAATGTAACAGGTCCAAATTATGATTTGACGATGGAAGAACTATTAAATACGTGTAAAAAGATTACGTATAGTGATGCTGAATTCGTTTGGGTAGACGAATCGTTTATGAGTGAACATAATGTGCAGCCTTGGACAGAGATGCCTTTATGGATTCCAGAAACTTTTTCATTAGAAGGTGAAACGAAGCCGTGGAAAGGTGGTTTTTCTATTAGTATAGATAGTGCTGTGAAAGAAGGGCTTACTTTTAAAAGGTTAGAACATACAGTTACAGACGTGTATGAGTGGATGAAGAGTGTGGACGAATGGGAATTAAAAGCAGGTATTTCAGGCGAGAGGGAGAAAGAGTTGTTAGAAAAGTGGTATCAATAAATTTAGATGAGCTCTTTGAATATACTTGATTGCACATAAGGAGGAGAAAAGGTGATGTGGAAAAACACCATTCACAGTATCTCACCAAACTTAAGTTTGAAACAACCAGCTATGACGGATGAACTAACTGATATACAAAACTGTTTACATGTGGAGTTGCCGAATGATTTACATCAATTATTACAGGAAACAAACGGTGTAGAAGGTGAATACGGGGACTTTATATGGTCTGCTTCAAAAATTAAAACTGAAAATATAAATATGAGAAATATAGTTGATTTCAAGGATTTATATATGCCTTTTGACTGTTTATTATTTTTTGCTGATGGCGGAAATGGTGATTTGTTTGGTTATTCTATTTTGAACGGAATCGTGCAAAGAGATGATATATATGTATGGAATCATGAAAATGATAGCAGAACGTGGGTTGCGCCTTCTTTAAAGATTTTTATGGTGTGGTGGGAGAGTGGAAAGATAACAATTTAAACATAGTATCAAGAAAAAACGCCTTGTTAATAAAGAAACAAGGCGTTTTTCGTATATAAATCTACCACTCAATCGGTTTTTCTCCATACATTTCCCATAGCATAGGAAACATCTTTTTCAATCCTTCCTCGTCATCTTCATACCAGTCTAACTTGATATCAACTTCCTCAGAATGTTCTTCTGTTTCAAACTCTTTTGCTTTCACAATACCAACTGTGCCAATTTCTCCGTAAAACACAACGTAGTCTTTATACCGCATTAGATAGCAGTAAGACATCCACCTCAAAATCGAGCAAATACGAGGAAGACCCGTAAAAATAAGTTGTATGAATTACATTTATTATTAGATTGTGTTTGCGACTATATTTTGGAAATTTTCTGTTGATTTACAATGTACGATAGTACATATTGTATATAAAGTATATATACAATATTTTTAAAAAGAGGTATTTGCATGCAAATCACTATTACGAACACTTCAAAGGAACCTATTTATGAACAAATTAGTGCCCAAATAAAAAAGCTTATTTTACTAGGTGATTTAAAACAAGGAGATGCTCTTCCTTCAATGCGTCAGTTAGCAAAAGATTTACGAGTAAGTATTATTACAACGAAAAGAGCATATGAAGAACTGGAAAAAGACGGTTTTATTAATTCAATTGTCGGAAGAGGGTCCTTTGTAGCAGAACAAAACATTGAAACTATGAAAGAAGAAAAATTAAAAACAGTTGAAGAAAAGTTATGTGAAGCGATTCAAAATGCTAAGCAAATGGATGTTTCTTTAAATGAGCTAAAAGAAATGCTTACAATTTTATACGAGGAGGAAAACTCTTGGAAAACGTAATAGAACTTCAAAATGTCAGTAAATCTTTTAAAGGGTTTCAAATAAACAATTTTTCGATGGAAGTAAAAAAAGGATTTGTTACGGGTTTTATTGGAGGAAATGGATCAGGTAAATCTACAACAATTAAAATGATTATGAATCTAATAAACCCGGATAGTGGAAACGTCTCCTTATTTGGCATGAACTATTCGACTGATGCGAAACGAATTAAAGAAAGAATTGGCTTCGTTTATGACGATAATGTGTTTTATGATGAACTCACATTAAAGGAAATTACTAAAATTATTGCACCTGCTTATAAAAAATGGGATTTTAACCAATTTACATATTATAAAGAGCTGTTCGAATTACCATTAAACAAAAAAATGAAAACATTCTCCAAAGGAATGAAAATGAAAGCCTCTCTCGCAATTGCCCTTTCACATCATGCTGAACTAATTATTATGGATGAACCTACATCTGGACTTGATCCTGTATTCAGAAGAGAATTATTGGATGTTCTACAAAATATTATGCAGGATGGAGAGAAAACTATCTTTTTCTCATCACATATTACAACGGATTTAGACCGCATTGCCGATTATATTACATTTATTCAAAATGGGAAGCATATTTTCACAAAAGATATTTATGCCATTGCAGAGGATTATGTTTTAGTCAAAGGACCACTAGATTTGTTAAAGTTTGATACTGAGCGTGAATTTATTTCTGTACGTAAGGCAAATACAGGTTTCGAGGGATTGATTGAAAATGCACATTCTATCGAAAATTTATTTGATAAGGATGTGGTGATTGAAAAACCGAGTTTAGAGGATATTATGTATTTCATGAAAAAGGGGGATTCAAGATGCTTAATTTAATTAAAAAGGATTTGATTTTACAAAAAACTTTCTTGCCTGCTTATCTCTTATTTCTAGTTACCTATTTGTGGGCCGGCATGGATGTAGCATATGTCATAATCATTTGTAGTGCCGTTTTTGTAATTAACACATATCAATCTGATGATAAAGATAATGCTAATATTTTAGTAAACTCATTACCGTATACTAGGAAGGAAATTATAAGTTCAAAATACGTTGGAACTTTACTTTTTACAATAGTAATCATCCCATTTTGTTTAGTTGGAAAATGTTTCATTTTAGACAGCATGGAATTTCAACTTTCCATAGAAAGTTACATACTAGGCTTCTTGGCAGTCATGCTGATAACAGCATTTTACATCCCATTTTTTGTTGCATTTAAAGTGAAAACACTTGTACCAGTTTTTATATTTTTATCTATTGGAGTTATATATTTAATGAAAAATACTCCATATTTATTAAATAAATATGCTAATGGCGTACTGACCTTTTTAAAAGAGATTTCAGATTTGAAATTATTTCTTTTATTTGCTGTCATAGCAGTGGGGTGCTATGGGGTTTCATGGATATTATCTATTCGTATCTATCAGAACAAGGCTCTTTAATAGCAAGTTCTAAAAGGAGGATGGTTTAAATGAAATTAAAAAAAGAGCGTCCTAGTCGAATACGAAATTGGCTGAAAACTATTGGAGCATTTTTCGTTATGCAACTAATTTTTATCATCCTTGACATGAATTCGTGGATACCGAACTTCAAGGAAGGAGGAGTTGGGGATCGTCTCGTTAATTCAGAGTTCTTTACGGAATGGTTCGCTCCTTATAAAACAAAGCAATTTAATGTACTAACGGCAGTTATGGCTATTTTATTATTCCTAAATGTAGTAACAAGTGCAATAAAAGACGCTTTTTCTAGAAAAAGAATTAATTAGCACATAAGTTGACCTTGCGTCTTTTTAATAATGTCTTAACTATATTTAAAAACAACAGGAAAAAGATAAAAACTCCACTTATTGATGTTTCACTTTATCTTTTACAATGATTTCTTGAAAATTATTTGATTCTTCAATTTTGTATATTGATAGAGATAGATGCATTCGTCCCCCCATACTGCTTCCAAAGTGTGCGCAGTAATTGTGACATATGTATTTATACTTGTGATGACAAATGATGTGTATAATTTTTGGAAAGTTCGAAAATTATTGAACGAACTAGAAAAATTTAGTAATCTTATTTGTACGATACATACATAATAGTTTTATAGCGATTTTTAAATGAAGTATAGGGGACAATCGTTGTGGATCTTACGTTCAAAGTTGAGAAAACATGTTTTAACTACCGCGGCGGAGCAATTTGTAAACATGATAATAAAATACTTATTCTGCAAGGTGACAGTGAAGATTTTTGGTACGTACCAGGCGGTAGAGTGAAAATGCTAGAAAATAGAGAAGATGCATTAAAACGAGAGCTTGCGGAAGAGATAGGTGTTCCTATTAAAAGGAAAAGATTAATATGGTCAGTAGAAAATTTCTTTACACTTTCTGAGCGAAAGTTTCATGAGATTAGTTTTTATTATGAAGTAGAGCTACATGAATTACCTGCAAATGGAGCGGATCAATATATTTTGGAAGAAGAGGGTAGAACGTATTTGTTTAGATGGGTGCCAGTAGAAGAACTACATACATATAACTTACAGCCTGCATTTATAAAAGAGAAAGTAAAGGATGTATCAGTTCACACAGAACATATCGTACTACAAAAGTAAATGTATTCGGAGGGAGAAACGATGAAGGGGACTAAAAAAGAGGTACATATAAATGACAAAGTAATTCGTTACACACATATCGAAAAAGGTTCTAGTAAGGTTTGCTTTATGTTCTCAGGTTCAGGATATAATTACGATAAGCCGTTATTTTATTACGCGACGATGCTTATGCTTGAACATAAAATTGATGTTGTACATATTCATTACTCTTACGATGAACAGGTAATGAATAAACCAATAGAAGAACTAACGAAAGTAATGATGGATGATATTAATCCCGTAATAAATGAAGTGTTGAAAAATGAACAATACAGCAAATCGATGTTTTTAGGGAAGTCACTCGGAACAATTCCGATTGCGAATGATTTAATGAAGAGAGAAGAATTCACGCAGTCAAAAATGATAGTGCTTACACCTTTACTAACTTTTGAATCTATTTTTGATTCTATTTTACATAGTAGTCACGAAGGGCTTTTAGTTATTGGGGATAAAGATCATCAATATAATGCAGATCAAGTTAAGCAGTTATATAAAACGAATTTAACGATTGATGTTATCAAAAATGCAAATCATTCTGTAAATGTTGGGGAATTTGAAACAGAGAATTCAATTGAAGCGATAGCGAAAATAATAGAAAAGCTTAAAGAAATTGTTAGGGAAAACTAACTTATCAATACATGCAAAAAGAGGTGCGAATTGCACCTCTTTTATTTTAATAAGCCTTCAACACATGAAGCAAATAATCTTTCCGGTTCAGCGGATTATAATCAACACGTTTTCGAGTAGGGAAGGGAGGTTTCAGTTTTGTGAAACCAAGCTGGCTTCGTTGTAAATATGCCTTCTCCTTCAGTGAATGAATGAAGCATTCGCTGAAAATTCTCTGTTTTCGCAACAGGTAACGATCCTGTTAAATGGTATGAGTCATTATTGAATATCGGCTCGCTAAAAGTTGCTGGAATAGCAGCGAGCTTATACATTGCGGTACTAATTGCCTGCTCCGGTACAGTTAATTCAAACGCATTAACTGGTTCATATACATATGTTTCAGCTTTCTTTAAAGCATCCATTAGTACGAGTGGTGTTAAGTTTCTAAAATCACTCGCTGTTGTAACAGGGCTTGCATAACCAGTATGTGTTAACGTGACAGAAATGTCCGTAACGTCCCATCCGTACAAACCTTGTTTTAACGTTTGAAATACAGTATCTTCAATCGCTTTATGAAATGCTAATGGAAGTGATCCAAGTTCAACGCCTAACTTATATGTTATGCCAGAATTAAGTTCACCACGTTCGATTTTAAAGCCAATTGTTGCGTAAAATGGATTCGCTTTTTCGCCCATTACTTCAACGCTATTCCCTACACCTATTGGCTTCTCAATACAGACAACTCGCGTATTTGAGAAAGTCACCCGCAAATTATATTTCTCATAAAGTGTTGTTTCAATTACTTCTTTTTGGACCTCACCGAAGAGGCGAATATATAGTTCATGATGAATATTATCTTTCCACACTTTAATGAGCGGATCTTCTTCACATAGTTCCATAAGTGCAGCGTATAGATCATGAATTCGTTCTTTTGGTAATACTTCAATAGCAGCTTCCATTTGTGGTTCGGCAAAGTGAATATCTTTTATATAATCCGTTCGTTCACCGATAATATCACCAATTTTAATATCACTCAGTCCCCATATTTTACAAAATTCACCGCTAGGAACGGTAGATGTTTGAACGGCATTTCCGTTATGAAACATGCACATTTTTTTTATCTTTTCCTTATGAGGTAGGGACTCACCACGCTGTATATCCACATATTTTCTAACGTGTAAGCTACCAGAAAAAACTCTTATATAAGCAATTTTTTCTCCAGAAGATTCACGTTCAATTTTAAAAACAATACCGGACAATTCTTCATCTTGAGACGGATTATTAGCTGGAAGTAAGGATGGAATATTTTCAAGTAGTTCAGATACTCCTATACCCGTCATTGCGGAACCGAAGAAAATCGGATACACATTTGCTTGTGCTATTTGTTCAATGAGTTCTTCTCTTAACATTGTGTCCGTTACGATTTCGTTATTTACATATGACTCAAGTAACGATTCATTATATGGTGCTAATCGTTCTATACAATCATCATATGATTTATATTCAATAATACGAGCTTCCTTTGTTCCTTCGTTTAGGACAGAGTAAAAGGGGAATGCTTCATTTGAAAGAATCGTTTTTATTTGCTTTACAACTTTTTCACTATTTGCACCACGACGATCAATTTTATTTACAAATAAAATAGTCGGTATGTTTAGTTTCTGTAACGTTCGCATTAAAATCTTCGTTTGTGCTTGCACACCTTCAACGGCAGAAATAACTAAAATCGCACCGTCTAAAACGCGGAATGATCGCTCCACTTCAGCGATAAAATCAGCGTGTCCCGGTGTATCGATGACATTTACTTTTAAGTCATCAATAAGGAAAGAAACGACGGATGCTTTAATCGTAATTCCGCGCTGCCTTTCTAATTCCATTGAGTCTGTTTGCGTACTTCCGCCATCAACTCGGCCAATTTCTTTAATCACATTCGTTTCATAAAGAATACGCTCAGTCAAACTCGTCTTGCCAGCGTCTACGTGCGCGACAATCCCTATATTTATTGTTGTCATATATCAATATCCTCATTTCATTTTCCATTTTCATATCCTCATTTCCATTTGTGTATTGCCGCATTACACTCACTCTCCAGTCAATTAAATTATTACTATTATAGTGCAATTAACATTATTTGTAACGCGATAAAGCGCCTTAATTTGGAAAAAATAAAATAAAAACAAAATGCTTGCATTCTAAATCGATATAGATTATATTAATTGACATATCAACTATTGATACATCAAATGTTTTTATTTTGATTGTAAAGGAGGGGTAATGTGACAAGTTCATGCTCAAAAGAAGCGATTATTTTATATAAATTACACTTTCTAAATAAAGAAGTAAGTTCGAAATTTGAAGGGTGTACGGGTATGAGCCAGTCTCGATTAGAGCTTATACTTCAGTTATTTGAAGTAGGTGAAATTAGTCAAAAAGCACTTCAGCAAGAAGTGAACATTGATAATGCTGCGATAACGAGGCATTTAAAACAACTAGAAGCAAACGGAATGATTGTAAGACGTAAAAATCCAGACGATAACAGAATTACGTTAGTTTCTCTTACTGAAGAGGGACGAAATAAAATTCAGGCGTTTCAAGAGGAAAAAGAACGTTTTGCAGCATCTGCATTTAAAGGATTAAGTGAGGAAGAACGCGATAATCTTTTAAATATGTTAATTCACATTCAAGAAAATATAAAAGAACTTTAAAAAAGGGAGAATACAGCTATGACTAACTCAGTAAAAACAAATGATTTTAACGAAATTTTAACAGGACGTCGTTCAATTCGTAAGTACGACCCTTCAGTGAAAATTAGCAAAGAAGAAATGACAGAAATTCTTACAGAAGCAACACTTGCACCATCTTCAGTAAATATGCAACCATGGAGATTCGTAGTGATTGAAAGTGACGAAGCGAAAGCAACACTTGCGCCACTTGCGAAATTCAATCAATCTCAAGTAGAAACATCTTCAGCAATGATCGCTTTATTTGGTGATTTAAACAACTTTGATAACGCAGAAGAAATTTACGGTACAGCAGTAGAGCGCGGTTTCATGCCAGCAGAAGTAAAAGAAGACCAGATGAAAAAACTTTCAGCTTACTTCTCAATGGTTACACCAGAAGTAATGAAAGATACTGTACTTATTGATGGTGGTCTTGTAGCAATGCAATTTATGCTAGCAGCTCGTGCTCACGGTTATGATACTTGTCCAATTGGTGGTTTTGAAAAAGACCAAATCGCTGAAGCGTTCGGATTAGATAAAGAACGTTACGTACCAGTTATGTTAATTTCAGTCGGAAAAGCGGCTGACAGTGGTTACCAATCAGTACGTCTTCCAATTGAAAAAGTTGCAGAGTGGAAGTAATTTTAAAGAAATAAGTGAAATATGAGAGGGGAAACACCATGATTATTATTCACGCAATATTTCAAGTAGATCCAGCGAAACAACAATCATTTTTAGAAGAAATTCATCCGCTAATTCATAGTTCAAGAGAAGAAAGTGGAAATGTGTCTTATGATTTATATAAAGATACAGAAAAAGAAAATGTGTATACGATGGTAGAAGTATGGAAAGATGAAGTAGCGGTTGCGAGTCATAATACGAGTGAACACTTCACATCTTTCGTTAGCAAAGCAAAACAGTATTTAACTGCTCCTCTTGATATAAAAGCTTATAATGGAGAGTTAGTGAAATAATAAGGTAGAAAAAGATGACTTTAGCGAATGGCTGAGGTCATCTTTTTTTTGTATAAGTAGAATCCACTTTGGATCCAGTTATATTGATAGGTAAGTGTTGCTCGTATCCTCAGGAACAGCGGTTAATTGTTTATTAAATTCGAACATTCGGTTTATTAGAATATTTTTCCATGGTATAATTTTCTTGAAAATATAAGGTAGAGGGGAGTAAGTGATGGGAGAATTTCAAAGTAATTTGCATAGAGCAACGCAACTTGCAACGAAAATGAGAAATGCTTCAGATAGAATGCAAAGTGCTACTAGTCGCTCTATAAATAAGGCAACGCGTACGACACTATCTGTGAACTTCAAAGCACAAGAAGCAAATCAACAAAATTTACAGATCACGAAACAATTTTGCGTTGCTTTTCAACAAACAATTGATAATATCCATTCCGTAGCAAATGAATTTGAGGAAATGGATACAGGACTTCAAAAGACTTTTCAATAATGTAACAACCTACGTAAAGGGGAAAAGGTAGGGAGAAAAGATGAGTCAAGAAATTGAAACGAGAATCAGTCAATGTAATCAAAAATTACGAATTATATTTGAAGAACAAAATGAAAACCGAATCGCGCTGCAAAATCAAGAACGAGCTGAGGTTAGTTTTCATGAATGGAAAAATAGAAATAATCGTTTATTTAACCGAATACTAGAAACTTGGTATGGTGACAAAGATGCATTTCACCTTTTTACGAATATGCGGCAAGAGATCGGACAGTATGAAAGAAAACTTACATTCGAATTAGAAAACGAAAAAGAGACGTTGCTTAAAGAAAAACGGCATCTCAGTGAGAAAGAAAACGACCTTTCCTATGAACAGCAGCAACTACAAAGGGAGGTCAATACATGAGTTTAAACATGTATTTGGGAGAAGTACAAAGTCAAACTCAAAGTATGAACGCTATATGTAATGCTACGATTCAAAGTATGGAACAAGCCATTCAATCTATTGATGCCTTTGCGATAGATACAGTATTACAAGGACAAACATACAGTAGTGCAAAAGCCTACCTTGTCCAAACATTTCGGCCATTAGCGCAAGGGATTATATGCTTATGTGAAGAATTAATTCGCCAAAACGAAGCATTCCCAAACGATTTCCAAGCAAAAGTTGCTTCAACAGATGTTATCGAACATGAAATAAGACAACAAATACAAGAAATCAATCAATCCATTGCAAGTATAGAAGCAATCGAAGTACTTACACCAATGCCTGGAGTAGACGCAATTATTGCAGTCTTAATTGCAATGAGAAAAAAACTAGAAGAAAAACTAGAGCGTCTATATGAATTCAATCATTCATCCAGCAACAACTACAGCACCGCCCTCCAATTAGCAGCTAGCATCACAGCCGGACTCGCTGAAGTGCAAAGCGGGAAAGGATTTAGTCCTGTGAGTGGTACGTTTAGTACACAACGGTTGAATATGGATTGGGTGAGTTCGATTCAGGGGATTATAGAAGAAACAGCTCGAAAAAACGAGATGAAAGAAATTACTTTGCAAAAACAAGAAATGAACTTACAAGAGCAGGAAGATAATAGATCATGGCATGAAAAAACAGCCATTTATGCGCAAACATTTTTGCATGGAGTTATCGAATTTTTTCAAGGTGCTGGTGATGCAGCCCTAGAAAACTTTGTTGGACTACAACCGCATGAGAATGATAAATTAGAAAGTAAGACAACTTACCAAGCTGGAAGGTTGGCTGGAAATGTTATATCAATAGCCGGGTCCATTGTAGAAATATTTGAAGGTATTTCGCTCATAGGCGGATCTAATTTCTTAACTATCGTCGCAGAAGTAGGAACTGGTGGGTTAGCATCACCAATTGTTATTCCATTAGATATAGCAGCAACAGCTGCTGGGGCTAGTCTTTTTGCACATGGTGGATTTGTTTGGAATAAATCGATTCAAAATACTAAGGATACTATTCAAAAAATCCAGTCTTCTGGTGGAGGTAAGGGTGCGAGTAATCGAATACCTTCTTATGGAAAAGATTCTGTACCTAAAGGTCCATACCGTGAAGTAAATGGTTATCCAATAAAAGTGAAAGCAGGAGCTCAAGAAAAGCATATTCCTGATACACCGAACTATAAACAAGAATTAGCAAATGGAAAAAATAAGAGCATTTTCTATGGCGATAATAAAATAGCGCAAGAATTGCTTGATAAGTTTGCCGGAAAAGGAACCACTGTTACCAAAAATAAAGAAAGAGTGGACTTTGGTAAACCAATAGGTAAATACTATGACACTGTGACCGGACAATATATAGAGACTAATAGAGGAATGATACATTATGGAAAAGATGGTGCCCATATAGTACCAGCAAAACCATCAGAATAAAATTAAGAAAGAGGATGTCTATGGAAGCAGATTCTTTATTTAAAACATTAACAGAGCATGAAGGTGTAGAAATCATATTAGAGTGGAACAGTGGGTTGAGAATTATAGGCAAAACAGACACATTTTATGAGACAGACAATGGATTAGATGATGATGACCCCGCATACGCAGAATATTATGCAACAGCATTTCAAGTAAATCATATTTTATCTCAACCTTCTACTAACGAAGGTATTGTATATAATTGGTTGAAACAAGAAAAAAGTTCATTGGTTGAAATTTCTCTCTATGATGATCCACCAAGTGCAGTGTTTTTAACTGACGGAAAAAGAGTATGGGAAAGAGAAATGTGTAAATAATAGGTGGTATTTAAAATGTTACCTTGATTGGCATATATGCCAATCAAGGTTTTTTCTATGTTTTTACACCTGTAAAGGGTGTTCATCGATGGTATAAAATTGGCTATAAGAAAAAGAGACGGATGAGAGTATGAGTGTACTTAGGATATCTAATAAGAAATCTCAATGCGGATTTTGTGAAAAAACAATGAGAAGAACTTAGGGGATTATAGAAGAACAAGCTCGTCAAACCGAGATGAAACAAATTACTTTGCAAAAACAACAATTTAACTTGCAAGAGTAGGAAGACAATAGATCATGGCATGAAAAAACAGCCATTTATGCGCAAACATTTTTGCATGGAGTTATCGAATTTTTTCAAGGTGCTGGTGATGCAGCCCTAGAAAACTTTGTTGGACTACAACCGCATGAGAATGATAAATTAGAAAGTAAGACAACTTACCAAGCTGGAAGGTTGGCTGGAAATGTTATATCAATAGCCGGGTCCATTGTAGAAATATTTGAAGGTATTTCGCTCATAGGCGGATCTAATTTCTTAACTATCGTCGCAGAAGTAGGAACTGGTGGGTTAGCATCACCAATTGTTATTCCATTAGATATAGCAGCAACAGCTGCTGGGGCTAGTCTTTTTGCACATGGTGGATTTGTTTGGAATAAATCGATTCAAAATACTAAGGATACTATTCAAAAAATCCAGTCTTCTGGTGGAGGTAAGGGTGCGAGTAATCGAATACCTTCTTATGGAAAAGATTCTGTACCTAAAGGTCCATACCGTGAAGTAAATGGTTATCCAATAAAAGTGAAAGCAGGAGCTCAAGAAAAGCATATTCCTGATACACCGAACTATAAACAAGAATTAGCAAATGGAAAAAATAAGAGTATTTTCTATGGTGATAATAAAATAGTGCAAGAATTGCTTGATAAGTTCGCCGGGAAAGGTGAACTATTAAAAAACGGTAGAGAAAGAGTAGACTTTGGTGAGCCAATAGGAAAATATTATGACCGCAATACTGGTGAATACCATGAGACTACTAAAGGGTTGATCCATTATGGAAAAGATGGCGCTCATATAGTACCATCAAGACCATAAAAATCATAAGAAAAGAGGATGCAAATGGGGTACGATTCTTTAATTGGAACATTAATAAATTATGAACATAGTGACATGATACTAGAATGGAAAAGTGGATTGAGGATTATTGGAGAACTAGATACAGTTTTTGAAACAGACAATGGACTAGATGAGGATGATATAAATTATACAGAATATGATGCAGCTGTATTTAGAGTAAATAATATTTTATCTCGACCTAATACAAACGAAGGTACTGTATATAATTGGTTAAAACAAGAAAAAAGTTCATTGGTTGAAATTTCTCTCTATGATGATCCACCAAGTGCAGTATTTTTAACTGACGGAAAAAGAGTATGGGAAAGAGAAATATGTAAATAATAGGTGGTATTTAAAATGAGACCTTGATTGGCATATATACCAATCAAGGTTTTTTTCTATGTTTTTACACCTGTAAAGGGTGTTCATCAGTGGTACGAAATTGGTTACAAGAAAAAGAGACGGATGAGAGTATGAGTGTACTTAGGATATCTAATAAGAAATCTCAATGCCGTTTTTGTGAAAAAACATGGATTGAATGCAATGAAAGAAATATTCTTGAATATGGCAAGGCAGAAGGACCTACACCTGAACAACTTTATAAAAAGTATGGTTCATGGGAAAATGTGATATATGGCAGTTTAAAAACAAATCCAGCAATGGATGTTATAGTATGGGAGGAAAATAATTATGAAAGAAGAAAAAATACAAGGTAATATAAAGTGGATTACATACAATAATTTAAGATTTAGAATAGAGAAGGTTAATGATGATTCATCCGTAATTTGGGTTTCTGATAATTTTGTGAATTTACGTTTTACCTTAGTAATGAATGACTTTTTAAGTAAATGTGAGGATGGGTTGAATATAAATATCGAAATTGATTTTACTTGGAATAATCATAGAGGTTTGATTATAAAAAATCATGATATAAATCTAATTTTAGGAGAAATAATTAATTTTATTAGTGAATGGGAGTTAGAAGGAAATTCAAATGCTGATAATTTTTCTACGGAAGAGTGGTATTCAGCATAAGCTTACAGGGGATGCTAGCTTTCCATCATTCTTAGGAATTTAAAAATATGGAGGGAGATTTAATGTATGTTTAGGGGAGATTGAATGTGAATTAAACCTAAAGAGTTAGATAAATATTTTAAGCAACTAGTGAGGAATGAATTCTGTATAGTAAAGAATTCATTCTTTTTAAGTTTGTTTTAATTTACTTGTAATTATAGTAGTTAATATTTGAAGAGGCAATCACCTTAAGTCATAAAGAGACGAAAGCCTATACTCAAAGTAAGATTTCAAAGCTTTAGGAAGAAATTGGTTGAGTTAAAGGGGCTAAGGATGATATTTAGGGTGCGGCTAACGGTAAATCTAGCAGTAAAAAACACAACTGTAGATAAATTTGATGCAAAAACAGCTACAAATAAGCAAAAAGGTAATTATGGTGAAATAAAATCTAGTGACAATTTATTGAATAATCAAAGTTTAAAAGAAGCTGGATTTGATTTAAAGCCAGTCGGAAAAAGTGCACCATCAGGCATAAATGATAAAATAGTAAAAGGAATTGATGGATTATACGAAAATACAAATGCAGAGTCAAAGATCAAATACGTTATAGATGAAGCTAAATTTGGTAGTTCACAATTAGGAAAAACTAAAGATGGACGACAAATGTCAAATGATTGGTTGAAAGGTTCTGAAACTGGAAAAAGTAGAATATTAAAAGCTGTTGAGGGAGATGAAGTATTAGCTGAACAGATTACGAAAGCCTTGAAAAGAGGTAAAGTTGAAAGAGTATTATCAAAAGTTGATAGTAGTGGAAAGGTTAAAACATTTAAGATAGATGCAAAGGGTAACATCGTTGGAGAGTGGCCATAATCTAGAAGCGAGGAGGAATTAAAAAGAATGAGAGATCATTTATGTATAGAAGAAAAATGTAAAAGGGGAATAGAATATCATAAAGAGTTTATCGAAGAAAATAGAGAAGAGATTAAAAGTTTAGAAGAAGATGAAAAAAATGGTATTCAAAGATATCCTAATGATAACAAAAGTATTATATTAGAAAATTATTTGTCGAATTTTATACATGAGATGAACGACATTAGGGCAATGTATTCTTTAGGAGAAGACATTAGTAAAATGGAAGTATATTTTTATAATGCGATAGATGATTTAGAGCATACAGGAGCTAGCAAAGTGGGTTATATATATATGCTTTGGATAATTTCTTTAGGAATTTTGTTAGAAACGGATAAAAAGAATATAGAAAGATTAAAAAAGATAGTTGATAAAAAAAATGTGAATGATGCAGTAATTGATTTCCTCTTATGCGCTAGTGATATCGGATACACAAAAATGACGAATGTTTATTTTAAAGAAAATCCATATGCAAAAACGAGAGAGATTATAGAACTTGCACAAACAGATAAAAAAGAAGCATCTAAAAGATTACAAACGTACATGGAGAAAGAATGGTTTAAAGGCCATTATGATTATGAATGGAAAAATGCGCATAAAGAACCTGGATATGTGGGGTATTGGAGCTTTGAGACAGCTGCAATAGTAAAGATACTCGGACTTGATGATACAAGTTTAAAAGATAATAATCATTATCCATATGATTTGGCACATTATAAAAATGAAATGAAATTCAAGCATATAGACCTAAGTGAATATCACTATGAAGATGAGACAGAAGAAATAGAGGATATAGTAGAAGGAATTGAAAATAATCCTGCACTGGAAAACATGATTCCGCCAAAATGGCATTCATTGGTCAATGAATTGATTCATGACTATGAGAATATGGATGATAGTAGTTTTTATGAAAAATACAAAAAAACGATAGAAATAGGTCAAGTGTGGTTCTTACCACAAGAGTATGAAGAAGAAAATGAGCAAAAAAATCTATTAGGAAGTTTAATTGTGTTTGCCCTGACGGTAAGAGAGTATATATTACAATTGGACTATAAAGAAGATTTAGAAGACTACATTGATAATCTAAAAAATTTCTGGAATGTTTCAGAAACAAAGTTAGTTCAATTTATGTTAGAGAATGATCAAAATTATTATGCATGGGTACCAAAAGAAGCAAACATCCCAAATATGTATGAAGTGAAGATAGAGAGTGTCGATGTAGAGGAAGTTCTATAACGAACAAATCGAAATGATTTTTATTATATGTAATATTAGAATGCATTTTACTAGTTAATTCAAAACAATGCATGCGTGGCAGAAAAAAGGATGTATTGTTACTAAAAATTAGAGGGAAAGAAGGCTGTTGGATTGAGTTAAGCACCTCATTGTCAATATACGACAATAGGTGCTTTTTTGCGTGCAATGAAGAAAAAATAAAAGATTTATTTTCACTCTATTTCATCTTCGAATTACATGTTATAATTTGGGAAAATTATATTCTTAATTTTTAGATAATTAAAAGGTGGTAGATTACTATATGAGTACATTAAAGAAAATTAATGATAATATTTCGAAGGTTATTATAGGAAAAGACGAATCGATAGAACTAGCAGCCATTGCTCTAATAGCAAAAGGACATATTTTATTAGAAGATGTACCGGGGACAGGAAAAACAACACTAGCGAAAAGTTTGGCTAAAAGCGTGGACGCAAAATTTCAAAGAATACAATTTACAGCGGATACTTTGCCCGGAGATGTTATTGGTCTTGAATATTTTAATGTGAAGGAATCGGATTTTAAAACGAGGTTAGGTCCTATTTTTGCAAATATAGTATTAGTGGATGAAATTAATCGGGCTGTACCGAGAACACAATCTTCGTTATTAGAAGTGATGGAAGAACGTACTGTTACAATTGCGAAACAGACACATTTATTACCAGAACCTTTTTTAGTAATTGCAACGCAAAATCCTCTTGAATCGGCCGGTACATTTCCTTTACCTGATGCTCAGTTAGACCGGTTTTTACTCACAATACGCCAAGGTTATCCTACGAGAGAAGCTGAAAAGGAAATGATGAATCGGTTTCAAATGAATAATCCGTTAGAAACGTTACATTCTATTATTTCAAGTGAAGAAATTATTACGATGCAAAAGCGTGCAAGAGAAGTTTTAGTAGGGAATGATGTGCAAGATTATCTTCTTGAAATTATTGAAGCAACACGCACGCATGAGCTAATTGAAATTGGTGTAAGCCCGCGGGGAACGTTGGCATTTATGAGAGCGATTCAAGCACGGGCAATATTAAATGAAAGAGATTACTGTACGCCAGATGATATAAAACAACTTGCTGCTTCCATATGTGCTCATCGTTTAACGTTAACGATTGAGGGAGAGATGAAAACGACGAAAGAACAAATTATGAAAGAAATTCTTCATACGATTAATGTGCCAGTGGAGAATGTACGATGAATCAACAACTTGTGTATACACCTTTAGCGGAGCCTTTCGTAATAGGAGTTATGTCAGTTGTAGCCGTTATTTTAAGTGTATTTTCAAGTAATTTACTCATATTATCTCTCGTATTTTTATATGTAATTTTAATAGGTGCTATGCATGTTTATATACGTAAAGTATCTCGTGTTGAATGGGAATACAGTCAAGGAAATTCGAATGTTTTTATAGGTGAAACGAACAGATGCAAAATAAAAATTTCAAACAAATCAATTTTTCCTATTTTTAATGTTGTATTTCGATTTAAATGTGAAAATAAGCTAACTTGGAATCATGATGAAATAAACAAAAATCATAGTACAGGTTCAAATTATTATATGAATTTTAATTTAAAAGGAAGGGAGTCAGTTTCATTTGATTTGCAAGTTGTAGCGTTAAAAAGAGGCATCGCGAAATGGGAAGAAGTTGAAATTGTGATTACCGAGCTCTTTGGATTTATAACGAACCATATCACATATAAACAAGTTGATACGCCCTCTTATTTAGTCTTACCAGCTGTTCCGAAAATACAAGTTCCGGAATTACAAGAATGGTCACGAGGATTTCGAAAAGCGATGTCTTCACCCTTATATGATGAAACGAAAGTAATGGGAGTAAAGTCTTATGAAAATGAAGATTTTCGTTCCATCCACTGGAGTGCAACGGCGAAAACGGGGACGATAACTGCGAAAAAGTATGAGCGAACGCAATCAGATAAATACGCGATTTATCTCAACTTGCAAAATAAAAGTGGTGTTTCTTTGCGAAATGATACAGAGAAACTAATCGAATTAACGGCGGGTATATGTAAACAATTGCTCATGCAAAACTGTTCATTTGAAGTATGGATCAATAGTGTAAAAGATAACGGTTTGCTACATATAAAAAATGGGGATAATCGGAAACACTTGCAAAATGTATTAAGGGTACTTGCCTCGATATCAGACCAAGATACGCCTGTATCTTCTTCTTATTTTTATACAGCAGGCTTTCGTCGAAAGGAACTGGATGCGGTTCCTTTAATTATTGGTACTTCACCAAAGAAATACAGTAGAACGAATAAATGGATTGTAATGAAAGAATAAGAAGGGGCTTATGTCATGGCGAATAAAAAGCGACATATGAAAGTGAAGTTATGGGGTGTAAGAACTTTAATCATACTTTTCTTTGCGATTAGTGCGATAACGTTATCACAAGGTGTTGTGTATGTACAAGACATAGTAAAAGGGCTTTTTTCTAGTAAGACGGAGATAATATCAGAAAGAAATTATGATTTTACTAGTGTAGACGCACAGTTTGATGAATCTGAAAGAATTATAGATGAAGAAACAGGAGTTGTAGATACAAGAACGAAAATAGATAGGGAAATTCCACTTTTTGTACGAAAAAATTCATGGACTGATGTGTTTTCTGTTCTTTCAAATTCATGGATTAGTGTCATTTTTTATGTAATTATTGCAGTGGTCATTTTATATGCTGTTTATAAATTAATGAGGAAAAAGGTAACGAAATCAGAAATAGAACAGGATAAACAATCGATAACAAAAGAAAATACGGATAGAACCGAAAAGAACAAGAAAGTGATGCATCAGTTTGAACAGCCATTACCTAAAGATACGATAAGAAAAACGTTAGTTGAATGGGAAAGAACATTACCATTTCATGAACAGAGAAGATCCTATGAAACGATGCAACAGTGGTTAAAAAGAATTAGTAGAACGAGAAATATTACTTCGTTATATGAGTCTGTTCGTTATGGTGAAAAGACGTATACGGAGTTAGATGTGGAAAAAATAATGAAGTGGGTAGAGGGAGATGGGAAGGTGGATACGTAAATATTCACCTTTACTTTTTTGTAGAGAAGTTTGATTATCATGAATCATTTTCATATATATAACAGCCTTCAACTAAGAAAACGAAATTAACTGTAAATTAACTTTATTTACTTATACTTCATTACATGTTAACCTATACTTAATTTTTATAAATTATAATTAATTTTTAAGTTTTTTAAGGGTGTGAAAATGTAATGAAATCGGTATTAAAAAGCATACTTATTTCCTTTGTTTTTTCTGCAGTAAGTATGTGTTGGTTGCTGTTCTTATTATTCAAAGGGGACGGAGACTGGTTATTGTCTTGGGTAGGCGTATTCATGGCATATTTATCTTTGTATACTTTAATAGATTTATATTGTAAAAATACATACGATAAAAAAATAAGTAAATGGCTTATAAAAACAGCGGTGACTAGCTTTAGTTTTGCGGTATTAGGAATCTCATTTTGCATCATACACGAGCTATTAACACCATGGAGTCTCAGTTTAATGGTGTGGTATTGGCTGGTAATGTTAGTGTTATTTTTAACGACCATAATCTCATTAGTCAGTCTCGTATTTGTGAATCGTAAAAATCATAATTTCACCGGTGGATATAGAATACTTATACTTCTAAATGTACTGCTTACGTTAGGACCAGTATTATGGCCACTATTACTTTCTATTATTGGAAATGGAATGAATGCTAGTGCAGGCTGGTAAAAATGAATTTAGATTAGTTGTGTAAAGAATAGGATGAAAAGTTGATATAGAATTTTAAATGTTTATGAGAACATGTTTACATAAAAAATGAAAACATGTTCTCTTTTTATTTGCATGCATAACTCTTCCCCAGTTTACTTTATTTAAATTTAAACGTAAGTATTTCGTAAGGAATGGATAAGAAAAAAGACAGTTTTATCATATAGGATGAAAGTATAGCTTGAATCAATACGATATGAATAGGGGAGAGAAATCCTTATGAAAAAACGTAATTCAATGAAGTTAGCGAGTTTGACAGTTTTATTAGCGGGTACTACTCTATTTACACCTGGCTTCACTGTGAAAGCAGAGTCTACTCAAAGTATTTCGAATTCGTCAAAAGTACATGATCAAAAGAATCGGAATGGATGGAAACAAGTAATGCAGGAAACAATCAAAATTGGAGCACCAGGGGTATTAGCTAAGACATCTAATAAAGGAAAAATTAGTAGTTATACTGCTGGCGTAGCAGATTTAAGTACAAAGAAACCGGTGAAATCGGATTATCGCTTTCGGATTGGTAGTGTGACGAAAACTTTTACCGCCACGACTGTTCTTCAATTAGTAGGAGAAAATCGCGTACAACTGGACGATTCAATTGAAAAGTGGCTACCGGGTCTCATTCAAGGAAATGGGTATGATGGTAATCAAATTACGATACGTCAACTTTTGAATCATACGAGTGGTATCGCTGAATACTTAAAGTCAAAAGATGCTGACATAATGAATTCGAAAAAAACGTATACAGCAGAAGAAATAGTGAAAATAGGACTTGCGCTGCCTTCGGATTTTTCGCCAGGTAAAGGCTGGTCGTATTCAAACACAGGATACGTAATACTAGGAATGCTTATTGAAAAAATAACTGGTAATAGTTATGCGGAAGAAATCGAAAAGCGAATTATTGAACCTTTGGACTTGCCAAATACGTTTTTACCAGGTAATTCACCTGTCATCCCAGGAAAGAATCATGCTCGTGGATATGTGAAAATGGAAGAAACAGGCGAGTTGAAAGACATTACGTATTATAATCCGAGTTTAGCTAATGCAGCTGGAGACATGATTTCTAATGCGGATGATTTAAACAAGTTCTTTTCATCTTTACTCGGTGGTAAGTTACTGAAGGAACGCGAGCTAAAAGAAATGCTTACTACAGTTCCTATAGAAGGAAAAGGGATTGGTGATGGATATGGTCTTGGAATCTATGAGACTAAACTTCCAAATGGTGTCTCAGTATGGGGGCACGGAGGATCAATTCCTGGGTTTATGACTTTTGCTGGTGGAGTAATTGGTGGTAAACATACATTGGCTGTCAGTATTAACTCTTTAGATGAGGTCGATATTGTTTCGCAGTTTAATAAAATGATGCAAATTGAATTTAATAAATAACAGATAAAAAGAGTTCTACTATAGAGGTATATAAGGACTTGTATGTGATTTAATCGTTATTAAAATATAGTCTTAAAAAATCCCGAATCATGAGCAATTTACTTCCCATGATTCGGGGTTTTTATGTGCTGTTACAAGAAAAGTAATGATGTATTTAAATTTTTTCATTTTACTATAAATCTATTATATTTATTTGATATTTCTTATTTATAGTGACTTTTACATTTTTAAAATATTGCAACATACAAAGGTAAGTAGTTCTAGATTTCGGAGTTAATAATAAGTAAATTCTGTTTTTTGTTGAAAAATATTTAAATGTATTTCCGTAATTTACATAATAAGGTACTTTTATCGTATGAATTAATAACAAATAGAATTAAGTATACAAAAATAGATAATTATGATTTGTGCCCAAATGATTGACTATTATGAAATTAGTGATTAATATAGGTTTTATATTTTGGTTCCATTTGCATTACAAATATGTATTTTATTTCAAGTTTAAATTGTGTCTTAAACTATAATTGAATATATTGTGAAAAAGAATGGGGAGCGGGAACAGCAATAGAAAAGGCTATCTTTTCAAATTTTGTAATGAAATCAAAGGGAGGATAAATATGTATAAACAAGTATAAACAAGTAGTAGAACTGTTAGAAGAAGCGGCTATATCGTATAAATAATATACATATGAGCCAATATTAGATTATGAAACAGATAGAAAAATTAGAGAAAGGTTTAAATGTCCTATTACGGAGTTGAAGAAAAATGATTAGCATGATATTCAGTTATATATTATTAGGGATTTCATTGTCTGCACCAGTCGGTCCGATTAATGTTGCTCAAATAAATAAAGGAATAAAAAATGGTTTTTTGAGTGCATGGTTAGTAGGAGTTGGAGCAATGTCAGCAGATGTTGTAATGATGTTTTTAATTTACTTTGGTATTTCGACTTATTTAACAACTCCAGTTGCCCAGCTCTGCATTTGGATTTTTGGTTTTGTAACGATGATTTATTTAGGCTATGAAAGCATGAAAGAAGCTACTAAACAAGTTCAATATATTTCATCAGGTGAAAAAGAACATCCTTTAAAATCTTTTCTATCGGGGTTTGCTATCGCAATTTCTAATCCATTAAATATTATTTTTTGGATAGGGATATATGGATCAGTTCTAACTAGTGCTATGAATACTATTGGAAAAGAACAAGCTTTATGGTATAGTGCAGCCATTTTTGCTGGGATTATGCTTTGGGATATATTTATGGCTACATCTATTCATTTTGGTAGAAGATTTATTAATCATACAGTAATGAAATGGATTTCTATAGTAGCAGGAATTGTTTTAATTATGTTTGGAATATATTTTGGCTATGAGGCAGTAAAAGGGATTAATAGACTATTATGAAATGATTGATAATTAGAGTGGGTAGTTATTTTTTAGAACTTTATTCATAGCGAACCTTTTGGTTTTTGAATTTGTTAATTGATGAGTATAGGTTAATTGCTTATAGTAAAAGACTTATAGAATCATTCTATAAGTCTTTTTATTGCGTTATAGAAAAATATATAGGTACATTTTCTTCTCACAAAGAGAAATAAAATTCTTAACAAGAACGATAAAATAAATATATAAGCAGTAAAGCAAATTTCAATAAAAGTAGCTTGTTTGCATTTGAAAAATCTAGAATGTTTTTAATTGCTATGAATTACTTTCACAACTTTTGTGGGCACTCCTGCAACGACAATGTTTGCAAGTGCATCTTTTGTAACAACTGTACCTGCAGCAATAACTGAATTGTTTCCAAGTGTCACACCAGGAAGTATGGTTGCACTAGACCCGATCCATACATTTTCACCAATTGTAACAGGGGAGGCGTATGTCGTGTTTCTTGTTTCTAAAGTTAGCCCGTGATTAAGTGTGGCAATTGTAGCATTCATACCGATTATACAATTGTCTCCTATTTGAATCCCATCTCTATCTTGAAAAGAACATCCATTGTTAAAAAATACGTTTTTGCCCTTACAAAATATTCATTATTCTTTCAAAGGTTCCAGTAAAACAACTTCACAGAAATGTTCATGTTCAAATGAGGAAGAAGTGAACAATAAAACGATTTATATTCCGAAAATTGTAATTTTTATGATTGTTAAATATAATAGTGATATATATTGAGTGGACTTAAATAGAAAATAGTTTAGTTAATTAATTATTTTTCGTCTTAACTAATATGGCATTGGAGTGAAATACATTGGGACAAAATCAGTTCAGATGGAGTAACGAGCAATTACGAGAACATGTTGAAATAATAGACGGTACAAGAAGTCCTCATAAATTATTAAAGAACGCAACATACTTAAATTCCTATATACGTGAATGGATGGAAGCAAATATTTGGATCTATGATGACAGAATTATATATGTAGGAGAAAAACTACCAGAGCAACTACATGAATGTGAAGTTATTGATTGTGATGGAAAGTATGTCGTTCCTAGTTACATAGAACCGCATGCACATCCATATCAATTATATAATCCAGAGACGTTAGCGAATTATGCGATGCAATTTGGGACAACAACTTTTATTAATGATAATTTAACTCTATTTTTCACATTAAAGCGTGAGGAATCATTTCATTTATTAGATAAATTTAAAAAGCTTTCAGCTAGTATGTATTGGTGGTGCCGTTTTGATGGACAAACTGAATTGCAAAATGGGCAATCTTTATTTAATAGTGAAGAAATAATAGAATGGCTACAGCATGAAGCAGTTCTTCAAGGAGGAGAGCTAACAGCATGGCCAAAATTATTACATGGCGATGATGAAATGCTAACTTGGGTGCAGGAAACAAAGCGATTACAGAAAAAAGTAGAAGGACATTTCCCAGGAGCATCTGAAGCAACGTTAGTAAAATTAAAACTGTTAGGTACAGACTGTGATCATGAAGCAATGACGGGGCAAGAAGTGTTAACTCGTCTTATGCAAGGTTACACTGTTTCTCTTCGAAACTCTTCCATCCGACCAGATTTAGAAGTTTTATTAAAAGAACTACTGGAATTAGGTGTGAAGCAATTTGATAGATTCTTTTTCACAACAGATGGTTCTCATCCGTCCTTTTATGAAAACGGAATGACGAATGTAATGATTACTACTGCTATAAAGCAAGGTGTTCCAGTAATAGATGCATATCATATGGCAAGTTATAATATTGCTCGTTATTATAATATGGAGCATATACATGGTTCGATTGGGACAGGGAGAATTGCAAATATCAATATTTTAGAAAGTAAAGAAAACCCAGTACCAGCGAGCGTTATTGCAAAGGGGAAATGGGTGAAGCGTGACGGTGTAAATACGCATGAAGCATTACATATAGACTGGGGTAAATGTAAAGTAACTCCATTATCATTAGATTGGTCCATAGAAAAAGAGGATATGATTTTCTCTAATAAAACGGGTATACACTTATTAAATAACGTTATTACAAAACCATATACTAGTAAAATCAACATAGAATGTAATGAATTGTCCACAGATCATGATGAATGTTTCCTTATGATGATTGCTCGTGATGGCAGTTGGCGAGTGAATACAGTTGTGAAAGGTTTTGCGAAAGAACTAGGTGGGCTTGCTAGCTCTTATTCTGGTACAGGTGACATCATTCTTATCGGAAAAAGAAAAGAAGATATGCTTATAGCTTTTCATAGAGTAAAAGAGCTTGGCGGGGGAATGGTAATAGCTGAGAAGAATGAAGTATTACATGAAATCGCATTACCATTGCTCGGAATTATGTCTAATTTAAAAATGAGTGAATTAATACAGGAAGAGAAACAGATGGTGAAATTACTACAAGAGCGTGGCTACGCGTATGATGATCCAGCATTTACAATTTTATTCTTTTCTGCGACGCACTTGCCTTTTATACGGGTAACGCCTATAGGGCTATATGATGTGAAAAGTGGAAAGGTAGTTGCTTCGCCGGTGAATTTGATAAAGTAATATTAGAAAGAACTCCTCCGCTACAGTAGTTATGTAAAGTGGGGGAGTTTTAGATTTTAGATGTATTGTTATAAATAGGGTTACATATAAATAATCTCAAAAATAACCTTAAACGAGAACAAATAGATAAATTAGGAAAATATATTTTTAAAACACACTTGACTCATAGGAATTAATGGATTAATATGTGGATATTACTTATTTTACCACTCATTATTTTAATGCTAAAACAAATTGAATAGCTGATTGGATAACCAAAGGCACGTATACATTTCATAATTTTGAAATGTGTTCGTGCCTTTTTGTATTATTCATAGAGCAAGGAGCGGAGGAGATATGAATAAAACGATGCCAACATTAATCGAAGAAACAGATTGGTTGTTTCGTAAAATGGTCCGTAAGTTTGTAAAGGAACGTGACAAAATTAAGATTGAAGGTATTATGTTGCCGGGCATCTTAATATTAAACAAAATTATTCGAGATGGTGAGCAGCGTCTAACTGATTTAGCAGAAGAACTGGATTTTACATCAGGAGCGATTACGGCATTATGCGATAAGTTAGAAGAAAGAGGCTTGGCTATTCGGAAACGTCATCAGGAAGATAGACGAATCACTTTACTTGATATTACTGAAGATGGCCTGAAATTTATAAAGCGAAATAATAAAATAAGAACAAGTTTTATGTCTGTTTTATTCGATGGATTTTCAACAGAAGAATTACAAGTGCAGACCGAAGTTTTTAAACGCTTAGCCCATAATTTAGAACACCTTTCGGATACAATTATGAAACTAAGCAATGAGAATACAGAGGAATAACAAAGAATACTATTACTCTAGTTATTTAGGTCTGAAAATTCAAACTGTTAAAAGGTGACTTATTAATAATATGAATAGGAGTGGAAAGAATGGGACATCCAACAATTTATCCAACAGGGGCAACAGTATATAATCCCGGGAAAGCTTGGAGTGGTTATACAATTTATCAAGCTGCAGATCATGGTGCGTTATTAATTGATATGAATGGAAAGGAAGTACACTTATGGAAAGGACTGCGTGGATTTCCAAATAAGTTATTACCAGGCGGATATGTTTTTGGTCATACAGCACAAAGAGATCCTGAGTACGGTTTTCAAGATGAAGTAGATTTAGTTCAAGTAGATTGGGAAGGAAACATAGTCTGGAGATTTAACCGTCTGGAACACATTGAAGACCCAGGCCATGATCCGCAGTGGATGGCTAGAGCTCATCATGATTATCAGCGTGAGGGAAATCCCGTGGGTTACTATGCACCAGAATTAGAACCGAAAACAGATGGTGGAAATACGTTAATTTTAGCACACAAAAATGTACATAATCCGAATATATCCGATAAGCCGTTATTAGATGATGTCATTATTGAGGTAGATTGGGAAGGGAATATTATATGGGAGTGGGCTGTCAGTGATCATTTTGAAGAACTTGGATTTGATGAAAGTGCTAAAAATGTACTATTCCGTAATCCTAATATTAGATCCTTTGGTGGTAATTCGGATGGAGATTGGATGCATATAAATTCTATGTCTACAATTGGTCCGAATAAGTTTTATGACCAAGGAGATGAACGTTTTCATCCTGAAAATATTATTTGGGATGCTAGGGAGTCAAATATAATTGCCATTATTGACAAGAAGACAGGAAATATAGTTTGGAAACTCGGTCCTGATTATTCTAGTCCAGATGTTAAGCATTTAGGATGGATCATTGGACAACATCATGCACATATCATTCCGAAAGGATTGCCTGGAGAAGGGAATTTACTTGTATTTGATAATGGTGGTTGGGCAGGATACGGTCTTCCAAACCCTGCATCTCCATACGGTTCCAAAAATGCTGTTCGTGATCACTCGAGGATTCTAGAAATTAATCCAGTAACTTTAGAAATTGAGTGGCAATATACGCCAACTGAAGCTGGATATCAAGCTCCTTTAGATTCGTATCGATTTTACAGTCCATATATTAGTTCTGCCCAAAGGCTACCAAACGGAAATACATTGATTACAGAAGGAGCAGATGGTCGGATTTTTGAAGTTACTCGTGAGCATGAGCTTGTATGGGAATATATTTCACCTTATAAAAATAACAGAAACTCCAATATGGTTTACCGTGCGTATCGTGTACCGTATGAGTGGGTACCTCAACTAGAAAAACCAGAGGAGAAAGAAATTACTCCTCTTGATATAGCAGCATTTAGAGTCCCGAATGCTGCAGAAGCTGGTACGGAATCTGTTGTGACAGTCGAAGGAACAATATCTTACGGCACCGGAGATTTCTGTGTAGCGACATTGGAAGAAATAAATAAAATACGAGATTAACGTTAGTAATTTAAAGTGTGGGGAGAGTCATTTCCCCCACTTATTAAAATGAACTTGATAGGTTTGTTATATGACAAAACGTTTCCATTTCTTTATTTGTAATAATTTAACGTAATATTTCGGTTAAACAAATCTTACTTCAAGCTTGAACAAATTGTTATGGAGGAATGATAAATGGTGAAACTAAAGCCTTTATTTTTAAGTTTATCAATGGTTACTAGTTTAGCTGTAGCAGGATGCTCAAACTTTTCAAAAGAAAGTGCGGGAACGACAAAAAGTAATGGGAAAGAAACGGCCGCGGTGAAAATGGCTATAGATACAGCTGCTGGCGGATCTTTTCAGTTTAGAGCTGCCGAGAAACAAGGCTATTTTGAGAAAAATAGTATTAAAGCTCAACTATCGAATTTTGCTTATGGAATTGATACAGTTAATGCGGTATTAACGGAACAAGCTGATACAGGTCTTGCTGCTGATTATGCGCTTTTAAATTCGTTAGGAAAAGGAGATATGGTCGTAATTTCAACACTTACGCGAGGAAATGAAAAATCATCAAAAGACAATGAGCTTCTAGTTAGAGAGGGGATTAAAACAGAAAATGATTTAAAAGGTAAAAAGTTAGGCGTACCTAAAGGGACTGTAACGGAGTATGTTTGGGCGAAATATTTGGCAGCGAAACATATTAATGAAAAGGATATTACCTTCGTTCCATATAGTACACCAGACGAAGCTATTGTAGGAATAAAAAATGGTGATATAGATGCTGTTTGGAGTTCTGGTGCATTAAAGGATAAATTTAAAAATATAAAAGGTGTAACAAAATTAGGTGATTTAGAAAGTGCAGGCGTTACAATTGACAGCTATTTACTAGCAAAAAGATCATTCGTCGAGAAGAATCCAAAAGCTGTTGAAAACACACTTAAGGCTTTATCTGAAGGTATTAAATATGTAGATAACAATAAAAAAGAAACCGCTAAGCTTGCTTTTGAGCAATTGAAACTACCAGAGAAAGATGCGTTAAAAGATATTGAAAGACAAAACTATGTTCTTGGATTTACAGAGGAGGACGCAAAACATTTAGAAGATATGAAAGTATGGTTAGAAGAGAAAGGGAAACTGAAAGATAAATATGAATTGAAAGATAAAATTAATCTTGAAGCACTTAAAAAAGCTTTCCCTGAATCTGTTACTTATAAATAGAATAGGAGTGAAGTATGGTGAGTACAGTAAGTGAAAAAGAAGTATTGAAATCTCCTGTGGCCATTTCTATTTCTGGGTTATCTAAATCATTTAATAACGAACAATTTGTTTTAGAAGATGTAAATTTAACAATTGGGAATGGTGAATTTTTTATATTACTTGGCCCAAGCGGATGTGGAAAATCTACGTTATTAAGTATGGTTGCTGGATTTGTTGAAAAGACATCAGGGAAACTAATAGTCAATAATGAAGAGGTAATTAAGCCTGATAGAAATCGTGGCGTCGTATTTCAACAAGCAGACGCAGCGCTTTTTCCGTGGCTAACAATTAAAGAAAATATTGAATTTGGTTTAAAAATGAAAAAAATGATAAAGCAGACCCGAAATGATATATCCTCTCACTATATAAAACTTGTTGGACTAGATGGGCATGAAGGAAAATATCCAAGAGAACTTTCTGGAGGAATGAAACAAAGAGTTCAATTAGCACGTGTGTTAGCCAATGACTCGCAATTTTTATTAATGGATGAACCATTTGGAGCACTCGATGCAATGACTAGAAGAACAATGCAAATAGAGTTAATTCGAATTTGGAAAGAAACAAACAAAACGATTATTTTTGTCACTCATGATATTCAAGAAGCTCTATTACTTGGGCAAAGAATAGGGGTAATGTCTAAAGGACCTTCTTCAAAAATTGAAAAGATTTACGATATTCCACTACCGTATCCGAGAACATTTACAGATAAAGAATTTAATTACTATTATCAAATGATTCAATCACACTTTGATTGAAAGGAGGTCCAAATATGAGCGTGTTGAAAGATGAGATTGCAAGAAAAGAGACTATTTATGAAACAAATAATTTCAAGATTGGTTTACAAAAGAAGCTATTACAAAGTGGAATTATCGCTTGGATACTTATCCTTACGATATGGAGTGTTGTAGCGAAATTTTCTGATCCGCAATTTTTGCCAAGTCCGATAGCAGTTTTGTATGGAGCAATTGAACTGAGTCAAAATGGTTCCTTATTTATATATATAGGAGTTAGTTTTTTAAGAGTAATAGCTGGATGGATTTTAGGGAATCTTGTAGCCATTCCGGTAGGATTATTAATTGGCCGAATCCCATGGTTAAGAGCGCTATTTGATCCAGTTATCAATTTTATTCGCTTTATTCCACCTCTTGCCTTTATAACATTATTTATGCTTTGGTTTGGTATTGGAGAGCAATCTAAAATTTTTCTCATTATGTATGCAACTTTCTTTATTGTGACGATTAACACAATTACCGGTGTGCAAGCTGTTGAAGAAGATAAAATTCGCTCAGCGAGAAGTATGGGAGCATCAGAATGGCAAATTATGTTCCATGTCATCATACCAGCAGCACTTCCTTATATTTATACGGGGGCAAAGCTTGCAATGGGATCCTCATTTATGGCTATTGTTGGAGCTGAAATGGTTGCAGCTAATGAAGGAATTGGTTATATGATTTGGAATGCAAGGTTATATTTCAAAACAGATTGGATTTTTGTCGGTCTTGTTATTCTTGGATTGATGGGCTTCTTGATGGATCGGATATTTAATAAATTCGGAAGTGTAGTTCTGAAAAGATATAATGTGGTGAAAAAATAAAAAAGAGCCATTTAGCTGACTAAAAAAGGTTAGATAAATGGCTCTTTTTTATGAAAAAAGTCGATGCGTTCTTACTTCTTATTATTTTTCTATCTTGGTTTCAATCCTCTTCACCAAATCAGCTGACACGTTATGAAAATACTCTAACACTATCTTTCTAATATCATCAGATATAACTTTCAAATCACCAGCTAAGTTTTCTGCAAGATGTTCTTTTTCTATCGGTTTTAACTTCGTATAAAATTCACTAGCCTGCGTAAAGTCATCTTGTTTCGTTATTGAAGTTCTTTCAATTTTACCTTCAACGTATCTTCCGTCACCGCTCGTTATTTGATTAGCAGGTGTCCAATTTTGCTGTTGGTTAATCGTTAATTTCCGAAATTCGGGACCAATTCTTCTTCTTTGAGAATCACTATAAATGTTAGCTCGCCCTTGCAACATTTTATCATCTGATAATTCAGCACCGTCAAGTAAATTAGAAGGGGAGAAAGCGACTTTTTCTACTTGTTCCATATAATTTTCAGGGTTTTTATTTAATACCATTTTGCCGACTGGTATAAGAGGATACGCTTTTTCATCCCATATCTTTGTATCATCTAAAGGATCGTAAGAAAGATGCGCTTCATCTTTCGGGTCCATGAGCTGGACATATAAACCATATTCCACTGGTTTACCGTTTGCAATTGCATCATATAAATCTTTCCCGCTATAATCTGGGTTTTCAGCAGCCAGTTTATTTGCTTCCTCGCTAGTAATGAATTGTACACCTTCAAATGGGTACCAATGATACTTTACATACTTTCGATTGCCTTCTGCATTTCTCCAAACATATGTATTTACACTATGTCCTGGGATGTGGCGAAGGCTTTTGGCCGTACCATTATCAGAGTACAAACGGACAACGAAATGTATGGATTCAGGTGCTCTAGCGACAAAGCTCCAAAATCTATTAGGGTCTAATAAGTTATTTTTAGGTGAAGGTGACAACGCTTGAATGGTTTCAGGGAAACGCATCGGATCGCGGACAGAAAAGACAGGAATGTGATTACATAATAGATCGAAAATACCTTCTTTTGTATAAAATTTTGTAGAAAAACCGCGTACATTTCTAGAAGTATCAGGTGTTCCTTTCGTGCTAACAGCTAATGAAAATCGCACCATAACGGGAACTTTCTCATTAGCATTTTGTAGGAAATTTAGTTTAGTATGTTCGGGCATTGGATAGATTGTTTGAAAATAACCGAACGCACCAAATCCTTTTACATGAACAGGTCTTTCTAAAATTTTTTCGTGAATAAATTGTTGTAACGCCTCGTGAAGCACACTATCTTGCTCTAGAACAGGTCCACTTGAACCAACTGTTTGAGAGTGAAGGATTGCTTGTTCATTACGTTCTCCATTTTCATTAAAGTCTTTCCCTAGTAAAGATTGCCTCTGTTTATCATAGTGTTCATTCATCAATATAGCCTCCAAATCTTTTTCGTCCATTGTTACTAAATATGATTTTATTGCCTTGATTATGTATAACACGCAAAGCTCAAAATAGTAACAGACCGCTAGATGAAAAAAACGCGTATGTAGTGGACCTGTTGAAATAGAAGAAATTATGGGAAAATGAATATCGGGAAGAACATTACTGTTAAAATTTCAATCTTAAAAATGAATTTATACATGACTTTATAGAAAATGAACATAAATAAAACAGGGAAAATAACTAGGAGGAATGTAACATGTCGGATTGGTTTCAATTAGATAAAGAGTATATGATGTCAACGTATTGTCGTACAAAGCTTACGATAGAAAGAGGAGAAGGGTGTAAGCTGTATGATGTGGATGGTAAAGAGTATATAGATTTATTTTCTGGTGTCGGAGTAAATGTATTAGGATACAATCACCCGAAAATCGTACAAACAACAATGGATCAAGTTACGAAGTCGTTGCATCTACCGTTTCACTTTTTAAATCCAGTTGCGATTGAATATGCAAAGAAATTAGTTGATTGCTCTTTAAAAAACGGAAAGGTCTTTTTTACAAACTCTGGTACGGAAGCGACAGAAACGACGTTGAAATTAATTGATAAATATAGAGCTATTATGCATGAAGAACGTGAAGGAATTGTAGTGTTGAAGAATAGTTTCCACGGGCGTACGTTGGGGGCACTTCATTTTACGAGACAAGAAAGTGTATATCAAAATTTCCCGAAAACATCGATCCCAGTATATGAAGTTGAGCGCGAGAATATAGGGCAATTAGAAGAGACAATAATTCATGAAAATCCAATTGCAATTATGTTAGAACCTGTATTAGGAAGCGGGGGAATTTATCCATTATCGGGTGAATATTTACATGGTGTTCAAAATTTATGTGAGAAATATAATGTATTACTTATCGTTGATGAAGTTCAAAGTGGTATGGGGAGAACAGGAAAACTATTTGCTTATCAAAATTTCAATATTACACCACATATTATTCAAATTGGTAAAGGAGCAGGAGGCGGGATACCACTTGGCGGAATTATTGTAGGTGAAAAGTTATGTGATGTATTTGCACCAGGAGATCACGGCACCACATTTGCTCATTCATCAATGGGAACGGCTTTAGGTTTAACTGTATTAAATACATTACTTGACGATGGTTTAATGCAAGAAGCATATGAAACGTCACTATATTTGAATGACAAACTGCAAGACATTCAGAAAGAAAATTCTTATTATATTCAGGAAGTGCGTCATGCGGGGATGATGTTTGGGATAAGTGTGAATGACACGAATGAAAATGTGAAGAAATTACAGATTGAGTTAATGAGTAAAGGAATGTTGGTCGATGTAACACAAGGGAATATTATTCGATTACTTCCGCCGTATATTATTACGAAAGAGGAAATTGACGCATTCATTTATGAGTTTATTTCCTGTATTCATAACATAGCTGCTACAGCAAGTATTTAAAAAAATATAAAAAAATATAAAAAGCTGAAGAAGTCGCTATTTTAGCGGCTTCTTCAGCTTTTTAAAATAGTAAATTACTTAACCTAGAGAGCATCTCATTGGACAAATAATTAATTATGTGAAACAATAATAACAGATAAGGAGACGTTAATTTTCCTTAAGTGCTTCGAATTAATTTTATTCAATAAGAGAAGGTGTGCTTAAAGAAGTTAAATTAAATAAGGAGCTGTTTTATTATATGCAACAAAATAATGATTTAAATTTTGAACCTCAAGACGTTAATATTGTTAATCCTAAACAAGCCAGGAAAGCAGTAGTTGCTACTGGTATAGGGAACGCAATGGAGTGGTTTGACTTCGGATTATACGCGTATTTAGCGGTAATTTTAAGTCAATTATTCTTCTCAGGTGTTGATAATAGTGGATTGCAACTTGTACTTACATTCGGTACATTTGCAGCGGCCTTCCTCGTTCGACCAATCGGAGGTGTATTCTTTGGTAGAATAGGAGATAAGTACGGCCGAAAAATCGTGTTAAGTACTACTATTATTTTAATGGCACTTTCTACATTATTCATCGCATTACTACCAACCTATGAACAAATTGGTGTATGGGCACCAATACTACTTTTAGTTGCCCGAATGATTCAAGGCTTCTCTACAGGCGGCGAATATTCAGGAGCAATGGTTTATATCGCAGAATCTTCTCCAGATAAAAAGCGTGGTATACTCGGTAGTGGTCTTGAAATTGGAACACTCTCAGGTTACATTGCTGCATCGGTAATTGTTACCATTTTGACGTTATTGTTAACAGATGAACAAATGCTCAGCTGGGGCTGGCGTATTCCTTTCTTAATAGCTGCACCAATTGGTTTGGTCGGTTTATACTTACGCCGTCATTTAGATGAATCTCCCATCTTTGAAGAGATGGAAAAAGCACAAGAGGAATCTGAAGACAATGAACAATTTTCATTTATGGATATTATGAAATATCACAAAAAAGACTTCTTATTAAGCACAGTAATTGTCGCCTTCTTTAATATTACAAATTATATGATTCTTTCGTATATTCCTTCTTATCTAACTCAAGTACTTAAAGTCGAAGAAACAACAGGCTTACTAATTATTTCTATTACGATGGCACTTATGATTCCACTAGCACTATATTTCGGTAAATTAAGTGATAAAATTGGTAATAAACGCGTCGTGCAAATTGGTTTACTTGGTTTAACTGTATTTGCAATTCCAGCATTTTTACTAATAGGTAACGGGCATATTGCAGCTATATTTGCAGGTATTTTCGTATTAGGTTTCTTCCTAAGTGTATATGAAGGAACATTACCTTCATTATTACCATCACTCTTTTTCACTGATGTACGTTACCGAGCACTTTCAATCTCATTTAATATTTCTGTATCGATATTTGGTGGTACAACACCACTTGTATGTTCATACTTAGTTCATGCAACTGGTAACCCGCTTGCACCGGCATTTTATTTAACAGGTGTAAGTATTATTGGATTAGTTGTATTTAGTGTACTATTCGTTACAACATCAGGACGTGCGCTAAAAGGTTCATATCCTACAGTAGAATCGAAAAAAGAAGCACACCAAATTGCTAAAGAAGATCCTGAAGAAACACTTTGGTGGCATGAAGAGTCATTAGAGATTGAAGCAGGGAAAAACGCCTCAATTTAAAAAGTAACGTAGAAGTACAAAAAGACTCCTATGAAAATAGGAGTCTTTTTGTTGTATTATTTTTTCCTTTTCTTTAAATCCTTCTGATACATGTAAAGCTTATGAATTTCATCCTTAAATTCCTGCAAAAGTACGATGTTTTCCTCATTTGAATAACGCACTGTATTATAAGCATTAATAATAATATGACTCTGAATATTTACATCTTCTTCACTATTTATTCTATCTAACCATGCCTCAATAGTTTCTCCTCGATTTCTATTTAAAGGGGGAGTTAACTTACTTTCAAGCTTAAAAATCTCTTTTCGAATTTCGTTATGTGGCGGTTTGTTTCGTTTCAAACGTTTTTGGCTCATTCCTTCTTTATCAGTGATGATAGTAGATTCAAAGACAGGTATATTTGGTAAACTGAATTGTTTTCGTTTTTTTATTATTTTCCAAACGACATAAATAGCAATGAGTGTACAAACTAATATGGTAATGCTATTTATAAGAGTTGGATCAAAAGAACGTGGCTCCAAATCATCCTTAATTGTAGGGTCTTTTAGATTTCCTTTATTCGACCAAAAATCATCTGTTTCTTTTAACACGGCTGCTGAAAATAATGGATTGATAGCGTATCCGAACCCTAATGCAACTGCTTCTATGATAAATGAAAAAACAAGCCGAATGAAAGGAAACACTTGAATAAGTACTATACTCATTACACCAATCGTAATAATAGAAGCGAAACGTAATAACTGTTGATTACGATTTGCTCCAGTTAACCAAAATGTAATCATAATGTGTATAACTAATAGTAATAGTTTCCCGAGTGGTGGAAAAGGCGCATAAAATATAGCTGAAACACCAAACCAAACAATACTACCTAACGATTTTTGAACTGGGTATCCTGGTCCAACTACATGTACGATAAAGAAGAAAAGCGGTAACATAATTGTGCCAAATAGAGAGAACGGGAGAAAGATAGAACAACCGATTATTTGAGTCATTAACAGTATGACAAATCCTGTTGTTTTTTTCTTCGTGAATGTATGGATTAGAAATACACCAATATAGCTTAGTGCTAAAAATATAGCAATAGCAACAAGTTCGTCCCTTTCTGTTAATAACGAAAGGAGGAGCAGCAGAATAAAGTCATTAACGTGATAGAGCCAAATTTTCAAGCTTTTCCACCATCCCTTCGTTATTTATGAGAAACGTAGGTTGCGATAGAAGAGAGAGGTCATTCTTCTGCAAGCCAATGTAAATCATCGTAGACGATCGTTCTCCTTTTCTATTTGTATAATGGAGAAATCCTTGTTTCGGAATTAATGTGCTATCGTCTGAAATACGTGCCAATTCCTCTAAAGCTTTTGCGTAATGTGTTTGCCCTTCATTTAATGGTAAGTGCAGAGGACCACCTTCAGCTAATATACTAATAAATAATTCAAACGGTATTTGATGCTTCGTAGCATATTGACAAATGTATGTTGCAAATGAAATAAGATCTTCTATATTATCTTTCCAACCAAACCCGCGATCAGCAGCTAAAGAAAGACAGATTGTCCAACTATAATTTTTTACAGGTTCATATTGCTTCGCCTGTAATTCCTGCATTTTAGCAGATGCTTTCCAATGAATAGAACGGAAAGACTCACGTTCATATCGTTTCACACCAATAATAGATGTTTCATCATTGTAAAAAGAAAAATTCGTTCGATAAGATCCATTTAAAAGTTGCTGAAGTTCTTGCAAACCTGCTACTTCTTTAGGAGAAGGGTACACAATAATTTCAGTTCTTAATTTATCAAATACAGGTAAATGTACAGATAATAAATGAAAAGGATCTTTCAAAACACATTCGAACTGTTCAATTTGAAACACGCCACGCTTCGTTGCAGTTAATGATAAATCCCATTTTTGCGCTGAATGAGCAGGTTGTGAAAATGGGAAAGAGAATAGTGTTTTTGATATTTGTTCAATTCCTTGATCTTTATTCGGTAGTAGGGACGGGTCTAAATGAAAATAACAAACACCGTTAACGAGTGGTATGTTTGCTCCATTTTTTAAATGAATAAAAAACTGTCCAGATTCATTAGGAAATAAACGAGTTGTTTGTTTCTCGTTTAGCACTTGAAACTGTTTCTCTATATATGCGACATATTTATAAATGAAAATCGCAAATAAATAGTAGAAGAAAAAGAAAAACATAATGATTCGTTGCGGCATAAAAAATGTAAATAGTATCGCGCCTGGAACAGATAGTTGAATAATATGAAGTTGAAAAAATAAAGGTACAGTTACAACGCGCTGTCCATTCATGTTTGCTCAATCTCCACTGGTACGTCAACCTCTTTTAAAATCTTTTGCATCATTTCATTTTTTGTCGTACGTAATGCGCCTTCCATTGATAAGATGATACGGTGATTCCAAACAGAAGGAACTAACAATTGTAAATCTTCTGGTGTGCAATATTCTCTCCCGCGTAAAAAGGCTAGCGCTTGAACTGCACGTACTAAAGCAAGTGTGGCACGCGGACTTACACCGTTAGCGATATAATCATGATTTCTTGTAGCATGAGCAAGTTTAATAATGTAATGTTCTAACGGTTCTGATACGAAAATCTCTTTTACTCGTTTCTGTGCCTCTAAAATATCATCTAAAGTAATAACAGATGTGACACTTTCTAGTGGTGCATCGTTACGAAAACGTCGCATCATTTGTAGTTCATCTTCAGAATTCGGATAACCTATAGAAATTGTCATTAAAAAGCGATCAAGCTGTGCATCTGGAAGAGGGAACGTTCCTTGTGATTCAATTGGATTTTGCGTCGCAATAACAAAGAACGGTTTTGGAAGAGGAGTTGACTGCTTTTCAAGCGTCACTTGTCGTTCTTCCATCGCTTCTAATAAACTAGACTGTGTTCTCGGCATTGCACGGTTAATTTCATCTGCGAGTAGAATGTTTGCCACGACTGGTCCGAGTCTTAACTCGAATTCGCTCGTTTTCGGATTGAAATATTCAATACCTGTCACATCACTCGGAAGTACATCCGGTGTAAATTGAACGCGAGAAAAATTACCACCAATACTTTTTGAAAGTGTTTTCGCAAGTAACGTTTTCCCAGTACCAGGTACATCCTCAAGAAGTACATGACCGTCAGCAAGCAAGGAAACAATTAATAGATCTATAACATTTTCTTTACCTACAAAAACTGATCCTATATTTTCCTTCAATTTATTTATCATATGTATCATTCCTTTCAAAATATAAACGGATATTTCTATATTTTAACAAATTATTCAGAAAATTTATATGATTTTTCAATTCAAAGAAATAAATATTCAATTATTAAATTATACTCTTGCATATTTTGGAGTGTGAATATATAATATCGGTATACGATGTATCGCGAGTCGATATATCATGAGGCGATGTATCGGAGGTGGTTATAATGAATACGAAAGCGAGAAAATATATTCCGTTAACTGAGGCGACATATTACATACTGTTATCACTAGTGAAACCAATGCACGGTTATGGAATTATGCAAATGGTAGAAGAGATGACAAATGGAGAAGTAAAGCTCGGTCCTGGAACTTTATACGGGAATACGACGAAGTTATTAAAAGAGAAATTAATTGTTGAAGTTGCCTCAACAGATAGAAAGAAGTGCTATGAGTTAACGCCACTTGGTAAAGAAGTGTTAGAGCTAGAGTATAACAGGTTGCAACGATCTGTAAGGAATGGGAATAGTATATTAGGGGAGTGAATGGAAGATGGAGACAAAAAGGGTATTCAAATTTTTTATGGCATGGAATTTAGAAAAAGAAGAAGCTTTTTTACGAAAGATGCATCAGCAAGGTTGGGCATTACAAAAATATAATTTAATGTATACGTTTCAGAAAACGGAGCCAAAAGATGTAATGTACAAAGCTGATTTTAGATTGGTTTATAGAGATTCGAAAGAACAACAACAAGAATATTTCGAAATATACGAAATGTCAGGTTGGAAACGCGTAACAAGTTTCACAAGATGGAATTATTTTTGTAAAGAAGTAGAAGAAGTAAATGAATTGCCTGATATTTACTCAGAAAAGGAGACGAGGATACAAAAACTAAATGAATTATTGTTATTCCTTGTTATTATATCAGCAAGTTTATTACCATCAATGTATAATCTGTTTTTAAGCCCGATGGAATCAAGAGTGCCAATGTGGGCGAAAGTTATGACCGGTCTTACAGGTGGTATGTGGATGTACTTCTTTATAAGACTTTCTTGGAAAATCAAGAAATTAAAAAGTGAAATATTATAATAAAAAGTGGAGTTTAAAAGAAGTTGATTTTGTAAAGAGGTAATTAATATGGGAATCAACTTCTTTTGTTTCTATATAATCGTATTTTTGCTCACTCTTTTTTATATAATAAAAATCTATATGAAGGCATAAAATTAACAATATCAAAGCCGCAATAATTTACCCTGAAAATAATAAATGAAGAAAAAAGATTCATATTGAGGATCAAAAAATAAAAGATGACTAAAAAGATGTGGGGTGTAACTTATAATAAGGAAGAAACACGTTTTTTATTAAAGTATAAAACGAAAAAATCCCTTATAGAAAAATCTATTTCTACAAGGGATAATCATGTTTTTATTAGAAAGACTGATTTTGAGCAGGTTTAATAAATTGTTCAGGATTTTCAACAAGCCCACATACAGCGCATTGGACTCTGTAAGTAGGTCCTTGATAGGCCATATGAAAAGCATTCATCGTTTCATTTGTATATTCTTCTTCTACTTGACCAGTTTGTGGATTTAATTTGACTGGTTTTACTTGTTGCTCAAGAATATTAAAGCGAGTGCGGTTCGTTTTACAACTTGGACATAGCATTGGTTCCATATGTATACACCTCCATTTGTAGCATTTCTTAAACTCATTAATTTTATGCAAGCGAAAAAACTTTCTCAATATAAATAGGTGTTTAATGTATTTAAAATTCAGAAAAAATAAAATATAATAAGAGTACGAACTGGTTATGTCCAAACCAAATCTCCTGTTTTATGCCAATAAGCTGGGAGGCCGAGAAATCGGCCTCATTTTTTTGTGCTCGCTACTATAGGAAACAAGGTTTTTATGAGACTTTTGTCGAAATTTTAGGGATGGATATAAAGGGGGATGTAAAATGAATTTAAAAATGAAGTACATCATTTTATATGTAGAAAAGTTTGAGGAATGTTTAAGGTTCTATAAAGATGTATTACAGTTACCGATAAAAGCAGAGCACGGTACATATATTGAATTTAATACGGGATCTACAATATTAGCAATGAATACGCGGCAAGATGTGAAAGAATTAACAGGATTACCACTTACAGAAGGCGAGTTACAATCTTCTCATTTTGAATTAGGATTCGTTGTCAAAAATGTACAAGAAACGATTGAGCAACTTAGAGAACAAGGTATTAAGGTTTTAGTTGAACCAATTGTAAAGCCGTGGGGGCAAACCATTGCATATATTGCTGATCCAGATGGAAATTATATTGAAATTTGCAGTTCATTAGAATAGAAGGAGAAAAAGAGATGGGATTTCCGAAACTAGAAACAGAACGTTTACAATTAAGAGAACTAACACTGTTAGATGCAGAAACGATGTTCCATTATTTTTCAAAAGAATCTGTAATACGTTATTTCGGAATGGATTCTTTCGAAAATATTGAGCAAGCGAAAACAACGATTCAAACGTTTAAAAATCGTTATGAAGAGGGAAGTGTATTTCGCTGGGGAATAGAGAAAAAGGGGACGGGCCAATTAATCGGAACGTGCGGTTTTCATTTAATTAACCATCATCATAAGCGAGCTGAAATTGGTTATGAATTAGACGATACATATTGGGGACAAGGATACGCCTCGGAAGCGTTACAGGCGATTTTAGCTTACGGGTTTGAAACGTTGCAACTTATAAGAATTGCTGCTGTTGTATATGTAGAGAATAAAGCTTCTCAAAAATTATTAAGTAAAGCAGGATTTCAAGAAGAAGGATTACTTCGAAAACATATGATTCAAAATGGAGTTGCGCATGATACGATTTTATATTCTTTATTAAAAGAAGAGTGGAAGAAATAATGAGTACGAGTGAATTGATAAATGTTATGAAGAAGCATAAAGAAAATAGGTTCATTTTAGGTATAGATGGTTTAAGTCGTTCAGGAAAAACAACATTTGTTGCAAATTTAAAGGAAAATATGAAACAGGAAAGCATTCCGTTTCATATTTTTCATATTGATGATCATATAGTGGAGCGTAATAAACGCTATGATACCGGATTTGAAGAATGGTATGAGTATTATTATTTGCAATGGGATATTGAGTGGCTTCGGCAAAAGTTTTTTCAAAAGTTACAAAATGAAACGAGACTGAAATTACCGTTCTATAATGATGAGGTAGACTCATGTGAAATGAAGAAAGTACAGATTCCCATAGTAGGCGTAATTGTAATTGAAGGTGTTTTTCTACAGCGAAAAGAATGGAGAGATTTCTTTCATTATATGGTGTACTTGGATTGTCCAAGAGAGACAAGATTTCTACGCGAGAGTAAGAAAACACAGAAAAACCTTTCAAAGTTTGAGAATAGGTATTGGAAAGCAGAGGATTATTACTTAGAAACGGAATTGCCGAAGGATTGGGCGGATTTAATCATCAAATGATTTGAAAATAGAAGGTGGGCATAATGAATATTTTATGGGATTTTGATGGTACGTTATTTGATACGTATCCAGTTTATACAAAACTTCTTTCTGAAATATTAGGTGATACAGTAGATAAACAAGAAATATACAAAAACTTAAAAACATCCTATTCTCATGCAATTCAGTATTATAATATTTCATGCGAACAGGAAGAACAGATTAAAATTTTGAAGGGGAAAATCACTCCAAAAGATATGAAACCTTTTGGAGGTGTTGAAGAGATTTTGAAATATGCGGATAAAAATGTGATTATGACTCATAAACATAGGGCGGGGGTTATGGAAATTTTAGAATATTACGGCTGGGACAAATACTTCGTCGACATGGTTACAATTGACGATGGATTCCCCCGAAAACCGAATTCGTTAGCTTATGATCATCTGCATAAAAAGCATAATATTGATTTAGCTACTGGAGACAGGGAGTTAGATTTAATACCTGCAAAAGAGTTAGGTATTTCAACATGTGTGTTTCAAGGGAGTTGTGATGTAGCAGATTATTCTTTATCGCATTACTCGGAATTTTTTCAGGTAGTGATTGATAGAGAGTTTTTTTTAAAAATAAGTGATTATTAAAGACTGTATCTTTCCATTTGAAGATACAGTCTTAATTTTTTAGAGTATTGCATCTTTATTTTCTATACACTTCAATACGTTCGTTCTCCCATGTATTCAACAAGCTTTCTATATGTACCAATTGCCATGGATTAAAAAATGATTGTCCATTTTTATTAAAGAAATAGCCGCCGCCTAGATGAAAAGAGGCATGTAGTACTTTGTTCTTTTCATTTTTCCAAACAAGGATATCGCTAGGTTGTAAAGAATCGATAGAAGCTGATTTTAATCGATACTGTTTTATTTGTAAACCTTTTAGAAAGCTATTATCATGTACCCATTTCGTAATAATCCATTTTGCCTCAGATTTTTCACTACAAATACTCGCTAAAGTAGCTGCAAGACAATTTGCTCCGTTTACACTTGAAAAACTATTAAAATAGGGAGCGATATGGGGGAAACTATTTTCGAATTTTTTGATTTGCTCTTTACTTAATGAAGTTTGATAAACAAATTGTTTTGTTAATAAAAGTAAAAATTTATATTGAAACTCTTTATGTAAGTTATCCCATAGTGATTTTTGCATACTTATATAACGCTTCGAATCATATGTAAATGAATAAGGAGATACATGTTGTAATATGGCCGTTTTACTTGAAGGAGATGGTATATCCTCTAGTACACATTCAATCATATCCCATTCATAAATAGAGCCTCTATTAACTTCAAATTGAATTCGGAAAATACTTTCGCGTGTTTCTTTGTCCCATTGCATAATCAAACTAGGGTTTGCTACACAAACAAATTGAATGTCCTTATGAATATTCCATACTTGATAACTATTTCTGCTATTAATATTGTTAAAAATGGTATGGTTAGAAAATTCCTCTTTAGGCATTAGTAAAGTATTAGAAGTGAAATGTTTTACTACTGCTCCATACTTTTTAGGGAAAAAGAATAAATCATATTCAGGTAGAAATTGTTTAATCCATTTATTTAGTATATTTATTTCGATTTGTATACTATTCATTAAAAATCACCTCTAATCTATATTCTATACTAGTACTTTAAATGCCTTTTTAATATATAGAAAAAGCGATATTAATTATCATTGGATATGAAAATATAGGGAATATTATTCAGTATTTGTAAGTAGTCATGTTATTCTAATAATAGATTCCAATAAAGCGAGTGATTACATGAGTATTTTCATTTTAGAAGACGATGTTATACAAGCACAGCAAATGAAGCGGTTAGTTGAAGAGATTTGTGAGAAATATATGTTGCCTTTTGATTTTATTGAGGTGACTAGTAAAAGTGAAAATATTATTACTAATATTCCGAAGGCGAAGTATGTTCCAATCTATTTTTTAGATATAGAGATTAAAAGGGAAGAGCGTAAAGGGTTACAAGTAGCACAAGAGATACGAAAGTATGATACGCAAGGAATTATTGTGTTTGTAACGACGCATTCTGAATTTGCACCTATTTCATATCAATACATGGTATCAGCTTTAACTTTTATTGATAAAGGGTTGCCATACGAGGAGAGATATAAAGTTTTTGAACAATGTTTACTTCAATATGAAGCAAGAAATAAGCATATTATTCCGTCCGATGACTTTATCGTTGAAAATAGTAATGCCACTGTGCGGGTTCCTTTTCATGAAGTTGAATATGTTATGACTGATGAACCGCACCGGTTAGCATTAGTGACGTTAGATCGAATCGTTTATTTTTATGGAGCATTAAAGGAGATAGAAATAATAGATGAACGTTTATTTCGTTGCCATCAGTCATATATCGTGAATACGAAGCAAATGTCTTCTTACGATGCGAAACAAAAAATGATAGTTTTAAAAAGCGGGAAACGCATTCCAGTGTCACGGCGTTTAGTGAGTAAAGTACGTAACATGTTAAAGGGTGAGATGTAATGTATATTTATGATTTATTTGCAATACTGCTTACTAGTATGTGTCATACGTTTTTATATATACAATTAATCCGATACAACAGATTGTCAGTTAGAATGTTAATAGCTTTAAGTACGGTATTCATTATTTTACTTGCTATTGTTGTAACAGTAACGAGATATCCAGAATTGAATAGTACGATTGTGTTATTTTTAATAAGTTTAGGATTAATGCAAAATGAATTGAAATTTAAGCATAATGTATATTTTGCACTGGTGAGTATGGTGATTATAACGTTAGTGAAAATGTTGCTATTAGATTTAGGGATGAAAATCTTTATGTTAACGCCATTCAATTTATATTTATGGACAGGTAGTATTATTCATCTTATCGTATCAATCCTTACTTTTATCGGTATTTTAGTAGCGCGTAAAAGAATTCAAAAAATCGCTCAATATATAGTAAGTAGTCCGTTATACTATGTAACTTATATATTATTAATGATCGGGTTTATTATTGAACTAATTTTAACTCAGCCGTCAACTGAGTTTTTAGCAAAAATAAATCAACAATACAGTGAAGTAAGTTATAATTCAGCGATTATTATTTTTTTATTATTACTAATCATCGTACTAATAAGCTCACATTTATCGAAAGAAAAGTTACGAGAAGAGCATGAAAAACGTTTAGATAAAGAGTTATTAGATTATGTGGAAAAATTAGAGGATATGCATGATGAGCTTGCTAGTTTTCGTCATGATTATATGAATGTATTACTATCGTTAGAAGAAGGAATACGTACAAAAAATGTGAAAGAAATTGAGCAAGTGTACTACGATGTTATTGCTCCCACATTAAAAACAATAAATGATCATGAACTTGATATCGCAAAATTATCTCGCATACAAATTCCTGAAGTAAGAAGCGTATTAAGAGCAAAAGTTAGCACTGCTCAGCAGCAACAAATAAAAGTAATGCTTGATATACCAGAGAACATTGAAAGTGTTTCGATGACGATTATTTCATTTATTCGTATCATTTCAGTTTTAGTAGATAATGCAATTGAGGAAGCAGTATGTAGTGAGGAAAAGATATTACAAATCGCATTCTTTGAAATGGATTCACGACAATATTTTATCGTGCGTAATAGTTCAAAGGGGGAAGCGATTGATTTACAAAAAATTTATGAGAAAAACCATTCAAGTAAAGAAGGTGCTAGAGGGTACGGGCTATTTTCGTTAAAACGAATCATAAATAAAACAAATAATGCGACGTTAGAAACAACTTATGTAAGTCCTTATTTCACACAAACATTTATATTAAATGAGATGAAATGACCATCTATGATGAAAAGGAAACCGAATAAGAAATAACTACATACTTTCTTCACTCAATTTTATACACTTCAAGTAAGAGGTGAAGCGAGATGAATGGTCTTATTTTTACAACAATGATTAGCTTTGGTTTACCGCTTATAGCACTTTTATATGCTTTTTGGAAGAAACGCTATATTCCATATATGTTAGGTATATTGGCTTTTGTTGTATCACAAATATTGATTCGCATACCAATGCTAAATTATTTAAATGGAACTAGCACAGATTTTCAAATGTTTTCTGTTATGCAGCCTATACTATTTGCAGTTTTGCTTAGTATATCAGCTGGAATTTTTGAAGAGATAGCTCGTTTTATCGCAATGCGTTATTTTATGAAGCAACGAGATTGGCAGTCTGGTTTTTTATTTGGAGCAGGGCATGGTGGTATTGAGGCGGTGTTGATAGTCGGTATCCCAGTAATATCCCTATTATTATCACAAACAGTCATTCAAAATGGTGACAGTTATTATCTCGGTGGTATTGAACGCATCTTTGCGATGGTATTGCATGTTGGGCTTTCTTTCATTGTATTGCAAGCTGTTGTCCAAAAGAAATTTCGTTATGTTGTATATGCAATTCTCATCCATGGGACTGTAAATGCATTAGCTGGCATTATATCGCTATATGTGCCAGGGAAAAGCGGGATTATTATGTCAGAAGTTTCAATAGCAATTTTTGCGTTACTCACTTTTAGTTATAGTTTCATTTTAAAAAGAAAGGGTGTATTAAAATGAGAAGAATGTTACTTATTATTATAAGTGCTATCGCGGCGTTCGCGCTCGCAGCATGTACCGGTAATAAAGTAGATGAAAGTACGTCAAAAAAGTTTATTCCAAAGGCGGAAGAAATTGTATCATTATTAAATGAGGCAAAGTATAAAGACGTGCGTGAAAAATTTGATAGTAAAATGAAAGCTGCATTGTCAGAAGAAAAGATGAAAGATCTTACACCTATAATAGAGAAAGCTGGTACATTTGAAAAAATTGAAAAACAATCGATTGAAGAAAAAGATGGCTTATATACTGTTATTCTTGTAGCAAAATATAGTAAAGAACAACGGACATTCATTATAACTTATAATGATAAAGAAGAAATAGCGGGTTTAGTTATTAAATAAAAAAGAGATACAGTGGAAGTTTCCGCTGTATCTCTTTTTTGTTTTAACTAAATTATGGTTATTTGTGCTAATATGAACTTATAGCTATATAGAAGGGGGGATTAGTATGAAAACTGAAATAGTTCCTAAAAAGAAGTACAGTATAATAAGCTACATATCTTTACTCATCGGCATTTTATGTTTTCTGTTCGTTTTTATTACACCGACAAGGATAGCGAATGCAGGTAATATAGTGGGAGATTATGTTACAGTTGCCCTAACAGTTGTAGGTATCATATTTTCTATCATTACAATGACGAAAAAAACAGAGAAGAAGGGGATTGCGATTCTTTCATTCATACTGTCCTCATCATTTTTTATATTTTGGATTATCGCAATTATCTTATTGTTTACTGGTCAAATTAGCTTTGCGCCGTAATGTACAATAAAAAGAGTCCTTCTCGTATGAAGGACTCTTTTTATTCGGTATCTTCAGGGCGATATTCTAAAATATCTCCTGGTTGGCATTCTAATGCTTTACATATTGCTTCTAAAGTTGAAAAACGGACTGCTTTTGCTTTTCCATTTTTCAAGATCGAAAGGTTAGCCATTGTAATTCCAACCTTCTCCGAAAGCTCTGTTACACTCATTTTTCTTTTCGCTAACATTACATCAATATTAATAATAATTGCCATATTATTCACCTCAGACCGTTAAATCATTTTCTGATTTTATATCTATCGCATCTTTTAATAGTCTTTGGAGTACGGCAGCAAAGACCGCGATTACCATTGAAGCAAAAATTATAATCATTCCAATAATAATAATACCAGGGGCGTCATCTCTCTCTGCCACAAGATAGAAAAGTGGCATACCTAATACATATAATACACTAATGGCTAGTGCGCTGTACTTAATATTTTTTAAAGCTTTAACAGACAACTCTGAGAATGCGTTGTTTTTATCAATATAGTTTAAAAGCTTAAATGTTTGGTACAGTGCGAAGTAATAAGGTATTGCTGTCGCGTATAAATTGATAAATACAAGATATTTAATATATGCCATTTCGGGATATAATTCAGCAGCGAAATTCCCTATTTTAGGGACTAAAAAAATGCACATAGCAAGAACAGGGATACCCATTAGAATCACAGCTGTCTTTAAGAAAAGTGTTGATCCTTGTTTCATAAAAAGCACCTCATTTATTTAATATCTTATTAATTTACCATGAAATTTATTGTTTAACAATAAATTTTTATTTATTTTAATTGGGGATTTGTTGTTAAACAAGTTAATGATGGGAAATCTTTTTTATAAGATAGATGAACTATACCGACATGTAATGAATGAGAAAGTTACTATTGTTAGCTTTAGAAAAATTGGGAACTAATAAAACATATGTAGGCAGTCAGAATTTTGTATGTAAATGAATGTGAAACTAATGGAGGCGCAATCATGTTTGTATTGGGTTTAAAGATGAAGAAGTTACTGTTAGTAGGAACGATAACACTAAGTATGTTATGTACTGAAAGTATGATGGATGATCATACGGTGGAAGCGAAAGTGAAAAAAGTAGAACGCCAACCGAAAAATGTAATCATAATGGTTATGGACGGAACAAGTTCTTCAGCAACCACATTAGCTCGCTTGTATAAAGGGAAACCACTTGCATTAGATGAAATTGTAACAGGAGGAGTTCGTACATATTCGGCGGAATCAGCTATAACAGACTCAGCTCCAGCAGCTACAGCATTAGCGACGGGGAATAAATCGAATTCAGGATATGTAGGGGTATTACCTACTATTGTGAGTTCACCTGGCTTAAAACCAATAAAAGAAGAGGACAAATTACGTCCAGTTGCCAATGTTTTAGAAGGTGCGAAACGTACTGGTCGCGCAACTGGAATTGTTGCCACAGCTGAAATTCAGCATGCTACTCCTGCTGGATTCTCCGCTCATCATGTGAATCGTAACAATTTTGAAGTGCTCGCGGAGCAACAAGTATATCAAAATATAGATGTCGTATTAGGCGGGGGAAAAGCAGCACTTCTACCTGAGACAGATAGTGGGATTCGAAAAGATGGTGAAGATTTAGTAAAAGTGATTCAAAATAAAGGCTACGACTTTATTGAAACGAAAGAGGCATTATTGAAATCTAAATCTAATAAAATTTGGGGCTCATTCTCACATATTGCCTTAGCATTTGATATGGATCGTGAAGCAATAAATCCGGAGCAACCAACACTTTCGCAAATGACGGAAAAAGCCATTCAAACGTTATCAAAAGATAAAGATGGGTTCTTTTTATTTGTGGAAGGAAGTAAGCCAGACTGGGCAGCACATGTGAATGATCCAATTGGGATGATTAGTGATGTGTTAGCATTTGATCATGCAGTTGCAGAAGCATTAAGATTTGCAAAAAAAGATGGTAATACGATGCTAATCGCCGTAGCGGACCATGGTAATAGCGGTATTTCTATTGGCAATATGAATACGACAAAAGGTTATAATACTACGCCGGTCTCTGCATATATTGATCCATTGAAAAAAGCGAAAATGACACTTGAAGGGACTATCAATAATTTGAAATCTGATCTATCCAATGTAGAAGAGGTAGCTAAATTATACGGGTTGGACAATTTAACTTATGATGAAAAAGAAAGGTTAAAAGTGGTTAAAAAGAAAATAGACGTAGGTCCAATTTTCACTACATTATTGGCTAACCGTGCGAACATAGGCTTTACAACAGGAGGTCATACTGGTGAGGATGTATTTTTATATTCATACGGCCCTCAAAAGCCAGTTGGTTTGATTCAAAACACGGACGTTGCAAAGACAATAGCGAAAGCGATGGGCTTTAATTTAGAAGAAGTAACAAACAAATTATTTGTAGAGAGTGAATTAGCCTTTAAGCAGAATGGTGCAACTGTAACAATAGATAAAACTGATGTAGCGAATCCTGTACTCATAGTAAAACATAATAATGTAACAGCTCAATTATTTGTTAACAAAAATATAATTCGTATTAAGAATAAAGATTATGAACTAGGAAGTGTTGTTGTAGAAAGCAATGGTAAGTTCTATGTACCAGAAGAAGCAATTCGTTTATTCATAAAGCATTCTCGTTAAAAAAATGCCAATTCCTTAGCTACTACTTAGGAATTGGCATTTTTGTGTAGATGAGATTTCACTCGAAAAAAAGAGGAAAGAGAACCACAAATTCTAGAGTGAACTTCCTGTAAATTTACCTATTTTATGTTTTTCATCCTAGAAAAAATATTTCTCAACATTTTAGCACTTTAAAAAGATTGAATATTCGTATTATAACGAATATTATATTGCTATCGGCAAAAATCGATAATTTGCAGACACTGGGGAGGAAATACATTGAAAAAGAAAAAGAAATTAAAACCTTTAGCGGTATTAACAACAGCAGCAGTGCTAAGTAGTACGTTTACTTTTGGAATTCATGCAGCGTATGCTGATACGCCACCATCTCTACCAATTGATGAGCATTTAATACCAGAGGAACGCTTGGCAGAAGCGCTGAAGCAACGGGGAGTAATCGATCAATCTGCATCACAAGCTGAGACATCAAAGGCTGTCGAAAAATATGTTGAGAAAAAGAAAGGGGAAAACCCTGGAAAAGAAATCTTGACAGGAGATAATCTTACGCAAGAAGCTTCAGATTTTATGAAAAAAGTAAAAGATGCAAAAATGAAGGAAAATGAACAAGCGCAGCAGCCCGAAGTAGGATCAGTAGCTGGGCAAGGTCCAGGATTGAACCCAGGAAAATTAAATGGAAAAGTACCGACTACACCAGCGAAGCAAGCTGAGTACAATGGGGCTGTTCGAAAAGATAAAGTACTTGTATTACTCGTAGAATTTAGCGATTTTAAGCATAATAATATCGATCAAGAACCGGGGTATATGTATTCTAAGGACTTTAATCGTGAACATTATCAAAAAATGTTATTTGGTGATGAGCCATTTACGTTATTTGATGGATCGAAGATTAATACATTTAAACAATATTATGAAGAACAATCTGGCGGAAGCTACACAGTTGATGGAACTGTAACAGAATGGCTTACTGTTCCAGGAAAAGCGTCAGATTATGGTGCTGATGCGGGAACTGGTCATGACAACAAAGGTCCTTTAGGCCCAAAAGATTTTGTGAAAGAAGCATTGAAAGCAGCAGTAGCAAAAGGCATTAATTTAGCTGATTATGATCAATTTGATCAATACGATCAAGATGGTGATGGAAATAAAAATGAGCCAGATGGAATCATTGATCATTTAATGGTAGTACATGCAGGCGTGGGTCAAGAAGCTGGCGGTGGTAAATTGAAAGATGATGCGATTTGGTCTCATCGTTCAAAACTAGGATCGAAGCCATATGCGATTGATGGGACAAAATCTTCTGTTTCGAACTGGGGCGGAAAGATGGCAGCATACGATTATACAATCGAGCCTGAAGACGGAGCGGTTGGTGTGTTTGCACATGAGTATGGTCATGATTTAGGGTTGCCAGATGAATATGATACAAAGTATTCAGGACAAGGTGAACCAGTTGAATCATGGTCCCTAATGAGCGGCGGTAGCTGGGCTGGAAAAATTGCAGGTACAGAGCCAACAAGTTTCTCACCGCAAAATAAAGAGTTTTTCCAAAAAAATATGAAGGGGAACTGGGCGAATATTGTTGAGGTAGATTATGATAAACTTCGCACGGGAATCGGTACTGCAACGTATTTAGATCAAAGTGTGACAAAATCAAAACGACCAGGAATCATTCGTGTTAACTTGCCAGACAAAGATATAAAAAATATTGAGTCAGCATTTGGTAAGAAGTTTTATTACAGTACGAAAGGAAATGACATTCATACAACACTTGAGACACCAGTATTTGACTTAACGACTGCAACGGATGCCAAGTTCGATTATAAGGCATTTTACGAACTGGAAGCGAAGTATGATTTCCTTGACGTATATGCGATTGCAGAAGATGGAACGAAGACACGCATTGATCGAATGGGCGAAAAAGATGTAAAAGGCGGTATAGATACAACGGATGGTAAGTGGATTGATAAATCATATGATTTAAATCAATTCAAAGGAAAGAAAGTAAAACTGCAATTTGAGTATGTAACAGATATTGCAGTAGCATATAAAGGATTTGCGTTAGACAATGCAGCATTAACTGTAGATGGAAAAGTTGTTTTCTCTGATGACGCAGAAGGCCAGCCAGCAATGACATTAAAAGGATTTACTGTGTCTAACGGATTTGAACAGAAGAAACATAACTACTATATCGAGTGGCGTAATTACGCTGGGTCTGATACTGCATTACAATATGCACGTGGTCCAGTATTTAATACAGGAATGGTTGTATGGTATGCGGATCAAAGCTTTACAGATAACTGGGTAGGCGTTCATCCAGGTGAAGGGTTCCTTGGAGTAGTAGATTCTCATCCAGAGGCAATCGTAGGAATATTAAACGGACAACCTACTGTGAAGAGCAGTACACGTTATCAAATTGCCGATGCGGCATTCTCATTTGATCAAACGCCAGCATGGAAAGTAAATTCACCAACTCGCGGTATCTTTGACTATAAAGGATTACCAGGAGTTGCAAAATTTGATGATTCTAAGCAATACATCAACAGCGTTATTCCAGATGCGGGACGTAAGTTACCTAAACTAGGATTGAAGTTTGAAGTAGTAGGTCAAGCTGAAGACAAGTCTGCAGGTGCAGTTTGGATCCATCGATAAAATAAAATGAAATGAAATGAAGAGGAGCTGCCATAAGCCGGTGAAACTGACTTATGGCAGCTCTTTTCTGCTTGTAAAAAGTTCTCGGTTTTAATTGTAAAGATTGGAAATGTATTTGATAAATAAAATGCTCAATCTGTTCAATTATAGCGCTATTTTGAGCGTAAGTAATTTGTAAGTATTGAGTAAGAAAAAGAGAATTTTATAGTATATAATAATATTTATTACATCTACTTTTAACACCTGATACTAATAGTATGCTATAATATGAATTAGCAACAAAAAGGAAAGGAATTAGTAAAATGACATTAGAAAATACTAAAAATTTAAAAAAACAAGTTGCTCCATATGAAAAATCAACAATTAAAAAAAGTGTGTGGCAACTTATTAACACAGTCGTGCCATTTGTTGTTTTATGGTATCTCGCTTATAAAAGTTTGTCTGTTTCTTATCTGTTAGCATTAGTTCCATCTTTGTTAGCTGCTGGTTTTATGACGCGAATTTTCATAATTTTTCATGATTGTACCCATTATTCATTCTTTAAAAGTCGACGTGCAAATAGAATAGTAGGTACATGTATGGGTGTGTTAACGTTATTCCCATTTGATCAATGGGGGCATGAGCATGCGATTCATCACGCTACAAGTGGTAATTTAGATAAGCGAGGTACAGGAGATATTTGGACGCTTACAGTCGATGAATATGTAGCTGCACCATTTAGACTTCGTTTAGCATATCGTTTATATCGCAATCCATTCGTTATGTTTGGATTAGGTCCGATTTATGTTTTCTTGCTTAAAAATAGATTTAACCGAAAAGGTGCAAGACAGAAAGAACGTATGAATACGTATTTGACGAATATTATTATCGTTGCTGTAGTAGCTATACTTTGCTGGGCAATAGGATGGCAATCGTTTCTATTAGTACATGGTACGATATTCTTAATTGCAGGTTCAGTAGGGATTTGGCTGTTTTACGTACAGCACACTTTTGAGGATTCTTATTTTGAAGAGGATAAAGATTGGGAATATGTAAAAGCGGCAGTAGAAGGAAGTTCATTTTATAAACTTCCAAAAATCTTGCAATTCTTAACTGGTAATATTGGATTTCATCATGTTCACCATTTAAGTCCAAGAGTACCTAATTATAAGCTAGAAGAGGCACACAATAATACGCTTCTGTTAAAAAATGTACCAACAATTACACTTGCTACAAGCTTACAATCACTACGTTTCCGTCTTTGGGATGAGAAAAGTAACAATTTTGTTAGCTTTAAAGAAGTCAAAAATATAATTAAAAATAATGTTTCTGTCCGGGTGAAATCGGAATTATAATTTCATCGGCTATAAAACTCCCCTTAATCATTTTCGATTTAAGGGGAGTTTTTGTTATATATAACGGATATTGAGGACGTGGAATACTCATATGTAGGTATAAATTCAAGGATATGATAATAATATTATGTAAACAAGATAAAACATCATTTTTTTTATTATTGTGAAGGATATCATACATATATAATGGAAAGCAGAAGGTGGATGAGAGTAATGATGAGAATAGAAACAACGTAATAAAATAATTCTTTCAAAAGGAAGGGGAAATGAAAGATGTTGAAATTACAAGGAAAATACAATGAAGCGAAAGTATTTACGAATAACGTTGATGAGACTGCGACAGGGCAGATTATTGATCTTTGTAACCAAGAATTTGTAAAGGATAGTCAAATTCGTATTATGCCAGATACACATGCGGGAGCAGGGTGTACGATTGGGACAACAATGACAATACAAGATAAAATTGTTCCTAATCTTGTAGGGGTAGACATTGGTTGTGGTATGGAAGTTGTTGTAATTGATAAGAAAAAAGAAGAAATTAATTTCGATTGTTTAGATGAAACAATTCGTAAATTCGTTCCAAGTGGTTTTCGTATCCGAGATAAAGAACATCGATTCTCAAAAATGATTGATTTTGATGGTGTGAGAGCTCCATTTACATTACAACGCGCTCAAAAAAGTATTGGTACACTTGGGGGAGGAAATCATTTTGTCGAATTGAATGAGGACGATAAAGGGAATGTATATATTGTCATTCATAGTGGTTCTCGTAATTTAGGTAAACAAATAGCAGAGTATTACCAAAACTTCGCATATGAACAACTCATTGATGTTACATCAATGAAAGATGAGATTATTAAGAGATTAATGAAAGAGGGGAGAGAAAAAGAAATACAAGAAACTTTACGTGGAATAAAGAAGCCTAATATTCGAAAAGAATTAGCTTATTTAGAAGGACAGGGATTCAAAGATTATATGAATGACATGAATATTGCTCAAAAGTATGCTGAGTTAAATCGTAAAGCAATGATTGATGAAATTGTTACGAAAATGGACTGGAAAGTAACCGATCAATTTACTACAATACATAACTATATAGACATAGAAAATATGATTCTACGAAAAGGTGCTATTTCAGCTCAGAAAGATGAACGAGTCATTATTCCAATTAACATGAGAGATGGTTCAATTATTGCATTTGGTAAAGGTAATCCAGACTGGAATTTTTCTGGTCCGCATGGGGCAGGACGTATCATGAGTCGTAAGAAGGCTAAAGAATTATTGAGTCTAGAGGACTTCCAAAATACGATGACAGAAGTTTGGACTACATCGGTAGCAGAGAGCACAATTGATGAGGCACCAATGGTATACAAGCCAATGAATGAAATTATCGAAAATACGAAAGAGACAATAGATATAAAGCATATTATTAAGCCGTTATATAATTTTAAAGCGAATTAGAATGATAAAAGACCGCACATAAGGTAAAAGCTATGTGCGGTCTTTTATATATAAGTATAGTATTACATAGTCTCGCTAATTTTACTTTCACTACGAGTGTTAGTAGCAAGTCTTTTCTTAACTTTAAAGTGATAGTACGTGTAGCAAAAGATGATAAATGGTACAGTGCAATAGATTCCTAGACGTTGTTCTGGGATAAAGATTAGACTGATTAATATAATGCCATACAATCCAAAACCAAGTATTGGTACAAGTGGATAAAGTGGCGTTTTGAACTTTAAGTCTTCTAATTTTCCGCCGTCTGCTACATAATGTTTACGGAAAAAGAATTGAGAGACACAAATTGACATCCAAACAATGATTGTTATAACTCCAGAAATGGAAATGAGCCATAAGTAAACCGTTTCAGCAGCTACAACGCTTGTTAAAAGAGAAAAAGCAGAAATAGCAATTGTCATAATTAAAGCGTTTAAAGGTATTCCTCGTGATGATAATTTCTTTAAAAAGGCTGGAGCCATTTCATTTTTGGATAATGACCAAAGCATACGAGTTGCCGCGTATAGTCCTGAGTTTGCGACAGAAAGAACAGCAGTAAGAATAACAAAGTTCATAATATCAGCCGCATAGGGAATACCGATATTATCAAAAACGGCAACGAACGGGCTTTTTGTTAATCCTGCTTCTTCCCAAGGAATTAAAGCAACAAGAACAAAGATTGCTAAGACGAAGAAAAACATCGTACGCCATATAATATTTCTAATAGAACGAGGTAAAGTTTTTGCTGGATCTTCACTTTCACCTGCAGCGATTCCAACAAGTTCTGTACCTTGGAAGGAATAATTGACTGTAACCATTGTTAATAGAATAGCTGCAAGTCCATTTGGAAATAAACCACCATGATTCACGAAATTTGATAATAGCGGAGCTGGTTCGTCGCCTTTTAAATCAATAAAACCGAACATAGCGGCGCCACCAAGAATAATAAAAGCGATAATGGCAGATACTTTTATACTTGAAAACCAAAATTCTGTTTCTGCATAACTACGAGCAGATAGTGCGTTAATCGTGAAGATTGTAACTCCAAATATTAAACACCAAACCCAAACAGGAATATCAGGAAACCAGCGCTGCATTGTAATGCCAGCAGTTGTAAATTCAAGGCCGGTCGTATTCGCCCAGCTTAACCAATACAACCATCCGATTGTAAAGCCAGTTGCAGGATTGATAAACTTAGTGGCATATTCCTGGAAAGACCCCGAAACAGGCATGGCTACAGCGAGTTCACCAAGACATAGCATAACGAAATACATTAATAATCCACCGGCCATAAAGGCAAGTACGGATCCACCAGGTCCAGCCTGACTTATAATAAAACCAGATCCGTTAAATAATCCCGTTCCAATCACGCCACCGAGTGCAATCATGAATAAGTGTCTACTTTTCATCGTACGTTTTAATTCATTGTTTGTATTATTTACTTGCGCCATTGTTTTCCTCACTTTCGTAGTTGATAGCATAAATTTTGATGTTTTTCCGTATTGTGGAATATATTCCGTGATGTGAAATCTTGTTATAATTTTCAGATAATTAAAAAGAAAAGTCAATATTTTTTTGTTTGCGCTTTCAAATTATTGTTCGCAACATATTTTTATTTTTAGAAAATTGAATAAATAGATTGATTTCATTTCGAATGTTTGTTAAATTGATAGGTAATTGAGCGTGCTAACATATTACAAGTGAAGTAGAGGTGAGTTATGGTACAGTCCATTGATCGAGCGATAAGTATTATAAAGTTATTAAATTCTACTAATGAAAAAGAGTATTGGGCCATTTCTGATATAGCGGACAGAACACATCTCCCAGTTAGTACAGTACATAGATTACTTAACTCTCTAATCGAGCATGGGCTAGTTACACAAATTTCAGAGACGAAACAGTACAAAATTGGACCAATGTGGATGGAAATAGGATTACGACAATTGGAGAAGGTAGACTACAGATCAGTCGCAAGAGAAGTAATGAAACGATTGGCCTATGAAGTGGAAGAAAGTGTTTATTTGAACATTCCAAATGGAACACATTCTATTATTATTGAAAGAATGGATAGCCCTTTAAAAATTCGAGTTATTGATAACTTAGGGGAACAGATTCCTCTTTCAATTGGTGCTGCAAATAAAACGATGCTTGCCAATATGAAACAGAATGAAATGGAATATATTGTTGAGCAACTACTTTCTGCTTTACCAGAACAAAAGCAAATTCTTCTTGATCAAATAAAGCAAATAAGAAACGAAGGATATGCTGTCAGTTATGGAGAAAAAACAGAAGGGACAGCTTCAGTAGCTGCACCTATTATCGGATTTAATCATAAAGTAGTAGGAGCATTAAGTGTTGGGTTAATTAGTCATCGCATTAATGATGATCGACTATCTTTTCTTATTAGTAAGGTAAAACAAGCAGCACATGAAATATCAATAAAAATCGGCAGTACATCAGAACTATAATTTTGATAACTGTCGTCATTTTTTATTCATATACTGGAATTCATTTTCATAATGCGGAAAAATAGGGGGATTTATATGTCAAAGTGGCAATCAAAAGAACAATTGATTCAATTATTAAGCGGTCTTGTTGAAATTCCTAGTATTACAGGTACAGAAGCTGAAGTGATATTGCCAGACTTCGTTGTGGAACAATTATCTGATTTACAGTACTTCAAAGAAAATCCGCACCATTTGCAAAAAAATCCGACAGGGGACGGAAGATATTTTGTTACAGCACTAGTAAAGAAAAGCGATCGTACAAAAAATACCGTAATTTTAGTAAGTCATTTTGATGTTGTAGATGTACAAGATTATGGAGTGTGGAAAGAAGATGCATTCAATCCTAAAAAGTTAACGTCTATGTTTTATTCTCATAAAGATGAATTACCAGACCATGTACGTGAAGATATAGAACATGGAGATTGGCTGTTTGGTAGAGGAACAATGGATATGAAATGCGGCCTCACGTTACAAATGGCAATGGTTGAGCAAGCTTGCGAAGGAAGGTTTGATGGGAATGTTCTTTTATTGGCTGTACCAGATGAAGAAGTAAACTCTGTAGGGATGAGAGCTGCTGTCCCAAGATTATTAGATTTAGCAAGAGAACATGATTTAGATTATAAAACAGTACTAAATTCAGAGCCTATGTTTTCAAGGCATCCTGGTGACCAAAAGAAATATATTTACACTGGTTCTATTGGTAAAGTGTTACCTGGTTTTCTTTGCTACGGAAAAGAGACACATGTAGGTGAACCTTTTGCAGGTTTAAATGGGAGTTATATGGCTTCATTAATAACAGCAGAATTAGAGTTGAATACAGACCTTTGTGATATTGTAGAAGGGGAAGCGAGTCCTCCGCCAACTAACTTACTTCAAAGGGACTTAAAGGAGGAGTATTCTGTACAAATTCCGCATCGCGCAGTCACATTATTTAATTTGTTTTTACTAGAAAAATCAATGACAGATGTCGTTTCATTGCTGCGTCAAAAAGTAACGAAAGTAGCAGAAAAAATAGAAGAATCATATGAGAAGCAAGCTTATCGTTTTTCTAAATATAATCCATTTATACCACCTAACCTCAAAGTAAATGTATTAACATATGAAGAGCTTATCGCTTATGCAATTGAACAACACGGGCAAGAGAAAATAGATGATATTCAATCTAGCATTATTAAAAATAGAGAAGATAAAGATGATCGTGCGGTAACGATTGATTTAGTAGATAAACTAGCTATTTTATGTAAAGAAAAGGCGCCGATGATTGTACTTTTCTTCGCTCCGCCATATTATCCAGCTGTAAGTTCACGCAACAACCAGTTAATTAAAGAAGTAGTCGGAGAAATGGAAAGGTATGCACACTTCAATCATAATATTACATTTGAAAACCAAAACTATTTTGGAGGAATTTCAGATTTAAGCTATGTGGGCTTACAAAATCCATTACATTCAATGAGTTCACTTGTAGATAATATGCCATTATGGGATAAAGGTTACTCAATTCCACTTCAGGAACTAGAAGAATTTGACGTTCCAGTTTTAAATATGGGACCGGTAGGGAAAGATGCACATCAATGGACAGAACGTCTAGATGTAAATTACGCATTTGAAACGCTATTAGATATGTTACCGATTTGCATTGAAAAATTACTTGTTTCTAATAAAATTACACAAGCGTAGTAGGGAAGGGGAAAATGAAATTATTTTAATATAATTAACAACTAAAACGGCCAAACTCAAGTAAATTCGAGTTTGGCCGTTTATCATGTAGTGCATTTCTAATTACATTCATGTGAATTTATAGTTTTACTTTTTCGTTTGACCAGATAGTTCGACAGACTTTTGTGTACAACGTTGCATAGCTGAAATGATAGCTGTTCGTAAGCCTTTTTCCTCTAAAGTTGCTACAGCTTCTATCGTTGTTCCGCCAGGAGAACAAACCATATCTTTCAATTCACCTGGATGTATTCCTGTTTCTAGTACCATTTTTGCAGAGCCTAATACTGCTTGAGCAGCGAATTTATATGCTTGATTTCTTGGCATACCATCTAGTACAGCAGCATCTGCCATCGCTTCTATAATCATATATACGTATGCTGGTGAAGAACCACTTACAGATGTTACAACATCCATTAACTTTTCACTTACAATCTCTGATTGACCAAAACTATTGAAAATGTTTAGCACTTCTTCTAAATCTTTTTCTGTCACCATTTCATTCGGGCATAATGCAGACATTCCTTCTCCAACAAGAGCAGGAGTATTAGGCATTACTCTTACAACTTTTAATTTTTGATTAAAGGCATTTTCAGTACTTTCAATACTTTTGCCAGCAGCGATCGTAACGATGATAGTATCGTTTTTTATCACTTCTTTAATTTCGTTAATTACTAATGGGTATAAGTCTGGTTTAATTGATAAAATTAAAATATCAGCATTTTTAGCGACTTCATTGTTGTCAGTAGTTATAGATATTCCGTACTTTTCACTAGCATTTTCTAAATTCGTCGTGTTTAAATCTGAACACATGATTTTATTTGAAGACACTATCTTTTTATTTAGCATCCCGCCAATTATAGCCATCCCCATATTTCCGCATCCGATGAATCCAATTTGTTTATCCATAATAACTCAATCTTGCTCCTTTTTTAATAAATTATATCATTTTGAAATTGTTATCTTAAAATAACAATAACATCTCCATGCAATATAAAGAAACATTCTAAGAGAATATTTTCCTTTTTGCAACACCAAAAGATAAAAAATCAATTATATTCGACATTCTGTAAATATATACACTATAATGTAAGGTATTATGTTTATGAATATGAGTTGTAGTTATATCAATTTGTATTTTCATTCAGTAGAGCAATCTTTTCATGCAAGTAACTTGCTCCTCTATTTATTTTTAAAAATACCTCTTGACACCAAATCGAACTATATCGCATAATATAAAAAAATTAAACCGAAAATCGTTGAAGGGAAATAGTACATATGTCTTCTTGCGAAAGAGAGTGGAATTCACCGGCTGAAAGATTCCTCGTATAGAATATATCGAACCTATCCCTGAGTCTTAAATGAAAGTTTAGGCGTTCGCCTGCGTTATAGGCACCAAGTGGATATCTATGTATATCAATTAAGGTGGTACCGCGGAACAATGACCGTTTCGTCCTTTTTATTTTATGAAGGGCGAAGCGGTCATTTTTATTTTGCTCTTAAATAGGCTACGTGCAGCACTCATAAGAATAGAAATCGCTGCAAGCTGTATGAATAGAAATGTAATGTATAAAAAACTTTGATTTTAGACTTGGGGGATAAAAAAGTGAAGAAACAGCGAATAGTTGTAAAGATTGGGAGCAGTTCTTTGGCGGATAGTCATGGAGGCATTTCTAAAGAACAACTTTCAGATCATGTTGCCGCATTAGCTCGATTGAAAGAGGAAGGGCATGAAGTGTTGTTAATTACATCTGGGGCCGTTGCTGCAGGTTTTTCTGCTCTAGGATACCCTAGCAGACCTGTAACAATTAAAGGGAAACAGGCTGCTGCGGCTGTCGGACAAAGTTTGTTAATGCAGGCATACACGGAGGAATTCCGTAAATACGGTATCGTTACTGCACAACTATTGCTGACGAGAAGTGATTTTTCTAGAAAAGAACAATATAGTAACGCTTACGCTACGTTAGGAGAGTTATTAAACCGTTCTGCTCTTCCAATTATTAATGAAAATGATTCCATCTCTTTAGAGGAGTTAACGTTCGGTGATAATGATATGCTGTCAGCTTTAGTAAGCGGACTTGTTTCGGCAGATATGCTTATGATTTTTACAGATGTGAACGGTTTATATGATAAAAATCCTCAAAAAAATGAGGATGCGAAAAAATATTATTTCCTTCCTGAAGTTACAGAAGAAATTGCTTCTCTTGCTGGAGATGCTGGCTCAAAACTTGGGACTGGCGGTATGAAATCAAAAATTGATGCTGCAAAGACGGCGCTATCTCTTGGGGTAAGTGTATTTATCGGTACAGGACGTGGACAAGAGAAATTTGTTGATGTTTTAAAGGGGAAAGGTGACGGGACGTATGTCGGAAATGCCCCTCAAAAAGAAATGAAGATGAACAAGCAATGGATTGCCTTGCATTCGGTTGTTAGCGGTCAAATTGAAATAGACGCCGGAGCAACTACAGCTATCATTCAGCATGGCAAGAGTCTTCTTCCTGCGGGTGTTACAAATGTGTCAGGATTTTTCAAAGTTGGCGATGTTGTAGAAGTCATGACGCAACAAGGGCGCGTAATTGGAAAAGGACAATGCACATATAGCGCAGAGGAATTAAGAGAGATAAAAGGTATGCAAAGCCAACATATTCAAGCAAGAGGCGAAAGGCATAGTTATGAAGTCATCCATAGAGATCATTGGGTTTCACTTTAAGAAGAGGGATCAAAAAGGAGGAAATAAAAATGAATGAAGTGTTAGTAAAGGGAAAAAAAGCGAAAGAAATCGCTGGAGAACTTGTGCTTAAAAATACGGATCAAAAAAACGAAGCACTTGCTGCAATTGCAAATCAATTAATAAGTGAAACAGCTTATATTTTAGAGGAAAACAAACGCGATATAGAAGAAGGTAAGGCAAAAGGATTTTCGGATTCACTCCTTGATCGTCTTATGCTAACTGAAAATCGTATTATTGATATGACAGAGGGGATTAAGCAGCTAATTGAATTACGTGATCCTGTAGGAGAATGTGTAAGTGCATGGGAAAGGCCAAATGGACTATCTATTCAGGAAATGCGTGTACCACTTGGTGTTGTTGGGATGATTTACGAGGCAAGACCGAATGTAACAGTGGATGCTGCTACTATTTGTTTGAAGACAGGAAACGCAGTCATATTACGTGGTAGTTCTTCTGCTATTCATTCTAATAAAGCCATTGTTGCCGTTATTCACAGAGCGCTCAAACAAACAAGCTTACCAGAAGAAAGTGTACAGCTTATAGAAGATACAACGCGAGATAGCGCGAAGCAGTTATTTACAATGAATGATTATTTAGACGTTCTTATTCCAAGAGGTGGCAAACAATTAATCGATACTGTTGTGAGGGAAGCGTCTGTTCCAGTACTTGAAACAGGTGCGGGGAATTGTCATATTTTCATTGATGAAACAGCGGGTAAACAAATGGCATTTGATATTATTATAAATGCAAAAACGCAGCGTCCATCTGTATGTAATGCGATTGAAACGATTGTACTTCATGAGAAGTGGGCAGAGCAATATGGTAGCGAGTTGTTTTCTTCTTTGAAGGCAAGAGGCGTGGAGCTACGTGGTGATCAAAAAGCATTGGCAATTGATTCATCAATTGTACTTGCTTCAGAAGAAGACTGGGGGACAGAATTTTTATCTCTCACGCTAGCAGTTAAATTAGTTTCTTCTATAGAAGAAGCGATTCACCACATAAATACGTATGGATCTATGCATTCTGAAGCGATTATTTCAGAAAACGAGGAAAACGTCAGCAAATTTTTCGTATCTGTTGATGCTGCTGCGCTGTATCACAATGCATCAACTCGTTTTACTGATGGATCTGAATTCGGATTCGGAGCTGAGATTGGCATCAGTACACAAAAGCTACACGTAAGGGGACCAATGGGGCTTCCTGCATTAACTTCTACAAAATACGTCATTCGTGGAAATGGACAAATTCGAAAATAAAAATAAAAGACACTCAATTCGTTTGGGTGTCTTTTATTTTAAAAATTATTTACCATACAAAAAGCCCAACAAGCATAGCGCTTAATAAGGAAACAGCCATTCCGCTCACAAGAAGCTTCCAAACATTTTTCCCGATGACTGATGATTTTTCGCCGCCAAATAATGAATTGTAAGTTCCATAAATCATACCTACTGTACTAAAGTTAGCAAAAGAAGCTAGAAATGTTGTGGCAACCGCAACCGTATGCGGTTGTAAAGACTTTAAGTTTGATTTTAAATCCATCATTGCAACAAATTCATTCGTCGTTATTTTGATCCCCATTAGTTCAGCTACATACATAGCATCACTGCCCGATAAACCGAGTAAAAAAGCGAAAGGACTAAAGATAATAGAGAAGATTTTTTGAATTGTTAAACCCGTTACAAAAAATCCTAAAATCCCATTTAAACATGCTGTTAAAGCTACATATCCAATTACCATAGCTAAAATAACGATAACCATATTCATCCCGACTAACATACTGTTGGAAATAGTAGAAAAGAAATCCTTTTTTTCATGTTTGGAAGGTGAATAAACAACATCTTCTTCTTTCGAAACTTCCACAGGATTTAATACATTGGCTAAAATTAATGCGTTAATACAGTTTAATGGGATTGCGCTGAAAATATATGTTGCTGGAACCATTGATAAATAAGCACCAAGAATGGATCCGCTGACGCTACTCATACTCATAATTCCAAAAGTCAGCAGACGATTTTCTTTTAAAACAGATAATTGATCCCGAACAACCGCAAGCGCTTCGGTGTTCCCTAAAAACATCATTTGAATCGAAAAGAAGCTTTCTAACTTTGGTAAACGAGAAATCTTTGAAATAATTGCACCTACTTTATCAATAATCCAAGTTAAGATTCCAAAGTAAGACAGAATATCAAAGAACGTGATAACAAAAATGATAGGAAGTAATGCGCTAAAGAAGAAATCAATTGTTTGATTTTCCATAGCAGAAGGAAATGCAAATCGAATTCCTTCATTCGCACATGCCAGTAGCCAACTGAAAAATGAAGCAATTTTATTAATGATAATACTGCCTAGCTTTGTGCCTAACATAAACCACGTAATAAAAAGCTCCAATATGATGAGAATTACAATTGGTCTCCATTTTATATGTTTTTTATTAGGCGAACATAAGTAAACAATTAATATGACAACGAAAATCCCTAACATATTCAATATGAAATACATGTCAACAACTCCTTGAGGCTTATTATTTGTATATAAAAAAGCTCCTATTCTCCTTAATTTAGAATGAATGTATTTCAACTAAAATTTTGTTGATTCTAAAAATATAGAAGGTAAAATTCGATAAAAATAGAATTTAATATATAGCAAACAAGGAGGGATAAAAATGGAGGTCTATCACATAACGAGTAGAAAGAGGGAAACTTATAACGTTCAAGTGAAATATTCGATACTTTTCGAATGTGCTCTTGGAATTGCAGCAATTACTCATAAGAGGTTAATTGATACACTTGAAAAGAGTCAAAATGAATGGGAAGAAATTAAGAAATCATTAACAGAAGAAATGAGAGAGCATTTACAATTTGTCAAAGAAAATAATACGTGGAAAGCATTGCTTCAGTTGTTGTATGAAGAAGATTTTCACGATGTATCGCAGTTTCACGCTAAAATTGATTCACTTTCAGAAGAAGATTTGAAGTATATATGTTTACCGTTTTTAGGAGAGAAGTACCAAGAAAAGAGAATTTTAGCGGCAAGTGGAAACGTAACTGCAATACATGAACTAATGGAACTGACACAAGAACATCAGTTTTTCTCTACTTATATTCGTTTTATATGCGATGTTGATGTACAAGTGCTAAAATCCCATTTAATTGCTGTTATGACAGGATGGTATGAGAGCGTTATTCAGAAAGAGGAAGAAGAAATACTTTCTATATTAAAACGAGATTATGAAGCAAAGAGTGAAATGAATAAAAAGATGAAACCAGAAGAGTTTGTCGAGTGGGCTACAGGTGGCGTTCATTATATGCCAGAACCAAGTGTTCATCACGTGCTTCTTATCCCGCAAATAACGTACAGACCGTGGAATATTGAGGCGGATGTTGAAGATACGAAAGTATTTCATTATCCAGTTGCAAACGAAAGTATCCATCCTGAAGATCCATATGAACCGAACTATTTTTTAGTTCAAAAACATAAAGCTCTTGGAGATGAAGCGAGGTTACGCATTGTAAAAATGTTGTTCGAAAAAGAACGAACATTGCAGGAAATTACAGAAAGATTGCAACTTAGTAAATCGACTGTACACCACCATTTGAAATTGTTACGTGCAGCGAAGTTAGTGGATATACATGATGGGAAATATGTATTAAGAAAGAAAGCAGTACAATCGTTAGCGAAAGAATTAGATGCGTTTTTAAATAGATAATATACAACAAGAATGTACATAAAGGGAGGAATATAAAAGAAAAGTTGGTGTGTGAAATTGAAAAATGTATTGAAAAATCGTTCGTTCTTTTTTATGTGGATTGGTAGTGCAATCTCAGAATTAGGAGGGGGGTTCGGAACGTTATGTAATTCAATTCTAGTATATGAGTTAACAGGATCGGAAATGGCTTTAAGTAGTATGTGGCTATTATATTTCATCCCATCACTCATACTGCAATTAATCAGTGGCCCATTTATTGATAAATGGAGTCGGAAGTGGATTATGATTTTTTCACAATGGATACGAGCGTCCGTATTCTTATTACCTTTGATAATGTTAGTTTCCGGTAGTTTAGAAGTTTGGCACATTTATGTTGTTCAAATTGTAGTGGGACTTATTACACCACTTTATACACCTGCAAGTCAAGCAATTACACCGAGCATTGTAGGGAAAGAACAACTTCAAGATGCAAATGCGTACATTGATGGAATGACTCGTCTTATGATGTTTCTTGCGCCAGTATTAGGTGGAGTAGTCATTCATTTGATTGGCACAGAACTTGCGTTATCTTTCGTATGCATTTGTTTATTTGTTAGTGGCACTTTCTTACTTTATATAAAAGAAAATAGAACGTCGCAACCTATTCGGAAAACGTGGCTAGAACAGTTTCTTCACGGTTTTACATATTTTTTCACAAAACCAATCATCGTTTGGCTCGGTATATTTCTAACTTTTGTTCAATTTGGAGTAGGAGTAACAATGGTCACAAACCTTCCTTATATAAAAGATGAGCTATCAGCGGGATATGCGGAATTTGGTTATTTTATGGCCGGATTCCCACTTGGCTATGTAGTTGGATCTATACTAGTCGGAAAAGTAACATATAAAAGCCGGCGTATACTTATGCTTGGAGGATTGTTTATAGGGGGGCTCACATACATTTCGCTAGGGTTCAATCATAGTATTATCATTGCAATAATAGTTGAAGTAATAGCAGGGATTTGTATTGCATTTTTCAATGTTCATAACACAACGATATGCCAACAGTCAGTTCCGAACAATATGATAGGACAAGTATTTTCAGTGCGATTATTTTTCATACGATCCGCTATGCCGTTAGGTGTGTTAGTAGGGGGAATATTGAGTGAAATGTGGGGAGTAAGAGCGCTATATTTAATCATCGGTGCAATTATATGTGTCACCTCTTTAATAGGAATGTTACTTCCGTATTTCAAGTTTTTAGATGAGGCGATAGAAGAGAAAACAGCATAATTCGAAAAATCTAAACTTTATAATTGAAAATAATTATCATAATCAACTATAATAGAAGTATAGTAGTATTCGTATTAGAATGAAGGAGTGGGATATATGTTTATCGAAACGAAAACATTTACAGTAAAAGAAGGTACATCAAATATAGTTGTAGAACGTTTTACTGGAGAAGGTATTATTGAAAAGTTTGAAGGTTTTATTGATTTAAGTGTTCTTGTGAAAAAAGTAAGACGCGGCGACGAAGAAGTAGTCGTTATGATTCGCTGGGAATCTGAAGAAGCATGGAAAAACTGGGAAACAAGTGAAGAGCATTTAGCAGGTCATAGAGCGAGCCGTGGTAAACCAAAACCAGATCATATTATTAATGTAGATCATGCAGTTTATTATGTAAAATCATCGAAAGCGGCTTATCAACAGTCGTAATATATATGTAAAGGTAGAGGATATTTGTTTATTAATAAACAAATATCCTCTTTTTTTGATTTATAGTAAAATATGGATGTGATAAATGTTTATTTGATAAAAGTGGTGACTTAAAAAAACTAAAAGAAATAGCTATATCTGAATTTGAAAACTATCGTGTTTCTAGCGACAAAGTGAAAGGCATTTCTCATTGGTTACAGAGTTCGTTAATTAAAATTCAATCTGCTTTGAAAGCAAATGATGAGTTAAAGGCTTCATACATAGTTCAAACTTCAACTTGGACATTGTTAGAAGGAATATGGGCTATTAATAATAAGCCAGTACCGCCAGCGGGATCTGTGTTGAAGTATATTCAAACGTTACCGAATAAGCCAATTCATTTAGATGCGTTACTTAATAAACTATTTTTAGATGATACGAAGGACCGTATTAAAGCAGCAATTGAGTTAATTGAGTGGGTGCTTCATAAATAATATTGTTGGTAAATCGATATGTTGTGTTGAATCGTCGATATATCGAGAAAATCGTTGATATAAATTTCATATACTGTATAAGTAGCAACTAAAAGAGTGTAATCTAGTTAAATTTTTAAAATGAAGTTTCATAACAAGGTCTATTTTGCAAAGGAATTGCTTATGCATAAAATAACAATAATGTATCTTAATGCAAAAAAACTAGAGAATCTAGCAGGTTTCCCATATGGTACAGTACGAAACGATTATAAGTAGTACAGTGATATAAATAGGAGGTTACCGCTATGACATCTGTATTTAAAGATATGGCGTTCCAGCTGAAAACGGAACGACTCGACCTGAATATGTGGGAGGAATCCGATGCAGTCTGGCTTAGAGAACTAGTTGGTGAACGTGGAGTGGAAATGCCAACCGTTGAATCTGTTCGTAACGATCTTATTGAGAAGCGCAAGATAGCAGCTGAAAATGGTATTTCTCTTCTCACGATTCGTAGACGAGACGAAGGCGATTTCATCGGTTACTGTGGCTTAATTATCGGTCGTTCCACGCTTGAAGAGCCGGAGATTGCATACGAGTTGTTCCGTAGTGCTCATCGCATGGGTTATGCGACAGAGGCAGCATCAGCGGTATTGGAGGCTGCGATTGCTACGGGGCGCAAAAGACTATGGTCTACTGTAGGCGCTTGGAATACTGCGTCTTTTCGAGTGTTAGAGAAGTTAGGATTTACGCGACATCATAGTACGTTTGGCGAACGCGGTGAGATTGTTTGGAATGTGCGCGATCTATAGATTAAATTCAAAACAATGAAAAACGTAAAAGAAAGCCCATATGTTAGATTACTCAGTAATCTAGCATATGGGCTTTTCCTTTAAATGCAATAGTTTGTTTTAATTTTTTACATCCTCATATAATTGGAGTGCCTCTTTCACATTCAACCCATTTTTCACAATCCCATGTATCGCTTGAATCATCGCAGCTGGATGTTCGGATTGCCATATGTTGCGGCCCATATCTACGCCGATTGCACCTTCTTGCAGTGCGTTATACGTAATGTTTAATGCGTCTTCAATTGAATCTAGTTTTGGGCCGCCCGCGATAACGACTGGGGCAGGGCAAGTGCTTGTGATTTTTTCGAATCCTTCGCAGTAATACGTTTTAATAATGTCAGCACCCATTTCAACGCATACACGGGAAGCAAGTGCTAAAAAGCGAGCTTCACGTTTTTGCAGTTCTTTTGCAACTGCGGTAATGCCAAGTACTGGAAGACCATAATCGTGAGCTTCTGAAACTACATTTGCGAGATTTGTAACTGTTTGTGTTTCATAGTCTGATCCGACGAAAACAGATACGCCGACGCCAATTGCATTTTGTTTTACTGCTTCTTTTACAGGGGTAACAATTGTTTCATTCGCTAAGTCTTTACCGACGACAGTAGCTCCGCCTGATACGCGCATAACCATCGGTGTACTGCAATTTTCAGGAATGCAGGAGTTAAGTACACCTCGCGTTAAAAAGAGGGAATCTGTGTAAGGAAGCAAGTTTTTAACTGTTTCAAGTGGTTGTTCAAGCCCGTGAATTGGTCCTAAAAAGTAGCCGTGATCTATCGCTAACATAACCGCTCTACCATCAGGTAAAATTGTATTTAATCGATTTTTAAATCCCCAAGTCATTCAAAATCACTCCTTCGTTAATGTTGGATTTTCCGTTTGAACAGTATCTTTATTTGGTAAATGTGGTGACTTTATAAAAACCGCTTTAAAAGGTTTGTCAGAATGGTTAATAAGATAGTGAGATTCATGAGGACGAACTTGCAGGACGTCACCTTGTTTCATTGGAACTCTTTCGTTATTTACATAGAAATCTATTTCACCTTCTAATGCATAAAAGACCTCTTCGCACGTCGTATGATAATGGTTTTGAAACTCCTGCCCAGGCTGAATGACAACAAGGCCAAGATCAATATTCGGACCTTGTATTAAATATTTCGGCCCGTTATCACCGAAGCGATAGGAGAAGTCATTTTCATTCGCTTTTAACATACATTCCACTCCTTTATGTAATGTGTTACAGTGCACCAGGCGCAATCCACATATGTGAAGTGAGTCCTTTATCAGCTAAAGCGAGCTGACTGTCATATACAGTTTTCCATGTTTCATAGAACTCTTTATATAGTTCGTGATTTTCAGTTACTGGTTCGAATGTTTGCTCCCACTGTACAAACTCTTCGGCAGTCTCTTCCATAGATGCATATATGCCAGCACCAACTCCTGCAGCAATTGCAGTTCCTAAAGCAGCTGCTTCTTTCACAACAGGTACTTTTACAGGAATACCAAGGACGTCTGATAGAATTTGTGGCCATAGTTTTCCTTTAGCGGCACCACCAGCAAAAACGACTTCAGAAGGGAATGTCCCTGTGAGATTTTCTATTAATTTTAAGTTTCCAAGTGTAACGAAGGCGGCATTTTCTTCAATAGCACGGAACAGTTCTTTTTTTCCACATTTGTCAGCGTCTAAACTTAAATTTAAAAAAGATGGTGCGGCATGACGCCAAGAAATGTAGTTCATAACGTTTGAAAAAGTAGGGATAATGCCATGTGAGCCGACAGGTACGTCTTTTGCTTGTTCTTCTAATAATTCATAAGCATCTACACCGAGTTTGTCAGCAAGTTTCTTTTCCTCTTGGCAAAAAGCGTCTCGAAACCAGCGCATAACGAGGCCTGGGAAAAAGGCAATCGTTTCATATTGCCATAGGTTACGTACGACGTGACAATTTATACGAATCGCAGCATGCGGATCTGGTATTGGCTCAGTAACATTCACTTCTTGTTGCCAAAAACTACCTCCGCATATTAATGTTTGATGTGGTTTCACGACTCCAGTTCCGAGTGATGCCATTTGAGCATCTCCGCCCCCGGCTACAACAGGAATTCCTTCACGTAATCCAGTTAATGCTGCACATTCTTTTGTAACATTACCAATCACAGTGCCAGCTTCATTTACTTTTGGTGAAAATGGTAAAGTTATACCACACTCTTTAGCTACATCGTTATCCCAATTTCTATTTTGTAAATCAAAGATTCCAGACGTACAACCGTTTGAAGGATCAATTTGCAGCACGCCGCTTAGTTTATATAAAATCCAATCGTTTAACATTGTAAAAGAGTGAATAGAATTATAGACGTCGGGTTCATGTTTTTTTATCCAAAGTAGGCGAGGTAAAGCACCTAATGAAAAAGTTTGACCAGACTTTGTATATAAATCTTTTTCAAGATGTGACCGAATTTCTTTTAGTTCACTAACCTCCGCGGATGCACGCCCATCAACATTTGCGCACGCCCATATTTCTTGCCCATCTTGATTATATAAAACAAATCCTTCCCGCATACTTGTAGCGCTAATAGCAAGAATAGAAGAGGCAAGAGTATTGCTTTTTTGAAGAACCTCTTTCGTGCATTCTTGTACCAGCTTCCAATTTTCTATTACATCAAAGTTCATAGAACCAGGGTAACGTGGGTCAGATTTATGAATCCATTCTTTTTGACTTACTGCAATTTGATTACCCTGTAAATCAAAAAGAACTGCTCGTATGCTTCCTGTACCAGCATCGAAAGCTAATAAATTGGACATTAACAATCACCATCCTTTCGTAATAAGGAGAGGGCAGTTTCCTCATCGGTAATTAATGTATGAATAAACTTTCCTTTTAAGGCACCATAAATTGCATCTATCTTTTCTATACCTCCAGCAACACCGACGACATGATTCATATTGCGCAAAATAGAGAGAGGCGTGCCAATTAGACGATTGTGATGCGAGAGCTCTAATAAATTGCCATTTGTATCATAAAACTGTCCTAAAATATCGCCAGCACCGTTTTGACTACGAATATATGTCATCTCACGTAATGTTAATTTTTCTTTTTTTACAATCGTAGCGTCTTGAGATAGTCCTCCAATACCGACAACAGCCGTATGAGCAAGTGAAGCGACATGAAGCATATCTTTTACACTCGGTTCTGATAGAATACTTTGTGCCATTTCGGTTGTAGACGCTAGAAACGGCGTAGGGATAATGTGAAGATCACCTTGCATGTAATGTAAATAGTTTTGTTTTCTCGGGAGATAGTGATTTACTCCGCCTGTTAACGTTACGATTGAGAGATTAATAGAACTTTCGAAATGAATGTTTTCTAGCATTTTGCTAATTGTTTCTCCCCAGCCAATACCGAGTAAATCTCCTTGCTGGAGCTGAGTTTCTAAATATTGTGCAGCAGCTTTTCCGAGAGAATCGTGATAATTGTTTACTGGGGTCGGGATAATAAAAGCATCTTTTAAGTAGAACTTTTTCATTAAGTCACGCTCAATACTTAAACAGTGCAAACCAGTCCCTTTTACGTGAAATGTAACGATACCTTCACTCCGCGCCTTATCTAATAACCGGACGACTTTATTTCTTGAAATATGAAGAAGTGAAGCGATTTCCTGTTGTGTTAATTGGTCCTTATAATAGTACCAAGCTACTTTCGTTAATAAATTCTCTTCAAAGTTCAGCTGAGTCATACTCTTCATCCCTTTCAACAATTGACCACAGCTTAAACATATGTACCATATATTTTGTTTATTCCAGTTGAAGCGATTAATAGTACGTAGAAAAAAGTGTTCTAGATATAAAAAAAGGAATATACAATGCTACAAAACAAGTAGAACAAATAATCATTTTCTCAAAAAATGTTCTGTATAAAGGCAGGTGACATCATGTGGAGAACGCACCTTTATTACAAGTAAAAAAAATGAGTAAGGCGTTTTTAAATCAACTTGTATTAAAAGAAGTGAACATTCAAGTAGAGCGCGGAGATATATACGCATTAGTTGGAGGGAATGGTGCTGGAAATCAACATTAATGAAAATATTAACGGGGTTATATTCGTATGATGATGGAGAAATATATGTAAAAGGAACGAAGCAACAGTTTTCAAATCCGTCAGAAGCACACCGAAAAGGTATGTATTTAATACCGCAAGAACCGCTCATTTTTCCGCATATGACTATTGAAGAAAATATATGTATCGGGTTAAAAGAAAAGAAAAAGAAACTAAGAGTACAGATTGAGCAATTGATTAACAGTCTAGGGTGGGATATTGACCTTAATGAACTAGGAGGATCATTATCGATTGCGCAACAACAGTTAGTAGAAATTGTGAGAGGATTAATACGAGAAGCCGAGATTCTTATTCTAGATGAGCCAACATCGACATTAACAACTCACGAAATTAAGAGTCTTTTTGTGTTGATGAAAAGTTTACAAGAAAAAGGAATAGGGATGATTTATATTACGCATCGTTTTCCAGAAATCTTTGAAATTGCCAACAAAGTAGCAATATTACGAGATGGAATGATTGTAAGTCAAGGAGATGTATGTGACTATACATATGACATGCTGATGGAGGGGCTATTGCCAAAAGGGTATAAACAGAAAGAGAAAATAGAAGTAGTTCAAGAGACCACAAGGATGAAAAAAATATTAGAAGTGATTGATATAAATGGTCACGCATTCGAAAATATTTCATTCACTGTACATGCTGGTGAGATTGTAGGTATTGCTGGCATTGTTGGATCGGGCAGAACGGAATTAGCAGAAGCGATATTTGGATTGAAAACTGTAAAAACAGGGTCTATTTTATTAGATGGGAAATCAATTGATACATGTTCTTTGCATAAAAGGCTAGACGAAGGACTAGTTTATGTGCCAGAGGATAGGGCGAGGAATGGCATTTTCTCAATTGCTTCTGTTAAAGAAAATATTGCAGCAGCAAGTTTACAGCAAAATAATCGTTTTTTTATAAATCAAGAAAAAGAAAGCGTTTTAGTTAATTCGTTTATAGAACAGTTCCGAATTGTTGTACAGGATATGAATGAAGAAATGGCATCTTTATCAGGAGGTAATCAGCAGAAGGTCGTGCTTGCAAAGTATCTCGCATGTAATCCTAAAGTTATTATTCTTGATGAGCCGACTCGTGGAATTGATGCGAAAGCAAGGCTTGAAGTGTATGAGACGATCGAAAAAATGAAAAGGGAAGGACTCGCAATTTTATTAATCTCTTCAGATGTTGAAGAAATTGTTCAATTAGTAAACCGTGTATATGTAATGAGAAATGGACGATTTGTTTCTCATATGGAAAAAGAACAACTGAGTGTGAATGAAGTTACACGCCTTGCATACGGAGGTGTAGCGGAATGAAACGCATGCTAAAAATGCACGAAACGTCTATCATAACGTTACTACTAATTTATATAGCTATTGTAGGAATGATAAATCCTAGTTTTATCCAATTTAACTCGTTATCTTTAATGGTGAAATCAAGCGTTATTTTAGTCGTGTTAGCAATTGGCCAGTCGTTCGTCTTATTTACGAAAAATATAGATGTATCAGTTGGTTCAAGCATGGGGCTAAGTGCAGTAGTTTGCGGAATGTTGTTAACTGATGGATATCATGCATCTCTGTCCATACTTGCTGCTATTATACTTGGCGCTATTCTCGGTTTTATAAATGGAATTGGTGTTGCAAAGTTTCGGGTACCGGCCATTATTATGACATTAGGCATGTTAGGAATTATTAGGGGTGCCATGTTAATTTTTACAGGCGGGAAGTGGATTGAAGATATTCCAAACGATTTTAAGCAGCTGTCATCTATCGTCATTTTTGGTTTACCTATAACTGTATGGTTCGTTCTTATTATTTTACTACTACTATACTTCTTTTTAAGGAAAGTGCCATTTGGAAGATACTTTTATGCGGTAGGTGATAATGAAGATGGCGCGAGACTTATTGGTATACCTGTTAATAAAGTGAAAATATGTGCGTTTATGATTTCAGGCATAAGTGCTGCGCTCGCTGGTTGCATATTTGTTATGAATATCGGATTCGTTCCTAATCAAACAGGAACTGGGATAGAACTACAGGTTATCGCAGCTGCTGTACTAGGGGGAGTTCATTTAAAAGGAGGAACAGGTTCTATAGTTGGAGCTGCATTAGGAGCATTCTTTTTAGAAACAATAAGCAGTTCACTCGTCTTTCTAAAAATACCAGCATTTTGGAATAATGCTATTTCAGGTTTTTTATTATTACTTATCATCATACTGGATAGTGTTATGAAAAAGTGGAAGGCAGAAAGGAGGATGAATCTATGAAGTATGTATACAGATGGGAAGGTGTTCTAATTGTATTGCTTCTTATAGAATTCATTCTCTTTAGTTTAATCAATAGTGATTTCTTAAATATTAGTAATCTCCTTTTTAGTACAAATGATTTCCTATTTATCGCAATTGCGGCGATACCAATGACTTTTGTTATTGTAACAGGAGGAATTGATGTATCGGTCGGCTCAATAATGGGTCTCACTTCGATCTTGATCGGTGTACTTTGGATGAACGGAATATCTATTTTGTTTGCTGTCATAATATCTCTAATAATTAGTTGTTTAGCAGGCGCTTTAAACGGACTTATTATAAAAATGACAGATGTAGAACCACTCGTCGTTACACTCGGCACGATGTTTTTATACGGAGGAATTGCACTCGTCATTTCAGGAGGAGCAGGTGCTTCTGGGTACGAAGGAATAAGCGGTTTACCTGACACATTTGTACAACTGGCAAACGGTAGTTTTATAGGAATACCGAATTTATTATGGCTACTGATCGTATTAACAGTTTTATGTACTGTATTATTTCACCGAACTATATACGGGCGCCATGTAAAATTAACAGGTGCGAACGAAAATACAGCAAAATACACCGGGATTAAAACGAAAAAAGTAGTCATAATCGCTTACATACTTTCCGGGTTAGGAGGTGGATTAGGGGGGACTTTCTTAACTGCCTATTTCGGTTCTGCACGTGCTGATATGGGAAGTGAAACAATTTTACCAATCATTACGGCAGTCGTATTAGGCGGGACACTTATTACAGGGGGAAAAGGAAGCATTATCGGTACTGTACTGGCGAGTATTTTCATTGGACTCATGCAGTATGGCTTGCAAATGACGGGTTTAACAAATGAACAATCCAACGTAGTAATTGGTATTATCCTTATTCTTTCAGTTATTATGAGACATTTCAAATTACATCAATTCACACTGGGGAAAAGAAAGAATTTGCATAAGGAGGAAATGTCATGAAGAGAAAACTAGGGATTGTATTCATTGTATGTATGTGTTTAATCGGTTTAATCGCCTGTTCTAGTCAAACCGCAGATAAGAAAAAAGCGGATGATGTGAAATTTGCATTTATCCCGAAATTAACAGGAGTTGGATTCTTTACATCAGGTGGTGAAGGAGCAAAAGAGATGGGAGATAAACTAGGCGTACAAGTGAAATATGATGGACCGTCTGAAGCAAGTGTATCTGGGCAAGTAAAATATATAAACAATTTCATTAACCAAAACTATGATGCACTTATGGTTTCTTCAACGTCAGTTGATGGTTTATCGCAATCACTGCAACGTGCTAAGAAAAAAGGGATGACGGTGTTAACATGGGATTCCGATGTGAATCCGAAAGATCGTTCCTTTTATATAAGCCAAGGAACACCAGACCAACTTGCTAATTTATTAATAGAAATGACTTCCAAGCAAATTGGAGATAAAGGGAAAGTAGCATTTTTTTATTCTAGCCCAACAGTAACAGATCAAAACCAATGGGTAACGAAAGCGAAAGAAATTATTAAAGAGAAATATCCGAACTGGGAAATTGTAACGACGCAGTACGGTGAAAATAATGCGCAAAAGTCTCTGTCAGTAGGGGAGAATATTTTAAAAACGTACCCTGATATTAATGCGGTCATTTGTCCAGATGCAACGGCACTTCCGGCAATGGCACAAGCAGCTGAAAATTTAAAAATGGATAAAAAGGTTGTCGTAACTGGCTTCTCTACACCAAACGTTATGCGTGATTACGTAAAACGAGGAACTGTACAACAATTCGGATTATGGGACGTAAAACAACAAGGTGCACTCGCAACGTATGTAGCAAATGAAATTGTTGTAAAAGGGAAGAAGTTAAAAGTAGGGGATAGCTTCGAAGTAAAAGGAATTGGAAAAGTGAAAGTAGAGCCAAACTCCATTCAAGGATATGATTATGAGGCAGAAGGAAACGGAATTATCGTATTGCCAGAGCGAGTTGTATTTACAAAGGATAATATTGAAAAATATAATTTCTAGTAACGAAAAAACGTCCGAATGTATCGGACGTTTTTATTTCTTCATTAATTATGAACTGTTTCTTTTTCATTTAATCCAAGGGTACGACCTGTAGAAGTGTGAAGGTCTTGGAATAATCTTGGATTTTCTGTTAATGAAATGCCGTAAGAAGGAATCATTTCTTTTATTTTTCCTTCCCATTCTACCATTCGACTTGGGAAACATTTTTCTAATACTTCAAGCATAACATGAACGGCAGTAGAAGCACCCGGTGAAGCACCTAGTAATGCTGCGATTGATCCATCAGCCGCACTAACAACTTCTGTACCGAATTGAAGTGTTCCTTTACCGCCAGCATCAGTATCTTTAATTACTTGTACACGCTGACCAGCAACTACAATATCCCAATCTTCACTTTTCGCGTTCGGAATGAATTCGCGTAATTCTTCCATACGTTTTTCGTGTGATAACATAACTTGCTGAATTAAGTATTTTGTTAGTCCCATTTCTTTTACACCAGCAGCTAACATCGTTAAGACGTTATTTGGTTTTACAGAACCAATTAAGTCAAGGTTTGAACCAGTTTTTAAGAACTTAGGAGAGAACCCTGCGAATGGTCCGAACAGTAAAGCTTTTTTGTTGTCTATATATCTCGTATCTAGATGAGGTACAGACATTGGCGGAGCGCCAACTTTAGCTTTACCGTATACTTTCGCATGATGTTGCTCTACAACTTTTTGGTTTTTACATACCATAAATAGTCCACTTACCGGGAATCCACCAATATGTTTTGATTCAGGGATACCAGTCTTTTGAAGTAGGGGTAGGCTACCGCCACCGCCGCCGATAAAGACGAATTTAGCAGTGTGATGCTCAATTTTACCACTATTCATATCGTGTACTTTCACTTCCCACAAACCATTTTTCGTGCGTTTAATGTTTTCGACACTATGTTTGTAGTTTAGCTCGACATTTTTCGTTTTTAAGTAATCAAACAACATTCGTGTTAATGCACCAAAGTTAACATCTGTTCCAGAGTCAATTTTCGTTGCCGCCATAGGCTCATTAGATGTACGACCTTCCATAATGAGTGGAAGCCATTTTTTTAATGTTTCAGGAGAATCGGAAAACTCCATTCCTTGAAACAGTGGATTTTTTGAAAGCGCTTCAAAACGGTTTTTTAGAAACTGCACATTTTTTTCACCTTGTACTAAACTCATATGAGGTAGAGGCATAATAAAATCTTGTGGATTACGAATTAATTTGCTTTTTACAAGATATGCCCAAAATTGTCTTGAAAGCTGGAATTGCTCATTCACTTTTACAGCCTTACTAATATCTATAGATCCGTCAGATTTTTCGGAAGTATAGTTCAGTTCGCATAGCGCAGAATGCCCTGTACCTGCATTATTCCATTCATTAGAGCTTTCTTCCCCGGCACTTGCGAGTTTTTCAAAAACTTTAATTTCCCATTCAGGTGCTAATTCTTTTAGTAATGAGCCTAACGTTGCACTCATAATTCCTGCACCAATTAAGATAACGTCTGTTTTTTGCTGCATGTTGCTCATGATAATCTCTCCATCCCCTATATTGGCAAAAAAGAGTAGGTGTTTACTGTGTCTAAGCCGTAAAAAGAAAACACCGCCTAGGCCCCACCTAGGTATTTACCTTTTTTGTCTCAATTGTATAACCATCTCATACTCTATTATAATAATTAATAGACTAAAATATCTAGTGTTATCTGATAATTTTAAAATATTTAACGCTTTATTTGCCAAAATTCTTATTTAACAAGCACTTTTCAGTTAATGAATAGAAAAAAATTACAGTTTGAAATTATCTCGAAAAAGCTTACGTATCCAAAAGTCGGTAGAAAGGATACCTTTTTATGGGACTTTTTTCAAAACTTATTGTATGATTATTCTGAAAGTTAAAAGGAGGGATACACATGCGTACACAAGAACAAATCGCAAACTTATTTCGAAATTTTTCAATAAAGGAATGTAAAGGGTCAAGTGACTTATATGAATATTTATCAATGAAAATTGCTGAAGATGAGGAAGTACTTACACTATCGTCCTATGCTCAGGTAGGTCAACCAGTCCCAAACTTATTATTAGGTGCAGTACATTATTTATTGTTAGCAGGGAAAGAACATCATGTAAAAACGTATTATAGTAGCTTAGTTGAACATGCTAATACGGATTTAGATCAAGCTTTTAATCATTTTAAAGATTTCTGTAAAATGTACAGAGAAGAAATGATTAATTTATTACAAACGAAACTCGTTCAAACGAATGAAGTAAGACGATGTGCGTACTTATATCCAAGTTTCAGTTACATATTTAACAAAGTGAATAAACCGTTAGCGTTAATAGAAATTGGGACAAGTTCTGGATTACAATTATTTTGGGACCAATATAGCTATTCGTACGGTACAGATGAAACATACGGAAATATAAACTCGAATGTACATGTAACTTCTGAAATAAGAGGGGAGAATGTGCCTCATTTATTAAAAGAAAGTCCACCTGTCGTAGAAAGAATTGGACTAGATTTACATGTAAACGATTTACATAGTGATGAAGATTATTTATGGCTACGTGCACTCATTTGGCCAGAACATAAAGAAAGGCTTGAACTGTTTGACAAAGCTGCATCTTTAGTAAAAAATAAATCTGTTCAATTAATAGAAGGAGACGGTGTAGAGTTATTACCATCTATTATTGAACAAATAAGTGAAGATGCTGTTATCTGCATTTTCCATACACACGTCGCCAATCAAATACCAGAACAAGTAAAACGTAAGCTGGAAAAACAAATCCAAGAAATCGGTGCAAAGCGTGATGTATTCCATCTTTATAACAACATGTGGGACCGGGACCTTCATATTGATTATTATATTAACGGAAACGAATATCGTGAAACGGTTGGAGAAACGGAAGGGCATGGGAGATGGTTTAGCTGGAAGATTGGAAATGAGACGCTTATTTAGATTAATAGGGGCACTCTACATTTAAAAGACGAGGAAATAGGTTCAAGTATTGACTAAATGACTAGGGAATAAATTTATTAGTACCATACAAAAAATGCTTCGGAGAAATCCTAAGCATTTTTTGAATTACATTCAAATTCCATAATGAATCATGTACTTGTTTTCTGCTACAGCTTGTACAATTTTTGAAGCTAATTCATTCAGCTCATCAGATTTTTTGAAGAACTTTGAAGATGTAACTGTTTCATAGAAAATTGCTAATGATTCAGGAGGGATAATTGTAATACCCCAATAAGCTAAACCATATTCCTGACTTTTTACTGTATGAAAGTAGGTTTTCATAATTGATAAATTTTGACTTAAATTACTGATAATATTATCATCAACAGAAACACAATCATATTTCTCTGGTGTATAATCGTTGTAACTTTTTTGAGAATCAAATTCTTCAATTATTCCAAAATCATGGACACATGCCATCATTATCGTCCTTTCAAATTTAATAAAATGATTTCTATTAAAGTAAAATGGTCATTCGTTTAAGTGTAATAGAAATAGTTATGTAGTTCATAAAATATCGTCGGTTCTCCTTCGGGAAGACAGTTTATTTATCGATAAACTCATCGGAAGTCCAAGTGGCGATTTCATTCCCAGGTGCAGCAACTACAAGCCATTGCTCATATTGGACACCAGCTTGCCAACATTCATAATAATCATGAAAACCATTTACAAAAATAATTTGTCCACTCTCTAATGTAACAATTAAATAAGGGCTTTCTAAGCCGAGTTGTATATCGGTAACTTTTTGTCTTCTTATCTCAAATATTCTCCCATATTCTTCTTCCTCAGAATAATCTTCAAATTCATCTTCATGTAATGGATATCTTTTTGGAGGTTTATTAAATAAACACCATTTTGATTCGATATTGATATATAATTGTCCGTCATAATCAACGGAGTCGTGAAAGTTTGTGAAATGAATCTTTATAGCGCCTGGAGAAATACCAAATTGTAATCCATCAACTTGTGATCCGATGAATAGATTTTTCAACACTTTCTCAGCGTGAATTTTATCCTCTTTATTCATTCTTGAAATCCTCCTTTTAAAAAAATATATCTTATATTCTTATTGTAATAAATAAATTTTTATGTAAAATGAACTTTTTGCAAAAAACGAGCGAATGTAGTGTGAAAGATCATGAGGGGGCTATAGTCGCTACTCAATTTTTAGCAATCGTCAGTTTGTTTTTGGCGGGAATTGCGACAACTATATAGTGTGAAGAATGGTATAAAACGTTTATAGAAAATAAGGAAACTTATAATATATAGAATTAGAAATAAGAATTTGATAGTATTAGAGTAAGGAGTTTTAATAGCAGTATATTAAGTGGTACTAATATACTGCTGCAAATGCTTCCGTAAATTTATGGAAGTATTTGATAGAATTCAAAAAAAAATAATGGAGGCTAATATGAAAAAAGTAATTGGCGCAGCAACAGCAACTGTTTTCGGACTGGGAGCATTTACTACAACTGCTACTGCAGAAACGATCGTAACAGCAGATGTACTCAACGTACGTGAAAAACCGACTACAGAATCAAAAGTGGTTGAAAAAGTAAAAAACGGGGAAGAGTTAAAAGTCATCAATACCGAAGATGGCTGGTCAAAAATTGAGTTAAATGGTAAAGAAGTATTTGTAAGCTCGGAGTTTACGAAAGATATTTACCATGTAACAGCAGATTTGTTAAATGTACGTTCTGAATCAAACACAGAATCAAAAATTCTTGGCAGACTGAAAAAAGATGATGTAATTGAATCAACGAAGCAAGTAAAAGACGGATGGCTACAATTTGAGTATAAGGGAAAAACAGCTTATGTAAATGTTTCTTTCTTATCAAATAAAGCACCAATTGAAAAAAAGGCTGACGAGAAAACGAAGCAAGTAGCGAAAGTACAAAAATCGGTGAAAGCTAAGGAAGAAGCTAAAACACAGAAGATAACAAAGGCAAAAGAAACAATAAAACCTAAGGAAGAAGTGAAAGTGCAAGAAGTAGCAAAGGCTAAGGAAGAAGTGAAAGTGCAAGAAGTAGCGAAACCTAAGGAAGAAGTGAAAGTGCAAGAAGTAGCGAAACCTAAGGAAGAAGTGAAAGTGCAAGAAGTAGCGAAACCTAAGGAAGAAGTGAAAGTGCAAGAAGTAGCGAAACCTAAGGAAGAAGTGAAAGTGCAAGAAGTAGCGAAACCTAAGGAAGAAGTGAAAGTGCAAGAAGTAGCAAAAGCTAAGGAAGAAGCGAAAGTACAGGAAATAGCAAAGGCTAAGGAAGAAGCGAAAGCGCAAGAGATAGCCAAAGCTAAAGAAGAAGCAAAAGCACAAGAGATAGCCAAAGCTAAGGAAGAAGCGAAAGCGCAAGAGATAGCCAAAGCTAAAGAAGAAGCAAAAGCACAAGAGATAGCCAAAGCTAAGGAAGAGGCGAAAGCACGAGAAATAGCAAAGGTTAAAGAAGAAGCAAAAGCACGAGAAATAGCAAAGGTTAAAGAAGAAGCAAAAGCACGAGAAATAGCCAAAGCTAAAGAAGAAGCAAAAGCGCAAGAAATAGCAAAGGCTAAGGAAGAGGCGAAAGCACGAGAAATAGCCAAAGCCAAGGAAGAGGCAAAAGCACGAGAAGCACTAAAGGCAAAAGAAGAGTCTAAAAATAACGCGCAGTCTGCTAAACGTGAATTAACGGTGGTGGCGACAGCATATACTGCTGATCCGAGTGAGAATGGTACATATGGTGGACGCGTTTTAACTGCGATGGGACATGATTTAACGGCTAATCCAAATATGAGAATTATCGCAGTAGATCCGAAAGTAATTCCATTAGGATCTAAAGTATGGGTAGAAGGTTATGGAGAAGCAATCGCTGGAGATACCGGAAGTGCAATTAAAGGTAATCGCATTGATGTATTAATGGGTTCAAAAAGTAAAGCGATGAATTGGGGAAGACAAACAGTTAAAGTGAAGATTTTATAATAAATCTAGAATATAACATAATGAAAATAAGACTGACATATTCTGTCGGTCTTATTTTCGTACCATCACATCATTAAGAATTGCATCAAATATATCTTTTTGTGTGAAGTTATCTGTAAAAATAGTTTCTCTAGTAACTTCAATTGTATCGTGCGGATTATACCATTTTTGTAGGGAATCCTCACCAAATTCATGCCGCTTTTCCCTTGTGTTATGTCGTCGAATCGTTTCTTTTAACGATAAATCAAAGTAATATGTATACGCGTTTCCTTCAAAAAAATGTATTAATTCTTTCAGCATATCACCGTATCTACGACTGTTTAAAATACCTTCTAAAATAACAAACTCACATTTCCCTTTTCCGTACTTTGTAATTTCAAATAGTAAATCGTGTGATAAATTACCGATCGTGTCGTGTACTCTAAGCATATCTCTACGTACAACATCCTGTGATACTAAAAGTGTGCCTTGTCCGAAATGTTCTTGTAGTTGCTTTGCGATTGTTGTTTTACCACTTGCGGAGTTTCCTCTAACGATGATTAATGTTGATTTTATAGGATTAGACATAATGTATTCCCCCAACGTGAATGATTATATAGAAAATTTTAACAAATTAAACGTAGAAAGTGTATAATTAATATGATGTAAATAAAAAAGGTGGGGGCGAAATGGAAGCGAATTTAAATAAGGCGCAACCAATTTGGAAACGAACATGGTTTCGCTATCTTGGGGTATTTATAATTTTACAATTGTTGTTTATTATTTGTGAAGTAACTGCATGGGCACCAAACTTTAGACCTGGCGGAGAATTCTTTAATAGAGTATTAAATTCTCAATTTTTCACAGAATGGTTCACGCCATATAAAATCCCTCATTTTAATATGTTTACAGCTTTTTTTGCGATTACATTGTTACCATACGCACTAATAGGTGCAATGAAAGATTTCACTACAAGAAAAATATAAAGAATTAAAAAGAGGTACTATATGCTATTTCAAAAAGATAATGTATCGGTTAGGTACGTAGTAGAAGAGGATGCACCAATCATTTCAAAATGGTTAACAGACCAAGAAGTACTTCAATATTACGAAGGACGAGATAACCCGCAATTAGTAGAAATGGTACTGGATCATTTTATACATAATCCAAATAGTCATGAAAAAAGATGCTTAATAGAGTTTGATGGTGTGCCGATCGGTTATATTCAAATGTATCCAGTTGATTCGGAGTGGAAAACTTTATATGGCTATGAAGCATCACAAAATGTATGGGGGATGGATCAATTTATTGGAGAACCAACTTATTGGGGAAAAGGAATTGGAACAAAATTTGTTAAGGCCGCAATTACATACATTTTGAGCGAAATAGGAGCAGAAGCAATCGCAATGGACCCGAAAGTAAATAATGAACGTGCAATAAAGTGTTATGAAAAATGTGGATTTAAAAAGGTGAAGATTTTAAAGGAACATGAACTACATGAAGGGGTATTAGAAGATTGTTGGATGATGGAATATAAATAAAAGGGAGCGGCGCGATATGAAAAAAGCATTATTAGTAATTGATGTACAAGCAGGTATGTATACAGCAGGAATGCCAGTACATAATGGGGAAAAGTTTTTAGAGACATTACAAGAGCTTATTGGGGAATGCCGTTTAAATGATATACCGGTTATTTATGTACAACATAACGGACCAAAAGATCATCCGTTAGAAAAAGGTACAGATGGCTGGAAGATCCATGTGGAAATTGCACCACAAGAAGGGGACAGTATCGTTGAAAAAACGACCCCAGATTCATTCCACAAGACGAACCTAAAAGAAGTATTGCAAGACAAGGGAATCGATCATGTTATCATTTCAGGAATGCAAACGGAGTACTGTGTGGATACGACAACGTGCAGAGCGTTTAGTGAAGGGTATAAAGTAACGTTAGTGAGCGATGCACATAGTACGTTTGATACAGAGGTGTTACGTGCTGAAGACATTGTGAAGCATCATAACGTAGTGTTTGGAGCGTTTGCTAATGTTGTTACGTTAAAAGATTTGAAAGAAACTGTCTCTAAATAAGAGGCAGTTTTTTATTAGAGGAAATCGTGTCAAATAATGTCGGTAAGTCGATATCCTTTGTTGAAACGTCGATATATTGCAATAATCGTTGATATATTTGAAAAATCGTTCATATAATTTCACGTACCATAATAAAAACACAAAAAAGAGCACCACATAATTAAAAAGGGCGCTCCTGTATCAAAATATTACTTCTTCTTATCTTTATCCAATATATTCTGTTCTTCCGCAAACTCCGTACCATATGCGAAGCGACGATTAATACGAATATTATCGTTGTGGTGCTTTGTGTGAGAGTTAGAGAAGCGATGAACGATTACTTCTGATAATGTGAAGACAATTGCGGAAAGGATGCTTCCCCATGCAATTTGCATATAGTTGTCTAATAAAATATTACCGAAAATCCATACGCTTAAATACGTTAGTAAGAAATCCGACATAATGGCACCGGTATTACCGATTCGATTTAATATGATTTTATCAACGAACATATAAGATACGATTGTAACAAAGAGACTGAACGAAATAATTTGGACGAACGTTGCTGGGAAAAATAAAGCGAGTCCGATACTAAATGCGATAATGCACGATATAAACTTGATAAGCACTACTGTGAAATCATTCAAAATTTACACCTCCGTTTTATCCATAGTTTTGCAATAAATATAGGAGTTCATACATTGTAACGAATATATTTACATAAAACTTTTTCATGTCAATTATTTGTCTAAATATTAAAAAAACAAAAGGAAAATGTTATAGTAAAATGAGAGTATATGACATTTTTAGGTAAGGGGGAATCCTCGGTGTGGATTACTTCAGAAGTAGAAATTCCAGACGAGTTAATTGATCATCTTGAAAAAGGAAAGTTAGTGCTATTTGTTGGAGCGGGAGTTTCTATGAAAGGGAAATCAAACTTACCAAATTTTGATGATTTAGTTGATGAAATTGCAAAAACGTTATATGTCGAAAAACGTGAAATTACAGAACCGCATGATTATTATCTTGGTAAAATTGCGAAAACAAAAGATGTACACCAAGTTGCAAGAGATTTAGTTCATATTGAAAAGTCAAAGCCGAATCCGCTTCATTATGCGATTCCGAGGTTGTTTCCTTTAGATACAGAAGTCCGCATTGTAACAACAAATTTTGATCGACATTTTACAACTGCGATAAAAGAAATGAATAGAGAATTAAACGTATATTACGCACCTGCGTTACCTACAGGTAGAGCGTTTAAAGGACTTGCTTACATACATGGCAATATAGAACAAGAAAAAGAAGCGTTAATTTTAACAGATGGTGATTTTGGAAGGGCTTACTTGACAGAAGGATGGGCAAGAAGGTTTTTAGTTGATTTATTCTCGAATTATACCGTTTTATTCGTTGGATATAGCCATAATGACCCAGTAATGAAATATTTAGCAACTGGTTTACCACCAAGTACAAGACGTTATGCATTTGTCGCACAAGGGGAAAATACGTACCACTGGGAGCATTTAGGAATACGGCCGATTGTATATCCGAATAAAGGTAATAATCATCAATCTCTCGTTAAAGCAGTAAAACGATGGGCGGAGTTAATGGGGGATAATTATATTACAAAACGAATGCGAATTCGTGACATAGTAACAGTACCGCCGTCAGTAGAGCAGGAACAATTATCATACATAAAACAATCTATAAAAAAAATTGAAACAGTCCGCTACTTCGTTGAATTTGCTCACGATTATGAATGGGTGGAATGGCTTGAAGCGGAAGGGAAATTACAAAATTTATTTTTAATTACATCAAACTATAATGAGGTAGATGAATTACTTGCAAAATGGTTAGTGGAACAATTTCTTTTTAGTCATCAAAAAGAATTATTTCAATTAATTTTTAAAAATCATTCTAAACTATCTCCGTTATTATGGAGAACAATTTGTAGCTACTTAAACGAAACGAAAATGAAAATGGACCCGTTGTTGTTTGCAAGGTGGACACTGCTTTTATTAGAAACAGCTGAAAAAGATAGTAAATCGATCGAAACAATTTCTTACTTACTGCAAAAATGTTCTTTTCCTGAGCATAAAGAAATCGCTTTATTGTTACTAACGTTTATTTTGGACGGCAAACTTAAGTTGAAGCGTGAAAGAAAGTGGGGAAATGATACCGGGGAATCAATAGAACTTGAGGAATCGAGTCGTTTACCCGTGTCTACATTTTCTTTTGTGGAGCAAATTTGGAATAAAAAGATGAAACCGCATATTTCCTATTATGCCGTTCCAATTATGATGATGGGAATAGAGAAGATGCGGATGTTATCACTAAGGCAAGCGGCACTGAAAAAAAGGGATAAGGAAAATGTGGAAAAAGAGTTTCAGCAAAATGATCTAGCGTTTTTAATTCAAATTGTAAAAGAATGTTTAACCTATCTATGTGAAAACGATGAGAAAAAAGCAAATTATTATATTACAGAAATGATAGAAGCAAACAGCGTACTTCAAAATCGAATTGCAATTGATGCGATGAATAAAAATGTATTTGTTAGCGCCGATGAGAAAATGAAATGGTTGTTACAGGAAGGAATTCTTTTAGACGTCACGTATAAACACGAAGTTTTTCAACTTATAAAAAATCATTACGCACTCTCTTTAGAAAAAACAAAGGAAGAAGTCATTCAAATTGTATTAAAGGACCTTGCGGAGGAAAGAGCATTTGATGTTTGTTTCGTGTTGGATTTATTATTCACTTGTGATTCGAATAGTCCATCTACGGCAAAAGGTTACGAGTTAATGAAGCAAAAACATCCTCATTTTCATTCTGAGCGATACAGTGTACAAAAGAAAGAGGCGGCAGAACAAAGTATTACTTGTAATGTGACAGCTGATGGATTATTGGAACTAAAAGACGATGAAATTATGAAGCAAGTTCAGCAATTTTCTCAAGATGGTGTTTTTGAACAACGTCATTTTTTAGAGATGTTATCGAAAGCATGTAAATTGAATACAGAATGGAGTATTTCATTTGCATATCAATTAGTTGGAATGCACGAAATAAGTAATGAAGTATGGTTTGTTTGTATTAGGGAGTGGCGAAATAACCGAGGACTGACAAATGAACAAATACAAAAAGTTATTCCTCTATTACAGAAATTCGTTAGAAATACAGCTTTTCATTGGTTAATTAGTAGCTTTCTATATGAAATTAGTAATCGATTAGAAGAGTTAGAGGAAAATAGTATACGCAATGTAAAGCGGTTTGCTTTTTCGGTATTCCCTCAAGTCATGAAAAGTGACACGGATTTTAAGCTGGCAAAACAAGATTTTTACAATGAATCGATTCAGCATCCTGTTGGGAAAATGACAGCAGTATTATTAAAACTGTTATCATATGATCATTTATACGATCGTAATGTGTATGAATATTTATTTTTGTTTGAAGAACAAGTAAGAATTAGTACAGAACGAACAAATTTTATGATAGCTCGTTTAGTAGCAGATATTACATTTCTTTATCATATTGAGAAGCAATGGTGCCGAAAATATTTGTTACCGTACTTAGAGTTAAAGAAGGAAAATGAGATTACGAAATATGCATGGGCTGGCCTATGTTACACACAAATTAATTTACCTTTATTTACAGAAATGAAGCGATTTATTAAGTATGCGGTAGAACATTTGAAAGTATTACATCCGCATACGAGGGAAGCTTTCTTAAAATGGCTCAGTTTTGTATTTATTAAATGTGTACTGTATTGGGAACAAAAAACAGACTGGTTATACCCTTTACTTATACGAGAAAATGAAGAAAATAAAATTAAATTTATGCAGTTCTTATGCTATTATGTCAAAACGTTAAGTGCAAAAGAACAACAAAAATTTTGGGCAGCTTGGCTCAGTATATTTTTGCGAGAGCGACCGAAAATGGGGGGAATCACAGCTAGAGAATATGTAATGCTTTTACGTATTATTTTATTTATGGATGAAATAGTAGAAAGAGGATTATCTATCATTTGTAAAACATTTTTGGACGTGGGTGGAAAAGGGAATCAAACGGAGTTAAAACAGTTATTTCATGAAATACTTGAGAAGACAGAGAGTATAAAAATGTATAAAGAGTTGTATGCAAACGTATTTTTCACTTTACTGCAAACGCTTCAGGAAGCTAATTTACTTGAAACGGAAATCATTCAAATAAAAGAATTATTAATTGGATATAGAGTAGAAAAATGTGTAATAAATGCAATAGATAATGAGATAATTCGCATCGGAATTGTTCTGGAGAATTTACAAGAAGAAATGTAGGGCAAAAATGTAATTTAAAAAAATATATAAAAAGTTGTTGACAGTGTTTTGAAAAGCGTTCTATAATACGAATCATACTTATTCAATTTCAAAAAACATTTGAATAAACAAAGTGCAATGAAGAGATCACAGTAGTGGTTAGTCTTACTGTAACAGAGAGCTGGTGGTTGGTGTGAACCAGTACAGAGATAATCATGAATTACAGTCTTGGAGCATCTTTTTCGTAGTAAAGATAGTATTGTCTTTATGAAGAAAAAGCGGTCAATTGATCGTTAACAGTGAAGAGAGGTAGACGGAAAGTTAGTCTACAACTAGGGTGGTACCGCGATAAATATCGTCCCTACTGATTTATTCAGTAGGGACTTTTTGTATTTTAGTGGCCCAACTTGAAAATCAAATATGTATGCGTTGAAAGGAAAAGCAGTAGTTGTTGTTTCCCTGTAACAGAGAGCTGGTGGTCGGTGTGAACCAGTACAAAAACAAGAGCGAATTACAGTCCTAGAGCATCTTTTTCGTAGTAAAGATAGTATATATCTTTATGAAGGGAAAGACGGTCAGATGATCGTTAACAATGAAGAGAGGTAGACGAAAGAAGTCTACAACTAGGGTGGTACCGCGATAAATATCGTCCCTACTGATTGCATCAGTAGGGATTTTTTGTACAAAAAAAGTGGGTTTTTAACTAGTAGAGAGTGTCTTTGTACGAATGATTAGTTTAAAATAAGAAGAGGTATCGATTCCACTTTAAATTTGTATAATTGACCAGTTCAGAAAATAGAGAATTTTTCATTCTCTTACTATACTTTTAAAACATTAGAGGAGGATTTCCAAATGGCAAATCATGAATTAGATCAATTACGTAAACAGGTAGATGAAATTAACTTACAACTATTACACCTTTTAAACAAACGTGGTGAAATCGTTCAAAAAATTGGGGAGCAAAAGCAAGTACAAGGTACGAAACGTTTTGATCCAGTACGTGAGCGTGAAGTACTTGATATGATCGCTGAGAATAACGAAGGACCATTCGAAACGTCAACGGTTCAACATATTTTCAAAACAATCTTCAAAGCTAGCTTAGAATTACAAGAAGATGATAACCGTAAAGCATTACTAGTATCACGTAAAAAGAAACAAGAAAACACAATCGTTGATGTAAAAGGTGAATTGATTGGTAACGGCACACAAACGTTCATCATGGGACCTTGTGCGGTAGAGAGCTTAGAACAAGTTCGCCAAGTAGGGCAAGCGATGAAAGACCAAGGCTTAAAATTAATGCGCGGTGGTGCTTTCAAACCGAGAACATCGCCATACGATTTCCAAGGTTTAGGAGTAGAAGGATTACAAATTTTACGCCAAGTAGCAGATGAATTCGACTTAGCAATCATTAGTGAAATTTTAAATCCAAATGATGTTGAAATGGCATTAGACTACGTTGATGTAATTCAAGTTGGTGCACGTAACATGCAAAACTTCGATTTACTACGAGCTGTAGGTAAAGTTAACAAGCCAGTATTATTAAAACGTGGATTAGCAGCAACAATTGATGAGTTCATTAATGCAGCAGAATACATCATTGCACAAGGTAACGACCAAATTATTCTATGTGAGCGTGGTATCCGCACATACGAAAGAGCAACACGTAACACATTAGACATTTCAGCAGTACCGATTTTAAAGAAAGAAACACATTTACCAGTTGTTGTTGACGTAACGCATTCAACTGGACGTAGAGATTTATTATTACCAACAGCGAAAGCGGCTCTTGCAATTGGCGCAGATGCAGTAATGGCTGAAGTACATCCAGATCCAGCAGTTGCATTATCAGATTCTGCACAACAAATGGATATTCCAGAATTCCATAAATTCATGGAAGAGTTAAAAGGATTCAAAAATAAATTATCTTAATTTCATATCATATATGCGCTGAAGAGGAAACAGTAGTGGTTATCTCACTGTTAAAGAGAGCTGATGGTCGGTGTGAATCAGTACAAAGGTAAGCATGAATTACAGCCTTGGAGCATCTTTTTCGTCAAGTTTTGATGGGAAAGACGGTCTAATGATCGTTAAAGAAGAAGAGAGGTAGACGAAAGAAGTCTACAACTAGGGTGGTACCGCGATGAACATCGTCCCTACTGAGCGCTCAGTAGGGACTTTTTTGTACAAAAAAATAGTAAAGGGGCAAGAGAAATGAGATACATTACAGCTGGAGAATCACATGGACCGCAGTTAACAGTTATTTTAGAAGGTGTACCAGCAGGTTTAACGCTGGCGGCGGAACATATTAATAAAGAATTATTAAGAAGACAAAAAGGGCACGGACGCGGAAGACGTATGCAAATTGAAACAGATACAGTTGAAATTGTAAGTGGTGTTCGTCATGGGATGACACTTGGCTCACCAATTACGTTAATCGTAAAAAATGATGATTTCAAACATTGGACGAAAGTAATGGGTGCAGATCCAATTTCGGAAAAAGAAAGTAAAGAAATGAAACGTACAATTACGAAACCACGTCCAGGACATGCGGATTTAAACGGGGCAATTAAATACGGTCACCGTGATATAAGAAACGTACTAGAGCGCTCATCTGCAAGAGAAACGACAGTTCGTGTAGCTGCTGGTGCAGTTGCGAAACAAATTTTAAAAGAATTAGGCGTAGAAATAGCAGGGCATGTACTTGAAATTGGTGGAGTAAAAGCAAAACATATTTCAAACTTGTCAATTGAAGAAATTCAAACAATTACTGAAAATTCACCAGTTCGATGTTTAGATAAAACAGTAGAACAAGAGATGATGGATGCGATTGATAACGCAAAAAGTAGCGGAGATTCAATCGGTGGTATAGTTGAAGTTATTGCAGAAGGTATGCCAATTGGCGTCGGTAGTTACGTTCATTACGATCGTAAATTAGATGCAAAACTTGCCGGTGCGATTATGAGTATTAATGCATTTAAAGGTGCTGAAATTGGCGTTGGTTTTGAAGCGGCAAGACAGCCAGGAAGTAAAGTGCATGATGAAATTTTATGGGATGAAGAACAAGGATACACGAGAAAAACGAATAATGCCGGCGGTTTAGAAGGCGGTATGACAACGGGAATGCCAATTGTCGTAAGAGGTGTAATGAAACCAATACCTACATTATACAAACCGTTAGCAAGCGTTGACATTGATACGAAAGAAGCATTCCAAGCGAGTATTGAAAGATCTGATAGCTGTGCAGTACCAGCAGCAGGTGTAGTAGCTGAATCTGTTGTAGCATGGGAACTTGCACATGCACTAGTCGAACAATTCGGAAAAGATCGTATGGAATTAATTCAACAAAACATTACGCAACATAATAAATACGCAAAAGAATTTTAATAAAAAGGTGGTTTTAACATGCAAGTAAAAGAGCAACTATCATCATTACAACCATATAAACCAGGTAAATCACCTGAACAAATGAAAGAAGTGTACGGAGATCATTCGTTTGTTAAATTAGCATCGAATGAAAATCCATTCGGCTGTTCACCACGAGTTTTAGATGAGTTGCAAAAATCGTGGTTGGATCATGCTTTATATCCTGACGGAGGTGCTACAACGCTCCGTCAAACAATTGCAAATAAGTTACATGTGCAAATGGAACAAGTACTTTGCGGTAGTGGTTTAGATGAAGTCATTCAAATAATAAGCCGTGCAGTACTAAAAGTAGGTGATAACATCGTAACGGCTGGAGCAACATTCCCGCAGTACCGTCATCATGCAATTATAGAAGGTTGCGAAGTGAAGGAAGTTGCGTTAAATAACGGTGTATACGACTTAGACGAAATTTCTTCAGTAGTAGATAACAATACAAAAATCGTATGGATTTGTAATCCAAATAACCCGACAGGCACATATGTGAATGACCGAAAATTGACTCAATTTATTGAAGGCATTAGTGAAAATACGTTAATTGTCATTGATGAAGCGTACTATGAATACGTAACAGCAAAAGATTTTCCAGAGACATTACCGCTTTTAGAAAAACATAAAAATATTCTTGTACTTAGAACGTTTTCTAAAGCGTACGGATTAGCTTCTTTCCGCGTTGGATATGCGGTTGGACATGAAGAGTTAATCAAAAAATTAAATGTCGTACGTTTGCCATTTAACGTATCTTCATTAGCACAAAAAGCAGCGACGATTGCTTTTGGTGATGAGGAGTTTATTGAGGAAATAGTTCGTGTAAATACAGAGGGATTACAACAATACGAGAGCTTTTGTAAGGAACATGATATTCCATTTTATCCATCGCAAACAAATTTCATCTTTTTGCCAGTTGAGAATGCTGGAGAGATTTATGAAGCTTGTGCACACGCAGGATTTATTATTCGTCCGTTCCCAAATGGCGTCCGTATTACAGTCGGAACAAGGGAGCAAAATGAAGGAGTGATTTCAGTGTTACAACAACACTTTGAAAATAAAAAAAGAAAGTCTCGAGATGAGGCAAATGCATAAGAAGGTAGTATTAATTGGAACTGGTTTAATCGGAGGCTCTCTCGCATTAGCAATTAAGAAAGAGCACGATGTAACGATAACAGGTTATGATATATTTCAAGAACAAGTAGAGCGTGCAAAAGAATTACACGTAGTAGATGAAATAGCAGTAAATTTACAACATGCATGTGAAGAGGCACATTTAATTGTTTTTGCTTCACCAGTTGAAGAAACGAAGAAGTTATTACACAAATTAGCGTCATTTCGTTTACGAAAAGATGTTATTGTAACCGATGTTGGTAGCACAAAAGGAACAATTATGAATGAAGCGGAAGCTTTATTTTCAAAGGAAATTTCTTTCATTGGTGGACATCCGATGGCAGGTTCTCATAAAACGGGAGTTGAAAGTGCAAAAGCGCATTTATTTGAAAATGCATTTTATATTTTAACGCCAATGAATCATATGCCAAATGAACCTGTGGAAGAGTTAAAAGATTGGTTAAAAGGAACAGGGTCACATTTCCTTGTTTTAAATACAGAAGAACATGATTATGTAACAGGGATCGTTAGTCATTTCCCGCATCTTATTGCCGCTGGATTAGTAAAGCAAGTGGAGAAACATGCAGGAGATAATCCACTTATCCATCAGCTAGCTGCTGGAGGTTTCAAAGACATTACACGTATCGCATCTAGTAGTCCGAAAATGTGGAGTGATATTGTTAAGCAAAATCGAGAGCATTTAATGGTATTATTAAAAGAGTGGATCTCTGAAATGGAAGATTTATATGATACAGTTTCTAGCGGAGATGCAGGCGAGATTCAAAACTATTTTGCGGATGCGAAAGAATACCGTGACTCTTTACCGGTAAGAAAGAGAGGGGCGATTCCTGCCTATCACGACTTATACGTCGATGTTTTAGATAAAGTAGGGGCATTGGCTCACATTACGAGTATTTTAGCGCGCGAAGAAATTAGTATTACGAACTTGCAAATATTAGAAGCACGTGAAGGATTGCTTGGGGTATTACGTATTAGCTTCCAACGAGAAGAAGATCGTATGAAAGCAAAGCTAGCGCTTGGAGAAGAAAAATACCAAACGTATGAAACAATTTAAATGAGAAGGTGAAAACGTGAAGGAAAGAACAATACAACCTGTTAATAACGGATTAAATGGCAATATTACAATTCCAGGAGATAAATCGATTTCTCACCGCGCTGTCATGTTCGGTGCGATTGCAGAAGGAAAAACAACAATTAAAGGTTTCTTGCCTGGTGCAGACTGTTTAAGTACGATTTCTTGTTTTAAAGAAATGGGAGTAGACATCGTACAAAACGGTGATGAAGTCACTGTAGTTGGTAAAGGATTAGAAGGTTTACAAGAACCGAAAGCTGTATTAGATGTTGGTAATTCTGGTACAACTATACGTTTAATGTCAGGAATTTTGGCAAATACACCATTTTTCTCTTGCGTACAAGGTGATGCGTCTATTGCAAAAAGACCGATGAAACGTGTAACAAATCCATTAAAACAAATGGGTGCAAACATTGATGGCCGCGAAGAAGGAACGTTTACACCGCTAACAATACGTGGTGGGGATTTAAAAGCAATTGAATACACTTCCCCGGTAGCAAGCGCACAAGTGAAATCAGCTATTTTACTTGCAGGACTTCGTGCAGAAGGTGTAACAGCTGTTACAGAACCACATATTTCTCGCGATCATACGGAAAGAATGCTTGAAGCATTTGGCGTCAAAGTAACTCGCGAAGGAAAGACAGTGAAACTAGCAGGTGGACAAAAGTTAACAGCGACGGATGTTCAAGTACCAGGTGACGTATCATCAGCTGCCTTTTTCTTAGTAGCAGGTGCAATTATTCCAAATAGTAAACTAGTATTACAAAATGTAGGTATGAATCCAACACGTACAGGTATTATTGATGTTTTAGAGAAAATGGGTGCTACGTTCACTGTAGAGCCAATTAACGAAGGAGCATCAGAACCAGCTGCAAACATTACAATTGAAACATCTTCATTAAAAGGAATCGAAATCGGCGGAGATATTATCCCTAGATTAATTGATGAAATTCCTGTAATCGCATTAGCGGCAACGCAAGCAGAAGGAATTACAGTAATTAAAGATGCACACGAATTAAAAGTAAAAGAAACAAACCGTATTGATACAGTCGTAGCGGAATTAACGAAACTAGGTGCTCGCATAGAAGCAACTGAAGACGGGATGATTATTTACGGGAAATCAGTTTTAAAAGGAAATACAGTTAATAGTTATGGTGATCACCGCATCGGAATGATGCTTGCGATTGCCGGCTGTCTAGCAGAAGGAAAAACAACAATTGAAGACGCAGAAGCAGTAGGCGTATCATACCCTACATTCTTCGAAGAACTTCAAAGGTTAACTAAATAAATGGATGAGAAGCAGATACAGGATGTATCTGCTTTTTTATATTGAATTTGTGTCGTTAAGTCTATATAATTTCATTCACCGCACTGTAATATTTTAAATTATGGTACAATTCAAATAAAGAAGGGGGAAAATTTATGAACGTTATACGATTAAAAGAAGATAAATTTAGAGAAGCATTACGCTTATCAGAATACGCTTTTCAATATAAAGTTGAAGAAGAACGAATGCAGCAGCAACTTACAAGAATGAAGGAAAGTCATGAAGTATACGGTATTATGGAAGGTAATGACTTAGCTGCAAAACTACACCTTATTCCGTTTCATATATACATAGGAAAAGAAAAATTTAAAATGGGTGGCGTTGCAGGGGTAGCGACGTATCCAGAATACAGAAGAAGCGGATATGTGAAAGAATTGCTTCAACATTCTCTTCAAACGATGAAAAAAGACGGATATACAGTATCAATGTTACATCCATTTGCTGTTACATTTTACCGTAAATACGGCTGGGAACTTTGTGCGAATCTTCTCGTATGTCATTTGACAAAGAGTGATTTAGTTATGAAAAAACAAGTGAATGGTACTGTGAAACGTTTCAATAAAGAAAATCACCCAGAAGAAGTCGAGAAGCTTTATGAAACATTTGCAGAACGTTTTTCTGGTATGCTTGTTCGCAATGAAAAATGGTGGTTACAAGCTGTTTATGAGGATTTAACATTAGCAATTTATTACGATGAAAATAAAACTGCAGCCGGCTATATGTTATATAAAATAGAAAACTATAAAATGACAGTAGATGAATTTGTTCCACTGCATAATGAAGCACGAAATGGTCTATGGAATTTTATTTGCCAGCATGATTCTATGATTAAAGAGCTTGAAATGACAGTAAGTGAAAACGAACAGTTGTTATATACATTGCAAGAACCACGTGTGAAAACAGAAATAAAACCATATTTTATGGGAAGAATTGTAGATGTAGAGCATTTCTTAAAACAGTATGAGTTAAACTGGAACAATGTACAACAAGAAGTCATTCTACACATTACAGATTCATTTGCACCGTGGAATAATGTATCAGTGAGACTTGCAAATTATGAAATAACAATTATAGAAGAAACGATGGATAAAGGGATCAAGCTAGATATAAATGCACTATCTACAATATTGCTTGGATACAAACGCCCATTAGAACTAAATGAATTAGAATTAATTAGCGGAAGCGAAGAGGAAATACGGGCATTTGAGAATGTAGTACCAGTGCACAAGCCGTTTATTTATGATTTCTTTTAATCTGCATATTTGAAATCGGGCTATTCTAAAATTTCATTTGGAATAGCTTCTTCAAATGTTGTCAGTTTTTGTCGGTAAGTCGATATATTTTGAAGATCGCTGATATAATTAGAGATGCGCCGATATATCCTGAAAATCGCTGATATATTTTAATAATCGCTGATATAAATTTTTTCACAAAACAAGGGATTAAAAACGCAATGATACTTGTCATACACTTGACTTTTATCCGATGTAATTTATAATTAAAAACGGAATGAATTTTCATTCCTGAAATTGAGGTGAAAAAATGGCTAAAAATAAACAAGAAGACATTTTTGATGCGGCAATACAACTTTTTGCAGAACGAGGTTATGATGGTACAACAATTCCGATGATTGCTGAAAAAGCAAAAGTAGGTGCTGGTACCATTTATCGTTATTTTGAAAATAAAGAAGCACTTGTTAATTCTTTATTTACGAAAAGTGTTTTACAGCTATCAGAGTTAATAAAAACCGACTTTCCAGTCAATGCAAATATTCGTGAACAGTTTAGCCATACATACAACCGTTTATTTGAATTTGCAAGACAAAATGCAGATGCTTTTCTTTTTACGAATTCTCACTGTGATAGTTATTTTCTCGATGAACATAGTAATGAAATATTCGAGGATTTTATGGGTTTCTTTATGGACTTGATTGAGGATGGAATCGAAAAAGGTTTTCTCCGTCCATTACCACCAATTGCGTTAATTATCATTGTATATCAACCGATTGAAAAATTAATTAAAGTAATAGAAACAGGCCAATTAGAATATACAGAAGAATTGGTAAAAGAACTGGAAGAAAGCTGTTGGAATGCTATTAGAATCATTTGATTCTATAGCGTTATAAGGATAGGAATGAACATTCATTCCGAAATCCATAGTTTAATAGAGCTAAAAAGTAAATTAATAGAACGAGAGGAATGAACGTTCATTCCGAAAGGGTGTTTTCAAAATAATAGGAATGAATATTCATTCCGTAACTAACATGAAATTTTAATCGCGGGAGATGATGCAAATGAGCAAGCTGAGAAATTGGAGAAGTTTATCTTTTCTATTGTGGATAGTTATTACCATTACAATGATCGTTACGATGCCTAATATGGATAAATTAGTGAAAGAAAAAGGGCACATTACGATTCCTAATACAGAACAAAGTAGTATTGCTGACAAAATGATAAAAGAAATGAATAAAGACGGGACAGAAAAGTATGAGATTATAGCAGTTTTTAATAGTGGTAGTAAAACAGCTTTAACGACTGAACAAAAAGAGGAAATAACAAAAACAATCAATGCTTTGCAAAATGAAAAAGAACAATTAGGAATTAAAGAAATTGTTTCACATTTAGATAATAAAGAATTAGAGAAACAATTCGTTTCTAAAGATAATACGACTATTTTAACGCAAATATCGATAGATAAAAAACATGGTGAAATATCGAAAGTTTCAAATAATCTTCATAATAAAGTGAAAACGAAAGGGGTAAAAACGTACTTAACAGGAAGTGACTTAGTAGCAGGTGATTTTCTTACATCTTCTCAAGAGGGAGTGAAAAAGACTGAAGTTATTTCTATCATTTTCATTCTTGTAGTATTAATCATTGTATTCCGTTCACCTGTTGTTCCGATTATTTCACTTCTTACAGTTGGTGTATCGTACTTAGTTTCAATGGGGGTTATTGCCCATCTTGTAGATCAATTTAATTTCCCGTTTTCAAACTTTACGCAAGTCTTTGTAGTTGTTGTCCTGTTTGGGGTTGGAACAGACTATAACATTTTATTATTTACGAGATTTAAAGAAGAATTAAGTAAACAAGAAAACTCATTTTTGGCTACGAAAGAAACATTTAAATCGGCAGGGAAAACCGTTTTATATAGCGGGATAGCAGTACTAATTGGTTTTGCATCTCTTGCTTTAGCGAGCTTTAAATTATATCAATCTACTTCAGCGGTAGCAATTGGTGTTGCAGTATTATTACTCGTATTAACTACGTTAAATCCATTTTTCATGGTGCTTCTAGGAAAAGGGATGTTTTATCCAGTTAAAACATTTAAAGGCCATGAAGATAGTCGTCTATGGGGATTCTTTGCGAAAAATTCAGTTGCAAGACCGTTTGTCGCTTTAATTATTGTATTCGTGATATCGATTCCTTTCGTATTAAAGTATTCTAATACACTTAATTACAACGATTTATTTGAAGTAGACAATAAATATGAGTCGAAAATGGGGATTAACGTAATAGAAGAACATTTTCCACCTGGTTTTTCTTCACCAAGTACGTTAGTCATTCAATCGAATAATAAGTTAGATGAGGCGAGTTCGCTTCAAACTTTAGATGAACTAACTGAAAAGATTTTGAAAGTGAAAGGTGTTTCAGAAGTATATGCACCGACACGTCCAACTGGTGAAAGAATTAAAGAACTATATATAAATAAACAAGCGGGTGAACTAAATACAGGTTTAGGAGATGCCAATGGTGGTATAAAGGAAATTAATGATGGATTAACTACTGCGAAAGATAAAATGGGTAGTAAGGATTCAAATAGTCTTGCAAACGTTCAAAAGTTAATTGATGGAACAAATGAAGCGAAAAATGGTGTATCGGCATTAGGAACAGCTTTAAATCAACTATCAAATGGCATAAATGACGGAGCAAAAGGTGCGCAGCAAATTGAGAGTGGGTTAACTTCAGTAAATGAAAATATAAGTGTATTATCTCATGCAACTTCACAACTTCATGCTGGCTATACGCAGTTAGAAAAAGGTTTAAGTTCTTACGATCAATACTTCGGAAGTATTTCTCAAGCGATTGACGGTGCGAAGAAAGGTTATGAACAAATTGAAATGTTAATGACCAATTTCATTCAAACGAAACCAGAATTAGCAAATGATCCTAACATTCTGCAGACGATAGGAATTGCTAAAGAGGCTCAAAAGCAATTAGGTGGGCTGTCAAATGAATTAAATCAATTAGCAGCGCAGCACAATGCGGCGATGGGATCATTTAAAGAAGCGAATCAATCGTTATTGAAAGTGGATAACGGCTTAAAAGAAATGAGCAATGGAGTTACTAAGTTACAAAAAGGAGCAGCTGATCTTAAAAATGGATTAAATGAAGGAGCAACAGGTTCAAAACAAATTGCAAACAAGTCATCTGAGTTACAAACCGGATTAACGAAAATAAACGATGGGCAAGGTCAGCTATTAACCGGACTGAAAGACTTGCAAGAACAGATGGGACAATTACAATCAGGACTATCTAAAAGTACAGAAGGCCTTGAAAAGGTAAGTAACGGCCTAGGGGATGCTCAGAAATATTTAGGAGAACTAAATGAATCAAAAAGCTCTGAGAAATTTTATATTCCAAAAGAAGTTTTGGAGGGAGAAGATTTCCAAAAAGCTTTGAATACGTACATGTCACATGATAGAAAGACTGCTAAAATGACAATCATTTTAGACGTAAATCCGTATTCAAAAGAAGCCATGCCAATTATTCAAGAAATCAATAAACCGATAGATGGTACTTTGAAGGGGACGGAATTAAATCATGCGAAAACAGCAATTGGAGGAACAACAGCTAGAAACGTTGATTTAAAAGAAGTAACAGGGCAAGACTTCTTACGTACAGCTACAATTATGTTAATTGGAATTGCAATCGTATTAATCGTGATTACACGTTCATTATTAAACACAATCTTTATTATTGGATCTTTAATATTAGCTTATTTTGCATCACTTGGTATAAGTGAACAAATTAGTACACACTTACTAAACGTAGATTCACTAAGCTGGAATGTTCCATTCTTTAGTTTCATAATGATTGTCGCTTTAGGAGTGGATTATAGTATTTTTGTAATGATGAGATACAATGAGTTAGAAGAGGACCCAGCGACGAAAATTGTAACTGCTTCTCGTCATATCGGAGGAGTCGTATTATCAGCGGCACTTATTTTAGGTGGTACATTTGCTGCATTAATCCCTTCAGGTGTATTAACGCTTATACAAGTAGCATCCGTTGTTGGTGTTGCATTGTTACTATTAGCTATTATTGTGATGCCGATATTGCTACCTGCTTTAATAGGCTTAACGAGTAAAATGAAGAATTATGCAAAGAAATTAAGTGAAAGGAAATAAAAGAATCGCCTTTTAAAAGTAACTGTTTCAGTTATGGGAGAGAACATATAAAATAACACACAAATTAGGGATGTAAATCACATATGATTTAGCATCCCTTTTTTAATTGGTATTACATTGTTTAAGTACTTTTATATAGTAAAATTGCAAAGGAAGAGAAAAAGAAAACAGTAAAAACAGCAGCGCAACGATTGGGGATTACTGACAAAGTATTTGGTTTGAAAGATAAATGGAAAATTTATGTTAAAATAATGGTAGAGATTGTGAAAAAATGTTCTTAAACTAACGGTCAGGATACTTTAAGAAGGATTTTTCAAAGGAAATGGTGAATATCATATTTTGAAGGAGTGATTGCAGTGGAGTAATTAATTTTTTAAATCTTGGTTAAATACTTTGAAGGAAGGGATTTATAAATATGAATGCAAAACTAATAATAGTAGAAGGTTTACCTGGATTCGGAAAATCGACCACTGCAAAGCTAATAAATGAAATTCTAAGCCAAAATAAAATTGAAGTTGAACTATTTTTAGAGGGGAATTTGAACCACCCCGCCGACTATGATGGTGTATCTTGTTTTAATAAATTTGAATTCGATAGATTAGTATCTAACAGTGGAGATTTTAAAGAAGTGCTTCTTAAAAGAGTTTTAAAAAAAGGAAGCAATTATTTATTACCATACAGAAAGATAAAAAATGAGTTTGGTGACCAGTTTTCGGACGAATTATGTAACGATATTTCAAGAAACGATATATATGAATTACCATTCGATAAAAATGTTGAATTAATTGCTGACAAATGGAATGACTTTGCTGAAATTGCTCTAGAAGATGATAAGGTTTATATTTTTGAATGTTGTTTCATACAAAATCCATTAACGATTGGGATGATTAAATACGGTGAACAAAAAGAAAAAATAATAAATTATGTAATGAAAGTTGCAAAAATCATAGAGAATCTAAATCCAATGTTATTCTATGTAGAACAAGATAATCTTGAACTTTCATTTAGGAAGGCATTAAAAGAAAGAACTCCAGAATGGTCTACAGGATTTGTCGACTATTACACGAACCAAGGCTATGGGAAAGAACATAACCATTCAGGTGTAGAAGGAACGATAAAAGTTCTTGAAGCTAGAAGGAATTTAGAGTTAGAAATATTTGATATGTTAAAAATGAACAAAGAAAAAATCAATAATACAAAATATGAAATTGACTCGTATAGGTCAATGTTAAAAGATAAGTTAATAATACAAATGGTGAAATAGCTTTTTACACTACCTGGTGCTTTAGTTTGCTATTTATAATGCGAAATGCATACAAATTATTGTGTTATTTCAATTGATAAACATAATACTCCAATTATAAATGTTTTTTCAAAATGAATCCTCTTTAAAACGTGTATGTAACTTTAATATAATTAAAAACAAAGGTTTTATTCAAGTTTGGAAAGAAAGGAATAGCAATCAACCGTTGCTATTCATCCAGCTTCTACTATATAATAACTATAGTCTACAATAATTGAGTCGTAATATGCGATTTTTTAAGACAATCGGTGAGAAAACGCTGAAATAAGCGGTATTAGTAGGAGGACACAAATGATTACAGTAAGTAACGTTAGTTTGCGTTTCGCGGATCGCAAATTGTTTGAAGATGTTAACATAAAATTCACGCCAGGTAACTGCTACGGTTTAATCGGAGCAAACGGTGCTGGTAAATCAACATTTCTAAAGATTTTATCTGGAGAAATCGAACCATCAACAGGTGACATACATATTACGCCAGGTGAGCGTCTTGCAGTATTAAAACAGAACCACTTCGAATACGAAGAGTTCCCAGTATTAGAAACTGTAATTATGGGTCATACTCGTCTTTACAAAGTAATGCAAGAGAAAAATGCCATTTATATGAAAGAAGATTTTAGTGATGAAGATGGTATGCGTGCTGCTGAACTTGAAGGTGAGTTTGCTGAGCTGAACGGTTGGGAAGCTGAGTCAGAAGCTGCAATTCTTCTTAAAGGTTTAGGTATTGGTGAAGACCTTCATGATAAGAAAATGTCAGAATTAACTGGGGCAGAGAAAGTAAAAGTATTACTTGCTCAAGCTTTATTCGGTCAACCTGATATTCTATTACTAGATGAGCCTACCAACCACTTGGACTTAAAAGCGATTCAATGGTTAGAAAACTTCTTAATGAACTTTGAAAATACAGTTATCGTTGTATCCCATGACCGTCACTTCTTAAATAAAGTATGTACGCACATGGCTGATCTTGATTTCGGTAAAATTCAACTTTATGTTGGTAACTATGACTTCTGGTATGAGTCAAGCCAATTAGCTTTAAAATTAACACAAGATGCTAATAAGAAAAAAGAAGAGAAAGTAAAAGAGTTACAGAACTTCATTGCGCGCTTTAGCTCAAACGCATCTAAAGCGAAACAAGCAACTTCTCGTAAAAAATTATTAGATAAAATTACATTAGATGATATTAAGCCATCATCTCGTCGTTACCCATTCGTTGGCTTCACACCAGAACGTGAAGTAGGAAATGACTTATTAACTGTTGAAGGTCTTTCTAAAACAATTGATGGTGAAAAAGTGTTAGATAATGTGTACTTCACTTTAAATAAAGGTGATAAAGTTGCATTTATCGGTCGTAACGATATTGCGATGACGACATTATTTAAAATCCTTATGGGTGAAATGGAGCCAGATAGTGGTTCATTTAAATGGGGCGTTACAACATCTCAATCGTACTTCCCAAGAGATAACTCTAAATACTTTGAGAACAGTGACTACAACTTAGTTGAATGGTTACGTCAATTCTCTCCACAAGATGAGTCAGAAAGCTTCTTACGTGGTTTCTTAGGCCGTATGTTATTCTCAGGCGAAGAAGTTAAGAAGAACGTTTCAGTACTATCTGGAGGCGAAAAAGTTCGTTGTATGTTATCTAAAATGATGTTAAGTGGTGCAAACGTTATTACACTTGACGACCCAACGAACCACTTAGACCTTGAGTCTATCACTGCATTAAACAATGGTTTAATTGCATTTAAAGGTACAATTTTATTCACATCACATGACCATCAGTTCGTACAAACAATTGCAAACCGCATTATCGAAGTAACGCCAAACGGTGTAATCGATAAAGAGGCTACTTACGATGAGTTCTTAGAAAATGAAGAACTTCAAAAACAAGTAGATGCAATGTACAAAGGTCAATAATAAATGATGAAAACCCTCGCTCTCGTTTTGAGAGCGAGGGTTTTTTTATAAATTGTATTTTATGGATTGTGAATAATTATTCAAAAATAATTTTATTGAAGGAAAGAGATTTGAATGTTGTACATAGAAGAATGGCTGAAGCATAAATAACTGACGAAATATAATATACATTAAAAAATAAATGTTATCTATTGTGAATTTAATTATATTACATTAATGTTCCAGAACTGGAGACATATTTATTTGCGAAGTAGGGAATAAAGGTATATAGTATGTGATGTCATAATTAGTGGATGAATCTTGGGAGAAAACAGAAAATGTTACAAATTTATTTTGTTAAATAGAAACCAAGGTCAAAATGTATAGAAAGAAATAGTTGAATAAATACTAGCTTCAAATTATAATTACTAGTATTCTTCATATAGTTAAATAAATAGAATCTATTTGAAGATAAAAAATTGAATAGAGAGACAGACTTATAAAAAAATAAGCCTTGGATGATCAAAAGAGGTGGAGAAATGAAACAATTCTTATTAAAGAGCAAAAGCGTGCTAAGCAATCATTTTGGATTCTTTCTGTTTGCCGTTATTTTATTTTGGCTCAAAACATATGCGGCTTATGTAACAGAATTTAATTTAGGTATTTCAAATACAATCCAAAAATTCTTGCTGTTTTTCAACCCGCTTAGTTCAGCAGTTCTATTTTTAGGACTTGCATTATTTGCAAAAGGGAAACGATCTTATATTTGGTTAATTGTTATCAACTTGTTATTGTCGATTCTTTTATATGCAAACGTCGTATACTATCGCTTTTTCAGTGACTTTATTACGTTCCCGACGTTGACACAAACGAATAACTTTGGAGATTTAGGTGGTAGTATTGTTGCGTTGCTACATCTTTATGATCCGCTATACTTCTTAGATACAATTATTTTAATTGTGTTAGTTGCAACGAAATTTGCAAATCCAAAACCAATTCGTGTTGCGAAGCATAAAGTATCACTAGTATTTGTAGCAGGTATTTTATTATTCAGTGTTAACTTAGGACTTGCAGAATCTGACCGTCCTGAATTATTAACAAGAACGTTTGACCGAAATTATATTGTGAAATATTTAGGGGCGTATAACTACACAATTTATGATGGAATTCAAAGTGCGAAAGCATCAACGGAAAGAGCGTTAGCTGATGGAGATAATATGACAGAAGTAAGAAATTATTTAACATCAACTTATGCTAGTCCGAATCCTGAGTATTTCGGTAAAGGTAAGGGAATGAACGTAATTTATATTCATTTAGAGTCATTCCAAAACTTCTTAATTGATTATAAATTAAACGGTCAAGAAGTTACGCCGTTCTTAAACTCATTTACAAAAGATGCGAATACGCTTTATTTTGATAACTTCTTCCATCAAACAGGACAAGGGAAAACGTCTGATGCGGAGTTTATGTTAGAGAATTCTATGTTTGGTTTACCACAAGGGTCTGTATTTACAACGAAATCTCATAATACGTATCAATCAGCACCAGCAATTTTAGGACAACAAGGATACACATCAGCTGTATTCCATGGTAACTATAAAACATTTTGGAACCGTGACGATATTTATAAATCATTTGGTTTTAATAAATTCTTTGATGCTTCATACTATGATATGAACGAAAAAGATGTAGTAAACTATGGATTAAAAGATAAACCATTCTTTAATGAATCCATTCCGTTATTAGAAACATTGAAACAACCGTTCTATACGAAGTTTATTACGTTATCGAATCACTTCCCGTATCCGATTGATAAAGAGGAAGCGACAATTGAACCAGCAAACACAGGTGACTCGTCTGTAGATACGTATTTCCAAACAGCACGTTATTTAGACGAATCTGTAAAAGGTTTCATCGATTACTTGAAACAATCTGGTTTATACGATAATTCTATTATCGTTATGTACGGAGACCATTACGGTATTTCAGATAATCATAATGCAGCAATGTCAAAAGTAATGGGTAAAGAAATTAACTCATTTGAAAATGCACAGTTACAACGTGTACCATTTATCGTTCGTGTACCAGGTGTGAAAGGTGGCGTACAACATCAATATGGTGGTGAAATTGATGTTCTTCCAACTCTTTTACACTTACTAGGAACAGATACAAAAAATTATGTTCAATTTGGTTCAGATTTATTATCACCAGATCATAAACAAGTTGTTGCGTTCCGTAACGGCAACTTCGTAAGCCCAACAGTTACTGCATTAAACGGCAAATACTATGATACAACGACTGGAAAACCAGTAGAATTTACAGATGAAATAAAACAAAATGAACAAATGGTTCAAAACTCGTTAAAATACTCTGACCAAGTCGTAAATGGTGACTTATTACGATTCTACACACCGGAAGGATTTACACCGATAGATCGTTCGAAGTATAACTATAACAATCGTGATAAAAACAAAACGAAAGTAAAAACGACTCCGGAAGGGGAAGCTAAATAAATAACAAAAGGCACTATTCCTATGAATAGTGCCTTTTGTTTGTAAATAAAACATCATCATGAGATAGAACCATCTGTTGCTTTCTGTTTTGCCTTTCCGAAGAAAACTACACCGGCAATAATGATAATGATGAATGCCCATTTCATGAAAGGGTTACTTTCGAAAAATGCAGCGAACCATTTCTCGTCTACAATCATTTTCGCAGCGGTATAAGCTAAAACAGCTGCTCCAATCGTAATGATGATAGGATAACGGTCAACCCATTTTAAAATTAATGTACTGCCCCAAACTACTACTGGAATTGAAACTAATAGCCCGATGATTACTAAAGAAAAATTGCCATGCGCAGCTCCAGCAACAGCGAGAACGTTATCAATTCCCATCAATGCATCAGCAATGATAATGGTTTTAATAGCAGACCAGAAACCTTCTTCCGCCTTAATATCGTGATCTTTGCCTTCAGCAATTAATTTGTAAGCGATCCATATAAGGAGTACACCACCAATTAGAAGTAGCCCTGGTATTTTTAACAACCAAACGACAACTAAAGTAGCGAGGGCTCTAATCGCGATTGCCCCGATAGTTCCCCATATAATAACTTTCTTTTGTTGATCTTTCGGTAATCGTCTTGCTGCTAACCCAATTACAATGGCATTATCACCTGCTAACACTAAATCAATTACAATAATGGCAAGTAAGGCTGACAAATATTCAGCTGAAAGGAAATCCATATACATATCACTCCTTAAGAGTAATATGTGCTAAAGTGTTGATAATATAAAAAATAGGATTGACTTTGTATATTCAATCCATAATTTCTTACTGTATTTTGATAAATCTGTTTTAATTTCGTATCAATCGCCTTTACAATCTCTTTTGCTTTTCGATTCATCTTTTTAATACGGTTTTTTCTTCTACTATCCAAGTTTTTACTTCTGATTTCATGAATAGATCTATCTTCCTTAGCACGAAAACGTCGTATTTTTTTACGAAGGAGAGAGGGGGAATTGAGTCGAATATACGAGGAGTAATTCCAAAAACGATAAAAAGACTTGATTCCTAGTTAAAGGAAATCAAGTCTTTTTATTACATACGATTATCGTGCCAGAAGTTTAATGGGAAGTGTTCGTTCTCACTATAGGCTTCTAATTCATATCCTTTTTCTTTCAGCCCTTTAATAATACCAGGTACTGCTTTTACGGACTGTGGATGAATGTCGTGCATAAGGATAACTTCTGTTGGCTTGTTTGCACCATTAATAACGTTTTCTACAATTTTAGCTGATGCAGCGTCAACCGGCATTTTGTTATATCTCCAGTCTAATGAATCAATTGTCCAATCCCAAACTTTTAGCCCATTCTCAACAACTTTGTTGCGAAGCGCTTCGTTTAATCCTGGCATTGAGCCGTAAGAAGGACGAGTTAATACTGGTGATTTACCTAGAACGCCAGCGATTAATCCTTGATCTTCTTTCATCTCATCTACGTAATGACCTTCTGTGTAAAGTTTCTTGTAGTTATGAGTCATACTGTGCATCCCAACGTAGTGGCCTTCAGCATCTTCACGCTTTACAAGATCAGGAAAAGCTTTTACATTTGAACCAATAAGGAAGAATGTTGCTTTTGCATTTTCTTTCTTTAACATATCTAAAAGCTCAGCTGTGTATTTTCCAGGACCATCATCAAATGTTAAATAAGCTACTTTTCTAACTTGCCCATTGTATTGTTTTGGAGCTTCTTTCGGTGCAAGAGACGATTGAATTTCACTTACAAGTTGAACAGATTTTGCTTCATCCTCTGTACTTGCTAGAGCAGTATGTGTTGATCCTAAAGCCGCTTCGTATGTAAATAATACCCCCGCGCAAATCAAAATAGCCCTTTTCACTAAAGTTGTCATTCGAATTCCATTGTGCATAATTTTCCTTCTCTCTATAAAAGTTCTACTCTACTATATTAGCAATTATAGGGAGGTAATTGCAAAAAAACTTTTTTACAAGTGCAAAAAAGTTTGTCCAAAAGTATGCAAGATTTCATACTTTCGTATCACTTCATTTTCGTTCCAATTATTGATTCGAATATTTTTGTTTTTTATTAAGATATTGGTAAAGAAACAATGAAATGAAAAGGGAGGGGGAATATGGCTAATTATATTTGCAATACATGTGGAGTACAGTATTCCTAAAATGAAGAAGCACCTTCTCGTTGGAACATTTGTAATGAAGAAAGACAATATGTGAATCCAATTGGACAGTCATGGACAACATTAGAAACTATGCAAAATAGCAATTTATACAAAAAGGAAGAAATGTTTATTTTATCTTGATATCCATATAATTAATTTTATATGAATTTAATACTAAAGGCCTACTATTTATAAACTAATAGGCCTTTCAACTTAAGTAGTTCTCACACTAATGAGGGATGTTAAAGGAAATATATGTTACCTATAATAATGACTGTAAATATTTGGAAAACGAAAAGGAGGAGATTTGCATGAAGAATTGGGTTCAATTTAGAATCGCAAGACCAACAGATAAATTTGAAGAAGTTATATGTTTTTATGAGACGGGGTTAGGATTAAAGCGTATAGGAGAATTTCACAATCATGAAGGATATGATGGAGTTATGTTTGGATTACCGGATGCCGAGTATCATTTGGAGTTTACAACGCATGTTAATGGAAGTCCCTGTCCGGCACCGACAAAAGATAATTTACTAGTTTTTTATATGCCTAATAAAGATGAAATTGAAAAAATAGTGAATCGATTAAGCAATATGGGCTATCATGAGGTGGAACCAGAAAATCCGTATTGGATAGAGAAAGGAATCACAATAGAGGATCCAGATGGTTGGAGAATTGTGCTAATGAACGCATTTGAATAAAGAAGCTCTTTTCGTATGTAATGAAGTGTAACAAAATGATTGAGTCATAAATCCCTACAGCATTTGTAGGGATTTTTATATAAGAAGATTTAGTTAAGGGAGTTATTAAAAAGTATAGAGTATTAAGTCATATAGAAGGTACAGGCCAAGAAATTATTGTACAAATGAATGGGAAACCAATTCATGCATGGGTAGCATCTGCTGGTATTGGTGGAACTCTAATGGGGGGGTATAAAGCAGTAAAGAATTATACAAAAAAATTGAGCTACATTTAGTAATGCCTGCTGAATTGCCTTATGGTTCTGAACAACCACCAAATGATTTAAAGAAATATGCTGGATCAGGTGGGTTCGGCTTAGGAAGGAAACAGGAAGACAATTTGATAGAAAAACAATGGACTTATTCATATGAAGAGACCTTGTATGAAATGGCGCGTTTTTATAATGAAACTAGTATGAAAATAGGAACGTCTGCGGCAGCGAATTTATTAGCCGCTAAACAAATTGGGAGAGAAAAAGGTTCGGATTTTAATGTAGTTACAGTTTTTCCAGACGCAGGGTCCATAGAAGAGTGGTCAGATGTAAAGAGTTTACCAAAAATAAGGAGAGAATCAAACCATTAAAAGTTCTTTCATATTCTATTTCTTACACTATAGGAAATCGATGAAACGAAAACCTGTATATGTAAAATGTACAGGTTTTTCGTAGTGGTTTTAGATGTTTGTAGCAACTAAAAAATTTCACATACCGTATTTAAAAAATAAATATAGGAAAACCAAAAAGTAATGTAGAATATATCGTACATACATATATGAAGTCAATAGAAAAGATAAAGAGGTGGGCATATGTTACTTGAAGAAGTAATGCAGCAACTAGAGGAATATGGAACAGAACAAAATCGTAAAACGTATAAAAACCACGGAGCGAAAGAGCCACTATTCGGAGTTAGTTTTGCTAATTTAAAATTGTTAAAAAAGAAGATAAAAAAAGATCATGATTTAGCAATTTCATTATGGGAAACAAAAAATATGGATGCAATGACATTAGCAACAATGATATTAGATCCAAAAAAAGTTACGACAGAACTACTAAATAAATGGGTACAGGAAGTTGATTATTATTGTTTAATGGACGTTTTAATGACGGCTATTTGTACGTCGCCAATCGCGATAGAAAGAATGGAAGACTGGACAAAGTCTGATGATGAATGGATTGGAAGAGCAGGCTGGTCTTTATTAGCAAATATAGCGATTAAAAATAAAACGTTACAAGATGATTTCTTCTCTCCTTATCTAGAAGAAATTAAAGTAAATATACATAATGAAAAAAATAGAAAAAAAGAAGCAATGAATAGTGCTTTAATTGCGATAGGAATTCGTAATGAAGACTTAGAGCGAAAAGCGATTGAAATTGCACGTGAAATTGGAAAAGTACACGTTGATCACGGAGCAACGTCATGCAAAACACCAGACGCAGAGTCGTATATAAAAAAAGCGAGAGAAAGAGCTGCAAAAAAGAAAGTGAAATAAGAAAAGGGGAACGGTTATGAAAGCAATGGAAGCGGCAAAAAGCATCATTACATCACACTTTCCGGATTGTGATGTAGCCTTACTTGGAGGAAGCGTTGCAAGAGGGGAAGCGACAAAAACATCTGATCTGGACATTGTAATAATAGATCCTAGTTTGTCATCTTGTTATAGAGAATCTTTCTATAGTAATGGATGGCCAGTTGAGGTATTTGTACATAATTTTGAAACGTTAAAAACCTTTTTTAAAATGGATTGTGATCGCGGAAGACCTTCGTTACCACAGTTAGTTGCAGAAGGTGTTGTATTAAAAGGGGAAGATGAAATTGTTGAGAAATTAAAAAGCGAAGCGAATGAGTTACTAAATAAAGGACCAGCTAAATGGACTGAAGAAATGATGAAGCAGAAGCGTTATTTTATTACAGATACTTTGGATGATTTTATTGGTGCATCAAAAAGAGAAGAAGAGTTGTTTATCGCGAATTTATTAGCTGATTTATTACATGAATATGTATTAAGAGTAAATGGGAAATGGCTTGGAAGTTCAAAATGGTTTATAAGGGTACTTAGAAAATATGATGAACAATACGCAGATCAATTTGTAGTGGCGTTCGATCATTTTTATACAACGGGAGAGAAAATAAAATTAATTACTTTTGTAGAAAAAACGCTAGAACAGTATGGAGGAAGAATGTTCGAAGGGTTTTGTATAGGAAAGTAAAAAGGGGATAATACAATGAATATACCATTCGTTCAATTAAGAGAACTGACACTAGATGATGTAGAAGACCGATATCAATGGTCATTAGATACAAAAGTAACAAAACATTTAGTTGTACCAGATCAATATCCACCGTTCACTCGTGAAGATACGAAAAAATGGATTGAAGCATGTATAAATCGAAAAAATGGTTACGAACAAAGAGCTATCACGGCAGAGAACGGCCTACATATTGGATGGGTAGATCTTAAAAACTTTGATAAAACAAATAAAAATGCAGAATTGGGAATCGCGATTGGTAATAAAGAATACTGGGGTAAAGGGTATGGAATAGCTGCCCTATATAGTATGTTACATGTAGCATTCTTTGAATTTGAATTAGAAAAAGTATGGCTACGTGTAGATGAAGATAATTTTCAAGCTAGAAAGAGCTATGAAAAGGCTGGTTTTGTATGCGAAGGGTTAATGAGAAATGATCGATTACGTAGAGGTCAGTTCATTCATCGCTATCGTTATAGTATGTTAAGAGAAGAATATCAATCTTTAATTAGTAGTTTATAAAAATGTTATGTTAACTAAAAGGGGATAGAGAAATATGATTCGATTACTTACGAAAGAAGATGCAAAAAAATATTGGGACTTACGTTTACAAGCATTACAAGTAAATCCAGAGGCATTTGTAACAACTTATGAAGAGGCGATTCACCAAGAAAATCCGATTAAGCGAGTGGAAAGTAATTTAACAGCTGCTACTAGTTGTACATTTGGTGCTTTTAATGAAGATCATCAATTAGTTGGAGTTGTTACTTTACTAACAGAAGAGAAAGAGGCGTATAAACATAAAGGCCATATCGTTGCGATGTATGTAGATGCAAGCAATCGAAGAAGTGGCCTTGCACGTGAGTTAATACGTAAAGCAATCGAAAAAGCAAGAGAAATGAACTTGGAACAATTGACATTAGGTGTTGTATCCACAAACGTGCCAGCAAAAAGGTTGTATGAATCAATAGGCTTTAAAACGTATGGGATTGAAAAGAGAGCTATAAAGATGAATGGTGTGTATAGTGATGATGAACATATGGTTTTGTTCCTTTAAAAGAGGGAGTTTACTATGAAAGATCTCTATTTAGAAAAAAATATGAACCCGCAAGTAGCAATTCTATATGCGACAGTTGCCGATACATTTAAACGGTTGCAAAAGTTAGTAGAGGGTACCGATGAGAAAGAACTGTCTTTTAAAGGGTTAAAAAATAATGAAAATAGTATTGGACAACTACTTCAACATTTAGCAGTTGTCGATTTGCATTGGGTATACCGCTTAAAAGGAGAACCCGTTCCACTGGCACTTGATAATATATATGGACCTATGTTAAATGAAGCAGGAGAGCTGCCCAGTTTAAGAAAACATACATTGCAACAATTAATGCAAGATTATGAAGCAGTGCAACATATGTTTTATGAGGAATGTTTGAAACTAACAGAAAATGATTTAACACGAGAGGTTTTTTATCCGACTTTAATGGGCAGTAAGACCCCCACCTCAAAATGCAGCGAAAGCAAAGAAGTTAGGTGGGGGATCAACTGCCCATAAAAGTCCGATTGGTTCAACTAATAATCAGTGGGGGATGAACAAAACCCCCACTGATTAAAGTTTCACTTTATGAAAAGGGAGAAAATGTGACTATAAGGTGGGGAATATGGCATATAGCTGATCATAATCGGTACCATCAAGCTCATATTAGTCAGTTAAGAAAACTATATAGAGCTAGAATGCATACGAGATAAAGATTTCGAATTTTAATTATATTTAATTTGTTGTATAGTATAAGAAGAAACTAAACAAGGGGTTTTATAATGAAAGCTATTGCAGTAGGGATATTGGCATCATTTTTCTTTGCCTTTACCTTCGTTTTAAATCGGGCAATGGACCTAGAAGGTGGAAGCTGGATTTGGAGTGCATCATTACGGTACTACTTTATGGTTCCAATGCTTTTACTTATTGTCATGTATAGAGGGAATTTAAAGCAACTCTTTCAATATATGAAAAACAATCCGAAAGAATGGTTAGTTTGGAGTATCGTTGGATTTGGTCTCTTCTATGCACCACTTAGTTTTGCTGGAGCTTTTGGACCTGGTTGGCTCGTTGCATCAACATGGCAAATTACAATCGTCGCAGGGATTTTATTAACACCATTTTTTGCGGTAGATCCGTTACATAAAAAACTCCCAATGAAGGAGTTAGTTATGTCGGGTATTATTTTATGCGGTGTTGTACTTATGCAAGTAGAACATGCTTCTTCATTAGGAATTCGTGAAACTGTTTTATGTGTCGTTCCTGTACTTATTGCAGCGTTTGCGTACCCTCTTGGAAATCGAAAAATGATGCAAGTTTGTAAAGGGGAATTAGATGTATTTCAGCGAGTTCTCGGTATGACATTAGCAAGCTTACCATTTTGGTTTTTACTATCTGGTTATGAAGTATCAACAAGTGGTCTACCGTCAAGTAGCCAAGTTTTCCAATGTTTTATTGTAGCAGTTAGTTCTGGCTTAATCGCAACGGTATTATTCTTCTTTGCGACAGATCTTGTAAAAGATGATCCGCAAAAACTAGCAACAGTGGAAGCAACTCAGTCCGGTGAGGTTTTATTTGCGCTAGTAGGAGAACTTATCTTGTTATCTGCACCAATTCCGTCATCTTTATCTTGGATTGGTATGAGTCTCGTTATTATTGGAATGATACTACATAGTTATGTAGCGGTCGTTGTGAAGAAAGAAGAAAAAATAACGGCGTAATGAGATTAGCTCTTTATATAAAGAGCTAATCTTTTTTCATAGAAAGGAATGATGATATGAATTTGCAACGCGTTGAACAAATTGAGAAAGATCCCATTTTAAATGTACTACAGTATGCAGTCGGACCAAGTGAAACTAGCTTAAAGAAAGCAGTTTTATTTTATGAAAGGAATAAAGCGACTTTGCATAGATATGAAGAAAAGGCTTGCATAGGTATTGAAATAATTGGAGCAAAGAAAGCGAGAATTTGTCATATAGCAGTCGTTCCACAATATCGTCATAATGGAATTGCGTGGCAAATGATAAAGGAAGTATTAAGAATGCATCAATTGATGTATCTAGAGGCAGAGACAGACGATGAAGCGGTAGAATTTTATAAAAAAATTGGTTTTCAGGTTAAAAGTTTAGGAGAAAAATATCCGGGGGTTGAAAGGTTTTGTTGTTATTTGGAAATGCAGTATAAAAATATATAAATATACATCTTATGTTTAGTTTGAAAAAAGTGATATTTACATTATATAATAAAGGTATCTGGAAAAATATAGATAATAGAAATTAGGTGTATAACACATGAGAATGGATAAAAGTAAATTTATAAAAATTGCTACTTCAATAGGAGTGTCATCTTTTTTATTAACGGGCTGTGGCGATTATGAAGAAGATACTGCCCAGCAAGAAAGTACTGCTGTTAAAACAGATGGTGCAAAACAAGGAAATGAACAAGAAAGATTAAATTGTGATGATAAAGCTCCAACTAATGAAAATGTAGAAAAAGATGAGTTATGTAAGGAAAATAATCCGTCATTTTCTTCTTATCATGAAAATTCACATTTACCGATACTGCCGTTCGTTGCAGGATATTTATTAGCAAGCAGAACTTCAAATATGAATTATACAGTAAAACCGAATATAATGAAGAAACCGTATGCAAATAACATTATTCCATATCGTGAAAAAGACCAAAGTAGAACTGGAGGCAGCGGTGGTGGAGGGTATTACGGCGGAACTAACAGTAACAATAATAAATCTTCCAATAAAGTGGATTTAAATAAACAACAGCCAAATCCATCAAATAAAGTAACACCAGATACAAATACGCCGAAATCATCTACGACACAAACGCCGAAAGTGAATTCTGGTTCTAGTGGAATTGGGAACGCAAAAGCGCCAGCCGGATCATAACACGAAAGGATAATGGAGTAATGTATACAGAACAAGAACAGAAAGAGTATATGAAAGTATGGTTTTCACTTGCAGAAGAGGCTGGTCGGAATGGTTTTACATGGCCGAGCCTATTAGAGAATGATGAATGGAATCAATATATGGCAACAGGTATGTATCGTATGCCAGTAAAAACTTATACTGCTATTTCAAAAGCGACAGAAGAAATTATGTACGTATTATATAGAACATATCAATATATTGTAAATACAACAGGATATTTTCAAACACTAGGATTACCAGCCGAAACGTGGGAAATTGCGAGAATGAAACATACTGGTTTGTTTTCATATTTTACAAGGTTTGACTTTATCGTAAATGGTGAAGATATAAAGTTAATAGAAGTAAATTGTGATACACCAACAGGTTATTTAGAGCCATCTGTCGCAAATGAAGTATTATGCCGTTATCACGATGTAAATCATCCAAATCATATAGAAGAGCATATTGTGCAGGCGTGGGAACAAATTAAACATGACTATAGTATAGATCCTAGAGAAACGATTTATTTTACGAGTTATGATTGGCATGATGAAGACCATCAAACAGTTCAATTTTTAAGAAGCTATTGTTTAGATCAGTCAACGGATTATATAGGTATTCAAGATATCGTCGTTGCAGATGATGGTATATATACGCAAAATGGTGAGAGAATTCATTATTTATATAGACTATATCCAATTGAATATTTAGTTTCAGATGCTGATAAAAGCGGGAAAAGAATTGGACTCCAGTTTTTAGATCATATAGCGCAAGGCAGAGTGAAAATCATTAATCCACCAGCTGCTTTTCTTATGCAAAATAAAAGTGTACTCGCATTAATTTGGCAACTTTACGAAGAAGAAGTTTTCTTTAAGGAAGAGGAGCGAGGAATCATTCAGAAATACTTCCTACCAACATATTTTACAAATAAACCGTTTATAGAAAGAAATGAATCCTATGTTTCTAAACCTTTATACGGCCGTGAAGGCGGAGGAGTATCTATATACGAAAATAATGAACTATTAGCTGAAGATAAAACAGAGTATTACTTTGAACAGCGGAAAATATATCAGCAATACATAGAAATGCTAGACTATACAATTGACACGTGGGACGGTCCGTATACTGGTAAACTATTAATTGGTTCACACTGTATTAGCGGGAGAGCTGCTGGTTTATTTTTACGTGTAGGTGAGAAAATAACAGGAAATTTATCGATGTTTACTGGAGTTACAATTGAAGGATAAATGAAACAAAGAGCTTATCATTTTTGGTGAGCTCTTTGTTTGTATATAGTGTTTTTATGTTTTTGATGTAACGCCTTCATTTTTTGCATAGATAAAATGATTAAGTTAAAAATTAAGAAAAATATGATAATATATGTATGTAGTAGTTTAAAACAAATGGGGGAACAATCGTGAAAATGAATGACATAGTGGCAAGTACGCAATTGCCAAATACAATCAAAACAATTACAAATGATTTAAGAAAATTAGGATTAGAAAAAGGAATGACAGTTATTGTACATTCTTCGTTAAGTTCCATTGGCTGGGTATCAGGCGGAGCAGTTGCAGTAGTAGAGGCGTTACTGGAGGTTATTACAGAAGAGGGAACGATTATTATGCCAACTCAGTCTTCGGATTTATCTGATCCGAAACATTGGTCAAGACCACCTGTACCTGAAGAATGGTGGCAAATTATTCGGGATAACGTTCCAGCATTTGAGCCACATATAACACCAACAAGGGCAATGGGAAAAGTAGTTGAATGTTTTCGTACATATCCGAATGTAGTACGTAGTAACCATCCATTAGGAAGCTTTGCTGCATGGGGAAGACATGCAGAAGAAATAACAGTAAATCAGTCACTATCGATGAGTTTAGGAGAAGAATCTCCATTAAGAAAAATATACGATCTAGACGGATACATATTATTAATTGGTGTTGGATATGATTCGAATACTTCTGTACATTTATCAGAAGTACGTTCTGGTGCATGTGAGTTAATAAAAGTAGGGGCACCTATTATAGAAAATGGTGAAAGAGTATGGAAAGAATTTGTTGATATGGATTACGATTCTGACAAATTTGTAGAAATTGGTGTAGAGTTTGAGCAAAAAGGAACCGTAACAATGGGGAAAATAGGAAACGCAAAGTGCCGTCTTATGAAACAACGTGATATAGTTGACTTTGGAACAGAATGGTTTCGTAAGAAAAATTAGTAAGGGATGGTTACGATGAAGGGGAAAAAGGTATTAATTACAAGCGGTGGTTGTTTAGAAAAATGGGATCAAGTACGCGGCCATACAAATATGGCAAAAGGAACAATTGGAAGAATAATCGCCGAAGAGCTTATAAGTAAAGGGGTCCATGTTATATATTTACATGGTTATTTTGCGGAGAAACCGAATGATATAAACAATCAATTAGAATTACATCCATTTGAAGGAATTGTTGATTTACAAGATAAAATGAAAAGTATCATTACGCATGAAAAAGTCGATGCGGTTATTATGGCAGCGGCTGGATCTGATTGGATTGTGGACAAGATTTGTGATCAAGAGGGTAATGTTCTTGATATGAATGGAAAAATCTCAAGTGATATAGCACCAATTATACATTTTCAAAAGGCACCGAAAGTATTAAAACAAATAAAAGAGTGGGATCCAGAAACTGTACTCGTTGGCTTTAAACTTGAAAGTGACGTAAATAAAGAAGAATTGTTTGAAAGAGCGAAAAATAGAATGGAAGAAGCGAAGGCGAGTGTAATGATTGCAAATTCACCACATTCTTTATATTCGCGCGGAGCAATGCACTACGTAATTGGACAAGACGGTAAAGGGCAGTTATGTAATGGAAAAGATGAAACAGCGAAAGAAATTGTCAAAAGGTTAGAGGTACTATGTAATCGCGTTACTGCTTCATAATTTCAAGTATTTGGATAAGAGTGAATCCGCATAGTATATATTGGTAAGCGAAACTTTTTGCTTTGATACAAACGTTAACCATTCAATATGGATACATAGAATAATTGGTGAGGAGTGAATTCTATGGAACATTTATTAAAGCAAGCTATTAAACTCCGGAAAGAAAAGAAATATGCGCAGTCTAAAGAGATACTCATTGGATTAACGAATTTTACGAGGGATGCAGAAGTACTTTATCAATGTGCTTGGATACATGATGTAATGGGGCTGGAAACAGAAGCTATGCCGTATTATGAACAGGCAATTGCAAACGGTCTTGAAGGTGAGTCACTTTGCGGAGCTTATATCGGCCTTGGTAGTACATATCGTTGTATAGGTGAGTATGACAAAGCAATTACTGTTTTAGAAACAGGATTACAGCAGTTTCCAGATAATGATGTGATGAAAGTATTTTTGTCATTAGCGAAATATAACGTAAACGATCATGAATCCGCGATGAAATTATTACTTGAAACAGTCGTAAAACTAGAAGAAGTGAAAGAATTTGAACGTGCTATTTCATTTTATAAAGATCATTTAAATGAGGTTTTTAAATAGAGGAGTGAACATATGAGTGTCACACTTTCGCGAAGGCGAAAAGGTATATGGATTGGACTCGTATCTTTAATCTTGTTATCAAACTATTTATTATATGTTCTTCCGATTGTACCAGCTGCTCCGAAAGAAGTTGTCCTTGGATCAATATTAGATTGTATGTTTGTAATTCCAATCATTACGTATTTCTTTATTATTCGAAAAAGGTACTCGTTAACGTATATATTTCCTGTTGTAATAGCTGGTTATATATTTGCAAGATTTATTATTCCAAGCGACTATTTACAAGCTTTTTCATACGTTTCTTATATTATAGTTGCAGGGGAAATTGCTTTTGTATGTTTTGAGTTATTCCTTCTATATAAAATTGTTAGAATGCTTCCTACAATAAGAAAAAAATATAAAGAATATAAAAGTGAGTATTCTTCATTTTCTTATGCAATTGATGCAGCGTTTGACACCACTATGAAAAGAAATAAATTAGTAGATATCATTGTAACAGAGTGTAAGTTAATCTATTATGCATTTTTATCGTGGCATGAAAAAGTGCCAGAAGGTGAATGCGTATACTCATATCACAAAAAGACTGGTGCAATAGGTGTATATATTATGATCATCCATGCGACTTTAATAGAAAGTATCGGTTTTCATTATTTGTTTCATCAATGGAATCCAGTTGTAGCATGGGTGTTACTTATTTTAAACGTATATGCAATGTTTTATTTTTTAGCTGAAATACAAGCAATGCGTAAAAATCCAATTATTGTTACGGAAGAACAGGTAATTATTCAAATTGGATTAGGGAAGAAAATCATTATACCGTTTACACAAATTGATAAGATTACGTTTTATAAAGGAGAACTTTTAAAAAAAGAGAAAGAGCTTCTTGACGCAACGGTGATGGAATTTATAAAGGAACCTCCAACATTTGAAATAATACTTAAAGAGCCAATAAAAGCACAATTGTTATATGGATTTTCTAAAACAGTAAGTCGTGTTCACTTAAATGTTGATGAGGAACGGAAATTTTATGATGCAGTTACCGAGAAATTAAAACATGGGTAATGCTATTAATTTTCATCGTGCGTTTGGTGTGTACGGTATTTGTATCGAAAATAATAATATATTAGTAATCGATAAATCAAAAGGTCCATATAAGAATAGATATGATCTACCTGGTTGGTGGGAGCTTATATGAAGAGGAATCGCTGTTAGCGGCACTCCATAGGGAATGTAAAGAAGAAACTGGATTAGAAGTAAAGGTTATAAAGCAAGTAGGAACGGTTGATTTTCAATACCCTTCAAAGTTTAAAGATTATACACATGTACACCATATTGCAGTTTTGTATGAAGTTGAAAAGAGTGCAGGGAAAATCATAGTACCAAAACAATTTGAAGGTCAAGATTCTTTAGGAGCGAGATGGGTTTCTATAGAAAGCATTACAGAAGACAATTCATCTCCGCTTGTATGTAGTGCAGTAGAGTGGCTGAAAACAAATGAGCTTCCATTAGAAGTAAAAAAATATGAAACATGGACAGTGAAAAACTCCTTCTAAAATAAGAGGGAGTTTTTATTGTGTATTTGGAGACCAAACACTTCTTTATCACTATATAAATGGATATAATAAAGCTAGAAATAGCATAAGGGGAAACAAAGAATGAATAAATTACTAACACCAAAAAGTGAAATTATAGAAAGAAAAATAAGATATGACTCGATAACAGTAGAACACACTTGTTTATTACTTGAAAAGCAGTTGCAAAGTATCGTGCTATTTCATGAGGTTCAGTATTCATTTACAATGACTGCACATCGTGCGAGTTTAACAATCCCAAAAGGAAGTTACACCATTGCATACTATTGGGAAGATCGTCCGTACAATTTATACATATGGAGAGATAAGAATGGAACGTATTTAGGCTCTTATTTTAATGTTGTAAAAAATACGCAAATAACAGATGAACTAGTGTCATTTGAAGACTTAATTATTGATATTTTGGTACTTCCAAGTGGAGAATATTTTATTTTAGATGAGGATGAGTTGCCTGAGTCTTTAGAGGAGTTTGAGGATGGTTATGTGAATGAAGCTCTTAATGTATTAGAGGAAATAATTCAAAAGACGCTTCCTCAAATGATTGTAGAGACAGAAAGAGTGAGGTTAAACTAAATTGTAATCGATTTGAAAATAGAATACGTGTTTAATGAAATTGAGTAGTCTCAAGTTATATAATCTAACTTTTTTGATAAGTCTAAGGTTAGATGTATATTTCTTGGGATTACTCTTTTTTTGTGGAAATTAATATTGACTGAATGCAGTTCAGTCGTTTATGATTGAATCATATTCAGTCGCAGAAAAAACATAATAGGAGATAACATATGAAAAGAATATCGAAAGAACCAGATGTTAGAAGGCAAGAGTTGATGGATATTGGTTTTGAACTATATATGAAAAATGGTATGAAAGGATTTGGCATAAAAGATGTTGTGAATCATGCTGGTGTAGCAACGGGCTTATTTTATTATTACTTCAAGTCTAAAGAGAATTTTGTTGATGAAGTATTAAATGATTTTATTGTGAAAAATATGGAGTTAATTGAAGAAATACTTGTTTCTAATGAACGGTCTGTCATGCAAAAGCTGAAAGATTCTCTAAATATATTTTGGACATTTATCGAAAAATTAGCGCCTTATAAAAATGTGAGTTCGTTTCAGACGGAACAACATTTTCAACTGGAACAGAAATTATTTACGCGAATGCAGCCATTAATTCGACAAGTAATCGAAGAAGGGGTGAAAACTGGGATTTTTAATATTGATAACTCATTATTAGCATCAGGATTTATTTTATACGGTCTTAGCAGTATTGCTCATTCAGAGGTGAATTTGAATCTAGACATGAAGCGAGAAATGGTTAATTTAGTATTAAATACACTACGATATGATCAAAGAGAAGGAGAATGTATATGAAGATCATGATTGATGGAAACAATATTTCGAATGAACAACTTACAAAGTGGAAAAAAGAACGTATGAAAAAAGTTTTCAATACATTAGGACATAAAGAGCCAGAATTAAATGATACAGACGTTATGATAAAAAAACTAACAGAACTAAAATTAAATTATTCATACAATGAAATGTATGATAAGTTAAAATCTAAACTTAAATTAAGTGAAATGGGTATGCGTATTTGTACTGCTTTATCTGGTGATAGACGAAAATTTTCAAAAACAAATATTTATTTAGATGGGATTACAGCAGAAGAGGCGATAAATGGAATTGATAGTTTTATGCTTGAACAATCAGATGAAAATAATCAAGTGAATTTATCAGCCTGTCCAGATCACTACGTACTAAGATCCTTTGGGGAAAATGAATTGGAGGTTATCGAAACTACTGGTAATTCTCCATTTCCAGTTCAATTTTTTATTGTTTTTGGTGACGAAACAGGATTAAAGACACCTAGAGATAAGTCTTATCAATACCAATCAACAGGTGTTGCACGTATGAAAGACGGTACTACTATTGGTGGAGTTCGACATCAATTCAAAGATACAGATACTGGTATAGAAGTAAGTTTAGTTGTAGAGTTTCCGGCACTTTGTCCTAATAGTCTTATTGAATCGCATCAAATGCATTTGGCATGTGAGTTTTCTTATTGGCTACAGTGGATTAAGGAACATAAAAAATAATTTTTATATAAATAACAATAAGGGTATTTAAACGAATCATATGTATTTTTTAATAAAACCTAGTTGACTTATCGGAAATATTTGTATAATATGTACTTAATTCTATTACGTATTGCTGATTGGAGAAGCCAAAGGCATTTTATCTATTGATAAAATGCCTTTGGTTTTTTTATTACATAAATACTGAATCTATTCATTTAGATGAATCATTTCAAGGAGGGGAAGAAGTGACTGTTTCAATTAATGAGGTATCAAAATATTTTTCTAAGCAAACTGGTACTGTTCAAGTATTAGAGAATATTAATTTTCAATTAGAAAAAGGGGATTTTGTTACAGTAATTGGTCCGAGTGGTTGTGGAAAAAGTACATTATTAAAAATTATTGCAGGTTTAGACAACGATTTTGAAGGTGAAATCATTATTGATGGGGAGCGTATAACAAAACCGAGTAAGAAGCAAGGATTTATATTTCAAGAGCATCGTCTGTTTCCGTGGTTAACAGTTGAAGAAAACATTGCAGCTGATTTGTCATTAAAAGATAAGTATGTGAAGGATAAGGTAAAGGAATGGGTTAAAATTGTTCGGTTAGACGGTTTTGAAAAATCATATCCGAAAGAAATATCAGGCGGGATGTCACAACGTGTTGCGATTGCAAGAGCGTTGCTAAGAGATCCTAATGTATTATTACTTGATGAACCATTTGGAGCATTGGATGCATTTACCCGAAGTCATTTGCAAGAAGTACTGCTCAACATTTGGGAACAAAAAAAGACGACAATGATATTCGTTACACATGATATAGACGAAGCAATATATCTTTCAAACAGAATTGTCATCATGAGTGCAAAGCCTGGAAAAATACATAAAGTAATTGAAAATAATTTACCTTATCCGCGTAGTAAAACTTCGGAGTCATTCCAAGAAATTCGAAAGAAAGTATTACAGCAGTTTGAGTATGGAGGATTGATTCAAACAAGTTTATAGGGAGAGGGTGAATATTTATGTATAAAAAATTTAAAGTTCTTTCTTTTGCATTAGCTATTTCTTTATTTTTATTCGGATGTGAGAAAAGTACAGCAAGTAGTAAGAAGGAAGATGTAACAGTACAAATTGGTATTCAGCAAGGATTAAGTCCACTATTACTCGCGCAGAAAAAGGGATGGTTTGAAGAGGAGTTTAAAAAAGAAGGAGTTAAGGTGAAATGGACAGAGTTCCAAAGCGGACCTCCTTATTTTGAGGCAATCGCATCAAATCGATTAGACTTTGGTGAAGTTGGCAATTCTCCAGTTATTTCCGCGCAAGCAGCAGGTATTGAATTTACTGAAATTGCTAATACAAGTTATGCGAGAAAAGGAACAGGGATTCTTGTACAAAAAGATAGCAAGATTACGAGTGTAAAAGATTTAAAAGGTAAAAAAATCGCAGTAGCAAAAGGAAGTAGCGCATTTAATTTATTGTATCGAGCGCTTGATAAAGAAGGTATCAATGCGAAAGATGTAAATGTTATTCAACTGCAACCAGATGAAGCGCAGCCAGCATTTGAATCAGGATCAGTAGATGCATGGGCAATTTGGGATCCTTTCATATCGTTACATACGGTAAATAAAGGAGCGAAGGTGATTACAGATGGTGAACAATTAAATGTATCTTCTCCAGAGTTTTTAATTGCGAGAACAAAATTTGCGAAAGAGCATCCAGAATTAGTGGAGAAATTCCTTAAAGTATATGAAAAAGCACGTGTATGGCAAGATGAAAACTTGGATGAAGCAATAAAAATATACACTTCTGCAAAGAAAATAGATGCAGATATTGTAAAAGAAGTGTTTAATCACGACAAACCCATCTTAGTTCCGGTAACGAAAGAAATAGTTGCAGAACAGCAACAGACAGCAGATTTTCAATATAAGCTTGGTTCTATAAAGAAAGAAGTTAAGACAGATAAAGTTGTAGATAATTCTTTCGTAGAAAAAGCGTTAAAGGCGAAGTGAAAAGAGGTTGTATAAATTGGAGAATACGAAAGCGGTTATTAAAAGGGCGAGTATAACGATTGAGAAAAACAATGTAAAGAAAGTACAGAAGACGAATATCAAATTTTTGATAAGGGCAATTACTATACCGATTATTATATTAATAATTTGGCAATTGGCCGGCGTATTCGGTCTAGTTTCTAAAACAGTTTTACCAACGCCGCTAGATATATTTTTAGCTTTTCAAGAACTTATAAAAACAGGAGAGTTATTCGGTCATTTAAGTATTAGTGTATTCAGGGCTGCGGCTGGTTTCTTTATTGGCGGGAGTTTAGGAATTATTTTAGGAACAATTGTTGGATTTTCAACGAGAAGTGAGCAATATTTAGATCCGTCAGTACAAATGTTAAGAACTGTGCCTCACTTAGCTGTTGCACCGCTTTTCGTATTATGGTTCGGTTTTGGGGAAACATCAAAAGTGTTATTAATTGCAGATGGTGCATTTTTTCCTTTATACGTAAACGCGTTTCTAGGAATACGAGGTGTAGATTCAAAGTTATTTGATGTTGCGAGAGTGTTAGAGTTTAGTAAAAGAAAATTAATTACAAAACTAATTTTACCGGCAGCATTGCCGAACCTATTACTTGGGGCAAGATTATCATTAGGAGTAGCATGGGTGAGTTTAGTAGTAGCAGAACTTATGGGATCTACAGAAGGCATTGGCTATATGATTATGGATGCAAGGCAATTTTCAAATACAGATATTGTATTTGTCGGTATTATTATCTTTGCATTCGTTGGGAAGTTTTCGGATTCACTCGTACGTTTACTAGAAGTGAAGTTTTTAAGATGGCGAGATAATTTTAAAGGCGAGATAGGAAATTAACATATAAATTATTAGGGGTAATTTATATAGAGTAGTTTAGTGTACGTTTCAAAATAAATAAGGGGTGTGTAAAGGTATGGAATTATTATGGTTTATTCCGGCGTATGGAGATGGACGATATTTAGGAACGACAAAACGAGGAAGAGCAGCTGAGTATGGTTATTATAAACAAGTTGCACAGGCAGCTGATTATTTAGGATATACAGGTGTGTTACTTCCAACTGGCCAAGGTTGTGAAGATCCATGGGTATTAGCATCGGCACTTGCAGCTGAGACAGAAAAGCTAAAATTTTTAGTAGCAGTTAGACCGGGACTAATGTCACCGACAGTTGCAGCAAGGATGGCATCTACATTTGATAGAATTTCAGACGGGAGGTTACTTATTAATGTAGTCGCTGGAGGAGATCCAGTTGAATTACAAGGAGATGGATTGTATCTTGAGCATGATGAAAGATATGAAGCAGCTGATGAGTTTTTAAAAGTTTGGAAATCGACATTGCAAGGTGAAACATTTTCTTTAGAAGGAAAACATATTAAAGTTACGGAAAGTAAAGTTGTGTTCCCGCCAGTGCAAACGCCATACCCTCCTATATATTTTGGAGGATCATCCGCTGCTGGAAAGGAAGTTGCAGCAGAACATAGTGATGTATATTTAACGTGGGGCGAGCCACCAGAGCAAGTGAGGGAGAAAATAGAGGAAGTAAGAAAACTGGCAGAAGAGAAGGGACGTTCAGTGCGATTTGGCATCAGGTTACACGTAATTGTAAGAGAAACAGAAGAAGAAGCGTGGGAAGAGGCAGAACGTTTAATTCAATATGTAGATAATGAGACAATTGAACTTGCTCAAAAGACATTTGCAAGATATGATTCAGTTGGTCAAAAGCGAATGACCCATTTAAATAAAGGTACACGGGAGTCGTTAGAGATAAGTCCTAATTTATGGGCTGGCATCGGGCTTGTAAGAGGTGGTGCAGGTACTGCGCTTGTTGGAGATCCGCATACAGTAGCAGATAGAATAAAAGAATATGAAGCGTTAGGAATTGATACGTTTGTATTATCGGGATATCCTCATTTAGAAGAGGCATATGAAGTGGCAGAACTGTTATTTCCTTTATTGAAAGAAGATAAGAAACAAGAAAATAAAATTGTTGGTGAAATGATAGCTGATGCATATGCATTAAAAAAATAGTGAGAAAAAACCCGCAAGTAAATCACTTGCGGGTTTTCATCGTAAACTATCAGAAAATATGGTAAAATTAAATAGTAACTTAAGGTACGGTTGGTTGTTCAATTATCACTTCTCCAAGTAGGAGGGGGGTGATAATAAGTGAGTGAAATAGCGTTGTTACTGCAAGGTGGACTGTTTCTCGTTGCACTGTTAACATTCGTCGTCGTTTTAATAGACAAGCTCAAAAAATAACAACCCACCTATGCCAATAGAATGTGGGTTGTTTTGTTTGTAAGAAACAAATAGGATAAATGAACAATCCAATCTGCTAAGTTACGTGGACTAGTGTGTAGCCGCACACTAGTCTTTTTTATTTATATACAATTTATAATTGGTTTATGTGATTGTATTGTTCTTTTCATACTTATTATAACACAGTGTCTTTTCATCAAGAAAGGAGACCGTATGTTCTGTTTCTAATTAAATAGAAGGTGACTTTTCTTTAAAGAGCCCGTCCATATACTGTTTTAAAGTTTGAACGTAAAATTTTTGCTTATTTACATCATTTACGCCGACAATTGGTGATGGAAGTTCATATCTCTTTTCTGATAAATGAACGACAACATCAAAAATATCAAATAGACGAATGAAACAGAACAGGCCATCTTTATCACTTAATAAAATAAAGTAATGGTTTTCACTATTTGTATTTAATGTATTCCATAAAGAACTTTTGCTTAAATCACGAACAATGCTCTTTTCTTTTAATTCCATGAAGTCGGCATTCGATAGGATGCTAGAAATATCAATCGCATCTGGATCTTCAAAATAGCCATCGACTGCTTGTACAGCGAAAGTATAAGCCATTTTTAATACACTCATTTTATACTTACGGTTATCTAAAAGTAATTCCCGTTGAATAGAGCTAGCTACTTTCGTTACACGTTCTTCTTTCCAGATTTCGTTATGTAGTGAAATATCGTGCTTTTTACATAGTTTCATAATTAATGCATTGGAATAAAGTATTTCGTCACTTACTTCAACAACATCTGTCTCAGCGGCCGCAAGTTCCTCACCATGCTCATTCGTATAGAGCGGGGAGTCAATCTGTTTTTTCATATGTTCAATCTTAAACTGACTTAATTTATGCCGAATTAAGGGGCGATCAATATTTGTTGTCATTTGTTCATAACAAGTATCACAAATTGAGTTTGTGAAATAATATCCACATAATATTTCTGGGATGACATATTGTTCACTAAGTTCTTTCGTATCTTTTCTGCAAATGATGCATTGTGTCATTTTTATCACCTTTACCTGCAAATTTGTATGTAATCTCATTGTAGTGTATTTATTGGTATTTTGGAATATTGTAAAGGAAAATATTATGTGAAATTGTTACTTATTTTGGTACAATGAAGAAAAGTGCTAGTTTAAAGGAGGACGTTTTTTTGAAATCGAAAGTGCACTTTTGGACATTAGAAGTGCTAATGGTTGTAGCGATCATATTTATTTGCACAAAAATATCGTTTCTATTTCAACCGATTGGTATCTTCATATCAACGCTGTTTTTCCCAATCTTAATCGCGTTATTTTTATACTTCATATTTAATCCGGTGTTAGTCTTTTTAGAGGAGAAAAAAGTACCTAGAAATTTAGCGATTTTACTGTTATATCTTTTTATCATAACATTAACTGCGGTTGGCGTTGGGGTAGTTGTTCCAACGATCTCACAACAGCTAATGGATTTAGTGAAAAATATGCCAGGCTATATAAAAGAGGGAAAACTATACATACAAGATTTATCCCATCATAGATTGTTTGAATGGTTATCTACACAAAATTATGTTTCCATTGAAACAATTGAAAAAAATGCAATTGAATACTTAAAGGATATACCAAACACAATTACGTCGAGTGCAACGGCTTTATTTGGTATCATAACGAACGTCGCATTAGTTATTTTTACAGTACCGTTCATTTTATTTTATATGTTTAAAGATGGACATGCGTTTCCAGGAAAAGCAGTAAGCTTATTACCAGAGTCATACCGTGAAGAAGGGCTTCGTATCATTAAGGAAACGAACGAAACATTATCTGCATATATTCAAGGGCAAGCGCTCGTTTGTATATTTGTAGGTGCTTTTACTTTTATCGGTTATTTAATTATCGATTTACCGTACGCTTTTGTTTTAGGAATTATAGCTGCATTTACAAATATAATTCCTAACTTAGGCCCATTTATCGGTGCAGCACCAGCTGTTATTGTAGGTTTGTTCGTATCTCCGATGCAAGCGTTGTACGTAATTATTATCGTAACAATTGTACAACAGTTTGAAAGTAACATCATTTCACCGCGTATTATGAGTTCAAAATTAAATATCCATCCGTTAACAATTATTATTTTAATTTTAGGGGTAGGTAACTTTGCGGGAATTATTGGAATGATCTTGGCGGTGCCAGTGTACGCAGTAACGAAAACAGTTGTATCGAACTTAGTGAGACTGTTTAAGACGAAACGAAGTAATCGAAAATAGTATATGTTGAGAAAGATACACCACTTTTTAAGTGGTGTATCTTTTGTTTATTAATCAATGTTAAAAAGTGTACGAATGCAATTTTATTATATATTTATTACATATCAAATAAAACGGTAAAGTTGTATGATATAGCCCCCAATAAACTATGTGGAATCCCTCTGAACTATCCAAATCATTTCCTTACAACGTGCTATCAACATCATAATCGACTCCTTTCAAGTTTTATATTTTTAAAGGATTATAGGTGAGTGTAGTATTTGCTTCTACGATCTCGAATTTCGTCCATAATCTTTTTGTATTGTTGCTCTTGTTTTAATTCATCTTCAGAAAAGATTTCTTTCTGGATTGTAATTGTTAAGAAGAAAAGATGAAACTTCATGATACATTCCTCCTTTCGAAAGGAATTATAGATGGCTACAGTAGTGACTTTGACGTTCTTTTACATCTTCCATAGCTTTATTAATTTGATGGTCATGCAATACCTCACTGTCCGAGAACTTAGTTTTTTGAATGGTAATCGTTAAAAAGAATACTTTAAATTTCATTAGATAAAACCCCTTTATAATTGATTTAGAAAAGACGGCTGTAATAAGAAGCTTGACGCTCTTTTACTTCGTCCATAATAGTTTGAATGTGTTGCTCACGTAAAATCTCACTTTGAGAAAGCTTACGTTTTTGAATGGTGATAGTTAAAAAGAATGCTTTAAATTTCATGAAGGTATTGCTCCTTTAAAATATATTTTTAATACATATGCGTATAATATGAACTTTTAATGTCAGTCATTTTATCAGTCAGTTGTTTTATTTGTTGTTTACGAATGATTTCACCTTCAGATAAAGTATTTTTCTGAAGTACAGTCGTAAAAAAGAAAATATGAAAAGTCATAAATGAATTCCTCCTTTCGAAAAGGAATTACATGTGATCACAATAAAGTGCTTGGCGCTCCTTAACATCATTCATAGCTTTTTCAATTTGCTCATTATGAAACATTTCATCTTTAGAAATTTTATTTCTTTGAATCGTAATACTTAAAAACAATACGCTAATAGTCATCGAATGTTGCTCCTTTCTTTAAAAAATAATGTAAGAGACTAAAAAATCGCACAAAAAAGCCACAGGAAGATATAGTTCTCCTATGGCAGGGCGTGAAAAAGCCACAGGAAAGCATACGACCTCCTGTGGCGAATTTATGAATTAATCGAAATAATGTACGATTTTCAATTCTCCATTAGGGTGGTCGAATTCATATTTAATTGTCCAGAAAACACAGGTGCAGTTAACGCTAAAGTTAAAGCATGTAATTGTAATTTCATCATTTCCTTCGACCTCCTTTTAGAATATTTTTCTTACGTTAGTAAGTATATACAATTAATGGATAATTGTAAACATAAAAAGCGAAATTTTTTAATTTTGATTAAAATGCGTATATTTTAAAGGGTTTTGAGAAGGTGTATTGTAATTAACGAAATATCGATAAAAATGGGGGATGCTAAATGAAATATATGCATCGTAATGTAGTTGTTATGCTAACAATTTTTTTATGTATTACTGCTTGTTCTAGAGGAGAAAGAATAAAAGAAATATCTGATGTTGAACCTGGTGACTTTAAGCAATATGCTGGGACATATGTTGGGAATAACTCAGATGTGGTTGCAATTGTTAATCGTTTACCCGGTGGTGAAACATTTCAAAGTGTAAGTTTAGAGAATGAAAGTATAAAGGTGAACTATGGTACAAAAGGAAATGGAACTTTGACAGAAGACATGGTTGAGACGTATTGGTTTGATGGTAAGGATACGATGGAGAAGAATTTTCTCTTTAACGTTATTTATTTAGCGATTTTAGTACCAAATGCAAAAGGTTACGAGTTGCAAGTAGAAAATAAAAATTTCACGATAAAAAGAGAAGAAATACTATCAATCCTGTATGAAAAGTTTGATAATTTCCCAAAAGAAAATGATATATGGGATAAAAAGAAAGTAGTAAAGTTTCTTAACGAAAATAACGAAGAAATTACAATGCTTATGAATGATAAAGAGTTTAGGAATGCTTTATTTGTAAAGTATCCAGTACAGCAGTTGAAATGATGGGAGGAAAATAGGTGGAGTTAGTATATAAAATTACTTATCATCGAATGCAAGATCATTATTTACCTAAGTTAATACAGGCAATTAGCTTCGTTAGTGAAGAAGATTTATGGAAACAAGGGGATTCTGTGAATTCAATTGGTGGAATCGTACTACATATTTGTGAACATATACAGAGAAATACTAGTCGTTATAAAAATCCAAATATAGTCTTTGAAAAGGGAATTGAGGAGTATTTTCCAGTAAAGCGACAACGTACTGAACTTTTGCTACAGTACGTTGAAGAAGTATTTGATGAATGGGGAACAGAATATATACAAGCATGTGGAGAAAAAAGACATATTGACCTTCATAGTTTATTACATTTAGTGGAGCACACAAGTTATCATTTAGGGCAAGTTGTAGATCGTACAAAGTCTATAAAGGGACAACAATTTAATTTTTGTCAAAATGGTATAAATGAAAAGAATTTAAAACTTAGAGTTGAAACTTCAAAATTTTAGAAAGAGAGTCATTCTTAAACGAATGACTCTCTTTTTTTATAAAAGAAATTTATGGAAATATACATTTTTATGTGATATGGTTAATTACATAAGTAATGAACCTATGAACCTAAGGTGGTGAAATTATGAAACCTACTCTGGAGCAAAATAAATTAATATACTTGCAAATTGCAGAAACGATTGAATCTGATATTTTAAAAGACATATTACTTGAAGAAGAACAAGTTCCATCAACAAATCAATTTGCGAAGATGTTACAAATAAATCCAGCTACTGCAGCTAAAGGGGTAAACGTATTAGTGGATGAAGGGATTTTATATAAAAAGAGAGGGATCGGGATGTTTGTTGCAAAGGGAGCGAAAGAAGTTGTACTTAAAAAAAGACAAAATACTTTTATGACCGAATATTTACCTAAAGTGTGGGAAGAAGCGAAAGTATTAGAAATATCCAAAGATGAATTGATGGATATGATTCAAAAAATTACGAAGAGGGGGAACGAGGGATGATTGCACTTGAAACGAAAGATATAACGAAAAAATACAAAAAGAAAGTAGCAGTAAATGAAGTAACGATTTCATTGGAAGAGCATAAAATATATGGTTTGCTCGGTAGAAACGGAGCAGGAAAAACGACACTATTAAATTTACTTGCAGGTCAAATTACTTCAAGTAGTGGAAGCGTATCAATATTTGGCGAACATGTTTTTGAGAATAGTAAAGCGATGCAAAATATTTGTTTTGTTAGAGTAAAAGAAGAAGCTCAGTTAAGTTTTAAAGTAAAAGAAATTTTTAAGATGTGCAGCATGTTTTATAAAAACTGGGATGGAAAGTATGCTGAAGAACTCGCTAATAAATTTCAGCTTAATATGACAGTGAAATATCATAAATTATCACACGGCATGCAAACAGTCGTCGGCATTATTCAAGGGTTAGCAAGTAGAGCACCAATTACTATTTTTGATGAACCAACTACAGGTTTAGACGCAGCACACCGTGAATTATTTTATAGTCTACTACTAGAAGATTACGGTGAGTATCCACGAACAATTATATTATCAACACATTTAGTAGAAGAAGTAACCCATGTGATTGAAGATGTGATAATCATAAAAGAAGGAAGATTAGTTGTTCAATCATTGGTAGAAGATTTATTACAACAAGTTCAGATTATTTCAGGGCAAAAGGATAAAGTGAACGAGTTCTTGATCAATAAAAAAGTATTAAATCGAGAAGTTTATGGAAATAAGGGTATTGCTGTTATATGGGAAGAACTTTCTAATGAAGATTATTACTCTCTTGAAAAAGAAGGTTTAGCAATTGATAGAATTATATTGCAAAAATTATTTATTCATATAACTGGTGGTGAAGTGAAATGACGATGTTAATGAAGCAGTTAAAGTTACATATTAATTTTCATTATAAAGCAATTTTAATATTTTGGATTGTAGCCTTATTAATAAAAGGGGCTTTAAATGCTGCGCATTTAAATGGAGTGAACATTGGTTATTTACCCGAAATTATAAATAACCCGTCAATAGCAATTATGTTGTTTATAGTAGGGAGTGTTTTCATCATTCAAGATGAGCTATTTCGTTTAGCTGTTTCATTTGGTGTAACGAGAATTCAATATTTCATCGGAGCAATTTGTTATATCATCTTGCAATCCGCAATGTTTTCGTTTCTTCAAATAATGCTTTTACAAGATATAAAATATAATTTAGTAAATGTTAGTTTTGGGGAGCAATCGGTGCAACAATTTATTTTGCAATTTTTATTTTATGTTACAACAGCATGTTTCTTTCAAGTGGTAGTAGTTTTTAAACAACGATTTCAGTGGATCGGTCTTATGATTGGTGGGACCCTTTTCTTATCAACAAATAGTGTACTTTATGGAGAAGCAGGGGTAACCAATTTATTATTTACGAGTGATGGATCTTTAGTAAATATACCGTATTTTACTGTTATTTCAATTGGGTTAACTGTCCTTTATATCATAACTAGTAGTATATTTATTCGTAAAGTATCATTCGAAAAAACGATTTGAAATATTATTAGATTACTATAGAGAGAAGGATAGCAAATGGGAGACACATCTTCACTCATTACAGTCTTTTTAGGCATTGCACTATTAATATTCTGGCGTCGTTATCGCTCCATGCATAAGCCAATAAAGGGATCAGGAAAACGTATTTTATGGCCGTTATTATTTTTAACACCAGGTGTTGTATGGTTTTTTGGTCCAGTACATCCAGCTATATTACAAGTAGTTATAGCGGTATTCATTGGGGTACTTTTCTCTATGCCGCTTATAGTATTAACAAATTATGAACGAAGAGATGATGGGAATATTTATACGAAAAAAAGTGCTGTCTTTTTAATTACTTTTATTGCACTTGTCGTTTTAAGGTATGGTTCAAGACAATTTATTGTAGATTTAGATCAACAAACGGTTGGTTTATTATTTTACGTAGTTGCAGTATCGTATATCATTCCGTGGAGAATTGCTTGTTATATAAAGTTTAGGAAAGTTTGGCGGGAAAATAGTAATCATACTATATGAAAACTTCTCATTTGAGAAGTTTTTTATTTTTATAGGTAAGTAAAATAATTTGTTGAAGTGCAAGATTGTTATAGAATATGATACATATTAAAATAAGGAAAAGTAGAGGGGATAAAAATGCGTACAATTTTAGCTTTTCTCAATAATATGTCCATCGATAAAATAGAGAACATTAGACAAAAACATGATCCTTTATTTGAATTAATTCCACCGCATATAACAATTGTATTTCCATTTAAGAGTGATATTTCAAATGATGAATTAAAATCTCATATTTTGAATTTATCAAGAGGGGTAGGCAAAATTGAAATTGAATTTGCAAATTGTATCACTCATGTAAGAAACTATTTGTTTTTAGAAGTGGAGCGGGGGAAAGAACAAATAACTAAACTACATGATATCCTGTATACAGGACCTTTATTACAATTTTTGAAAGAAGATATTCCGTACATACCGCATGTAACAGTCGGGAGAAAAGAAAGTGCGGAGTTAGCTACTGAAGTAGCCAAGGATATTCATAGTTTCCCTGAAAAGTTACAATGTGTAATTGATAGAATTAGTGTAGAGCGAATTGGAGAAAAGGGGGAATCAATTATTGAATTTGAAGTACCGTTGCAAAAAAGCTGACAAAAGTCAGCTTTTTTTATTCGTAGCATAAAGTAAAGCACCAATCGCACCGCTATTACCACCATCTCGTAAAAAGATGGGTGTTTTATTTTGGTATTTTGTGTAGCTACTAATAATATTTTGAAGATGTATGTTATTACATAGAGTCGAACCAATATAAATAATATGGTCAATGTTTTTTGTTTCGGCGAATTGAAGGCTTAATGCAGTAACGACTTCACCGACAAGTCCTTGTACAGTAGCAAGTATATCTGAGTTATTATAATTTGATTCTATAGTAGCGGCTTTACCAAAATTGCTTGCAGTTAAACTATTATCAATAGGGGAGAGAATCCCACCATAAATATCTCCAACTGTAATATCTAAATCTTTTCTAGAACCCACTTTTGTTAAAGGAATCACATCTTCAAAATGATCTATATTTGTTAACAATTTTGAAAGTCCCATAATAGTACCACCGCCAACACCGGTTCCACCAGCTCGAATATATTGGTCATTATAAACGTAATGAATAGAAGTACCTGTACCGATATTTGTTAAAATAAAGTTGTTTATATCATACTTCTCTTCTTTTAAAATGTATCGGACACCTATAAGAGTAGCTTCAAATTCATTTAGTTCTACTATTTTATATGAGTTTGAAAGTAGTTGCTGTAATTCTTTCGCTTTACCACCTGTAATACATATTTGCTTTTTAACAGTGTTTTTCTTAAGCCAATCTATTATTTTATCTTGTTCATTTGAATAAAATTTTTCAAAAGCTAATTGCCTTTGTTCATCCAAATAAGCAATTTTCGTTAATGTGCCTCCAGCATCGATACCAATAGTACTTTCCATTTGTCTGCTCCTAACCAAGTGATTTATTTACTCTGTTCATGTTGATGAAACGAATTTTTAGGAGATAGACACCCCCGTTGAATTACATGATTTTTATTCTGCTTGATATATTAATAGCTTTTCTATCGTTACAATCGGTTGATTATTAACAGTGGCGGTACTTTTACCTAGTAGAAAACCTCGGCGATTGCGAGTTAACTCATAATGCAAATTAAGTTTATCACCGGGATATGCTTTTTCATGGAATGTAACCCCATCTAACGAGGAAAGGAAGCCTAGTCCGTTAGAATCACTTGTATGTACAAATGCACTAAGCTGAGCAAGTGCTTCTACAATTAACATATGAGGCATATGTTTTTGACTATCATTTATAAACCATTCGTTATTTGTAATGAGTTTATATCCTGTAACGGATTCACCTTGTTTTACATTTGTTACTTTATCAATCATTAAAAATGGATAACGATGAGGAAGAGTGTCTTTAATATGCATTTAAGTACCTCCAATGAATAATACCCCTGCTTATAGTTAAGCAGGGGAGTTATCATTAATTTTTAACTAATTCTTCTGCTTTTTCAAGAGAAAAAATGCCACTATTTCTAATGTTTTCAACAACTTGTTGTAACACTGCTTTATCTTGAACGAGTGCAATGCGTACAAAGCCTTCTCCGTGAGGTCCAAATGCATGACCTGGCGTAACAACGACATTCGCACGATCCATTAATGCATATGCGAAATCTATAGAAGTCCAGCCGTTCGGAATTTCGGCCCAGACGAACATACTGCCAGCTGGTTTATCAACATTCCAGCCAAATGTTCGGAATCCATCAACTAAAGTATCTCTACGTTCTTGATAAATACCGCGGTTTTTCTCACAAAAAGCAGCGCCATTTCTTAGTGCAACACATGCCGCTTTTTGAATTGGTAAAAACACTCCGTAATCTGTATTAGATTTAAATTGTGTAAGTGCCCCGACAATTTCTTCATTACCAATCATATAACCAATACGGCTACCTGCTAAACTATAACTTTTTGACAAAGAGTTAATTTCTACGCCAACTTCTTTAGCACCAGGCACAGAAAGGAAGCTAATTGGTTTATTACCATCAAAATAAAATTCAGCATAAGCAAAATCATGGACAACAATAATGTTATGTTTTTTCGCAAATGCGATTACTTCTTTAAAGAAATCTTCATGAGCCATTGCTGGAACCGGATTCCCTGGGAAGTTTAAAATCATCATCTTCGCTTTATCTGCAATTTCTTCAGGAATTAGCTCTAAGTTAGGTAAGAAATCATTTTCTTTTTTTAAAGGCATGTAGTAAGATGTTGCTCCAGCCATTTGAATTCCTGTTTCATAAGCTGTATATCCTGGATCAGGAACTAATATAATATCTCCCGGATTCGCATAAACCATAGGTAAATGAACGAGTCCGTCCTGTGACCCCATTAATAATAAAACTTCTTTATCGGCATTTAATATAACATTATGAGTGTTGTTGTAATATTCAGTTACAGCTTCGTGAAATTCTTGAATACCACTTAATGTGTATCCATAGCTTTCTTTTTGATTTGCTGTATGTACCATTTCTTCTCTTACGAAATCAGCAGGTGGCATATCAGGATTCCCGATACTTAAATCGATCATTTTGTGACCTGCTGCAATTTTTTCTTTTTTATAGGCCCCTAATTCACTAAATATAGAAGATTGGAATGCTTTCATTCTAGTTGCTAACGTGTAAGTCATCAAAACCCCTCCTAAAAAACAGTGTTTTCTTCCTGCGTTTTTAATTATTCTGAAAACACATGCTTACATTTTATCACTTTTTTGTGAAAATTAAAATGATTGACAAATTTAGAGGGAGGATAAAGAGATGGAATACAAAATAACGCAGAAAACATTTTCTGCGTTTGATATGAAGTGTAATTATTTCTTTTTATATGTACATAATTTTTCCACTGCATAAAAGTATACGTTTAATTTGCCATCGACAACTTTTAAAGTTTGATCTGATGTAAATGAGTTACCATAATCAATGTGATATACATTAGAATCCTTAACAAATGAGCCTTTGTATAAATCTTCTTTTTTCTTCGTTGTTTGCATCTCTACTAAATATTGAATGATTTTTTCTTTCTTTTCTTCTTTTACAACTGTTTCAAATTTATACGATATAGGACAAAGACCGTTTTTATTGTCAACGACTTCCCAAGTGCCGTATATGTCATTATTGCTACATCCACTGAGTAGTATAATGAATAATGGAATAAGTAATAGAACCTTTTTCATTTTGTACTCCTTTCTTTTCATTTTCGATAAACGTGCGAATACGATACGAACATTGTAATAAATAAAGTTTAAATTTTTATAAAGAATTATTTAATTTCATATAAAAATTTAGGGGGGATTGAAAAAGCATGAATCTAGTGTAAAGTCAGATTCATGCCGAGTACAATAGTTTATGTGATGTTTCTTTTGAGGAAGAATAGAGAGGAAAGTAGGATCACAATTCCATTTAAAATATATACAATTACAACAATAAAGGCTAATGTACCTGCGCAAAATCCAGCTTTATCAAATATAGAAGCGAATGCTGTGGTAGTCAAAAAGACAAGGGGAGTCAGTAGTGAAAATATAAAACCTGCGACAATTCTTCTTTTAAAGTTATGCTGAGAAAGGGAAATGGCTAAAAAGTTTAGGATGCTAAACATAACTATTACAAAAATAAAGATAATAAATAATTGCATACCATCAGACATTCCTACACCGCCTTGTTGTAGATAATAGTTTATATAATGTATTCGAAGGTAAGAGTGTTTACTCCTTTTAATAATTTCAATAAACGTAATAAATAAGATTATATAAAACAAAGAAGCATGGATTAGTTTAATACTACTAAATCCATGCTTCTTTAATTATGTTATAAATTCGCAGATTGCGAAGGTTGTTTTTCATACTGTTTCTGTTTAGATAGCGATATGAAAATAATGAATAATGAAATAACTCCGAAGATTAAAACCATATATTGCAATCCAATCGTATCTAGGAAGAAGCCTGTGCCAAGTAAGACAATTTGGAACATCACTCTCTCAAACATATTACGGAATGAGAAGAGACGGCCGTGATAGCTTTTTTCCACTTTCGTTTGGAAAATTGTTGACATAATAGGGAAGAAACAACCAACACTAAAACCAAACAACCCAAATGATGTAAGAGACATCCATTTTATATCGCTAAAGAACAATGATAGATGTGCAAAAGCGGTACAAACAGCGAAGAAATATAGTAACTTTTCAGGTTTGAAATGATCAGATAAACGTTTAATAACGAAGGCACCTAACATAAATGCGATACCTTCAATCGTATATATAAAGCCTTTAATCGTTGGATCATGTTGCATTTCGCTAATATTAATTACCATTAAATTAAATCCAGCTATAAATAATAGAGGGATAATACTTAATATAAGTGCTGTAAAAGCAATCGGAATTCCTCTTAAAATACGAAATACTTCCATAAAGCTATTATCTTTTGCTGCTTGCTTACTAGGTGTTGTTGATTTCTTATCTTCGAATTGTAGGAAGAAAGTTGAGAGGAATAATAAAGCATATGCTGCCATTGAGAAGGCGTACATATATTGTAAACTCATTACAACTAAAAGAATTCCACCTAGTGAAGTACCTGCAATACGAGCGATTGTACCTACATTCATATGTACACCGTTCATTTGTAATAACTCATGCTCACGTACGATGAGTGGAATTACAGATTGTAATGCAGGGAAATAAAATGCTGCTGAAATTTGAAGCGCAACCATAAATGCAATCATAAAGGCGATACTTTCAAATTGGATAGCGAAAAACATAAAAATAACACTAATAACACGACCAAAACCAGCATAAAGAAGGACTTTTTTCTTTTCATATTGATCGATGATACGACCAGCCATAGGTCCCACTAGAACACCTGCTAATAGTCCGATAAATAATATAACTGATTTCATGAAATCAGAAGGGACATATTTTTGCATAAATTCAAGGTTGCCAAGAATTCCAAGCCATAACCCTAAACCAGCAATAAACTCCCCAATTAAAACAATCCAAACATTTTTATTACGCCACATAATATAAAACCTCTCCGTCTTTTAAAATGAAAAACTCGTATATAAAACCTCCTTATTTTATGTATTATTTTTAACGAACTTTTTTAGAGTCAGAGTCTATATTACGTGTTTCATGAGTGGATTTCAATTTTTTTGATTTGTCAAAAAATCGATTCGTTAATTGATAAAATAAGCAAATCAAAATGTAAATACTAAATGATTAAAACATAATGAATAGTAGGGATAAATATTAAAAAAATAAAAAAGCAAGAACATATAACTATGTCTCGCTTTTCTCAATTGCAAAATTAAACATTAGATTCACTTAGCAGCATTTACGCTCTTGTCCAATAGCTAAAGCGCTAAAAGATAGAGGACCAACAACTTCTGCGCTTGCACCACTAGTAAGGTTTTCTACAGTTAATGAATATTGGTGTGTTCCACTGCTAACATTTTGATCTATAGCTTGAAATGTTTGAGTGTAGAATTGCTCAGAATCTGTAGATTCAATACCTGCTTGTGCATTGAAAATTTCAAAGTTATCACGGAAAATTCGGAATAAAACTTGTGAAGTCCCAGATATACCTTCTATACCAATTGTAGCGATTAACTCTACACGATTATTACGTGAATTTCTACTTGAAATTCTTACTTTCAAATTTGCTAGAATTGCTTTATTTGGAGAAGCTGGAATTGCAAAAGTGGTTTCACCCGTTTTACTTATAGGTTGAGTAGCTTGGTAATCAATGATATGAGTCATATTCGTCACCTCCTCTTATACTAAAATATGAAAATAGCAATGAAATAGCTTGGACAAATAATAGAGTCGACATTAATTGTTGAAAAGGAGTAATTCACAAAAAAGCATCAAGAAAATATCACAATACAGTGATGGTTTTCTTGGTGCTTTTGTACTTAGGCCGAATATTCTTCTTTGCGTACTTCGAAAAATTCATTACGACGTAAGTAATTATAAACTTTCTCGGAAACCTCTTCTTCTTCAGACATTAAGAAACGATGATTAAAAGCATAGAAGGATTGACCTTTAATTAATTTTACGTAGTAAATTTTACACGCCTCCTCTAGCAAAATTAGTATTCACTTAATATTATGATGACCTATATGCTTGTGAATCATACTTGAAGTTTCAAAGTATAGAAGCGAAACAAATTAAAAAGCTTACAAAATTGTAATGTTGTTGTCACGTTTTCCGATAGTTAAAAATAACCAATCTCTTCTATACTACAAATAAGTTACATAAAATAAGGGGGTAAACATGATGGATGAAGTGATTGGAGAAGTTGTAGCAGGAATTTGTGAATTTGTGGTGGAAGTAACAGCAGATGCTATTGGGAATTTAGTTTCTGGAAAGGATGAGGAAAAAGAAACATTATAATAGTTTGTAAAAGTATACAGATGATTAAACTATAAAGGCTGATTTCTAAAGGGAAGTCAGCTTTTTTATTTTTTACATTATATTAATATTATTTGAATATTCATTTGTTATTATGTTTATGAAACTCATAAAGGAGGTGAATAAATAAAGATGTCGAATTTAGAGGCTGATTTATCTGATTCTTGTTTAATTGTGGCGAATGTGGAGGAAAAGGAATATCACTTTATTGTTCGTGAACACCCGATTGTAGGAAAAATTATATCGCTATTGGAAAATGGAAAAGAATATGGTTTAATAGATAAACAAATTGCTAATAAAGATAAATTTATTAAATCGGAGCTTACTAAATTAGAGTATTTTAACATAGATGTTCTCTATCATACACCTGGATGGATATGGATTGGTATGGATCAATTTGGTTTACATGCTCGTGAGGCTACTTATAACGAAGTAGACGTTATTATGAAGTTGAAAGAGGATTTATATTATATAGATGTATATGAAAAAGTAAAAATGTAATTGATATTTGGTCAGGTTAGGGGACAAGTTCCCGTAGCCTTTTTTGTTTTATATGTAAACGGAAAATCGATTTTATGTTGATGATAGGACAGCATGATAAGAAGTGAGCTGAAAAGAGGATTTGAAAATACATAAAGAGAACTTTAATTATTATATGAATTCTATATGTAAATAACAATAGAAAGAAGATGATAAAATGAGTAAAGAAGAGCTTGTGAAACAACAGTTTGGTAATAATGCGGAGAAGTATGTAAAAAGTAAAATTCATGCTAAAGGACCGGATTTACAATATGTAGTTCAACAAGTTGAGTCTCGTCATAATAATCGTCTTCTTGATATTGCTACTGGCGGAGGACATGTTGCAAATGTATTAGCGCCATTGTTTAACGAAGTAGTTGCTTTAGACTTAACAGAAAAAATGTTAGAGAATGCAAAAAAATTTATTATAAGTAACGGCCATGAAAATGTGTCTTTTGTTGCTGGAAACGCTGAGAGTTTACCGTTTTCTGATAGTTCTTTTGATACAATTACGTGCCGAATTGCAGCACATCACTTTACGAATCCAGCTCAGTTTATTTATGAAGTAAATCGTACGTTAGAAGATAATGGATTGTTTATTTTAATAGATAATGTTTCACCGGAAAATAATGAATACGATACATTTTATAATTTTATAGAAAAAAAGCGGGATCCGAGTCATGAACGGGCTTTGAAAAAAACAGAATGGATTACCTTATTAGAGAAAAATGGTTTGCAAATGCAGTCATGTCTTACTTTTGACAAGAAATTTGATTTTGACTGGTGGTGCGATATGATGAATGTACCTTTACAGAAGCGGGTGAAGTTAACAGAATGTATGATGAAAACATCAGTTGAAATGCAAGAATTCTTTAACATTCAATATGAAAATAATAAAATTATATCGTTTTATACTGAAATGGCATTGTTTGTATGTAAAAAAAGTTTAACATTAAAAAGATAAATTTCTTGCAGTCTTTCCAAAGTACGTTATACTTAGTAACAGAGAAAATGAGAATTGAGGAAATGTAATAATGATTCGCGTACGTATTGAAGGAACTGAAGAAGAAATGCTTGAATTTATGGAGAAAATGCCGGATATTCCTGGATTTGAAAAAACACATACGAGAGAACCAAGAAAAGGAAATAATCCAAAGTATGATTCAAGTAAAAATGTGCTAGCATATTTATCTTATAAAAAGATTGAAGTCGCCAATAAATAGGCGGCTTTTTTAGTTTGCACCGTTTCACAGCCTTGTCTTTTTTACATACTAATAATAGTAGATAATGCTGAAGAGGGGTGAGTATAGTTAATAAGAAAATCATCTTTTTTGGAGACTTTGGTATTGATGATGCTGTGGCGTTAATTTATGCAAATAAAACATGTAAATTAGATATTTTAGGTATTGTTGCTGAATATGGGAATGTATCGCGAGAAATCGTAACAGAAAATGTGTATTTTTTAGAAAGATACTATGCTACAGAAGTAAAAATCATTGAGGGTGCAGCAAGACCGATGACAGCTGAAGAACCTTTGTTTTTTCCTGAAATTCATGGAGAGCACGGCTTAGGTCCCATTATTCCACCTGAAATGAGGATTTGTAAACGGGAAAATTTTTGTGAATTAATTAAATTAATTGAGCCTTGTCCAGAAGATATTATTATCGTAGCGACAGGACGATTAACAACATTGGCAACATTATTTTTATTATATCCAAATGTAATGGATAAAATATGTTCGTATTATATTATGGGCGGTGCGTTTTTATTTCCTGGTAACGTTACTCCTGTATCGGAGGCAAATTTTTATGGAGATTCAATTGCTGCAAATATTGTAATGAAGTACGCAAAGAATGCGACTATTTATCCATTAAATGTAACGCAACAGGCCCTAATTACGCCTGAAATGGTGGATATTATTAATAAAGAAGGAACAGGGCAGGCAAAGCTTATTAAACCAATGATTGATTTTTATTATGAGAACTTTTATAAAAAAGAATACCCGGGTATTGCTGGAAGTCCGATTCACGATTTGCTTCCGTTCATTTCATTTATAAATGATGATATTTTTGAATATAAAAAATCTGCAGTTTGGATTAGTACGACAAATGACGTAACAAGAGGACAAAGTGTGGCTGACTTTAGAAAAATAGCTGAGCCGACGAGGTTTGATGATCGGCCGATACAAAGAATTGCGGTTGGTTTTAATTATCCTGCATTTAAAGAAGAGTTTATGCGGACAATATTGAAGCCCGATTGTCCATAATAAGTGTAATATCTCAAGCTGCATAAATCGTTAGTCTAAAAAGTTAATTAACATGTATTATTTTTACAAAAAAATACAGTTATGCTCCATGAATAACTTATGAAAAATGTAACATAACTAATGGTAAGCAATTGTTTCTAATTATATTTTGATTGGTGAAATATAAAGGAGGTTATCATATGATTTGGTCTTTAATCGTTGGTGGTATATTAGGGTGGCTTGCTAGCTTAATTACTGGTAGGGATGTACCAGGCGGTGTAATTGGTAATATTATTGCTGGTATTATTGGTTCTTGGATTGGTGGGAAATTACTTGGTAGTTTCGGCCCAGTAATCGGCGGATATGCAATTATTCCAGCTTTAATTGGTGCGATTATTTTAATCTTCATCGTAAGTTTCTTATTGCGAGCAATGCGAAAATGAATGTAAGGACTGTTTACATTTGTAAGCAGTCCTTTTTATATGTTATGCTAGTATTATACAATCAGGAGGTGTCAGCATTGAAAACATTTACAGTAAATTTTCATCAAGAAGATAATGCTAAAGCGACAACAGTACATAAATTAAGTGAAGAGGACTTCAATAAAGCGACAGAAAAAGGTACTCGTCATCTATTTGATTTAGATACAAACGTTGGATTCTTCGTATTCTTTGACGCAGAAGATGCAGAAGGAAATGATCAATACTTAATGCTACAATATGAAGGAGATCATGAAGAGCCAACTGCGTGTTACGGATTTGACTTAAAATTATACTATCAATTTTTAGCACTATACTTAAATGATCTTGAATTCCAAGGCGAAACGGATGAGGAAGAGGAAGAATATGGTCCAATTCATCATTTAGCTCACTTACTTTACCATATTGTTGAAGATGGTAAGTCAATCGAAGTGTAAAAATACATATGTAAAGCTGTCCTTTTTGGGCAGCTTTTTTCTATTTAAGGAAGGAGTGCAGTGTAAATGGCGAGAAGGGATATATAAGGAGATGGAAAAATGATAAACAATACAATTCCAAGTTTTTTAAAATTATGGGAAAGCACCGACGTAGAATTAGCAGTCCTCAATCAATACTTCACTTCGCATCCAGAGATATTTGAAGAATACTTTAAGTATCATTGTCCTAATACGAATGAACGTCTTTCTAATGCCATAAAACAATATCCCGCAAAAATAGAAGACATTCGTATCATTACTAAAACATTACCAATCATTATCCAAGAGGTAACAAATGCATATCATAATAAATTTAACTTTGATGTAAAAATGAAATTTCATTTATTTGTTGGAGGATTTGGATCAAATGCATTTGTAGAAAGAGAGATTATTGGAGATATGTTTTTTGCCGCAGAAAAATTATCTCCAAATTTAAATCACCTTCGTGTTATTGTCGCTCACGAAATAGGGCATATATATCATAATGTTATGTTACAAAATAATGGAATGGATTGGGAGAAAGCTGAGTGGACCGATGCGGCAGTTAATTTGTATCGTGAAGGTGTTGCAACATACGTATCAAAGCAAATTGTGAAAGGTTTAAATGAATCCGTGTATTACTCATATGACGATGATGGTGAACGTTGGTTACAATATTATATAGACAATGAAGAACAAATAAAGAAACGTTTTTTGAAAGATTATATAGAAGGATGGACGTTTGAAAAAGAGAAAGAGTGGTTTCGGTTATCTGGCGGACAATATTTTGGATACAACCGACTCGGTTATTTTTTAGGAACAGCTTTTGTAGAATATGTTGCACAAGCATTGGGCGAGAGTGAAGTATTTACTTTTTGGAACAAACACAATTTGAAAAGAGGTGTAATGGATTGGTTATCGAAATGAATCGGATTATGATAGGGGGCTGAAATGTATGAGAGTGTATGTAAAGATAGGTATGTTATTTCTCGCTTTTACATGTATTTTTGCATTAGTAGCATGTAAAGGAACGGACGAAAAAAAGGAAACAGATCCAACAACGGAAAATAGTAAAAATGAACAGAATAATACTTCTGAAGAAAAGAAAGAGCCTGATGAAAAATCAAATAAGGCAGGGTCAACAAAACCAAAGATAGATCCAAGCACGAAAGATACAGTAATCAATCAAAAATCAATTAACCACGTTAAAGAATTATTTGAACTAGCGAAAGAAGGAAAAGTACCTAATGTTCCGTTCGCAGCGCATACAGGAGATATTGAAGAAATAGAAAAAGCGTGGGGGAAAGCAGATAAAACAGAACAAGCAGGAAACGGAATGTACGCAACTTTTACAAATAAAAATGTTTCCTTCGGTTTTAATAAAGGATCACAAGTTTTTGATGTACGCTCCTATCATGCAGAACTAAAATCAATTACATTACAAGAAATTGAAAAGGCATTAGGAAAACCAAACTCAGTTAAAGGAAATGGTGAAGATAAAATATATGTATATAAAGTAAACAATCAGTTTGAGTTAAAATTCATCATTCCAAAATCGACTGGTAAGGTAAATCATATTTCGGTATTTTCACCTGAGGATAGTATTAATAAAATGGCAGGGTAGGATAATAAAAAAGGATGTCATAAAAGTCGAAATCGATGACTATGTGACATCCTTTTTTGGGTGTAAATAAGAAACTTCCTTTTATAAAATATGATGGGGATGCTCTAAAACATCTTTTTGAATATCTTTTCTTCTTTTCTTACGCTCTAAATTTTGAACAAAAAGAGCTTGGATAATGCCGCCAATCATTAAGAAACAAGCACAACTATAAAATAGCATACTACCGTTTAGTTTACTTAATAAAACCGCACCGATAACAGGACCGCACGTTCGAGATACATCCCAATGTAACCCGTAAATTGAAAAATACAATCCACGTTTATCTGTAGGAGCGATTTGTGAAACGAATCGAAGCAAATGGTTGAAAGCAACACTTTCTCCAATGACTAAAAAGAGTAATGTGAAAAATAGTGACAAGATTGTTGCTGAAAATCCATAGCCAATTGCAGCTATCGTAAAGCAGGTGTAAGCAATAAGTATGATTTTCGCCATAGAAAATTGTTCAGACCATTTCACAAGGAAAACTTGTAGAGTGATTTCCATAAGAGCTTTGCATGTTGTAATAAAAACGAGTATGCGATCGAAATCCGGAATTGTATGTTTCACGAAAATAAGATAATTTGTTTCAGTTTGTGCATAAAAAAAGCTAATAGGAATTGTAGTAATCATTAGTCCAAATACGGCGTAATGTTTGTGTACAAATTGCTTTGGAGATGATACTTTAAGCTTTTGCGTTGGTGTTGTCATTGCCGGAGCAGTTTCTGGAAGCTGCGTCCAAACAACGACTGCATATGCTATAAGTGTAATGCTTTGCACTATAAATACATATTCAGGGTGAGTCTTATAAAAAATAGTACCAATTAAAGGACCGATTAGAGTACCTATTGCTCCCATCGTTTGCAGAAGTGAGAAGATTTCTGCTTGCTGCCCATGTTTTGTTAAATCAGCAATTTGTGCACGTTGAGCGGGAATATATAAGGAACGGCCAATACCATTTATAACGTATAATAATGCAAAGATAAAAACGGATTGAGCGAAAATGAAACTACCGATTGCAACGCCCTGTAGTAACAATCCTAGTAACATAATTTTCTTTCGTCCATATTTATCAGTCACTCCTCCAGCAATAAGTGTAAATACAATGTCTGAAAGTGGTTGTAATCCGAAAATTAGCATAGTTATTATGATATTACCGTTTAACATTTTATCAACGTAAATAATCATAATGATGGCTAACATGGATTCTGTTGTTCGGATTAATAATTCGCCGCACATTCTTATAATAATTGGTTTGTTATAACGTAGTAAGAGATTGGTCAATATTAATTCCTCCTTTCTATATTGAAATGATAAGATGAAAGGAGAAAGAGAAAAAGGGTAGAAATAAAAGGGGGTATTTTTCACCTTTTAGGGGGAGTATGATGTTTATTTTAGATCAATATATTGAACTATGGTGTGTCTACGGTAAAGGAAGACGAGAAGGAGAACGATTAGAAGTAACCGTACAAATGATAGCAGAAACATTATTTTGTACAGAGCGTAATAGTAAATTAATTATAAAAAAATTAGAAGAGTTACATTGGATTACTTGGTTTCCAGGTCGCGGGAGAGGGAATCGTTCTAAATTAATATTTCAAAAGCAACCAATGACATTAATTTTAGACAGAGGAAAAGAACTAACGAAAAAAGGGGATGTAAGAAGCGGAATTTCATTTGTGGAACGCTACAGCTTACAATTTCCGTTAGTAAAGAAAGAGTATGAAGCTTGGATGGATTCCATATTTGGTCATCAAATAGAAAGGACATCCGAAGGAAGAAGAGATGTCCTTCGTTTGCAGGTTCAAATGAATTTAGATATTGCATTAGATCCGGTCTACGCTACAATGCGATCGGAATGTCATATGGTTAAACATATTTTTGATACACTCGTATATGTAAATGAGGAATCAAACTATATAGAACCAAGGCTAGCTTTTCAATGGGAATATAATGATGCAGAAAAGATATGGACGTTCTATTTACGAAAAGGAGTTCACTTTCATAATAGGAAACAACTTACTGCACATGATGTTATACATTCATTGAATCGATTTATGAATGCTGAAAATAACCCACATACGTGGATGTTACAACATATTGAAAGCTTCCGCGCAGTAGATGAATATGTTATTGAAATTCAGTTACGTACGGAAAATAGAATGTTTTTACATATGATAAGTGCAGAACAGTGTTCTATCGTAAAGGAAGATGAAACAGGAAACCTCATTGGAACAGGTCCCTTTAAATTAAGCGAAAAGAATGCACATTTATTTGTATTGGAAGCACATGATTTATATTATCGTGAAAGATCTTTTCTTGACCGAATTGAACTATTGAATGTAGAACAAAGTGTAAATACATACGATATTTTAGTAAAGGCGCAGTATAAAGATAAAGAAAAATATAATAAAGAATTATCTCGACTTGAGTCGAACGTGACATATATAACATGCAATATTGCAAAAGAAGGACCAATGCAAAATTATATGTTCCGAAAAGCGTTATATAAAATCATTCATGGCCATGCAATCGTTCAAGAACTCGGCGGAGAACGTGGAGAAGTGGCAAAGGAAATATTATTAGCTAGTGACAGTATAGTAGAGATTGAGGAAGATATAGAAAGTTTAATTAAAGAAAGTATGTATCAAAATGAAGTGTTACAACTTTACACATTTACAGGGCAAGATCATGTAGAAGATGCGCAATGGATACAAAAAGAGTGTGCGAAGTACGGGATTCGTGTAGAAAATAATTTTCTTGAAATAGAAGAGTTATTGGAAATAAATACGATACAAAAGGCTGATATGATGCACGATAGTGCAACGATTAGCGAACGAATAGAAGATAGTCTACTATACATGTTTCTTACAAAAAATAGTTTTATTCATGGGCAAAGCAGCATGGACTTTCATGCAATGTTATCTCCTTATTTCAAACAAGAACAAGTAGAGAATAGAGTTACACTGTTACGCGATATTGAGGACACATTGTTACGTCAAATTCATGTTATTCCTTTATATCGCAACAAACAACAAGTAACTTCTCATGAAAAAGTACAAAATATAATGATTAATTCACAAGGGTGGATTGATTTTTATAGAATATGGTTTAAACCTTGATAGATAAAGGTTCTTATGCATTTTTCATGAGATGTATAAGAGCCTTTTTGTATGTAAAATAGGATTGTTTTACACATTGTTACGCTACTTGTGATAAAAGCCCATTTACAACGTAACAGTGTTATGTTACATTGTTATCAGGAAGGAGTGTTATACAGTTGAGTACAGATTTAATTTCAAAAAAAGATTTATTAGAACTTACTGGTATTTCATACGGACAGTTATATAGGTGGAAAAGAAAAAATTTAATACCGGAAGATTGGTTTGTACGAAAGTCTACATTCACGGGTCAGGAGACATTTTTTCCGAAAGAAAAGATTTTAGAGCGAATTGATAAAATCCAAACGATGAAAGAGGATCTATCACTTGATGAACTAGCGAATATGTTCTCACCGAGTGTGAGAGAAATTCTTTTAACGAAGGAAGACATTTTACGTAAAGGGATTGCATCAGAACCAGTTTTACAATTTTTCATAGAACAAACGAATAAAACAGCAGAGTTTCAATTTGTAGATATTCTTTATGTGTACATGTTAGAAGAATTACTACAATCGGGAGAGATTAGTTTAGAAGAAGGAAAAATGGTCTTGCAAGTTTTAAGTGAAAATTATGAAGCAATGAAACATAAAACGTGTGACTTAATCATTGTCCGAAAGTTAGGGATTTCTACATGTTTCTTAGTTTCAAACGTGGATGACTTAATTTTTGAAAAAGGCACCAAAATCGTTTTACGCGAAGCGATTATGAAATATACCGAAGCATTAAAAACTAAATTGTTGTAGTGGAGGAGAAAGTATGCGTACAGATAATTTGATTATAAATGGTTACGGTTCATCGAATGGCGGCGAGTTTCATAAAGTGCAATTAAACGGAAAAGGAACTGTGAATGGAAATGTTGAATGTGAGCAATTTGAATGTAACGGTTACGGTGCAGTTACTGGCGACTTGAAAAGTAGCAGAGCACGAATTAGCGGATCTGGTAAAGTTGATGGCACAGTTCATGCTGAAACGATGCGAATTGATGGAAAAGCTACAATTACGCAAAATGTAAAGGCAAACAGTTTGAAAATTGCAGGAAAAGGTACGATAGGCGGAAATGTCACAGGTGAAGAATTTAAAGTCAATGGTCAAGCAACAATTGACGGTAATTGTGAAGTGGATACTTTTTCTTCAGAAGGACAATTTACAATTGGCGGATTATTAAGCGCTGATGAAATAAATATTAATATTCACGGTACATGTCGCGCGAAAGAAATTGGTGGTCAAACGATTAAAGTAAGACATAGATCAGGTACATTAAGTAGGCTATTTAAAACAGTATTTGGCTTGCAATTAGAAGCTGAACTATTAGAAGGTGACAATATTGATATTGATTATGCTCACATAAGAACGGTAAGAGGAAACAATATTACAGTAGGACCGAACTGTGAGATTGAACTCATTGAATATACAGGTGTTCTTACTGTTGATAAAAGCGCAAATGTAAAAGAAATTAAGCAGGTTTAATGGGAAGGAGAAAGTAATATGGAACATCCACATAGTCTCACAGTAAATGGTTCCGGTAATTCAGCAGGCGGAGATTATAATAAAGTGAAGATTCGCGGTGAAGGAACGATTTCTAATGATATGAGCTGTAATGAATTTAAAACGTACGGCACGAGTGATGTACGGGGGAATATGAAAGTAAAAAATTATGTTGTGTATGGAGATAGTGAAGTACAAGGAACTGTAGATGCAGAATATGTAAAAGTATATGGTAATACAAAAATGCATGGTGATGCACATATTGAAAAAACAAAAGTTAGAGGTATGATAGATATTGCTGGGAAGTTTTCAGGTGATTTTGTCGATGTAAAAGGTGCTTTAAATGTGAGGGGAAATATTGAAGTAGAAGATTTATCATTAACTGGTGGTCTTGAAAGTGATGGATTACTTAATGGTGAAAATATTCAAATCTCACTTCGTTATGAAGGAAGTAAGGTAAGAGAAATTGGTGGTAAAAAAATTACGATTCGTAAAAAAGCGAGATTTCTTCCTTTTATTAGTCATGTTGGAAACCTTCAAACTTCAATTGTTGAAGGAGATGATATTTATTTAGAACATACGATTGCTGACATAGTGAGAGGAAACAACGTTACAATTGGCCCTGGGTGTGAAATTAGTGTTGTAGAATATCATACTAGTTTTAATCAAAAGGGTAATACAGTCGTAAAAGAACATAAACAAATATAAGTAGTATGAGGGAGAGCAAGGTTATGGTTGAGAAGAATAATAAGCTCGGCTTTATTGTGGCGGGCTTATTGCTAGGTATTTTAATGGCATCAATGGATAATACCATTGTCGTAACAGCGATGGGAACGATCGTTGGTGACTTAGGAGGTCTTGAAAACTTTGTATGGGTCGTTTCTGCCTATATGGTCGCAGAAATGGCAGGTATGCCGATATTCGGCAAACTATCAGATATGTATGGTAGAAAGAGATTCTTTATTTTTGGTTTAATCGTCTTTATGATTGGTTCGGCACTTTGTGGTACTGCTGAAAACATTACACAGTTAGGCATTTATCGTGCGATTCAAGGTATTGGCGGCGGGGCATTAGTACCGATTGCATTTACTATCGTGTTTGATATTTTCCCTCCTGAAAAGCGCGGGAAAATGGGTGGTTTATTCGGAGCAGTATTTGGATTGTCAAGTATTTTCGGGCCATTACTTGGCGCATATATTACAGATTATATTAGTTGGCACTGGGTATTTTACATTAACTTACCGCTTGGTATTTTAGCACTTATTTTTATTACATTCTTTTATAAAGAATCACGAGTTCATAGAAAACAAAAAATTGATTGGTTTGGCGCAATTACTTTAATTGGTGCAGTAGTTTCTTTAATGTTTGCACTTGAACTTGGCGGACAAAAATATGATTGGGATTCTAGCTTTATTTTAAGTTTATTTGGTGGATTCGCTATTTTAATTATTGCATTTATTTTTATTGAACGAAAAGTAGAAGAGCCAATCATATCATTTGAGATGTTTAAGCAGCGCTTATTCGGAATGAGTACCATTATTGCTTTATGTTATGGTGCTGCGTTTATGTCAGCAACTGTATACATTCCGTTATTCATTCAAGGTGTATACGGAGGTACCGCAACAAACTCAGGGTTATTACTATTACCGATGATGTTAGGATCAGTTGTAACAGCGCAATTAGGTGGGTTTTTAACGACGAAGCTTAGCTATCGAAACATTATGATTATTTCTGCTGTTATTATGCTAATTGGACTATTTTTATTAAGCACATTAACGCCAGAAACAAGTCGTGTATTATTAACAGTGTATATGATTATTATTGGATTTGGAGTTGGTTTCTCATTCTCTGTACTAAGTATGGCGGCTATCCACAACTTTGGTATGGAACAGCGAGGGTCTGCGACTTCAACGAGTAACTTCATTCGTTCATTAGGCATGACGCTTGGTATTACAATCTTCGGAATGATCCAAAGAACAGGTTTTCAAGATCAATTAGAAGAAGCATTTAAAGGTATGAACGGGGGAATGAATACAAACGCTTTAGGAGATTCAAGAGCTATTTTATCAGAATCGGCAAGATCTCAAATTCCACCGCAAATATTAGATAAAATTATTGATGCTCTTTCTAGCTCAATTGTCCAAACATTTATGTGGGCATTGGTACCAGCTGGTTTAGCATTCATATTTATTTTCTTTATGGGAAATGAGCGCATGGTAATTAAAAAACAACAAAAGAATAAAAAGAGCGAAACATCAAAAGCGTAATGAAAAAGCTCCCTTCCAATTGGAAAGGAGCTTTTTCGTATGTACGGATTTAGATTAGCCTTCGATGATTTCGTATTCTTCGTCTGCTAATAATAAAATTTGTGTTTTCTTACCTTTGTTTTGAACTTCGATTACATCGTAAGCACCTAAGTCTCTTATTTTGCTTTGAGAAGCGTTAACCATAACTTCAATAGAATCAATTAAGATATCTTCTTCAATGTATGATTCAGGCAATGCCATATCTTCAGTATCTAATACACATGCGTATAGATTTTGTAAGTTTTCAGCAGTTGGATTTTGTTCTTCAACATCAATGATGTTTTTTACTGCTTCCATATTTTCTTCTTTTGCTTGGTATACTTTAATTTTAGCCATTGTTTTAATCTCCTTTATAACGTAATCGTAGAGGCTACACTTCATTATAACGTTTTTTTCATGAAAGATGAAATTGTTATATGTATTTATAGGGAAATTTAAGTGTTAGTACTCATTTTTAATGCGATAAGTAGGCAAATATATTCCTACGTTAAAGTTATATTGTCCAAGCTTTTCTCATATCCCCCTCATATTATGTGTATGAGATAAAACATATAGAGAAGGGATGGAGTGTAAGTGGGTTGTGAGCCGAAACGAAATGATCGATGTTGCCAAAATAGTATTTGTGAATTTTTGCGAAGTCTAGAGCCTTTTACAAAAGTTGAGAGTATTGTAATTGCCGGAAATGAAATTGTTGTATCTTATTTTCTTTCATTTAATAAGAAGAATGGTGTCGTATCCTTCGTACAAGAGGACGATGAGGTTATTTTTGTAGATTGCTCTAAGATTGATGCAATTCGAATAGGAAAAGTTTGTAGTTGTAAAACGAAAGTCAAATTTATTGAAGAGGATTTCAGTCTACTTGGAAACGTTTGTCCGCAATGTTTAACAGAGGGAAGCACACTCTTTTTTGACTTTCACAATTCAGAATTGAATTTATCACTTCAAGCAAAAACAATTGATGCGCCTAGTTGTACTGGGTTTATAGATGAGATGGGAAATGTAGTAAAACAAATTACTATAATAGGTGAAGCAATTGTTTCTAAAGATTTTGTTCAAGTGCCTGAATTATTAAGTTTCCGACTAGTATTATCTGATACGGCTACGAATCCTTTAAAGTTTGGAATACTGTTCATTAATTTCCCTGATCTTACGTTTATTATTCTTTTCGCATCGAGTAGATACCTCAACATTTCGAATTGTTTGAGGATAGAGAGTGGAACTGGTAATGCTGAAATAGAAGAGATGAAAAAGATAATATCGAATGACGATAATACGTACACATCAGTTGTTAAAGTGACTAAAGTATATAAAAACGGAGGAACAGAATCATTTGTTTATAAGAAGGAGTTATAACATATATTTTTAAATGAACCCTTAAACTAATGTTAAGGGTTTTACATAATAATATAGATTGCGAATTATTATTAAGTATATTATCTGTAAACCTTTTTACAGGACAGTCATTTACTTATTTTTAGATGTTATAATAATTTTATATTTATGAATAATTTATAATTATATGGAATGTAGTAGACGTTTGCTTATATGTAGAAAAGAGTAGAAGTACATTAATTCTAAAGAAAGCAGGAATGTAAATGATATATGAAGCGAATATACATACAAGAGAAAAATTAGTTACTATGTTCGAAGATTTCAATAACGTTGTTTTACTTTCTTATTTACAAGGACATATGGGTACCGCTTGGGTAAATGATCTTGAAAATCCGACAGTAGCGCAAATTACGGTAGGGATCTTTACATTTTACGCTGGGGATTCAAAGGTGAAAGAAACAGAAGAATTGCTTCGAAACATTCCTGATAGAATGTTAGTCATCGTAAATAGTGTAGAATGGAAAAAGCGTTTAGAAACATTTTACGAAAGAAAAATAGATAAGTTTTTACGCTATAAATTTAAATGTAATGCAGAAGTTTTTGATCGTTCAAAATTACAATCTCTTATATCAGCGCTTCCAAAAGGATACGAGTTAAGAAGAATAGATGAAAATATCGTAAATAACCCTACATTACATAAAGTCTCTAAAGATTTTACAAGTCAATTTCAATCAGTAGAAGATTATATAAACCGAGGTATAGGGTATTGTATTTTGTATAAAGGAGAAGTTGTATGCGGTGCATCATCATATAGCATTTATGATAATGGCATTGAAATTGAAGTTGCGACTGATCACAATTATAGAAGAAAAGGATTGGCGACTATAGTTAGTGCAGCACTAATCTTGGACTGTTTAGAAAAAGGGATATATCCAAACTGGGATGCAGCGAATACTACATCTGCAAAACTAGCTGAAAAACTAGGATATGTTTTTGATAAGGCGTATGATACTTATTTTGTGGATAATAGTTCAAATAAAAGAGCAGTTAGCCAAAGCTAACTGCTCCTCTCCAAAGGGGGAATGGAGAGATACAATCATGTTATTTACATTATTGACGGGAGGTTGATTTTTAATCAATCTTCTATAAAAGTTGAGATAAAATATTTTTAATTAACCCTGAGGATCCAATTAAGAGTACTGATAAAAAAACGATTGAGAATATACTTTTTTTAGGTTTTTTAAATTCTATGTATATGTTAATAATGGCACCAATTGCAACTACAGTAAAGATAACGAGTCTTATTACATCTATCATAAATAACGCTCCTTTTAATTACTTAATTGTATTATATAGGAATTGGCCTTTCGATTAGTTTATTTGAATACGATTTAAGGTAATTTTAAACAAACTAATCATTTATACAAAAGTAAGGTTAAGAAAAAAGACAGCGTAAGAAGTAATAGTATATCTTGTAGAAGCTGATGTTGACCAAATAAATTAGGGTTATTATCTATGCGGAAAAGTATAATTAATATTTATATATACTCACTTTAGGTACTTTTACAACTTAAATAATAAAACATGCTTTTCATAATGATCCAAACACCAATTATATTTTTCTAGAATAATTGGATGAACAACTTCTTTCGGAGTATCGACCTCAGTATAGCCATATTTCTTATAAAAGTTTTCTAATTCCTCAAAAGGAAGACAATATACATTTGGAACTTGTAATTTCTTCGCAGTTTCTACTAAAAATGAAACAAGATCCCCAGCTAATTGTAGCCCTCTAAATTGAGGAAGAATATAAATTCCACCCATTTCTAAAGTATCTTCATCTATTTGGACTAATCGTCCAACACCTGCATATTCATTGTTGTATGTAATAATTGCAACTTTATCTCTTTTTAAATCACTTCGTACAAATCCTATTGAGTCGTATTGATTATTAATCCATTCTAAATCATTAGATGTAGCCATTTGGATACTCATAGACATCCTCCTTCGGAATGCTAGCACTATTTTTATTATATAAAACATAAGATGCTATATCAAAAGAACCTTAATATAGCACATTTGCAAAATTTATTAGTTGAAGTTGTAGATTTGCTGGTATTGAAATGATAATTTCAACTAAAAGAGGATAAGAACCTTGTGAATTTAGTGTAAAACTAGTTCTTGTGTTTGGTAACGCATTATTATTTAAGCGTATAGAGTTTATAGGCTTATTTTAATTGGTGTAGCTACTATATTATTGGAACTAGTAAGGAAATATAATAATCCCCAGCCTGAGTGATAAAAATCGTATTAGGATTTAGCAAAAAAAACCTCCTGAAAAAGAAAAGGGATTTAAAAATAAGAGCACTTCGAAAAGTGCCCTTCAGTAACGACTACTCATTCTAAAAAGAAAGGATGCAATATATCATATGAAGTTAAGTGTATTTAATTATGGGCCTTTTATATAAAAGTTTTATCTTGTTCCGAATAAAAAGGCGGTTGTTTCCGCAACCACCTTTCAGTAAAATAAAGCACTTTTTATGAAATAAATTATGGATGATCCCTAAAAAAGGTTATAGGATATACTCACATTTTTATAACTAAAGTGACGAGTTCAGGTTATAAGAAAGGAACAATTATATTGTATGAAATCTATTCTAGAGTAGTCGCAAAGAAAGCTGTCTTCTTATTTGAAGGTAGCTTTCTTTTATTAGAAAAAGAAGTAGAAGTAAAATAAAAGATTAAGTTACTTGTCCAAACAAATCTTTAAAAAATACATAAAATGCTAATAGTTAGTCAATATTTTAATATTGCTAACTTTTAAGACTAAAAGGGGTGATTTTATGTGTGAATGTGAAGTTTGTAGAAGAAAGAAAAATCGGGATCCATTAAATCGGGATTGTGAGCCGAAAAAACGAGCTCCTAAGCTAAAAAAAGAGGATTGTGAACCAAAAAAAGAGGATTGTGAACCAAAAAAAGAGGATTGTGAGCCAAAAAAAGAGGATTGTGAACCAAAAAAAGAGGATTGTGAGCCAAAAAAAGAGGATTGTGAACCAAAAAAAGAAGATTGCGAATCATTAAATTATTATTCGTTTAGTAAAAATACAAATTTTTTAGAGGAAGCTATACAAACAGATAAAATCGATCAAATTTCTGAGGAATATATTGAAATAGTTGATTCAGCAGATGTACAAGTTACTACTACAGATACAAAAGCTGCGCTATCTATCCAAGCGGCATTACAAGCAGCTATCGTAGTTGTAGTAAGTATTTCTATAGCAGATAGTGAAAAGGCAGATAAAATAACACAAGAATTATTTCAAAAATCAGCTATTAAACAAATTAATAGACAAAAAACATTTATAAAAAATTCCAGAAACGTAACCGTAACAACGACTGATACAGATATTGCAGTGAATATTCAAATTCTCCTTCAAATTTTATTAGCTTTATTAGTTAAACTAAACATTTTATAAAGTGTCTATCCTATTGATATTTAGCTATAAGTTTTCACTCTAAGTAAACGTTTTTTGTTGTAACATATGGTACAAGCTTGGACTTCTTATTATGACTGAATTATTATTCAAGATAAATGAAAAAGCAAGTATGGAAAACTACAAATAAAGTTGAAATACATTATTTAACAGTAAATGAAACTTATATTTATGTGAAGTGAAGGAAAGAAAGCTGACTTCTTATTAGAAGCCAGCTTTTTAAAGTTATTAGTAAAAAGAAGTGGAAAATAGAAGATTAAGTTACTTGTCCAAGCAATTTTTATTAAATTACATATAATGCTCTTAGTTATTTGAAATTTTTATAGAAAATTGATTGGAGTGAATATTGTAAATGGATGATTTAAACAAATTTTCTTCCTTTAAGTTTGATAAGGATCAAAAGAATATAATTATAGACCTTTTACTCTCAGATATTTTTAATAGGCATGGGATAAATGAAGAAAAACTAAAAAATTTATCGCCAGAAAAAAAGCAGCAAATTAAAAGTATTGTTTCTGAAATACAATCACAAGTTAATAATTATTTAGATTGAAAGGGGGTGAACGTATGGACAAAACATGTCATTCAGATGAAAATAAAAAATGGAGTGCATTAGATTACTCAAATCCTCATCCATCTTTTAAAAATGCTAGTGTTTCAGAAGCAGCTGCGCAAGAAAGTAAAACTTACCAAATTTCTGAAGAATCAATTACAATTGTCGATTCAGCAGATGTAGAAGTTACTACTACAGATACAAAAGCTGCGTTATCTATTCAAGCGGCATTACAAGCAGCTATCGTGGTTATAATAAGTATTTCTATAGCAGATAGTGAAAAAGCTGATCGTGTTGCACAAGAATTGTTTCAAAAATCATCTATTAAACAAATTAATAAACAAGAAACTGTTATTAGAAATTCTAGAAATGTTACAGTTACGACTACTGATACAGACATAGCAGTAAATGTTCAAATTCTTCTCCAAATTTTATTAGCGTTACTAGTTAAATTAAATATTTTATAAAATGTTTAACTTGTTTTTTATCCAGTGATTCTTACAGGTGAATATTTACTGTTTTAATTATAGTACAGGCTATAAATATTAATCATAACTGGACTAATATTTAACATCGCTAAAATAATAATGAGAGCAATGTGATGGAAAATGAAGTTTGGTTATTTTATGAAAATTTAAAAGCCATTTCCTTTATTGGATTTGGCTTTTAAATTTTAAACAGTATGAATTTGAAAAGATTATATTAAGATAAAGAATTAAAATATAATGATACAAAATACTTATAAAATTATTCGTGTTTTAGAAAAATAATAAGAAAAAGGTGTTTAAAATAGAATCATTTGTATTAACAGTTCAAGTTTTGAAGAATAGTGCATACAATATAAAGTGTTTTCCTTTCTTCATTTAAGTTTTACGTATATAATTTAAAGGTACTATTTTTATTTTATTATTTTATATTTATAACAGAATAGAGGTTTAAAAATGGGTGTTAAAATCATTACGGATAGTGCGGCGGATTTACCAGTAGAATTGCTGCAAGCATATGATATTGATTTAATTCCACTCCGTGTTTATGATGAATCAGAAACAGAGTATTTAGATGGAGTAACATTAGAGTCAGTTACATTATTGCAAAAAATGAGAGAAGGCGCTGTTTATAGAACGTCATTGCCTTCACTTGAAACTTTCCAAGAAAAATTTGTTTCTTATGCAAAAGAAGGTAATCCTTGTATATATTTAGCTTTTTCATCTGAACTGTCTGGTACATATCAATCATCAGTTCTCATTAAAGAGGAAGTAAAAGAAACATATGCTAACTTAGATTTAGAAATTATTGATACGAAATGTGCTTCGCTTGGTCAAGGTCTTGTTGTTTTAGAAGCTGCTAAAATGGCGAAAGACGGCGCATCAAAAGAAGATATTTTAAAACGTGTTGATTTTCTAATGAACCATATGGAACATATCTTCACTGTAGCTGACTTACAGTACTTAGTGAGAGGTGGACGTTTAAGTAAAGTCGCAGGATTTATCGGTGGTTTACTAAACATTAAACCGATCTTAAACGTGGAAGAAGGAAAACTTGTACCACTTGAAAAGGTAAGAGGGAAAAAGAAAGTACTTGGCCGAATTGTCGATATAATGGAAGAGCGTGGAAAAAAACTTAAAGGTCAAACAATCGGTATAACTCATGGTGACGATTTAGAAACAGCTGAAGCATTAAAAGCATTAATTACAGAAAGATTTGGCTGTGAAGTATTTATCGTAAATACAATTGGTGCAGCAATCGGAGCACATACAGGACCTGGCGTTATAACGTTGTTTTTCTTAAATGAAGTAGAGTAAAGGATTGATCATTTGATCAATCCTTTTTTAATCTAATTTATCCCGCTTTAACGGGCAGTAAGACCCCCACCTCAAAATTCAGCGGAAACAAAGAAGTTAGGTGGGGGATGAACAAAACCCCCACTGATTAAAGTTTCACTTTATATGTAATTATTTATTAACTTTCTCTTTAAAAGGTAAGAAGGTAGATAGGAAAGTGATAATCGCTAGTCCAAAGCCGAATCGTTCAGTTTGATCAATTACTAAGTCGTTTTTCCACTGAAAAATGAAAGAAGCGAATATTAAAAGTAAAGCAGCGCCTCCAACATATCTTACTATTTTTCGTGAAGATGCATCTTTAAGTCTTACAAACATGTGTATCATCCTTTCGTATTTATTAAATAATTCGACAAACTAATTTCTAGGATTTGATATTAATAATCCGTCTATTAAATTTATTTGATTTTCTTGTTTACAATAGATATCTTCTATCTACTAGACAAATGTAATGAACTATAACTATCTTAAATGAATAATAATAGTTTACATGTAGTTAAATCCTTTTCATTAAGTTTATCGTAATTCAAGTATATGACTCTGTCTTTGTTAATAACAAGTAGTAAAATCTCATGAAAAAAATGGACGAAAAACCCAAATTTTAACCATAAAATTTAACAAGCCATCTAGAAATAATCATAGTATGAATGTAAAATTAAAATGCGTGAGACATTTTTTTACATTTGTGAAATTATACATTTTCTTAATATGAAAGATTAAGCAATACATAATAGCTGATTTGGTAAAAAGTAAGAAATGGTTAAGCAGGGAGAGTAGAAAGATGGAAATAGGGGAACGTATTCGCCATGTTCGAATGCATAAAGGATTAACACAGGGGGAGCTCGTATCAGGAATATGTTCAATAACATATTTAAGTAGAATAGAAAGTGGAAAAATAAAACCGTCATCTTCTTTTATAAAAAAAGTTTCTAAGAAGTTAGATGTAGATAGCGATTATCTTGTAAATGGAAATTATGAGGAAATAAAGATTACTATTTTTAATATATGTAATAAATATAAAAAAGATAAAAGTATTACAGAAGCTGACTTATCTTTATTAGAATTATACGTTCGTGAAGTAGATTCAATCCCTTTATTACTAAAGGTATATGGTGTACTTATATACTATCATGCCCGGCAAAAAAATATGTTATATGTGAAGTCGCTTATAGTTCAAGCTTCGCAAATGATACCAAGTCAGGTTGAAATGCAAGATCCTGAAGATTATATTTATTATTTAAAAGCTCGAGGTTTATATTTTTATAATAAACAAGACTACAGTGCTGCTCATGATATATATGTACAGGCTGAGAGTTTACTTGGTGCAGAAGAAACTGAACAACATGGTCATATATACTATAATTTATGTCATGTATATAAGGAGCTTTATAAAGATAAAAGTATTAGTCGTTTGTATGCCTTAAAAGCTTACAACATATACAGAAAAAATGGTATGCAGAAAAACGTAATAAATACACTTTTAATGCTTACAATATTGTATATTATGGATGAGTTATATGAAAAGGCACTTGAAATTTTACAGCAAGTAGAAAATAGTTTGGCTATTAATGGTGAGTCAAAGTATTTACCTGTAATTTCTTATGATTACGGGAAAATTTATCAAGGTTTGAAAGACTATACGAATGCCATTAAATACTACGAAAAAACTTTGGAATTAAGTGAATTTTTATCACAGAAAGATCAAAAAGTATATGCGTTACGAAACATGTTGGAGGTTTACATAGAACTTAAAGCTTGGGAAAATGTTAATAAGGTTATGAATGAAGCATTTCATTTTTTATCAATTTATGATGTACCAATTGCACATGTTCAACTATATGGTTTGAAAGCTAAAGTATTCAAAATACGTGGGGATTATTATGAATATGAGAAAAATATGCAAAAGGCAATTGAAGTGGGAGTAGGAAAAAAACAACATCGTTTAGTTGCTGAATTATCCTATGAATTAGGTAACTTTTATAATGAAAATCGCTCTTATAAATTATCTGCGAAGTATTTTAAAATGTCAGCTGAAAATAAAATGGATTTATAAAGAAGTTTAGTTAAAAGTTCTTATAAATTGTAAAGGGTTATCCAAAAGAGTAGAGTATTTTATACTTTTTGGATAACCTCTTTTATTGCTATTCTATAATTATTGATTGATATCTTAGCATTTTATCTTTTTATTGGGGAGTAATACTTATTCGAGTAGCAGTAGCATTCATAGGTCTATGTGATGTGCGTTTCAGTAGAAAAAGCAAATAGTATAAATAAAAATGTATTTATAGAAATCTAAATATTTCAAGATATTTAAATTTATTTATTTCATATATAATTGTGTAGGGGGAAATATCTGTAACTATTTGTAAAAAAGGGGGCGGCTATAAAATGCATGAAATTGCTAAGTGGGATTTAGATTCATTGTATTCGAATGAAGATATCCTATCTCCAATATTGGAGTTAAAAGAACAATTTTTTGTAACAAAAGATATAGGGATTCTTTCAAATCTTATACAATCTATTGAAAAAGCAGAATACTATTTGTACTGTCGATTGGCTGAAGAAAGTGTTTCATCTGACATTACTAGATTGACTGTGAAAGTAAAGGAACTAAAAAGTGAAGTGCAGCAAGTAATACAGCAAAGTGAAGTTGAAATTACTGATAATACTAGGCTAATAAAAGATGAACTACATGCGTGGGAAAATATGTACATACAATTAAGGAATAGGATAGAAATAGAGCACAATAATAAGCAATTATCATTTGGACAAGCAAATCATGTTGCAATGAATAGTGATAATGAAAAGGAAAGACTAGAAGTATTCGAGTCATTAATATGTGCCTTACATAAGGAGAAAGAAATTTTTGCTACTGTATTAAATCAAATAGGAAGATTGCGTAATACAAAGGGCAATGAATTAGAAGATAGAGAGATTTTAGCAAGGTCCCTTTATGCGAATGGTATTTCAGAAACTGTATTATTACAAATATGGAATGCGACAGAAGAAAACCTAGATAAATTAGTAAGTGCTTTAAACGTGTATAAAAAAGGAAAAACTTCGATAACATGGCATGAACTTATGATAGTAAAGGAGAATAATGAGGTTATTATTCCTTTTTCAGTAGCAGTACAAAACATATACGGTGCATTTAAAAATATAGATGAAGAATTAGCAGAATTTGCACGTCATGCGATAGAAAGTGGTTGGGTAGATGCAGAACCGAGAGAGAATAAACCCCCAGGTGGATTTTGTGCTCCTTTTTTCAGTGAAAAAGAATCTCGAATCTCTATGCGTTATGACGGAAGTATCGATAGTGTAAGAATACTTGCCCACGAACTAGGACATGCTTGGCATTTTTATAATATGAGTTTTGAACAATCCTCTTCTTTTTTAGATGATTATTTGCCAATGAGTACAGCTGAATCAGCATCTATTTTCTTTGAAACGGTGCTTATAAATTATCTAATTCAAACAACAGATAGTATAGATATAAAAAAGTCATTGCTTAGCTGGAAAATAAGAAACTGTTTTAATTATGTAATGGCAATTCGAGCATCGTACGAATTTGAGAAGAACTTTTACGAGAAATGTAAAGAAAGTCCTTTAAGTGCTGATCAAATCGAGAAATTATCTATAGTAGCGCAAGAAAAAGCATATGGAAATTCATTATCAGAATATCAGCCGTTCGTGTGGATGAAATATATTCAATTTTATATAGCAGATGTTCCTTTTTATAATTATCCATACACATTTGGGTATTTAGCTAGTTTTAGTTTATTAGAAATAGCTAAAGAAAGTAAAAGTACTTTTCACTTGAAATATAAAGAGTTTTTACGAGAAACAGGAAAAGCTCCAGTGGAAGAACTGATGAAAAAACATTTTGAAATAAATATAACAAGATATGAATTTTGGGATAAAGCTTTTAAACAAATTTCTAAAGATATTGATGAATATTTGCAACTTATGTAAGGGGAGAGTAAAGTGAATCACCAACTTATAAAGGGAATACCTTTTTCAACTTTAGAATATGCACAAGTTATAAGTTTATTAAAAGGTTGGCTACATGAAAAACAAGAGAAACCAAGATTTGTAGTAACTGCAAATCCTGAAATTGTTATGTCTGCAAAGGAAAGCACGGCTAAATCTAAACAGTTTAAAAAGATGTTACTATCTGCGGATTTAATAACAGCGGATGGAATTGGTGTCATAATTGGCTCGAAAATATTAAAAGGAACGCTGAAAGAACGTGTCACAGGGGCAGATATCACTCACGATTTAATAAAATATTGTAACGATAATAGATACCGCGTCTTTCTTTTTGGAGCTGCTCCAGAAAGTAATAAAAAGGCATTAGAAAAATTAAATGAGCAGTTCCCAGGAGCACAGTTTAAAGGACAGCATGGATTTGTAAATGGTGAAGAAATAGAAGAAGTAAAAATGAAAATAAAGCAATTCAAGCCGCACTTACTGTTAGTAGGACTAGGTTCACCGAAACAAGAAGAATTCATCTATGAAAACATACAAACATTAAACGTTCCACTATCTATTGGTATTGGAGGTATGATCGATATATTATCTGGTACTGTAAAAAGAGCACCGAAAATTATGAGGGATACAGGAACTGAATGGTTATATAGATTACTCTCACAGCCGAAAAGATTAAAGAGACAAATCGTACTTCCGAAATTTTTATTGTCGGTTATGTCTGAAAGAATTAAAGGGAGTAATTAATAAAGGAGAGTACATTCATGAACAGAATCGGAATTATCGGAGCAATGCAAATTGAAATAGACTTACTTTTAGAAAAATTAGTTGTACAAGAAGAACAAATAATTGCGGGAATGCCTTTTTACGTTGGAGAATTCATGGGAACTGAAGTAATTGTTACAAGATGTGGTGTAGGGAAAGTAAATGCAGCCGCATGTACGCAAACATTAATTCATAAATTTGATGTAGATGCTATCATCAATACAGGTGTTGCTGGTGGGTTACACCTAGATGTAAAAGTTGGTGATATCATTATTTCAACGAATGTTACCCATCATGATGTAAGTAAGACTCAAATGAAAAACTTATTCCCGTTTCAAGAAGAATTTATCGCAAGTAAGGAATTAGTAGAGTTAGCGCGTATTGCATGCAATAGTAGTAATTTACACATAGAGGTTCATGAAGGAAGAATTGTAAGCGGTGAATGTTTTGTTGAAGATTCAAAACTAAAAGCGAAATTAATAGAAGAATATGCACCGCATTGTACAGAAATGGAAGGTGCAGCAATTGGACATGTTGCCTACATAAATGAAGTACCGTTTCTCGTAATGCGATGTATTTCTGACAGTGCAGACGATGAAGCACAAATTTCTTATGATGACTTCGCGAAAACGGCCGCAAACTATTGTTCAGAAATTATCGTTGAGATGCTGAAAAATATATCAAGTAAAACTGTATTATAATTCAAAAGGAGAGAATGAAATGTTACAAGCATTAATTTTTGATATGGACGGAACGTTATTTCAAACAGATAAAATTTTAGAATTATCGTTAGATGATACTTTTAATCATTTACGTTCATTACAATTATGGGATACGGTAACACCTATTGATAAGTACCGTGAAATTATGGGCGTGCCGTTACCGAAAGTTTGGGAAGCTTTATTACCGGATCATTCTCTTGAAATAAGAGAACAAACAGATGCATATTTTTTAGAAAGATTAATTGAAAACATTAAGAGCGGAAAAGGTGCTTTATATCCGAATGTAAAAGAGATTTTTACATATATAAAAGAAAATAATTGCTCAATACATATTGCAAGTAATGGTTTAACTGAATATCTACGAGCAATTGTATCTTATTATGATTTAGACCAATGGGTTACTGAAACGTTTAGTATTGAACAAATAAACTCACTTAATAAAAGCGACTTAGTAAAAAGTATTTTGAACAAATATGATATAAAAGAAGCAGCTGTAGTCGGGGATCGTTTATCTGATATAAGCGCAGCTAAAGATAATGGCTTGATTGCGATTGGATGTAATTTTGATTTTGCACAAGAAGATGAACTTGCCCAAGCTGATATAGTAATAGATGATTTACTGGAGTTGAAGGGGATATTGCCTGCTATACAGAGATAATGAAGTTGTTTAAATTACAATATAATCATTCTAAAAATAATAAAGTCGTTTAAAAATCTTTCTTCCATTAACGGAGTAAATTGCTTAGTGGGGAATTAAAATAAGTACTTGTGGCTTCTGAAGAAATGGAAAAAGAAAGATGTTAAATACAAAGTAGACTCTGTTATACAGAGGTAGAGATAGTGGTATTCATTTGTGATGGATTAGTAATGGTTTGATTTGGATTATAAGGTGTGTGCGTTTTTTGCCAAGTACTATATGACTTATTCTATGGAGGAAATATGCTTAAAGATAATTTTAACATTAATAATATTCCCACGGTTTTGTGGGGAGATAAAAGTGAAAAAGTTTTTATTGCAGTACATGGAAATATGTCAAATAAGGAAGATGCAGTTATTCAAATATTAGCTGAAGAAGCTAATCAAAAAGGTTATCAAGTATTAAGCTTTGATTTACCTGAGCATGGAGAAAGAACAAATGATAATACTCCTTGCAAAGTACAGTTTTGTGTTAGTGAATTATCTATAATTATGAATTACGCAAAAGAGCATTGGAAAGAAGTAAGTGTGTTTGCATGTAGTATAGGAGCTTATTTTAGCCTTTTAGCCTATCAAAATGATGTGATTGAAAAGGCATTATTTTTATCACCAGTAGTTAATATGGAACGAATTATCGAAAATATGATGAAATGGTTTAATGTAACACCAGAACTTTTGCAAAAAGAAATGATTATAGAGACACCGATTGGTCAAAAGTTATATTGGGATTATTTATGCTATGTAAAAGAACATCCTATTAATACATGGAATATAGATACATATATTATGTACGGAGCTAAGGATGAACTGTGTGAATTTGAAATTATTAACGATTTTACAAAAAAACATCGTTGTGCATTAGAAGTCATGGAGACAGGTGAACATTATTTTCATACTGAAGAACAGTTAAAGATATTTGAACTGTGGTTACACAAGCTTATAGATTAACAAATTATAACTTAACTTGAACAATGTTAGAGTAGAATGATGAATTTATAAACTGATATTATATTTGAGAGACATTATAAATGTAAATCTATTCATTTAAGCAAACAGCTACTTTAGTTCAATAAGACTTAAACAACTATATTATCGATTTAAAACTGAAGTGAAGAATACACATACTACGAATTGAATAAGATAACAATCATAAAAATGCTCAGAATAAATGATTTTAGAGCATTTTTATGTGTTTCTATATTAAGGGGGGATTTACTTGAAAGATATACATATTCAACAAATTGAAGATTTAATGATATACGAACACGAATATCTTGTTCAGGAAAGCAAAGACGAAGGATTTTATTTCCTAATAAAATTAATAAGTGAATATGAAAATAAAATAAACACATTTAATAAAACTGGTGAATGCTTATATGGGATTTTTCATGGGGAAAAGTTAATCGGAATAGGAGGGTTAAATGAGGATCCATATACAGAAAATAATAAGATTGGCCGATTAAGGCGATTTTATATTTCAAAGGACTATCGTCGTATAGGGCTAGGGAACTTGTTATTAAAGCGACTATTATCTCATGCGGAAAAGAATTTTAAAGTAGTTGTTTTACATACAGATACAAAACAAGGTGATGCATTTTATAGTGCAAATGGATTTGTGAAGGGGCAGGTATATAAAGGCTCTAGTCACTATAAAGTATTATGTTAGTAAAAAAAGAGACCTCTGCTTCGAAAAATAAGCTTATGAAGTCTCTTTTTTCTAGTCAATTATGTTTAACATTCATTTCTTTCAATAGTCCCTTCGGATCACCTTTTACATAATAAAAATGTGGATTATTTTCATCGTCGTAAAGCATAATATAAGGTTTTTGATTAAGAGGGAGAAGAATAAGTACTTCATCAATTGTTGTTTGTAGCCATTGATTTGTAATAGAAACTGGTTTAGATAAAGGGATTTTTATCATGTGACCATCTTTTGGAACGACATTTAAGTTTTTGAAGGGGCCAGTAATGGATTTAGCATATTGAACAGCTTTTTTTTGAATAGCTGGATCTAAAGATTGTTTTTGAACGACCATTTCTTTTTGACAATCAAATACTTCAATTTGTTGATTTGTATTTGCGAACGCATTTGTTGATAATAAGAAGAAAACAAGAGTAATGACCCCGATTTTTTTCATCATAGTACAACACCTCGTTTTTACTATACCCTTAACTAGTTCAAATATTTTTCTGTCACATACATGTAACAAAGAAGTTGTATGATACAATTAATTTTTGTTTAAAAGCAATGGAGGATAATGTATGAAAGTATTAATCGCAGATGATGAACAAGATATGCTAAGGATTTTAAAAGCTTATTTTGAGAAAGAAGGCTTCGAAGTTTTCTTAGCGAAAGATGGAGAAGAAGCACTTCAAATATTTTATGATGAAAAAATTGATTTAGCTATTTTAGATTGGATGATGCCGAAACATAGTGGTATTACTGTTTGTAAGGAAATAAAGAAAAACTCAAGCGTAAAAGTATTAATGCTTACGGCGAAAAGTGAAAGCGAAGATGAATTAGCAGCGCTTCAAAGCGGGGCAGATGAGTACGTAAAAAAACCATTTCATCCAGGTGTATTAATCACTAGAGCGAAAAAGCTTATACAGCACGATGATGTCATTCAAGTTCAAGATTTGAAAATAGATTTTACGAAAAATAAAGTTTATAAAAATGACAAAGAGTTAGATATTACAAAAACAGAGCTAGAATTAATAAAGTGTTTTTTAAGTCATAAAGGCATGATTTTGACTCGTAAAAAATTGTTAGATATCGTATGGGGATTTGACTATTTTGGAGAAGAGCGAACTGTTGATACACATGTAAGAAGGTTACGTAAAAAAGTAGGAGAAAATATTATAAAGACGCATCGTGGTTTAGGGTATAGTTTGGAGGAGCAGAGTGAATAAACTTGGAAAAAAACTATTTCTCAGCATTTCTTTAACTGTTATTCTTATTTTTACAATCTCTTTATTAATAATTAACTATCTTTTACCGAAATATAATATTTACAAAACGAGAGAGAACTTGAATGAATTTACAGTGCAAATACAAAATACATCTGTAAATGAGTTAGAAGATGTAATTCGTACAATTGAAAGCGAAAATAACGTTACGTTTGCATATACGTCAATCAATCAGTCAGAAGATGATATGAACGAATCGTTACGCATGCAACTTACGAAAAAGAAAGTAGTTTTAAATAAACTGTGGATTACGAAAGACGCAGTCATGAAGGTGAAAGTGGAAGGGCAATCGAATAAACTATATGATCAAGAGAAGTTAAAAGCAAGTTTTTTCGCTAAATATATTGCAAAAGATAATACAATAATTTTAATGGGAACTTCTATTGCACATTCTAACGAAATTATAAAAACGTTAAATACATTTTATTTATACATTCTTTGTTTCTCACTCCTTCTTATTATTTTACTTGTGTGGATACTTTCAAAAATAATAACGACTCCATTAAAAGAGCTAAGTGATGTAGCTCAGGACATTTCACATTTGAAGTTTAAAAGAACAAAAGTGAAAACGAACGATGAAATAGGGGAGTTAGCCGATAGTATTAATATCATGAGTGATACACTACATGAAGCACATCAAGATTTAACAGATCGTAATGAACATTTAAAACGATTTATGGGTGATGTGACGCATGAATTAAAGACACCAATTGCATTAGTAAAAGCATATTCTATGGGAATTAAGGATGGGTTAGATGATGGGACATACGTAGATACAATTATAAAACAAACAGATCAAATATCAAACTTAATTGAAGAACTATTACAATTTTCGAAGTTAGAAAGAGATGTTTTACAAAAAGAAGAATTCCCTATTGAACCATTAGTCCGAAGTATAATAGATAAGCATAAAATTGAACTGGAGTCGAAAGAAATACAGTTGCAGACGAACAGTAATATTAAAAATCAGGTCATTTATGCGGATTTAAATAAAATGGGAATGGTGTTTCAAAATTTAATTTCTAACGCAATAAAATATACAACAAATCAAAACATAATAATCACTTTAGAAGAGAGAAATAAAAGTGTATATTTTCAAATTAAAAATGGGATTAATGCAGAACAAATTAAAGATGTCGATAAAATTTGGGAACCTTTTTATGTCTTAGACTCTTCACGAAGTAAAGAAAAATCAGGCACAGGATTAGGACTAGCGATAGTGAAAAGTATTTTAGAAAGGCATGGTTTTGACTATGGCGTATCTACTAAAGAGGGAGAAATACGGTTTTATATTACTATGAAGAATGACTAATTCAATACAATTAGAAGCATCGTCTATTAATAGGTGATGTTTTTTATTGATTATATGAGAGCAGTAAATCAGAATATATAACCTTGAAAGCCCGTTGGAAGAGTGTTCTACAAATTTCTCAAGTTGCTGTATAAAAAATAAACTGAATTTTCAGTAATTATATTGTATAGTAAAAGGAGACATAAATGGGGAGGGAAGGATATGGGGAAAAAGAAAATAGCAACATTATCAGCAATATTATCTTTATCAATTACGTCAGGAGTTTCTAGTATGACTGCGTATGCAGACAATAAAGAAACAAACTACATAAATGAGCATGACGTGAAGTTAAATGGAATTGTTTCAGATGCGTTACGTTCAAGTACGAAAATTGAATTAGAAAATGGGATGACAAAACCGATTTATTCGCTTGATGAAGCAATTATTGAAAATTTATTTGTAGAAACGGAAGTAGATAGTGATCGAGATGGAAAAAAAGATCGAGTATCAGTAAAAGTTATGCGTCCAAAAATTGATCCAAATGTGAAAGTTCCTGTTATATATGAAATGAGTCCATATCGAGCTGGTTTAAAAGATGTTCCTGTATATAACGTAGATGAAGAATTGTATGCGTATGAAGGGAAACCGTATGGAGCTGTTAATCTTGGTTCGTATGGAAATTATTATGTACCAAGAGGTTATGCAGTCATTTTAGGTGAAAGTATTGGAACTGGGAAATCAGATGGATGTCCGACGACTGGGGATGAGCAAGAAATATTAGGGACGAAATCTGTTATTGATTGGGTAAATGGACGTGCGAAAGCATATACAGAAAATGGTGAGGAAGTTAAAGCCGAGTGGTCAACGGGAAATGTAGGTATGACAGGAGTTTCTTATAATGGTACGTTACCAAATGCTGTTGCGACGACTGGTGTTGAAGGGTTGAAAACAATTATTCCAATCGCAGCGATTAGTAGTTGGTATGATTATTATCGTGCAAACGGTGCAGTGATTGCGCCAGGTGGATACCAAGGAGAAGATACAGATAATATGGCAGAAGCAGTATTAACAAGGGAAAACCCTGAAGTTTGCGGACAAGTAATAAAAGAGCTAACAGCCGGACAGGACCGGAAAACTGGTAATTATAATGATTTTTGGGATAAACGAAATTATGTAAAAGATGCTAAAAATGTAAAAGCGAGTGTATTTGTTGTTCATGGTTTAAATGATTGGAATGTAAAGACGAAGCAGTTCGCGCAATGGTGGGAAGCGCTTGGAGAGAATGATGTCCCTCGTAAAATGTGGTTACATCAAGGTGGACACGGTGGAACATCAACGAATGACTGGCAAAGAACACAAAACAAATGGTTCGATTATTGGTTGTATGGAATTGAAAATGGAATTATGAATGAACCAATGGTCGATGTACAACGTGAGAATAAAGCTTGGGATAAAATAAAAAATTGGCCGGATCCAGCAGCTGTCCCGTCAAAAATCCGTATGTATTTAAGTAACAAAGCAGTTAATTTACCATTCAGTATGGGTTCTGTTAATAAGGTGTTTTCATTCGTAGATGATGCAAAAATGAAATCAAACGAATTAGTAGCAAACCCAGAATTAGAAGTAGCCAATCGATTAGTGTATACAATGCCTGTACTGCAAAAAGATACGCGTATAAGTGGTACACCAAAGATTTCAATTACAGGAAATATTGATCGATCTGTATCAAATTTAACAGCATTACTTGTTGATTACGGAGGAACGAAGCCGGAAATCGTAACACGAGGCTGGATGGATCCACAAAACGTAAAAAGTATAGAAAATTCAACAGCGATTCAACCAGGCAAAGATTATACATTTACATGGGACATGCAGCCAGATGATTATGTCTTTAAAGCTGGGCATCAAATAGGAGTCGTTTTAATTGCTAGCGACTATGATTATACAATTAGACCGAAAGCGGGCACGAAGCTTACAGTGAAATTAAGTGAAGTGACATTGCCAATTGTGAAATAAATAGTTATGGATAAAGAGGCTGTCCCAAAAGGTGCTTTTTAGCCAAAACCGAATAGAAAGTGAAAGGAAGAAACGTTGATTTAATAACGTTTCTTCCTTTTCAATTTCATGTGATTTTACTTCGAAAGAGACTTATGAGACAACCTCTTTACATTTTGAAAGGGAGAGTTTAATGTGAATGTTTATTGGTAGATACAAAAAGGCTTACAATAAATAAAAAAATTGCATTTATGATCAATAGGCCACTAAATGTAAGCCCAGCAAAACCTCCAGCGAATCCATCTCCTACTTTTTCACCAATTACATGCAAAGTGGCGAAGAAAACGATGGGGGAAGAAAGAATGAAAATGCCACTGGTAATTTTCCATATTCCCCTATATTTCTTTGATATAAAGAAAATTAGAGCATTAAAAGCAATAAGAAGTAAAAGAAATATAATGAATGAATTCATCATATCCTCCTTTTGGTAAAGAGTTTGAATTTTCATTATTTACATTGGTATTTCAAAGGAAATATTATACAATATGATTATATTCTATGGAAAGTGAGTGATATAGTATGACAGTCAGCTCTTTCGAATTTTCATTAAAAATACAGGTACAGGGAGATTAATTGAATTTAAATCTTCCGTACGTAAAAAACGGGGGAGAAAATAAATGTTTAGTTTTTATAGTACACTTTGCACGGAACTTTATGATTACACAAAGCCTGTCGGTTATTCTTTAAATGGTGATATTGAGTATTACGAAAAACGTTTAAAAAATTGTAGAGGAAGAATTCTCGAAGCAGCAGTAGGATCAGGGCGTGTCATCATCCCGCTTCTTGAGGCTGGTTTTACAGTAGATGGGATTGACTATTCACCTGAGATGCTAGAATCGTGCCGTATAAGATGCAAAGAGAGAGGCTTACACCCTAATTTATATGAAGGAAGCTTACAACAATTTTCACTTCCGCATAAATATGAGGCAATTATTATTCCTACTGGTTCTTTTTGCTTAATTGAAAATCGAGAGGATTCTATAAATGCATTGAAATGTTTTTATGAACACCTTAATCCAGGCGGACGATTAATCGTAGATATTATGCTTCCGTATGACTGGAAGACGGGGGAGATTCATACATCGACTTTTTCTTTACCAAATGGTGACGGAATTACATTAGAAAATAAATCAATTGAAATAGATTGGCTGAACCAAGTTACTCTATCCTATTTAAAATATGAAAAATGGAGTAAAGGGCAGTTAGTACAAACGGAATTGCAACGCTTTGCGGTGTGTTGGTATGGAATAGAAGAGTTTAAACTTCTTTTAGAAAGTATTGGTTTCTCTAATATTACTTGCTCTGCTGACTATGTTTTTGAAAAAAAACCGTCAAATGCAAATCAAATGTTTACTTTTGAAGCTGTGCGAAAAGAAAAATAAAGAAGTATGTAAGAAAACAAGGCAATCGATACAATATCGATTGTCTTGTTTTAATTGTATATTATATTGCGTACATGTTATTACGTTTTCATTGTCCAAGCATCCTTCTACTAACTACATATACTATTTATATTAAAGACAGTCACTATTTTAAATAGAACTGTAATGTTTCTATAAATGATATTTTAGAGAGGTAGGGGATAAATTTGGCAAACGAAGAACAAGATAGAATTGAAAATCAAGTGTATTCAAATCGTGTAGTAAGATCAGAATTTGATGCGAATTGGGAAACTTGTATATCAAAAAGTGGTTATATAATTTATGTAGCAACAAGTAATAATGCTGAAGTAATAGTACTTCTTGCAGATGGTTCAAGTAAATTATTAATTTTCGAACAAGGCGGTAAAGTAGTAGTAGGCGGTGGTGGAACAAGTCATTACAGTAAGCCGCACATCGCAAGAAATATTTAAGGTAGAACAAAATGCCGGAAAATGGTTAACTCATTTTAGTAGAACTTGATGTACTACAAATACTTTTGAATGATCAGAGAAGTTTGTAGGGAATTGTACGGATCAATATTTGAAATATAATGTATGGTTTGAAGAATTCTATAAGCAATAAAAAAGCATTTCCTATTTCGGGAAATGCTTTTTCTATGTTATAGTATAATAGTGTTTTAAAACAATGTTATTTTAATATATTTCAAATTTTGTTATGTATTATTTTTATATTAAATTAGTTGCGTAAGTATTTTTTTATATAAGGAGTAATAATTAGAGAAATGAAAAATATAGACTTTATACTAGAAAGTGATGAGGCATTAAAACCGTCTGAACGATTAGTACTATTATTATTAGAGAAGCATAGAATGTTATATACGAACGATCTATTGGCATTATCTAATTTATCATATAAAACATTAACAGATTCATTAACGTCGCTTGTATTAAAATCATATGTGTTAAAGGAAACAGGTAAGGGAAGAAGACAGAATTGTTATAGATTGGTATGATAAGACTGCTGATTTTAGAGATTTTATATTAATATTTGTCGAATGTAAGGGGAAAACGCATTTTTGTTTTCAAATGAAAAATGTAATAAACTTAAATGTTTTTAATTTCATTTTTGTTAATGATAATTTAATTATTTTAAAAAATAGAAAAATAAAATAAACTGCATAAAACAGAAATAAAAAAACAATCCGTTTTTAAAACGGATTGTTTTTTTATTGGAATAATATTATAAGATGAATGGAACACAGGAATAATTATTCTACTTCACTTGTATACTTTTCAGGTAATAATTCCATTACGTTACATTTTACAAGTTCACCATTATAAGAAAGTATAACGTTCGTATTTTTTCCGTAATCACTTATTAATTCTCGACACATACCACATGGAGCAACAACCCAACATTTTTCTATATCTTCATGAGGGTGTGGGTGAGCAACTGCTACAATGGTATCAAATTCATGATCACCTTCTGAAATAGATTTTCCAATTGCCATAGCTTCACCACATACTGTTATTCTTCCAACATTCGCTTCAACATGTACTGCTGCATAAATATTACCTGTTTTAGTGCGTACTGCTGAACCGATATGATGACGGCCATATTTATAGTTTTTTTCGATTACTTTTTCAGCCGCTTTAATTAAATCATAGTCTTCACTATTTAAAGGTATTACGTGTAACATAATTTCGCCTCCATACTAAACATGATTAGCATTATTTTAGCGGGAAATTTTAATATTTAAAATAAAAGATAAATGTTAAATAGATAATATTATTATGTAAACTATAATTAAAAAAGGAATTTATAATAATCAACAGAACATATAGAAGAGTGTGATGATGAGAAAACAGCCTATGATATAGCCTTAGAAAAAGGTCATACTCACCTTTTACATTATTTGCAACAGGGAGTGAACGTGTGATGAATAAATGGAGTGTAGGGATATTTTTATTTAATGAGGTGGAAGTGTTAGATTTTGCAGGGCCATTTGAAGTTTTTTCTATCACTAAAGTACATGAAGAGAAACCATTTACTGTTTATACAGTTAGCCAAAATGGAGAAATGATTACAGCAAGGAACGGATTAAAGGTAAAGCCTGATTATAGTATTGAAGATTTACCACCAGTTGATATATTAATCATTCCAGGTGGTAAAGGCGCACGGGAAAATGAAGTGAAAAATGATATTGTAATAAATTGGGTTCGTCAGCAAATGAAAGAAGTAAAGCTAATGACTTCAGTTTGTACCGGAGCGTTATTACTCGCGAAAGCTGGTTTACTGGAAGGGTTAAAAGCAACAACACATTGGGCTAGTATTCAAACTTTCAAAAAAGATTTTCCGAATGTAGAAGTAATGGAGAATGTGAAATTTGTAGATGAAGGACATATTATTACATCGGCAGGTATTTCAGCTGGTATTAACATGTCATTTCATATTGTGAAAAATTTGCTAGGTGTGGAGATCGCTGAAGAAACGGCCAAAAATATGGAATATGATATTGATTTACAAAATTAAAAAAGCCCAAATTGGGCTTTTTTCTTATTTTGAGTGTATATAGGTATGATCTATGCTCTAAACTTAAGCTCTTAAACAGTCATTCTAGTTTTATCGAATGTACGAAAATGCATCTCTTTTCTCCTTGTAACCATGTTAAAACAAGGAGAACTTTGTATGTAAAAAAACTCTTCTACAATAGTAGAAAAAGAATAACAGAAACTACTATTTTATGCCAGCATACATAAAAAAATGCAATGTAAATATGGAAATGTCGTCGAATGCTATCTTTAATTGGTTAATTAGTGAGATATTTTTGTGAAGGAGCTTATTTTATAAGAATAGAATTAAAGTTAATAAGAAATCATGCCGATGGTAGTGAAAATATATGTGTTAGGGGGATTTCATAATGAGGAAACTCAAGCGAATAAATGTTCCTAATATACAAGAACAACTATCACAGTCTAATGAAAATCGAGCAATTAATAAGAAAAAACTAAGGCGATTTATATTCATGTTTATATTTATTGCGGCGGCTACTTTGTACGTTCAATTTATTTTAACGAAACAACAAGAAATAATTGTAGAAAAAAAAGATACAATTACGAATCAAAAAAAACAATTGGTTTCTTTAAAGAAAGATGAGGCTTCTTTAAAGACTAACATAGAAAATTTAACAGATGATGATGAAGAAATTTTGAAGTTTGCGAGAAAAGAATATCAATTTTCTAAGTCAAATGAAACTATATTTGTGTTGCCGAAATAGTGTAATAGAACAGTTAGCGATAGCTAGCTGTTTTTTCATGTAGGAATGTCATGGTACAAGAAACAATTACATATTATAAAAATGAAGAGCTGGAGCTGTTTTTATACTTATGGAATATATACGAAAATAAATGTTGTTAAAATTCTGTCAATTGTATTATAATACAAGGTAAGCGGATACATTTTTTAATCCATGTTGAGTTTATCACTCATACGACTATTAAGAAAACCGTTATCCCGTATTAGAAAGGAAGAGAGCTGTGTACGCTTCAAATACAATTTATGTCGTAGGGGATGCGAAAGCACCTCAAAATAATCCCATTACCGAAAAGTTTAAAAGCTATTTTGTAGCGTTTGTACTTGTTAAGGAGACTGGGGAAATTGTAGATGCAGATTGCTCAGCGACAATTGCATTAACATCTCAATTCGTTAAATATTTATTTCTACATAAAAATATTAATGACCCAGAATTAGTAATGGAAATAAAAGATCGTTATTTCGGTTCGTCTCAAAAAGCATTACTTGTAGCATTAAAAGATGCACAGAAAAAATATAATCAAATTGCTGCTTTGTCTACCCATTCATAGACAAAATCCAGCCGTAAGAATCTTCTTATGGCTGGATTTTTTTATTTCACATTTACCTTCTATATGAAAAGTAAGCGAAAACGGAGATCTTTTGCTCCAAAAAAGTTGAGAATTAAGGATCCGTTTTGCCAGACAACGAAAGGATGAACAAAATGAAAATTACCGATGTAAAAGTAAATCGTAGACGTGTAAATCTTCATACACCGTTTAAAACCGCGCTTCGTACCGTAACCGAAATAGAAAGTATAGATGTATATATTCATACAGATGAAGGAATTGTTGGCAAGGGTGCAGCAGCTGCAACACCGGTTATTACGGGGGATTTCGCTAACGGGATTGAAGAAGCAACTTTAGGGCCGATGCGTTCCAATTTAATTGGTCAAGATATCATTCAATTTCAGCAGTTACTACAGCACATCCAAATGAGTTGCATTGGAAATCCAAGTGCGAAAGCCGCGGTAGATATCGCATTATATGATGTGTATTGTCAATATCATAACATTCCACTTTACGCATTATTAGGTGGAAAAAAAGAAATTCACACAGATATTACTGTAAGTGTAGATGAACCGTTCATTATGGCGAAAGAGGCAAAGCAACATGTAGAAAAAGGATTTCAAACTTTAAAAATTAAAGTGGGGAAATCTGCACACTTAGACTTAGAACGTATTGAAGCGATTCGAAATAGCGTACCAAAAAATACGACGTTACGATTAGATGCAAATCAAGGGTGGAATCCAAAAGAGGCAGTTTCTATCATTAAAGAGATGGAAAATCGCAATTTAAATATTGAATTTATTGAACAACCTGTTCATGCGAAAGATTGGGATGGATTAAAGTACGTCAAAGATCATGTACAAACACCTATTATGGCAGATGAAAGCATATTTTCAGCGAGTGATGCATTAAAAATTGTGCAAGGAAGATATGCAGACTTAATCAATATTAAATTAATGAAATGTGGAGGCATACGTGAAGCGTGGCGTATTGCTGATATCGCAGAAGCAGCTGGTGTGAAATGTATGGTAGGAAGCATGATGGAATCTTCTCTTTCTGTTAGCGCTGTTGCACATTTAGCTGCTGCACATCCTAATATTCATTACTTCGATCTTGATGCGCCACTTTGGTTAATGGAAGAACCGGAAGGAATGACTTATTCTGGATCAAAGGTAAACCTTCAATCGACAGTGAATAGTAAATCTTAGGAGAAGAGACTAGTAAATTATCTTTTAAGGGGGATATGTATGAAAAAAGTAGGAACTGCATTTTTAACAACTTTATTTATATTTTCATCGTTTACATCAGCAAATGCTGAAGAAAAGAAAGATAGTAAGGCGTTTATCGATGTATCTGCCGCAACACTTTGGACCACGCCTGATTCATTACGGCCAATTGATGCACCAAGTGCTACAAATCCAGTTGATTTGTGGAAGTGGACGAAGTCGATGACGCTGGATGAGAAACTTTGGTTAACAAGTGCAAATAAATTAGAAACGCAAGCGTTATTAGGCCAAGAAGTAACAGTTGTAGATAAAAAAGGGGATTGGGTGAAAGTGTTAGTCCATGGTCAGCCAACACCTCGAAATGAAGAAGGCTACCCAGGATGGATGCCTGAAAAACAGTTAACATATAATCAAGAATTTGCAGATAAAACAAATGAACCTTTCGTATTAGTAACAAAACCGACAGCCATTTTATATATAAATCCTTCTGAAAAACATAAATCGCTTGAAGTGAGCTATAATACGCGGCTGCCCCTCCTAAGTGAAGATACAATTTCATACCGCGTGTTGCTACCAAATGGGCAGAAAGCTTGGCTACGAAAACATGATGGAACGGTTTACCGTTCTCAAAATGATATTCCAACCCCGACGGCCGATGATTTAATAAACACAGGGAAAATGTTTTTAGGATTACCGTACATTTGGGCTGGTACAAGTGGCTTCGGATTTGATTGCTCTGGATTTACACATACGATTTATAAATCGCACGGTATTACAATTCCACGAGATTCTGGTCCGCAATCGAGAAATGGAGTTGCAGTGGATAAAGAACATTTACAAAAAGGAGATTTAATCTTCTTTGCACATGATCAAGGGAAAGGCAGTGTTCATCATGTGGGGATGTACATTGGTGATGGAAATATGATTCACTCACCGAGAGCTGAAAGATCGGTAGAGATTATACCGCTAAATACACCAGGATATATAGAAGAATACGCTGGCGCCCGTCGTTACTTACCTTAAAAAATAGAGGGGGTTTTCAAATGAAAAAAGTTGTTCGTTACTCATTAGTTAGTACTTTATTCGTTTCTTCAATTTTAGTTGGCTGCGCAAAAGAAAAAACAACGACAAAGCCGAAAGATGAGAAGAAAGTATTACAGTTACTAGAAACGGGTGAAATTCCGTCATTAAATTCAGGGAAAGTAACAGATGCAGTATCATTTAACGTTTTAAATAACGTCATGGAAGGATTATTCCGCTTATCGAAAAACGATGAAGTGATTGAGGCTGGAGCACAAAAATATGAAGTGAGTAAAGATGGGAAAACATATACATTCCACTTGCGTGATGCGAAGTGGTCTAACGGAGATCCAGTAACAGCGCAAGATTACGTATATGCTTGGAAACAGCTTATCAATCCGGATACTGCTTCTCAATATGCATACATTGCATACGATGTGAAAAATGCGGAGAAAATAAATAAGAAACAACTAGGGTTAGAGGAATTAGGAGTAAAAGCGACGGATGATAAAACATTCGTTGTAGAGTTAGAACATCCTGTACCGTATTTTACGAAATTACTTATTTTACCATCGTTCTATCCAATTAACGAAAAATATGCGAAAGAACAAGGTGATAAATATGGATTAGAAGCAAATAAAGCGGTATATAATGGGCCTTTTACACTATCTGATTGGAAGCATGAAGCGAGCTTTACGATGAAGAAAAACGAAAAGTATTGGGATAAAAAAGCAGTGAAGTTAGATGAAGTAAACTATCAAATTGTTAAAGAAATTTCAACTGCGGTAAATTTATATGAAACAGATAAAGTTGATCGAGCTGTCATTTCAACTGAATTCGTAGATAAATATAAAAATAATAAAGAGCTTAAACAATATACAGATCCGGTTATGTACTTCTTCCGATTTAATGAAAATGTGCCGATTCTTAAAAATAAAAATGCACGTCTTGCACTAAGTACAGTGTTTGATAAGAAAGGACTTGCGACTTCATTTTTAAATGATGGATCGGTTGCTGCAAACTATTACGTGCCAAAAGGATTTTTAAAAGGTCCAGATAAAAAAGATTTTAGAAGTACAGCAGGTGAGTTTAATAAAACGGATGTAAAACAGGCGAAAGAATATTGGGAAAAGGCGAAGCAAGAGACTGGTACAAATGAAGTAACGCTTGAGTTATTAAACTATGATTTAGAAAACTTTAAGAAAGTAGGAGAATACATTAAAGAACAGCTAGAGAAAAACTTACCAGGCTTAAAGGTAAATGTAAAATTACAACCACATACGCAAAAGCTAGCGCTAGAGAAGAAGAAAGAATATGAAATGTCATTATCACGTTGGCTACCAGATTATCCAGATCCAATGACATACTTAGAAGTATTCCTTTCTGGAAGTAGTGTGAACAATACTGAATATGCGAATCCAGAATATGATGCGTTAATTAAGAAGATTAAAACAGAATTAGGTAATGATGAAAAGGCTCGCTGGAAAGCACTACAAGATGCTGAAAAAATGCTACTTGATGATGCAGTTATTGCTCCAGTATTCCAGCGCGGATTATCTTACTTACAAAAGCCGTATGTGAAAGATTTATACGTACATCAATTTGGACCAGCAACAAGTTTAAAGTGGGCAGATGTACAAAAATAAAGGATGAGAAAACAGACTCCACGTTTGTGGTAGTCTGTTTTTTAGTTAAAGTCGGGTAAATAGTACATGGTATAATTTACTAGTCTGTATAAAATTTTGGAGGGGAATGAAGTTTTATGTTTGAAGAAAAGAAAGTAATACATACAAAAAGGTTATTCATGAGAAAGCCCATTATAGAAGATGTTGATCAATTTTATAGCATAGTAAAAGAAGAGGCTGTTGGCAAATGGCTTGCTAAATCAAAGGGAATGTCAAAGGAAGAAGCAAAGGACTATATTATGCAACTAATATCACATTGGGAACAGTATGGTTTCGGGGTATGGTTGTTAGTTAATAGAAATACAGGAGAGCTTTTAGGACATTGTGGTTTAAGAAAAATAGATGAAACAGGTGAAATAGAAATTATGTATTTACTTGATCCGGAATATTGGGGAAATGGATATGCGTCAGAAGCAGCAAAGGCTTCCATTCAATATGCAAAAGAGATGATGAATGTAAAAAGAATAATTGCTAGAGTAAAAGTAGCAAATGAGAACTCGAAAAAACTTTTACGAAATCTAGGGTTTATATATACTCATGAAGTTGATTATAGCGGGCGCTTATTATCATATTTTGAACTCAATACATCATCCGAAGAATTCTAGACATTTCATATGTTTTTTCATTGTTAAAAAATAAAATTATTACTAAAATTTCAGTGTGAAATGTATGTAGAATCTTGTATAATTAACGTGTTTCTATGGAAACATTTTCTTGCGCTATATATAGGTCTTAATAGAACAAGGAAAGAAATACATACATGTATATAATAGATAAATAGAATGGAACATGTATAGAGAAAAAGGAGAGAAATGATGACGTGTCAAAGACAAGGGTTACAATTTAATTGCGATAGGAAGAGGAATAAAAAATGAAAATGAAGCATGCCTTTGGTCCCATAATTTTAGCGTGTGTGCTTTTTTTTATTATCATACTCATCCCATCGAAAAGTTTAGTATCACTGATTAGTGATAAGAAGGTAGCAGATGCGGCAACTTCCTTACAAAAAGAAAAATTACAAAGTGTATTCTTGCAACAGAAAATGTTAGAGAATTCGCAGTATTTACCGATGTACGGTTCATCTGAATTTTTACGAATGGATGCATATCATCCGTCTAATTATTTCAAAGTAAATCCCGCTGGTTTTACGCCATATTTAATTGGGATTGGCGGTACACAAAGTTTAGCTCATATATTAAATATGACATCTACAATGGATGAGTTAGAAGGTAAAAAAGTAGTCTTTGTTTTATCACCACAATGGTTTACAAAGACTGGTGTATCGCAGGGGGATTTTACGAACAATTTCTCTAAACAACAAGCATATCATTTTATTTTTAATGATAAAATAAATGTAGAAATGAAGAAGCAAATTGCGAAACGACTTTTAGATTATAAAGTTGTTCAAGAAGATGATATATTAAAAAATTCCTTAGAAGGTATTGTATTTAATGATACGAAACATAACGTAAAAGCGGGTTTAGTTAAACCACTTGCTTATATGCATCGAAATATTTTAGATCATAGAGATTTATTTAACTCCATATTTAAGATTGAGCCGATGAAAGAAAAAACAAATGTGGGACTACGTTCAATTTCTTGGGTAGATGCACGTAAACATGCGGAAGAAGAAGGGAAAGCGGAATCTACTACAAACACATTCGGAATTGAAAATCCATATTACTATAAACATAATTTGAAGAAAAAGTTAAAAGGTTTAAAAAACTTTAGAGCAAATGAATCGTATGAAGAATCACCAGAATATGATGACTTACAAATTGTTTTAAATATTTTTAAAGAGAAAAATGTCAAGCCGCTCTTTATTTCTGTACCTGTAAATGGACCGTGGTATGATTACGCTGGTTTCCCTAAAGAGCGCCGTGAAGTGTATTATAAAAAAGTTCGGGAACAAGTTGAGAAAGCTGGGTATCCAGTAGTCGATTTCTCTGGCCATGAATATGATAAGTATTTCTTAAAAGATACAATTCATTTAGGTTGGAAAGGCTGGATTTACTTTGATGAAGCAGTGCAAAACTTTTATACTGAGAAATAAGTGTGGAGAAAAAGGAACGGCTATAAGCTGTTCCTTTTTTTAGTATAGAGGATTTTGATGTGGGCAATTCGGAAAGGCATGTATATCTTGAATGTGTCTAAAATCATAATGTTTCATTGCGAACTGCGCTTGATAAAGGTATTCATACACATATAATTGACCATCATGTGCTGAACATAATACACCAGAGGTTCCTTGCCCATTTATGAAGGAAATACCGATAGGGCGTCCGATTAAGTATTGTATTTTTTGTTGCCAATGCATAGGGGAATCACTCCTTTTTGAGATAATATACGAAATGAATGAGTGAATTGTTGCTTATCCACATAATTATGGAGGCTTTTTATATAATTCCTAGAAGATATTCATATGAATGAATTACAAGTGCGAGAAAGGAATGCATAATGAAGAAAGAAAATATTTTAGAAGAAAAGTTAAATATAATAGAATGGTGTCAAACATTACAGCGAGTACCTGATGATATATGGTTTCAGGCATTAAGAGAAGGTTCATGGGCAATTGCAGATGTGATTTCACATTTTATCGTTTGGGATGCGTTTTTAATAAAGCATAGAATTCCATACTTTATAAGTGGACAATCTGTACCAAATGTTCCAATAGATGTTGAGGAAATGAATAAGGGAGCAATTAAATATGCGAGATCTGGTATTTCAAAAGAAGGACTATTAAATCAATTTAGTGTTACTCGTAAACAGTTAGTGGATGAAATTGAGCGAATTCCCACCAAATATTTTTATAATGTCTACCAATTTGGCACTAAAAACGTGAAATTAAATCATTACTTTTCATCACTCATTCAACATGACTTAAAGCACAAAGAAGAAATAATGCAATTTCTAATACAAAATTAAGCCTATAATAAAAACCGCTAACATTCGTAATGAATGTATAGCGGTTTTTATTTATATTTTTACGCAAGATTTTTACGTTTTTTTGTCCATTTTTTTATAACGAAGTATAAAACAATAAGTATGACGCCACCAATTGCGAATGATTTCACATATGGTCCAGCGATATCATTAATATTCTCCCAATTTTCACCTAGTTTTTCACCTAAGTAAATGAAAATGATAGACCAAGGGATGATTGCGAGTGCTGTTAACGTAGTGAAACGTAGGAATGACATTTTTGTAATACCAGCAGGAATTGAAATCGCATGACGCACTACTGGAATGAAGCGTGCTGTAAAAATGACGCCAGTTCCGTAACGATTAAACCAATCTTCTGCAGCATCTATTTGTTTTTTATGTATGAAAATATATTTTCCATAACGTTCTAATATAGGGCGTCCGCCGTATCGGCCAATCCAATAAATAAAGATTTGAGCAATAACACCACCAATTGTACCAAACACAACTGCGCCTAAAAATGAGATACTACCATTGAATACTAAGTATCCCGCATAAGCAAGGACAATCTCACTTGGGATAATTTCAATCATAAGTCCAAGCATAATGCCCCAATAACCTAGCCCTTCAAAAAATGTTAATACTGAGTGAATAAAACTACTTACCATTGTTGCACCTTCTAGTTTATGTATTTTTGAATAGGTGAACCTTATACTTAATAACATAAAAGATTCACTATGTGTAGATTATACATTATTTGTATAGGGGATTGCTATTTCAATTCTTTTATGTCCTTTATAAGGATTATAGTAAAGTATATAAGTTCAATTTTCATGAAGAGAGAATGAAAAGATTATTAAAAATTTCTCATATTCCAATGATAATAGACTGAAAATTAAGTATAATGATGAAGGTCTTTAATTTACAAAAATAGGAGGAGAACATATGTATATTACAGATCCGATTTATGGACCAATATCTATTCAGGATAGATATATTCTTCAATTGATAGATACAAAAGCATTTCAAAGGTTGGCTTATATTAAACAGCAGGGACATACATACTTTTTACACGAAAACGCAATACATACGAGGAAAGAACATTCAATAGGTGTATATGTACTTGTAAATAAAGTGATAGAACATCTTACGAATATTGGTGATATTCATTTATCAGAATATGAGAGGGAGTTATTATCTGTTGTAGCACTTCTACACGATGTCGGTCATGGCCCGTATTCGCATTGTTTTCAACAAATATCAGCTGAAGATCATGGTGAGTGGACTATACGAATCATTCAAGAGGACGAAGAAATACGCACGATTTTAAATCAGACCCCTGAATTATTAGATGATGTAATGAAAGCTTTAACAGAAGATGGAGTCTTTCTAATTATAGATGAACTATTATTTAATTCATTAGGCATGGATCAATTAGATTTTTGGAATAGAGATTTATATTATTCTAATCTTGAATTAGAGGGCTTAAGAATTGAAGAACTGATTGCTAGTATGCGTTTTATTAATGGTAAACTTGTAATTGAAGAATCTGGAATCCCTTTGATTGAACAACTAATGAAAATGAAAGAAGGACTTTATAATAATGGCTTTGGTCATCCGTTTGTAATAGGAAAAGATTTATTGTTGCAATCCATTTTTCGAAAGGTAATGGAAAAAAATCTTAAGTTCTATACTCCTGAATTACAAAATTTCTTTTATAAAGAAGATTTACTAGTAGAAGACTTTCTTCCGTTACAAGATGAAATGATTTTACATGAAATTCAGTGCTTTGCAAAATCAGAGGACAAACAATTAGTGGCGTTAATTCAGCTTTATTTTTCAGGTACTAAAAGTTTATCATTTCAAAAAGGGCTGGAGGGTGATTTTAAGAGGGAGAATAATAATTTAGCAATAATAATTGAGAAAAAGGCGTACAGTTCATATGTAGGTGGTATTTACGTCTATAGTGAGGGGCAGCTAGAGGATATTGTAGAAAAATCCCCTTTTATTCGAGAGATAGTAAGGTTACCTAAAAAAGAATATGCATATTCAATTTAATTAGTTTGAAAACATAAAATGGATGAGGTGGAAATGTGGAGTGGAAAGAACGCCTTTTAGAAATGGATGATTTACCAGTTATATTAGAATGGTATAACGATGAAAAATTACATAACATAGCGGATATAAAACCATTTAAGCGATATACAATCGAAGAGCTTCGTCAGTACTGGACCGAAAAATTGTCGCGGTCTCATGCAAGTTATCATGTAATAGTAGTGAAGGATGAAGTAATAGGTAGAGTTGGATTAAAAAAGACGAAATATGATGATATATATGTGATGGAATACTCTATTCTCATTGGCGTTTCGAATTTATATTCAAAAGGGCTTGGAACGGAGATTACAAAGTATTTTATTAGTAAATCATTTTTAGACCCTGATATAGAAGCAGTTCTATTGCAAGTTAGGGAAGATAACAAGAGGGCGATTCGTTGTTATGAGAAAGCTGGATTTGAAAAAGTAAAATCGTATGTGGAGAATGAAGTGAAAGTGTACGAAATGCGTAGAGTTAAGAAAGAGGAAACAGTATAGAAAGAAAAAAGCGCGTGTATTTAATTCTGAATATAGCGTGAATTAGGGAGAGTGAATAAAATACATGAAACATAAAATTGCATTACTGGCAGATGTACATGGAAATGCAACTGCTTTACAAACAGTTATCGAAGATTCTATGAAAGAAGATGTGACTGATTATTGGTTTTTAGGAGATTTAATTATGCCAGGTTCTGGATCGAATGATTTATTTAAAATGTTAGAAAGTATAAACGTTGATACTTATGTACAAGGAAACTGGGAAGATAGCTTTCTTGACGTTCTTAATAAAAACATTGATATTGATAACGCAACTGATATTTATGTTTCTAGATTAGTTCAGTATCAATGTGAAAACTTGGATGAAAACTATATTAAGCATATTAAAAATTTACCATTACAGATAATAAAACAGGTTAATGATTTATCAATCAGTATTAGTCATAATTTACAAAATAAAAATTACGGAGGAGATTTGTGGCCCACTAATAATCAGGAACAGTTTGATCGGTTATTTGATCGTGAATATGATATTGCGATTTACGCTCATACCCACCATCAATTGTTGCGCTATAGTAGCAATGATCAATTAATTATTAACCCAGGAACAGTTGGACAACCTTTTTACAAGTGGAATAAGCTAAACTCTGACTTACGTGCTCAGTATGCAATTCTTGAGATTGATGAGGCAGGGATTGCGGAGGTGAGATTTAAAAAAGTTTCTTATGATGTAGAAAAGGAATTAAAAAATGCTATTAGTAAAAATCTTCCTTATATTGATTTATATCGCGAATTGCTCGAGACTGGAAAAAATCATACTCACGATATTGAATTATTGCGAGAAATTAATGATAAATACAATTACAACGATGATGTAATTAAGTTTATCGAGAAAATCTAATAGGCATTTAATAGCACGAAATGAAAATTGTTGAATGAATTATAGATTAGTAATGATAATTACATAATCAAGAGCAATTGTAAAATGAAACTTATATGTAAACGATTTTTGCATCTTATATTGATATAAAAAACAAGCATCTCCCAGTTCTACATATAAGATAGGGGGATGCTTGTTTTTTACGGCTTCACATCTAAGTTCTGTAAAAATAAAGTTGCTGTTACGTAACGTTTCGCTAACATTTGTACATAAGCGGTATGTACAGAAAGTGTGGCGATAATAATGGCGTTACGGATTGCTTCACGTTGTTCGTTATTAACCTGATCGAACTTGCTTGCAATTTTATCAGCTCTTTCTTTTACGATGTTTTCAATTGTATGGATTGTATCTGTTGCATTTAATTGTAAGCAATTCCCTTGATTGAGTTCTTCAAATAGAGAAGAGTATGCTCCATATAAATGAACAGGATTGATTAAGTCATCACTTCGATCGGCTGGGTCGTTTACGATAAGGCGTAATAGCTTACGAATGGATTCAAAATCAAGTGCTGTTTTTAAATCTTCAACAATGAATAGTAAGGCTGCTTGTTCAATTGAATATTTTTTTCCTTTTTGAGGAGAGCCAATCATTTCTTTTATATCTCGTTTCACCCAGTTTTGCATGGCAGTTACAGAGAAACTTGTGTTTTCGATCTGATTGCCAAGCGCGACTATTTCATTTAAAGAGAAACCGACGTCTGTATCGTCAATTTTTATCAGTTTTTCAAAAATAGGTGAAAGTGCGGTAGTAATAAAAGCAGTTACGCTTTGTCCGCTTTCAATATCTTTTTTATGTGACTTTGCCCAAGCTTCTTGTAAAATACCGAGAGGCTTTTTCGTATTCCATCCTCTTAATGATAGAAGAAGGGTAGCCATTTCGTTTCGTGTGAGATGAAATGTTTCCATCTTTTCACCTCCATAAATAATAAAAAGTTCTTATGAACCTATAATATGTTTTGTTTCATTTAAAGTCAATTCTGTTTTGCTTAATTTTTCCTTTGTCACTAAACTGTCGGAAGTAAATAACACTTGCATATTTCGACAAAAGTTCATATAATAAGTTCATAAGAACCTTTAAAATGTTTCTAAAAATAAATCTATCATTCTGAATTTATTAGAAAGGTAGATTTCACATATATCTATATAAAAGGAGAATGGATATAATATGTTGAAAAAACTTGTAGCAGTCATGACAGCATTCATGGTTATCTTTGGAGCTAGTAGCTTCATGTTTGTAGATCACGCAGCAGCGAAGAGTTACAAATCTGGTAAAAAGTCATTTACACCAAGTTCAGGTCAAAAGTCAAAAGTTGATTTAAACAAAAAAGACTCAAATGTAAATTCTCAAAAAACGACTCCTGATTCAAAAACAAAAGCAACAAATACAGCACCAAAAAGTAATAAAGGAAGCTTTATGAAAGGTTTATTACTAGGTGGTCTCGGTGGTTTACTAATGGGTAGCTTATTTGCAAATATGGGAGCTCTTGGTTCTGTATTAGCATTTATGGTAAATATGTTAGTAATGGCTGGTATCGTAATGTTAGCAATTCGTGCATTTAAATACTTCAAAGATCAACGCAAGAAAAAGGAAGATGAAGTAGCATGGAAACGATAAAAATTTCTGAACAAGAACTGATTAATGCCCTTTGCGTATATATCGCTGAAAAAAGACAAGTTGGTCCAGAAGAAGTTTTAGTTGAACTTATGTACGACGATGACTATGGTTTTTCTGCTGAAGTAGAGGTAAATGGTCGCCAGCAAATTTTAATTCAAGCGAACTTAATCGAAGCACTACGCTTATTACTTGACAGAGAATATAATGTCAATTCATTTGCGGCGAGATTACAACTTGAATTAGATGATGAAGAAGGTATTTACGCGTTAGCGAAATTTAATAACTCAGATGAGTAGGAAAAAGAGCTGTTGAGAGTAATCTCAGCAGCTCTTTTTAGTATGCGCATATGCAAGGGAATAATCACGCCAAATTTCATTCATTTTTCTTCTACCGACATCAATGCTCGGGTTAAATTGTATAGCAGCTTGTTGACGTACCGCATGTACATGTTGGATTGCTTGTTGCAATTGTTGTTCAACCGAATGAGATTTTTTATTTGTTTGTTTTACAATTGAATATCCAGCAACAGTTCCTTGTGCCATTGCAATTTTCCCGCTTTCAATACCAGTTATATTCCCGGCTACAAATAAACCAGCAAGAGGGGTTTCCATTGTTTCAGAATGGAGAGGAACATGCCCACCTAATTCCGGAATGTAACGGAACGGACAGCCAGCTACAGCGGCTAGTTCAGCGAGAGGATATAAGCCACCGGCAATACAAACGAAGTCTGCTTCATATATTTGTTCCGATCCGGTTACGATATTTCCTTTCGTATCAGTATTAGCAATGCGTACACCTTCAACTTGATTTGTTCCGATAATTTCAAGAGCTGCTTTTCGAAGGTGAAGAGGTGTACCGTTTATTTTCATTCCACTGTTTGGATAGAAGGTTAATCCGGCTTTTCGAATCCAGTCATATTTCATAAAATGGCTACCTATGCGTAGAAAAGCAGAAGGAGCGAGATGAGCCGCATTTAAAAGAGAATTTAAAACTTCTTCTGGTTCACCAGCCGGTTGACTTAATTCACTTTTTTCAGGAAGGACGATATGTTCCACTTTAATTCCTGCCAATTGTAATTCATTCAAAATAGCAAATGACAATATGTTAGCACCAATAATGATTCCTTTTTTCCCAACTTGAACACGATGTACATTCGTCATAACTTGAGCAGCGCCAATTGACATCACCCCAGGGAGTGTCCAACCAGGAAGAGGGATAGAGTACTCAGCAGCGCCAGTAGCAAGTAAAACGAAAGGTGCTTCTAACGTACCGATATTCGTATGGACGAACCAAGAACTTTCATCTTTATCTAAATTATAGACGGAAATGCCACATTGAATATTAACTGAAAGAGATTGTGCTTCTTCGTGAAGGCGTTTTGATTCTTTTATCCCGTTCCACCATTCTCCAGTAGGTTCTTGATGTAATTGTCCTAACAATCTTCCGCCAGGCTTCATAAATTCATCAATAACAAGTACATTCAGTCCAAATCGAGCGCAAGAGATAGAGGCTGATAAACCCGCTGGCCAGCTCCGATAATTATGACATCATTCATCGCTTTTTCACCATCTCTCTAACGATATTTGGATGCTGTTTACCACTAGCAACAACCATATCTTTTTCAACGACAGTTAAGCATGCTCGTACGTTTGCTTGATTGTTTACTGTGACGCGGCATTCAGAACAATGTCCGATATTACAGTAAATACCTCGCGGCGTCCCGTTATCTTCGTGCACTCTTAATGTTCTTATTCCGTTTGCAAGTAAAGCGGCCGCAATCGTTTCATGTTCATATGCTTCATATTGTTGACCGTTAAATTGAAAAGTAATGCGATTACTATTATGTAAACTCCCTAAAATAGGGTGATGTGTAATTCTACTCATTTACTTTCACCTACCGATCCAAAAGTAACTGCTCGTACCGGTGGTTGATATTTCAATGGAATATCATTTGTAGTTACGCCTGGATTTGCATGTTCAATCATTCGATCTATCATCATTCTACATGTGCGGCCACCGCAAAATCCCATGCCAGCACGTGTTCTTAGTTTTAATTCTCTTGCCGAGCATTTATATTCAGCAATTGTCGATTGAAGTTGACCGTATGTAACTTCTTCACATCGACAAACAATTAAGTGGTCTTTATTCGTCATATGTATTCCTCCTCTAGTTCGGTTTGCACAAATTATATAATGCAAAAACTATGCCAATATTGAAGTGAACCCGAATAGTGGCACATGAAAAAAACACCTCCTGAATTCGCATACTAAGTATGCAAATTCAATGGAGGTGTTTTTGGTTTGAAAACAAGAGTTCATTACCCAGAAGAAATAAAGTGGAAAGTGATTGAAATGAAAAAGGATGGATATTCCAATCGGACAATTATGGAGAAGCTTGGAATTAAAAATGTTTCCCCAAATTAAGACATGGATGAAATGGTATCGTACCGGTCAAATGTACCGTTTTCAACAACCTGTAGGAAAACAATATTCTTATGGAAAAGGGCCAAAAGAGTTAAATGAATTGGAACAGTTACGCTTAGAAAATAAACATCTAAAAACAAAATTACTTGTATGGGGAAAGTATCTAGAAATCGAAAGGGGCTGAAACCAGAAACTGTAGTTACTTTATGGAACGATTTAAAAACAAAGCTAACGGTAAAAGAATTGTGTAACGTATTAGAATTACCCCGGTCCACATTTTATCGTTGGTTACAACGAACGGAAGATCTAAAAGAGGATATAGAAGAGAAAGTAAAGGATGTTTGTCTTAGGCATAGATTCCGGTATGGATATCGAAGAGTGACCGCTACTCTTCGAAAAATGGGACTGTGTGTCAATCATAAAAAAGTATTACGAATCATGAGACAAAATCATATTCTTTCAAAAGTACGTCGAAAGAAAAAGAAATATATCAATGGTGCGGAACCAATGGTAGCCCCTCATCGATTGGAGCGCCAATTCGATGCATCCAGACCAAATGAAAAGTGGTTTACGGATGTAACTTATTTATTATTTGGAGAGCGTACCTTGTATTTATCAACGATTATGGATGCCTTTAATCGTGAAATTATTAGTTGTGTCATCAGCGAGTCGCAAACACTAACATTGGCGATGAAGACATTAAAACAAGCAATGAGAGGGCGAAAAGTAAAAGGTGTCCTTCTTCACTCGGATCAAGGAAGTATTTATACAGCAAAAGAATTTCAAGCGTACGCCAAAGAAAACGGCATTATCACCAGCATGTCCCGGAAAGGAAATTGCCATGATAATGCCGTCATGGAAAGCTTCTTTGGTCATTTGAAAAGTGAAGCTTTCTATTCACAAAAGATAACAAAAGTATCCAACACAACTGTGCGAAAGATTGTGCTAGAATACATTCATTACTACAATTGTGTGCGAATTCAAGAAAAATTAAACCACCTATCCCCTAAAGAATTTAGGGAACAAGTGGTTTAGGTGTTTTGATTGGTGTCCCGTTTTCAGGGTTCACTTCAATATAGAGGAGGTAAGGTTTATTGTAACCCCAGCTTTTTTAAACGGTTATATAAAGTGGCTCTCGTAACACCAAGTTGTTTCGCACATTCTAATTTATTTCCATTCAAAATGCGTAAAGCCCTCTCAATGACCTTTTTCTCATGTTCCTCCATCTCTTCTTGTAAAGAGAGGATTGTATTATTGTTGCTGAGTAATAAGGAATGAGCCGCATGATTATCTAAAGTTTCGGTTGTATGAAATGGTAAATATTCTTGCTTTATAATACCGTCAGTCGCAAATACGACAAGTCTTTCAATAACGTTACGGAGCTCGCGAATATTACCTGGCCAATTGTAATGAAGCAGTTCATGCATAATGCTTGAAGGTAAGTCGCGAATGGGTCTGTTATAGTTTATTGAAAAATCGTTTAGGAAAAAATAGGTTAATTCAATAATATCTTCGCGTCTTTCACGCAGCGGTGGAATATGCAAACTAACTACATTTAGGCGATAGTATAAATCTTCTCGGAACGTGCCTTTTCTCATTTCTTCTTGTAAATCACGATTGGTAGCAGCGATAATACGGAAGTCAATATGAATCTCTTTTTCTCCACCAACTCGGTAATATTTTCGTTCTTGTAGTACGCGCAAAAGCTTCACTTGCATATCGAGCGGCATTTCTCCTATTTCATCAAGAAATAATGTGCCACCTTGGGCGAGCTCTATTTTACCTTTCTTACCTTTACTATTTGCACCAGAAAATGCCCCGCGCTCATAGCCGAATAATTCACTTTCAAATAATGCTTCTGGAATTGCGCCGCAGTTAATTGAAATGAATGGAGCTTTAGCTGCTTCACTTGCATCATGAATTGCTTTCGCAAATACTTCTTTTCCAACACCACTTTCACCGAGTATTAAAACAGTTGATTTCACCGAACAAACCTTTCTAGCTAATTGTATCGTTCTTTGTATAACGGGGCTCTTTCCATTCATCGTAAGGAAAGGGTCGGATTCATCTTTATACTTTGCTACTTCTTGTTCTAAACGGTGCATTTCATGTGACATATTGAATAGTTTTTCATTTAATGCGACTTGATTTGTAACGTCAGTTTCTGAAACGACTGCTCCTATAATTTCACCGTTACAATAAACTGGATTTGAGTTAATTAATACGAACAAATCTGGACGAGGTTGATGGAACTGAGCGATTATACTTTTTCCGTCATGTAATGATTGCAAAATTTCCAAATCTTTACAGTCAAAAAAACGAGTGATAGGTTGCCCAATAATCTCATTATGCTTGACTGAAAAGATCTTCTCGGCGCCATCTGTCCAGGTGCAAACGCGTTCTTTATCATCGATGACTGTAACGGAAGAATCCGTTGTTTGTATTACGGTGTTATAAAAAGAATGGAGTTCATTGTATGACTTAACAAGAAACGGGATGATTTGCTGAGCTGTTATACAGCATATAGGCTCTTTATTTTCGTTCATTATGATAACGACTATTTCATTGGAAAACGCGTCAATTAAAGCGGTGAATGATTCATCTTCATATATTACTGCACAGTTATATTTTTCTGTAGTAGAAGGGCGGTAATAATACTTTCCGTTAATTTGCCCAATATGTTGCAAGCAGTATGTATGATCAATGGATAAAATTTTTAGAAATTCTTTTATTGTGGGAAATGAGAATGCCATATTGTCCTCCTATTATGTATAAAAATTTTGACAGTGATAAAAAAATAATACACTTATTTGCGATAAATTTAAAATATTTTTACAAATAAAAATATTATTTATAAAAATTGTATATATGTACAGTTGGCACGTCAATTGCATAAAAGAAAGTGAGAGCTTTAGGGGAAGGAGGAGTATTTTGTGAGGCACTGCGACGTTTTAATAATTGGCGGCGGTATTATTGGCTGCTCGATCGCTTATTACACTTCAAAATACGGAAGAGACGTAACAATCATTGAAAAAGGAGAATTTGTCAGCGGGACGTCTTCACGGTGTGACGGAAATATTTTGGCTATTGATAAAGACCCCGGGTTTGATAGTCAAATGTCGTTAGTAAGTCAAAAATTAGTAACGGATTTAAGTGAAGAGTTAGAGCACTCATTTGAATATAGGGCGCCAGGAAGTATTCTCGTATGTGAGTCGGATGAAGAGATGGAAGCAGCGCAGCAATGGGTGAATCGCCAAAAAGAAGCTGGTTTACCGTTTCGAATGCTTGATAGGCAAGATATAAGAGCGGAATCGCCATTTTTTGCAGATGATTTATTAGGCGGGTTAGAATGCGCAACAGATTCGACTGTAAATCCATATCTTCTTGCTTTTTCACTTCTTGCAGAATCGAAGAAATATGGTACGAAGGCTTTTAATCATACGGAAGTAAAAGAAATGAAAAGAGATAAAGACGGTTCCTTTATTATAGAAACGACAAATGGGACGTTTACTGCGAAGCAAGTGGTGAACGCAGCGGGTGTGTGGGCTCCGAAAATCGGACAAATGTTGGATGTAAATATCCCAATTGAACCGAGAAAAGGGCATATTATTGTAGCTTCAAGGCAACAACACGTTGGTTGCCGTAAAGTAATGGAATTTGGTTATTTAATTTCTAAATTTGGCGGACAACGAAAAGTGGATGCTTTAACTGAAAAATATGGGGTAGCTCTTGTGTTTGAGCCGACAGAAAGCCAAAATTTTTTAATTGGTAGTAGTAGAGAGTTTGTAGGGTTTCATACGAAGATAAATAACGAGGTTATTAAATGTATTGCGAACAGAGCAATACGTTTTTATCCGAAAATGGCGGATATGATGGTGATTCGTTCCTATGCTGGATTACGCCCGTGGACAGAGGATCATTTGCCGATTATTTCACGTGTGGAACATATCCCAAATTACTTTATAGCAGCAGGGCATGAGGGGGATGGCATTAGTCTTGCCGCAGTTACAGGAAAAGTGATTGAAGAGTTATTAAATGAAAAAGAAACAATCATTCCTATTGAACCACTTCGTTTGAGTCGTTTTACAGAAAGGGTGTTAAACGGATGAGGTCACAAAGAGTCTTTACGACGATTGATACACATACGGGTGGGAATCCAACGAGAACATTGATTAGCGGCCTGCCTAAGTTAATAGGCGAGACGATGGCAGAGAAGATGTTACATATGAAAAAGGAGTATGACTGGATTCGCAAATTGTTAATGAATGAACCGCGTGGTCATGATGTAATGTCAGGAGCACTATTAACAGATCCGTGTCATCCTGAAGCAGATATTGGTGTTATTTACATAGAGACAGGTGGATATTTACCGATGTGTGGTCACGATACAATTGGTGTATGTACAGCTTTAATTGAATCAGGTTTAATTCCAGTAGTTGAACCGATTACCTCGTTAAAGTTAGACACGCCAGCCGGCTTAGTTGAAGTGGATATCTTTGTTCAAGATGGAAAAGCGAAAGAAGTCTCCTTTTGTAACATACCAGCTTTTTTACTGAAACACATTACTGTAGACGTCGAAGACATTGGAACTGTAGAGGCGGATATTGCGTATGGAGGGAATTTTTATGCCATTATCGATGCGAAATCAGTAGGGTTAGAGTTAATACCAGAAAACGCATCTACAATCATAGATAAGGCAATTCATATAAGAAATATTATTAATGAGAAATTTGAAATCATTCATCCAGAGCATTCGTTTATTAGAGGATTAACCCATGTGGAGTTTTATACAGATCCTACACATGAAAATGCACATGTGAAAAATACAGTTGTCGTTCCGCCAGGAGGAATTGATCGTTCTCCATGTGGTACAGGAACATCAGCGAAGTTAGCGGTATTATATGCGAACCAAAAAATTGAGATTGATGAAGAGTTTGTTCATGAGAGTATCGTTGGTTCTTTATTTAAAGGGTGTGTCATAAATACGACAAATGTTGAAAATATGGAAGCGGTCGTAACGAAAATTACAGGTTCAGCTTGGCTTATGGGGATGCATAGATTTTTTTACAATGAAAAGGATCCACTGAAAGAAGGTTTTTTGCTAATTCCGCCGATGGAACATGAAACGGAGGATGTAAAATGAACATTCAAAAAATGTATACAGCAGTAGACGTACACGTAAATGGCGAGGCATTCCGTGTAATAAAAGATGTACCATGCAAGTACTACTACAATTTAGAGCAATTAAACGAACAATTTTCAAGTGAATTAGCAGAAGAAATGCAGCTTTTATTAAATGAACCGCGTGGTTTTATCGGTTTAAATGGATGTATCGTCGTTCCTTCTATTCATCCTGAAATCGATGCAGCTGTATTATTTTTTAATCACGAAGGGTCAATACCTCTTCATTACGGAGGTATTGTCGCAGTCATAACGATGTTACTAGAAAGCGGATATTTAAAAAAGAGAGAGACGAATCAATACAAAATCGAAACGTTATCTGGCATATTTTTAGTCCATGCGTATGTAGAGAATGATGAAGTTGTATCTGTTTCGCTTGAAAGTAAACTATGTTATATGATTGAGAAAAATTTACAAGTTGGTAATATAAGTTACTCTCTCATACAGGCAGATAAAGTATACGCAGTTGTAGAAAAAGGTGCGTATTCGCCAGAAATTCGTATTGAAAACATTTCAGAATTGAAAAAATGGGGAGAAAGTACACTACAAGCTATACAAAAACAGTCACTTATAAAAAGACTTATTTTAGTAGATTCCACGCAAAAAGAAAAGAACCATATAAAGTCGATTACATTTCATGAAGATAACTTTATCGTACGTTCGCCGGGGTTTGTCTCTACTATTGTGTCTTTTGTTCATACATTATTTAAAAATGATTATATAGCGGATAAACCTTTTATAAATGAAAGTATATGTAATAGCTTTATAACTGTTGAAAAAGTGAAGAAGGAAGAAATGGGTTACATTTTCCGTTTTGAAAGTAGAGGATTTATTACAGGGATGCAGACGTTTCTATTAGATCCTACAGATCCGTTTCCGACAGGATTTTTATTAAAATAAAATAGTAAAGGGAGAGATAAATATGAAAAGTATTAAAGGGGCATTTCCAGTATTAATCACACCGATGGATGAGTTTCAAGAGATTAATTGGAACGGTGTAAAACAAAACGTAAACTACTTTATTGAGCAAAAAGTGGCTGGCATTATTATTAATGGAAGCACAGGAGAGTTTGTGAGTTTATCAAAAGAAGAACGATTTAAAATGGTAGAAACAGTATTAAAAGAAGTTGATGGTCGTATACCAGTTATTGTTGGAACTGCTGCGGAGACGACGAAAGAGACGATTGAATATACGAAACATGCAGAAGCGCATGGAGCGGATTGTGCATTAATTATAAATTCGTATTATTGTAAACCGAAAGAAGAGGAAATCTATTTTCATTTTAAAGAAATCTCAAATGCAGTAAATATACCAATTATGTTATACAATAACCCGTTTACATCTGGTGTTGATATGAGTACAGACATCATGTTACGTATTGGAAAAGAATGTGAAAATGTTACACATATTAAAGAATCTAGCGGAGATATTCGAAAAGCAAGAGATTTAGTAAGACAAGGCGAAGGTGTTTTTCAAGTATTCTGTGGATCTGAAGATTTAGTTATGGAATCTTATTTAGTTGGTGCGACGGGCTGGGTTTCAGTAGCAGGTAATATCGTACCGGGACTTGTTACAAAAATGTATGAGCATTTCCAAAATGGTGAATTAGAAAAAGCTTGGGAAATAAACGACGCTATTTTACCTCTTTGTGAGTTTCTTGAAGGGTCAGGAAAATATGTACAAATCGTGAAACGATCAATGGAATTACACGGGCAAGCTGGAGGACCTTCACGTTATCCGAGACTCGGATTAACTGAAGAAGAAGATCAAAAACTTCAAACGATTATTTCAAAAATTGCAGCTCATGCAGCTGTTTAAATAAGGAGGAGAGCATAAATGTTAACGAAAAACATTGAACTAAAACCAAAAGTGAAAGCGTTTTTAAATGAAGAAATTAAAATGTTTATTAATGGTGAATTTGTTCCTTCCATTAGTGGAAAGACATTTGAGACATACAATCCAGCAACTGAAGATATTTTAGCTATCGTATGCGAAGCACAAGAAGAGGATATCGATGTCGCAGTAAAAGCGGCAAGATCTGCATTTGAATCAGGACCTTGGGCAGAAATGACTACTGCTGAAAGAGCACATCTTATTTATAAATTAGCAGACTTAATTGAAGAGCATGGAGAAGAATTGGCGCAGTTAGAAGCTTTAGATAACGGGAAACCATATCAAGTAGCACTGGATGATGATATTGCAGCGACTGTAGAAAATTATCGCTATTATGCGGGATGGGCTACGAAAATTATCGGGCAAACCATTCCGATTTCAAAAGATTACTTAAATTACACACGCCATGAACCTGTTGGTGTTATAGGTCAAATTATTCCTTGGAATTTTCCGCTCGTTATGTCTTCTTGGAAAATGGGAGCTGCACTAGCAACAGGTTGTACGATCGTATTAAAACCAGCAGAGCAAACTCCTTTATCGTTATTATATACAGCGAAACTTTTTAAAGAAGCAGGTTTTCCAGATGGTGTTGTAAACTTTGTGACAGGTTTCGGCCCTGAAGCGGGAGCTGCAATTGTAAACCATCATGATATTGATAAAGTAGCCTTCACAGGTTCAACAGTTACAGGAAAATATATTATGCGTCAATCTGCAGAAACAATTAAACATGTAACGTTAGAACTTGGTGGTAAATCACCAAATATCATTTTAGAAGATGCTGATTTAGAAGAAGCGATTAACGGTGCATTCCAAGGTATTATGTATAATCACGGCCAAAATTGTAGTGCTGGATCTCGCGTGTTCGTTCACCGAAAACATTACGAAACAGTCGTAAATGAACTAGTAAAAATGGCGAATAACGTGAAACTTGGAGCAGGTATGGAGAAGGAAACGGAAATGGGTCCTCTCGTATCTAAAAAGCAACAAGAGCGTGTACTACATTACATTGAACAAGGAAAAGCTGAAGGCGCGACTGTTGCTGCTGGTGGTGAACGTGCATTTGAAAAAGGTTATTTTGTACAGCCAACCGTATTCATAGATGTTACTGACGATATGACGATAGTTAAGGAAGAAATCTTCGGTCCAGTTGTCGTTGTACTTCCATTTGATTCAACGGAAGAAGTAATCGAAAGAGCAAATCGCTCTTCTTACGGACTCGCTGCAGGCGTATGGACACAAAATATTAAAACAGGACATCAAGTTGCCAATAAATTAAAGGCAGGAACGGTATGGATTAATGATTATAACTTAGAAAATGCAGCGGCACCATTTGGTGGATTTAAACAATCTGGTATCGGCCGTGAGTTAGGTTCATATGCGCTTGATAATTACACAGAAGTGAAAAGTGTTTGGGTAAATATAAAGTAATAGAGAGATGAAATAATGAGATAGACGGACAACTGGAAGTTTTAATAATAGTTGTCCGTTTTCTTATATATAAAATAGTGTTCTAAAGAATGATAAGGGGGATTTGGATGGAGCAATTAGTAGAGTGGTTAGTAGGGCAAGTGTGGAGTATTGGTTTAGTTGTTTTCGCGTTAGGAGCAGGTGTGTATTTTACAATTGCAACTCGTTTTCTTCAAATTCGTTATTTTAAAGAGATGATTAAACTATTATTTGAAGGGAAGAGCTCAGAAACGGGAATATCATCCTTTCAAGCATTTTGTTTAGCTTTATCAGGTAGGGTTGGAATAGGTAATATTGCAGGGGTCGCGACAGCTATCGCTTTTGGCGGGCCGGGAGCTGTATTTTGGATGTGGGTAATGGCTCTATTAGGAGCAGCTAGTGCATTTGTTGAATCAACATTATCTCAAGTATATAAAAGTAAAGTTGGAAATGAATATCGCGGTGGTACACCGTATTTCATTGAAAAAGGCTTAAACATGAAATGGTTTGCAATCATTGTAGCAGTCGTTGTAACACTTTCATATGGTGTTTTATTACCAGGTATTCAATCTAGTAGTATCGCAGTTGGATTCGAAAACTCTAATGGGATTAGCAAATATATAACTGGTATATTGTTAGTCATATTATTAGCAGCAATCATTTTTGGTGGCGTAAAGAGAATTGCAGGCGTTTCTCAAATGCTCGTTCCATTTATGGCAATTGGTTATGTAATTGTTACATGTATCGTATTAATTGCGAATGTAACAGAAATTCCAAGTATGTTCGCTTTAATTTTCTCAAGTGCTTTCGGTGTAAATGAAATGTTTGGTGGAATCGTTGGTGCAGCAATCGCATGGGGCGTAAAGCGCGCCGTATTTTCAAATGTAGCTGGCGTTGGAGAAGCGACGTATAGCTCTGCTGCGGCTGAAGTATCTCACCCAGCAAAACAAGGGTTAGTTCAAGCCTTTTCTGTATACATTGATACAATTATCGTATGTACAGCGACAGCTCTTATGATTTTAATAACAGGTATGTATAATGTTATACCGGAAGGGAAAAGCGCTATTGTAAAAAATATAGGGAATGTTGATGCTGGTCCAATCTATACACAACAAGCAGTTGAAACTGTTATGACTGGGTTTGGTCCATTATTCATTTCAATCGCAATCTTCTTCTTCGCATTTACAACTTTACTCGCATACTACTATATCGCTGAAACGACACTTACTTATTTAGATCGTGAGCTTAAATATAGCTGGTTAAAACCAGTTTTGAAAATTGGATTTTTAATTATGGTTTACATCGGTAGCATAGAATCAGCGTCGCTTTTATGGAATCTTGGGGATTTAGGAATTGGTAGTATGGCATGGTTAAACTTAATTGCGATTCTACTATTAAGTAAAATCGCATTAAAAGTGTTAAAAGATTATGAAGCGCAGAAAAAAGAAGGGAAAGATCCAGTATTTGATCCTAAAAATGTAGGAATTGAAGGTTTAACATTTTGGGAAGAAAGAAGTAAAGAGGTTCAAAGAAAAAACGTTAAAGAACAAGCGGTAGTGGATGATAGTCTGAAACTGTAGCTTAAATAAACTGAATATTCATTCTATTGAATGAGGTATATTGCCTTCTTTTCATCACATACTACAGTAGGTACAGATAATTTGAATGGGGGTAATAATAAGATGGAACACGAACAATATCATAGTTCAGTAAATGACGTTCTACATCATTATAAAGAAGGAATCGGTAGTTTTACAAACCAAATTCCTGAAATTGCTGAAACATTTAATGCATTCACGCAAGCTTGTTTTCAAGAGGGTTCTTTAACAAAAAGAGAAAAACAACTTATTGCATTAGGAATTAGTCTAGCAACGCAAGATGAATATTGTACCGTTTATCATACAAAAGGGTGTCTTGATCAAGGGTGTTCAGATAAAGAAATTCTGGAAGCGTGTGGTGTATCAGCAGCATTTGCTGGTGGAGCTGCAATGAGTCAAGCGGTAACTTTAGTGCAAGAGTGTTTAACAGAACTGAAAAATCATAAGCATTGAATAGAAAAAAACGTTTTAAACTTTATGTTTAAAACGTTTTTTATGTGAAATTACATTTGTATTCACTTTAATATTTTATATCTTCATAAATCGAATTCTCTACATCAGGAAGAACTGTGTATATGCTTTTACCGATTAAAGCTTCTAATTCTTTCTTAATTGCATAAAACCCTTTCCAATGTAATGATGTATGAGACGTTGTACCGTGACGTAAACCAACGGAAATCAATCTTCTTTCCAGCGTAGTAAAACCATCCGCGTCAGCAAGAGCATCACAAAGAGTAATTACTTTATTGTATAAATCGTAGTTACAATGTTCAATCAATATTTCAACTAACTGGATTCTCATATGATCAGGAACGAGACTCCACTCCGCTGCGATATCTATATGTTCATTTTTGCATGGGAATGAATGTGTAACACAAATAACAGCGTTTCCTGTATACCCTAAATCATTCATATACATATAACCATCATAGGAATGAATGACCGATTTGGTAAAACCTTTGTATCTTCCGATATCATGCAAAAGGGCAGCATTATATGCTATATCAGCATCTAGGTTATACCCATGTTTAATAAGTTCTATAATTATGTTTTCAGTTGCCTGAGCAACATTTATTGAATGTTCAAACCAAGGACCGGGGTTTTGTTCATATGCCCATTCGAGTAATTCTTTTGCATATGTTCTATCTACTATATATTTCATATCGTTATCCTTTCCCTAAAAAATCATGTTTTAAAGAATTTCATCTTAGTATATCATTATTCCTGCTTTAAAAATTGGTACAATGAAACAAAAGGGGGATTAGTAATGCAAAATTTAGTAATTGAAGAGATTAAGAAAATAAATGATGATATGGAAGAGCTTTCTGAACTTTTGAAAACGGTTGTAAATGATGGGGCGTCAATTGGTTTTTTACCTCCACTGGATCAAAAAGAATCAGCGAAATATTGGGAAACTGTTTTAGCACCAGAAGTGATCTTATATGTTGCTAAAATAAATAATGAAGTGGCAGGGAGTATTCAATTACATTTAGTTACAAAGCCTAATGGGATTCATAGAGCTGAAATTTGTAAGTTAATGACTCATACAAACTTTAGACGTAATGGCATTGGACGTTCACTTATGCGCAAAGCAGAGGAACGAGCGAAGCAAGAAAACAGGACTCTTTTAGTGCTAGATACTAGAGAAGGAGATCCTTCGAATAAATTGTATAAATCATTAGATTATCAAGAAGCTGGAAAAATACCAGAATACGCAATTTCTCCAAATGGTAATTTAGATGCCACAGTTATTTATTATAAATTTTTATAAGTGATGATTAAAATGCTGTCATGCTTAAAATAATAAAGTTTGATTTTTAACACCGTCTATATTTCTCTAGCGGTGTTATTTGAATTTAATTAATGTGCTAATTGAATTTGAGAAAGTTTTTAGAGGGTTCTTTTCATAATGTTCCTCGACTTATAATGGATGTAGAGAAGATGACTAGGCAACTATAGTTATTTTCGCTTTATTATGGGAAAGGGGATGACGAGATGAAAACGAAAGGTTTACAGAAGGTGAAGAAAGTTATATTAAGTGGTGGGATATTACTTACAGGATTGTTAACTTTCGGTTTTTCAGAAAAAGCTTCAGCTCATGGATACGTAGAATCACCAGCGAGCCGTTCTTATTTATGTAAGCAAGGGGTAAATGTAAACTGCGGTCCGATTCAATATGAGCCGCAAAGTGTAGAAGGAATAGGTGGATTCCCGCAATTAGGACCTTCGGATGGTCAAATCGCAGGAGCTGGCCATTTCCCTGCTTTAGATGTACAGACTGTAGATAGGTGGAAGAAAGTTACGTTAAACGGTGGGACGAATACATTCAAGTGGAAACTAACGGCTCCTCATAGTACGAAAGAGTGGAAATATTATATTACGAAGAAAGATTGGAATCCAAATAAGCCTTTAACGAGGTCTGATTTAGATTTAGTGCCTTTCTATGTAAAAAATGATGGAGGAGCTAGACCTGGAACTTCCGTAACACATGAAGCAAATGTGCCAACTGATAGAAATGGATATCACCTTATTTTAGCTGTGTGGGAAATTGCAGATACTGGAAATGCATTTTATCAAGTTATAGATGTTAACCTTGTAAATAACGGTTTAGCATCAAATAACGTGCTAAATCATATAGCGCAAGTTCCTACTTTATTTTAAATAAAGTATACATTTCGATCATCTAATTCATTTTAGATGATCTTTTTTACGAAAAACGATGAAAAATATAGAAGAAAGTGCAATTATTTATAAAAAATTATGCTTTAAATATTGTCATATTTGCTTCTTTAAGATATCCTTTTCATGAAGAGGTGGAAAACATGGAAAAAGTACTAGTTTTCGGGCATAAAAACCCAGATACAGATGCAATTTGTTCTGCAATTGCTTATGCAGAATTGAAAAAAGAATTAGGAATGAATGCTGAGCCTGTACGTTTAGGCGAAATCAGCGGTGAAACTCAATTTGCATTAGACTATTTTAAAGTAGAAGGACCGCGTTTTGTTGAAACAGTTGCAAGCGAAGTGGACAACGTTATTTTAGTTGACCATAACGAGCGTCAACAAAGTGCTAACGATATCGAATCAGTTCGTGTGTTAGAAGTTATTGACCATCACCGTATTGCTAACTTTGAAACAAGCGATCCTATTTACTACCGTTGTGAGCCAGTTGGTTGTACAGCTACAATTTTAAACAAGATGTACAAAGAAAACGGCATTACAATTCGTAAAGAAGTTGCAGGTTTAATGTTATCTGCAATCATTTCAGATTCTTTACTATTCAAATCTCCAACTTGCACAGAGCAAGACGTAGCAGCAGCTCGTGAATTAGCGGAAATCGCTGGTGTAGATGCTGACAAATACGGCTTAGAAATGTTAAAAGCTGGTGCTGACTTAAGCGGAAAAACAATGGAGCAATTAATCTCTCTTGACGCTAAAGAATTCCAAATGGGTAATGCGAAAGTTGAAATTGCACAAGTAAACGCTGTTGATACAAATGACGTTCTTGTACACCAAGCTGAACTTGAAAAAGTTATCTCTGCAGTAGTAGAAGAAAAAGGTTTAGACCTATTCTTATTCGTTGTAACTGATATCTTAACTAACGATTCTGTCGGTCTTGCGATCGGTAAAGCAGCAAACATTGTTGAGAAAGCATACAACGTATCTCTAGAAAACAATACTGCTACATTAAAAGGTGTTGTATCTCGTAAGAAACAAATCGTACCAGTATTAACAGAAGCATTCCAAGCGTAATATTATTGAGTATGATTTAACAAAAAGACAAGTAGTCAGATTGGCTACTTGTCTTTTTCTTTCTCTAAAAAACAGAAAATTAGATTTTTAAAAGGAGAGTTGTGTATGTTTAATGATTTGGAGAGTAAATTACAGTCACTTTTAGAGCGAAATATTACTTCTGTTTTAGAATTAGAAAATTGGCTTTTCGATGAATTGCGTGTAAACGCTGAAATAGAAGAGAAGATAACAAGTAGTTTAATCGCCACGTATAGAGATACAGGTAACAGAAATATGCATGATTTACATATGTATAATCAAAATACAATTCAACCACTTTTAAAAAGATACAATGCAAAGTTTGACCAAAAATTTATAGAGTGTCCGTTTTCTAACTTATTAGACGAGCGAAAATATGCATTTATGAAAAAAGCAAGATTTGTAAAGAGTAAAATGTTTAATGAAAAAAACATTGCTCTTTCTATTAAAGAGCAAGAGTGCATTACGAAGTATAGAGAAATAATGTCTAACATAACAATTAATTGGGAAGGCGAGCAAAAGACGTATGCACACGTTAAAGCAAAGCTAGATAACCCAAATAGAGCTATTCGCGAAAAAGCTTGGTACGCTTTATGTGAAGCAAGGAGTGCAGTGAAACCAGAAGTGGATCGTATTATGAATGAACTTATACAATTGCGGAATGAGATAGCTTTAAATGCAGGGTTTAATAATTATAGTGAATATGCTTGTAAACAAAAAAACAGAGATTATAATATTGAAGATTGCTATAAGCTTCATGAATCTATAGAAAAGTATGTTGTACCAATCTGGAAACAATTAGGGAGTATTTCTAAAAAGAATCTCGGTGTAAAAACGTATCGCCCTTGGGATCTTTCTCCATGTAATTTACCAAAAGTCCCATTCCAAAATGTGATTGATTTATTAAATGGCGTGGAAGAAATATTTCGAAAGACAGATTTATATTTTTATGAGAAATTTATTCATATAAGGAAAGCTGGATGCATTGACGTAGAAGAACGTGAAAATAAAGCACCAGGAGCTATTTGTTTTACCTTGCCTCATAGTAAAGAGGTTTTTGTGTATTCTAATTTTAGTCCTTCATTTTATGCAATTAATGCACTTATACATGAAGTGGGGCATGCATTTCATTTTTATAAACAATTTAAAAACGATAGTAGTATGCAGGAAAGATATCTGCGCGAAGAGGTGGCTGAACTTTATTCCCTCAGTCTTGAGTTATTAGTAATGGATAAGCTGAATGTTTTTTATAAGCAAGAGGATGAATATAAAGAAGTGCAACGCGTACAAATATATCGTGCTTTGTCTTTATTAATGTCGTCAATTGCAGGAGATGTATTCCAGCACTGGATCTATGCGAATCCAAACCATACATCAGAAGAACGTGATAAGAAATACGCCGAACTATGCAAAAGATATCAATATTCAACAGTCGACCTTGCAGGATTAGAGGATGAAATCGGTGCAAGTTGGATAGAGTCCTTTCACTATGTTCAGTTTCCTTTTTACAAAATTGAATATGCAATTGCACAAATAGGAGCAATGCAATTGTTTCAAATTTACTGGGAAGACCCAGAAAAAGCGATTGCTTTCTTTAAAGAAGGTGCGAGTGCAGATTGGAATTTATCTATACAAGAAATATATGAAAAAACAGGTGTCACGTTTGATTTTTCGGAAGAAAGGATAGAAAGTACTGCAAGTGTTATTTTGGATGTGATCAATGAATTAAAATAAGGATAGCATTCGCTATCCTTATAACTGTTTATTCGTAGATTTTTTCTTGTTTATATAAAATGTAATAATAGCTGTAATGAGAAAAATAGGTATAGCATACGCTTGCCCAACAAACAATTTCCAGCCAATATGATTATAGCCTTGGGATGATGGAGCGATCATAGCGATTATGCAAATTATAATATAGAGTACTAGTGCAGGGAGTATATTTTTCATTTGTTCACCTCCTTTTCAGAAAATCACCACATGTATATTTATATAACACATTATAGCTTGAGATAACAAATATGTTTTTCTAATATTTATGTAAATAAAAGGGTTGTTTTTAAGTGGAATAGAATAGGTGTATGTAGAATGATATAGGGGTGTTACATATAATGAACAATATATTAAATCGAATAAAGAAAGATGTAAGTATAGAATTATTGAATACGCTATGGCCTGGTTTTAAGAGGGCTGCATTTGCACTATACGATGATGAGCATGTGTATGTATTTCATCATCCTCTATTTTTGAAAGATAATGATGAGTATAGTGTTTTAAAGTGGGATGAACAATTTAAAGGTGATACTTGTATTCTATTCAAAGATTATCCAACTGCTATCGTGAATATGAATAGATATAAAGATTATGCAAGTTTACTTGCGATTGTGGTGCATGAACTTTTTCATTGTTATCAATATTTGAATAAAGAAAGTAGATTTCCAAATGAATCTATAGGATTTCAATATCCTATAATAGAAGAAAACACAGAATTACGAAATAAAGAACGAATTTGTTTATATGATGCTGTTCATTGTAAATCTCAAGAAGAGAAAATTAATTATATTAAGCAATTTATTAAACTAAGAGAGCAAAGAGCTAGTGTTATGGGAGAAGATTTTATAACATATGAGCATATGATTGAAAGTATAGAGGGGCCTGCTTGGTATGTTGAAATGAATGCTTACAATGCAGTATGTAAAAATGATGAAAGCGACACATTACGAAAATATAGCGGACTCATTTTAGATGCATATGAAGCTAATTGTAACATTAGAAAGAGCTGCTATAGCTCAGGAATGCTTTTATGTTTATTATTAGATGAAGTCCTACCTGAATGGAAAAAAAGCTTCTTTAATAGTGATAAATCGTTATATGCTTTTTTAAAACAAAATATAAAGGTGGATTTGAGTTTAAATAATGAAATTACAATAAGTAAAGAAACGAAGCAAATCCTTCATTTTGTTCAAGACGAAAGAGATAAGGATTTCAACCACTTTTATGAGGAGAAGGGGTATCATTTGTATATTATAGGCAATATAAAATTAAATTCGTTTAATCCAATGAATGTAAAGTTAAACGGAAATAAAGCATTACATAAAACATTTTTAAGTGTAGGTATACATAATAAAACATATATGATAAATCAGCCTGTTTTAGCATCTTTTGAAGAAGATTTTAAAAATATGACAAAAGTTCATATCAAAATAAACAAAAAACCGAAAGAAACAAATAATGGATGGAATGTATTGGGGGTTGGAGATATAGAAGCTGAGTATGAAGAAGTAGAGGGTTCTATATTTTTATATTTAAAAAGTTAGAAATGAGGTAAGAAAAAACGATGAAAAGGTTATGCATAATTCCATGCGGAAAGAAGAAAATTTGGGATAAGTATCCTGATTACGGACCGATGGAGGCAAAAGATGTATATATTAGCCCGTTCGGAAAAGCATGTCAATCGTATGCAACTATGTTTTTCGAGAATTGGGTTATATTATCAGCGAAGCATGGATTTTTAAGGCCAAATGATATTGTACTAGAAAACTATGATCTTGCGTTTGATTCAAAGAGCGATAAGGTAATAAGTATAGAGCAATTACAAAAACAGATGGTAGATAAAAGTTTACTACAGTTTGACGAAATCGTCTTACTTGCAGGGAAAAAGCATAAAAAAGTAGTAACAAAGCTATATCCAGAAGAAATGATTACATATCCGTTAGAAGGATGTAAAGGAATTGGATATATGTTGCAGAGGTTGAAAGAGGCAGTGAAGGAAGAGGAGGAAATATAAGTATAGTTTCGGTCACTATGAGCTTAAACTGTTTTTAGGGAATTAAAACGTAAAATAGAGTTTTTAAGCATCGCCAAAAAGGTGATGCTTTTTGTTCGTGTCACCACTTTTTATAACGAAAACGAATTGCCTTCACTTTTAGAAAATGTAGGATGTATGGGTACAGTTAAGATTGTAAGTGGGAATAGCAATAAGACAAGTTTTGAATATGATATTAAGAAAGGAGATGTTGATAAATAATGGCCAGATATAGTTTGCACGGAGGACACAATAGTATTGTTCAAGGTGCTAATTTCGGGAATCGGAAAGAACATGTTCTAGATAGGCAAGTTAAAGATGCTGTGGCGACTAAGTTAAGGTCCCTAGGACACACGGTTTATGACGATACGGACGAGGTAGGGACAACTCAATCACAAAATTTAAATAATATCATTCGGAATAGCAATTCCCATGCTGTGGATTTAGTTATTTCTTTTCATCTTAATGCAAGTGATGGAAATGGACAGGGTGTTGAGGTTTTGTATTATGATCAGAAAGATTTGGCGGCTAAAATCTCAGCTCAACTAGCAAAAGATATTGGATGGCGTGATCGAGGTGCGAAACAACGTACAGATTTAGCGGTATTAAATGGAACGAAAGCACCGGCTATTCTTATTGAATTAGGATTTATTGATAATGAATCCGACATGGCAAAATGGAATGTTGATAAAATCGCTAATTCTATTGTATTTGCTCTTACAGGACAAACTGGAGGAGGTGCAACGGACTTGCTCAAAGTAAAAACTGGTGGTGTAGCATTTAGCAATTTACAAGCTTTGGCTCAGGCGATGGTTGATGCGGGTATTGATGGACAAATTGTCGTTCAGAAAGATGGCATTGGTTATGCTATAACGAATGGCTATCCGTCCGGAAATATCGATAAATTTACAGCTTGGTTAGATGCACGTAAATGGTACTATGAGTACTTGAGATAAAACGAAAAATTGTCTTATTTTTAGTTAACAAGTATATTAAGTAACTAATAATTATGTAACTATAAAAATATGAACAATGTATATGTAAATTAGTACACAAAACCACCTGTCAGAAAGGTGGTTTTGTGTATCACGCTTTAATGGCAGTAAAATTCATACCTCAAAATTCGGATGAAGCTAAGAAATTAGCTGGGAATTGCACTGCTTGTGGCCTCCTACTGATTATAGTTTAGAGCTTTGTAAGTCTTTACTTATTAAACCTGTAATAATATTTTATTTTCTCAATACATAAGCCGAATTTTAAAGTATTACGCAATAATACACTACCTTTCATACTATTTATTAGTTGATAATAGCAAAAAAACAAGCTTTGAATATAATAATGAAAAAGGAGATGTGAAATAATGGGTTATATTGTAGATATTTCGAAATGGAATGGCGACATTAACTGGGATATCGCAGCACCACAATTAGATTTTGTAATTGCACGTGTGCAAGATGGTTCAAATTATGTAGATCCTTTATATAAAAATTATGTGCAAGCAATGAAAGCAAGAAATATTCCGTTTGGTAATTATGCGTTCTGTCGTTTCGTTTCAGTAGAGGATGCACGGATAGAGGCGAGAGACTTTTGGAACCGTGGTGATAAAAATGCAACAGTTTGGGTAGCTGACGTAGAAGTAAAAACAATGAACGATATGAGAGCGGGTGCACAAGCTTTTATTGATGAATTACGCAGATTAGGAGCTAAGAAGGTTGGTTTATATATTGCTCATCATATGTATGATCCATTTGGAATGGCAAATGTCAATTGTGATTTTGTATGGATTCCTCGTTATGGTGGTAACAAACGAGCCTACCCATGTGATATTTGGCAATACACAGAAACAGGGAATGTAGCTGGCATAGGAAAATGTGATTTAAATAAGTTAATGGGAAATAAGCCGTTAGTTTGGTTTACTAATCAAACTATTGAACAATCGACAAAACAAGAAGGAGTTGGAATTATAGTGAATAAATTTAGTAAAGTTGTTACGTATGAATTTGGTACAGCGTTAGTAGTAGAAATGTTAGGAATGATGGATGCTCTGGGGTATGAATCTCGTATTATCTCATATGGAGATAAACAAGGATTAGTTAGATTTGAAACAGCATATCGCCAAGGGAATGAATTAGATCGAGCGACAGCGTGGTTAGATGCTAAAGGACTTAAATATTTTTATACAAAAGAGTAGTTTGCTAAATAAAAAGCCGTCATGTGACGGTTTTTTATTTTTATGTAATCTTTTAACTCTATGTAAAACAAAAGCGAAATGCCATTGTAGGCATGAAGAGGAAAGGTATTAATAATAAAAAGGAGTACGATACGTACTCTTTTTTTGGGTGATTATATTCCATCTTGAACAGATTTCTTTACAATTAACCATGTGTCTTTCTTTTTAATCGTTATAGCTACATTAGTTCCATTAGATTCCTTATAAAAGATATATCCATTGTTTGAGTTTACATATGTGACTGGTTCGCCTATGCAATCTCGCGAGCAGGATTTGTTGACTAGTTCAATTAGGGATAGTTCGCTTGGATCTGTTTTACTGGCTTCTATAACAGCATCAAGGCTTGTTTTTCGATAACCTTGCAAGTTTATATGAAAAAGCTGCTCTATTTCTCCTGTAATGCTAGTATTCATTACTTCTATTGAATTCTTTTTTTCTTGAAGAAATCCGTTTTCATAAAGTAATTTTGTATATCCAATCCATGCGATTAAAACTAGCATGATAAACATACTACATATTTTAAGTGTTCGAAGGCGTTTACTAACTATCGTTTCTGAGTATTTCATTCACTTTAATCCTCCAATGTTTTTAATTTAAAGTATGCCTCAATACATATTTTTAGAAGAAGGATAGAATTTAAAGAGTTCTAGATAAAAAAGAAAGCATCTGAAGTGAGATGCTTTCTTTTTAGTATTTTCACTATCTGTTCGTTACTTGTTTCATAAGTGGTCTAATTTCTTTAACGGGTGGTTTTTTATCATAGGCATCAACGTAAGAAAAGTAATAATTTAAGTTTCTGAGAAGTCCTTTTCCTATTTTAGCACTTAAAAAGGGAAAGACTTGTCCAGTATAATCATCAAGAGATTTACAGTAGTATTTTTCATCTAAATATATACTGTATTTACATGTTAGTTCTACTAGTGAGTTCCCTTCATCATCAATTACTTCCTTAGAATCAATAATGTCTATTAATGCGAATTTTTCATTTAGATAAACTTTCTTCTTTTTCTCATGTTTATTTGTAAGTATAAATACGAGACCAATGGCGTTAATCAAACTGTTTCCTCCTATAAAAAACGGATATTAATAAAATATATCGATATACGTTAAATGTAAAGAGGACAGGTGAAATATCATTGCTAGAAAGTTCGATAAGCCGATTTGGTTTTCAAATCGGCTTATTGTTATTGAAATACTTGCGGGAATTGCTTTACGATTGCGTTTGTTATCATGTCGGAAATTTCTAAAGCTTCTTTTTCAACTTTATCGTACAATTTTACTCCTGCTTCATAATCTTTATTTAGAAATGCCAGTGCTTCTGCTTTTGTTAATGCTAGATGTTCATAAAACATTTGTGTAAATTCTTCTTTTTGTATATATGGGTTGATGCTAGTAAGAAACGCTACAATTTCATCACCGTTAGCGTACCATTTTTTCTCTATAGCGACAGCTGCGTTTTGGTCACCAGCTTTTGCAGCTTTAACAAGATCTGCTGCAATTACTAAGTGGTCTTTAATTAATGCACTATATTTTTTTACTGCATCTTCACCATAGAATGGTTCAAGAGATAGTCCCATATGTGTTGCATTTTGAAGAAGCCGTCCAACTGTAACGTTTATGTCGGGTAAATTGAAAACAATACTTATAATAGCTAATCTCGTCCAAGCGACATGTTGTTCCCATAAAGAACGCATATAACCTTTTAGAAAGTTCTCGTTTTTACTAATTCGGAAATTACGTACAGATGTATCAAAGTGTACATAAGGGTTATGATAGGGGGAGTAATACGATTGCCAATAAGTATACATAAACGGTAACACTCCTTTGAACATGTATAACTCAAAGTATGATGGAAATTTATTTTTAGTTACGTGTCCTCGTTTATTTTCAAAAATTGCTATGGAAAAAGATGAGGAATTTTATTGCGTTATATATAAATAAATTGAATATAAAGTAAAAGAGGCTCTGCAAGGGAAGTTGCAGAGCCTCAAAAGGGTATTGCCGAGATGTCGGACTCGACTACGTAATATTATCATAAAATTCTATTAAAAAAACCTGGTAAATGTGTCCAATTGAAAGTGAGTCTTTAATAAAGTGAAAGGGACCTGCTTCCCGCGGCAGATCCCTTTCACTAGATAATGTCGATGAGCAAAAACTCATCTGGAGTACCTTTATAGTAACAAGTGAAATTCGTTTTGTGTATTGAGAAAAAAGAATTAGATATTTAAATGTTAAGCATTTATATTTTACCTTTTGTAATTATGACCATTTGTAGTGAGTGGATTAAGATTATAAAATGGTGATAAGATTTATAATTACATCTAAAAGTGTTATGAAATATATATAAATTAAAAAAGACCCGCTTATATAAGCAGGTCAACTTAAGGGGTTTATCCAACAGAATATTTCATATAATACCAACTGTATTGCAGTAAGTCTATAAGGGTTATATTGAGAAAATTATTATGAATGATCTATTTCGCACCTGTATTAACGTTTAAAAAGTTGAGAAAGAAAATGAAAAAGCTTTCTATAAGAAAATAATGGTTGGTACTTATAGTATGATTCATATTTCCACGCTTCATTATTTGAGAATTGGGGTTGGTTCGATACGCTTTTCTGTTTGATGAAACTAATATTATGGTGCTTCATATAGTAACCTCCTGAATTCATATGTATAAGATTAGTAGTATTCAAGGAGAATTAATAAAATGTGTATTTATTTTGAAATTCGTTATAATTGCTAATCATTCTCAAAAACGTAAAGAAGCATAAAATAATGAAAAAGCAGGCTGATAGTCATGTATTCATCACTTTCATGATGCATAAGAGATGATATAATAGGAGTAGATGAAAGATAAAGAAAAGCAGGTGACTCTTTTTTGTTTACAAAAGCACAAGAACTTTTAGCGTCTTATTTCGGTTATTCGTCATTCCGAAGAGGACAAGATGAAACAATTAAAAATGTATTAGATGGGAAAGATACTGTCTGTATTATGCCTACAGGTGGTGGTAAGTCAATTTGTTATCAAATTCCCGCATTAGTATTTGAAGGAACAACGTTAGTTATATCGCCTTTAATATCACTTATGAAAGACCAAGTAGATACATTAGTACAAAATGGTATTTCAGCTACATATATTAATAGTTCTATTTCGATTACAGAAGCGAATCAACGAATTCAATTAGCGAAACAGGGCCATTATAAGTTACTTTATGTAGCGCCAGAGCGACTTGATTCAATGGAGTTTGTTGACCAACTGATCGATATGAAAATCCCGATGATTGCCATTGATGAGGCGCACTGTATTTCGCAGTGGGGACATGATTTCCGTCCGAGCTATTTACATATACACCGTATATTAGATTATCTTCCAGAAAAACCGCTCGTATTAGCATTAACTGCTACGGCAACACCACAAGTTCGTGATGATATTTGCAACACGCTTGGAATTAATCAAGAAAACACGATTATGACAACGTTTGAGCGCGAGAACTTATCATTTTCTGTTATTAAAGGGCAAGATCGTAATGCATATTTAGCGGATTATATTCGTCAAAATCAAAAGGAATCTGGGATTATATATGCAGCTACTAGAAAAGTAGTTGATCAGTTGTATGAGGATTTAATGAAAGCGGGAGTTTCTGTATCAAAATATCATGCCGGTATGAGTGATAACGATCGAAATGAGCAACAAGAACTCTTTTTACGTGATGAAGTGAGTGTAATGGTAGCCACATCTGCGTTTGGGATGGGTATTGATAAATCCAATATTCGTTACGTTATCCATTATCAACTTCCAAAAAATATGGAAAGTTATTACCAAGAAGCAGGACGTGCTGGCCGTGACGGATTAGATAGTGCATGTATATTGCTTTATTCTTCTCAAGATGTACAAGTACAACGCTTTTTAATTGATCAATCGACAGGAGAGTCTCGTTTTTCAAACGAACTTGAAAAACTGCAAAATATGACTGACTACTGTCATACAGAACAATGTTTACAATCATTTATTTTGCAATACTTTGGAGAAGAACCAAAAGAAGATTGTGGCCGCTGCGGTAATTGTACAGACGACCGAGAAAGTATCGATGTGACGAGAGAATCGCAAATGGTTTTATCTTGTATGATTAGGACGAACCAACGATTTGGTAAACAAATGATTGCACAAGTACTAACTGGATCTAAAAATAAGAAAGTCATTGAATTTAATTTTCATACTTTGCCAACTTACGGACTTTTATCAAATCGTAGTGTAAAAGAAGTGAGTGAATTTATTGAGTTTTTAATTTCAGACGAGCTAATTGCAGTTGAACATGGTACTTACCCGACACTAAAAGTAACGGAAAAAGGGAAAGAAGTGTTACTTGGTAAAGAGAATGTTTTACGTAAAGAACGAGTAGAGACAAGACAAATCGTTCAAGATCATCCTTTATTTGAAGTACTTCGCGAAGTACGTAAAGAAATTGCGCAAGGAGAAGGGGTACCTCCATTCGTTATTTTCTCTGACCAAACGTTGAAAGATATGTGCGCAAAAATGCCGCAAAGCGATTCTGAACTTTTAACTGTGAAAGGGATTGGTGAACACAAACTTGTGAAGTATGGTTCGCACTTCTTACAAGCAGTTCAGCACTTTATTGAGGAAAACCCAAACTATGCTGAAACTATTAAAACAGAAGTGATGACAGAACGGAAGAAATCAGGGAAAGCTTCAGCAAATTCTCATTTGGAAACGTATGAAATGTATAAACAAGGTATTAATCTAGATGAAATTGCGAAAGAACGTGGATTATCAAGACAAACGATTGAAAATCATTTAATTCGTTGTTTTGAAGATGGAATGGAAGTAGACTGGAACAGTTTTGTTCCTGCAGAATACGAACAACTGATTGAAACTGCTGTGCAAAATGCTGATGGTGGTCTGAAATCGATTAAGGAACAACTTCCGAATGAAGTGAGTTACTTTATGATTCGTGCTTATTTACAAATTAGAAAGTAGTGACATGTAAAGGGGATAGGGATTAATGCATCACGTTTTTGTGTATGGCACGTTAAGAAAAAAGCAAACGAATGCTCATTATATGCAAGGTGCAATATGCATTGCAGACGAAGCATGGACGTATGGGGAATTATTTGATACAAACGAAGGGTATCCGGCGATGACTTATTCGAATGAAGAAAAGGTGTATGGAGAAGTTTATGAAGTAAATGATGACATATTGCATAAGTTAGACGAACTAGAAGAATATACAGGTAATGCAGAGACGGATTTATATGAACGAATCACACAAATAGTATTTGATGGTGATAGGGAAATAGAGGCATATGTGTATCTCGCTCAAGATAAAAATATGCTAAAGAAAGTTATCATTTCTGGTGATTGGTTGAAGTATCAACAAGGGAAATAATAGCAGCCATAGAGCAGATATTGGAATTTTCCATTATCTGCTCTTTTATTTTTGGTACTTTAAAAATTCTTATTATTTAGATAAAATGTAAATGTAGGGAAATCAAAAGGAGGATTTTTCATGGGTATCAGAAATTTAGTTTCTCACCTGTAGTAGAAAAATAACGTACAGGAGGAGAATAATAATGAACGAATTAAATGTAAAAGAATTTTATAAAAAACAATTTGAATTACTAAGCTATAATATAAAAAATGAAAATTGGTTGCAGGAAGTTGCGAAAGAAGTACAAGAACAAATTGGATATTCATTTCAAACGATGTTAGAACTAGGAGCTGGAAATGGTGGTTTTGCAAGAGCGATGTCTAATTTGGATGTAAAAATGACTACTGTTGAGCTTGTACCAGAGTTAGTTATGTTTGCTAAAGAACATTCTACTAGTGATATTGAGATTCATTGCGCTGATTTTTATAAAATTAACTTTGAAGAAAAGTTTGATGTTGTTAGTTATTTAGATGGATTTGGTGTAGGGACAGATGAAGAACAATTGGTTTTATTAAAACGAATCCATAATTGGTTGAAAGATGATGGGTGTGCACTTATTGATATTTATCAACCATTATATTGGGAAAAAGCAAATGGACAAGAAATGCCGATTTATTCTGCAATGCGAAAATATGAATATGATAGTGAGAATGCTAGGATGCTGGACCACTGGTGGGAAAAGGATTCTTCAAATGATATCGTGACACAATCTTTACGTTGCTATACGATAGGTGAGATTAGTAATTTATGTGCAGAGGCTGGTTTCAGTATAGTTGGGATTTTCCCAGGAGGAGCGTATGACTTTGAAGAGAGGAAATATAAAGAGCAAGCGTCTTTAAATGAATGTTTATCATATCGAATAAAAATAAAAAAAGAGTAGGGATTAATTCCTTACTCTTTTGTGCCTTTATAGTGTGAATCATTGACTGTTTTTCGTATTTAATTGTCGTTCTTTTTTAATTCTTATAGATCTTAGTACAATCCCAATTCCAAGAAATACAATAGTAGCAACGACTCCGCTAATAGGGTTTAACCAAAAATCACTGCCTTTGGTAAGTGTAATAATCCCTGTTATTGTAACTAAAACGGTAGGAACAGCATCTTCAATTGCATGCATGATAACGCATGGCCATACTGACTTTGTAAGTCTATATATTTCAACATACATAATAGACCAAGAAACCATAAGTATGCAACCGGATAAAAGCATATTTAACCTTGAAATAGATTCGAAATATTCATTTGGTAAAAAAACTAAATAATAAGCGGCATGCCAAAGAGACCAAACTAAACCAGAAATAATATAAATAAACCAATCGTTTAACTTTAGTTCAATGAGCTTAGGAGTTAAATAACCGCGCCATGAAAACTCTTCAAAAATATTTTTAATAAAGTTACCAATAGTAGACATGAATATGAGTGACAATAACGAATATATTTCAAAACTAGTTATGTTTGCTACTCCAAAAATAAGTGCTAAACTTATCGTTATTACTGTAACGAACGGGTAAATTAGTATCGCAACGAAGTACCATTTAAAGTTTGCCTTCAAATTTAGTTTTATACCAAAATCATTCCAATCTCGGCTAATAACTCTAAGGAAAATACATGAGAGGAAAGGTAATATTAGCCACAGTCCCATGCCTAAAGAGTTTCCTTCAGGCTGATCTGTTAGAAAAGAATCTAGAATTACGCCAATCCAGCCACTAGCCAATACAATGAACACAAAAATAAGTAAATGTAACTTAAGGGTTTTTCTTTTGGTAGCAGTCATTTTCAATAGACTCCTTTACTCTTATTTTTGACTTTTGTGACCTTGGGTATTTTATCAATGAAATAATAGATAACTAGAAAAGAAGCTGGAGAGTATGTAAGGGAAACTTAGTTAGATAGTATAAAGTCCTTTTAATCAATAGAAAATAGCGGCTTTTGTATAAATCACTTTATTATATGTGTAGTTGTATGATTTAGATGTTATATATTCTTATCATGTAAAAATCTCATTGGAATTTCAATATTAGAAAGGTGAAAAGTAAGTTTTTTCAGAAAAAACAAATTAAGTCCTTGACTTTATAATTGGATTTTTAATACAATTATATTTCGACTGAAAAATTAGAACGGACAGGAGGGAATCATCAAATGAACAACATTTTTGAAGAAGAGTTACAAAAAATGAAAGATACATTACGTACGATGGATGATCAATTAGAACAGCTTGAAAAAATTCCAGTTTATTACGGCGATGATTTTAAAGAGCAAATTCTTGAAAGTATGAGGGAGTCTAATAGACAAAACTTACGTATTGGGGTACAAGAACCGTACTTTGGTAGATTAGATTTTCAAGAGGATGGCAAGGAAGAAGTTATGCCGATTTACATCGGTAAAGTTGGTGTTTCAGATAAAGATACGATGAAGCCAATTGTAATTGATTGGCGGGCACCTGTCGCAAGTATGTTTTATTCATTTACCGGCGGTGAAGAATTAGCGTTTTATCAATCACCGGATGGATTAGTAGAAGGTGATGTTTATTTAAAGCGAAATATCTCTATTCGAAAAAGAGAATTAGAACGTGTTGTTGATACATATGTAAAAGGAAATGAAGATGTCTCGCATGCCGATGATTTTCTTCTATATCGATTAGGTGAGAATAAAGATAATAAACTAAAGGATATTGTTTCGACGATTCAATCGGAGCAAAATGATATTATTCGTGCGGAAAGAAACTTGCCATTACTTATTCAAGGGGTTGCAGGAAGCGGTAAAACAACGATCGCTTTACATCGCCTTGCTTTTTTAATTTATGAATATCGTGAGCAACTAGAAGCTGAAAGAATGATTGTATTCGCTCCGAATAGTCTGTTTTTAGACTATATTTCGAGTGTACTTCCTGAATTAGGTGTTGGGAATATTAGTCAAACAACATTTCCGGACTGGGCATTACGTACGTTAGATGATTCGGTGAAACTGAAGCAGACAGAAGAAAAGTTGAAAGAAGCATTTTCTATTAATCGTGATGAAAAAAAGGTTATGCTTGGTAAATTGAAAGGTACGCTAGAATTTAAGTCCTTTATTGAAGAGCAAATGGTTCAATTTGAAAAAGAACTAGTGCCAACAAGTAATTTTGAGGCATGGGATAAAGCTGTTATTCCAGTGGAAGATATAAAAAAATGGATGCAAGTTGAGTATAAACATTATCCATTAAAGAAAAGAAGAGAACGTTTAGTTGGCCGAATGAAGCGCTGGATTGAAATTGAACTAAAAAAGTATGGCGAAACAAACGAGAAGAAATTATTAAAAAAAGAAGCGACAAAGAGATTGAACAGTTATATAAAGTTTTGGCCGAAAATGAGCTCGCTTTCAATATATAGTTCAATATTGAAAAGCAAAGAAATACTCGAAGTATTACCCGAGGAACTTGTGAAAGAAACTGAGAAGAGTTGTCGTAAAAAAGAAGTGTATGTAGAAGATTTACCCGCTTTAATTTATATACATCATCGCATAACAGGTATTGAAATCGGGCAGAAATTTCATCACGTCGTTATTGATGAAGCGCAAGATTTCTCACCATTCCAAGTTTATGTATTAAAAGAAATTACATTAGGTAATTCTTTCACTATATTAGGTGATTTATCTCAAGCGATTTATGATTACCAAGGGATTGAAGATTGGAGTGCTTTTAAGGAAGTATTCCAAGAAACAGGCTATTATGAACTGACGAGGAGCTATCGTTCTACAAAAGAAATTATTGAATTTGCGAACGAAATAATTAAAAACGCCGAGATTCCAGTAGGGCTTGCGACACCAGTTTTTCGTAGTGGTGAAGAGGTCAAAGTAATTCAAGCAGAAGATCAATTTAATGAGATTATAAAGACGTTAAAACATTTACAAAATGATGATGTGAAAACAATTGCGGTAATAGGAAGAACAGACGATGAATGTCGCGATATATATGAGAAATTAACAAAGGCAGGAGTAGCTGTAAACGTCATTGAAGCAGATCAAAGTAAATATGAAGGTGGTATTTCAGTAGTACCTATATACTTGGCAAAAGGGCTAGAATTTGACGCTGTGCTACTAATTGATGTTGATGAAGAACATTACAAAAATACAAAACACGATGCGAAGTTACTATATGTCGGATGTACGAGATCACTTCATGATTTATGGATTTTCCATAGTGGGGAAGCATCGCCTTTAATTAACGGATTAAAATAAAAATGAAACGCAAGAGGCTTTTCTAGTAACAAAAAGAAGGACCTCTTGTTTTTCCATATAAAGGTACGGGGAGAGAATAACAATGATTACAAAAGTAATAACAAAGAGAAATTGGGAAATCGCAAAGATAAATGGAGAAATTAATGAAGCCTCATTAAAAGAAGAGGGATTTATTCATTGTTCGTTTTTTGAACAAGCTTTAAACGTTGCAGCAAAATATTTTATTCATGAAGTAGATGTTTTATTACTGACAATTGATCCATCCTTAGTGAAAGCAGAAATAAAATATGAACTTGCTTCTAACGGCCAAGAATATCCGCATGTTTACGGAGCAATTAATATAGATGCAATTATAGATGTTGTTCCATTGCTTAAGGAAAAAGGGGAATTTATATTACCAGAGTTACAAAGTTAAGCGTGTTATAAGTAAGTTAGAAAAGCACAAATTACAAATTTGTGCTTTTTATTATCCGTTTTTTGGTAAAAAACATTGTGTTTGTCACCATAATACTGTACGATACATAGTATAAAACATATACTGTATGACATATAGTAATGGAAATGAGGTGAATACATGGATGCTTTATTAAATTCATTAATTACTGAGCTAAGAAGAGGTACATTAACATTAGCAGTTTTAAGCCAATTAAGAACGCCGCAGTATGGATATTCACTTGTCCAATTATTAGAGAAATCAGGAATCGTAATCGATCAAAGTACTTTATATCCACTACTTCGCCGGTTAGAAAAGCAAGAGCTAGTGACGAGTAGTTGGGATAAAACAGAGAGTAGACCTCGTAAATATTATGTTTTAACTGAATACGGATTAGAGATATTCCAGCAGTTGAGAAAGGAATGGATAAAGGATTCGAAAAAACTTTATAACTTATTAAAGGAGGAGGACAAGAATGAATTTGATTGATATTTATGTCGAGGAAGTAGCGAAGAGATTACCTGAAAAAAATCGTGAAGATATTATTCTTGAGCTACGGTCAACAATTGAGGATATGTTGCCTGATAATTATAATGAAGACGATGAAAAAAGAGTTCTTGAAAAATTGGGGAGTCCGGTTTCATTAGCTAATGGATATTTGGATAGACCGATGCATTTAATTGGACCGCGTTATTTTGATGTATATACGACATTATTAAAAATGATCATTCCAATTGCAGTTGTTATTGCACTCATTGCAATGGTTGCAGAAAATTTTTTAAGTTATACTGGTGATCAAGCAGTATTAAATGTTATTTTACAAGTAATAGGTAAAGGCATTGGAGAAATTTTTGAAGTAGCCCTCCATGTATTTTTCTGGTTAACACTCGTATTTGCTATTTTAGAAAGAACGGATAAAAACAAAGATACCGAGCCGTTGACGACAAGTTTAAAAAAGTGGACGCCAGATGATTTGAAAAACATTTCGTACATTCCGAAGAAAAAAGCAATTTCCAAGTTTGAAGTTTTTGGAGGGTTAATGTGGACGGCAATATGGGGTACACTTTATTTTTATGCGAATCATCTCGTTGGCGTATACAGTGGTACGGGAAGTGGATTGAAGTTTGTCGCGCCAACGTTTAATCAAGATGTGTTACTTCAGTATTGGCCAATCGTTGTGATGATAATTGTTTTTGAAATAGCGATATCTCTTTATAAATTAGTACAGGGACAATGGACAAAAAGATTGGCAATCGGGAATGCTATTCTCCAAATAGCTGGAACGATAGTATTCATTATAATTGTAGTAAATCCGCACATATTTACCGATGGATTTATTACGTTTGTGGCAAATGTGTTCACTATTTCTCCGGAAGAACTTAAAAAGTGGCTAATTAGTGGGGGTATTCTCATTTACGTTTTATCTGCTGCATTAAACATTTATGATGGCTTTCGAAAAGCTAGTGTTCGTGTAACAAATAGGTAGTTAAAAAGAGAACGTATATGAAAGGAAGAAAACGATGATAAGGGAAGCAACGGAAAAAGATGTAATATACATTTTAGATATTTATAATGATGCGATACTGAATACAACTGCTGTATATACGTATAAACCCGTAACCCTTGAAAATAGAATAGATTGGTATGAACAAAAAAAGGCTGATGGTTATCCGATTTTTGTATACGAACTAGATAATAAAGTAGTAGGATTTGCGACATTCGGTCCGTTTAGAGCTTGGCCTGCCTACAAATATTCAATTGAGCATTCTGTGTATGTTGATAAGGAATATAGAAAATGTGGGATTGGAACTTCTTTGATGAGAGCATTGATCACAATTGCAAAAGAAAGAGAATATATGACTTTAATTGCTGGAATTGATGCGGAAAACGAGAAAAGTATTGCCTTACATGAAAACTATGGCTTTGTTCATGCAGGGACGATTAAAAAGGCTGGTTATAAGTTTAATAAATGGCTAGATTTAGCTTTTTATCAATTGGAGCTTAATGGTCCTAAAAATCCTTTAGAAGAATAGAAAATTAGTATCTTAGGTAGCATGGAGTTATTCATGCTACCTTTTTCTTATTGTAATCATAAGAATGCTTATCTAAAAAAGGGATTTCATATTATATATTGAATTATTAAAAAATAATATAACGTTTGGAAAAGAGGCTGGGAAATGGAAACTGTCATTCAAAAAATGAAAGAGATACAATCTGATCATGTTGGAATAGCTATTTATTCTACAAAAAATAATCGCATAGTTGCTTCATATAATAGTGAATTAAATATTCCGTTAGCATCGGCAGCAAAAGTAACAATAGGATTTGTAGTAGCGCAGATGGTGAAGGAAAATAAATGTAATTGGCATGATATACTTCATCATGTTAAATTTAATCCAAATGAAGATAGTGCGCAGTTGTATCCACATTTACAAGGAAGAAGGACTTTAACACTTGGTAAAGCAGTAGAAGTGATGATAGCATGTCATGATAGTTACGTTGCACAGTCAGTTGTAATGTACTGTGGTGGATGGGATGCTGTAAAAATGTATGCCCAAACGTACTTTTCAAAAATTTATATACAAGAGGACGCTAGAGATGAGAAAAATGTTGGAGAATTAAATGAAGTTCTTTCACTTTTAGTACATATTTTTCAGGGTTATAAATCAGAAGCAGAATTATGGGAACCAATTATTAGCGGCATGGTAAGACAGCAAGGTGAATATGAAGGAATACATTCATATCACTTAGCTCATATGACAGGTGGGCTATCTTCAGCTGCAATAAATATTGGTATAATAGGAATATTTAACGAATTTCCGTTTCTTTATGTTATTGGGGGAAAAGATTTACCTAATCGACTTGAAAATAAAGAGGTAGATGAAGCTTTTGCGGTAGCTTTGAAGTACATATACAAAGAATATAGTGAAAGCATGCTAGGAGTGAGTAATTGAAAAGAAACTTAAAGACATCAACAATCATTATGTTAATTGTAACGATTATTGCTCTTGAAGTGGGTATCGCACTATACAATCACAATTTGTCATTAGATACTATTTATTTTGCAGCGATCCTCATTTGTATTGTATTACTTTTTGGTACACGTGTTTCTGAGAAGAAAGAGAGACGAAAAAAAACAGCTCTTTTATTTTGGCCATCTATTTTACTATTTATCGCTTGTTTTGCAGTTATAAGTTACATAAGAATAGGCTATGTTTCTGTACCAGGTATAATTGGCTTTTCATGCTTTGTTATTTATGGTGGTTTCGTATTTATTAGTATGTTAAAAAGTAAAAATGAGAGATAGCTTACTAAGTTGAAAGGAAGAGATATATGAAACGCATAGAGAATGGTACTCGCATAGAAGGAGAATATATAAAGAATAAAGTCATTCAATATAACATGTCTATTTTAACAGATGAAGCAAAACAGCCGATGGAACAAGTAAGTTTTGTTCTGAAAGATGAGGCTGGGAAAATCTTTGGCGGCGTAACAGGTACGATGTATTTTTATCATCTTCATATAGATTTTTTATGGGTTGATGATTCAGTTCGTCATGATGGTTATGGTAGTCAACTATTACATAAAATTGAAGATATTGCGAAGGAAAAAGGTTGTAGATTAATATTATTAGATTCATTTAGTTTTCAAGCACCAGAATTTTATAAAAAGCATGGCTACCGAGAATATGGTGTTGTTGAAGATCATCCGAAAGGGCATAATCAACACTTTTTAGAGAAGAGGTTATAGTATTCGTGTTTTGCGAGAAAAGTGTTTTTTAAAAGCATCGCCAATAAGGCGATGCTTTTTTTAGTTTATAGAAACTAATCCATCTGATGCAATTATGCGAAGAAATAGTTCGATTCGTATTACAAGGATTTTCTTTTTTTACTATTCAAATAGCTTATTCATTAAATCTTGTATTTCACGTCTTCTTTTATCTGTTTCATCCTTATCAATTGTATACGTATCATCCTCTATTATGAGAACATCACCCTCTTTTGCAGTGGAAGGGAGTTTGGATTTAGGTACATCAATTGTTACGTTATTCACTTCAATAACTGCTAGTTCGCCTTCGAAACGGTCAATAATACCTCTCTTCATAATTATCTCTCCGTTCTTACAGAAATGTTAGAACTATCACTAGTAATAATTACAGTTCCATTTAAATCCGTTCTATATACTTTAACAGACATTGCATTTAACTTTGCTAAAGTTTCCTGTGTGGGATGGCCATATCGGTTACCTGCACCTGCACTGATTACAGCGATACTTGGTTTCACTGCATCTAAAAATGGTTGAGAAGAAGAAGTCTTACTTCCGTGATGGCCAGGTTTTAATACATCGGATTTTAGGCCGGAACCATACGTTGCAACCATATCTTTTTCACTTTTAGATTCAGCATCACCAGTAAATAAGAAAGATTTGCTGCCATGTGTTACTTTTAATACAGCACTCCACTCATTTAGATCGTTACCGTATTCTTTAACAGGAGCTAAAAATTGTGAGTTTAAACCATTGATTGATAAAGTTACTCCAGACTTCGCTTCTTTAATAGTTAACCCTTTGTTAGCTACTGCAGTTAAAAAGTCTTGAAACGTTTGTGTCGTATGGCTTACTTTAGGTGCGTAAACGTTTTTTACATTCATAGCATAAAGTACTTCATCCAATCCGCCTACATGATCGGCATCAGGATGAGTAGCAATCATATAATCGATAGTTTGGAATCCTAATCCTTTTAAATAATTTGCTACTACTTTACCTTTTCCGTTGTTACCACCGTCAATAAGGATCGTTTCGCCACTTGGAGATTTAATAAAAGTAGCATCACCTTGTCCTACATCAATATAATGAACTTCTAACTCTCCTTTAGGCTTAGGAAGAGCCGGACGGAAACTAGGTTCTAATACACGAGCTAAAAATGCGGCGAACTGTTCACGAGTTACTTTTATGTCTGGACCAAATGTACCATCAGGAAACCCAGCTGTAATATTATTTTGAGCTAAAATTTTGACAAAATTGTAACCCCAATGAGTAGATGGAACATCAGGGAAATTGACGTCTGCACCTGTAGGTTGCAAATTAAAAGTTTTAACTAAAACTACTGCCATTTCTGCACGAGTTAATGAACGGTCAGGGAAATAGTTTGTTTCACGTTGTACAATGTTATTATGTGCTAACTTATGTACAGAATCATAGTAATAGATACCTTTGGCTACATCGGAAAAAATATGATTATAGCTAGATGGTTTTTCTAATTTTAATGATAAATCTAGCATTAAGGCCATTTGTCCACGAGTTACATCATCACCCGGTTTAAAAGTTCCTTCTGGCGTACCATTAATGATACCTTTATCCGATAAATAGTTAATTTCCTTAATTGCCCAATGATTAGATTGGACATCTGGGAAAGCTTTAGCACTTGTAAGATTTGGAATGAACAATGTTAAAATCATGACAAATGCTGTTAGTAATAAACTAAACTTTTTCAAAAAATCGACTCACTTAATGTATTTTTTACCTTATTAACTTTACCATTTATTACAAGTAATTCAAAGTTTAATAAGTAAATATTTTATTAGTTGTTTTGTATTTCCATAAATTCGTTAATTTGAAATAATCTAACTTAATAGAGGGGATAGGAAAGGTATTAGAGAATTGTTTATATTGCAATTGTAAAATCCATATTATAAATTTATAAAATCATTTATAATAATTTATATCATGTTAAATGGGAGAAAGAAAATGTATACATATAAATTACAAGATGAGAAACCAATCTGTTCAGAAAAATTAAAGAGGCTTTACGATTCTGTCGGTTGGTGGCCAGAAAGAAAAGAAATCGATATTCAAAAAATGTTAAAAAATAGTATAGCAATTGGGGTATGGAAAGAAAATGAGTTAATTGGTTTTGCTAGAGTTGTTTCAGATGGTGTTTTTCGAGCGTACTTAGAAGATGTTGTTGTGCATGAGAGTGTAAGGAATAAAGGTATTGGAGAGAAGATGCTTACAATGTTACTTGAAGAAATATCTCATATCGATATTGTGAGCTTATTTTGTGGAGAGAAGCTTATAAAGTTTTATGGTCAAAAACAATTTCAAGCGACGAAACAAATTGTGATGCATCGTAATCAAATAGTGAAAGAATAAGGGGAGAATTAGAATGAATGCAACAAGGGAATATTGTTTATCGAAAAGAAAAGCGACAGAAGATTCACCAGATGGTTGGAATGCAACGTGTATGAGGCTTAATAATAAAATATTTGCGATATTGAACCATGAAGAAGGCGAAAAAGCGGCAATAACATTAAAATGTGATCCAGAACTTGCGCTAAGATTAAGAGAAGAGTATCCAGAAACAATCATTCCGGGTTATCATATGAATAAAAAACATTGGAATACGGTGTATATACATAAAGATGTGGAACAGGTGCAAATTAATAAGATGATTGATTGGTCGTATGATTTAGTTCTACAATCATTTTCAAAGAGAAAGCAGCAAGAGTTATTAGATTAATATGTATAAGGGGTGGATGTATTGAAAGACACGATCAAAGATACATATGATAAATTAGCGAGTACATATAAAGAAAATCTAGATGTGGCAAATCCATATAACAGCTATTATGAAAGACCAGCGATGATGGAGATGGTTCCAAAGAAATTAGAAGGGAAGAGTATACTAGATGCCGGATGTGCAGCTGGATGGTATACTTCTCAATTTGTAGAAAGAGGAGCAAATGTTACTGCAATTGACGTAAGTTATGAAATGGTAAAAGCTGCAAAGGATAGTATGGGGGATAAAGCAACGTTTCTTTGTCATGACTTGCAAGAAGTATTACCGTTTGAAGATCATACTTTTGATGTAATTGTAAGTTCGTTAACCCTTCATTATTTAGAAAATTGGAATCAAGTATTTCAGGAATTTCGTCGAGTATTGAAGCCAGGTGGAGAATTTATATACTCTATTCATCATCCTTTTATGGATTTTACAAAGTTTACTTGTAAAAATTATTTTGAAAAACAATTATTAGTAGATACTTGGATTAAACCTAATATTACAATTGAAGTTGAATTTTTTAGAAGGTCACTTCAAGATATTATTAATGAAACAACAAATTATTTTATGTTAGAAAAAATGGTCGAACCAAGGCCAGTTGAAAAGATGAAAGAAGTAAATGAAAAATCTTATTACTATTTAAATACAAATCCACATTTTCTTATTGTTAAAGCAGTTAATAAATAGCTAGTAAAATGATTATATTTTACTAGCTATTTTGCAGTTATAAATGATGAATTAGGAGTTTTGAAATGAATACGAAACGAAATAGATTACTATACGCAATGTTTACAATCCTTGTTATTATTTTAGGGCTTAGTTCAAGAAAGTTTGCTTTTGCGCTGCCGGCTCTATTAAATGATTATTTAGGTGATGCTTTATGGGCGTTAATGATTTTTATTGGATTTGGATTTTTATTTCCTAAAATAGAAATGAAGAAATTGGCTTTTGTTAGTTTAATGTTTTGCTACGGGATTGAAGTGAGCCAATTGTATCATGCTGAATGGATAGATAGTATTCGTGCAACGACTTTAGGTGGACTCGTATTAGGTTATGGATTTTTGTGGAGTGATTTAGTTGCTTATACAATTGGTGTTGGGGTAGGATTTCTTTTTGAGTTTATATTAAGGACGAATAAGCGATTTTAAATGGAGGTATTTATTATGGAGGATATATTAGAAATTGTGAATTTTTGGTTTGAAGATAAAGATGTCACAGCTACTGAAATAAAAGCAAACGTAACAAAGATTCATTGTAATAATAAATCCTATATTTTGAAGGAAAAGGGATCGATAAAACAACTATTAGTTGAAATACATGTATTAAAACAGCTTGAGGAAAAAGGGGTTAAAGTGCAAAAATTAGTGAAAACGAGTAATAGTAAAAAGTATGTATTTTATAAAGAGAAGTATTATTGTTTGTACAAATATATTGCTGGAAGTGGACTTGAAATAAAAGATACAGAAAATCTGAAGGAGCTAGGAAGTACAATTGGAGAAGAAATAGCTAATTTACATCAAGTACTTAATTCGGTGAATAATAATGAGTTAGTAAAAAGAGATTTGTATAAAGTAGTATACGGATGGGCTTTACCTATTTTAGAAAAGAATGAGTATGTTCATCAGGATGTAATTCGAAAAATGAATCAAATACATACAGCTTTCAAAGAAATAGTTCACCCATTACGAGAGCAAATTATTCATCGTGATATGCACTTATCCAATGTAATCTTTAAAGATAATGAATTTCAAGGTTTTATAGATTTTGAACTATTAGAAAGTAATGTAAGAGTATTCGATTTATGCTATTGCTGTACGAGTATTTTGAGTGAGTTATATAGTGATGAAGTATTAAGAGGGAAGTGGCAACATATTATCAGCACAATCTTTGAAGGATATAATAAACAAAACATTTTAATGAAAGAAGAACTACAGTCTATTTGGTATGTCATGCTTTCGATTCAAGTTATCTTTATTACTTATTTTGTTCAGTTAAAAGATTTATTAAAGTTAAATGAAGAGATGTTTTTCTGGATTTTTGCTAATAAAGAGGCTATTGAAGAGTCAATAGAAAGGATCGCACAAAAATGAAAAAAATTATATTAATAGGTTCTGGTGGTTCAGGAAAATCTACACTAGCAAGGCAGTTAGGCAATAAATTAAATATTAAAGTACATCATCTTGATGCACTATTTTGGAAACCGAATTGGGAAGGGGTACCGAAAGAGGAGCAAAGAACGGTTCAGAATGAATTAGTGAAAGAAGATGAGTGGATTATTGATGGGAATTATGGCGGGACAATGGACATAAGAATGAACGCAGCTGATACAATTATTTTTCTTGATATTCATAGGACAATATGTGCTTATCGTGCTTTTAAAAGAGTTATACAATATCGGAATAAAACAAGACCGGATATGGGCGCGGGATGTAAGGAAAAATTTGATTTGCAATTTTTTAAATGGATATGGGAATATCCTAAGACGAAGCGACCTACAATTTTAAAGAAGTTAAATCAATTGAGTAAGGATAAAGATGTTATTATTTTAAAATCTACAAATGAAGTAAGACTATTTTTAGAGAAGTACAGTGCTATAAATGGTTAGATTATAAAAAGAAATAACCTGGGGGTATAGAATTGGATAGATTTATTAGGCTAGTTGATTCTAATATGGTGAAAATTCCAGCAGGAAAAGTAGAATTAAGAGATGATCGAATAAAGAAAGAATGGAAAGCCCAAGTTAATTCGTTTCTTCTTGCAAAGTATGTTGTAACGATGGAATTATATGATGCGATTACGAATCATACATCAAATTTATCCAAAGATAAAAACAAACCAGTTGTAATTTACATAGATGACCTTGGATTTAGGCTCGCTAAGTCCATTTAGAAAAATTATAAGAGCAAAATAATATAGATAAGATTTAAAGTAAGGAGTGTTTTAAGTGGCACGTGTTTTATTCATTAATACTGGATCAGAAGGGCATATAAATCCAACATTGCAAGTTGTAGAAGAATTAGTTTCGCGTGGGGAAGAGGTAGTTTATTTTTCAATAGAAGCTTTCAGAGAACGTATTGAAAAAACAGGGGCTATTGTAAGAACAATTGACGACCAAAAGTTTATAAAAGCATTTCTTTCCGGTGGCCGAAATTATTTGCAGGAAAGAATAAATGGCCTTCTACATACAGCAGATGTTATTATACCAAGTGTTCTTGAACAAATTGAAGGAGAACATTTTGATTATATGATTCATGATTCGATGTTTGGCTGTGGCCGTATAATTGCTCAAATTTTAAAGCTTCCGGCAATAAATTCCTGTACATCTTTTGCACAAGATGAAAAATCATTTCAACAAATGTTAGATCACTTGTCTAAAAGTATCCCAGTGAAAGTTCAGGAGAGGATACATAATGATTTTGAAAGATTAACTAAGGAGGTTGCGGAAAAGTATAGTGTTGAAATAAACTCACCATATGAAGTTTTCTGTAATCCAGCGTCACTTACTATTGTATATACAATAAAAGAGTTCCAGCCTTTTGGAGATATGTTTAATGAAACATTTAAATTTGTAGGTCCATCCATCCCTGCACAAGTAAAAAATGAAGACTTTGATTTTACTTCAATTGAAGTAAAAAGCCCGATTTACATTTCGCTAGGCACTGTTTTTAATGAAGCGCTTGATTTTTATAAGCTTTGTATGAAGGCGTTCGAGAATAGCGAGCATACTATTGTGATGTCTATTGGTAATAAAACGAACATAAGTGATTTAGGTGAAATTCCTAAAAACTTCATTGTGAAAAACTATGTACCACAAATGAAACTACTTGCATATACAAAGTTGTTTATTACACATGGTGGAATGAACAGTACACATGAAGGGCTATATAACGGGATTCCACTCATTGTAATTCCGCAAAGTGCAGATCAGCCAGTAATCGCAAAGCAAGTGGAGAATCTAGGAGCTGGGATTAAGTTATCTATGAAAGAATTAACTGTAGAACAACTACGTGAAAGTGTAGAACTTGTATTAAATAATCCATCATATAAAGAAGTTGCATGGAATTTGAAGGAATCTTTCCTGAAATCTGGTGGCTATCAGGAAGCTGCTGATGAGATTTTTACATTTATAGGTCAATAATAAATAGAAAATTATACATGAGAAGAGTGTCTATATGAAATGATATAGACACTCTTTTTTATATGAAGCGGAGAATTCGTTGTTTTGAAATGTTAAATATTCTGTTTTGCAAATTCGGACCATAGTTTTACGTGTTACTAATGCTTTCATCATTTCTGCACAACTTCTGCACATACTTTGATGATTTCTATGTCATGATATATTCATCAAGTGAAATATTTCACAAGAAATGAAATATATTTTCACTGCGGTGTATGCATAACACACACATACATCGTTACAAGATTGTCTCTTGTTATTCTTTTACATCGAAGCCCACATTACACTACGAATTATAACAAGAAGGGGACAGGAACATGAAGAATCAATTTTTAAAACAACTACAAAACATGAAAATGAACAAAAAAAGTCTAGGAGCTGTTGCATTAACAGCTGGAATTATTGGCACGACACTTATTCCTCAAAACGCATACGCGCACGGTTTTGTTGAAAAGCCGAGCAGCCGATCTGCTTTATGTAGTCCAACTTATGGTGCACTAAATGTAAACTGCGGAAGTGTTATGTATGAACCACAAAGTTTGGAAGCTCCAAAAGGGTTCCCGCAAACTGGCCCAGTTGATGGTCAAATCGCTTCTGCAGGTGGTAAGTTTGGTGGTATTTTAGATCAACAAACTGCCGATCGTTGGTTTAAAAATACAATTACAGGCGGGGAAAATACATTTACGTGGAAATATACAGCGCCTCACTTAACGAGCAAATGGCATTACTATATTACAAAAAAAGGATGGAATCCAAATAAAGCGCTCACAAGAGCAGATTTTGAACCAATTGGAACTGTGCAACATGATGGTTCTGCAGCCTCAAATCATTTAACTCACAAAATCAATGTACCTACTGATAGAAGTGGGTATCATGTAATTTTAGCAGTATGGGATGTAGCTGATACAGCAAATGCATTCTATAATGTAATTGATGTTAATCTCATCAATGACGTAAAACCAGACACAGAAGCTCCAAGCATTCCAAATAGAATTCAGGCACAAAAAGTAACAGCGAATAGTATAGAACTAGCATGGAACGATTCTACGGATAATGTAGGGGTAAAAGGGTATCAAATCTTCCGTAACGGAGAGATGATTGATACAGTACCAGGAACTCATTTTATTGATAAAAAATTACAACCAAGTACAGAATACTCTTATACTATAAAGGCAATTGACGCAGCTGGAAATGCTTCGAAAGAAAGTGCAAAGCTTACAGTAAAAACGACAGTTGAGGCTCCTGATACAGAAGCACCAACACAACCAAAAGGATTACATAGTATGGGAACGACAGCGTCAAGTGTGGAACTAATGTGGAGTCCTTCTGACGATAATATTGGTGTAGACCATTACGATATTTATAGAGAAACAAAAGGATCAATGGAAAAAATTGCAACATCCAATACGACTTCTTATATGGATAAATATTTACTCTCTAATACTACTTATAAATATGTAGTGAAAGCTGTTGATGTAGCTGGAAATGAATCTGTACAGAGTGATATATTCATAATTACTACAAAAACTGAAAGCGTTTCATATGAAGAATGGGATGCAAAGAAAGCATATGAAAAGGGAGATAAAGTTCTACACGAGGGAAAAGTATATGAAGCAGTCCAAAGTTATAAAGGAAATGGGGATCCAAACTGGATTTATGCTTTATCATTATGGAAAACAGTGTAAGATTTACCTTGCTATGAACTAAGAGATAATGGGCTTTGATGCAAAAGGACATCTTGAGAATTCATTTTTCTATAAATAAAAAAGGGCAGTATATGAATACGTAAAGTAGTTTCATATACTGCCTTTTTTATTATGATAACATTTTCGTCATAAGTATATGCGGAATGCCATCTTCCATAAATACATCAGAAGAGGTTTGATAACCTAGTTTTTTATAAAATCCTTCAGCCTGTGTTTGACCGTGTAGTTTTACTTTTGTAGATTCTTTTTCACGAGCAATTTCTTCTAACGTTTGAATAATTACTTTTCCTAAACCGTATTTACGATAGTCTTTTAAAATACAAATACGTTCTAATTTTCCAGTTCCATCAACAAATCGGATACGACCTGTACCAACAGGAAGATTGTTATAATAAACTAAAATATGTTTACATTTCTCCCCGATTTCATCAAACATATCGAATTCATCTTCAAGTGGAACATTTTGTTCTTTTACAAATACTTCTTTTCGAATATGAAAGGCAGTTTCTAAATCTGTAAGTTCTGTTATGAGTTTGGAGTGCAAATTGTTCAATCCTTTCTAGTGTGATGTGCTTTTGTTTTCATAGTATATCATAATGTTACGTAATAACGAGAAAATATAAAAAAGCTGACTGTAAGAGTCAGCGTTCATTATAATTCCTGTATCCCGTTTTTTGTTCCAATAATCGCCTTACTAGTCATATTAACAAACAATCCGGTTTCAACTACACCAGTAATCATTTTTAATCTTTTGTGTAAATCGGAAGGAGTAGGTATATGATTAGGGAATATACAATCGATAATCATGTTATTATTATCGGTTATAAACGTTTCATTATTTTTTAAGCGTAACGTTGTTTGACATCCTAAAGATTGAATTTTACTTTCGGTTTGTTTCCATGCAAAAGGTATGATTTCAATAGGTAATGGAAAAGTCCCTAAACGTGTCACAACTTTTGATTCATCAACGATAATGATAAGTTCTTTCGAGGAGGAGGCTACAATTTTCTCGCGAAGTAATGCACCACCGCCTCCTTTAATAAGCTGTAAATTAGAATCAATTTCATCAGCGCCATCAATTGTAAGATCAAGACTTTGTACGTCGTTTAACGAAATCAACGGAATATTTAGCTGCTGTGCCAATGCTTCCGTTTCCTTTGATGTCGGGACAGCTTGAATTGATAATCCCTCTTTTACACGTTGACCTAATTTTTGTATCGTCCAGTATGCGGTTGATCCTGTACCAAGACCAATCTTCATACCATCTTTTACGAAGGTTGCAGCATATTCACCAGCTATCTGTTTTAAATCCATCGCTTTACTCCGCCGGACGTGGTCCAGCATCAAGACCTGAACTTTCAACTGTAAGTACTGGACGAACTACTATATCCTTATGTACACGCATTTGACAAGATAATCGTAAATGATCCTCAATCCCTTTTTCAGTCATTGCATGTTTTTCATTCGCACTCGCTTCACAAAAATCACCGGCTATAATTTCTACTCTACAAGTTGTGCAACGTGCTTTTCCGCCGCAACGATGGAGTATGTTTACACCGTTATCTTCAATTGCTAATACTAATTTTGTGCCTTCTTTTACATCAAAAGTTCCCGCACCTTCAATTGTTAATTTTGGCAAATTTGTTCCTCCTCACGTAAAATTGTACATAACATATTTATGACCGCGAATTATTGAACATAAACATAATTTTTTTATATGCCCCGTAACTTTTTTATTTGTTGAATCGTTAATTAAGTAAGCGCTGAAAAGGAGTGGTTATTTTGTGCACAAAAGTAACTCATATTTTGAAAAATCATATCGATATGAATCATTCAAATATAACTTTTTTAATTGAGCAATACGGAGAGTTGAAAAGATACTGTACATTTTTAACGAAAAATAAATGGGATGGCGAAGATCTTGCCCAAGAAACGGTTTGTAAAGTACTTCAAAAATATAGTAATAAAGATATTTGTATGACGCTCGTATATAAAATAGCTAGAAATCGTTGGTTAGATCAAATAAAGTCAAAATCAGTTCATGAAAAAATAAGAGACCAAATTACTTTTGAAGAACCACATGAAAAAATTGCAGATTTGCATGAAATGGTAGGGAAAGTATTATCTTCATTAAATGTACAGCAATCCACGATTTTATTATTAAAGGATGTTTTTCAATATAGTATCGCTGATATTGCTAAAGTATGTTCCGTATCGGAAGGGGCAGTAAAAGCTTCTTTGTTTCGGAGTAGAAATAGGTTGAAAACTGTAAGTGAAGAAGGGATAGAGATAGTTGAATTCACAGACGATATGGAAGTTGTAGTAACGTCTATTCGAGAAGAGAGACCGGAATTATTAACGAAACTGCTTCCAACAATAGATTTTACTAAGTTACCATCTAAACAGCCAGTCTTATTATTTAATGTGAAACAACCTTCTTCCTACAGTTGTATGCTTTTAGCAGCATAACAATTATTGGAGGGATTTAAAATGAATGCAATTCCATATGTTGTAGAACAAACGAAATTAGGAGAACGTTCCTATGATATATACTCAAGGTTATTAAAAGACCGTATTGTTATTATTGGTTCAGAAATAAATGATCAAGTAGCGAGTAGTGTCGTAGCTCAATTATTATTTTTAGAAGCAGAAGATGCAGAGAAAGATATATTTTTATACATTAATAGTCCAGGCGGATCAACGACAGCAGGTTTTGCCATATTGGATACGATGAATTTAATCAAACCAGACGTGCAAACGCTATGCATGGGCTTTGCAGCATCATTTGGTGCATTGCTATTATTATCAGGTGCAAAAGGAAAACGGTTTGCACTCCCAAATAGTGAAATTATGATTCATCAGCCGCTTGGTGGTGCACAAGGGCAAGCAACGGAAATTGAAATCACAGCAAAAAGAATTTTAAAGTTAAAACATGATATTAATAAAATGATTGCAGAAAAAACAGGGCAACCGATTGAAAGAGTAGCACATGATACAGAAAGAGATTATTTTATGACCGCAGAAGAAGCAAAGGCATATGGGATTGTAGATGATGTTGTTACGAAAAAATAGCAGAAAGCAGGCTAGAGAGTAAAGTATATTCTCTAGCCTGTTTTATTAATCTTTTATCCATTCATCGACTAACGCTTGATTCTTTTTAATCCATTTTCGCGCCGCTTCTTCGGGATCTTTCGTTTTATTTAACTCGACCATTAATGTACCAAGCTGTTCATCGTTCATTTTCCATTTATCAAAGTATTTTATGATATCCGGATGATCTTTTTCGAAACCTTTACGAACGGAGTAATAAATGTCATCTTTTTCACCATATACTTTCTTAGGGTCTTTTAAATATTTTAAGTCAAATTCTGAAAAACCCCAATGTGGATTCCAAAGCGTAACAGCGATTGGTTTCTTTTTCGTATATGCTTTTTTTAGTTCACTCATCAAAGCAGCTTCAGAAGACTGGACAAGTTTTAGCTTTATATCATATTCCTTCATCGCTTTATTCGTTAAATTCATAAGACTGCTGCCAGGTTCAATTCCGACAATTTTATTATCTAGTTCATCTTTATGTGCATTTAGATCTTCAATGCTGTTTATGTTTTTCACATAAGAAGGGACAACTAAACCTAGTCCGGTTCCTTCATACCATTTTGATTTTAAGACAATATCATCTTTATAACGATCATTTAGTGGTTTATCCGTAACGGGTAGCCATACTTCTAAATTAGCATCAACATCACCGCGAGCAACACCAGTCCAAATTGCCGCTTTTTCTAAATACATGAGTTCAACTTTGTAGCCTTTTTGTTCTAGTAGTACCTTCCACATATTTGCAGTTGCAATGTTTTCTTTCCAACTTGTTACACCTAGTTTAATTTTTCCTTTCGAATTTGCATTTGTTGCATTACATGAAGAGAAAATCATAGTAATAAATAATGCAAGGCATATGAGCCATATTTTCTTTCTCATTAAAAACCTCCTAAGAAACGTTTGCTTTTTAAATAAATGTATAAGTAAGCATTCTTATTATGAACGGAAAAAAGAATTTTAAAGAAATCTTATAAATGTTATTTTTATGTAATATTTCTTTGCAAAATCGCAACACTATGTGAATAGATGGGTAGAAAAGGAGTAGTGACATGGATAATACAAAGGTACGTGTTGAAAACGTAACAAAAGTATTTGGGAAACACCCGCAAAGAGCGCTTACCTTATTAAAAGAGGGAAAAAGTAAATCGGAAATTTTGAAAGAGACAGGAATGAACGTTGGCGTAAAAAAGGCGACGTTCGAAGTATATACGGGAGAAATTTTCGTTATTATGGGATTGTCTGGTAGCGGGAAATCGACATTAGTTCGTATGTTAAACCAACTGATTAGACCAACAGCGGGGCATATATACATAGATGGAGAGGATATCGCAACGATGGGAAAAGAAGAGTTGCGAAGAGTGAGAAGAACGAAGATGAGCATGGTGTTTCAGAAATTCGCTCTATTCCCTCATCGTACCGTTTTGCAAAATGTTGCATATGGGTTGGAAATACAAGGAGTTCCAGTAGAGGAACGAGAGAGAAAAGCGTTAGAGTCCTTGAAGTTAGTTGGACTTGATCATCATAAAGATAATTATCCAAGTCAACTGAGTGGTGGTATGCAACAGCGTGTCGGCATTGCGAGAGCGCTTACGAATGATCCGGATGTTTTACTTATGGATGAGTCATTTAGTGCATTAGATCCACTGATTCGAAAAGAAATGCAAGATGAACTGTTAGAATTACAAGATAAAATGGAAAAAACAATTATTTTTATTACGCATGATTTAGATGAAGCCCTTCGAATTGGTGATCGAATTGCGTTAATGAAAGATGGAGAAGTTGTCCAAATTGGAACACCAGAAGAAATTATGATGAGTCCTGCGAATGAATTTGTAGAGAAATTCGTGGCGGATGTGAATTTAGGAAAAGTAATAACGGCGGAATCTATATTAAAACGACCAGAGACGTTATTAATTGACCGTGGACCACGTGTAGCACTTCAAATTATGAGAAATGCCGGCGTTTCTACAGTGTATGTTGTTAACAAAAAATATGAGTTTTTAGGAATATTAACGGCAGATGATGCGAGTAAAGCAGTACAAAAGCAATGGCCGATTGCTGATTTATTACTTACCGATATCCCGCACGTGTATTTAGATACTTTACTGGAAGAAACGTATGCGAAAATGGCGGAGATGAAATATCCGTTACCAGTAATTGATGAGAAGAAAAGGCTAAGAGGAATTATTAAACGTGAAAGTGTCATTCAAGCTCTTGCAGGTAATATTGAAGAAGAGGTGAAAGACGATGAATAGTATACCACGTATTCCTTTAGGGGAATGGGTCGACTCATTTGTTGCAAGTTTATATGAGCACTTTGAAGGCTTATTCCGAGGATTCTCTTATATTATCGGTGGATTCGTTGATTTACTCACTAATTTTTTAACAATAATACCGGCTATATTGATGATTATTATTTTGTGTTTCCTCATTTGGTACACAACGAGAAAAGTATCTTTAGTTATTTTTACACTCATCGGATTATTATTTATTTTGAATATTAACTACTGGGCACAGACGATGCAGACATTAGCTCTTGTACTTACATCTGTTATTATTTCAATTATTGTAGGTATCCCAATTGGCATTTTAGCTTCGCAAAATGAACGGTTTTCAAAATTTTTAAAACCGACATTAGATTTTATGCAAACAATGCCGGCTTTCGTATATCTGATTCCTGCGATTACATTTTTCGGAGTAGGAGTAGTACCTGGGATTATTGCATCGGTAATCTTTGCAATGCCACCGACAATTCGTTTTACTGACTTAGGAATTAGACAAGTTCCAGAAGATTTAATAGAAGCAGCGAATGCGTTTGGCTCTACCGCATCACAAAAATTATTTAAAGTACAATTACCACTCGCAACTGGAACGATCATGGCTGGTGTGAACCAAAGTATTATGCTCTCTTTATCAATGGTAGTAACAGCATCGCTTGTAGGAGCTCCAGGTCTTGGAGTTGATGTATACCGCTCTGTGACACAAGTTAATATCGGGATGGGATTTGAAGCGGGACTAGCCATTGTTGTCATTGCGATTATATTAGATCGTATTACACAAGGATTTCACCAAAAAAGAAGATAACAAGAAAACACACTTTATTATACAAAGTGTGTTTTTTGTTTGAATAGATTATATTCGAACGATAACAGAACCGTCAGCTGACGCAAAAACTTGTTTTTTTATTTCATTGATTTAATTCTTCGATGAATAACGATATGTTTGTTTAATAGCGACTTGAAAATCTCTTCTTAAGAAGAGGATTATGTGGTGGAAAAGTATAAGTAATAAAGTGCATTTTTTGGAAATTATTAAGTGGAATAGCGAATATATTAGGAGACAGTGACTTCATGTAAATAGATATTATTTTGGAAGAAATTATGAGAGGAGATGCTATTTTGTCTAAAAAGAAAAAAAGTAATGATGCCTTGGCGATAGGCGTCGGTATAGGGGTTGTAATCGGTGTAGTCCAAGGTTATTTTACAAATAATTTAGTAGTCGGAATTGTGATTGGGATTGTAATTGGAGTTGTGGTTTTGAAGAAAAAATGAGGTGTAAATTCAATTCAAAATTGTTGCGTTAAAAGAATGAATTTTCGGAATATAAATCCTATTTTTCCTTTTTTTATGATATTATATATAAAAAGGATGGTGATGGATATGCCAACAAATAATCAAGAAGAACAAAATTGCTTCATTTGTGAAAAACATAAAGGAAATATTACAGTTCCAGGTGGAGCTATTTCCGAAGATGAACTCGTTTACGTTGGACATGTCCACTGGGATAGCGAAGAAACGTATCTTGGTTATGTAATGATAGATATAAAAAGACATGTACCTGGTCTTGCTGAGCTAACAGATGAAGAAGCGAAAAGGTTCGGACTTATATCAAGTAGAGTAAGTAAAGCACTAAAAGAAAGTGAAGGTGCCGAACATATTTACACTTTTGTTTCAGGGAATGGTGTACCACATATGCATATGCACATCATACCGCGTTATGCAAATACACCAAAAGAGTTTTGGTCACCGACTGAAGTAGCGAAATGGAACGGTGCGCCTTATAGTGATACAGAAAAAATCAAAAAACTATGCGAAAGAATACGAAAGTATATGGTAAGTGAATATGCATACAACAAATAATAGACAACATTCATGGATTGGAAGTAGAGAAATGTGTTTAGACGAAATTTCGGTAAAGCAATATGGTGATATCGTGCTCGGTGCATATGGTGGGAATAGTAGTGCCGGAGCAAAAAAGAATGAAGATGGTGCGTTAGTTTGGTCAAATGGTGATTGGGAATTTGCAGCTATATTAGATGGACATAATAGTGCAGAAAGTGTTGATTTAGTAGTAAATACAATTCAAAAAGAATATGAAAATATAAAAGAAATGATGAATGAATCGATTGATACAGTATTTCGATCTATTGAAAATCATATTCTTACAATCTTACAATCTTCTTCATTTAAGGAAAAGTGTAAAAGAATTAAAGGTGAAACAGCTTGCTTACTATGTGTAAGAAAAGAAAATTATATATGGTGGCTATCTATTGGAGACTGTTTAGTTTATGTATTTCATGAAGAGTTACATAAGTTAGGACAATATGCATTAAATCAACGTCATTTTTACGAATGGATTGGAAATGTAAACACATTTGATTTACCTGTTCCTTGTTATTCAACAGGCATTCGTGAATTATGTAATGGAAAGAATCGAATTGTAATGGTGACAGATGGAGTATTAGAATGCGGGGAACGTCGGTATGAAACTCCTGTAAATCTGTATAGTGATATGAATAGAAATAATATAAAACTTGAAGAAAGTGTTCATCATGTATTAGAGCACGTTCATCATCAATTCGGACGCGATAGTGCGACAATTATTAGTTGGGACATTGATAATAAAGGAAAGGCTACTTATCCGAGTGATCAGCCAGAGAAAATAAAAGTAAGAAAATAAAAGGAGAGGGTTTTCTGTCAATTACCAAAATAACTCTATTAATTTTATGGGTACTATGTATATTCGTTTTTGAAAAAATAGCAAGAAAAAGATTAAACATCCCGAAACAAAAGGGATGGGATAATCAATATGTGAATAAAACACATAAATGGGGGAATAGAATTATTATTTTCTCTTATATAGTTGTTATTGCGATAAGTGCTTTGTTTCCAAACCGTATATTTATGGGGTATGTACCTCTTTTGTTTTTTATCACGTTATATGGATTTCAATCATATATGGAGTGGAAATATGATAAGGAATCGCGCGAGTTCTTGATTTCATTATTTGCAGTTACAGCGCTAATAATAACTGGATTAATTATATACTTCTTTCTTTAATAAATTTTCAATTAAAGATTTAAAGGAGGAAAATAATGAATAAATCTGTATTACGTGTAGAAGTTATTATTTATAATGGAGATAACTCAAAAGTGCTCGTTCAATGCGATGAAAATGAATCATTTTATCGTTTTCCAGGAGGCTCTATTGAATTTGGTGAACCAGCAAAAGAAGCGATAATACGAGAATTAATGGAAGAATACGATTTGAAAATTGATGTCCAAGAGCTAGCTGTTGTAAATGAGCATATTTTCGAGTGGAACAACGAAAAAGGACATCATTGTACATTGATATATTGGGGAACTGTTCAAGAGATGGTTACAAATGAAATAAGGCATAAAGAACATGAGAATATTATATTAATATGGAAGAGCATAGAGGAATTAAAGGAGAAGCCAACATATCCTGAAGGAATTGTAAGTTATTTAGAAGAGAATAACCATAATATAGTCCACTTTGTTTCTAAAAATATATAAAGTAATTGGAGGGATAACAATGGATATCTCTACAATTTTAATTATTATTGGACTGGGTATAGGTGGTTACTTTTTAGAACAGTTTTTAAGAAGAAAATTAAATATGGAGAAAAGAGGCTTCTTTGGATATAAGCATGTGAATAGTTTACATGTAAAATTAGAAATAGGTCTTATTATTATTTATGTAATAAGTAGTTGTTATTATATGTTTAAATTTGAAAAAGCTAAAATGGCTTATGTCATGTTCACTTATTTAGGGATATCATGGACTTTAAGAGCATGGATGGAATGGAAATATGATAGAAAATCAAAAGAATATATACTTTCGATAACGGGAATGGTTTCTTTTATATTGATGCTCTCGATACTATTTTATTTCGTTCCACCTGCTGTATAATTAAAAATTTGATTATACATAATGAGATAACTAATAAATAAGAAACCATTTACTGCTAAATGGTTTCTTATTCAATTTAAACATTTAATTTCGCTAATACGGATTTAATGAAATTTGTTTTATCCTCTGCATATTGATGTTTATCATTAGGATTAGCCTGTGAAAGTTGAATCTTCAACTGTTCATACTGTATACGAGCAGTTTTATTGACTATTAAGTAATCTCTGAATTGCAATTGTTCTATTACATGTGTATTCCCTTTTTCATACATATGAATTTGATGAGTTCTTGGCTCACCTTTATTAAAATAATATCGTTCAGGCAATACATCTTTTCTATATTTATAGTTTAGTAGTTCTAATTTTTTAATACAATGTATACCGTCCCTATAATTTTCTAATTCAATTGCTATATCAATAATGGGCTTTGCACTTAAATGTGGAATAGAAGTACTACCAATATGGTGTATCGCTAAAATATGTTCGCCAATTTGTTCCTCAATGAATTGTTTCTCCTTTACAAATTCAATTGCCGACTCTTCAGTCCACGGAACTAAAAACACTTTACCATAAGGTAAACCTAACATTTAATTAGCACCTCTTTCAAAATGGTTTTCAATAAAGGTAATTACATTTTCTTAAAGCTTCTCAAAACAAGATATTCCCACAATCTCCAAGGAAGAATTTTCTTTGCAAAGATCATAAATTTTACACCTTTACCGATTGGATAACGTAAATTCGTACGCTTAGACTCAGCAATTTCTACAATTTTATTAGCAACATCTATCGAATTACCAAATGTATCACTGCCGCTATTAATATGTTTTTGTATTTTATCCATATATTCTTTGTAAGGAGAAGTAGTATCAGATTGGTTTGTAGCTAGTTGTTTACCAACTTCCCATATATTCGTGTTATAAGAACCAGGTTCCACTAAAACAACATCTATTCCAAAAGGTTTTACTTCTAAACGAAGGGATTCACTCCATCCTTCTAATGCATGTTTTGAAGAAACGTAAGGAGATAGACCAGGGAATCCAACTTGACCACTAATGCTACTTATATTAATAATTTTCCCACTTTGTTGTTCTCTCATATATGGTAAAACAAGCTGAGTAATCGATATAGCACCAAAAAGATTCGTTTCAAATTGTTTGCGATATTCCTCTACTGGAATTTCTTCTACAAAGCCACCATTAGCATATCCTGCATTATTAATAAGGAGGTCTACTCTGTTTATTTCTTTTAAAAATAATTGAAAGGTATGTATAGAGTTTTGATCGGTTATATCTAATTGTTGGACTGTTATGTTGTGCAGCAAGTTTAGTTGAGTAGCTTGAGATAGTAAGTTCGCTTGTTTTTCAAGGTTTCTCATTGTAGCGATAACTAAATAATCTTTTTTTGCGAGTTCGAGTGTAGTTAATAGTCCAAATCCACTTGAGGATCCTGTAATAATTGCGACTTTTTTGTTCATTTTCTGCCAGCTTTTCTTTTTCTTTTATCATAACGATTTATGATAAGAAAATCTATTATTCTTACATTCGTTTTGAGAGCATTACCCGTTAATTCTATATTCTATGAGATTTTTAAAAGAGGAAATTATACGGACTCAGCGTATATAGAGAAGTGAGTATGAATACGTTTATGAAATGAGGGAAGAATAATGGCCCATGTGAAGGATGTATTAGCAGATCAGTTATTAGCGAATGCGAACGATCCTAGTTGGTATATTCCGTTTTCAGATGCAGTTAAGGGTTTATCTGAGAGGGAAGCTTTCTGGAAACCGAATGAAGAGAGTAACAGTATAGCTGAAATTGTACAACATTTATTGTATTGGAATTCTACGTGGCAAACTAGATATAAAGAATCGAATGTGAATGCTGTGCCCGCTATTGGAGATAATAACAAAAGTTTTATGCTTTCAAATAATCAAACTTTCGATGAATTACGAGAAAAACTACTAGAGAAACTGTTACTATGGCAAAATCTCATAAATGAAGAAAGGGTTGAAAGCGATGTAGTGGGATTTCCTGTTTCTGCAAAGTGGTGGGAAGTGCTAGCCAATGTAACTACTCATAATGCATATCATATCGGTCAAATTATTTACATCCGAAAATTACAGAAGAGTTTTGATGGTGAATAAGATAATAATTTTCAAATTAGGTGAACAAAAGTGGACAAAACGAGACTAATGTCTCGTTTTGTCCACTTTTTTATTTTCAACATAGAGAGAAAACCTATTAAATCAAGGATTGGAAATTGGCACGGTACTTGCAATATAAAAGATGAACAAGAAAATAGGAGGGCTGAACATGTTAAAAACAACTGAAAGTAAAGGGAATGGAATTACGAAAGAACAAGCTCGCTGGATGTACGAAAAAATGTTAGAGATTCGTAAATTTGAAGATAAGGTACATGAATTGTTCGCTCAAGGCGTGCTACCAGGTTTCGTCCATTTATACGCTGGGGAAGAAGCGGTAGCAGTTGGTGTATGTGCCCACTTAACGGATAGTGACAGTATTACAAGTACGCATAGAGGACATGGACACTGTATCGCAAAAGGTTGTGATTTAAACGGTATGATGGCTGAACTTTTCGGGAAAGCGACAGGATTATGTAAAGGTAAAGGCGGATCCATGCATATTGCTGATTTAGATAAAGGAATGCTTGGTGCAAATGGCATTGTAGGTGGTGGTTTCCCGCTTGCTTGCGGTTCGGCATTAACAGCTAAATATAAAGGAACGAAAGATGTAAGTGTTTGTTTCTTTGGTGATGGAGCAAATAATGAAGGTACGTTTCATGAAGGGGTTAACTTAGCGGCGATTTGGACGTTACCAGTTATTTTTATCGCTGAAAATAACGGTTACGGTGAAGCAACGACATTTGAATATGCTTCAAGTTGTGATTCTATTGCGGATCGTGCAAAAGCTTACAATATTCCAGGTGTTCAAGTAGATGGAAAAGATCTGCTAGCTGTATATAAAGCTGCTGAGGAAGCAGTAGAACGTGCGCGTAATGGCGGTGGTCCAACAATAATTGAATGTATGACATATCGTAATTACGGTCATTTCGAAGGTGAAGCACAAACGTATAAAACTTCAGAAGAAAAAGAAGAACATTTAAATGAAAAAGATGCGATTGTGAATTTCCGTAAGCATTTAATTCATGAAGCTTTATTAACTGAATCTGAGCTTGTAGATATGGAAAAGGCAGTAGATGAAGCGGTTCAAAAATCAATTGAATTTAGTGAAAATAGTCCATATCCAGAGGATGAAGAGTTATTAAAAGATGTATACGTTTCTTACAAATAAGAGGAGGGTGAAAAATAATGACTAGAACAGTAAGTATGTCAACCGCAATTAATGAAGCGATGAAAATATCGATGCGCCGTGATGAAAATGTAATTTTAATAGGAGAAGACGTTGCAGGTGGTGCACAAGTTGATCACTTGCAAGATGATGAAGCATGGGGCGGTGTTCTTGGTGTTACGAAAGGCCTTGTACAAGAATTTGGCCGAAATCGTATTTTAGATACACCAATTTCAGAAGCGGGTTACATGGGAGCAGCAATGGCAGCTGCGGCAACAGGACTACGTCCGATTGCTGAATTAATGTTTAATGATTTTATCGGTAGTTGTCTTGATCAAGTATTAAACCAAGGTGCAAAGTTCCGCTATATGTTCGGTGGTAAAGCGAAAGTGCCAGTTACAGTACGTACGATGCATGGTGCAGGTTTTAGCGCAGCTGCACAACATTCACAAAGTTTGTATGCGTTATTTACGAGCATTCCAGGTATAAAAGTTGTCGTTCCTTCTACTCCATATGACGCAAAAGGCTTACTATTAGCGGCAATTGAAGATGATGATCCGGTAATCTTCTTTGAAGATAAAACACTCTACAATATGAAGGGTGAAGTGCCAGAAGGTTATTACACAATTCCATTAGGAAAAGCGGATATTAAACGGGAAGGTTCTGACGTAACAATCGTCGCAATTGGAAAACAAGTTCATACAGCACTTGCGGCTGCTGAGCAATTATCGAAAAAAGGACTTGAAGTAGAAGTAATTGATCCACGTTCTTTATCACCACTGGATGAAGATACGATTTTAGCATCAGTTGAAAAAACAAATCGCCTTATTGTTATTGATGAAGCAAATCCAAGATGTAGTATCGCAACGGATATTGCGGCAATTGTAGCAGATAAAGGATTCGATTTGTTAGATGCGCCTATTAAACGAATTACAGCACCACATACACCAGTTCCGTTCTCGCCACCACTTGAAAAGTTATATTTACCAACGCCGGAAAAAGTAATTGAAACTGTATCAGAAATGATCGGAGACCAAACTTTATTACATGTGTAATAAAACGATGAGAAGGGAGAGAGAAGCATGGCTGTAGAAGTTGTAATGCCGAAGTTAGGTATGGCGATGAAAGAAGGTATTATTACAAGCTGGAATATTAAAGCAGGCGATCATGTCTCAAAAGGTGAACTAATTGCTAGTATTAATTCGGAAAAAATCGAAACTGAAATAGAAGCACCAGCTGATGGAACTGTTCTTGATATAGCTGTAAGTGAAGATGAGGGAGTTCCACCTGGCACTGTCATTTGCTATATCGGTAAGCTGAACGAAAAAGTAGAAATCAATGAAAGTATAAATGTTGTAGAAGAAAAAGCACCTAATCTAGAGCCTAAAAAGGTCCAACATCCAGAACCATATGCGAAAGAAGTGGCGAAGAAAAGAATCAAAATTTCACCTGTAGCGAAGAAAATTGCAAAGTCTGAAAATCTAGATATCAAAGCATTAGTTGGTACAGGCCCTGGCGGAAGGATTACAAAAGTAGACGTATTAAAAGCGATTGAAGAAAGAGTAACAATTCCAGAAGTACTTGAACAAGAAGAAAGTAAAGTAATTCCTGTTACTGGTATGCGGAAAGCAATCGCAAACCGTATGCATGCAAGTTTACAAAATAGTGCACAATTAACATTAACGATGAAAGTAGATGTTACAGATTTAGTTGCTTTACATAAAGAAATAGCTTCAGTTGTACAAAAACGATACGATAACAAACTAACTATTACGGATTTCGTTTCTCGTGCTGTTGTATTAGCGCTTGGAGAGCATAAAGAAATGAACAGCGCTTATATGGATGATACAATTCATCAATTTGAACATGTTCATTTAGGCATGGCAGTCGCATTAGAAAAAGGATTAGTCGTTCCAGCTATTCGCTTTGCTAATAATCTATCTTTAGTAGAGTTATCTAAACAAATTAAAAACGTTGCACAAAAAGCAAGAGAAGGTAGTTTAAGTAGTGATGATATGCAAGGGACAACCTTTACAATTAGTAATTTAGGTAGCTTCGGTATTGAATATTTTACGCCAGTATTAAATACACCTGAAACTGGTATTTTAGGTGTAGGTGCAATTGAACATGTTCCAGTATATAAAGGGAAGAAAATAAAAAAAGGCAGTATGTTACCTTTAAGTTTAACATTCGATCATCGTGTATTAGATGGTGTACCAGCAGCTGCATTTTTACGCACAATTAAACGTTATTTAGAAGAACCTGTAACAATTCTTTTATAAAGAGAAGGTGAGAGAATGAGTAAACTAGTCGTTATTGGTGGCGGACCTGCTGGCTATGTAGCGGCAATTACCGCAGCTCAAAATGGAAAAGATGTCACTCTTATTGATGAAGCTGATCTTGGCGGGACTTGTTTAAATGTTGGATGCATGCCTACAAAATCATTGTTAGAAAGTGCAGAAGTGCATGACATTGTGAGAAAAGCGAATCATTATGGAGTTACACTCAATAATGGAAGTATATCAATTGATTGGAAGCAAATGCAGGCGAGGAAATCACAAATCGTAACGCAGCTCGTTCAAGGAATTCAATATTTAATGAAGAAAAATAAAATAAAAGTTATACAAGGTAAAGCGAACTTTGAAACGGATCATCGTGTGCGAGTTATATACGGTGATAAAGAAGATGTAGTAGATGGAGAACAGTTCATTATAGCGGCAGGTTCAGAACCGACTGCATTACCCTTTGCTCCATTTGACGGAAAGTGGATTTTAAATAGTAGCCATGCAATGTCCATAGATTATATACCAAAATCATTATTAATCGTTGGCGGTGGTGTAATAGGATGCGAGTTTGCAAGTATTTATAGTCGTCTTGGAACAAAAGTTACGATTGTTGAAATGGCACCGCAATTATTACCAGGTGAAGATGAAGATATCGCACACATTTTAAGAGGGAAACTAGAAAATGATGGTGTAGAAATATTTACAGGAGCAGCTTTAAAAGGATTAAATAATTATAAGAAGCAGGCTTCATTTGAATATGAAGGAAGTATCCAAGAAGTTAATCCAGAATTTGTTCTCGTTTCTGTCGGCCGAAAACCACGTGTACAACAATTAGATTTAGAAAAAGCAGGCATTCAATATTCAAATAAAGGAATTTCTGTGAATGAACATATGCAAACCAATGTATCACATATTTATGCAGCAGGAGATGTGATTGGTGGAATCCAGCTTGCTCACGTTGCATTCCATGAAGGAACGACGGCAGCATTACACGCGAGTGGAGAAGATGTAAAAGTAAACTACCATGCTGTACCTCGCTGTATTTATACCGCTCCAGAAATTGCTAGTGTCGGTTTAACAGAAAAAGATGCAAGAGAGCAGTACGGTGACATACAAATTGGAGAATTTCCTTTTACAGCAAATGGAAAAGCGCTTATTATTGGAGAACAAACGGGGAAAGTAAAAGTTATTGTGGAACCTAAATATCAAGAAATTGTTGGAATTTCTATTATTGGTCCTCGTGCAACAGAACTAATTGGTCAAGGAACTGTAATGATTCATACGGAAGTTACTGCCGATATTATGAGAGATTATATTGCAGCGCATCCAACTTTATCTGAAGCGATTCATGAAGCTTTATTGCAAGCGGTAGGACATGCTGTACACGCTTAAATGGAATTATAATAAACCACTATTCTCTAAATGAATAAGAGAATAGTGGTTTGAATTTTTACGGGAGAAATTGAATATCCTATTATTTTTTTACGTCAATCGCTGAAGTAATATCGTTCCAATCAGCAGCTAAATTAGCAGTTTTACCGTACCAATCCGCATGTTTGAATACAACACCTTTTCCATAGCCTTGTGTTGAAGTATGCTCCCAAAGTGTCGTTGAATAACTTGCTGAAGGTGATGCTGTACTTACAGAGGAAATTCTGTCGTTCCAGCTAGATGGTAAGTTTTTAAAGCCGCTGCTCCAGTAAATATATTGGCCACCTTTATCTTTATGTTCATAAAAATCAGTACTACCAGCACCGCTACCTAAAGGATTAATTTTATTTTTAAGTACTTTTTTATCCTTTTCAATATAAGCATCTAATGTTTCACGGCTAGTAAAACCGTAAGCTAACCAATCTCCATTTTCATTTTGCTCTGGTAATACCATAGTAATTTGGATGTCTTTCTTATCTTGATCACTTAATTTTGTAAGAGAATTAACATTCTGTTCATCCACTTTTAAATAATCAAAAGACTTAATTGTGTTACCTTTTTCTTCAGCACTTGCTACTCCTAGTCCTCCAGTTAATGCAAATCCCGCTACTAATGTACCTGCTACTAATTTCTTCAACATATAACCATCCCTTTTAGTTTAGATTTTTGTACAGGTGAATCTTTGTACTAGTAAAATGTATTCTAATTATCAACTATTGTAAATATTCTGAAGTTTTAGAAATAAAAGATGGAATATTTACAGTTTTGCATTTTTTCTTTAGAAAAAATAGTTATTAGAATGATATAATAAATAGATATATCGATTTTGTTGGATCTTAAAATGTTTTAGGGGGAAAGTCTTTGAAGTATTTTAATAAAGATTGGTATAAAGAAATGCAAGTATCTGGTTTTTTAAATTTCCCAGAAACAGTAGAAGAATGGGAAGAGATGTTGCGAGAGAGCGAAAAGGTAGGAATGGATTATAAGCAAAGTTTAAGAGAAGACGTGGAAGAAAAGAAAGAAGATTTATTAAAGTTCCTCCCTAAATCACTGCATCCATACATTCATGACAATACAATTAATTCAGAATACCCAACGGAAAAATTAAAGAGACTTATGCTTGAGTGGACAAAAGATTATGAGAAAAGAATGAATGATTTAGAGCAAGCCTATATAGATAATTATAATTCTATAAAAGAAAAGCTCGCGCAGAATGTCGTTCAACTACATGAATACTCACTACATGACAGTGTAGTCAAATCAGTGGAGAAAAAATCAGAAGCTACGCTAATTATAACTTTAGATTGCAGTGGTACTTTCAGTGAATTTGATAAACTACAAGCAACTTTTATAGGAGTAACGAAATGTTCTATCCCGGAAAATTTTGAAGGTGCTTGGTGGTTATGTCATGAAATAGATTTTGCTGAAGATGGTTTTGAACTAGGGGTTTTATTTGATTGTCCATTTGAAGAAGTGATGATTTGTGCAAAAAATGTATTGCTGGAAATAGATAACTATTAAACTTTATAACTCTATAAATAAAAAACAGTCTTATATGACTGTTTTTTATTTAGATACTAAATGATCCAGCTTCCAATATGTATCTGTTAATGGCGCAGCTTTGCTATCTATGTATAAATACATATTATTTAAATCTTTTGGAGAATCTTTCATATTAAATACAATGTCGGTAGTTAAAGAAAACTCAGATGGAACCTTTTTAGCATTTTCATTTTGTATAACTTCACCTTTGTATTTTTTACCCGTTTTTTCATCTTTTATGAAATATTTTATTTCTGAAAGATCTATCGTTTGTCCGTCAACACGAGCATTATTTATAGTAACGCGAGCTGTGAGACGCCACTCTTTGTCTATTTTTTCAAATTTAGCATTTTCAACAGTTGCTCTATAGTATTCGTTTTTAAAGATTTCCCCATAGTGCATTGCATTTTTTGCTAGAGCGCTTTTTTCTTGTTTTGGTGTAGCATTTCCACTACATCCTGCCATTATCCCTGTAAATAATAATGCTGTACAAGTTACTTTCATTAAAGATTTCATAGTAATTCCTTTCTGTGTTAAAAAGTAAAATATAGGAATAATTTTACATTAATAGAAGGATGAATGGAAGTATAATTGTGAAATATGCAAATATGCATTTATTTAGTTGTTAATTTAATGGGATAGAAAAAGGGAGAAAACCTGTATAGAGCTGAATAAAGAAGTATTGAAAATATTGTAAAATAGAAAAAACATGCATATAATTAAAAGATGAATAAATTTTCTGGATATTAAATGATAGTGGTGAGAACATGTTTACTGAAGAGCGTAGAGAGAAAATTTTAGAGTTACTTAAGAAAAATGGAAGGGTCATTGCAAAGGATCTTGCGGAAAGTTTCGATATGTCTATCGATTCTATAAGAAGAGATTTGTCTATTATGGAGAAGGATGGCTTGTTAAAAAGAACACATGGAGGAGCAATTGAACTTGCTAGAGTACGGAATTTAGCTACCAAGCCATTGAAACGTTATAGTAATGGTTCTGTATATGAAGACGCAATTGCAAAAATCGCAGCTTCTTATATACAAGAAGGAGATTCCGTTTTTATTGGTGGAGCTTCTATTCATTATGCCATGTTAAAATATTTACCTGAAACATCATTTACAGTTGTTACGAATGCTTTAGAAATTGCTAGTACGTTACGGGAATATAAGAACATTGATACGTACTTAATTGGTGGAAAGGTGAAACCATCAGGAAATATGACAGATACACTTGCCTCAGAGTTGATAAGTAGATTTTCTATTGATCTTAATTTCTCTACAGGTGGTGGCATTTCATTAAACGGTATAAGTACTGCAACGCCGGAAGTTGCTTTTTTTAGTAAAACAGTAAGTAAGATTGCTAGAAGAAATATTTGTTTAGCTCCTCACAATAAACTTGGAATAGACTACTTTATAAAAGGAGAGTCACTGATTGAAATTGACATTATAATAACAGATTCGGAGGCTAGTAAAGAAACAATTCAAGAATTTGAGAAACAAGGTAAAGAAATTGTAATAGCATCAATAGACTGCATTTAAAAGGAGTTTGAAATGATTATAAAAGGGCAAGAGTTTCACATAAATGGATTAGTTTATACAGTTCGTTCTGCAGCTGAAACAGATGCGGAACAGTTGTCGGAAATTAGAGTTCAGATCGATGGAGAAACTGAAAATATGGATAGAGAAGCTGGAGAGGGATTTATAGATAAGATAGGGTTTCAAAAAATAATAAAAACAGATAGTGAAGAGAGTAAGAATCTGTTTTTAGTTGCAGAAGTGCACAACCGAATCGTTGGATTTTCAAGGTGCGAAGGTTCAAATCTGAAGAGGTTATCTCATAAAGTAGAATTTGGCGTTTGTATTTTAAAAGAGTTTTGGGGATATGGAATGGGTAAGAGGTTATTGCAACAATCTATTCATTGGGCTGATGAAAATGAGATTAAAAAGATATCATTACAAGTATTAGAGACAAACGAAAAAGCCATTCAGCTATATAAAAAATTAGGTTTTGAAGTAGAAGGTATTTTAAAAAATGATAAAAGGCTGTCGGATGGGAAGTATTATAATACGGTTGTAATGGGAAGGTGTATTTGAGTCTGTTCATTAAAGAGGTGGAAATGTATGTTTTATAGAAGAAAGTACTATATAGTAAAAAATGAATTTATTAAAATTTTTAATGATCATTTCAATCATACGAACTTACCTAATCAGTTAAAGCATGGCTCTAGGCTAATAGGACGCTGGATGAAAGATAATAAGAATGGTACGACCGAAGTGTTTGCCATATGGGAATATGATAGTTATGAACAGTATAAAGAAATAGAATCAAAGATTAGAAATGACGAGAAACATGCTAGAAGAATACATGAATGGTATGAAAAACATGGCGGAAGAGAATATGTTTTACAGGAGTACATAGTAGAGATGAAAAATGAAGAGTTAGTGTGTACTGTAAAGTGATAGAGAGGTGAGGGATAATGGGAATGAAAACAAAATTATATTTTAGTGTAGCATCCACAATTTTATTTGCAATAGCCGTGAGTGTTTTCTTTATAAATGGAAATCCACAAAAGTGGTTTTGGTTATGTATTTTCTTTGCTTCCATTATACAAAATATAGTGCTACTAAAAAAGAATAAAGAAGTGCATTAAGATATTCAAATTATTAACATATTTGTGTCGTCTTTCTAGTTTTGTTGAAAACGCTTTTATTCAGTTTTATAATAAAAGTATGTTTTTACAAATCTCCAAAATAATGAATAGGGAGATGATACAATGCTAGCTTCACCGTTTTACTTACATACATGGAAAAAGTTTGTTGATGAAGGTGTCCTTGATTCGAACCGTATAAACGAAAGAATTTCAGAATCATGGCATCGATGTAAACAAGCAAATGTGAATCCTCATATGAATAAAGGTCAGAAAATTTTGTCTTCTAATATTTTTCAAGACCAAAAGAAAAAGAGTGAAATCTTCCTAGATATAGCAATACCTCAAATACAAAATATGAGAAAAACCATTGATGAACTGCAAATGATGGCATTATTAATTGATCCAGACGGTTACGTTCTATCGTTAAGTGGAAATAAACAAACGTTGCAACGAGCGAAACAGATTAATTTCATTGAAGGTGTGAAATGGACGGAAGCTGCTGTTGGTACAAATGCGATAGGAACAGCGCTTGAGATTGAAGAGGCTATTATGATAAGTGGTACAGAGCATTATTCTGTCGCATCTCATAGCTGGAGCTGTGCGGCCGCTCCTATTCATAATGATGATGGGAAATTAATAGGCGTTCTAGATTTCTCTTGTCCGATTGAGTTTTCGCATCCATATATGCTCGGTATGGTAACTTCGATTGCACATGCGATTGAACGTGAATGTAGTATTCGAGTACATCAAAATGAACTGCAGTTAATCCATCGTTTTTTAGATGTAATTGATAGTGATGAACAAGTTGTAATTTGTAATCATCGTGATGTTATCGTTTCTGCAAGCAAGAGGGTTCGGGAACGAGTATGTAATTGGTCACGGATGAAACTTGAAGATTTAATGCACTATGGATTGAAAACTAAATTAGAAGTTCCATTATACAGTAATAATAGAATGATTGGGAAATGTATTTATGTAAAGGGAAATAAACAAGTAAAATCATTTTCAACGTCCCCATTTATAAATGGCATCACTTTTCCTGGAGTAATTGGGACAAGCAGTGCATTTCAACATACTTTAGAAGAAATTAAGCTTGTATCACCAACTGACGCAAGTGTATATGTTTGTGGTGAAACAGGTGTAGGAAAAGAATATGTAGCGAGAGCGATTCATGAAAATAGTCCAAGAAAAAATGGTCCTTTTATAGCTGTTAACTGCGGTTCATTACCGAAAGAATTAATGGAAAGTGAATTGTTCGGTTATGCTGAAGGAGCGTTTACAGGTGCACGGCGCCAAGGATATAAAGGGAAATTCGAACAAGCAGACGGAGGAACAATATTTTTAGATGAAATTGGTGAAGTGCCACCAGAGATGCAAGTAGCATTATTGCGTGTTTTACAAGAACGAACAGTAAACCCAATTGGCAGTTCAAAAGAGATACCAGTAAATATTCGTATTATTACTGCGACACATAAAGATCTATTGCGATTAGTAGAAGAAGGGAAATTCCGTCAAGATTTATATTATCGCTTACATGTTTATCCACTATATGTCCCATCGTTAATAGAAAGAAAAGAGGATATTCCGTACTTCATAAAACATTTTTGCAAACGAAAGAATTGGAATGTTGTATTTCCAAAAAGTATTTGTAATCAATTTTATCAGCATACATGGCCCGGAAATATTCGAGAATTATTAAATGTATTAGAACGCATCTACATTTTGTCGCAAGGACGAGAAATATGTGAAAAACAAATCTCTTTTTTATTACAAACAATGATGGGAAATCAACATCAACTTGCATTGCAAGCAGAAAATAAAACAGAGAACACATTAAATTTCCGTGAAAAAATACAGCGTGATAGCATGATTGAAGCGTTAGAAAAGACAAATGGAAATGTTTCATTAGCTGCAAAACTTTTAGATGTACCTCGAAGTACATTTTATAAACGAATGCAAAAATATAAGTTATAAAGTAGATTTTTGTAATCTACTTTTTCTTTGTGGGCTCATGTTCTGTCGGAATGTGCGCTTACCGGGGAAATAATAGAATAGTTAGAAATTAATTTCCGGAAGGAGGACTTAGGTGAAATATATTGAAATTGGTATTGGGAATACGTGGTTCGTTCGAACAGAAACTGAAAATAAAGATGGAACTGAATTTGAAGAACGAGGAATTATAAAACCTATTTATTTTGAGTCTTTATATGTACGAGTGTGGTTTCGAAAAACGTGTTTAATTTTTGATACGAAAGAAGGGTTTAAAAAAGTTAAGAAGAGGAGGATTGAATATAAATTTATAGTTGGAATTGTAAGTAGACTGGATAAAGAAAAAGTGGGCTAACATGCGTAGTTATATTGGACAGGAAATTCTTTTGAATTATATCAAATTCATGAAAAGCACTTTTACTAAATATAAATTGTTAATAAAACCGCTAAGGAAACTTAGCGGTTTCTTTTTAAAAAGGAGGGATTTTCGTATGAATAGGATCGTAACGGTTTTACTTGCAATTATTATAATGGGGTATTCCATTTATAGTTGGAATGATACTTCGGAAATGAGTATGCTAATTTTACAAACGCTTTTAGGGTTTATATTAGTTAGCTTAGGGGTGCAAAATTTAAAAAATAACGAAAAAGAAAATAGAAGTATAGGGATAGCTTTATTACTTGTGGCTTTGTTTTTAATTGTTGTATCTTTAATAAAATATTTTGTATGAATAAGTTTTTAAATTAATAAAAAATTAAAATTCTACTTGTATTTCACTATATAAAATATGGCATAATGATTTAGTTAAAATAGAAATGGATAGGGTATTTGAGAGGGGCAGTATAATGAGTTTTGCAATAGAAATAGTAATAAAAGCACCAATGGATGTTGTATGTGACTACATAATAGAAGATGAAAAAATAAAAGAATGGAATACGTTTATAATAGAAAATCGCTATCCTTCAAATATGGATAAAGAAAATCCACGTGTAGGAGATAAATATATTACTGTTCAAAAAGTCGGTAAGAAAATATTGGAGGCAGAAGTAGAAATTCTTGAATACGATGCACCCTATATTATTTCACTTGGCAGTGAAATGAAGCAAGGTTATTCGGCAATGACTTATATGTTAGAAGAAGATGAGGAGGGTACAGCACTTACATTAATTTCAGAATATGAACCTAGTAATCTTTACTATAAAATTATGTATAAGTTAACAGGCTGGATTTCACGAGGTTTAACTATGGAACAAATTGAGCGTCTAGCAGAATGTGTAGAAGCTGCTTATCAGAAAGAAGATTAAGATTAAAAATATATTAAGGTAAAAGCGTTACTCAATCTCGTGAGTAACGCTTTTACTGTTTGAAGATTTTTTATTGAAAATCTCAATAGCTCTTTCATATATTTCTTTATCAACACAAAATCTTTCTGTTATCCAATAATTAAGTTCAGAAGATGTAATGATTTGTTCTCTTTTCTTACCTTGGAAATATCGTTTTAAAACATTATCATTAATAGAAGTTGGAATACCATCGATATAACCGAAAATCTGAATTTTCTTTAATACAGGGGATGTATACCAATCGTTAGACTTTGTAATGAGTTCTTTCATACTTGATAAATGTATTGGATCTGTATGTAAGATTTTTGTTGGACCTGGATCTCTAGTAATTTTAATCCTATTATTTGAGACTTCATAAGTGAAAGTTTCTCTTACATTACTTACTTGAAATGATTCATAAAGTGGGTAAGCTTGGAATAAAGGTGCACAATAACCAACATCAACATAATAAGGTTGGTCTAAGTTAACCCGTAAGCATAAATGTCCGGGATCCATATACATATAATGAACATTAAAACCAAGATTTGATAATAACCAATGGAATCCAATTGAGTGCGTCCAACAAGTACCCCCGAGACCTTTTGTTGTAATATGGTTTATGTATGTCTCAATGGAAGGGAAATAATTACCTGTTTCATTACCCTTTTCCCAGTCAATTATTTTAGTGAGGGTTTCCCATTTTATTTTTTCTTGATGAGCTTTAATAAGCTCATTTAAAAACTTTAAGCTAGTAGGCTGTTTTGTCATACCTAAAAATGATAGAAAGCTATTTACTAGTTTTTCTTGAGACATTTTCTGATCCTTTCTATATAGAAATCGTTTTTGGTATTATTATACAATAGATATCAGAAAATACAGTTATTTATTAATAGAGTGGGAGAGAATTATATGTCGATGTCGCTATATTATAAACAAATCCGTGAGCAATTAGGTCATGAACTAATTTTTATACCGAGTGTAGCTGCTGTTATTAAAAATGAGCAAGGGGAAATCTTATTTCAATATCCTGGTGGAGAATACTGGAGCTTGCCAGCTGGAGCAATTGAGCCTGGAGAAACTCCAGAAGAAGCGGTAGTTCGTGAAGTGTGGGAAGAAACAGGATTGAAAGTGCAAGTAAAAAAACAAAAAGGGGTGTTTGGAGGAAAAGAGTATCGCCATACATATCCGAATGGCGATCAAGTAGAATATATTGTTGTTGTGTTTGAATGTGAAATTACTAGTGGAAAACTAAAATCAATAGATGGTGAATCTTTAAAACTACAATATTTCTCATTATCTGAAAAGCCTTCTTTAGCGCTACCATACCCAAATAATATATTTTTATAGATGTAAAATAGCACACCTTATGTATTGAAGGTGTGCTATTTATATAAACCAGTCGTATACATTTTCGTCAATGTATGCACAATTTCTTCTAGGTCGATCTTTTTATCATTTTGCACAATCGTCCAAAGAAACATCTCATTCATCGCAAACCAAGCACGTGCTACAATTTCTTTATTCAATTCAGAATGTGCTAACCCACCTTCTTGAGAGTATGTAATATCTTGCGTAATACTGTTTATAAAGCGTTCCCGTATCTCGTCCCATTTTTGACGTATCTCTTTTGATAACCCAATTGCTTCTTCTACAACTTGTAAAATTGCTCGTTCTTTCTCTGCTAATTGTAGAAATGCTTTAACTTGATTTTGAATCATTATACGTGCTTCTTCTGTCGTTTGAGGCGAAAAAGAGCGCTCAGCAATATCATAAAATTGATTCATAACATCTTCCATTAAAACGATGAGGAGATCATCTTTGTTTTTAAAGTATACATATGCCGTGCCATAACCAGTTTCTGCATGTTTAATAATTTGTGTAATTGTCGTTTTTTGAAATCCGTTACGAATAAAAATAGTGTAACCAGAGTGTAATAGTTTCTTCTTTGTTTCTAAGGAGCGGTGTTTTCTTGATGAAAGAGTAGTGTTTTTCAAAGAATCACCTCTTTATACTGAAATATCTGAAAATATAACTGTATTGTAAAAGAAATTCATATATAAAGTCAACTGACATAATATCATTGACGTTATATCAACTAAGGTGATATATTTCAATTAGTTAGAATAAAAAGAAAATTAAGAGAAGGTGACACCATGTATACAGAACCATTTCAACCAACTTATGAGTATGCGCTTGAATGTGATAAACATGATGAACTGAAAGATTTTCAAACTGAATTTTATAAAAAAGAAGGAACAATATATTTAGATGGAAACTCATTAGGGCTACTTTCAAAAAGAGCAGAGAAATCATTACTTACTTTGCTAGATTCATGGAAAGAGTATGGCATTGACGGCTGGACCGAGGGTGAGCATCCGTGGTTTTTCCTTTCGGAGAAATTAGGTGAATTGACTGCACCTCTTATTGGAGCTTTACCAGAAGAAACTATTGTAACCGGTTCCACGACAACAAATATTCATCAAGTAATCGCAACTTTCTATGAGCCGAAAGGAATTCGCACAAAAATTCTTGCGGATGAGTTAACATTCCCGTCTGATATATATGCACTTCAAAGTCAAATTCGTTTAAAAGGATTAGATCCAGATGAGCATTTAGTACGAGTAAAGAGCCGAGATGGTAGAACACTTTCTGAAGATGATATTATTCATGCAATGACAGATGATATCGCGTTAATTTTATTACCTTCTGTACTATATAGAAGCGGCCAAATTCTTGATATGAAACGTTTAACAGCGGAAGCGCATAAGCGTGGTATTCATATCGGGTTCGATTTATGTCACTCAATCGGTTCTATTCCGCATCATTTCAAAAAGTGGGATGTTGATTTCGCGATTTGGTGTAATTATAAATACTTAAATGCGGGACCTGGTGGCGTTGCAGGGCTTTATGTGAATAAAAAGCATTTTAATAGACTTCCTGGATTATCAGGTTGGTTTAGTTCTAGAAAAGATAAGCAGTTTGATATGGAACATACATTAACAGCTGCTGATCATGCAGGTGCTTATCAAATTGGTACACCACACGTATTAAGTACTGCACCTTTAATCGGTTCTCTTGAAATATTTAAAGATGCTGGTATAGAACGTTTACGCGAAAAATCATTACATATTACAAGATACATGCTTAATTTGATTGATCATGAATTAAAAAATTTCGGATTTACAATTGGAAATCCATTTGAGGATGAAAAACGAGGCGGGCATATTTATTTAGAGCATGCAGAAGCAGCACGTATATGTAAAGCGTTAAAAGCAAATGGAGTAATTCCAGATTTTAGAGCGCCAAATGGAGTGAGACTTGCGCCAGTTGCTTTATATAATACGTACGAAGAAGTATGGCAGTCTGTTATGATTTTAAAGAAAATCATGAAAGATGAAGAGTATAAGCAATTTGAAAATAAGCGAGAGGTTGTGGCATAAGTATGAAAACATCAGAGTGGATTGATATTTCACAACCGCTAAATAATGATATTGCTACTTGGCCAGGGGATACACCGTTCTCGTATGAAGTATCATGGTCAAAAGAAGAGAGTGGCTCAGTAAATGTCGGAAAGTTAACGATGAGTATTCATACAGGTACTCATATTGATGCACCGTTTCATTTTGATAATGATGGAAAGAAAGTGTTAGATTTAGATATCCAAGTTTATGTCGGACCTACGCGAATCATTGACGTTTCTAATCTTGAAAGCATTGGGAAAAAGGAATTAGAGAAATTTCATTTAGAAGGCGTAGAACGCTTGTTGTTACGCACATCTTCACATGGTAAAGCGAATGAATTCCCAGATATAATCCCGCATTTACGTGCGGATATAGCACCGTTTCTTTCAGAAAAAGGTATACGTTTAATCGGGGTGGATGTACCATCAGTTGATCCATTAGATGATAAAGAATTAGCAGCGCATCATCAATTGTTTAAACATGGTATACACATTTTAGAAAATGTCGTACTAGATCATGTAGCAGATGGCGATTACGAACTAATCGCATTACCACTTGCCTTATCAGATGCAGATGGAAGTCCAGTTCGAGCAGTTATTAGACCAATATAAGTAGAAATATATATAAAGGGGCGTTTTGCTAATATGAAAGAAAATGAAAAGGTAATTATGGAAAAAGGGATTCATACGGACTTTAAAGAGAATATGACGTACGGGGAATATTTACAATTAGATAGTTTACTATCTTCTCAAAAGAGATTATCAGACCACCATGATGAAATGTTGTTTATCGTTATTCACCAAGCAAGCGAACTTTGGATGAAGCTTATTTTACATGAGTTAAACGCAGCAATTGAATCTATTAAACAAGACAAATTACAACCAGCTTTTAAAATGTTAGCACGTGTATCAAAAATTCAATCACAAATCATTCAATCTTGGGATATTCTTGCGACATTAACGCCGTCAGAGTACATTGAGTTTCGTGACTCGCTCGGTCAAGCTTCAGGTTTTCAATCGTATCAATATCGTATGATTGAGTATGCGCTTGGTTATAAAACGCCGCATGCCTTAAAAATTTATGAAAAAGATCCAGAATTACACGCTCGACTTCATACGGCGCTACATGCACCAAGTTTATATGATGTCGCAATTCAAGCACTTGTAAAAGAAGGATTTCCTATTCATAAAGATGTGTTGAATCGTGATATTACGCAGCCTTATGAAGAAGACGCAACAGTAGAAGCGGCATGGCTTGAAGTGTATGCGGATGTAAAAAAATATTGGGATTTATACCAACTTGCTGAAAAATTAATTGATATTGAAGATTGGCTACAACAATGGCGTTTCCGTCATATGAAAACAGTAGAACGCATTATCGGACATAAAATGGGAACAGGTGGCTCTTCAGGTGTATCTTATTTAAAACGAGTACTTGATCAACGATTCTTCCCAGAGCTTTGGAATGTTCGCACAAAATTATAAAAAACAAACCTGTCAGTTCATTACTGGCAGGTTTGTTTTTTATTTGAACACAAGTATGTTTTAATTAAAGCTACAAGATATAATAAATTAGGTAATGATTTAATTGGAGGTAAAGTATTGGATTTCAGGCAGCTAGAAAATAAATTTGAAAAGAAAAAAGTAAATACATTTCTTGTTTATCAAAAAGGGGAATTAACAACTGAGTATTATAAAACACCTGAATGTGCAAGTAATTTATATAAAATAAATTCGATTACAAAAAGCATTGTATCTATATTAATAGGTATTGCAATTGATAAAGGCTATATAAATGATATACATACACCCATTACAGAGTGGATTGAAAATGTACCTGAGGGAAAACATGATTTGACGCTTTATCACTTATTAACAATGACTACTGGTGAGGAGTGGAAAGAGTTTGGAAATGGAGTAGTATTCCCGAATGACTTTGTAGAATCAGCGAACTGGGTGCAATATATATTAGAAAAACCAATAATTGAAGAACCCGCTACAAAAATGAATTATAACTCAGGCTCTTCGCATTTACTTAGTTACATTATCAAAAAAGCTACTGGAATGCCGACAGAACAGTTTGCGAAAAAATATGTATTTGATCTATTAGAAATTACCGAATATGAGTGGCAACAAGACCCACAAGGAATACATGTCGGCGGCTTCGGTATGAAAATGAAGTCAAAAGACTTATTAAAGCTAGGAATATTATGTTTACAAAATGGATATTGGCAGGGGAATGAAATTGTATCATCGAAATGGTTAGAAGAATCAAGTACACCTCTATTTGAAACGTATGAACATGTCGGGGCGTATGGATATCACTGGTGGGTATTGAATAACGAAAGATTTCACATACCGTACTGTATGTATTTTGCTATGGGATATGGCGGGCAATATATCGTTATCATTCCGCAGTTAGAGGTAGCTGCTGTAATAAGTAGTCATATGCCTAAACGTGGACTTGTTCCATTAAAATTATTTATTGAACATATACAAGAGAATTGTAATTTTCAGTAAGGGCACAAGTAAATCCATTTAATCCAGTTCAATTGTTTCATTTCTTCACAATTGAAAGTAATTTAGAAATGAAAACCTCACTGTTTATATTATAAACAGTGAGGTTTTCATTTTATCTACTCGTCTTCTGAAATGACACCTTAATAAATTTCTCCGTCTTCGTTTCAAATTCTACATCAACAAAAACACCGTATTCTTTTCCATCTTCACGTAACCATAATTTAAATTTTTCAACTGTTATTTGAACGGTTTTCGGTTTTCTACCTATATGAAGATAATCAATTATATCAGCTTTCGGGTATTGTTCTTTCGTCTTTTCTACAGCAAGTTTCCCCCATTTTGCATACGGCGGCTGCGCATGAACAATTGATGAGCTTGTATATACATTTGAACATGTAGTTAGGAATAGAATGACGAGTGCGATACGTTTTAACAATTTTTTCATGATGAACTCCTTTTACCTTTTTTATATTGTTTACATATTTTTTCAACGATATGAGTTTGGATTTTTTTGTCTTCTTTACATAAAAGCGAGGCTTTTACAAAACATAACCAAGAAATCATTTACATAATTAAGGAGGGAAAATTATGCGCCAAAAAGCTATTTTTAAAATAGCGGTTTTACTTGCGTTCATAGGACTATCTTTGATGGTCAGTAGTATACAACTAAAGAATGTAGAAGCCTTTTCTAATCAAGTCATTCAAAGGGGAGCATCTGGTGAAGATGTCATTGAACTGCAATCTCGTTTGAAATATAACGGATTTTATACGGGAAAAGTAGATGGTGTTTTCGGATGGGGTACATACTGGGCACTTCGGAATTTTCAAGAGAAATTTGGTTTACCTGTTGATGGTTTAGCCGGAGCTAAAACGAAGCAAATGCTCGTGAAGGCAACGAAGTATGATAAGTCAACTGCTAATAAAGGAACGACAACGAATAAAGGAAATAGTGGAGGTACTGCACAAGAAAATAAACCACCTCAAAATAAAGGGACAAATGTTCCAAATGGTTATTCTCAAAATGATATACAGCTCATGGCAAACGCAGTATATGGAGAGTCTCGTGGGGAGCCGTACTTAGGACAAGTTGCAGTCGCTGCAGTTATTTTAAATCGTGTTACAAGTGCATCATTTCCAAATACTGTTTCAGGTGTAATCTTTGAGCCAAGAGCATTTACAGCGGTAGCAGACGGACAAATATATTTAACACCAAATGAAACAGCGAAAAAAGCTGTATTAGATGCAATTAATGGATGGGATCCAACAGGAAACGCATTGTATTATTTCAATCCAGATACTGCAACAAGTAAATGGATTTGGACTCGTCCACAAATTAAAAAGATCGGGAAACATATTTTCTGTAAATAGAGCGGAGGTGGAACTATGTTACGAGGTATTATAATCGTATTATTAACAGTTGGTGTAGTTGGGACAGGATACTGGGGCTATAAAGAGCATCAAGAGAAAAATGCAGTATTAATTCGGGCAGAAAACAGTTATCAACGTGCGTTTCATGATTTAGCATATGAGGTTGATTTATTGCACGATAAAATTGGAACAACGCTTGCGATGAATTCGCGCGCATCTTTATCGCCTGCATTAGCAGATGTATGGAGATTAACATCGGAAGCTCGTTCGGATGTAGGACAACTTCCTTTAACATTAATGCCTTTTAATAAAACGGAAGAATTTTTAGCGAATATCGGTGATTTTAGTTACCGTGCAGCCATTCGTGATTTAGAAAAAGAACCATTAAATGATCAAGAATACAAAACGTTGCAAACTTTATATTCCAATGCAGGGAATATACAAGATGAACTAAGAAAAGTGCAACATCTTGTTTTGAAAAACAATTTACGCTGGATGGATGTTGAGATGGCACTCGCATCAAATCGTGATCCTGCAGACAATACAATTATTGACGGATTAAAGACAGTAGAAAAAAATGTAACATCGTATTCATCTACAAACTTCGGACCGACCTTTACAAGTGCACAAAAAAATAAAAAAGGTGGATTTGCAGCAGAAGGAAAAGCAATTTCAAAAGATGAAGCGGCGAAAATTGCAAAATCGTTTTTAAATTTAAAAGGAAATGAAAAAGTAGAAGTCGAGAAAAGCGGAAAAGGTGCGAAAGAATCTTTCTATAGTGTGAAAATTAAAGACGAGGCAACGAATAATGAGTTTTATATGGATATTACCGGAAAAGGCGGATATCCAATTTGGGTTATGAATAATCGAGAAATTAAAGAACAGAAAATTAGTTTAAACGATGCAGGAAGTAAAGGTTTGAAATTCTTAAAGGACCATAAGTTTCATAATATGGAGCTTTATGATAGCTCACAATATGATAATGTTGGAGTATTTACGTATGTAGTAAATGAGAATGGCGTACGAATTTATCCAGAGGCAATTCAAATGAAAATTGCTTTAGATGACGGTTCTATCGTCGGATTTTCGGCGAAAGAATATTTAGCATCACATCAAAAACGAACAATCCCTTCGGCAAAGCTAACTGCAGCAGAAGCAAGAAAGAAAATAAACCCTGATGTAAAGGTAATGGAAGAGCGAAAAGCAATGGTAGTAAACGATTTGCATAACGAAGTACTTTGCTATGAATTTGTAGGTACTTTAGGGAAAGATACGTACCAAATTTTCATCAATGCAAATAGCGGAGCAGAAGAAAAAGTGAAGAAAATGCAAGCTGTTGAAAAAATTTATGATTAAACTTTAATGGTAAAGTGGTGAGAATAATGAAGATTTTAATATATATGTTGATGGTTTGTTTTTTAATAACTGGATGCAGTATTGGAAAAAAGGATAATCCAAACGAAAAGCCCGAGCAAAAAAATGTTTCAATGAAAAATGTTAATTATACAAATAAGTCAAATAAGCCAAATGAAAAAGCAGCGGACCATTTAGCGTCTTTAGCGGCAAGTGTGCCAGGTGTGAATGATGCGACAGCGGTAGTAGTTGGGAAATATGCTATCGTAGGAATTGATGTAAAAGCGAAACTAGATCGAACACGTGTTGAATCCATTAAATACTCTGTTGCAGAAAGTTTGAAAAACGATCCTGATGGTGCTAATGCAGTTGTTGTAGCAGATGTTGATACGTATGAACGACTGAAACAAATTGGAAAGCAAATTAAAAAAGGAAAAACAGGCGAAGGTATACTGGATGAGTTAGCAGCAATTGTTGGCCGTGTAATGCCACAAGTTCCAAATGACATGATTGAAAATAAAGAAACGAATCCAATTCAAGATAATGATAAACAATTACCAAAAGATGAAGAGCAAGAACTGAGAAAAGAACAGAATGACCAATCAAATAATCATTTAAATAAATAAATTTAACAGTAACCCTGTACTAAATTGTACAGGGTTTTTCAATATAATATTAAATATTCAGTTTATTTTTAAGGGAATATATGGTTTAATTATGATGGGAGGGACAACTGTTATGATGAAAAAAAGCACATTAATATTATGTAGTTTATGCTTAGGTTTCAGTATGACAGCGTGTGAACAGAAGAAAGAAGTAAAAAAGCACACAGCGACTTCTTCTACTGTGATGGAAAATCAAAAGAAAAAATCTATCAATATAAATCATTTCTCCAATATAAATGAAGGAATGACTTATAAAGAAGTGAAAGATTTAATTGGTTTTGAAGGGGATTTACTCATAGAAGAAGGGGTGGAACATTCTACACAAATTAAGCAAATTTTTGCTTGGAAGGGAAGCAATCCAACTGCATTAGTTGAAATTACATTTTTAGATGGCAAAGTACATTCTAAAGTGCAGCAAGGTTTAAGTTAATAAGTAAAAAATGGGAGAGTTTATCATGAACATACATACAGGGGAGATTCAATTAGTTCCGTATAAAGAGGAATATAAAGAAGTTATAGAAACATTTACTTTACCAAGTGAACAAGTTCAATTTACGTCGGACCCAGCTGAATTATTGAAAAAAGCAAAAAATGATCGTACAAAAAATGTCATTGTTATTTTAGATTACAATGGGGTACCTGTTGGTCTTTTTGCATTGCAAACAGGAGATAGAGTACAGGAATTCACAGAAAATGAGAACGCTTTACTTTTAACTTCATTTTCTATAAATCACAATAGACAAAGGAAGGGATACGCTAAAAAATCACTGGCACTATTACAAGCGTTTGTACAACGTTATTTTCCGATGAAAAATGAAGTTGTACTTGCTGTGAATGAAAAAAATATTCCAGCACAAAATTTATATGAAAAAGTTGGTTTCCAAGATAAAGGACTTAGAAGAATGGGACCAATTGGTCAACAAATTATAATGCATTTACCTATCATACAATAATGAGAAGAAAAACTTACTCTTGCATAGTAAAGTAGTAAGTTTTTTTATTTGGAACAATATATGTTGTAAAATATATAAATAAACGAAATAGAAATGAAGGAAATACAAATGAATCAAGTTAGAAAATGGAATATTATTGGTGGAAGGGTGATAAAGACAGGAATTGCGGTTTTTCTTACAGTTCTAGTTTGCGAATTTTTCAATATACCAACTATTTTTGCTGTTATTACAGCAATTGTAACAATTGAGCCAACCGCAACGGATTCTATAAAAAAAGGACTAGTTCGTTTTCCAGCTTCAACAATTGGATCAGCGTATGCAATGACTTTCACATTTTTCCTAGGTCATCAGGCGCTTTCTTATGCGTTAGCGGCAATGTTTACAATCGTTACATGTCAAAAACTAAGGCTACACGCAGGAACGTTAGTCGCAACTTTAACTGCTGTTGCAATGATTCCCATTACGGCAGATCATTATTTTACTGCATTTTTAATTCGATTAGCTACTACATCTACTGGTATTATAGTGTCTACTTTAGTGAATTTTTTCATCTTACCACCACACTATGTTAAAACAATTTCGGGATGTACAGAAGAGCTATTTGTTAAAACGGCAAATGTTATGGAGGAATGGCTTACTGCGTTAATGGATGGGAAAGTTATAAAAAAGGAGACAACCTATACTCTTTCTAAATTAACTGTATTATTACATAAAGCAGTACAATTTGTTCAATATGAGCAAAAAGATTGGAAATACCATCGACATACAAAAAAAGAAATGAGAAGCTTTTTACTTGTACAAAAGCAACTTCATTTATTACAGCAAATTATTTATCATATAGATAATTTAGCTCGAGCACCAATTGAAACATGTGATTGGTCACAAAATGAAAAAGAAATTTTACGACGAACAATTCATTCTATAATTTCTATATTAAGAAATCATTGTGAAAAAATAGATGAGGAACATTTTAAACTGATTGATGAATTAGATAAGCAATTTTGGATTAATAAAAATGATTTAGCACATTGTAAACCGAATCAATATCATCATCATTTTTCAAGTGAATCTATCATTTTATTTGAGATATTATCTATACATGATATGTTAGAGGAATTAAAACAAATATTCGAGAAATATGAGAGTGAAAATCAACTTAATTGCTCAGTTCATTAAAATGCGGAGGATTGATATGACAATTTATATTGCATTACTAAGAGGAATCAATGTAGGCGGGCATAAGATAATCAAAATGGCTGATTTAAAACAAGCGTTTGAATCAATAGGGTTGAAACAAGTGAAAACATATATTCAAAGTGGGAATATCGTGTTCGAATCTGAAAAAGATATTGATTTTCTAAACAAACGAATACAATCTGAAATTAAAAACGTTTTTGGTTTTGATGTTCCGGTTATGTTAAGAACACATGAGGAATTTATAAACATTACAAAAAGATGCCCCTATGAAGTCAATTCATTGCGAGAAGGCGAAAGTATACATATTGCCTTCTTAGCACATGAACTTTCTAAAACAGAAAAAGATCAGCTACTTATGCAAAAAAATGAGATTGAAGATTGTTGTATTCATGAAAAAGTTGTGTATTTATTTTTCAAAAATAGCATTCGAAACTCTAAATTAATGAACCAGTTTCAGAAGTTGCATACACCAGCTACAGTAAGAAATTGGCGGACTGTGAATAAATTAAAAGTGATAGTTGAGGGGATGTAAATATAAAAAGATGAGATTTTCTGTATAAAGAAAATCTCATCTTTTTATTTATATTGTTTTGCGACTATAAGCTCGACAATAGGGTGAATAAAGAATGAAGAGCACAGTGCAATAAAAAGAGGGAAGTTTTTAACCCCATTTAAATTAGCTCCCATAGAAAACCCTTCAGAGAAGAGTAATATAAGGAACATTACAACTACGAGCGTAAAATATGCAATTTTAGAGCTTTTATATGTAATTTGTTGTCCCATTTCATCTTGACTTTCTTCTGATACACCGTGAGGATCTCCCCATGTAATATGATTGATAAGGTAGCTAAGTATTAAAGCGCTTGTGAAAATTGTTCCACCTAAAATCGCACCTTCAGCGATGTATTTATAAGCCCCGTGTATAAGCACTCCAAGTAATGATAAAACGATTGTTATTAAAATGAATTTTTTGCGATTCATATGAAAAATGGCACCTCCACTGTTGTAAAAAACTCTTTACAACTATAGTATAAAATTGGAAAAGTTTCATGTCAAATACTTTTTACATATAGAGGCGAGAATATGATATTTTGTTTTTATGATTAATAAAAAATTACATTACATTTGAATGTAAAAGAATGGGCTCGCATATATTTGGAAGGGATGTCAGATTAATTTAGGGGGTAGTTATGTCTATTCTTTTAAAAGCTGGTGCTGATGCAGGAAATAATGGTTTGAAGTTAATGGTGAAAGGGCAAGATCCTATTTTTATTCCGAGTATATATGCTTTATATATAGGAGAGCCTACAGGACTTTTAGATGAGGAAGATGTTTCATTATCTGAATTAGAAAATCACATTGACGTGACCATTAGTTCTCCATCGTTAATGTTAAATAATGTGCGGTATATCGTTGGAGAAAAAGTCATTCAAGATCAATTAAAAGGTACTGAGGTTGAGAAGAAATCGAATAAGTCAACTGATGAGTTAATGGTTATTACGATTCTATCTGGTTTAGCCGTAAGTGCTATGCGTCAAAGTCCAACTTCTAGCCATATTAACATTCGATATGATTTATCTGTTGCTCTCCCTATGCAGCTTATTACACAAGAAATAGCGGCGGAAAATGCGAAACGTTATATGGGGAATCATAAGGTTGTGTTCCATTATCCAAACGGACGTGATGTTACAATTAATATTTCCATCGAATATTGCAAATGCCTACCTGAGGGTGCTTCTGGGACGTGGGGCATTGTATATGATGAAGAAGGAAATGTTGTAAAACATAAAATAGAATGTGAACAAAATAAAGTGTCAGAAATTGATTTTGTTGATAAAACATTATTATCTTTTGATATTGGTGCAGGAACGACAGAAGAAGTCGTTTCACTAGGTGTAAACTTTAGACCACAACTAAGTAAGGGTTTATCGTACGGTGTGAAAGAAACGTTACTACAAATTATTACGAGATGGAACCGGAAGTATCCAACAAAGACAATTGATAGTATTACAGAATTCAATCAAATTTATTTAAATGATAAACACCCTAGAAATGCATTATTAGTTGAGGAATCACAACCAGCACTATTAGGTTTAGCAGCGCGCGTTGCAACGGATATTATTAACAAAATTGATGATATGAAAGACGATCCATATGTTTTTATTTATGGCGGGGGCGCAGTTATCATAAAAAATAGCCTGAAAATGATTTTAAAACAAAAAGGGCGTTTAACAAATGTAATCTTTGTAGATAATCCATTATTTACAAATGCACGTGGGTTATTAGTCTACACTTGTTCGCCAAAATATAGAGAGCATAAGCAAAAAGAGTTAGGATTTACAAACTTAACAATAAGTTAGTTGGTGGAAGTATGCGATCTAGGCGATATAAACGTGGTGACCGAGTAAAAATTAATATTCATAAGTCAGTATCACCTGAAATGCTTGCATGGCTGAATAAACAATCAAATCCAACCAACTTCTTTTTCTTTGCAGCGCAGCAACTTTTTAAACAAGTAGGAGATATTGATGTGTCAAAAGCTATACCAAGTAGCCATGTTTTCTCGTTATACGTTGAGCCATCATCTTTATTAAAAGTAGAAGTTAATCCTTTTAAAAGCTTACCACTAGAAGCAAATAAATCCACCGATAATATAAAAAAAAAATCATGGGAAGCTGTTGATCAATTAGATTGTCCGTTTTTTTAAACATAGAAAAATATAAGTATTGCCCATCACTATACATACGGATACAGTGATGGGCGTTTTTACATGTAAAGATAGGGGGGACACAAATTGCGGCGTGCCCCTCCTATTCATTATTTTTCTATTATTTTAGCTGTATGTTCAGTAACAGTATGAATGATGTCTTCCCAGTCATCAGGATGAATCTCATGTCCAGCGCCTTCAAGAGTTAATAGAGCTGAGTTAGGAATCTCATCGATAAGTGCGAGACCATGTTCAAAAGGGAGTGCGGTATCGTCTGTTCCGTGAATGACTAATGTAGGTGCTTGTATGGAGTGAAGCACCCCTTCATATGCATCATCGCCTTGAAGTAAAGCGTGATTAAACATGCTTAATAAATTGTTAGCTCGTTCAATTTCTTGTTTTACTTGATTATAGACTCTTTTTTCATCAAATGTGCGTTTGGACCCGCATAATAGACGGGACCCTGAAACTAAATATTCTGCTACAATATTTTCATTTGTCCAATCTAAATGCGTGCCATTTGCGTGATGTGTTAAAATTCTTTCATCCATCGGGGGTAAGTCACGTGTGTTATTGTCAGAGCCTATCACACTTGTAGCTAGTAATGTTAATGTTAATATTCTTTCGGGATGTTTTACAGCAGCAATTTGAGCGATCATACCGCCTAAAGACATACCAAATAGATGCGCTTTGTCAATATGATAAGCATCTAGTACCCCAATTGCATCTTCAGCCATATCCGTAACGGAATAATTAGAAGTTCCAGGTTCATATGCGACAGAGCGTCCCACATCACGGTTATCAAAACGAATAACAAATTTCCCCGTGTTAGCCAACTGTTCACAAAATTCTTCATCCCAATAAACCATTGAACACGTAGCACCCATAATTAATAAAATAGCTGGATTTTTAGGGTTTCCAAAGCTTTCTGTACATATATCAATCTCGTTTATTTTAAATATCTTTTCAGTCATAGAGTTCTCTCCATTTCTTTTGAATGTAATTAAACATAAAATTTTGAATGACTCTAAGTTGTGTGTTAGATTTGCTTTGTTTTTTGCGTAATTACCCCCAAAAATAAGTTTATGATAATTTAAGGGGAAAAATTTTGAGAAATAATTGTATGTTATTAAAATAAACAGCAAGGGAGAGGACATGAAAGCAATTGTTATAGATCAATATAGTAGTGTTGAAGAATGAAAGTTTTAAAACCAGTTGTTAAGAATAACGAGGTATTAAAATGAAGAAGGCGTTAGAGAAGCTTATATTTTGAGTGAATATAAACATGTTTCATTTTATTCATGATACGGATTGACTTTATTTATTGGAAAGGCGTAATATTATTAAGCTATATGAAAGAGATCTGTAAGAAGAGGGGAGTTATTATGAAAATAAATTGGACTGAAGTAAAGGAAAAAATTCGACCGCAAATTTCAAAACCATCATATGAAACTTGGTTTACGAATACTACTGTTTATTTAGAGGATGATATATTAACAATTTATTGTCCAAATGAATTTGCACGTGACTGGTTAGAATCTCATTATAAAGAATTAGTATTTAATACATTAAGAGAAATGTTTAATACGACTTTTGAAATTCAGTTTGATCTATGTAATGGCGAACCATCTAACTTGAAAGATGTCCAAAAAGAAAAGCTTAGTAGCTGGGATGAAGTAAAGAAAGCATTAAGACCTAAAATAGCAGAGAAAACATTTATGACATGGATTAGAAATACAAACGCTACGATAAAAGATAATAAAGTAATAATCTTTTGTGAAGATGCGTTTCATCGTGATTTGCTTGAAGGTGAGTATAAAAATATAATTTCAAGTACCGTACAGAAACTTACTGATGAAGAATATCAAATTTGGTTCGAAATAGGATCAAGCGCTACTTCTAAAGCACAGATCCATCACGTGCAAAATAATCAACGTACTTCCGGACAAGAGGAATCAAAAACAATTTGGAATAAAATAAAAGATAAAATGCAATTAAAAATTTCGAGACCGTCATATGAAACTTGGGTCAAAGAAACGACAGCTAGAATAAATGAAGATTCATTAATCATTTATTTTGAAAACGAATTCCAACAAGAGTGGGTTAAAAAGTCTTATAAAGATTTAATTTCGCAAATAGCTAAAGAGTTAACTGGAAATACATATGAGCTTCAATTTGAATTAAAATCAAATACAAATGCACTAGATAATGCTGGAAAATCAACTATTAAAGATATCACTTCCGAATTAGGGGAGCAGTTCAAAGTATCCAATAACAGTTTAAAATATAATGATGTAGACGAGAGCAATAAACGCATTCGAGCCCTAGAAGAAAAAATAATGAACTTGGAAAAGATCATTGGTACATTAGTAGAAAAATTAGATGCAGTAGAATTAAAAACACAGTTGGAAAAATAACCAACTGTGTTTTTTTACTTAATTCGCTTTTTTTATAAACCCTTTATAATGACGTTTTACAAGCTGACTTTCTAACGTTTTCATTGTTTCAAGTGCCACACCGACAATGATCAGTAAGCTTGTACCACCAATTTGTGCAGAAGGTGGTAATGTAGCAATCTTTGTGAATACAAGCGGTAAAATTGAAATTGCACCTAAGAAAATTGCACCGATAAATGTTAAACGGTATAAAATTTTCGTTACATATTGTTCTGTTGATTTACCAGGACGAATACCAGGTACATATCCATTTTGCTTTTTCAAATTCTCTGCCATTTGTTCAGGATTTACTTGAATAAATGCATAGAAGTATGTGAAAGCAACGATAAGACCGACATAAAGTGTCATTCCAATTGGATGTGCGAAATCAAGGTTTGCAACTAACCATTTTGATACGCTTGAATCAGGGAAGAGCTGCGCAATTGTACGCGGCGTCATTAAAAATGCGGAAGCAAAGATGACTGGAATTACACCAGCACTATTTACTTTTAGAGGTAAATGAGTGTTTTTTGCTCCTTGATATTGATTGTTTCCTGAAACAGCTTTTGCATATTGAATCGGTATTTTACGCACCGCTTGTTGTATGTAAATAACGCCAACAACTATCGCTAAAATTATAAGACCAATTAAGACCATTTTTATGATGTGCATGAATAATTGATCGCCTGCATTTTGAAATTGTTGTAAATAAATTTGATTCGCAACATTTGGAATCGCTGCTACAAGTCCTGCGAAGATAAGCATCGAAATACCATTACCTACTCCATTAGCGGTAATTTGTTCACCTAACCAAAGTAAAAATGCAGTACCTGCAGTTAAAACTGTTGCAATAAATAAGTATGTAGTCCAGCTTTGATCTGTTATTAATTGTCCACCTGCTATATTATTAAAGCCATAAGACATCCCAATGGCTTGTATGAATGCGAGAATGATTGTAAAGTATCGAGTAAATTGAGCTGATTTCTTACGGCCCATTTCTCCTTGCTTTGCCCATTCCGAAAATTTTGGTATGACGTCCATTTGTAGTAATTGTACTATAATGGAAGCTGTAATATATGGTGTAATACCTACAGCAAAGATTGAGAAGTGTTGCAATGCTCCTCCGCCAAATACGTTTAGCATACCTAAAACGTTAGCTTGATCTTGTACTTTTAATACCTCTGCGTTAGTATGAGGAACTGGAATAAACGTGCCAATTCGAAAAACGATTAACATCGCTAATGTAAAAAGGATTTTCCTTCTTATCTCAGCTACTCTCATGAAATTTGAAATCGTACGAAACATTATATCGCCTCCTATATTTTTATCAGTTTAAAACTGATTATTATATCCCGATGAAGTAACCACAAACCTCCTTCCGCATTAAATTCATTTGACAAATGGAATTTTATACATTTTGTAGTTTTCACGGATATAAAAATATAAGGTATTTTTAGCGAGCTATAAGTTTTTCGTAATCATTCAATACACATAATATATCGAATAAATTAACAAATGTACATACATACGCATGAAAAATGAATGAATAGGGACATTTTTTACATTTATTTAATGATAAATTGATATGACATGTTATTAATTGTTGTTTTTTCTGGGAGGGTAGATTAGATAAAAAAACACCCTTAAAAAGGTGTTTTTTTATCCACAAGTTCATAAAACGTATTTCAAATATTTAACAGCACCATTTCGGTTTATTAATAGTTTGACTGTTTGGAAATTCTATATAATCTAGGTAAATTCGTTGTAATAGATACAATTTACCGCTTGTTGGATCTTCAATGGTAAAATAGTCAGTTCCAGCTGATGTAAGAATCCCGGTGTATGATTGTGTACCAAGTGATGAATCTCTCACATATGTCAAAACCACCGTAACTTGTACACCTATATTGGTACATAAAAAATCTTGAACACTACAATTGCAATCATTATACGAGTTTTTTTGCATCAATATGACCCCTTTAGTTTTTAATATACTATTTAAGTTTCTAGTAATGTGCTTGGACGATGAAAAGAATTCTATCAAGCCATTTAGTATAAAAGAATATTTTTTGTGAAAACATCCAGCTCTTTAAAATCAGTATCTATTCATTCATTGTTCTTATTTGTAGCATATTTCCGCGTGTTTTCATTGGAGTTTTGTACTATTAATGAAGGGATATTTATTAATGAAGTCTAAATAAATGGAGTAGATAGTTATAAAGGGGCTGATATAAATGAAAGTGACTATAAAAAAATTACCACCATTAAAAGTAGCCTATATAAGACGAACTGGTAGTTATTTTGAACCACAAGATCACTGGGGAAGGTTATTACAGTGGGCAAATGAAAATAAACTTTATCCACCGGAGCAATCATTTATCGGAATCTCATTAGATAATCCTGAACTTGTTGCAAGCCATATGTGCCGACATGATGCTTGCGTGACCATACCTGAAAACTTTGAGAAAGAACAACATGAGGGTGTGCAATTTAAAAGTGTAGATGGAGGTCTATACGCTCTATACGAATTCTATGATGAACCTCATAAATTAAGTGTAGCGTATCAATACATGTACGCAGAGTGGCTGCCAAATAGTGAGTATGATGCAGATTATGATAGAGATAATTTAGAGTTTTGCTTAAATAATGTTGCAGAAGATTTAGAAGGAAAGTTAAAGGTTGATTTATTTGTGCCAATTAAAAAAGTACCAATAAATATGAATGCAAATAAGTAGTATGTTTCTTTCTAGCATTATCTTTACTATATTTTTTATTTGCTAATCAAACAGTAACGGAGGATACTGGTGTATTGGATGATGTATTTTTAAAAGGTTATTGGGTAGAGAAATCATTAAATAAACAATTAAATGAGACGAGCATATACTAATAAATGACACAATGCATAATTTATAATCGTATTTGAAGAGCACCTTAAAGTGCTCTTTTTTTATTGAAATTCATGCACTTATATAAGTTGTTCTTAATTTGAATCATCGTCCTTATATTATGTAATTTTGCATAATGTTACATAAATTGTGTATTTTCCCTTTTTTTCGACAGGAACAGGAAGTATACTTTGTACAAGCTTTCTATTTCAAAATTATACGAGGTGAAAAAATGAAAAACAAAAAGACGTTAACTAAGGTAGCATTAACAACAGGTTTAGCTTTAACAGCAGTAGCACCGTATGGAGTAGGTCATGCAGAGGAAACAGATCAACTACAAGTTCAAATTCAGGAGGAATCATTCCGTTCAGGTGAACTTACACAACCGTCACAAAAGGCACCAGAGAATGTAGTAAAAGATGCTCTTAAGGAGAAAACAGAACAAGCCCTTTCTTCAAAGCAAGTCAATGGAGAAACTGGAGTAGATTATAAAGTTCTTCAAAAACGTGATTCATATGATGGGACTACACTTGTACGTATACAACAAACATATGAAGGAAAAGAAGTATATGGCCATCAATTAACTGCACACGTAGATAATAACGGTGTTATTAAAAGTGTTTCAGGCGATAGCGCGCAAAATTTAAAACAAGAAGAATTGAAAAAGCCTATCAATCTATCAAAAGATGAAGCGAAACAATATATTTATACGAAGTACGGGAACGATATCAATTTTATTTCGGAGCCAGAAGTTAAGGAAGTTATTTTTGTTGATGAAAATAATGGACAGGCTAGCAATGCATACCAGGTTACATTTGAAGCGGCAACACCAAAATATGTTTCCGGAACATATTTAGTAAATGCACAAAATGGTGATATGTTAAAAAATATGGTACAAGAGTCTAACTTGAAAGCAAGTGAAAAACTAGTTGGAGCCTTAAAGAAAAGTAAAAAAAGCAGTCTTACATCATTAACGGGCACTGGAAAAGATGATTTAGGGATCTCTCGTTCATTTGGTATTTCTAAACAAAGTAATGGCAAATATGCTCTGGCTGATTATACAAGAGGGCAAGGAATTGAAACATATGATGTGAATTACAGAGATATTACGAAAGAAGAAAGCTATTATCCTGGTACATTAGCAACTAGTACTTCGACAACATTTAACGATCCAAAAGCAGTAAGTGCTCATTACTTAGCAACAAAAGTGTTTGATTTTTATAAAGATAAATACAATCGTAATAGCTTTGATAATAAGGGACAAAAGGTAGTTTCAGTTGTACACGCTTGGGATTCTGAAGAGACGAATAATCCGAAAAATTGGCAGAATGCATTAAGTGCTAATAATGGTAGTATGCTTGTATATGGAGATCCTATCGTCAAAGCATATGACGTAGCTGGCCATGAATTTACACATGCTGTTACTTCTAGTGAATCTAATCTTGAATATTACGGTGAATCTGGTGCGATTAATGAGGCACTATCTGATATTATGGGAACATCTATTGAGAAATACGTAAATAATGGAAGCTTTAACTGGACGATGGGAGAACAAACTGGATCTGTCTTCCGTGATATGGAAAACCCAGCTTCTGTTCCATCTTCACTTGGAGTACCTTATCCAGATGATTACAGTGAATTTAACGATTTTAATGGATGGGATCAAGGTGGCGTTCATTTTAATTCAAGCATTATTAATAAAGTTGCTTATCTTATTGCAAAAGGCGGAACTCATAACGGAGTAATTGTTAAAGGAATTGGTGAAGATAAAATGTTTGATATTTTCTATTATGCAAATACAGATGAGTTAAACATGACTTCTAATTTCAAAGAATTGAGATCAGCATGTATTCGAGTGGCAACTAACAAATATGGTGCAAATTCAGCTGAAGTTCAAGCAGTACAAAAGGCATTTGATGCAGCAAAAATTAAGTAAGTTAGAAATATAGTTCTTATTCATATATTATTACATTATGAAAAACAGCTAATATCGTTTTAAGGATATTAGCTGTTTTTTTCATACCAATGTATTTGAAAAATAAACTTACTAAGCAATAATTAGGTACTCTACCTTTAAGAAGTTGCGACAAAGATTTTAGGTTTATAGTATATAAAAACAGAAAATTAATAATATATTGACCCCTTAATGGGAAGTGCTATAAAATGAAAGCGATAACAAACGATTGCTTTAAAATAATTTCCCTGATCTTTTCGTATTTACAGATATATGAAGACATAAATAAACTATTTTTTTAACAATCAATGCAAACGTTTTCGTATTGGAAAGATCATTGAAATACATATGTGAAAATAACCAATACGGGGGGAAGCAAAAGAGATTTCTATATTAATTTAAATTGTGTAATGTAGTACGGGCATAATAAATCGTCCGTACTATTTAAAGAAAGGGTGTATGTAGTGCAAATGACAAAAAGATTAATTAACAAATCAGTTTTATTGCTTACTATAATCGTTATGTTATCATCTGTTTTCTCTTTTCAAAGTGTAAAGGCAGTTTCAAATTCGAAAACAACTGAAGTTATCATTCATTACAAAGAGCAGCTTGGAAATACAAAAGACTGGAATCTTTGGTTATGGGGAGAAAATGCAAATGGTACATCTTATGAATTTACTGGTGAAGATGAATTTGGAAAGTACGCTAAGATTAATATAGATGGTGACTATAATCGTGTAGGATTCATCATTCGTACAAATGAGTGGGAAAAAGATGGTGGGGATCGTTGGATTGAAAATATAAAGGACGGTCGTGCTGAAGTATGGATTCTTTCTGGTGATGAAAAGGTATATAACGCTAAGCCTTCTTCGGATCTATCAATTCAAAAAGCAACTATTGATAGTTTCAATGAAATCACTGTAACGACGAATGTTCCATTTCATATTAAGGAACAGAAAATCGAAATTGAAGGTATTAAAATTAAGAATATTACTCCTTATGATATAAACAGTGGAGATATTACGAATAAGGTGAAAATAATTACGGAACAGAAAATTGATTTAAAACAAACATACAAAGTTAAAATAGAAAACTTAGCTGATACGAATACTGAAATTGGTAAAGTCATTCGTAGTGAGGAATTTGATCATTTATTTTATTATGGTGGTAACGATTTAGGAAATACATATACCGTGCAACATACAAAGTTCCGTGTATGGGCTCCTACTGCGAGTGAAGCGAAGTTAGTTACATATAAAAAATGGAACGATAAAATAGGTACTGAAATAAATATGCAACAAGGTGAAAAGGGCACCTGGAAAGCAGAACTTAAAGGGAATCAAAAAGGTCTCTATTATACGTATAAGGTAAAAATTGGTGATAAGTGGACAGAAGCAGTTGATCCTTATGCACGTGCTGCTTCTGTAAATGGAGATAAAGGTGCGGTTATTGATTTAGAAGAAACAAATCCGAAAAAATGGAACACTAACAAAAAGCCTAAATTAAAAAATCCGGAAGATGCTATTATTTATGAATTGCATGTACGTGATCTTTCTATTCAGCCCGAAAGTGGCATTAAACAGAAAGGAAAATATTTAGGTGTAACAGAAAAAGGAACAAAAGGGCCAGAAGGTGTAAAAACAGGACTTGATCATATAAAGGACCTTGGTGTTACTCACGTTCAGTTTTTACCGATATTTGATTATGCTTCAGTAAATGAAGAGAATGTAAACGAACCACAATATAACTGGGGATATGATCCGAAAAATTTCAATGTTCCAGAGGGATCTTATTCTACAAATCCATATGAGCCAACTGTTCGAATAACTGAATTAAAGCAAATGGTTCAAACATTGCACGATAATAACCTTCGCGTTGTTATGGATGTAGTTTATAACCATATGTATAATGCTACTGAATCTAATTTTCATAAGTTAGTTCCAGGTTATTATTATCGTTACAATGAAGACGGAACATTTGCAAATGGCACTGGTGTAGGAAATGATACTGCTTCAGAACGAAAAATGATGAGGAAATTTATGATTGATTCAATAACATACTGGGCAAAAGAATACAATTTAGACGGATTCCGTTTTGATTTAATGGGTATTCATGATTATGAAACAATGAATGAAATACGTAAAGCTGTTAATCAAATTGACCCTTCTATTATACTGCATGGAGAAGGTTGGGATTTAAATACACCTCTTGCAGCAGAGTTGAAAGCAAATCAAAAAAATGCAGAGAAAATGAAAGGGATTGCTCATTTTAACGATAATATACGTGATGGATTAAAAGGTAGTGTATTTGAAGAGAAAGAAAATGGGTTTGTAAATGGAAAGGAACACATGGAAGACCGTATTAAAAAAGGTATTACCGCAGGCATTGACTACGATACAAATTCGTCGACTTACCAAGATCCAGAGCAGGTGCTAACTTATGTGGAAGCGCATGATAATCATACATTATGGGATAAACTTGAGTTGACTAATCCAAGTGACAGTGAAGACGTGCGAAAACAAATGCATAAATTATCTTCTTCGATTTTATTAACATCACAAGGTATTCCGTTCTTACATGCGGGACAAGAGTTTATGCGCACGAAATATGGTGATCATAACAGTTACAAATCTCCAGATTCAATTAACCAGATGGATTGGCTGCGCCGAGCAACGTTTAATAATGAAGTAGATTATATGAAGGGTTTAATAGAATTACGCAAAAAGTACTCAGCTTTTCGAATGACATCTGCAGAGCAAATAAAAACACATATATCATTTATTCATGCTCCGAAAAATACTGTAGCTTATACAATAGAGGGGAATAAAAATGAATACTTTACGGTGGCTCACAATGCAAATAGAGAAGCTGTTGAAATAACACTTCCATCGAAAGGTCCTTGGAAAGTACTAGTAGACGGGAAGCAGGCGGGAAGTAAACCACTTTCTGTTGTCCATGACAATAAAATTAAAGTTTCTGCATTAAGTTCATTTGTTTTAAAAACAGAGAAACCGATTAAATAAATACCAAAAACGAACGAAAGATTGTTTTCACTTCGCTTTTAAAGTTAAAATAGTATAATTTCACATACTGTAATTATATTACAATTTAATAAAAAAAGAGAAGAACTTACCAAGGTTCTTCTCTTTTTTATGTGTAATTATCATTTCCGTAGTTGTAGATATAAGAGTTTATGAATATAGCAAAAGGCAAGACGATGAACCTATTTACAAAGTGACGAAAAAATGACAAAACTGTAAGAATGTACGAATGTTTGTAAGGAAATTCGATGTTTTCCTTTTTCTTTTTTTATTAAAGTGAAAAAGAAGAAAGCGATGTCATAAGAAGTTTTTATTTCTAGATGAGTACAATAACCAAAACTATTCATGTAATGAAAGTATATGGCATTCAGTAAAACACTTTACTAAAAGGAGGGATTTGAAATGTCTTTTTCTCAATTCAATATTGATATTTTTCGAGCCATTAATGATTTAGGTAAACAATATTCATTCCTAAACCCAGCCATCGTATTTTTGGCAGAATATATGGTATATATGTTTGCTTTAATTATTTTAGCTTATTGGTTTACTGGGTCTAGAAAAAGTAGGATGATGGTTATTCAAGCGATGGTTGCTTTTGTAATTGCTGAGGTAATCGGGAAAATAGCAGGGAAATTCCATCTAAATTATCAACCGTTTGCAGTATTGCCTGATGTTAATAAACTTGTCGACCATGCTGTAGATAATTCATTTCCTAGTGACCATACGATTCTCTTTTTTTCGATTTGTTTTTCGTTTTGGCTTGTTCGTAAAAAAACTGGATGGCTATGGCTTATACTTGCACTTTGTGTAGCGATCTCTCGTATTTGGGTAGGGGTTCATTATCCTTTTGATGTTGCAGTAGGGGCTTTAATAGGATGTATTTCGGCGGTATTTTCGCATTGGTTAGTACCGAAATTATCTTTAATTAGGCAATTACTTACTCAATATGAAAGAGTAGAGAAACATGTTTTACCATCCAAAAATAAATCAAAAGGATTGTGAGTATAGACCTTTATCACCCTCATTACTATTCTTCACAAGTTGAATGTTCAATGCACTTATTTACATTCATGAAGATGAAAAGGAATGGGTAGTACATCTAGGTAATAAAATAGCTTGTTACCTAGATGTATAATCTAAATGCTGTTCCGTTAACATTTTGAATGTATCGTTATTACAGAATTAAACCTACAATCATAATGAAACTAAATAGTATCATCCAACCAAACGCACAATAGCCGAAGATTCTAATCCATTTTGGCAATTGATTCATGTTAACTCTATTTGTGGGAACTCCTTGCATAAAAAACATCATTTTTTGATCTCTATCCCTATTATTTTGTTGTTCATACATAATATCATCACCTTTCTAGAACTATTGTGTTTATAGTATATCAGTCTGAAGAAAATTATGTATAAGGGCTCGTTTGCATCTTGCGTGGTGAATTTTATAAATAGCAAAAAAGAGTCCTATATAAATGGGACTCTTTTTCTTCAAGTATTAACTTACTGGATATGCATTAGAACCAAGATAACGTTCTTTTATAATTTGTAGATGATGAAGCTCATGTCCAGCTATGATGTATGCTAATGCACGAACTGTAACTTCAGATTTGTTCGCATATCCTTTTTGTAACCAAGTGTCTTTATCTAAGCTTTTCAGTAAATGCAAGGTAGATTGGCGAACAACTATTAAATTCTCAAGAAGATCTTGCATAGATTGCTTATCAAAAGCAGCTTTAAGAACATACATATCATCGTTATAGCCTGGAAGTTCTGCTGTCTCGCCTCGAGCGATAGATAACAAGCGATACGCCATAACACGTTCTGTATCCGCAATATGGCCGATTACTTCTTTTATACTCCATTTAGTAGGAGCATATCGAAAAAGTCCCTCACTATCAGAAATGTCTTTTAATAAAAGATTCGTTTCCTCTATTTGTTGTTCTAAAATTTGTATGATATTTCCGTCTGATACTAAGTTAACATACGTAGCATAATAAGAGTTATATTCACTTGCCTTTGGTCTAATTTGCATACGAATCATCCTTTATATTTAATCTTTACGTACAGCTTATCACAAAATACTTTCAAATTAATCTGAAAGTTATAAATTATAATTAAAAAATTCACCTACTACCTTAGTTGAAATTATGTACTTTCACATCAATTAACAAACAGAAAAAGGATTTTTGATTTAACTCTTAGAATAGCGTTCTATTAGGAGTTCTTTGATATGAATTGTTTTTTGATTACTTTTGATGATAACTAAGAAATATAGAAAGGTTGTGAATTTATTTGATGGGTTATAAAGCTATGCTGTTTGATTTAGATGATACGTTACTTAATAGGGATATGGCAGTAGATAAATTGTTTTTATTTGTTTTAGAAAATTGTTATGAGGATGTTAGTGATACAGTTAAAAACAATATGCTACGGAAATTTAAAGAATATGATAAAAGGGAATACGGCATGAGTGATAAAACAATAGTTTTAGAATCGTTGTTTGATGAATTCCCGCCGAAGTATAGATTGCCACGCAATTATATCCAAGATTTTTGGAATAATAATTTCCCTAAATGTTTTTCAATAGACAAAAATACTATTCATTTCTTACATCATATAAAGAAGCACTTTGAAGTTGGAATTATAACAAATGGCTCAAGTCAGAGGCAAAGGGCTAAAATAATTAACACGAATTTAAACAATTACTTTGATACGATCATTATTTCTGAAGAAGTGGGATTTAGTAAACCGGATAAACGTATATTTGAACTAGCATTAAATAAGCTTAATGTGCAACCAGAAGATGTATTATTTATTGGAGATGACTTAGAAAAGGATATTGCTGGTCCTCAAAATGCAAATATAAAAGGTGTGTGGTTTAACCCTCCGAAAATCAAGAATACTACCAAAATACAACCATATGCCGAGATTAACACTTTGGATAGCTTGTTAAGTTATGTTACGCCACAATATTTTTTTAACAAGTAAAATTAATTTCATTGACCGTATTAGTAATAAAAAATAGAGGCAATTTTAAAAGCTACAGCTAATTTAATCTATGATTCATACGAAGTTTTGTAAAACAATTTTACTCATATTGTGTAAATTATAAAGGGGTGGGACTATGGAAATAAAGAAAGTAGTAATCGATGGAATCAATATTGCGGTCATTAGAAATGATAAGGTATTAATATCCGATGTTCAATCTGCATTAGATACTATGGCAACTGTTCAATATGAGATAGATGCGAAGCATATTATTATCCATAAATCTTTAATAAGTGAAGATTTCTTTGATCTAAAAACACGTCTTGCGGGCGATATCCTTCAAAAATTTATAAACTACAAGGTGAAATTTGCTATTGTTGGAGATTTCTCTATGTATACTAGTAAAAGCTTAAAGGATTTTATTTATGAATGTAATAAAGGTAAAGATATTTTTTACTTAGCAACTGAACAACAAGCAATTGAAAAACTAAGTACATTAAAGTAATAACAATACCCCAGTAAAATTACCCTCTTTTTCATATCGCTTATTATTTATAACATATAAGAACTGATGTTTGTGTTAAACTAAGAAATGAATAAAGGGGGAGTTTTCTTGAACAGTTATAATGATACGATACAAAACTTAAACAACATAATTTACAAACCTAACAATTTACTGATTGCGAATGTAAAAGAAGAAAAGCAAAACGCAGAATATGCAGGATATTTATTTCACTTAAATAACAAAACCATTCGTTTTAGAAAATCCAAAATTACTCCTAATAAAATTGGTCAATTTGTTTCTTTTTGGGAGAAAGATGACGATATGCAAAATCAAGCATTCTCTTATGACGCTGCTACTGACTTATTAGTTATCACTTGTATAGATGATAATAAACTAGGACAATTTATCTTCCCTAAAGAGATTCTTCTTAAGGAAAAAATCTTGAGAACACAAAATCAAAAAGGCAAGATGGCTATGAGGATTTATCCGATCTGGGATACCCCTGTTAGCAACCAAGCTAAAAAGAGCCAAATGTGGCAGCTTCAGTATTTTGTTGATTTAAGCGATTATAATAATTTACCTATAGACAAACTATTACATTTGTATTCGTAGCTTCTTATCTTGAGTAATCTTGTAAGTTAGACTTTTTGTACCGGTACAGTTAAACGAAATGTACATTGTTTCAGTACCCCATCAAAATTACAATCAGCATATACTAGTTTAACTTATACATTTTAAGGGGTGCTGACTATGACAAGTCTACAACATAAGCTTTTTACAAGATTGAATCTTGCAAAGCGTACTGAAATGAAGTTTGAAGAATTAAATACAATTCTTTTTGCATTTGCACACACTATACCATTTGAGAATTTAGATGTTATATCACGTAATTCGAATGCAATTACTATGGAAAATTTACAGGATAAAATTTTAACTAGATCCCGCGGTGGACTTTGTTATGAATTAAATACTCTTTTGTACTACTTTTTAAAAGATTGTGGTTATGATGTACAACTCGCATTAGGTACCGTATATAAAAATGATATAAACACTTGGGCACTCGAGGATGGGCATATAACGATTATTCTAAATTATGATAACGTACGATACGTAATTGATGTAGGTATTGCTTCATTAGTACCTCTAGTCCCTGTGCCTTTTACTGGTGAGGCTGTTTCTTCTAAAAATGGTACGTATCGAGTGAGACGAAAAGATACGAGTAAAGGGAATTACGTTCTAGAAAGAAAAGATACGAACGGTGAGTGGAAAGTATGTCATGCTTTTTATAATCGTATCATTGATGAGGCAGTAGTGAATGATGTTCAAAAAAGAGTAGTAGAAGATGAGAAATCTATTTTCAATAAAGGACCAATTGCAGTGAAATTGACGGAATCTGGTCATGTCTCTTTAACCAATACTAGTTTCACTGAAATAGTTCATGGCGAAAAAGCGAAACGTGAAATTACAGAAGAGCAATATAGAGAGCTTTTATATACTTTATTTGCTATTGAGTTATGATAACGCGAATAGCTAGCCGGTTCTGAATAAGAACCGGCTATTTTATTAATTTAATTTAAAACAACTATTAAAGTTTGATTTTCTTAATAGATATAATACACTAGAACAGTATGAAAAAGTATAAACAATGAATTTTGAATGTAAAGGAAGATCTTCATGTCAATTATCGATAAATTGAAACTTAATAAGTATACGAATATGGTTGTTATTAATGAACCAAGTGATTACGAAGTTTTTACAGGAAAAGAAACTGTATTTTCAAAAGAACACGATGCCATTTTTATTTTTGTAGAAACACTGGATGAAATGGTGAAACAAACGAATTATATTATTAGTAATAAAGAATTATTAATTGAAAAAGGATACATATTCTTCGCATATCCGAAAAAAGGTAATTCTCGCTACAGTACGTTTATTCACCGTGATGAGATGTTTCCAGCATTAAACGTTGGAGAAGATGGATATGTGGGAGAAAGCGATATTAAATTTGCGCGAATGGTAAGTATGGATGACATCTTTACTGTTGTAGGTTTAAAGCGTGAGAAGAAAAAAGCGACGAAAACGCCTGCAATGAGCCAATGTGTAGCTGATTATGCAGATCGAATTCAAGATGTTGAAGCTTTATTAGCTAATCATCCAAATGAACTTAAGTTTTATCAAAGTTTAACACCTGGATACAAAAAAGATTGGGCACGTAATCTGTTTTCTGTCAAACAAGAAAAAACACGTGAAAAACGTTTTGAAAAGATGATTGAGGTTCTATCACAAGGCTATAAAACAATTGATTTATTCCGCAAAAAGAAAAAATAAGATTAGGAAAGTCACAATGATGCAACAATTAATTGCGATGAGTACATTGAAAAAAGTATTTCTTCCATTATACTAAGGGATGTTCTTATATTTATATAATTAGTAAAAGAGAAAAGGTGTTTGAAATGAAATCGTATATTGTAGTTGGAGCGGGAATTTTAGGTGCGTCTACTGCTTATCATCTTGCTAAGGCTGGCGCGAACGTTATTATCGTGGATCGTCAACAAGTAGGTCAAGCAACGGATGCAGCAGCAGGTATTGTCTGTCCATGGCTTTCGCAACGTCGTAATAAAGCATGGTATAAAATCGTTAAAGGCGGTGCACGTTACTATTCTTCGTTAATTCAGCAATTAGAAGACGACGGTGAAACGGATACAGGTTACAACCGTGTAGGTGCAATTAGTTTACATACTGATGAGAAAAAACTAGATCAAATGGAAGAGCGAGCTTATAAGCGCCGTGAAGATGCACCAGAGATTGGTGAAATTACGCGTTTATCAGCTGAAGAAACGAAAAAATTATTCCCAGCATTATCAGAAGAATTTAGTTCTGTTCATATTAGTGGTGCTGCACGAGTAAATGGAAGATTATTACGCAACGCATTAATAAGCGCTGCGAAAAAACATGGTGCAACTTTTATAAAAGGCAATGCAGTATTAGTCTGTGAAGGTAGTCAGATTACGGGTGTTAAAGTAAACGATAAAACAATTCTAGCAGAAAAGGTTATTGTAACTGCAGGTGCATGGGCGAATGAAATCTTAAACCCATTAGGAATTAATTTCTTAGTTACGTTTCAAAAAGGACAGATTGTTCACCTGCAAATGGAAAATATAGCAACAGAAAATATGCCAGTTGTTATGCCGCCAAATGATCAATACATTTTAACATTTGACAATGGCCATGTCGTAATTGGTGCAACACATGAGAATGATACTGGTTTCGATCACCGTGTAACGGCTGGTGGTTTAAATGAAGTATTCCATAAAGCATTAACAGTTGCACCTGGCTTAGAAAATGCTACTATGCTTGAAACGAGAGTTGGATTTAGACCATTCACACCAGGGTTCTTACCTGTAATTGGCCCGCTTCCTAACTTTGAAGGTATTCTCGTTGCAAACGGATTAGGTGCCTCAGGTTTAACTGCAGGTCCATATTTAGGATCAGAACTTGCTAAGTTAGCGCTGGGACAACCAATTGAGTTAGATTTAAATGATTATGACGTTGCGGGCGCAATTGAATAACATCGGGTATGAAAAAATACACTAAGCAAATTCGATAGGAAATAAGTAGTTTTTTCTCCGTTCAGAGTAAGACTGTTTACGAAAAATGAAATTCTTTAAAAATAAAGAGCCGACACCATGAACGTGCATTATTAATGTAGAATTGTGATGTTTGCTCTTTATTTCTATTTATTTAAAGCTTTTTTTGAGAGGAGGTTAAGTAATGAGAGCACCATATCAAGTATTAATATTTCCTTATATAAAAACTGACGATTCTATTCAATATGCGATTTTCAACCGAAGTGATTATGGTTATTGGCAAGGAATAGCTGGTGGTGGAGAAGACGGTGAGATTCCTATTGAATCAGCAAAACGTGAAGCGTTTGAAGAGGCTGGTATTACAAGAGAATGTTCATATATACAATTAGATTCTGTGTCTTCACTACCAGTAGAGGATGTAGTTGGAGAATTCCTTTGGGGAGATGACGTTTATGTAATAAAAGAATTTTCGTTTGGAGTTAAAGTACCTACAAAAAACATCTCATTATCTAAAGAACACTTACATTATAAATGGTTATGCTTTGAGGAAGCCATAACGTATTTGAAGTGGGATAGCAACAAAACAGCATTGTGGGAATTAAACAAAAGACTATTAAAACAATAAAGTGAAACTTTAATCAGTGGGGGTTTTCTTCATCCCCACTGATTATTAGTTGAACCAATCGGACTTTTATGGGCAGTTAATCCCTCACCTAACTTCTTTACTTTTTCTGAATTTTGAGGTGGGGGGTCTTACTGCCCATTAAAGCGAGATAAAAGTGTTAGCTAACAAAGATATTAGCGGAACAAGAATTGAAAACTACTAAAAATCAAACATGGATTTGGCAGGGTCAATGAACCAAGAGAACTTGCACTAAGAAAAGCTCTATACAGTTGCCTCTGAAAAAATGAAAATAGTTAGAAATATTTTTTTGTTGTATGGTTTTTGGCTCTGAATAGCGGAATACATATTAAGTATTCAACAGTTCAAATAAAACGAGTCATCTTTTTATTTGAAGAAGAAAGATGACCAGTTTTATGCTAAAATTCGCTTAGTGTATATTTTCGTTAAAATGTGGGCAGGCCCACTTTTAGCAAAACCGGAGTGGAAATGATGAGTATAAATTGTTTTGTGGGATTGATAAAGAATGAATTATTAAAAGAGATAAGCATAAGAAGCGAGGATGAATCCGAGCCTGTAGTAGTTAAAGATATTCCTAGACTTTGGAAGTGTTTAGGGAAAGGTAATTATGCCGCGGTATTCATGCACAAAGAGTACAAAGATTGGGTAGTGAAAGTATACGCGCGCGAAGGAGAAGGCATTGAAAAAGAGTCAGAAGTATACCGCAGAATCGGAAACCATCCTTCTTATTCAAAGCTTATTTATAAAGGAGAAAATTTCATAGTATTGAAACGGTTAAAAGAAATTACCTTATACGATGCTGTTCATAAAGGGATTAAAATCCCTAAGCAGGTGATCCTTGATATCAATAAAGCTTTAGAGTATGCAAGAGAACAAGGATTAACCCCCTGCGATGTTCACGGGAAAAATGTGATGATGGAAAGAT